>NZ_OX366338.1:0-1502844 GCF_947250665.1 Wolbachia endosymbiont (group A) of Volucella inflata | reverse complement strand
TAGCCAGATAGGCACTCTTCCACCCGGCTCATTTCTCTTAATAATTCTCGCTATTGTTGTTTTGCTGCTTTCCAATCTATTCTATTTATTCTTTTGTATATTAAAGTATAGTAGTAATAATAGTTCTATCAATAACTTGTTACTAACTTAAAATTCAGTAAAAATTGGCGTTGTTCAACTTGTGGATAAATATGTGAGTAACTTTCGTATATTATTGATTTTCTGTTATGATTTATGTGTATAAGTAAGGTGTTTAGAGTGTTAGTAATTTTCTTTTATGGAAAATACTTTACCATCATGCATTGTTACAACTATGTATATGTTGTTGAAAAAGTTGTTGATCAATTGTTGGTATTTTATATCAACAAATAATTCACAAATTAATTTGACATTATTCACATGCTTATTAAACATTTAATAACAGTTTTCTTGATAAATCTAATCTGAAAACGTTTTTGCCATTACAGGGAATAAATTGAGTAAAAAAAGAACCTTAGTAGAAAAAATAGCGTATAGAATTTTTCTCTTCCTTTTCAAAAAAGCTTCTGTGTTGAAAAAGTGTGCGACTGAGGCATTAATGAAAGATCTGCCAGACCTTAATATATTTAATGGTCTATTAAAATTCCGCGATTGTGGTATAATGGATATAATGACTCCACGTACAGAGATATGCGCAGTAGACATTGAGTCAAGCAAGCGTGAAATAATAAAGAAGATAAAAAACACTTGCCACACTAAAATACCAATTTATAAAAATAACTTTGATAACGTAATAGGCTTTTTTTATGTAAAAGATGTTATTTTTAATAGGGATAAAAATTTTAATCTGAAACATATTATACAAAGCGTAATATTTGTTCCACCCTCGATGAAGACAACTAATCTTTTTGTTAGGATGAACTCTTCTAAATCATGCTTAGCTATCGTATTGGATGAATATGGTGGAACTGATGGTTTAATTTCAATGACTGATCTTATAGAGGAACTAATACCAAACATTGATAGTGAAAACGAAATAAATTCAGAATATACCATTACTGAATTGTCTCAAAATAAGTTTGAAGTATCAGCAAGGGCTCTTATAAAAGATATAGAAGAGGATCTAAAAATAGAATTACGTGACCCTGAAGAAGACTATGTTACACTTGGTGGTTTGATTCTTTCTATTGCTGGTAAAGTGCCTTCTGTAGATGAAGTCATTAAATATAAAAATGGTATGAAGTTTATCATCAAAGATGCAAATGAGCGCTACATTAATAAAATAGTACTAGACTTAAGTGATTACAAAAATTAGATTTGGTACCCCTTGTCGGGGAATGCCTTGCCTTGACACGAAGAAAAAGTTGTAATAACCAAATATGCAACTCAAGTTATAGTTAAACCTATTTCCAGCAAATTATTTTCGCAAGTATAATGCATTTCAGTGTTATAGTACTCTAATAATAAAGAGGTCATATAGATATTAATATCTTTTGTATTTAAATTAGTGTCATTTTTTTTGATTAATTTGTCTACTAATGATTTGCTTATTGGTTTGTGTTCATTTAGAATTTTTATAGTTAATAGCATTTTATCTTCTGTTTGACTCAGTAAAACAGATACTAGTTCAACTTCCGCCACTGCACTGGCTATAGTTAGCACCATATTAGAAATTATCTTATTTATCTTTTCAATTAAATCTTCCTTATTTTTTGCAGAGTATGCGTCTATTTTCCACGTAAGCTTTACTTTTTTTTTAATAAATAATTTTCGATATTAGATTTGGTCTTATCAAAGCTATAATTATCCATTGAAGAAGAATATGCCTGCTTCATAACTTTATGTTTATATATTAAATCATCGGAGCTTTCTTTAAGAAACAACAACGCTTCCTTCTGCGCATCAGCATCATTCTTATCTATTACTTCAAGCTCTTCTACGCCAAACGTTATTCCATTCATAGAGTTAGCAAAGTCATGAAGCAGCCGTCCTGATAGCAGTTCCGTTATTAACAGTATGTTTTTGGTATTTTCGTTCATTGGATAATTATAAATGATTTAAGTTACCCTATATTGGTAAGTATATAATAGTCAATTAAGAGAAAGTTTCGTTGCACTTTTTATATCAAGGCATTAATATAGTATTAACAATTTTAAAATTTATAAAAGGATTATGAATACTTATACTAGATCAGGAATAGATATTGAACTATATAATAAGTTAATAAAAGAAGTCAAGCCTATTGCTCAAGAAACTACTAGAGAAGAAGTAATCAGCGAAATAGGTTCATTTTCTGCGTTATTTGATTTTGCTGCACTAAGTAAGAAGTATGACCATCCAGTACTCGTTTCCTCAACTGATGGAGTAGGTACGAAACTGTTGATAGCTCAAGAAGTGAATAAACATGATACTATAGGTATAGATTTAGTTGCAATGTGTGTAAATGACTTACTTGCACAAGGAGCAACGCCTTTATTTTTCCTTGATTACTTTGCAACAGGTGTTTTGAGCAAGGACGTTTTATTATCTGTGGTCCAAGGCATTGCAAAGGGGTGCAAGCAAGCTAAAATAGCATTGGTTGGTGGGGAAACTGCAGAAATGCCTGGAATGTATGGTAATAATCACTATGACCTTGCAGGGTTTGTGGTTGGTGTAGTTGATCGAAAGCAAATTCTTCCAAACTGTAGTATGATGAAAGCAGGTGATTATATAGTTGGCTTAGAGTCAAGTGGAATTCACTCAAATGGGTTTTCTTTAGTGCGCCATGTTTTCAAAAGCTTAGGTATAAATTATAACGATACATCTCTATGGAATAATAAATCTTGGAGTGAAATACTACTTGAACCAACAAAAATATATGTTGATTCTTTGCTGCCTATCATGTCACAAGTAAAAGGTATTGCGCACATCACGGGTGGTGGTTTGGTAGACAATATTCCGCGAATTCTTCCAAAAAACTTATTTGCAAACATAGACATTAATTCCTGGAAATGGCCAGATATATTTTTATGGCTAACAAAGGAGGGTAAAATAGAGAAGAAAGAAATGCTAAAAACATTTAATTGTGGTATTGGTATGGTATTGATCGTAAGTTCTGAGAATATGCAAAACGTGAAAAATCATTTCCAAAAACGTGGAGAAAAAATTGAAATTATTGGAAAACTTGATGAGGCATATAACCCTCCACTTGATAGAGTAGTATTTAGTTAACCTAACTCTACTGACAATCTTTCCGCAACTTCTAAGTATGCTTTTTTCAAGTTGCCTAAATTCAAACGAAAGACGTCTTTATCTAGCTTTTTATAAGTATTTTTATCCCATAACCTGCAGTTATCAGGGCTGATTTCATCGGCTAAAATGATTTTAGTACTGTCATTTATCAATCTGCCAAATTCCAATTTAAGGTCAACTAGATCTATGCCTGCATTTGAGAATAAATCAATTAGGATTTCGTTGATCTTTAAAGTTGTAGTTTTTACTTCATCCATTTCTTTGCTAGATAGCCAATCAAAATACAGTATGTGATTTTCATTTACCATTGGGTCGGCTAGGTCATCATTTTTGTAAAAAAACTCGATTATAGGAGATGCAAGCCTCTCACCTTCTTTGATATTAAAACGTTTGCAAAAGCTGCCAGCTGCAACATTCCTCACTACTACTTCAAGAGGTATGATTTTGAGTTTTTTGACTAGCTGCTCTCTTTCATTCAGAGTTTTTATAAAGTGTGTGCTAATTCCTGCTTTCTCAAGCTTTTCCATGATAAAAGCACTAACATGATTATTAATTATTCCTTTGCTCTCAATAATTTCATATTTTTCCTTATTGAATGCTGTAACATCATCTTTAAAGTGCTGTATAACAGTTGATGAGTCTTCAGTTTCAATAATGGCTTTCGCTTTACCTTCGTATATCGTTTTATTCAGTGACATGCTTAATTTAACTATATATTATATCAATTTACTGTTCTTAGAGTATAGCCCCAAATAACTTAAAATAAACCTTAATGGCATTCAATGTTACAATATTAACCATATTTCCAGAAATGTTCCCCGGGTTTTTGAACTATTCTCTTGCCGGAAAAGCGTTAGAAAAAAAAATATGGAACCTTGAAGTAATAAATATTCGTTCTTTTGCGAAAGATAAACATTCAACTGTGGATGATGTTCCATATGGAGGTGGAGCAGGAATGGTTATGCGTTCTGATGTAGTTGGTGATGCAGTAGATAGTATGCTCTCTGTTCATAAAAACACTAAGTTTATTTACATGACTCCATCTGGAACTAAGTTTAATCAGAATATTGCCAGAGAATTATTAGAGTTTCCTCATATAACAATATTGTGTGGTCGATTTGAAGGTATTGACCAAAGGATAATTGATGCGTATACTCCTTATGAGTTAAGTATTGGAGATTATATACTTTCAGGAGGTGAGCCAGCTGCAATGGTGGTTCTTGATGCATGCATTAGACTTCTTCCAGGTGTAGTAAATAATACCGATAGTATTACTGAAGAAAGTTTTAATTATGGTGGTGGTGTACTTGAATATCCTCAATATACTAGACCTGAGCAGTGGAAGGGATATAAAGTACCTGAGGTTTTGTTATCTGGCAATCACAAAAAAATAAGTGATTGGAGGCAGAAGCAGTCTCATGTTATAACAAAAAAGCGTAGGCCTGAATTATTGAATGGAGAGATAAATGACAAATTTACTTAAAAAATTTAACGAACAGCAAATGCAAGTGTTAGCTAAAGAAATACCAGAATTTCGTCCTGGCGATGATTTGAAGGTCACTTTTAAAGTAGTTGACGGTACAAGTGAACGTATACAGATATTTGAAGGTGTATGTATATCAAAAAGGAACCGCGGGTTACATTCTTCTTTTGCAGTCAGAAAAGTGAGCCATGGAGAAAGTATAGTGTCTCAGTTTTTTGTTTATTCTCCTGCACTGGTTTCAGTGCAAGTGACAAGAAAAGGAAAGGTTCGTAGAGCAAAACTGTATTATCTGTGCAAACTATTTGGAAAAGCTGCAAGGATCAAAGAGCGTACTACTTATGTTAAAAAGAAATCTAAGTAGATACAATAGGGAGTGATGTCAATTGTGTCATCTCAGAACTCTCTCTTGTCATCCCAGTGCGTGACACACAACTGTACGAACATTGTGTTTGCCTCCCGCTGTGGTGTCATCCCAGTGCTTCGACACTGGGATCCAGCATTCATTATTCTCCTTTTGGTTTGTGCTTTCATGGAAAATGTAAAAATTATTTGCAGGCAAAGCCTGCTGGATCCCAGTGTCAGCTACTTGCATGACAAAAAAGGGGAAAGTTTTTTCAAATCCTCGTGTAAAGAAAAGTAAATGAGTATAAAGAAAAAATTCCTTAAATTACTTCAGTCAAGGCGTGTACATGCTCGTATAAAAAGGAAAAATAAAAAGAACAGAGCGCTACGCTTTTGTTCTTTCACGGCACTAGTTATCTCACTTGGCTGTCCTGTGTGTATATTGTTGAGTATATTAGTTAACTCTTACAGTGCCTTAACAGTAACGAAAATTTTATTGCCAGTTGAAATAAATGCTGATCTTACTTTGGCGAGTAATCCTAGTGATTTGCGGTATAAGTCCATTGGCTTACTCAACGATTCTTTACGTAAGGTGTTTGGAGGAACTGATTTTAAAGACGGTGACGAAATTTTAAGTCGTAATTCTTACAAAGAACTAGAGAAATTTTTTCGTAAGAAAGTAAAAGATAGTGGTGAATATGAGATCTGGTTTACCGCGTCAAGTATAATTAATTCAATAAATAAAGATAAACATTTGAATGATCGTTATGCTAAATTACTTGATTGGCTAAAAGAAAAGAGGAGAGTGAAAAAATTTTTTAATAAGTCTTTATTCCTTAAATCTGACTCTCGTGAACCTGAGAATGCAGGGATTTTAGGGGCATTTATCGGTTCATTAATGACAATTATAGTGTGCCTAGCATTAGCATTACCAATAGGAATTATGTCGGGCATCTGTCTTTACGAATTTATGCCTAAAAATAGGCTAATGACTAATGTTGTAGAAATTAGCATGAATAATCTTGCTGCAGTGCCTTCAATAATATTTGGTGTAGTGGGCTTAACTCTCTATCTTGGCATATTTGGGCTACCACGCTCTTCACCACTTGTTGGTGGAATGACTCTTTCATTTATGATGTTACCTAATATTATAATTGCAACAAAAAATGCCTTTGCGAATGTTCCTATTACGATAAAAGATGCAGCGTTTGCGCTCGGTGCATCTCACATCAAGGTGATATTAGATCACTCTTTACCGATTGCGTTACCAAGAATAATACATGGTACTGTGCTTGCAATTGCAAGGATTTTAGGTGAATCTTCTCCTTTACTTATGATGGGTATGGTGGCATTTATTGCTGATACACCTACGTCCTTTTTCGATCCGGCGACTGTTCTGCCTGTACAAATATACATATGGTCAAGTAGTCCTGAAATTGCATTTATTGAACTTGCTGCTATTGCAATTATAGCTTTATTATTGATGTTATTTGCGTTAAATTTAGTAGCAAATTTTGTAAAAAGGAAATTCGAATTTTTTAATTTTTAGCAATTCATGAAAATCACAGTCCTATCTGGTTATGGCTTAAATTGCGAAAAAGAAACTGCATTTGCATTTATGGAATGCAGCAGAAAACTTGGTATTGGTAATATTGAAGTAAAAATCGTTCACATTAACGATATCATAGATAATCCAGGTGAACTGAAATTAAGCAATATACTTGCAATTCCAGGGGGTTTTTCCTATGGTGATGACACTGGTGCTGGTAATGCGTTTGCTTTACGTATTAAAAACAACTTGTTGGATGAGTTTCAAGAGTTTTTATCTCAGGACAAGCTGATTATAGGAATATGTAATGGTTGTCAGATATTAGTAAAATTAATTCCAGAGTTCTCTAATCTAGCTTTAATCCATAATGATATAGGCAATTACCAATGCCGCTGGATTAGAGTGAGAGTTAATCCGCAGAGTAATTCTGTTTGGCTACGGGGTCTGAGTGAACTATATCTCCCTGTTGCTCATGGGGAAGGCAAATTTTTTATGGATCAAGATATTTTGAACCAATTGATTGAGAGCAATTCCACCGCATTACGTTACATTGATAAAAATGGCAACTATGCTAACCTACAATTTCCTTACAATCCGAATGGATCTACATACGACCTAGCAGCTTTATCAGATAAAAGTGGAAGAGTGCTAGCTTTAATGCCCCATCCAGAAAGGGGAATATTTTTTACCCAGCAAGATAATTGGCCCCTTGAAAAAGAAAAGAGCAAGCGTTTAGGTGTTGCTGTGCCAAAATATGGCGATGGAATGCTTATATTTGAAAATGCACTGAAGTATTTTTGTTAAAATTTATTGATAGGGGTTTATGGTCGAAATTATCCTCTGATATTATAAAAACTTACTTGACACCCTTTGCCAGCCCTCTTATCATGAAACTGAAGGTATGTATGGTCCCAGAGTGTGATGGTGTGGATTTAGTATAAATAATTCTGGAGACTGTGTCCACTGATAACATATAAATTCATAAGGAGTAAGACCCTTAAGAGTTTTGAGTCTCTTTGCATAATTATAAGCCATAACAAAGTTATAAAGGTGTTCTTTAAGTTGCTGGTGCGATTGATAGTAATACTTCTTAACTGTAGCATCCTTTAAAGTTTTATTCATACGCTCGACTTGCCCATTCGTCCAAGGATGGCTAACTTTTGTCAAACGATGTTCAATAACATTCTCTTCGCAAACTCTATCAAATATATGTTGGAAAGCATACTTATGACGCTTCTGGTTTGTAAATTGTATACCGTTATCTGTCAAAATAGTATGGATTTTATACGGTAAAATTCTAATCAAATTACGTAAGAACTCAGCAGCTATGGGTTTTGTAGCACTGTTACGCAACTCAACATAGGTAAATTTGGATGTCCTATCAATAGCAACAAACAAATGTAATTTGCCCTCCTCAGTTCTAACTTCAGCAATATCAATATGAAAGTAACCGATAGGATATTGTTTGAATTTCTTTTTTGACTTAACTTCTCCATCAACAGTTGGTAATCTGCTAATGTTGTGTCTTTGTAAACAACGATGCAAGCTAGAGCGAGTCAAATGCGGAATTGTAGACTGCAGAGCGTAAAGGCAATCATCTAGTGGCAGTAGTGTATACTTGCGAAATGTAACTATTATAGCTTCCTCTTCTAGCGTTAAAACAGTCGATCTTGGACGCTTTGGACCCATATCAGCATCTTTCGTAAATGAACGTTTTCTCCACTTAATAATAGTTTTTGGATTAAGGTTATAATGCTTGGAGAGTTTTGCTATGCTCTCTTTTCTATTTTGTATTGCTCTACGAATCGTCTGTGTTGTTTTGGCGCACCCATGTAATATTTGTCCCATAACTCCTCCTTTGATGGTATTTTTTTCTCATATTTTATCATACCATCACACTCTGGGACTGTACAGCTAGGCTCTGTGGACAAAAAATATGAAAAGAGAGAAAAAGATGGTAGTTTAGCCTAATAGGTAAAAAATGGAGAAACTACCATATGCAATATTACATCAAAGAGGAAAATTGGAAACAAATTTTAGAGTTCATAAAAAGCGTAAAAGGAATGCACAGCAAAGATGAAAAACGTTTAAGAATATTCATAGAGGCAGTGTGGTACATAGTGCGAAGTGGTTGCCAATGGAGACTTTTACCAAAAACTTATGGTAATTACAGGAGTATACATAAGCGATTTAAAAGATGGTGTGAAAGAGATGTCTGGAAAAAATTGCTTGAATATACTAAACAAGAGCCTGATTTAGAAGTTGCTATAATCGACGGTACGATCATCCGAGGCCATCCATGTTCATCTGGATATACAAAAAACTCCAAGGATCAAGAAGCTTTAGGGAGGAGCAAAGGTGGCTTTACAACTAAAATACATGCGCTTGTCGATGCACTTGGAAATCCACTTAAATTTACTCTGACTCCTGGTCAAAGAAATGAAATTACGCAGGCACAAGTGTTGACCGAAAGTATCTATAACTCTACTGTAGTAGCTGACAAGGGCTACGATAGCAATGCCTTTGTTACAAGTCTTGAAGACAAGGGATGTACAGTAGTTATTCCGCCAAAACGGAATCGAAAAGTGCAAAGGTATTACGATGAGCATATCTACAAAGAACGTCATTTGATTGAGTGTTTTTTTGGTAAAATTAAAAATTTTAGGCGCATTTTTTCCAGATTTGATAAAACTGCTGAGGTTTTTATGGGTTTTCTCAATTTTGTTGGAGCTCTTGTATGGCTTCTCTAAAATTTTGTCCACAGAGCCTAGAAATTTTTAAAGACATGCGATGCACATAGTGCGAAAAATTAAACATGAGACGCCAAATACCCTAAGTTTTTTGTCATTAACCTGCACAGATTGCGAAGATAAATAAATAGCTTCAGTTTCATGATAAGGGGGCTGGCGGAGGGTGTTAAGCAAGTTTTTCGTTTCTGTGAACCACCTGCTAACCGACAGCTAACATTAACTACCGATATCGTATCTGAAGAAGCACCCTGGCCATTCTAAAAAATTTAATGCTGAGTACACCTTACTTTTGGCTTCCTCTATAGTGCTCCCTTCTGCTACTATATTTAGCACTCTTCCGCCATCTGAAACTAAGTTACCACTTTCATCCAATTTAGTACCAGCATGAAACACCAACACACCAGGAATGCTTTCAATCTTATCTAATCCTTTAATTACTTCTCCCTTTTGATAATCACCCGGATAGCCTTTACTTGCAACAACTACACAAACTGTAGATTTGTTGTTAAGTTCCACCATTTTGACATTTAACTTTCCTTCTGCAACTGACAACATCAATTTTAACAAATCGCAATTTGAATCAAATCTAGGTAATATAGATTGCGTTTCTGGATCACCGAATCTAACGTTATACTCGAGAAGTTTTGGGCTATCTTTGCAAATCATTAAACCAGCAAAGAGTACTCCTTTATAAGGCGTACCCATGTTAACCAATGCTTGAGCTGTAGGGTATATTATTTTTTGGATAATTTTTTGCTCCATGTCCTTACTTATAATTGAAGGTGATGAGTACGACCCCATACCTCCAGTATTTTGGCTTTCATTACTTTCATCAACTCTCTTATAATCTTTTGCACACCCAAGAGTTACTACTTTCAACCCATCAATAAGAGCAAAAAAACTTACTTCTTCTCCAACTAAAAACTCTTCTATGATTATTTCTTCACCTGATTCACCAAATTTTTTCTCCACTAGCATTGAATTTATTGCTGAAAAAGCTTCGCTTTCTGTATTACATATAACCACCCCTTTTCCTGCTGCAATTCCATTTGCTTTCACTACAAGTGGAAACTTTATTTTATTGCTACGTACAAAATCTTTAGCTAACCCTTCATCAACAAAACACTCGTACTTGGCAGTTGGTATACCATATCGTTTACATAGTCCCTTGGTGAAAGACTTCGATCCCTCAAGTTTTGCAGTTGCTTGACTTGGAGCAAAAACATTTATTCCCTCTGCAACTAAATCATCAGCAAGCCCATCAATTATTGGTTGTTCTGGACCAATAACAACCAACTCTATATTTTCTCTCTTGCAAAATTGTGTAACATCCACTGAATTTTGAATATTTACATCCACAAGAACTCCCAAATTTTCCATGGCCTGGCGACCAGGAGTTACATATAACTCAGTCAAGATAGGAGATTTTTTTAGAGCCCAAAGTAGAGCGTGCTCACGCCCACCAGAACCTATAACCAGAACCTTCATCTTTATTTCCTCGCTTTTCTATATGTCAAAATTATTATTTGCTTATAACAGTATCATTACTCATGTATTTTTGCAACACGTTTGGTATTGCAATCGACCCGTCAGAATTTTGATAATTCTCCATTATGGCAATAATCGTTCTTCCTATAGCTAAAGCTGAGCCGTTTAAAGTGTGAATATATTTTTTCATCTTTTTATCAGTTTCTGAAGAGTATTTAGCGTTCATCCTTCTTGCTTGAAATGCACCACAATTTGAGCAGCTTGATATTTCTCTATATTTATCTTGCTCAGGTAACCATACCTCTATGTCATAAGTCCTTTGTGCAGCAAAACCCATATCACCACTACAGAGTAGCATTACTCTATACGGTAATTCTAGTTTTTTTAATATCTCTTCAACAATACTCGTCATGCGCTCAAGTTCATCATTTGATTGGTCTTCAGTTGTGATACTCACCAATTCCACTTTACCAAATTGGTGTTGCCTTATCATGCCTCTCGTGTCTCGCCCTGCGCTGCCTGATTCTTTACGAAAACACTCTGAATACGCAGTAAAACGAATAGGCAGTTCTTTTTCCTCTACTATTTTATCAGCAACCAAATTTGTTAAAAACACTTCACTTGTGGGAATCAACCTCAATTCGTCGGTAGTTAAATACGAATCGTCAGAAAATTTCGGTAGCTGACCAACATTATACATAGCTTCGTTTTTCACCAAAGCCGGGTGGTACACCTCAGTATAGCCAAATTCATTAACATGCATTTCAAGCATACAATTTATTAGCGCTCGTCCAAGCTTAGCTAACTGTCCTTTTAATATCGCAAATCTTGATCCGGAAATTCTCGCCGCTTGTTCGAAGTCCATTAAACCTAACTTTTCTCCGAGTTCATAATGAGATTTTGCTGTAAAATCAAATTGCCTTTTTTCTCCGTATTTTCTAACTTCTAAGTTAGAATTCTCATCTGCGCCTATTGGCACATCTTGCGCAGAAATATTCGGCAAGTTAGATAAAACATTCACTAACTTATCCTTTTCCGCTTGTTCTTTTAAGCTAATTGCCTCTATCTCATTCGTGATGTTTTTTGATGATTTTATTTGCTCTTCACAGGGGCTCTTGCTCATTTTTAGCTTTTTTATTTCCTCTGTGATTTCATTGCGCTGCCTATTTAAATCTTGCAATTTAGTGGTTAATGACCTTTTCTCGTGATCGATTTCTAATATCTCTTCCGCAGTAGATTCTCTAATTCCCCTGCTTTTCATTGCCTTTTCAAATCCTTCAGGGTTTTTGCGTATATATTCTATATCGTGCATATATTGTGCTATTACTAACATTGTTACTGTACTCCAAAAGCTCTTAATATTCAATATTTTCTCATACTACTAAAATTATTATGGTTGATTTTTTTGTTAGAATTTGTTAAAATTTAATTAACTTAGCGTTCATAGGATATAGTATGTTGGGCATCACAAAAAAATGTAATCAAATTAAAGAGAGCACTTACTTTGCTGGTGGGAAATTCGTTATCTACGCTACTTGTGTATGCCTAGCAGCCACATTTGCTGTTGGCTGTTTGGGGTTGATAATAGGATTTCCTCTATTGACCTTCCCACTTGCTATGCTAATTTCTCATCCTGTGATTTGGATTATAATGGAAGTAGTTCTTACAGCAGCATACAAAATGGTTGTTGAACCTTTATTTCACTTAGCAAAGAACTATATTAATGGAAAAAGAGCTTCAAAGGGGGAAAAGAGTGAAGAAAAAGATACAGAACTACAAGATTTGCAAGGCAAGACTCCAGAAAAGCAAGCAAGACCGAAAACTCCTGATAGGGATAGTGGTGTTATTACATCGGAAATAGCTATAGATAATAATTCTTTTTTACATCAAACAGAGAAAGAAAAGAATTATAATTACAAATTAACTACTACTGATATTAGAGATATTGTAAAAAGCAAATATGGGTGGATAGCACACAAAAATAAAAAAGGCTTAAAAGATACTTCTGAAGGTGTGATTTTTGCTTGTCCTGACTCTACATCATCTTTAGAGCAAGAACTAAAAGAATATAAAAATAAAGTAGAACGAGAGGGTAGTGATTTAGTGTTCACTTCAATCCTTAATTTAAATGGAAACCATTGGGTAACACTGGGTGTTTCTTACGACGAAAAGAGTGAAAAGTTTAGAGCTTGCTATTGCGATTCATTTGGTAAACCATTACCAGAAAAGGTATCAAGTGCGCTACAGAAAACTCTAGGAATAGACAATAGTTGTGTTGGAAATTTAAAGAACAAACAACAAGAAGATACATGGAATTGTGGAATATTTGCCTTAGAGAATGCTAAGAAAATTACAGATATGCTGAAGACAAGTAAATCATTTGATGAAATTGATGATCAGCTAAAATATGAACTTAGTTCAGAGCAATTAATAGAGAAGAGAAAAGAATTTGCAAAAGCGTTGAAAAAGGATGAACAAAGCAGGGCTGGCACGCCAAGCCCTGTATTAGGTGGTCCAGGAAATATAAGTCGTAAAGATAGCGGAGTAAGTTTAGATTCAGTAGAAAGTAAGCAAACAAAAATTGTTCAATATAATACTACAGGTGATGGTAACTGCTTTTTCCATGCGGTATTTGGTGATAATAGCTCTGGTCAATATAAGGCTGAAAAAGCACAAGATATGAGAATGGAATGGCACAAATTTTTAAGTCAATTTAACTCTTTGAATGATCCAAGGATGCTTGAGTTATTGAAGGGACAGATGCAGAAAGTTTTTGGTGCATTCTTAGAAAATCCAAATCATTTGATTGGTATGTCGGACTCAATAAAAGATTTGGTTCAGCATACAAACAGACGGGTAGAGAAGATCAAAAAAAAGACTAATAAATTAATAAAAAAGTTATGTTGTCTTACGACATTAAAAGAAAATGAAGTTATAGGTGATTTAAGAAGCATTAGTGCTAGTAATCTCAATATTAGTGAAAGAAAATATGATAGAAATTATAATAGTGATACTGCAGCAAATTCTTTTCTCAATGGCAAATCCATTTATAGATCTTATCTAGAGGCAATCAGCAGCCAAAGTTACCATGTTTTCATAGAAGAAATTCCTATCTTAGCTTCGCTGGCTAATATTGAAATTGACGTCTACTATAAAAATAATGGTAATGATGTAAATATATTGTTTCTGCCAAATGCGGGAATGATAAATGAAGGTTATCAGCAGAACAACGAGCTATGGGGAAATAAAGAACAAGAAACGGTATACTTGGCACCTGGTCATTATGAGAGAGCTGAGATAGTAGAGGTAGAGCCTTCTCTTATGGAAAAAGTAAGTTCGGCTATACAAAGTGTTGTAACAGTATGTGTAAATGCGCTAGGTTTGAACACATAAAATATATGTCCCTACAAGTAGGAAATTTGACAATTGATTCTCCAGTTATTTTAGCTCCAATGACTGGAGTGACTGATTATCCGTTTAGAAGTATTGTGAAGAAACTTAGTGCAAGTTTGTTAGTTTCAGAGATGATTGCAAGCAGAGCTATGATTATGCAAACTCGCCAGAGTTTGCAAAAAGCAAAAGTCGATGCATTAACTGCTGTCCAGCTTGCTGGGTGTGAGCCAGATGTTATGGCGGAGGCTGCAAAATTAAACGAGGACATGGGAGCAAAAATTATAGACATAAACTTTGGTTGCCCTGTTAAAAAAGTTGTAAACGGTTATGCAGGATCAGCGCTAATGCGTGATGAGAAAAAAGCCGCTGAGATAATTGAAGCTGTGGTCAAAGCAGTGAATATGCCAGTTACGGTGAAAATGCGCACTGGATGGAACGATGAAAATCGCAATGCCCCGAGACTTGCGAAAATTGCCGAAGACTTAGGAGCAAAAATGATCACTGTGCATGGAAGAACAAGAGCGCAGCTTTATAATGGTCAAGCAGATTGGAAATTCGTTAGAAATGTTAAAGAGCAAGTGAAAATTCCAGTTATAGTAAATGGCGATATTAAAAATTTAAATGATATTCAGAATGCTCTCAAAGAATCTGGAGCAGACGGAGTGATGATAGGTCGTGGTGCCTACGGTAAACCTTGGCTGATTAATCAAGCAATGAACTTTCTCAGTGGAAGTGAAACTTCTGAGCCAACAGCTTCAGAGAGATTAAGCATCATACTCGAGCATTACGACAATATTCTTGAGTACTATGGAAATGACACAGGAATAAAGATGGCCCGCAAACACATAGGTTGGTACAGTAGCGGGCTTCAAGGCTCATCTGAATTTCGTGTGAGAGTAAATAACATGACAGATAGCACAGAAGTGAAAGAAAATATTATTGGCTTTTTTGGCCAAGAGACACACTAGCTGTACTCAATTCGACTGATCGTATGCCACTACGCTCTCTTCCTCACCAGAGTGTAAATGACAACCATTATCTATCAACCATTCCTCGTCATAAGTTTCAATATCAAAATATTTTTCATATTTATCCACATTATCACAAAGTGAAAGTGCTCTGATCTTATTCATAATCAAACCTGTACCAGCAGGAATTAATCTTCCTACTATAACATTTTCTTTTAATCCACTTAAAGGATCACTCTTCCCGCAGAATGCTGCTTCTGTAAGTACTTTTGTTGTCTCTTGGAAAGAGGCAGCAGAAATAAAGGAGCTAGTTTCAAGACTTGCCCTAGTAATCCCCTGCAGAATAGGAAGATAATGAGTAGGCCGTTTGCCAGAGTTACTCATAGCATCATTTTCCCTATCAACTTCCAGCTTGTCAATGCTTTCGCCAACCAAGTACATAGTATCACCAGGATCAGTAATTTCCACTTTTTGTAGCATTTGTTTTAAGATCACCTCTAAATGCTTATTGTCTATACGAACACCCTGCAATCTATAAACTTGCTGTATTTCAGAAATCATATAGTGCGCTAAAGCTTCTAACCCAAGCACACGTAAAATATCATGGAGATCAGGGTCACCATCCATCAATAGATCACCTTTACGTACAAAATCACCTTCATTGACTATTACATGCTTACTTCTTGATACCAAATATTCAACTGGAGAAATTTGTTCATCTACAGGTTTAATTAATATACTGCGTTTTCCTCTACGGTCTTTTTCAGAAAACGCTACATAGCCATCTATCTCACTAACAATAGCATGCTCTTTAGGACGACGTGCTTCAAATAACTCTATAACCCTCGGTAAACCACCAGTAATATCACGAGTTTTAACTGACTCTCTTGGTGTTCTTGTAATAACATCACCTGCATGAACCTTCTGGCCATCTTGTACATTGAGCACTGCACCGATTGGTATAAAATAACATGCTTCAACGCCACTTGCGAGTGTCATTACTTTACCATTATCGTCAAGCAGCACAATACGAGGACGTAAATTAGCTCCACCAGAATGCAATTTCCAGTCTTTTACTACTTTGCTTGATATTCCTGTAGATTCATCCATCACTTCAGTGATCGAAATTCCATCTTTTAAGTCCTGATAAGACACTGTACCAGTCTTCTCCGTGATAATAGGCAATGTATAAGGATCCCATTCCGCAACTTTATCGCCAATTTTTACTGACCCACTCTCATCTACATAAAGCTTAGCGCCGTAAGGTACACTGTGCTTCAACTTCTCACTACCAAGGCTATCAATTAACACGACTTCACAGGAACGGCTTATCACAATTTTATTTCCGTTTCTATCTATAATTATATTACTATTGTTTAACTTTATTTTAGCATTAATAGAAGCTATAATATTCGAGGATTCAACCCCTCTAGTCATTACTCCACCTATATGAAAAGTACGCATCGTTAACTGAGTACCTGGCTCTCCAACAGATTGAGCAGCTATAACACCAACTGCTTCACCTATTGAAACAATTTTACCAGTTGCAAGGTCTCTTCCATAACATAAAGAACATACACCAGGACTTATTTCACAAGTTAAAGGCGATCTAATTTTTACAACATCAAGACCTGCAATGCTGATTTGCTTTACTTTATCCTCATCAATTAATTCCCCTGCTTTTACTAATAATTCTTTTGTCACTGGGTTATATATATCATTTGCAGATGTTCTACCCAGCACAACACTCTCTAGAGATGCAACTATAGTACTTCCTTCAACTGTAGCTCTCACAACAAGACCATTTTTTGTTTTACAGTCATGCTTTGTAACTATGCAATTTTGAGATACATCAACTAAACGACGAGTTAAGTATCCAGAGTTTGCAGTTTTAAGTGCAGTGTCAGCTAAACCTTTACGCGCACCGTGAGTAGAATTAAAGTATTCAAATACGTTCAATCCTTCACGGAAATTAGAAATTATAGGTGTTTCTATAATCTCACCAGAAGGTTTGGTCATGAGCCCTCGCATTCCTGCTAGCTGTTTCATCTGTGAAGTAGAACCCCTTGCACCAGAGTTAACCATCATATACACTGAGTTGTACTTACTATTTCCATCATATATAGATATTGCTTTTAACATATCATTAGCTATCATATCCGTACACTTAGACCATTCATCTATAACCTTGTTATACCTCTCACTTCTAGTTATTAGCCCATCTTGATATTGCATAGAGAATTTCTTAATTTCACCCCTCGCGTGATCAACATGTGTAGCTTTAGTTTCAGGTATAACCATATCACAACGACCAAAAGAGACACCAGAAAATGTGGCATACTCAAAGCCAAGTACCATTAATTTATCAGAAAATGCCACTGTAGCACTTTGACCACAGTTACGATATACCAAATCAACTATACCAGTTATTTCCTTGACTGTTAATATCTGATTTATTAGATCGAAGCCTAGATTCTCATGCTTAGGAAAAATTTGCCATAATATTAAACGGCCAGGAGTTGTACAAACAGTTTTATAGTGAGTTTCACCGCTGCTATTAATATACTCCATCCTACACTTTATACTAGAATGAATATGTAAAGTACCATCACTCAAGGAATGCTCAACTTCACAAAAAGCACCAAAAGATGGTAAATTATCTTCCTTAGGTTCTTGTAAAGTCAGATAATATATACCAAGTACTATATCTTTACTAGGAACTATAATCGGTCTGCCATTAGAAGGACTTAAAACGTTATTAGTGGACATCATCAACACCCTAGCTTCAAGCTGAGCTTCCAATGAAATTGGCACATGCACTGCCATTTGATCACCATCAAAATCAGCATTAAACGCCGTACAGACAAGCGGATGAAGCTGTATTGCTTTGCCTTCAATAAGGATTGGCTCAAAAGCCTGAATACCAAGTCTATGTAGCGTAGGCGCTCTATTCAACAAAACAGGATGCTCTTTTATTACCTCTTCAAGCATATCCCAAACTTCTGGTTTTTCTGCTCTTATCAACTTACTAGCAAACTTAATAGTTGGAGCCATACCATACATCTTAAGCTTTGAGTAAACAAAAGGTTTGAATAGTTCAAGAGCCATTCTTTTTGGTAATCCACACTGATTTAGTTTCAAAGTTGGACCAACAACTATTACAGAACGTCCAGAGTAGTCTACCCTTTTTCCTAAGAGGTTCTGGCGAAAACGACCCTGTTTTCCTTTTAACATATCACTAATGGACTTTTTATATCCAACAGCACCAGCTTTATTTACCAAAGTATTACGACGACTATTATCAAAAAGAGAATCAACTGCTTCTTGTAACATCCTTTTTTCATTACGAATCATAATCTCAGGAGGATTTAAGCTCAACAATTTCCTCAACCTGTTATTTCTATTAATAATAGTCCTATAATGATGATTTAGATCAGAAACTGCAGGACGACCACTCTCAAGCGATACCAAAGGACGCAAATCAGGTGGTAAAATAGGTATAGTTGTAAGTATCATCCACTCAGGCCTATTTCCAGATTTAATGAAGTTTTCAACAATACGCAATCTCTTTATAATTTTCTTTCTTCTTATCTCAGAAGCAACAGATTCTAATTCTAGTCTTAAATCCTTCCTAATTTCATGTAAATCAAGGCGCGTTAGCAACTCTCTTATAGCTTCAACACCTTGCATAGCTACAAAACTATCGACCCCATAGCTATCTTTAGCTTCATTATAAGCTTTTTCACTAATAATCTCACCTTTTTCAAAAGGCGAAACAAGAGGATCTATTACGATATAATTATCGCTATATAAAATATTCTCAATATCTCTGAGAGACATATCCAATAATGCTCCAATTCTTGAAGGAAGCGATTTCAAAAACCATATATGAGCAACAGGAGATGCAAGCTCTATATGACCCATCCTTTCTCTTCTTACTTTAGAAGATGTAACTTCTACTCCGCATTTTTCGCATATGCGACCTCTGTGTCTTCTTTTTTTGTATTTTCCACATAAACATTCATCGTCATTGACAGGGCCAAAAACCTTAGGGCAAAATAATCCACCTTTCTCAACTTTGAACGTACGATAATTTGCAGTTGAAACATCTTCTATCTCACCACAAGATATACGCTTAATACTTTCAGGGCTAGCAATCGATATGCTAACCTCATTAAAAGGTTGTGCAATGTTAGTGTGAGATATATCTTCAATCACTACATCATTTTGCTTTAAATCTACATTTAAACATAAAGAACGTAGTTCTTTTATCATCACATTAAAGGATTCAGGAATTCCACATTCAAAATTACTGTCACCTTTTATTATCGATTCATAAATCTTAACTCTACCATTAATATCATCAGACTTCACAGTTAACATTTCCTGCAAAGTATAAGCAGCACCATAGGCTTGTAATGCCCAACATTCCATTTCACCAAAACGCTGACCACCAAAATGAGATTTTCCTCCAAGAGGTTGTTGAGTAACCAAACTATAAGGCCCTACTGAACGCGCATGAATTTTACCATCAACCAAGTGGTGCAACTTAAGCATGTACATGTAACCAACTGTAACCTTGCGGTCGAATTTTTCACCACTGCAACCGTCATATAATACAGCTTGTCCAGAGTTATCTAAACCAGCAAGTTCAAATAATTTTGCTATTTGTTCATCTTTTGGACCCTCAAATACAGGTGCAGCAACAGGAACGCCATCACGTAATTTGCGTGCAAATTCAATGAGATTATTATCACTAATATTACGAATATCATTACAGATAGATACGTTACTGCCATAGCTATAAACCTCAATCAGGAAGTTACGTAAATTGCTGTATGAACTTTTACAAGAGTTCAAATAGTTCTCTACTAACTCATTCAACTCGTCATTTAGTGCATTCTTATTAGGTGTATTTAAAACAGAAGCCGTTATTTCATCATCATCAATATTTTCAATTTTTTTATTATCAAGGTATGCTACTGTAAATTGTGTAAAATTATCATCGTTAAGGGACCTAATTCCCTTGCAAAAAGCACTTTTGATCTTATTGATCTCATCGAGAATATTACTTACCTTTTCCCCTAATTTTCTACAAGCCCAACCTACATGCGTTTCCAGTATTTGCCCTACATTCATTCGTGAAGGAACACCAAGAGGGTTAAGAATAATATCAACAGGAGTACCATCTTCCAAATAAGGCATATCTTCCACTGGCACAACTCGAGAAATCACACCTTTATTTCCATGTCTACCAGCCATTTTATCCCCTGGTTGCAGACTATGTTTCACAGCAATGAAAACTTTTACTGACATCGACACACCTTGAGGCAGGTCATAACCTTCATGTAATTTTTCTACTTTTCGCTTAAACTGTGCTATTGCATGTGATACTTTTTCATCAAAATCTTTTTTTAAGCTCTTAACTTGCTCAGAAATGGATTGGTTTTTTAATCCTATATCCCACCATTGCTCACGTTCAATAGGGTCAAATTTTTCTCGATCTTGAGAACCAGAATTAATAAGAAGTTTCTTCAGTTCATCATAGAAATATTCACTAGTAACATTGATTATATAATCTCGCTCTTCCTCAAAGTCATTTATCTCTTTTTGTTTGATGAGTAATGCCCTTTCATTTTCTTCAACCCCCCTGCGTGTAAAGACTTGTACATCAATTACTGTCCCTTCAACATCTGGAGATGTATATAAAGAGGAATCCGCACAATCGAATGACTTTTCACCAAAAATTGTCATTAATAACTTCGTTTCAGGAGGCAATGAAAGAGAAGGTTTAGGTGTAACTTTACCTACCAGAATATAGCCTGGACCAACTCTTGTACCAATTTTCACTATACCACTATCATCCAAGTGATATAGATTTTCTTCATTAACACCAGGTATAGCACGAGTTATTTTTTCTGATCCTAAAGGGGTATCATGTACAACACAGTCAAATTCTTCTATATGAATAGAAGTAAAGAGATCTTTTTTAACAACTTCACTAGAAATAATAATAGAGTCTTCAAAATTATAACCTTGCCAAGACATAAAAGCGACTAGCAAATTTTTACCAAGCGCCAACTCACCACTGTTAATTGCAGGACCATCAGCTATTACATCACCCTTTTTAACATAATCACCTACGCACACTAGCGGTCTTTGATTAATACAAGTATTATGGTTAGAACGCTGAAATTTCCTTAGATGATAAATATCTACGTCCAAGTAGTTAACCCTTTCTTTATCAAAAGCACGTATAACTATAGAGTTACTATCAGAACTATCAACTATGCCATCGCGTTTTGCTAAAACTACAGCACCAGAGCCAGAAGCTACAAAAGACTCCATACCAGTAGCAACCAGAGGAGCGGTAGGCTTCAATAAAGGTACGGCCTGACGTTGCATATTTGAGCCCATTAATGCTCTATTAGCATCATCATTTTCTAAAAATGGAATCAAGGAAGCTGCAACTGATATTACCTGCTTAGGAGATACGTCAATGTAACTAACTTGGTCGCTACTTACCATGACGAAGCTACCAGCATATCTACAGTATAGCATGTCATCAACAAAGCAATTATTTTCATCAAGCTTTACGCTAGTGTCAGCTATATGATGTGAGCCTTCGTCTATAGCAGAAAGATACTCAATTTGATCAGTAACAACCCTATTGACTACTTTTCTATAAGGGCTTTCAATGAAACCATATTTATTAATACGCGCGTATATAGCTAAGCTGTTGATTAACCCTATATTTTGCCCTTCAGGAGTCTCAATAGGGCAAATTCTTCCATAATGAGTTGGATGAACATCACGCACCTCAAATCCTGCCCGTTCTCTTGTTAAACCGCCAGGACCTAACGCGGATAACCTTCTTTTATGTGTTATTTCAGATAACGGATTAGTCTGATCCATAAATTGAGATAATTGAGAAGAATTGAAGAAATCTCTTAAGACATTAGTTAACACTTTTGGATTAATAAAATCAGATGGAGAAACCTTATCTAAACTAGAAGTGGACATAGAATCAACTATTGCGCGTTCCAATTTCAACAACCCAGTTCTAAATTGATTTTCTATAAACTCTCCAACTGATCTTACTCTTCTGTTTCCTAAATGATCAATATCATCTACAGATCCTTGACCGTCACGTAACAATACTATTTTTTTCACAATTTCAATAATATCTTCATGCGTTAAAACAGTTAAATGCTCATCATAATTTAATCCAAGGTAAGAGTTAAGCTTCAACCTACCAATGTTAGACAAATCATAATATTCCGGACTGAAGAAAAGATTACGGAAAAACTCTTCTACTATCTCTAAAACAGGAACTTCACCAGGACGCAAAACTCTATATATTTCATATAGTGCATCCTGATAAGACATGTTTTCATCTAAGAAAAGCGTATTTAATATATAAGGTCCAACAAACAAATTATCTATGTTCAACACTGATATTTCATCTACAGATAATAACTCAAGCTTCTTTATGTCTTCCAGCTTTATAGATTCACCAGCAGATAAAATTTTCGTAGAGCTAGCACTATCCATTAAATCTTCTGCGAGGAATAAACCACATATAGAATTAAAAGGAACCAGATACTCTTTCAATTCATTATCATATAGCTTTTTAGCTAGTCTTGAGGTAATACGAACGTTAGCTTTAAGCAGCACATTACCTTCAATATCCATTAAATCGAAAGGCAGCCTCACTCCTTTAAATTTATCAGGAACAAAAGGCACTTTCCAACCATCTTTATGTTTTACATACTTTATTTTCTCATAAAATCTATCGAGTATATCATTATTTGATAGACCCAACGCCTTTAATAAAACTGAAATTGGCAATTTTCTTTTTCTATCAACACGAAAATACAAATGGTCTTTAACATCAAATTCAATATCAAGCCAAGAACCCCTATAAGGAATAATTCTAGCAGAATAGATCAATTTACCAGAATTGTAAGTTTTTCCCTTATCGCTATCAAAAAATACACCAGGAGACCTATGCATTTGTGAGACGATAACTTTTTCCACACCATTAATGATGAAAGTGCCCTTATCAGTCATCATAGGCAACCCACAAAAGTGGACTTTCTGCTCTTCTATAGATTTTACAACGGTTGCAAGTTTAGAATGATCTCCACTCTCTTTAATCGATTTATATTCATCAAGAGAAATACCATCCTGCATAACAACAAGACGTATAGAAGCAATAACCTGAGCAGAAAAAGTTACACCACGCTTTATACACTCAGATTCATCATACTTAGGATCATCTACCCTACAACTTATAAACTCAATAGTAGCCCTACGCAAAGGATCATTTATTGGAAAGATTGTATGAAAGATAACTTCAAGTCTTTCATTACCCTTATTCTTAGGAGTAAAAGAATCATATGATTCTTTTTGAACCTTAACCAAATCCAATAAAGAATCTTTTAAATCAATCGACCTAGAATAAGAAACTCTAGGAACAAAAGCACCAGAAGCGTACATATAAGAAGAATCAACCATTAAAATACCCCAAACTAACTAAAAGAGCTATATCAATATAAAATTAATACATTAAATATTATTCAAGCTCCACTTTAGTTGCTCCTGCTTCAATAAGTTTTTGCTTGATTTTTTCTGCTTCGTCTTTAGGAACATTAGCAGTCAAATCTTTAGGTAAAGATTCAACCAACTCTTTTGCTTCTTTTAAACCCAATGTAGAATTAACCTCTCTCACAGCTTTAATAACTCCTATTTTTTTACTCGCATCAATTTCTTTAATCACAACTTTATACTCAGCTTTTTCTTGAGCAGCAGGAGCAGCAGCATTATCACCAATAGGCGCCCCAGCACCAACAGCTCCACCAAGAAAAGAACCAGCAGGCAACCCTATTTTCTCTTCTAAAACTTTTACAAGTTCAGAAGCCTCTAATAGGTTTAAAGATAATATTTTATCAACCAAATCACTTGTTACATTACTCATAATTACCACCTTACTTAACAACAAATTTATTTTTTAGAACTATAATAATCCAAAACTCTCATAAGCCTCATAGAAGATGAATTAATAGACAACGCTAACCGAGCAGGAATATCATAAGATATTAAACGCATAATTTTAACACGCAATTCATCCAGAGAAGGCAACTTAGCCAGTTTATTAACATCTTCCACTGTTAACAATTCATTTAAATGAGCTGCGCAAATCACAGACATTTTTTCTTTGTCAGCATTAGTAAAATCAACTATTAATTTTGCAGCTTCTACTATGCCACTAGAGTATATAATAGCAACAGGACCGGAAAATTTGCCTGATAAATAAGAGAATTTACCAGTCCTTTCCAAAGCCAAGCGCGCTAGAGTGTTTTTAACTACTAATACCCCACCTGCTATAGACTTCAGACTATTCCTCAGAGTTAATGAATCATTAGCATTTATAGATTTAAAATTTACTAATATCAAGAAATCATTATTTACAAATACATTTATTGTGCTCTGTATAAATTCATCCTTATCTTTACGCTTCACGGTATCACTCCCTTAAATTATATCTTCCACTTTGCCTATCTTATAAGCTTTACCCATAGTTGAATTTAAAAAAACACCCTTAAAGTAAATTCCTTTCGCAGAAATAGGTTTATTATCTTTAATTACTTTAAGAAAGGCTTTTAAATTTTCTAGCAAGTCATCAATATCAAATTTAATATTTCCTAATTTACCATGAATAACACCATTTTTATCTGTTCTAAATTTTACCTGACCAGACTTAATAGTTTTAATAGCTTCTGCAATGTTAGAAGTCACAGTACCAAATTTAGGGTTAGGCATCAGCCCTTTAGCACCCAATACTTTTGCAATAGGAGTGATTTTTGCCATAAAATCAGGAGTAGTAATGCACCAATCAACATCTAACTTTCTACCTTTTTTTATTTCTTCAACTAAATCCTCTTCTCCTGCAATATCAGCACCAGCTTTTTCAGCTTCTAATAAATGTTTATCTTGAGCGAAAACAGCTACTTTAATATTCTTCCCGATACCTTTAGGCAAAACTACTGTACCACGCACCTGCTCTTCAGATTTACGTGAATCTACGCCTAAATTGACCGCAATATCAACTGATTCATTAAATTTTGCTGAAGCAGACTCAACAATCTTCTTCAAACACTGCTTAGGATTATCATTATATGTATTCATTTACCTAACCTTCCACAACTTCTATACCCATAGATTTTGCAGTGCCTACAACCATTTTCACTGCTGAATCTTCATTATCCACTTTCATATCAACCATCTTGCACTTTGCTACTTTAATTATAGCAGAAATAGGTAATTTAGCCACTAATTCTTTACCAGGATTACCAGAACTTTTACTTAATTTAGCCTCCTGCTTAAGTAAATAAGCCACAGGCGGACCGCTGACAGTAAAATCATGAGAGCGATCATCCTTTATGGAAATTCGCACTGTTACTAAATCGCCTACTTTATAATTAGCGTTAGCAGCACTAGTAACTTTATTAAAAGCTTCACAAAACTTAGGAACAGGTATACCACGTGGACCAAGTACTGAAGCAATTTTCGGTCCTGGAACTGCTTTCCCAGCTTCCATAAGTAAGTTAATCTTAGCAACTATAACACTCATAATTAATCCTCTATTTTCTCTACTTGAGCCAGATCAAGCTCTATTATTGTCGGCTTACCTAAAATCGATACTTCCACATTAATAATTTTTTTCTCATCGTTTACCATATTTACCTTACCAGTAAAATTTTGAAAAAGACCATCATTAATTTTCACTTTTTCACCTTTTTCATAACCATAACCTAACTTCTTTGTCTCTTGAGCATTATAAAGTGCATTACACATTGAGTGAATCTCATCATCCAAAATCACCTTTGGAATATTACCGTTTTTCAAAAATTCATAAACCTTAAGAGATTTTGGTATATTATTGATAAAATTCAATACTTCATCGCATAAATTCACGTATAAAAAGACATAACCAGGAAAGCATTTCCTTCGTGTAGCAATTTTCTTAGATTTCAACTCTACTTCACTTAGCTCTTCATATGGAATAAAAACTTCCTTAAAGTAATCATTAACACCCAATCTCATAGAATTTTCCAATATATGTTGGCGCACTTTCTCTTCACAATTAGAAGCAACTCTCAAGATATACCATTTATACCTATTAAATTCTTTACACTTTAAACTTATCTCATCATCTAAAATCATCTCAAAATTACCAGATTCGCCACTGCAGAATCCAGGCGTTTGATTCAAAATATTTTTGCTTTCATCACACAGATGCATATATACATACACTTCACATAATTCTTTTATATCAGACTTTGAATTACATACCGTTTGATAAGGAATAAACACTTCCTTAAAATAAACAGCATTACTTACCAATTCGCGTATACCTTGCTCATATCCATAATCAACTTTAATGATATACCATTTATATTCACATTCCATAAATAATTCCAAATAAAGCCTTAATTACGTAAAGAGACATAAAATCCACAAAACAGAAGAAAATCGAAAAGCATAATATAACAATCATTACAACAAATAGAGATGACAACACCTCCTGTTTCTTTACCCAAGCAATTCTTCGTATTTCTTGCTTTATATCACAGAAAAAACCACACAAACTTTTTAACATTTCCACCACAACATTAATGCAGGAGCGATAGGAATTGAACCTACAACCTCTGGTTTTGGAGACCAGCGCTCTACCAATTGAGCTACACTCCTATAACTCAAACTCTCACTCCAAAATTTCAGAAACAACACCAGAACCAACAGTTCTACCGCCTTCTCTTATCGCAAAACGCAATCCCTTATCCATTGCTATCGGTACTTGCAATTCTACTTCTACACTCACATTATCTCCTGGCATTACCATCTCCTTCCCATCTAGCAATTTTATGCTCCCAGTTACATCCGTTGTCCTTAAATAAAACTGTGGCTGGTAATTCGCAAAAAATGGTGTATGCCTTCCTCCTTCCTCTTTCTTTAATATATAAACCTCCGCCTTAAACTTTCTATGCGGTGTTATCGTCCCCGGTTTCGCTAATACTTGCCCTCTCTCCACTTCTTCTCTTTTTGTTCCTCTTAACAATATTCCTACATTGAGTCCTGCACTTCCCTTATCCAGCAACTTCTTAAACATCTCAACACCTGTGCATATCGTCTTTTGCGTTGCTTTCAGACCTATTATCTCTATCTCTTCTCCCGTCTTTATCTCTCCCTTCTCTATTCTTCCTGTTACCACCGTTCCTCGCCCCGATATCGAAAATACATCTTCAATTGGCAATAAAAATGGTAAATCCACAGGCCTTGGTGGAACCGCTACATATTCATCTAACTTTTCCATCAATTTGTCTATTGATTTCTTTCCATATTCGCTGCTGTCATCCTCCAGCGCCTTGAGTGCTGAACCAACTATCACAGGCACTTCATCCCCTGGAAATCCGTATTTACTCAGCAATTCCCTCACTTCCATTTCTACTAAATCTATCATATCAGCATCAGCAACATCAGCTTTATTTATATACACCACGATATATCCAACACCTACCTGCTTCGCCAGCAATATATGCTCTCTCGTTTGTGGCATTGGCCCATCAACTCCCGACACTACCAATATCGCCGCATCCATCTGTGCTGCACCTACTATCATGTTCTTTACATAGTCAGCATGTCCAGGACAATCAACGTGTGCATAATGCCTTTTTTCCGTCTGATACTCAACATGCGCTGTTGCTATCGTTATCCCCCTCTTCCTTTCTTCTGGCGCTTTATCTATCTGATCGTACGCTACAAAATTTCCATAATGCTTCGTTATCGCCGCTGTTAACGTCGTCTTCCCATGATCCACATGTCCTATTGTTCCCACATTTACATGCGGCTTTCCAAATGCTTCCACTATTGCTGTCATAATTATTACCCTTAATTATACTTTAACTTTAACTCATCAACCACATATTGTGGCACTTGCTCATAACAAGAAAAATGCATACTATACTGCGCCCTTCCCTGAGACATAGAACGCAAAACGTTGATATAACCAAACATATTTGCAAGAGGTACCGAAGCAGTAATTATTTTACTATTATTACCTAAATCGAGCATATCAGCAACATTTCCTCTTCTACTATTTATATCACCCATAACATCACCCATATATTCTTCAGGAGTAATGATTTCAACTTTCATTATAGGCTCCAGCATTTTTGGACCAGCTTTATTTGCCATCTCTTTAAAAGCACCTTTAGCAGCAAGTTCAAAAGCTAAAGGACTAGAATCAACCTCATGAAAAGCACCATCAAGAAGGGTAGCCTTAAAATCAATCAACGGAAATCCCGAAATTATACCACCTTCTTTTATCAACTCCAAGCCATTTTCTACCCCAGGAATATACTCTTTTGGAATAGCACCACCTACAATTTTACTTTCAAATTGAAACCCAGAACCAGGCTCAAGAGGTTCAAATTTTATTTTAACCTTAGCAAACTGACCAGCTCCACCAGATTGTTTTTTATGAGTGTAATCAATTTCAACAGATTTAGTGATAGTTTCACGATATGCAACCTGAGGAGCACCGACGTTAGCCTCAACATTAAATTCGCGCTTCATTCTATCAACAATAATCTCAAGATGGAGCTCACCCATGCCTTTCAATATAGTCTGGCCACTTTCCGCATTTACTGACATTCTCAAAGAAGGATCTTCTGCAACCAACCTATTTAGAGCAATACCTAATTTTTCCTGATCTGAAGTGGTTTTAGGTTCCACAGCAATTTCAATAACAGGCTCAGGAAATTCCATACGCTCCAATAATATAGGAAAATCAACAGAACATAAAGTATCTCCGGTGGTTGTTTTCTTTAGCCCAACTAAAGCAACTATATCTCCAGCCCTAGCCTCAGTTATATCTTCTCGGTTATTTGCATGCATAAGTAACATTCTGCCAATCCCTTCAGTTTCGTTTTTTAACGCATTTGAAACGGTAGATTTAGACTTTAATTTACCAGAATAAATACGGATAAACGTCAAGCTGCCTACAAATTTATCCGTCATCACTTTAAATGCAAGAGCAACAAATTTCTCTTTTTCTGAAGGTTTGACCTCAATTTTCTTTTCTGAATCTTTAGGATCAATTCCAACAATTACATCAACATCAATAGGAGAAGGTAAAAAGTCAACCACACCATCTAAAAGTGGTTGTACGCCTTTATTTTTAAAAGCTGATCCACATAAGACAGGAACAAATTTTCCTTTAATGGCCCCATTTCTCACGCATTTTTTCAGTAAATCGACTGGCAGATCATTAGACTCAAAGTAAGTATTCATCGCTTCATCATCCATCTCAGCTGCAGCATCTAATAAAAGATTTCGATATTCTTGAGCCTTATCAAGCAAATCAGAAGGAATATCTTCATAAGAAAATTTAGCGCCCAACGTTTCTTCTTGCCATATAATTGCTTTCATAGAAATAAGGTCAATTATACCTTTGAAATCTTTCTCACTCCCTATTGGTAAATGAATAACTAAAGGTGCTGCACCAAGCTTCGTCTTTATCATATCAACACATCGATAAAAATTTGCCCCTATTCTATCCATCTTATTAACAAAGCAGATACGAGGAACGCTATATTTATCAGCTTGACGCCACACTGTCTCAGATTGAGGTTCAACTCCAGCAACTCCATCAAATACAGCAACTGCACCATCCAAAACCCTTAAAGATCTCTCAACTTCAATAGTGAAATCAACGTGACCAGGAGTGTCTATTATATTGACCCTATGATCATTCCAAAAACATGTTGTTGCAGCAGATGTGATTGTAATACCACGCTCTTTTTCCTGCTCCATCCAATCCATAGAAGCTGCACCATCGTGCACTTCACCAATTCTATTTTGCTTACCAGTATAAAATAAAATACGCTCTGTTGTGGTAGTCTTACCAGCATCTATGTGAGCCATTATCCCTATATTTCTGTATTTAGATATTCCAATTTCCATATCACAATTAATTAGCTAACATTAAAAACGAAGATGAGAAAATGCCTTATTAGCTTCAGCCATTTTATATTTTTCTTCGCACATCTTAAACGCACCACCGCGTTTATTATAAGCATCCAGTATTTCAGATTGCAAACAATCAACAGTGGTTTTTCCACTCTTTTTTCGAGCAGCAGAAGTTGCTTTAGCAATCCACCTTAACGCTAAAGAAACCGCTCTATCTTGTCGAACTTCAACAGGTACTTGATAAGTTGCACCACCAATGCGTCGAGAACGCACTTCTATAGAAGGAGTAACATTTCCTACTGCTGTCTCAAAAATTGATAACCCACCTTCGCCTATTTTCTTTTCAGCTAAAGACAAAGCGTCATAGATAATCTTTTCTGCAGTAGATTTTTTACCACATTTCATGATTGTATTAATGAAACGCATCAGCAAAACACTGCTGTAACGCGAATCAGGACTTATTTCTCTTTTTTTTGCTTTATTCCGACGAGCCATAAACTTTAACCAGATTTCTTTACACCATATTTTGAACGAGCTTTCTTTCGATTTTGCACACCACGCAGATCAAGGGCACCTCTTATTATGTGATAACGCACACCTGGCAAATCTTTAACCCGCCCACCACGTATCAAAACAACAGAGTGTTCTTGTAAATTATGACCTTCACCAGGTATATAAGCCGTCACTTCACCATACCCACTAATTTTTACTCTGGCTACTTTACGGAGTGCTGAGTTAGGCTTTCTAGGAGTTGTAGTATACACCTTAGTGCAAACACCTCTCCTTTGAGGGTTGCTTTCTCCCAAAGCTGGTACCTTTTTCTTATGGGTCAATCCTAATCTACCCTTACGTATTAATTGATTTATCGTAGGCATATGTTATAAACTCAAGCTCATTAAAATAACTAAGTTTTTAGTTATAAAATAATAAACCTCAATAGTCAATATAAAAATAAACATTACTACTCTAATAATTAAGCTCAACTGCCTTGAAAGCCATCAGTAGACTTCTTGCACTACCTCCCAAGCCACAACTGTCATTCAGTAGAAACGAAAAAACTTACTTGACACCCTTCGCCAGCCCCATTATCATGGTACTGAAGGTATTCATTTATCTTCAATCTGTGCAGATTAAATGACAACAGTATTACGTAATTGGCGTCTTATTTTTAATTTTTTGCACTATGCACACTTTACGTCTTCACAACATTTCTGGGTTTTTACCTATATAAGCTGAAACGCGCTTATAAAGCGTTTAAGACAGTATAGTACGCCAATTTGCAGGATTAGAGAGTGACAACTAGCTAATACGGGATATCTTTTGCCTTTTTTTCTACTTAGTAAATTTCTTAAACATTTAAACTAAGGTGAGTTGCATTTAAAATGCAGCTAAATTGCAGTGTTTAAGACTTAAAAAACGCCAATGTTTTTAAATAGATATTAGCCGGGGCTTCTTTTGTCTTTTTTTTCTATTTGGTAAATTTCTTAATGTTTATGGCTAAACGACAACCGTCATCCCGCTACGTGTTAGCGGCTAAGAGATACTGCGGCGGTATGACGTAAAGCTCGCATTAGCTATACTTTTATGCTCACCAACTTAGCTGGATCCAAGTAGCCAAGCTACTTGGATCTGCAAATTGCAATGTTCGTACAGCTGCGTGCTTGACACTGGGATTTAGTGCAGCTACCCTAAACTGGAAGCTCATCTTGCTATTTTTGGCTGAAAGGAACACATTTTTAGAATAATGAAAACAATCAGCACTTTAATTCAAGAAGGATCGGAGTTATTATCGTCACATAAAGTTGAATCACCACATTTGGATTGTGAAATCATCATGCAGCACGTACTTGGAGTGGAAAGATCATTCATAATTATGAACCATGCTGATCAAGTGCCGATGGAGAAAGAACTTTTATTTTGGAAGTTAACAAAAAAAAGAGCGGAAAGATATCCAATATCGCAAATAATAGGTAATCGTGAATTCTGGAGTAAAAATTTTATAGTTAACCAGCATGTTTTAGATCCAAGGCCAGATAGTGAAACAATAATCCTAGCAGTGTTAAAATATTACCCAAACAAAAAACAGAAACTAAAAATTGCAGATTTTGGTACAGGCACAGGTTGTTTATTGATATCCGTACTTAGTGAGTATGAATATGCTGTTGGCGTCGGTTTTGAAAAAAGCTTGGAAGCATATAAAGTTGCCTATCAGAACACAAAAAAACATGATCTTCTCAGCAGAGCCAAAATATTTCCAAGTTCGTGGACAGAGTGCAGAGGTTCATTCGATCTTATAATCAGTAATCCTCCATATATTAAAAGAAGCAAATTGAAAGACTTGCAAGCTGAAGTGCAAAAGGAACCAAGAATTGCCCTTGATGGTGGTATTGATGGTTTGAGCTGTTACTTGAGCATTTTTCCAATATTAAGGAGGTGCCTTAAAAAAAATGGGTTTGCGATATTGGAGATAGGTGAAGATCAAAGCAATATTGACAAAATAATCCCCTCATACGAATTAGCTTTTCAGGAATATGTATATGACTTAACGGGAATGAAGAGATGCATTGTTATGCAAAAAACATAGCTAATGTTTTCTTGTATTATCTCCTTCATCCCATATTATCCTATGTCATCCCAGTACCCTTTACCTCGTCATCCCAGTGCGTGACACTGGGATCTATATTTAACTAGATCCTATGGTCAAGCCATAGGATGACAGGAACGGTTTTATGCATTTTTTAAAGGGCAACACGTTTAAGCTTTGCTGGCAAAATGGAAAGTAAGACCAGCCTCTATACCGTGTGTGTGAAATAGTTGATTACCTATATTTATTTCCTCAGTTATAGCTCTTTTCATAATGGTCCAAACGGGTTAAAATAAGAGTTTATAGTAGTGAAGGTAAGTATGCCAGCAGCATATAGTTATGATTTAAGAAAAAAAGCAATGGAAGTGCTAGACGAAGGGGAAAGCAGAGAAACGGTAGCAGCAAGATTTAAAATTGGAAGAACTACATTATGGGAGTGGCAGCAAAGAAAAAAAGAAACAGGAGATTTTCAGTCGAAAAAACTTGGAAATGGAGGTTATAATCACAAAATTACCGACTGGAATAAATTTACTGAATTTGCCAAAAAACATGGTGGAAAAACTCTATCGGAAATGGCTAAGCTTTGGAGTAATGTTAGTATCCCAACGATTCATCGAGCTCTTAAAAAAATTGGACTCACACGCAAAAAAAGACATATGGATACAAAGAAAGGAATGAAGAAAAACGTGCTGAATTTTTGAAAATTATAGCAACAAAAGAACCTCAAAACTTAGTATATATAGATGAATCTGGTATTGATAATACCGAAGACTATCCCTATGGATATTCTCAGAAAGGACAGCGGTTTTATGCTCTAAAATCTGGTAAAAAAATTCAACGAATCAGTATGATTGCAGCCTTAAACGGCAGAAAAATAGTTGTTCCGTTAACATTTGAAGGCCACTGTAATATGGATATCTTTAATAAATGGTTTGAGCAGTTCCTAACACCGATTTTGGAACCTGGACAAACTGTTATCCTTGATAATGCTACTTTTCATAAGTCTAATAAGATTACTGAACTTGCTAAAGGAGTTGGTGCAGAAATTTTATATCTACCGCCTTATTCTCCCGATTTTAACAAAATTGAGCATCATTGGTTTGCTATAAAAAACAGAGCTAGGAAAAACATTCCTCTATTCACATCTTTTCGTCATGCTGTTGATTCTGCTTTTCTATGAACTTTCCGGACTATTATGAAAAGAGCTATAATAGTGACGTTGTTTGTTATAAAAAATTTCTATGTATTCAAATATTGCAGTTCTAGTTTGTTGAGCAGAGTGTTGTGAAGTATCAATAAGTATTTCTCTTTTCAATGAGCTAAAGAAGCTTTCTGCAACAGAATTGTCGTAACAACAGCCTTTATTATTCATCTATATTCTTTACAGCTAAGAGATATTGATACCCTTGCGCAGTATATTGTGAACCTTGGTCACTGTGCAGCAGTAGATTTTTAACAGGTTTACGCCTATTAATGGCCATTAATAAAGAGTTCATAACCAATTGTTTATTTATTGCACTACTCATTAACTACCATACGTGAGAATTATTGCTGCCAAATATAGCCATCCCTCCTTGGTTTTGATGTAAGTAATCCCATACTTTATTTGGTTGATCAACAATAAAGTTTTGATCTGGTATATTGGGAGCTACAGCTCTATTATCTGTTTGTTGTTTTTTAATTTTAAACTTTCTTCTCAGTATAGCCCTGATGTCATTTTTCTGCATAATACTTTGCACCGTTTTCAAATTGCAACTTTTACCCAAAGCCTTCAATTCAGCATGAATTTTAGGAGCTCCATATCTACATTTAGAAACTTGATATATTTTTTGAATAGCTGCGAGTAGCTCTTTATTTGCTGATTCTCTACTGCTTATTTTTCTTGTGGTCCACTTATAGTAGCCACTAGCAGAAAATCCTACATAATTCCTGTACTTTATAGCAGTTACTATGCTCTTTTATAAAAAAATATTTTACTCTTTTTGACTGGCCAGGGCTTTTTTTTAAATGTCTCTTTCCCTTGTTACTCTTGCTAACTCTCTTTGTAAATCAAACCTCTCTTTGTCGTAAGGAGCCATGTTACCTCTACCTGGAAATGCATCTGCTGCCGACTTTTTTTCGTTGTGTTTCTTTATCCATTTTCCTAATAAACCACCCTTTATTCCTAAATCCTTTGCTATTTTTGTAATTGTTTGACCTGCCTTTCTTTGTTCATTTGCCAGTTTAACAGCTTCCAATTTGAATTCTGCTGTATATTCTCTTACCATTTCTAATCCTCCAAAATTTTATTTTACCAAAAAAAACTCTTTTCTTTCTCTCCACTTTTTCTGGGTAAGGTCACTATTTCTTAAGTAATTTACACTTCAGAGTTTATCTGCTTTAAAGTTTACTCTATTCTGTTTCAGCATTTGTCATAAATCCTTAATTATTTCTGACTTTTTAGTTCAGTTTTTAACCATTCTTTCCTTAACTTAATGGCAGTGACAATAAGCCTATCTATCATTCTGATGTGATTTCAGTTTTTTTTACATGCAAACTTTCTAATCCCACCTTGTAGTTAGGGTAAATTAGAGAGACATTAAGATCTTTTTTAATTTTAACATTACTTACTTTTTTTGATCCTAAATAAAAACTCTGTGCATAATCTGGTAGGGAAGAAGCCTTAATTGGTTCTGGAGGGCTAACATTGAGAAGTTTGGTCGCATATATTACCACTTCAGATTGTGTAGTGGGTAAATCGTCTGCACAATTGTATATTTCACCAGGTTTTATGTTTTGCATGGAAGAAAATAAAATATTCGATATATCTTCAACGTGAATACGAGAAAAAAAATGCCCTTCTTTTTTCACATTTCTTGCTTTGCCAAGCTGCAAGTCAATTAACACGTTCCTACCAGGACCGTATATTCCAGCTAAACGAAAAATATGTACAGGCAGTTTGCTATTCAGCCACCTCTTTTCAGATCTAAGGCGCTTTTCTCCTCTGATTTCTATAGGTTTTGTTTCAGATTCCTCATTCACCCAATTACCAGAGTGATCACCATAGACGCTAGTTGCAGACAAATAACCAAACCATTTAACATTTTGCAGGCAATCACCGTATCTCTCCACAACATCATCACCATCTGGAGGAATAGAAATTAAAACGTGCGTTGCGCTTTTAAGCAGATCTTGGCTAACCTTCTCATAATTAAAGAGGATTACATTTTGTATATCTTTACTTCTTGATGTGCCACTGACTTTCCAACCTAAGTTCAGTAATTTTTTCGATAAAAATTTAGCTACATATCCATAACCAAAGCAAAACAAGTGCATGAAAATTAATTTTTAAAATTCTTCTTGATAAATTCTACTCCTAATTTTATTCCCTCTTCATTAATAATATGCCCTAATGCATGAATTGGGTGTCCTTCAACATTTACTCCATTTTCTTTCAGAGCTTTAACCGCTAAGTCGAGGGACGAAAAAGGTACCACGTCGTCAGCATCACCATGGATAACACATATGTTAGGTTTTGACTTGATCTCTGGTGCAGTTTTTGAAGGTGAAAGAAATCTACCAGAGTATGCAACAACTGATGCACAGAATTGAGAGCGGGTGAGAGCTGTATGTATTGCAAGCATTGCTCCTTGAGAAAATCCAACTAAAGAAAGTTGCGTATCTTTTAAATTAAGCTCCTTTAATTTTGTATCAATGAAATGATTTACAATTGATGTAGCATTTTTTACTCCATTATATAGCGCTTCCTCACTACGATCTTCCAAGCTGAACCACTGATAACCATCACCTATTTCTCTTTCAAACGGAGCATTGGGTACTGCAAAATATGAACCCAGTAAAAACTTGCTCATAACTTTAACAAGGTGAATGAAATTATCGCCACTTGAGCCCCAACCATGTAAAAAAATAATCAAATTTTTCTTATTTCCGCCTGCACAAATTTCTGGGCCTTTAAGTTCAATCATTTCTTTTCCTTTTGCATTTATATTTTTATTTAACACTAATTTTCAAATTTGTAAAAACCCATGTGCAATTATGTACACTAGCTCAGTTATCTAAGTGGAGAAAGTCACCTCTCCCCACTCGACTTCAAAACCGGACTTGTGACTTTCACCACATCCGGCTTCTCTCTAACTTGGTGTTTGTCATACATACTTCTCCATGTAATTAACATTTCAAAGCTTGGTAAATTTGTTTTTATAGCTTAAATACAGCATTCTCTATATTACTAGGCTCTGTGGACAAAATTTTAGAGAAGCCATACAAGAGCTCCAACAAAATTGAGAAAACCCATAAAAACCTCAGCAGTTTTATCAAATCTGGAAAAAATGCGCCTAAAATTTTTAATTTTACCAAAAAAACACTCAATCAAATGACGTTCTTTGTAGATATGCTCATCGTAATACCTTTGCACTTTTCGATTCCGTTTTGGCGGAATAACTACTGTACATCCCTTGTCTTCAAGACTTGTAACAAAGGCATTGCTATCGTAGCCCTTGTCAGCTACTACAGTAGAGTTATAGATACTTTCGGTCAACACTTGTGCCTGCGTAATTTCATTTCTTTGACCAGGAGTCAGAGTAAATTTAAGTGGATTTCCAAGTGCATCGACAAGCGCATGTATTTTAGTTGTAAAGCCACCTTTGCTCCTCCCTAAAGCTTCTTGATCCTTGGAGTTTTTTGTATATCCAGATGAACATGGATGGGCTCGGATGATCGTACCGTCGATTATAGCAACTTCTAAATCAGGCTCTTGTTTAGTATATTCAAGCAATTTTTTCCAGACATCTCTTTCACACCATCTTTTAAATCGCTTATGTATACTCCTGTAATTACCATAAGTTTTTGGTAAAAGTCTCCATTGGCAACCACTTCGCACTATGTACCACACTGCCTCTATGAATATTCTTAAACGTTTTTCATTTTTGCTGTGCATTCCTTTTACGCTTTTTATGAACTCTAAAATTTGTTTCCAATTTTCCTCTTTGATGTAATATTGCATATGGTAGTTTCTCCATTTTTTACCTATTAGGCTAAACTACCATCTTTTTCTCTCTTTTCATATTTTTTGTCCACAGAGCCTAGGGAAGATGGAATTTAACCATCACAAAATCACGACTTTCGGGTCGCACTAACTGTACGAACATTTGTTTGCAAAGGCAGTATGTTAAGTGTTATAGCCGATTTTGCCTCAAACACAAAGGTGTCATCCCAGTGCCCAGACACTGGGATCCAGAAAAATTGTAAACAAACGCACTATACAACATTTTCGATCAAAAGCTGGATCCCAGTGTCAAGCACTGGGATGACACCATTTATTGTAAGGACTTACCTCACATTTACTCTATGGTCTTGCCGCTATCCTGAACAGATACGAATGAAAGTCTTTTTATATTTGTCTGAGCATCAAAGAGGTTTGATTGGTGTGATACGTTTTCTATCGCGCCTGGCTGCAGTGCCCAGCGTCAAGATCTGATGAACAATGTTCGCTTGCCAGCTTTCGCTTCAATATTTGCACAATTGTGCTAGATCCCCTGCATAACCTGCTTTAAAATTTCCTCCTGCTGCTGAGTGTGAACACTAACATAACCACATGCAGGAGATGCAGCAGCAGGTCTTGCGATACACTTAGGTCTTTTTGCTTGAATATTGAGATTGGATAACACTTCCTCTATCAATGGGTTGACAAAAAACCATCCTCCCATATTTTTTGGTTCTTCTTGACACCATATAATTTCAGCGTTCTCGTATTTCTCAAGTTCACTGCTTAGTTTATCGGCCGGAAACGGATAGAATTGCTCCAAACGTATTACTGCTATATCGTTTATTTTTTGTGCTTCACATACTTCAATTATGTCGTAGTAAACTTTACCACTGCATATTACAACTTTACGTATTTTATCATTTAGAACCAAATCTGTTCTATATTCTGGGATTACCGTGAGGAATTTTCCTTCAAAGTCAGATAGGTTAGAAACTGCTCTTTTATGACGCAATAGTGATTTAGGTGTAAACACTACTAAAGACTTGCGAAAGTCTCTGTGGATTTGCCTGCGTAAAGCATGAAAATAATTTGCTGGAGTAGAGCAATTAACAACTTGCATGTTATCTTCTGCGCAGAGTTGCAAAAATCTCTCTATACGCGCGGAGCTATGCTCAGGTCCCTGTCCTTCATAACCATGAGGCAGCAACAAAACTAGACCGCTTGATCGCAACCACTTTGTTTCTGCAGATGCAATAAACTGGTCGATCATAATTTGTGCACCATTTGCAAAATCACCAAATTGTCCTTCCCAGAGCACCAGTGAATATGGGGAATCAAGGCTATATCCATATTCAAAGCCCATTACAGCATACTCTGATAAAGCGCTATCTATGACCTCAAAGTGAGCTTGCTTTTCATTTATATTGTTTAGCGGAATAAACGCTTCTTCTGTTACCTGATCAACAAGCCTTGAATGACGGTGCGAGAAAGTTCCACGACCAGAGTCTTGTCCTGATAAACGCACTCCTATTCCTTCTGTGAGCAGTGATGCAAACGCAAGACTTTCGGCAGTTGCCCAGTCTATATTACTACCGGAATTTATGCTGTCTATTCTGCCATCAAGTATTTTTCTAACCTTATTGTTAATGTTAAAGCTACTTGGGATGTTGCTATTTATATGTACACCTAATTTTTTCAACTCATCTGGCGGAACACCAGAATCTGTATAGTATTCGCTCAAATCGTTCAACCTTGCCTTTCTTAATTTTGACCATACTCCACAAAACCAGTCAGCTTTTTTTGGAGTATAAGCCGCTGATTCAGCAAGACTTTTATCCAATCTTGCCCTGAACTCACTGCGCAATTTATTTACCTCATCACCACTTAATACTTTCTCTGCGATCAACTTCTCTTCATACAGTGTTCCTGGAGTTTTATGCTTTGATATTACCTTATACATGAGTGGCTGAGTGAAATTCGGTTCATCACCTTCATTATGGCCATATTTGCGGTAACATATTATGTCAATCACTACGTCCTTTTTAAATTTCTGCCTATATTCCATCGCCAGACTTGTAGCAAAACTCACAGCTTCTGGGTTATCTCCATTAACGTGAAACACTGGAGCTTCTATTGATTTTGCTACATCAGTACAGTAAAAAGAGGATCGCGCACAACACGGATTAGCAGTAAAACCAACTTGGTTATTAATAACAATGTGCACAATGCCATCTACCTTATAACCTTCAATATTGCTTAAGGTTAGAGTTTCAGCAACCACTCCTTGGCCGATGAAAGCCGCATCACCATGAATTGATATGCCAAGCACAGATCTTATATTCTGTTTTGCTCTTATTCTTCCAGCCAAAACCGGATTTACCGCTTCAAGGTGAGATGGATTAGGGCATAAACTTAAATGTATTTTCTTACCACCGGCGAGTGTTTGATCAGAAGAGTAACCAAGGTGATATTTAACATCACCGGACACCTCAAGACCACCTGGATATGCAAGATTGCCTTGAAATTCAGATAGCATTGCCGCATATTCTTTGCCCATAACTTTGGTTAGAATATTGAGTCGTCCGCGGTGAGCCATGCCAAGAACTATTTCTTCAATACTAAAAGCTGCAGAATCACTAATGATTCTCTCAATTGCAACGATAGCTGATTCCCCACCTTCGATAGAAAAACGTTTATATCCAGGAAATTTCATATGAAGAAATTGCTCGAACATCTCAGATTCAATTAAGTGCCTCAGTATTTCCTTTTTATCTTGTGAACTCAGCGTATAGGTTTGATTTTCGATCTTTTCCTGCAGCCACATCCTCTCCTCATAAGAGGAGATATGCATAAATTCAAAACCGATGTTCTTGCAGTAAATATCTCTATAGATTCCAGCGTCACTTGCCGGATATAGATTCGAATATTTCTGATAATCTACTTCCTTATTCACATTGGGTGATAACGGATTAAGATCCGCAAAAAAATGACCGTAAGATCTGAAAAAATTTGCTAAACTAGAAACTGAATCATCCACCTTAGTTACATGTTGTGCACCGCAGGTCTCCGCTTTATTAACTTCTAAATTGCTTGAAAAAATTCTATACCAATCCTCCCCGATTGATTTATCACCCTGCAAATAACGGCTATACATTTCTTCCACAAATTCTGCATTATCACCATAAAGGCAGCTTAAACTCGACATAATTACTATATAAGATATCAAACACTTATAAGTATAACTTAAGTTTTTTAAAAAAGAACTCCTTTCGTTTCTAATTATTAAGTTGCACTTACAACTATTGTAATATGGCACAAATTACATAGCAAATAGTGTCATCCCAGTGCGTGAAGGTGGAATCTAGTTTCACTTTATTATGGTGTCATCCGAGTAGCCGACACTTGGATCCAGATTGCATACTGAGTTGGTGAGTATAAAAGTATAGCTTCTACGTCATACCGTGATTCATTCGCGGTATCTCATCAGCTAACACGTAGCGGGATGACGATTGTCGGTGAACCTAAGTTACTTTAGCCATAAATATTTAAGAAATTTACCAAACGAAAAAAAAGGTAAAAAAATCCCGTGGTGCTGGTTTTGACTCTCTAATACTGTAAATTGGTGCTGTAATAATGTGCTGACGCTTAGTTTAAGCGCGGTTTGGCTGAATGTAGAAAAAATTTAAAAGACATGCAGCCGCTATAATTTTATGTAATCTGCCAAAAAATGCCCTAAGTTTTTTACTGAATTTTGTCATTGAGCCTGCAGGTCAAAAACAAGTTTTGAGTCATAAATACCCTTAATGCCATAATAAGGGGGCTGGCAAAATGTGTCAAGTAAGTTTTGCATTTAATCCGTTTCTATGAGCCACTTGGATGACGAGGAAGGAGCACTTACATATTTATGGCAACCTCTTACCTCCGCTCAAAAAGTTTTTCAATATCACTGAGTTTCATTTCTATATAAGTTGGTCTTCCGTGGTTGCATTGCCCGGAATATGGGGTTTTTTCCATTTGTCTCAGCAGCTCATTCATTTCATCTAACCTCATTTTTCTACCCGCTCTAATTGATCCATGACAAGCAATAGTGGCCAATATTTTGTTCACTTTATCTTCTACTGGCAATGTATCTTCTATTTCCGTTAATCTATCGACTATATTAATTAGCATCTCTTTCACATCTATTGCTCCCAAAATTGCAGGGATTTCTTTTACTATCACTTTATTCTCTGATTTGATTTCAATATCAAAACCCATTTCAAATAACTTATCTTTATAGATTTCAATCATCTCCATTCCGGCTTGATTTTTGATTTCAACCATTTCAGGAAGAAGTAGTTTTTGTCTTTTTATACTTGATTTTTGTTTTAAGCATTCATATACTAGCCTTTCGTGGGCTGCATGCTGGTCGACTATAATCAATTTGTCTCTTACCTCTGCAATAATGTAAGTATTATAGACCTGACAGCGTGCAAACCCGAGCGGGTGGCTCTCTATCAAATCAACTTGCTCTAACACCTTTTTTTCTAGAACCATAGTCTCCGCTTGTGATGGAAATTTCTGTATGCCGGTATAATCAAACGATTTTGACTGTTCTGATAAGCCTTTTGCTTTTTCATTTGGAGAAGCAAATTCTTTTATTAGTTGATTTTTAAAAGGACTTGGTCTTTTTTCATAAAATTCCTTTTGAACATTAGGTTTATCAAAAGGATCCGGCAATGTTGAATCCATTTTCTGGTCATGCGCTGGAAAAGTGCCTATCCTTCTTGACAATGCTTTAATTAATCCTCTTGTCATTATCTCATATATGAGCTTCTTATTCTGAAACCTTACTTCTGACTTATTTGGATGCACATTTACATCTACTTGATCATAAGGTATCTCTAAATGTAACGCTGCGAAAGGATACCTATCGCTTGGAATAAAATCATGATATGCATACCTAACTGCGCCAATAAGTAGATTATCTTTGATTGGCCTTCCATTAACAAACGTATAGATCTGAGTTGACTTACCACGATTGACGGTCGGTTTACAGATGTGTCCCGTAAGTTTAATGCCGTCTTCTTCATTAATCTCCAGAGAACTGCCCTGAAATTTTTCTTCTACTTCACACAATCTATGAAATAACGAAGTCTGCTTAGCGTATTTTAAGAGCTTTTTATTACCTGAAGTGAGAGTAAACCCTATATGATAGTTAATTATTGCTAGGTTGTTTACAATATCAAAAATGCTTTGAGTTTCTGCTCTTTCAGTTTTTAGAAATTTTAGTCTATTTGGAGTGGCAAAAAATAAATCTCGTACTTCAATATGTGTGCCTTGTGATAAAGAGTAAGGAGTTTGCTCCCCTATTTTCTCTCCACCCTCATAACTTATAGACCATGCTTCATTTGCTTCTCTTGCCTTAGACGATAATTTTATCCTACTTACTGCTGCTATTGAAGGCAGAGCTTCTCCTCTAAAGCCAAGATGCTTGATTTCTATCAACTCATTGTCGCTCAATTTTGAAGTAGCATGGCGCATAAACGCAAGTTCTAAATCGTTTTTTTCTACTCCGTTACCATCATCTGTCACAATAATAAGGTTACGCCCACCACTTTCTATTTTAATCTCTATTTCTAAACTTCCAGCATCTATTGCATTTTCCACTAATTCCTTTACTACACTTGCTGGCCTTTCTATCACCTCCCCCGCTGCTATACGGTTTATGGTTTTTGTGTCTAAAAGAATTATTGCCATAGATTTATTATGAAACTGGTTTTTCTTTTACTTCTTTGGTCTGTTTCTCTCTCCACTTTTTTAACCTACCTGCAATTTCACTGTTGGAAATTGACAATATAGATACGGCAGTAATGGCAGCATTATATGCTCCATTTTCTCCTATAGACATGGTTGCAACTGGAACACCCTTTGGCATTTGAACTATAGAGAGTAGACTGTCCAGCCCATTTAATTGTTTACTATGCACAGGAACGCCGATAACTGGTAAACAAGTTAGTGACGCAACCATACCAGGTAAATGAGCTGCACCTCCTGCACCAGCTATAATAACCTTAAAACCTTCTTCTTGTGCAGATTTAGCAAAATTGAAGAGCCTTTCTGGTGTTCTATGTGCAGATATTATGAATATATCATGTGAAACTTCTAATGCTTTTAACATATCAACAGTATGGACCATAGTGGTGTAATCTGACTCACTTCCCATAATAACAGCAACATCTTTTTTTATTTTTGTCATATTCAACACAATTTTACTTACTAACTAAATAATGTTCCAGCTAAAAAGCAACAAATATTTAAATTATATTATAAATATAATATATAGAATTCTCGTTAAAATAGAAATTTTAAAAATTTAAATAAATATTTATATTAAGATATAGAGATATAAACTTCTTATGTAAGATAAATTTATAAAATAATTATTTTTGTATTTCAAGCTTTGTAATCTTAGCTTGTTCTTTCTATAAATGGTTTTTTCAGATAGACTGATGGTAAAATGGTAATTTAAAATTACTAGAAATTTGATAAAAATATTAATATATAATCAACTTAAAGTTTTAAATATTGATATCATATAATTATTGACAAGTTACATGATATTAATATCTTGGTATATTAAATATTATGTTATAATGTTTAATAAAGTTAATTGATATGTGAGTGTAAGAATTATGGAAATAATATCGTTAAATAACTTAGACAGTGCAGGAATAAAAACAAAGTTGCTTTATATAATAAATAAAATTATAGAAAAAAATGCTTGGACTCAGGCTTTTGCAGCTGAGAAACTTGGTATTGATCAGCCAAAGGTATCGCAAATTAAAAATGGTAAAATAGATGGTTTTTCTTTAGAGCGATTGTTAGGATTTCTAAAAAAACTTGATCATGAGATAACAATCACGATGACAGAAAGCCAAGAAATAAAATCTGAGGCAGAAAAAGTAAAACATGAAGTTGAATCGCAATAGATACAAAGTTGACAACTTGTTTTTTGTGATATAGTATAAAACTTATTAAGGTAGTATCTTATGGCTGAGTCTATTGTAGAAAAGTGTATAGAACGGGTAAGTAACCGTTTCAAATTGGTTCTGTTGGCAAGTCAAAGAACACATGATTTAAATACAGGGGCAAGTAATCCAATTCAAGCAGCTAAGTTTAAAGGTCATAAAAATACCATAGTTTCCTTACATGAAATAGCAGGAAAACAGGTGGATACTCATGAGCTGTTTAGTCTTTTGGTAGGTAGATGCAAGGAATACATGAAAGGAAATATGAATAATGTTTACAGCAGTAATACAAGTAAGCTAGCGAATTTATTAAATTTTTCTGATAACACAGATCTTGATGCAAGTCAAGAAAGCCAAGATTATGAAGTGGATGGTGAAATAGATGATGAAATAAATGATCAAGATGGCGATGAAGAAGTATCCGTTTAGAAATCTACTGAAGTTACATAGTCTTTAAATGATTTGCATTGCTATCTATACACTGTTGTTCTGTATGAGTGTAATGTTGTGTTGCATAGTGTCTAAGTCAAATGATGTGTACAATAAGGTTTTAGCGTTCAATAATTTCTCAACGCAAGTAGTTGTACTTATAACAGCAATATCAATCATTCTGAATAATTTTTTTTTAATTGATATAGCATTGTTGTATGCTAGCGTTAGCTTTATATCAACTATAGCACTAATGAGATTAATGTTGTTTTGATAATTTATGATAGGATCCATTTTCATATTTTTAGGTATTTGTTTGATAATTATTTCAAATATAGAGGTGATCAGATTTCCTGATTTCTATACTAGGTTATATGCAGCAGGTATTACAGATTCTAGCGGTGCAACGTTATTGTTAATTGGTTTTGCTTTGCAGAATGGATTTTCAATCAATACTGTTAAAATAGTATTATTAATTTTTATAATATGGGTAGCTAACTCAACTAATAGCTATATTTTAGCGCGCACTCATTATAAAGTTAAGAAAAAAACTGTTAAAGAAGGCTAAGGTGTTAGAAATATTAAATGTAGTGTTACTTTTGTTGTTACTAACAGTTACGGTTTTTATAGTTTTCTCGCAACATTTAGTCGTAAGTGCTGTTCTAATGTGTGTATTTAGTTCACTGATTGCGCTTATATACTTAATTATGAATGCACCTGATGTTGCAATTACTGAAGCTTCTGTTGGTGCGGGGCTCAGTACAGTTTTTACGTTTGCAGCACTCTCCTTGATAAAGAATCATAAAGTAAATCTATCTCATAACCCTATAACGCTTTTTTTTATGTTATTTCTGGCTGTATGTTTGTCATATTTTATGATTCAATTGCCAGATTTTGGCAGCCACAATGCTCCGATCCACTTGCATGTTGCTCCTTATTATGTGGAAAATACCGAAAAAGCTACCGGTATTCCTAATATAGTGACAGCTATTTTGGCAAGCTTTCGTGGTTATGACACGTTTGGAGAAACTATAGTAGTTTTTACTGCTGCGCTTTGTATAACGTTGATATTAAAAGAAGAAAAAGAAAATGATTAAAGATCCGATATTAAATGCAGTAACATTTTTGATGATACCTTTTATCATTTTATTTGGTTTATACATACAATTTCACGGTGATTATACTCCGGGTGGAGGTTTTCAAGCAGGGATAATTATTGCCTCCGGGATAATATTATATTCAATGCTATTTGGTGTATCTACAACTCTAAAAGCAATACCTTATTCTGTGATTAGATTGACTGACGTGTTAGGTATTTTAATTTATGGAGGAACGGGCGTTGCAACAACTTTACTTGGCCAAAATTTTTTATCTTATGATATCTTGTTAACCAATAATAGAACCGGTCAAAAATTAGGTATTTTTTTGGTGGAATTAGGTGTAGCATTTACTGTCTGCTCCTCTATGTTAATTATATATATAAATTTTGCTCGTAGGAAAAAACAATGACTTTATATAATTATACGATTATTATTGTATTAATGGTGCTAGGTTTATACATTATTATAAACGATAAAAATTTAATCAAGAAAATGATAGGGGTAAGCGTCTTCCAAGCATCTGTTTTGTTATTTTACATATCTCTAGGATATATAAAAAGTTCCTTGCCTCCTATATTGGTTTCAAATTTTTATTCATATAGCAATCCTGTACCCCATGTTTTAATGCTTACTGCTATAGTGGTTGGAATTGCAACATTTTCAGTTGGATTATCCATAGCAGTAAAAATGGAAGAAAAGTATGGAACAATTGATTAAGACAAGTGTACATAAATTAACAGTATCTTAAACTATATGAAGTAACAAATAGCCACAAGTTAAAAGTAAAATTATAGACTTGCTCGTTGTAAGTTTGTTTGTTAATAAGAAATAAAATTATAAACTATAAAGGTAATGATGTCAACTATTAATGATGCAGAAGATAAGAAAAAAATTATCAAAGATCTGGTAACTAAGAGTATAAAAAAGGGTGGTTTTATCACCTTTGATGATATAAATGATAAATTATCAGATGAAAATTTTTCGTCTGACTTTATAGATGATGCTATATCTTTATTGCAGGATTCCGGAATTAATGTGCTTGAAAGTAGCGAAGATGAAGAAGATATTCCTTCCAACAGTGATGATAGTAAACTTGATGATGATGACACATCGCCAAATGTTACTGCAACTTTAGTACAAAATGATGATCCAGTGAGGATTTATTTACAAGACATGAGCTCCGTAAAGCTTTTATCAAGGGCAGATGAAATCGAGATAGCAAAAAAAATTGAATCTGAAAAGCATAACATGTTACGTGCAATAATTGAAACATCAGTAACATTAAAGGTGATAAAAGTATGGCGTGATGATTTAAGTAATGGAGCTCTCTTACTGAGAGAAATTATAGATCTGGATGCAATTTATAACTCTGATTTTAATGTGGTACCCAAAGAAGAAAGTGAAGAGAGTGAAGAAAGTGCTGAAGATGTTGAGGATTCTGAGGATGTTTCTGAAGATGCTGAGTACTGTAGTGATGATGAGAAAGATAGTAAAAAAAGCGATGATGAGAAAGACGGTAATAATGAAGATATAAGTTCAGTCAATTTAAATGTTTCTATTCTTGAAATGGAAAGTGACTTATTGCCAAAGGTCATAGTTGCATTGGATGAGATAATTACTTTAACAAATGAAGCGTTGATATTAAGAAAAAATTCTAAAAATTTCTCTAATGAGCTAGAAAATTTGTATAATCAAATATGGTCTATAGCATTACAAATTAAGTTAAGTGATGCTGCTGTTGCCAGAATTACACAAGAACTTTATAAGATAAATAGATCCATTACGCTTGAAGAGGCTAATCTTATTGCTGAGGCTAGAAAATACGATATCGATAGAGAAAGTTTCTATAAAGTTTATGATGACGTGCTTTTAAAGCACGAATTGAAAAAGATAAGTCTTTTAAAGATCAATGAAAATCAGTCCTCTTTTACAGGTGAATTAAAAAACAAATTTTTAAGGTTTATAGACGATAACTCTGAACATATAGCTAGTACCTTGAACGGTATTAAGCAGCATATACAGGAAGATAACGTACAAGAATTTAAGGAGCTAATCAGGAGAATACAAAAACACGAACGAGAAGTCTCTGAAGCAAAGCAAGAGATGATTAAGGCTAACTTAAGGCTAGTAGTTTCCATTGCTAAGAAGTATTCAAAAAGAGGCCTTGATCTGCTTGATTTGATACAAGAAGGCAATATTGGTCTTATGAAGGCCGTGGATAAGTTTGATTACAAACGTGGATATAAATTTTCAACTTATGGCACTTGGTGGGTAAGACAATCAATCACTAGGGCAATACCTGAGCAGTCTAAAGTAGTTAGAATACCAGTTCATATGGTGGAAATTATCAGTAAAATCAACAGAGCATTAAGAAAGATGACTCATGAGATGGGAAGAGAGCCGACGTTAGAGGAATTGAGTGTAGAACTGACAATGCCACTGGAAAGAATACGCAAAGTTATGAAAATAGCAAGGGATCCAGTAAGTCTTGAAGCTCCAACAGGAAAAGATGATAGTAGTACCTTTGGTGATTGTATAGAAGACAAGCGAGTCTCCAGGCCAGAGGATGCTGCAATACTTGCTGACTTGCGTGGCATTACAACCAATGTTCTTGCAACTTTAACGCCAAAGGAAGAAAGAATTTTAAGAATGCGTTTTGGCCTTGGTAAAGATGGGAAGGAACATACCTTAGAAGAAGTAGGAAAAATTTTTAATGTAACACGTGAGAGAATTAGGCAAATAGAGGCAAAAGCACTGCGCAAGTTGAAACATCCAAGCCGTGCTAGAAAACTTAGAGGGTTCTTTTAAGTATACGTGTCAAGTTAAGAAGAAGCTGATTTTGCCCGGAAAAAGTGGAGAGCAAGTTAGGCCAAAGTTGTATAATTTCACCGCTATTTTTCTTTTTTTATGAATCTAGTGAAACAACATGCTAATCTACGGTAAATATTATGACAAACAAAAATGACAATTCTAATTCAAAGTATAGAAATTTTTATGTTCTGGGTGATAGTTTATCCGATAATGGCGCAATCATTGGAATTTTAAATAACTTATCCTTTGCAAAAAGCATAAAGTTTGATGACCCTTTTTATCAAGGAGGATCTTTTAGCAATGGCCCTACTGCTGTTGAATATATAGCAAAATATTTAGATTTAGACGAATTTAAACCTGGGTGGAGTTATTCATTTTTTGGTAGATGTCACGAACAGCAAGGTCAAAACTATGCAGTTTCATGTGCAACAGCGTCTGAAATTTTTGACTCTATTTTTTCTTATTTCTTCAATAAATTTCGTTTAGCTAACCAGCTAGATGCGGTAATTAAACATCATCCAGATATAGGTAAAGAAGATTTATTTTGCATCATAATCGGCGGAAATGATGTTATGGTTGCCACTGCTTATGACAATACTAAAGCGGAAGAAGTGTTGGAACAAGCAGTGAGTGAAATATGTAATGCACTTAAGGTTCTAAATGAACATGGTGTTAAGCATGTAGTTGTTGCAAACGCACCTGAAGTTGGCTTAATACCAGCTTTTAATAGAGATGAAGAAGCAAGGGAACTAGCTACAAAGCTCACGGAGAGTTTCAATGCAAAACTGGCTAAAGGCTTAGATTATATGAAGAAAAGTACAAATCTTGAAATAAAAGCATTTGATCTTAACTCTAAAATGAGAAGTATGTTTAGCGAATACAAGAGCAAAGGTTTAAATTGTCAAGATGCATGCACATCGAACATTGCAGACCAAGTTGGGAGATTTAAAGAAAATATAAAAATACTCTTAAAGTTGATATTTAAAGGGGAACTTGACGTTCACTATAACCCTGGGTGTAGCAAAGAGACACTAAAGGATTATTTCTTTTTTGATTATTTCCATCCAACTGCGGAACTTCATCATGAAGTTGGTAATGAAGTGTATGAGTTGATTTGACACAGTTTTTTTGAACATATCCTTTTAAATAGTAACCAGACTGCATTCTGTGATTTTTAGCAAAACACGATCTTTCATTTGAGCTTTCTTCAATTTAAAATAAATACAGAAAATTGCTGCCTATAGCTAAACTGACTTAGATTTACCGACAATTTGAAAAACCGTCATCCCGCTACTATATAGTTATTGATATATATTTTCTTTTAAGCTCTTGGTTTTGATCGATAAATGTAATCATTTCATCTTCTAAAGTTTTAATTTGATTACGTAAAATTGCAAGAAGTTCCTCTATTTGTTTGATTATAGATGTATCAGTTATAGCTCTTTTCATAATGGTCCAAACGGGTTAAAATAAGAGTTTATAGTAGTGAAGGTAAGTATGCCAGCAGCATATAGTTATGATTTAAGAAAAAAAGCAATGGAAGTGCTAGACGAAGGGGAAAGCAGAGAAACGGTAGCAGCAAGATTTAAAATTGGAAGAACTACATTATGGGAGTGGCAGCAAAGAAAAAAAGAAACAGGAGATTTTCAGTCGAAAAAACTTGGAAATGGAGGTTATAATCACAAAATTACCGACTGGAATAAATTTACTGAATTTGCCAAAAAACATGGTGGAAAAACTCTATCGGAAATGGCTAAGCTTTGGAGTAATGTTAGTATCCCAACGATTCATCGAGCTCTTAAAAAAATTGGACTCACACGCAAAAAAAGACATATGGATACAAAGAAAGGAATGAAGAAAAACGTGCTGAATTTTTGAAAATTATAGCAACAAAAGAACCTCAAAACTTAGTATATATAGATGAATCTGGTATTGATAATACCGAAGACTATCCCTATGGATATTCTCAGAAAGGACAGCGGTTTTATGCTCTAAAATCTGGTAAAAAAATTCAACGAATCAGTATGATTGCAGCCTTAAACGGCAGAAAAATAGTTGTTCCGTTAACATTTGAAGGCCACTGTAATATGGATATCTTTAATAAATGGTTTGAGCAGTTCCTAACACCGATTTTGGAACCTGGACAAACTGTTATCCTTGATAATGCTACTTTTCATAAGTCTAATAAGATTACTGAACTTGCTAAAGGAGTTGGTGCAGAAATTTTATATCTACCGCCTTATTCTCCCGATTTTAACAAAATTGAGCATCATTGGTTTGCTATAAAAAACAGAGCTAGGCTCTGTGGACAAAATTTTAGAGAAGCCATACAAGAGCTCCAACAAAATTGAGAAAACCCATAAAAACCTCAGCAGTTTTATCAAATCTGGAAAAAATGCGCCTAAAATTTTTAATTTTACCAAAAAAACACTCAATCAAATGACGTTCTTTGTAGATATGCTCATCGTAATACCTTTGCACTTTTCGATTCCGTTTTGGCGGAATAACTACTGTACATCCCTTGTCTTCAAGACTTGTAACAAAGGCATTGCTATCGTAGCCCTTGTCAGCTACTACAGTAGAGTTATAGATACTTTCGGTCAACACTTGTGCCTGCGTAATTTCATTTCTTTGACCAGGAGTCAGAGTAAATTTAAGTGGATTTCCAAGTGCATCGACAAGCGCATGTATTTTAGTTGTAAAGCCACCTTTGCTCCTCCCTAAAGCTTCTTGATCCTTGGAGTTTTTTGTATATCCAGATGAACATGGATGGGCTCGGATGATCGTACCGTCGATTATAGCAACTTCTAAATCAGGCTCTTGTTTAGTATATTCAAGCAATTTTTTCCAGACATCTCTTTCACACCATCTTTTAAATCGCTTATGTATATTCCTGTAATTACCATAAGTTTTTGGTAAAAGTCTCCATTGGCAACCACTTCGCACTATGTACCACACTGCCTCTATGAATATTCTTAAACGTTTTTCATCTTTGCTGTGCATTCCTTTTACGCTTTTTATGAACTCTAAAATTTGTTTCCAATTTTCCTCTTTGATGTAATATTGCATATGGTAGTTTCTCCATTTTTTACCTATTAGGCTAAACTACCATCTTTTTCTCTCTTTTCATATTTTTTGTCCACAGAGCCTAGGTAAGATTGTGGAGTATTCGTTGTAGCATTTGGCTGTTCAATTACGCTAGTTGATTTTTTAGGTATACTATTTCCTTCAAAATTTCCATCTTTTTATTATGTTCTCTTTAGCATTTTGAGAGTGAATTATTCTAGTTTTGATATTTAAACGTTTTGTATCTGCTGTAATGATTTCACTTCCAATTTGCTATTCTTTACATATTGAATTGCAAGCACTAACGCTTTACTCCCAGAAGCTGTGGTACTGTAAGCTATATTTTGCAAAATAGCAGTTCTCCTGATATCTTTGCTATCTGAGACTGATTTCACACCTTTTGAAGTATTGATCACTAGATTTATTTTTCCATCTTTGAGCATATCAACTATGTGAGGTCTGCCTTCTCTCACTTTATTTACAGTTTGTGCAGCAATGCCATTATTGTTCAGATACAAAGCTGTGCCTTTGGTGGCATATATTTCAAAACTCAGTTCTTTCAACATTCGTACAACAGGCAATATATACTCTTTATCATCATCTTTTACTGAAACCAGAGCTGCTCCTTCTGTTGGTAACTTGTATCCTGCAGCCATATGCACTTTTGCAAGTGCAGCTTCGAAAGATGAGTCAATTCCCATCACTTCTCCTGTTGATTTCATTTCAGGACCAAGTAAAGTATCCACTCCTGCAAAGCGGGTAAATGGAAAAACAGCAGCTTTAACTGCAAAATGATTGAAAGGCTTGTTTTCCTGATTCCATTTTTTACCCAAAATAACTTGAGTGGCAAGTTTTGCAATAAGGATGTTAATTACTTTGGAAATAAAAGGAACTGTGCGACTAGCCCTTAGATTCACTTCAAGTATGTATACATCACTAGACCTCTTGCATAACTCGATTTCTGAAGGCAATTTTGTCGTCAAAGCTTGTCTGCGCTCCTCAAATACATTCGAGTATTCTGTGGTGCTCATCTGCACTTTTTCTAAAAATTTCTCATCACAAACAGGTTCTGCAAGAGGTCTATTCTCTTGAACAGCAAACTGAATGTTTATCAGACCTTTCACTTCTAGTGCAAGAGCTATTCTTTCAGTTTGTAGCTTAATCTCTTTTATTACTTCGTCACTCAATGTATTTGTCGGTATTGAGCATGTTGAATCACCAGAGTGGATACCAGCTTCTTCAATATGCTCCATGACCGCTGCAATGAAAACTTTTTCCCCATCACATACAGCATCAACGTCAACCTCAACTGCATTGACTAAAAATTTATCAAGAAGCAGCGATCCGTGTTCAAAAATTTTGGTTTGATTCAAGAGATACTCTTTGAAGCTCTGAGTATCGTGTCTAATCGACATAGACTGACCGCCAAGGACATATGATGGCCTGACTACTAGTGGAAACCCCACCTTTTCTGCGTTGGTTAACGCTTCTTCTACTGAATGGCAGATAGAATTTTCAGGTTGTTTTAAATTAAGTTGCAAAGCAAGGTTTTTAAACCTCATGCGATCTTCTGCAAGGTCAATAGAATCAAACGAAGTTCCCAGAATTTTGAAACCTCTCTCGTTAAGCACTTTGGCTAACTTTAAAGGTGTTTGACCGCCTATTTGAACTATTACACCAACCAGTGTGCCATTTTCTTGTTCTTTACTTAGTATTTCAAGCACATCCTCTGCAATGAGTGGTGCAAAATATAAACGATCAGCGGTATCGTAGTCAGTTGAGACAGTTTCGGGATTACAGTTGATCATTATTGTTTCATACCCCATTTCTTTGGCGGCAGAAGCTGCATGTACGCATGCATAATCAAACTCAATACCTTGACCAATGCGATTTGGACCACTTCCTAAAATGACAACCTTTTCTCGGTCAGAAATATTCGCCTCACATTCCGTTTTATTTTCAACATCACCCTCATAGCAGCCATACATATAAGCAGTGCTCGATTCAAATTCAGCTGCACAGGTGTCTACGCGTTTATAAACTTGTTTAATGCCAAATTTTTTTCTTATTTCTTCGATTTGTTTTACTCGATCTCCAGCGTGTAACGCTGGCTGGATCCCAGTGTCACGCACTGGGATGACATTAGAGGGTACTGGGATGACAGAGGTAGGTCTATTACTTAACTTTGCCAACCTTGCATCCGAGAATCCCATCTTTTTTAGTTCTAATATTTCATATGCAGTTTCAGGAAGGCCATTTTCCTTGATTTTTTGTTCAGCTAATATAATTTGCTGTATATTTTGCAGAAACCATAAGTCATATCCTGTAATCGAATTTATTTCTTCTATGCTAATTCCGTGGCGCATTGCGTCAGCAGCAATCAGTAATCTGTTTGGCAGCAATTTTGCTAATTGAGATTTTACGTGATCAATATCAATGTTCTCAGGAAATACTTCATCAAGTCCTGTAAGATCAGTTTCAAGTGAACGGAAAGCTTTCTGTAGTGACTCATTAAAAGTGCGGCCTATAGACATTACTTCTCCCACTGATTTCATGGAAGTTGATAATTCACAATTCGTCCCCTTAAATTTTTCAAACTCAAATCGAGGAATTTTAGTGACGATATAATCAATCACTGGTTCGAATGCTGCTGGTATTATTGGAGCACAGTCGTTACGTATTTCGTCGAGCGAATAGCCAATAGCAAGTTTAGTTACAACTTTTGCAATAGGATAGCCTGTTGCTTTCGAAGCAAGTGCAGAAGAGCGAGAAACCCTTGGATTCATCTCAATCACAACGAGGCTTCCATCTTCTTTAGGATTCACTGCAAATTGAACATTTGCACCACCGGCACTAACATCAATTTCTCTCAGCACTGCTATAGATGCATTTCTCATCTGTTGGTATTCTACGTCACGCAGAGTCAAAGCAGGAGCAACAGTTATGCTATCCCCAGTGTGCACTCCCATCGGATCAACATTTTCTATCGAACAGACTATTATGCAGTTATCTTTACAATCGCGGATAACTTCCATTTCATATTCTTTCCAGCCGATAATTGATTCATCTATCTGAACTTCATTTATTGGCGAAATTTTGAGAGCACTTTCTGCGATATTGAAAAACTCCTCTTTATTATATGCTATGCCACTACCTGCGCCACCAAGAGTGAATGATGAACGGATGATTGCTGGTAATCCAACGTAGTCCAAAGCCTTTTTTATTTGTTCTTGATTTTTTATAATGATACTTTTGGGGTATTTCAGTCCTATTCTATCCATGGACTGACGGAATAACTCTCTATCCTCTGCTTTTTTTATTGCTTCTCTATTTACCCCTATTAATTCTACATTGTATTTGTCTAACACTCCATCATCTGCAAGTTTTATTGCGCAATTGAGTGCTGTTTGCCCGCCCATTGTTGGCAATATTGCGTCTGGCCTCTCCTTAATTATAATTTTCTCTATGATTTCAGGCAGTACCGGCTCAATATAAGTTGCATCAGAGAATTCAGGATCTGTCATTATAGTTGCGGGGTTGGAGTTAACCAAAATGACTTTATAACCTTCACTTTTTAATACTTTACAGCTTTGCGTTCCAGAATAATCAAACTCGCATGCCTGACCTATAACTATTGGGCCTGCTCCTATTACTAATATAGATTCTATATCTGTGCGTTTCGGCATAATTACAATAACGGTCTCTATTCAAGTAATGTTACCAATCTTTCCTGTATATGTGAATTTTTATTAAACCTATTAGCTAATTACTTTTAGGCTTGACGCAGTTATCTAAGTGGAGAAAGTCACCTCTCCCCACTCGACTTCAAAACCGGACTTGTGACTTTCACCACATCCGGCTTCTCTCTAACTTGGTGTTTGTCATACATACTTCTCCATGTAATTAACATTTCAAAGCTTGGTAAATTTGTTTTTATAGCTTAAATACAGCATTCTCTATATTACTAGAGAAGTCGTATTCATTCATACCTAACACTTAATGTTGGCTCATAACATATTAACCACTACTCACAACTTTACCTTCCAAATTACAGTGTCCACGTCAGCATATCCTAAACATTATTTTAGGCCTTGGCTTCTTAGACAATCCCTCATTATAGGTGCATACGGGTGGCTCCCTGCTTAAAGAATAAGAGCATCTATAATGTTACTCCGTTCCATGAAATTGTTTCATGTTAGACTTAGGTTCCAACTTTTTGCCGGGAGATGGGAAACATCTTAATCAGACCAGTCAAGTTCTAATTATCCACTTTCTCCGTACCTTTTGGTCTATGCGTTAACCAACCTTATTTCGCATATCGTTCGTTACGACAATTCAGGCATTGGTTCCTCTCGTAACCATATCTAACTCTGTTTGCAGGGATTTACTATAAGGTTTAGTGTTACCTGCTTTTATCTCATGCTTGCATCCTAGAGGTTGCCACTCTCTAAAATGTGAGACATACATTATCCCCGATGTCTAGGCTCTGTGGACAAAATTTTAGAGAAGCCATACAAGAGCTCCAACAAAATTGAGAAAACCCATAAAAACCTCAGCAGTTTTATCAAATCTGGAAAAAATGCGCCTAAAATTTTTAATTTTACCAAAAAAACACTCAATCAAATGACGTTCTTTGTAGATATGCTCATCGTAATACCTTTGCACTTTTCGATTCCGTTTTGGCGGAATAACTACTGTACATCCCTTGTCTTCAAGACTTGTAACAAAGGCATTGCTATCGTAGCCCTTGTCAGCTACTACAGTAGAGTTATAGATACTTTCGGTCAACACTTGTGCCTGCGTAATTTCATTTCTTTGACCAGGAGTCAGAGTAAATTTAAGTGGATTTCCAAGTGCATCGACAAGCGCATGTATTTTAGTTGTAAAGCCACCTTTGCTCCTCCCTAAAGCTTCTTGATCCTTGGAGTTTTTTGTATATCCAGATGAACATGGATGGGCTCGGATGATCGTACCGTCGATTATAGCAACTTCTAAATCAGGCTCTTGTTTAGTATATTCAAGCAATTTTTTCCAGACATCTCTTTCACACCATCTTTTAAATCGCTTATGTATACTCCTGTAATTACCATAAGTTTTTGGTAAAAGTCTCCATTGGCAACCACTTCGCACTATGTACCACACTGCCTCTATGAATATTCTTAAACGTTTTTCATTTTTGCTGTGCATTCCTTTTACGCTTTTTATGAACTCTAAAATTTGTTTCCAATTTTCCTCTTTGATGTAATATTGCATATGGTAGTTTCTCCATTTTTTACCTATTAGGCTAAACTACCATCTTTTTCTCTCTTTTCATATTTTTTGTCCACAGAGCCTAGGTTATGCAAGAAGTCTACTGAATAACAGTAAGATTTTTCAATCCTGTTCCACAGCAAATTTTAGTGCCATGTGAGTAGTTATGGTGCTGTTAACAATCAAAATAACAAAAACTAAGATGGTGATTAGTAGTGTATAAATATTCAAGGATAAATTTTCAAATTGAGTTAGCATTTTAAAATACACAAAGGTTGGCATTATCATTGGCAAAACAAGAATTTGCGATACTCCTGATGTTAAGTTGTTTTGACCAATCATCAATGCATTTCCAGTAGCTGAAATATTAATGATTATCAGCGTATTAAATAATAAAGACACTCCAACTGCTATTGAGTGTTCAATACTATTGCCTAGAATTGCAAAGCTGAATATGGAAGAAATTACTGAAATCGGTAACCCAAATAATAACCAGTGAGCGAAAATTTTATAAGCAACTATAAGCCTAGAAGAGAGTGGCTGTACAAAGATTTGCTCTAATATTCCATCATGATAATCAGATGTAAACAAATTATTTGTAGAAATCTGCAAAACAAATGTAGCACATATCCATGTTAATGTTAACATAACTTCTTGTTTATTGTTGTTTTCAAATGTAAATGAAGATAAATTTAACATTATGATAAAAATACATACTATATAGGTAAAGTTCTTGTCATCTATTACTAATTTTTTTGCTGAATCGATCATACTAGGCTTTTAAATGTTTATTATAAATTATAGTGTTTACTTTGAGGTAGTATAATTTTTTGTTCATAAATTATATAGGTTTTATTATTTTTTTGATAATGCAATTATGGAAAAGTTACCAAAAATAAAGTCACCAGAAGATTACACTCCTTCAGAAGATGAAGAATATATGAGCGAAAAACAACTGGAATACTTCAGCTTAAAGTTACAGTCAATACTCGCTGAGCTGGAGAAACAAGAACTAGAAGAGAATAGTATTGATACATACTATTCTGATGGAGATAGTGGAAACGAGGAATTAATCAAGCGTCGAAAAGATAGAAAAGAAAAAATTAAGGAGGCGTTAGAAAAAATAAAATTAGGCACTTATGGTTACTGCGATGGAACAGGAGAAGAAATAGGAGTCGAAAGACTTAAAGCTAATCCGCTTGCTATATATTGTATTGAAGAGCAAGAGAGAGTAGAAAAAGAAAAGAACGTGTACAACATTAACGATTAATTTACACATAAGTGGTGAGCCCATTGGACTTCAAGAGGAGCAAGAGGCGCTGAAGTATGTTATGCTATAAAGAAAGTGGAAAATTGGACATTCTCAACTTGACTCCTGCAGATTAAAAATTAAGTTGTATCCGTTCAGGCAATGGCGTCAACTTAAGGAAAAATATCAGCGATAGTGTATAAAATTTCTCTCTAAATTTTTTATCATTAAATTATCCAAAGAGTGCAAGGGACAGCACTTTTGTTTCTATTTTATTGCAACAAAAAAGTTTAAAATGTGTCTTTTTTAGGTGAAATATGCAAAAAGGAAAAAACCTTATTCTACAAATTAAAAATATAATATACTCGAAAACTTTTCAGAAAATCCATTGTGTTGAGTTTTACACGAACAAGAAAACTTCCTTTTTCGACAGTATTTTCTATGATTTTAAAGTTAGTTAAAAAAAGTTTGGGAATAGAATATGAACTTATGGAGCCATTGACATGTACCCTCAAAGCAAGCTTTTTCTAAAGCAAGGTATAAGATTTGCCATACAGGCTTTCAAGAATTTAAGCATCCAAACAGCCTATCAGGATGAACCTGAGTTGGAGAGGCTATAGACTTATTGCAGCAGATCAACTATGTTTTTTTAAATTTTTTGAATTTAGTCTTATTACAACTCTTGTTTATAACTTTGTATTTTTATTCAATTAAAAAATGTATTTTTGGCAACAAAAACCCTAGTTTACTACAGAAAGAAATTTATATCAAACAACTACCACTGCTTAGACCGTATGGTTGATGAATATGTGCTTTAAATTTGTGTGGGCGCACATATTCATCAACCTATTTTCTATACAGATTTTAAAAATTTACGTTGACTGCTTCTTTAAGTCTTGCATTAGCAATCACTATAATTTTACGCATTAGAGCTGTTATAGCTACCATCTTTTTTTTACCTCTACCAATGAGATCAGAATAAAAAGCACCAAGTACAGATTTAGACTTTGCAGCAGCCATAGCAGCAGTAAAAAGCTTTGCACGAACATTGCTTCTACCACCTGTTATCCTTCGGTAACCAATAGTTTTACCGCTTTCTTTTGGATGCGGGGCAACTCCAGCAAGACTTGCAACTTCTTTTTTGTTTAAGTAGCCAAGTTCTGGCATCAGGCATACAAAATCTTGAGATAACTTGATACCTATTCCCGGTACTGTTCTAAGTATTTTTTGGCGCTTTTGTAACTCTAGGTGTATGGTCCCAGAGTGTGATGGTGTGGATTTAGTATAAATAATTCTGGAGACTGTGTCCACTGATAACATATAAATTCATAAGGAGTAAGACCCTTAAGAGTTTTGAGTCTCTTTGCATAATTATAAGCCATAACAAAGTTATAAAGGTGTTCTTTAAGTTGCTGGTGCGATTGATAGTAATACTTCTTAACTGTAGCATCCTTTAAAGTTTTATTCATACGCTCGACTTGCCCATTCGTCCAAGGATGGCTAACTTTTGTCAAACGATGTTCAATAACATTCTCTTCGCAAACTCTATCAAATATATGTTGGAAAGCATACTTATGACGCTTCTGGTTTGTAAATTGTATACCGTTATCTGTCAAAATAGTATGGATTTTATACGGTAAAATTCTAATCAAATTACGTAAGAACTCAGCAGCTATGGGTTTTGTAGCACTGTTACGCAACTCAACATAGGTAAATTTGGATGTCCTATCAATAGCAACAAACAAATGTAATTTGCCCTCCTCAGTTCTAACTTCAGCAATATCAATATGAAAGTAACCGATAGGATATTGTTTGAATTTCTTTTTTGACTTAACTTCTCCATCAACAGTTGGTAATCTGCTAATGTTGTGTCTTTGTAAACAACGATGCAAGCTAGAGCGAGTCAAATGCGGAATTGTAGACTGCAGAGCGTAAAGGCAATCATCTAGTGGCAGTAGTGTATACTTGCGAAATGTAACTATTATAGCTTCCTCTTCTAGCGTTAAAACAGTCGATCTTGGACGCTTTGGACCCATATCAGCATCTTTCGTAAATGAACGTTTTCTCCACTTAATAATAGTTTTTGGATTAAGGTTATAATGCTTGGAGAGTTTTGCTATGCTCTCTTTTCTATTTTGTATTGCTCTACGAATCGTCTGTGTTGTTTTGGCGCACCCATGTAATATTTGTCCCATAACTCCTCCTTTGATGGTATTTTTTTCTCATATTTTATCATACCATCACACTCTGGGACTGTACACCTAGGGAAGATGGAATTTAACCATCACAAAATCACGACTTTCGGGTCGCACCAACTGTACGAACATTGCAATTTGCGTGGCAGATTCCAGTGCTTGACACACAGCTGTACAAACATTCATTTTTGAAGGTAAATTGCACAGCAAATGATGTCATTCAAGTAGCTGACACTGGTTCCTTTATGACGGCAGTGCCCAGAGGTGTCATCCCAGTGCCCAGACACTGGGATCCAGAAAACTTAACTTTAAATAAGTGGCTGCATAATAAAGACTAGGCTCTGTGGACAAAATTTTAGAGAAGCCATACAAGAGCTCCAACAAAATTGAGAAAACCCATAAAAACCTCAGCAGTTTTATCAAATCTGGAAAAAATGCGCCTAAAATTTTTAATTTTACCAAAAAAACACTCAATCAAATGACGTTCTTTGTAGATATGCTCATCGTAATACCTTTGCACTTTTCGATTCCGTTTTGGCGGAATAACTACTGTACATCCCTTGTCTTCAAGACTTGTAACAAAGGCATTGCTATCGTAGCCCTTGTCAGCTACTACAGTAGAGTTATAGATACTTTCGGTCAACACTTGTGCCTGCGTAATTTCATTTCTTTGACCAGGAGTCAGAGTAAATTTAAGTGGATTTCCAAGTGCATCGACAAGCGCATGTATTTTAGTTGTAAAGCCACCTTTGCTCCTCCCTAAAGCTTCTTGATCCTTGGAGTTTTTTGTATATCCAGATGAACATGGATGGCCTCGGATGATCGTACCGTCGATTATAGCAACTTCTAAATCAGGCTCTTGTTTAGTATATTCAAGCAATTTTTTCCAGACATCTCTTTCACACCATCTTTTAAATCGCTTATGTATACTCCTGTAATTACCATAAGTTTTTGGTAAAAGTCTCCATTGGCAACCACTTCGCACTATGTACCACACTGCCTCTATGAATATTCTTAAACGTTTTTCATCTTTGCTGTGCATTCCTTTTACGCTTTTTATGAACTCTAAAATTTGTTTCCAATTTTCCTCTTTGATGTAATATTGCATATGGTAGTTTCTCCATTTTTTACCTATTAGGCTAAACTACCATCTTTTTCTCTCTTTTCATATTTTTTGTCCACAGAGCCTAGATTCCAGACTGGAATGACACCGAAGGGGCTACTTGGATGACACCCTTTTGGATGGAAACCAGTGTCAGCTACTTGCATGACACTCTTCCTAGTGTAATTTATTCGGGAGATTTGCTAAGCGGTAAGATTTTTCCTGATACGCTGCAGTTTTCAGAAGCTAATTCCACGAATTTGTCTGTTAGTTCATCAGGTGACACAAATTCAGATCCAGGAAACGCCTGCTCACTACCCACAGGTCCTTCCGTGTATACAGCATTTACACATAATTTTGTATGCTTTGTTTCAGATGCATATATTTGCACCATTATTTCTAGTGCAGTTTTACTTGCAGCATACGGCATCCAATATGGGTAAGAGGAAGGAGAAAGTGTCACCTCTGAGGTCATGAATATCGCTCTTCCAGCATTAGACTTTTTTAGCATTAGATCTAAGTTTTTTAGTAAGTACCAATTGGCAGTAAAATTTGTACTCATTACGTTCTGTAGCTCTTCAATCTCACAGTCGTGAATAGGGTTCAGTTTGCCTAAAATTCCAGCACACGCAACTAATATATCAAGTGCTCCAGATTCTGATAATTTCAGGCTTTCTATCATGTTTGTCAGTATCTTTACATTCTCAAAGTCTAAAAGATCAAGCTGAATTAGTTTTACAGAGCCTTCTTTAAATTCTTCAAGCTCTTCAATTTCATTATATAGTGGCTTGAGATTATCAAGAGATCTTGAAATCAGAATCACACATGCACCTTCTCTTATAAACCTTTTTGCAACAGCAGAGCCTATTCCACCTGAAGCTCCGGTGATTAAAGCTACTTTACCTTCTAACTTACCCATTTCTTTCTCCTTAGTGAGATCCATTGAAATATTTTAGCTGAAAATTGAATTTTGCTCCATATATAAAAATCAAACTTAGCATATAAAAAAATAGTAATGACACTACCACACCACCTAAACTTCCATATATCAAATTCAGTTGATCAAAGGAAGCTTTTAAGTATTGCTTGAAAGCTGAAGCGGAAATCGTCCAAAGAATAACAGCCACACAAGCTCCAGGAAATACGTCTGATAAGTTTTGTTTTATGTTTGGCAACATAAAATATAGCCAAGAGACTACTGTGAAAAGTACAAATTCAATGAGGAGATATTTAGTATAACTAATCCCCTGATAGGAAAAATCAATTAGCATCGGCACTAATGTAGAGAACACTATAGTTAGAGTTATAATAAGTGTGATCACTAAAAATTGTAATATACTTAGTACTCTTCTTAATATATAAGGCGGCGAAACCGGAACTTTATAGGCCTTATTGAGTATTGTTCTAAGCCCTTCAATTGTCGATGAAGCGGTCCAAACAGCACCTACAATTGCCAAAGTTAGTAAGCTTTGTGGCGGGCCTGATATTATCTCTCTGATACGCGGCATCAAAGATGCCAAAATATCCTGTGGCATGTTATCAATGATAAATACCCAGCCAATGTTATACTGGTCTAAGAAACTTGCGAATGTTGACGCCACAGCTATTAAAACGATGAGAAAAGGGAATATTGATAACAGAATTAAAAATGATAAATACCCCGCGTGCTCCACTCCATCATTATAAATTGTGTCAATCAAAGCACGATAAAGGCAATAAACGATGCTGTAAAATTTCTGTAGCATGTAATATAAATGAACCAAGAAAAGTATTCTAAATGAAATAAAGGATACTTTTAAGCAAAAAAATCCTCACCGTTTACTTAAATTTAATCAAAGTGAAGGATAATCCAGCGTTAAATAGAAATTATGGAGGCATAATGAAAAATTTTCTTCTACTTGTAGCTTTAATTCTCTCCTTTGCATTTGATGCAAATGCTGCTACTGGTTCTAGTTCTAGTCCTACTACTAGTTCTACTTTTGTTGATACAAATGATACAACATCATCAGTGATATGCAAGATAATAGGCTATACTCACGGCATAGGTGGACCAATGATCACAATAGTGATAATTGGTGCAGCATTGCTCGCGATATTCGGCAGAATGCCGTGGCCAGCTCTTTTTGCACTCGGTGCATTTACTGCTGTGTTTTTTGGCGCTCCTGTAGTCGTTTCAAAAATCACACCAGGAGGTGTGATTTGTAGAGACGGTGCAGTAGAGGCTCATCCATAGAAATTATTGGAGGCACAAAACGTAGTTTTCTTTACTTGAAAGTGGTAAAACTTACCACTTTCAGTGTCTATGACTACCTAATAAATTCTCTTAACTTATCAAGCGAAGGCAACATTCACGAACGTTGTGTTTTGAAAGTATAACTAACCTAAATTAGGTTTACTGAAACAAATTTATGGTTATATTGAACAATTTAAGTTAGCGCGTGACGCTGAAATCCAGGAATTTTTATAAACTGATAGGATGACAAGTTTACTAAAACCCTTACCTTTTACTCAAATTGCAGAATAATCTAACTTAGGACAGAAATGATTGGAGGGTGTAATGAAAAATTTTCTTCTACTTGTAGCTTTAATTCTCTCCTTTGCATTTGATGCAAATGCTGCTACTGGTTCTAGTCCTACTACTAGTTCTACTTTTGTTGATACAAATGATACAACATCATCAGTGATATGCAAGCATCGAACAGACGAAATCTGTCAAATCAGAAAGAAACACACAAATTTAAGTTTTTAGTAGTTTTCAAGTATAGTTGTACAGGGAGCGCCTTTGCAGTTATGACCGACATTTTCAATGGTGCCTAAGTGCCCGTATGCAAGGATGGTTTTGGAAGGAACGGTCAAATCATTGATGGAGTCATTTAGACTACCTCGGTTAGGAGATTGTACTATCAACCGTTCCAAGCTGAAGCGTTTCCCTATTACAAATTATATGTAGGAGTTACCATGAAAAAAGCAAAAAGTAAATTAGAAATAGTGAATCCTAATGCAGCAGGAATAGACATTGGTTCAGCTGTACACTATGTGTGTGTACCTGAAGGAAGAGATGAACAACGCGTTCAGAAATTTGGCTGCTTTACTGAAGACCTTCATAACTTAGCACAGTGGTTGAAAAAGTGTAAAGTTACAACAGTAGCTATGGAATCAACAGGAGTATATTGGATTCCTTTATTTCAAATACTTGAGTCATACAAATTCGAGGTAAGATTGGTAAATGCACGGCATGTAAAGAATGTACCTGGTAGGAAGTCTGACGTTCAAGATTGCCAATGGCTCCAACAACTGCATAGCTACGGACTGCTTCATAGATCGTTTAGGCCAGATAATCAGATGTGTGTATTGCGCAGTTACGTGCGGCAACGCAAAAATCTCACTGAAAGTGCATCTACACATATTCTGCGTATGCAGAAGGCATTAATTCAAATGAATATACAATTACACAAGGTTATTAGTCATATTACTGGGATAACTGGTATGAAAATCATTGAAGCTATAATTGAAGGCGAAAGAGATTCTGAAAAATTGGCAGAATTCAGGGACGTGCGAATGAAAAATGATCAGTCTACTATTGCAAAAGCGTTAGCTGGTGACTATAGAGAGGAACACTTATTCACGCTAAAGCAAGAATTTGAACTATATAATATTTATCAAGAAAAAATAGCAGAATGTGATAGAAATATTGAAGCCTATTACAAAACGTTTGAAACAAAGTCTTGTGAAAGCAAACAGCTAAGTAAGCAAAAGAATAAAAATAGCAAAAGTAAGCCAAGCTTTGCTTTGTATGAGGAACTGCACCGAATAACTGGTATGGATTTCACTAAAATTCCTGGATTGATGTATTAAGTATACAAACCATAATTTCAGAAGTTGGTATAAACCATAGTAAATGGCCAACAGAAAAGCACTTTTCATCGTGGTTGGGACTCAGTCCTGCTAATAAAGTTACAGGGGAAAAAGTGTTTAACACAAGAACACGTAAAGTCATTAACCGTGCTGCAAATGCTTTGCGAATAGCTGCTCATTCTGTAGGAAATAGTAAAAGTGCGTTGGGTGCATACTACAGAAGATTGAAAAAACGACTAGGAGCACCAAAAGCAATAACAGCTACTGCAAGAAAAATGGCATGCATATTTTATAGTATGCTCAAATACGGACAGGAATATGTAGAAAAAGGAATGGAATACTATGAAACACGCTATAAAGATAGAACTGTAAAAAATTTGATCAAAAAAGCGAGCGAATTTGGCTACATATTAGTTCAACAAGAAGAGTTAGTTGAGTGAGTTTCTTAGGAGAGAATATTAAGCGATTATTAGAAGATTGTTTTGCCCATTTAGGAGAAGTAGCTTTGTATGAGTCGAAAAATAAGGCGTACATGGTACAAGTATTAAAGCAACAGCCAGATAAATTATACGAGATTGGTGAAGGACAATTTGTGGAAGAAACTTTAGCGTTAGAAGTAAGTGCGTTTGATGTGTTAAAGCCAATAGTAGGAGATGTTTTTGTTATAGGTGATCGAAGATATAAAGTACACTCACCGCCACTTAGAGACAAGTCTGGAATAACGTGGAAAATAAAAGCGTCTGGGGTATAAAATGTCTGTTCATATAGAAGTTGAGGTAATAGAAAGTGTAAATGCTAAAAGAAGAAAAGTAGAATTAGCAACGGTAAAGGCATTAAACAAAACGGCACTATGGTTAAAAGCGCAAGCAGCTAAGGAAATCAGTGAGGAAAAGAAGATAAAATTGACGTTAATGAGAAGAAGGCTAAGAATTTTTAAGGCGAAAACTAGGCTCTGTGGACAAAAAATATGAAAAGAGAGAAAAAGATGGTAGTTTAGCCTAATAGGTAAAAAATGGAGAAACTACCATATGCAATATTACATCAAAGAGGAAAATTGGAAACAAATTTTAGAGTTCATAAAAAGCGTAAAAGGAATGCACAGCAAAGATGAAAAACGTTTAAGAATATTCATAGAGGCAGTGTGGTACATAGTGCGAAGTGGTTGCCAATGGAGACTTTTACCAAAAACTTATGGTAATTACAGGAGTATACATAAGCGATTTAAAAGATGGTGTGAAAGAGATGTCTGGAAAAAATTGCTTGAATATACTAAACAAGAGCCTGATTTAGAAGTTGCTATAATCGACGGTACGATCATCCGAGGCCATCCATGTTCATCTGGATATACAAAAAACTCCAAGGATCAAGAAGCTTTAGGGAGGAGCAAAGGTGGCTTTACAACTAAAATACATGCGCTTGTCGATGCACTTGGAAATCCACTTAAATTTACTCTGACTCCTGGTCAAAGAAATGAAATTACGCAGGCACAAGTGTTGACCGAAAGTATCTATAACTCTACTGTAGTAGCTGACAAGGGCTACGATAGCAATGCCTTTGTTACAAGTCTTGAAGACAAGGGATGTACAGTAGTTATTCCGCCAAAACGGAATCGAAAAGTGCAAAGGTATTACGATGAGCATATCTACAAAGAACGTCATTTGATTGAGTGTTTTTTTGGTAAAATTAAAAATTTTAGGCGCATTTTTTCCAGATTTGATAAAACTGCTGAGGTTTTTATGGGTTTTCTCAATTTTGTTGGAGCTCTTGTATGGCTTCTCTAAAATTTTGTCCACAGAGCCTAGTTGTCACTCTCTAATCCTGCAAATTGGCGTACTATACTGTCTTAAACAACTTATAAGCGCGTTTCAGCTTATATAGGTAAAAACCCAGAAATGTTGTGAAGACATAAGGTGCACATAGTGCAAAAAATTAAAAATAAGACGCCAACTACGTTGTTTTCTTGCTGTTTAATCTGCACAGATGAAGATAACTGAATACCTTCAGTATCATGATAAGGGCGCTGGCGTAGTTTGTTAAGCAACTTTCTATATAATATTTTCTAAAATAAATAGACTTCTCGCATCCAATTTCAGCAGCGCGTGACACACAACTGCAATGACAAGGTGTCGCAAGATAAACATCATATTCACACGAAGTACTTGACTTCACTTGTACTAAGAAGCATTTTATATATGTTGTGTGCCCGTAGCTCAGCTGGATAGAGCAACAGCCTTCTAAGCTGTGGGTCGTAGGTTCGAATCCCACCGGGCACACTCTTTTATCAATACTTTCTATAAATCTTCAAGTACTCTGGCACCACATTTTCAATTGCTAATGGTCGAACCTTCATTGTTTCAAGGTCAACTGACTTTTCGATTGAACTATTCATCATAACTTTCACCTGATCTTGAGTAAGCACAGGGTTCGTATCTCCGGTTATTGGTTTTAGCAGCATAGAAATAATTTTATTTTCTAAAAAGAAAGCTATTAACTTTGCCATTGGAAAAGATACATTGATCAACAAACACTTTCTGTTAGTAACATTCAGAATAAACTTCAATAAGCTTTTGAAAGAGTAAACCTTTGGTCCACCCATGTTATAAATTTTCTTGTCTTGCTTATTAAAACTGATAATACGATATACCACTTCAGCTAAGTCTGTTACACATATGGGCTGAAATTTAGTCGTTCCATTGCCAATTAGTGGTAAGAAAGGAAGAATAGTTGCTAATCTTGCAAATTTATTAAAGAAGTTGTCTTCTTTACCAAATACAAGGCTTGGCCTAATTATTATTGCTTCTTGAAATGCTGAAGTTACAGCTTTTTCACCTTCCAATTTACTTTTGGAATATTTTGACAACTTGCTATTTTCTATTCCCATAGCAGAAAAATGTATCATCATAGGTACATTTTTCATTTTTGCAGCTTTTGCTATCCTTTCAGCTATTTTAACGTGAACAGCGTAAAAATCGTGCTTTTTTGCTTCATATAATATTCCCACTAAGTTTATAGCTAAATCACATTCTTCCATACCATCCAGAACTGATTTTTCATCAAAAAAATCGCCTTTAAATATTGATATTTGTCCTAAATTGCCACACAATTTTAAACAAGCAGCTTTTTCCTGATTACGAGTGAATATCTTTATTAAATATCCTTCTGCTGCCAAGCGTCTTACGATGTGTTTCCCTATAAACCCCGTTCCACCAAAAATAATTACACGTTTTTTCACAATTAAAGTTCCTAATAATTTGTTACTATAAATTAATATAATGATTTTGCTTAATATTCTATTATGAATTCCCGTACAATAAGATCCATTTTCATTCCTCGTGAGCCTTTAACTAGAATTGCATCATTATTCTGAATAATGTTAGCTAAATCACTTTTCAATTGATTAGAATCATTAAAATGCGCGCCTCTTATATTATCTGGCAAAAGCTCATGCAATTCTAACATAAATTTACCAACTGTATAAATTTTATCTATATTATTTTCTGTGATAATCTTAACCAAATCTGTATGAAACTCTATGCTTTCATCACCAAGTTCCAACATATCACCAAGCAAAGCTACTTTTCTCTGATTAGAATATGTACTCAAAGTTTTTATTGCAGTTTTCATCGAAGCAGGGCTGGCGTTATAGGAGTCATCAATTAAATGTATATATTTTCTATTGTATTTGACCTTATGAATATTGCCTCTACCTTTCGCTACACTAAAATTCTTAAGTGCAAGTGGTAATTTTGATAAATCAAGTCCGAGGCTTTGCACAACTGCTGCAACAGCAAGTAGCGAATAAGCAAAATGCTCACCTTGTACACGTAAATTACAGTTTATAATTTGATTATCACTCAGCCTGATTTTTAAACTTAATCTATTAGCAACTCGGTTTGATGTCATTCCAGCGCGTGACGCTGGAATCCAGTCTTTATTATACAACCGTCTGATATGCTCATTTGCAATTGAACTTCCTGGATCCCAGTGTCTGGGCACTGGGATGACAGAAGATAGTGCTGAAATGACAGAAGATTCATCGTTTCTTATTAAGTTTAGTAAACAAACTTCAGCATTTTTATCTTTACCGAAGCTTATTACATTTCTATTGGCGTGTGATGAGAGATAATCATAATATTTATTATCTCTGCTTAAAACCAAAGTACCGTTATTTTTCATACCATACAGAATTTCTAACTTCGCTTGTGCAACGTCAAATAGTGATGAAAAATTTTCAGTATGTGCAGGTTCGATGTTGGTAATAACTGCAATATTCGGATTACTAATTTTTGATAATTCTTTTATTTCACCAGCTTTATTCATTCCCATTTCAAGAATTAAGTACTGGCAGTTTTTTGGAGCTTTCAGAATTGTCAAAGGCAATCCTATATTATTATTTAAGTTACCTTCGTTTGCATGGGACACTCCATATTGCGATAAAACAGTATGCAGCATATCCTTTGTAGTGGTTTTCCCGACACTGCCTGTAACTGCAATAACTTTAGCATCAATAAGAACATTTCTAATGTAGTATGATGCCATATCATGCAAAGCTTTCAGGGTATCTTGTACAATAATGAGAGGGAAACTTTTATATTTACCCTCACTCACTATTGCAGCGACAGCCCCTTTTAAAAACGCTTCATGCAAAAAATTATGGCCATCAAAATTCTTTCCCTTGAGGGCAATAAATAAATCACCTTTTTTTATGCTTCTTGTGTCCGTTGAAATATTTGAGCTATGTATCCAATTACAACCATTTACGTCTCTTCCGCCAGTTGCATCAATGATATTATTTGTGTTCCATTTAAACATAATTTAGAGTATTCTTTATAATAAATTGAACAATAAAAGTAGCGAAAATACTACATGTTTTAGACAATGTGCAAATAATGGTTGCAATCCCTATAATTCTATCTTATAATGGATATAGAAGTTTAAATTTTTTCGTCTATAATTAAAATGTATTTAGTTATAGAAACTACCTTGGAGGTATGTATGGCAGAATCTATTTGGGCTAAGATAGGCGGAGCAGTTAAAACAGGTGTAGAAGCTACAGGTCGGGTGTTTGCTCTTGTGCCTAAAGCACTTATTTACCCTATAAAGAAGCCGTTTGCTTCAACGGGTGAAATGAAACATGATGCTACAGTTTCGTTAAAGAAAGCTGTTGGTATAGATGTACCTGAAGAAGAAAGGGAATATGATCCACCTATAGAAACCACACAGGCTAGTAAGGATCTTGGTGTACAAATAACAGAGCAAAAGAAAGGGATAGGAAAGGTAAGTTTTTTAGTGTCAAGAACTCTGACGGGAGATATACCTTATTTGAATGATGAACAATTGAATAAAATAAAAGCACTAAAAAGTGAGTATTCAAACATCACTATACATAGAGAAGAAAATAAAATTGTAATTGAAGTTGATGTTAAAAAAATAATTGAAGACATTAAAACTGACTATAAAGGAAAGAGTCCAGAGGAGATAAAAAAGCTTGCTATTGAAGAAATTAAACAAAAAGTTGACGGTAACCTTAAAGATCTAGCAAAAATTACTGGTGGAGAATTTAAAGTTCACACAGACTTAAAATTGCTGTATGGTATTGCAGAAAAATTGTATAAGGAATATGATAATCAAAAGCAGTCATCAGAAGCTACGAAACCTGCAGGACTTACAAGTAGCGAAGGGTTACTAAAGGCTGGTCAGCCTTCAGTAACTATAGCTTCAGGTGAGAAAAAATGGGCGCAAGAAGCTATAAAGCCAGGTAAGTCGCAAAGTTGTGGAATGCAAAAATAAGTTATAGGGGAGTATTATGAGTGAAGCTAAAAAAATAGAGGAAAGACATCATAGTCTCACTGTTCCTGGGGATATGTATCACTTACAACCAGGAGTTATTACTGGAAAAAGGGTAAGTGGAATAGAAACCTCTTTGAAAGAACAGCAGGACATGGTAAAAGTAAGGGAACTTGTAAGCTCTTTAAATCTTGAAGATGCTTCTGGTGAAACAATAAAACCACTATCTACACCTAATGTAGAGAAAAACGAAGAAAGAGGGAAAGGTCGCTCTTAAAATATGAGCAATGAAGTTTATGATAGCGATAACTTCTTTGCTCAAATATTAAGAGGTGAGTTACCTTGTGAGAAGGTACATGAAAATGAAAATGTACTAGCTTTTCATGATAAGTACCCTGACGCACCAGTTCATATTTTAGTTATACCAAAAAATCAATATATTTCATATGATGATTTCATTCTAAAAGCTCCTGAAGAGGAGATAGCGGATTTCTTCAAAACTGTAAGAGAGATAGCACACAAATATAATCTAGAAAAAACAGGATATAGATTAGTCACTAACTACGGTGAAAATGGAGAGCAGGTTGTACCACACTTTCACGTGCATATTTTAGGTGGTAAAAAGTTAGGAAAGCATGTAAACTCATAGTGTTATATGTTTTGTTAAATGAGCGAATATTTAACCATAGTAATCTTTATCTGCGTATCAATTGTAGTATCTTTTGCTTTAGGTATATTGCCTATGTTTCTTGCAGTGAGTAAGCCAGATGGTGAAAAGCTTTCCACATATGAGTGTGGCTTCAATCCACTATCCAGTGCAAGAAAAAATTTTGACATTAAATTTTACCTAGTTTCAATATTATTTATAATATTTGACTTAGAAATTGCTTTTCTTTTTCCTTGGGCTGTTTCTTTATCTAAGATAAGCTATGGTGGATTTTGGTCTATGATGGTATTTCTTGCAATACTCACTATAGGTTTTATCTATGAATGGTGTAAAGGTGCATTAGAGTGGGAGTAGTTTATGACAAATCAAATTCTATCTAATGATGACTGGGGTCGTTATAAAAAAGAAGGGTTTCTTGTCACTAAATTTGGTGATTTAACAGATTATGTAATGAATTGGGCAAGGTCTGGTTCATTGTGGCCAATGACATTTGGTCTTGCATGTTGCGCAGTTGAGATGATGCATACTGCATCCAGCCGTTATGATCTTGATAGATATGGTATAATGTTTCGTGCAAGCCCACGTCAATCAGATGTGATGATTGTTGCTGGCACACTAACTAATAAAATGGCAGCAGCATTGCGCAAGGTTTATGATCAAATGGCAGACCCGAAGTATGTTATTTCCATGGGAAGTTGTGCAAATGGTGGTGGTTATTACCATTACTCTTATTCAGTAGTCCGAGGCTGTGATAGAATTGTGCCAGTTGACGTGTATGTCCCTGGATGCCCACCAACCGCTGAGGCGTTGCTATATGGAATGCTATGCCTACAAAACAAAATAAAACGAACTCAGAATATAAAGCATGGATAAAACTGCAAAGTATATACAAAAAAAGACCAAGTGCGAGTGCATTCAAAAAGATGATGGCATTATTGTAATATATTCAACTTTAGATGAAATTGAAAAGCACCTATTCTTTCTACGTGATGATGAAAAGTGTAGGTTTGAACTGTTAGTTGATATTTTTGGGGTTGACTACCCAGATAGAGAGAAGCGTTTCGAGCTAATATACAATCTGCTCAGCATTGTGCATAATATTAGAGTACACATAAAGCTTCAGTTATGTGAAAGCGACATGCCTCCAAGTGTAGCGAAGATATTTAGTACGGCTTTGTGGTTTGAGCGTGAAGTGTTTGATATGTATGGAATAGAGTTTTCTGATCACCCTGATTTGCGTAGGATTCTAACAGACTATGGATTCAAAGGTCATCCAATGTTAAAAGATTTCCCTCTCACTGGTTATGAGGAAGCAAGATATGATATAGAGACAAAAAAGGTTGTGTATAATCCTATAGATTTACCGCAAGATTTTCGTATGTTTGATAGCTTATCGCCTTGGGAAGGTAAAACCATAAAAGTAAATACAAAGGAGTAGAAAATGACAGTACAAAGAAAAAAAATATCTTTAATCGGTGCAGGAAATATCGGTGGAACTCTCACCCATATGATTGCACTAAGGGAACTCGGTGATGTTATTTTACTTGATATTAGTGATGGAATACCACAAGGTAAAGCACTCGACATAGCAGAATCATCCCCTATTGACGGATTTAATGTCAATATTACTGGCACAAATAGGTATGAAGACATAAAAAACTCCGATGCAATTATAATAACCGCTGGCATCGCTAGAAAACCTGGAATGAGCAGGGATGACCTCCTGCAAACCAATGCTAAAGTAATGAAGGAGGTTGGCGAAAATATTAAAAAATATTCTCCAAACGCGTTTGTAATAGTGGTTACCAACCCTTTGGATGCCATGGTTTCAGTGGTGCATAAATTTTCAAACCTTCCAACTAATATGATTGTTGGCATGGCAGGAGTGCTTGATTCTTCCCGTTTTCGTTACTTTCTTGCAAGTGAGTTAAATATCTCAGTTGAAGATATATCTGCTTTTGTGCTTGGAGGACATGGCGACACTATGGTACCACTAATCAATTGTGCTTCAGTTGCTGGAGTTCCACTTACTCAAATTATCGATATGGGTCTTATCACACAGAAAAAAGTCGATGAAATAGTTGAACGCACTCGCAATGGCGGTAAAGAAATAGTTGATCTGCTTAAGTCTGGATCTGCATACTACGCTCCTGCATCTTCAGCTATATGCATGTTAGAATCATATTTAAAAGATAAGAGGCGCATATTACCATGTGCTGCTTACCTTAATGGTGAATATGGTGTAGAAGATTTGTTTATTGGTGTTCCTGTAATTATTGGAAAAAACGGAATTGAAAAGATCCTAGAAGTTAAAATGAATGATAGTGAACAAGAAATGTTTAATAAGTCTGTAAACTCGGTGAGAGAGCTGGTGAAATCTTTAGGTTCATAAGCAAATTAATGGTTTTATAGAGCTTCTTTATAGCTCAAACAGCCTAAAAAAGTTGCTTGTGGTTACCTTCGCTACTTGTTCTGGTGACTCATTCCACAACTCTGCCAAACAATCAACAACGTATTTCACCATTGCTGGTTCATTCTTTTTTCCCCTATAAGGCTCAGGTGATAGATATGGTGCATCAGTTTCGACTAAAACACGCTCGCGTGGTACATTTTGTGCAATTTCTCTGAGTAAGCTCGCATTTTTAAAAGTAATAATTCCAGAAAATGAAATACATAACCCCAAATCTATAGATTGATAAGCAAGTTCTTTAGAGGAAGCAAAGCAGTGCATTACTCCACTAAAAGCACCGGCTTTCATTTCTGACCTTAACATATCGATCATCTCATTATCAGCGCTTCTTGTGTGAATAACTAAAGGTAGTCCAGTTATTCTTGACGCTTCTATATGTAATGCAAAACTTTTTTTCTGATTGTCTTTGTTGTCAGATTTATAAAAATCTAACCCGGTTTCACCGATACTAATTACCTTTTGGTTCTTGGTAAATTCAACTAATTCATCAACATGTATACACTCACCGTTTTCTATAGCAGCATCAAGCGGATGTATACCAACAGAGGAGTAGACCTGATCATAGGATGAAGAAATTTTTAATAACTTAGGAACATCGTCAATGCTTACGCATATGTTATGCAAAACCTTTACACCATTTTGCTCTGCCCTTGAAATTACTTTTGGTATTTCATCGTCAGAAAAATAAATCAAGTGGCAATGAGAATCTACTATCATGAGCTTATTGTTGAGGCTTTTATTATAGAAGAAAACTCTTCTATCACTGTTTTATAAACTTCTTTTTTAAATGATATAGCACTAGCTACTAAACTATCTATACCTTGCCAACGCCACTCTTTGAACTCTGGATGACCAGTATAATTAATATCAATGTCCTCATCCTCTCCGCAAAACTTCATTAAGAACCACCTTTGCTTTTGACCAGAATATTTTCCATTCCAGCATATTGGTATAACTTCTTCAGGCAAGTTGTAGTATATCCAATCCTTGCTTTTAGTTATAACCTTTACTTTATTAGTACCAACCTCCTCTAGCAACTCACGTAACGCTGCTTGTTCCAGTTCCTCACCATCATCAACACCTCCTTGTGGCATCTGCCAGTAAGAATCGCTATCAAAGCGTTTTCCAATAAAGGCATGTCCTTGTCTGTTAAATAGCATTATGCCAACACAAGGACGGTACTTATCTTTCTGCTCAACCACGAGTACACTCTGTTTTTAAATGATTTGTTACAGAAGTTTTAATTAATTTTCCATTTTTTTCTTTCTTCATCTCTTCAACAATTTTCTTTGCAACTTCCTTTGCACTCAAGTTCGAGTTATCAATTTCAAGCGAACCCTCAGGTATAAATAGCCTTTTCCCTTCAATTTTCTTTATAGCAAAATCCGGATCAGTAATTTTATTTTCCTGATATCTCTCTTCTGATTGGACACGTCTTACTAGTTTTTCATTATTACAATGTAATACTACAGAAAAAATTTCCATGTCCATTTTTTTATTTAAATTTACCACTGAGTTATATAATCTTTGGTCATAGGGATCACCCTCTATCAATTCATTTGTAAATATATAATGTTTTGATTTTACGTAGTGTTTTTCCAGTATTGCTAATACATTTTCCCTAACTGCAAAAATTTTTTCCCATAGGTCATCTGGAACTTCAGCGTTTTGTAATTTAACAATATCAAATATAATATTATTGAATAGATTATTGCTTACTATTACTGCACCAATGATTTTACACAGTTCCTTTGCAGTAGTAAACTTACCACTGCCTGGAAAGCCGATTAAGTAGATGAGAGTCTTGCCCATAATGAATACTAGTAAAAAGCTATTTTCAATTATATAAAAAGTATATACATTGTACATGCTAAAAACATGATGATAAAATAGATGCAGGTAATACCTTTAACAAGTAGTTGCATTGAAAATAGTTCATATTTAGAAATTTTGAGTATATGATTATAAATGAATCATATAACCTGTAAACAATGCTTAGCAATATGGAATCGATAAGAAGTACAATTGAAGAGATAATAGATCAAAATAAAGGTCATGATATAGTAACTTTTGATGTGCAGAATAAAACCGTTATTGCAAAATATATGATTATTGCATCTGGTGATTCAAGCCGTCACGTTAAAGCTTTAGCTGAGCAAGTAATAAAAAGCCTCAAGCCACATGATAAAATAGATGTAGAAGGTATGGATGAAGGCAATTGGGTGGTTTTGAATTTTCAAGGCATAATGGTTCACATATTCAGGCCGGAAGTAAGGGAGTATTATAAAATAGAAGAGTTATGGAATTGATTATCCAGATAGCTGGTACACAATTGCACAAACGTTGTAATTTTGAAGGCAACTCCTGCACAGGTAGTGGTGTCATGAAAGTAGCTGACACTGGAATCCAGTTTTTCATGCAATTTCATCGAAAACGTTGTATAGTGTGCTTGTTTATAATTAAGTTCCAGTGTCTGGGCACTGGCTTCTCTATTAGGGTTACCTTCGGCATTAATGACAGGATAGACTGGGGTTTATAAAATGAAACACGCATCTGAATTTTTAAATTTCATCCAAGAAAGAGGGTACCTATACCAATGCACAAACATTGAAGGACTAGATCAATTATTATTGCAGAGCAATTATATAGTTGCATACATTGGGTTTGATTGCACAGCACCAAGTCTTCATGCTGGTCACCTAATTCAGATTATGATGCTCTGTCACCTACAAAAATTTGGTTATAAGCCGATAGTCTTACTTGGAGGTGGCACAACAAAAATTGGTGACCCATCCTTCAAAGATAAAGCAAGAAGCATCTTGCCTGTAGAGAACATCAATCAAAATACATCCAGTATAAGGAGAATATTAGAGAAAATGGTGTCTTTTAATGACAGCAAGACTGGTGCAATGATAGTAAATAACGCAGATTGGTTGGATAACATAAAATACATAGATTTTTTGCGTGATATAGGAGCTTATTTTTCTGTAAATCGTATGCTAAGTTTTGATAGTGTGAAAACCAGGCTGGATAGAGAGCAAACCTTAAGCTTTCTGGAATTTAATTACATGCTATTGCAAGCTTACGACTTTATTGAATTAAACAAAAAATATGATTGTCGTCTGCAGATTGGAGGGTCAGACCAGTGGGGAAATATAGTAAACGGAATTGAACTTGGAAAAAAGTTGAATTTACCTGAGCTATTTGGCCTTACCATGCCTCTTTTATTAAATGCACAAGGAAAAAAAATGGGCAAAACTGAAAGTGGAGCAGTGTGGCTTGATGATAATATGCTAAAGCCTTACGACTACTGGCAATATTTTCGCAACGTTGATGATCAAGATGTTGGACGTTTTTTAAGATTGCTCACTGATGTGCCAATTGATGAGATTAGAAAATTAGAGTCTTTAAAGGATCAAGAAATAAATGAAGCAAAAAAGGTCTTGGCAACAGAAGTGACAAAAATATGTCATGGTGACAAAGAAGCGGAACTTGCACAATTTGCTGCAATTTCTGCTTTTGAGAATGAAGATAGCTCACTACTTCCTGATTACATCATAAAAAAAGAACAAGTTGCAAGCGGCATATCCTTAGTAGACCTACTACATGACACTGGTTTTGAACCTTCAAAAGGCGCTGCAAAGCGTTTAATACAGGGCAACGGATGCAAGATTAATGATAATGTTGTAAACAATATTGATCATGTAATAAATTTCGAGAGCTTTAAAGATCAGCCATTTATAAAATTATCTGCAGGAAAGAAACGCCATATAAAAGTTGTGGTAGATTAGGTCTCGAAGTAAGAAAACAAATTTTATACAAGTGAGAAATTAGATATGGAGCAAATTTTCAAAATCCGAGAATTATGTATAAAACAACCGGAAAGATGGTGAGATCAGGTAATCTATGGCTAAGACGTCATACCGCCGCGGTATCTCTTAGCCGCTAACACGTAGCGGGATGACGAGATGCCACCACAAACCGTCATACCGCGCGATTCATTCGCGGTATCTCTTAGCATAGATCCCGCTAAAGAGTAGCGGGATGACGATTGTCGGTGAACCTAAGTTACTTTAGCCATAAATATTTAAGAAATTTACCAAATGAAAAAAAAGGCAAAAGAAGCCCCGGTTACTATCTATTTTCAGTATTGGCGTTCTTTAAAGTCTTAAACACTGCAATTTAGCTGCTTTTAAATGCAACTCACCTTAGTTTAAATGTTTAAGAAATTTACTAAGCAGAAAAAAAGGCAAAAGAAATCCCGTGTTAGCGGTGTACAGTCCCAGAGTGTGATGGTATGATAAAATATGAGAAAAAAATACCATCAAAGGAGGAGTTATGGGACAAATATTACATGGGTGCGCCAAAACAACACAGACGATTCGTAGAGCAATACAAAATAGAAAAGAGAGCATAGCAAAACTCTCCAAGCATTATAACCTTAATCCAAAAACTATTATTAAGTGGAGAAAACGTTCATTTACGAAAGATGCTGATATGGGTCCAAAGCGTCCAAGATCGACTGTTTTAACGCTAGAAGAGGAAGCTATAATAGTTACATTTCGCAAGTATACACTACTGCCACTAGATGATTGCCTTTACGCTCTGCAGTCTACAATTCCGCATTTGACTCGCTCTAGCTTGCATCGTTGTTTACAAAGACACAACATTAGCAGATTACCAACTGTTGATGGAGAAGTTAAGTCAAAAAAGAAATTCAAACAATATCCTATCGGTTACTTTCATATTGATATTGCTGAAGTTAGAACTGAGGAGGGCAAATTACATTTGTTTGTTGCTATTGATAGGACATCCAAATTTACCTATGTTGAGTTGCGTAACAGTGCTACAAAACCCATAGCTGCTGAGTTCTTACGTAATTTGATTAGAATTTTACCGTATAAAATCCATACTATTTTGACAGATAACGGTATACAATTTACAAACCAGAAGCGTCATAAGTATGCTTTCCAACATATATTTGATAGAGTTTGCGAAGAGAATGTTATTGAACATCGTTTGACAAAAGTTAGCCATCCTTGGACGAATGGGCAAGTCGAGCGTATGAATAAAACTTTAAAGGATGCTACAGTTAAGAAGTATTACTATCAATCGCACCAGCAACTTAAAGAACACCTTTATAACTTTGTTATGGCTTATAATTATGCAAAGAGACTCAAAACTCTTAAGGGTCTTACTCCTTATGAATTTATATGTTATCAGTGGACACAGTCTCCAGAATTATTTATACTAAATCCACACCATCACACTCTGGGACCATACACCTAGTTGTCACTCTCTAATCCTGCAAATCGGCGTTCTATACTGTCTTAAACGCTTTATAAGCGCGTTTTAGCTTATATAGCTAGAAATGTTGTGAAGACATAAGGTACACATAGTGCAAAAAATTAAACATGAGACGCCAAATACGTTGAGTTTTTTTGTCATTTAATCTGTACAGAGAAGATAAATAAATAGCTTCAGTTTCATGATAAGGGGGCTGGCGAAGGGTGTTAAGTGGTTTTTTAGCCACGTTTCCCTGTTATAATGTTCGTTTGCTTGATCTAAGATCCAGGAGTATTTAAACTGAACCCTATATAGTACTAAAAATGATAGGAAATCTAAGTGGAATAGTTGATGAAGTGCGCAGCGATCACATAATCCTGAATGTGAATGATGTTGGCTATATGGTGTATCTTTCAGCCAAAACTTTAAGTGCTTGTGCAATTGGAAGTAGAATCAAATTACTTATCGAAACCTATGCAAATAACAGAGAAAACACTACTCAGCTATATGGTTTTATAAGCAAAGAAGAACAGCAGTGCTTGAGGTTGCTAGTTAAAGTAAGCGGTGTTAGCTATAAAACTGCAATGTCAATTTTGAGTAAATTAACTCCAGAACAGCTATTTTTGGCAATTATGAATGAAGATAAAGTAACACTCAAGATGAGTGGACTTGGCTTGAAACTCATAAATCGAATCATCACTGAATTGAGTGGCAAAGTAAGTAAACTAGAAATAAATAACAATAACTTTAATCCAATTAATGAAGATGCCCTTTCAGCATTGATCAATCTTGGGTATGAAAAAATGAAAGCTTATGATACGATAAAAAAAATACAAGACGAATCGTCAAACCTGGACACTAAGGATATTATTCGCATGGCGCTTAAGGAGCTCTTAACATTATGAAATCAATATCGTGCGGTAAAGAATATACTGAAGATGTGCGCAATATTAATATCAGGCCTGAGCAACTTGATGATTTTGTCGGGCAAAAAGACTTAATACAAAATTTAAAAGTGTTTATAAACGCTGCACAGACGAGAACTGAAGCTTTAGATCACGTCTTATTGTACGGTCCTCCAGGGCTTGGCAAAACAACTTTAGCACAAATTGTTTCTAAAGAATTAAGAGTTAGCTTTCGCGCAACTTCTGGTCCTTTACTTAGTAAAGCTGGGGACTTGGCTGCAGTGCTTACCACTTTAAATGCAAAAGATGTTCTATTTATCGACGAAATCCATAGATTAAATCGCAGCATCGAAGAAGTTTTATATACTGCTATGGAAGATTTTTGCTTGGACATATTAGTAGGTGAAGGTCCATCTACTCGCACTTTAAGGATAGATCTACCACCATTTACGCTAATTGGAGCAACTACACGGCTTGGATTACTTTCTGCGCCACTCAGAGATCGTTTTGGCATTCCTTTGCATCTTGAGTTTTATTCTTTTGAGGAGCTAGTCGATATTATAAAAAGAGGCGCAAGAGTTCTTTCTGCTGAAATTGAAGAGGGTGCTGCACGGGAAATTGCCTGCCGTGCGCGCGGTACTCCAAGAATTGCTTTGAGGTTACTCAGAAGGATAAGGGATTTTGTTGAAGTGAAAGATGATAAAAAAATCACTTATGAAGTCGCTGATTCTGTATTGCTAAAATTGGGTGTAGATAAAATAGGACTCAATAAACTTGATGTGCATTATCTAAGATTTTTATTCAACACCTCAGGACCTGTTGGAATTGACACTATATCTATTGCGCTATCTGAGGATGTTGGCAATATTGAAGAAACAGTAGAACCTTATTTAATCAAAATTAGTTTTGTAAAGCGCACACCAAGAGGACGCGTTCTAACCGACCAAGCAAAGGAGTATTTGAGCTTTCAACATTAAACATCATAATTTATATTGACTAGTTGACATGATATCTATATGCTAATATTTATATATTAAAAATAATGGAGGCATATATGTTAGATAGTAATGAAACTGTAGTTCAAATTAAAACTTCTCCATTTCGTACTTGCTAGTTATGCTATTCTAACTAATTAAGCTACGGTTTGTGGTAATAGGAAAAAACTGGATTCCAGCGTCACGCGCTACCCTATGGGTGCTGCTCGCGTATATTCTCTCTTTCACCATCTCAGTGTTTCTTTCTTATTATGCCAGTACCATTTTCTTGTCATTCAAGTAGCTCCCCTTCTTGTCATCCCAGTGCTTGACACTGGGATCCAGAAATTCTTAAACTGAATTCTATATAGAACCTCAGAACAAAAATAAAAAATGGGTAGCACAATACTACCAAGAAATTTCTACGAGCGGCCGACCTTAACTGTAGCTGGAGAGTTATTGGGAAAAATCCTCAAATTTTCTAACTTTAGTGGAATAATAACCGAAGTTGAAGCCTATATAGGAATGAGTGACCCAGCTTGTCATGCAGCTAAGGGTTATACTAACCGAACCTCAGTAATGTTTGGTATGCCGGGGTTTTCATACGTGTACTTTATATATGGAATGTATTACTGTTTAAATATTGTAACAGAAGCAGAAGGGTTCCCAGCAGCAGTGTTAATACGGGGATTAAAGCTCATTGAACCGCTTGAGGCAAATTTAGGTGGGCCAGGAATATTGTGTAAAAGATTAAATATTACAAAAGAACATAACAAACAGGACCTTACTATAAGCCACGAATTTTGTGTTTATGAATCTTACCTCAAACCAGATTATATTTGCACCCCGAGAATCGGAATTAGTAAAGGCCAAGAGAAATTTTGGCGGTTTAAGATTTTCTAAACTTAAGACCTTGCGTAGACTATTTGCCAATCGGATAATCACCAGTGAAACAAGCATCACAATATTGTGGTGTAGCATTGTTACGCTTTTCTGCTTTAACAGCCTGATATAGTCCATCAATACTCAAGAAGGCTAGGCTATCTACTCCTATAACTTCCTTAATTTCCTCTACAGATTTATTTGCAGCAATTAAATCTTTGCACTCTGGCGTATCTATTCCATAAAAACAAGAATGCTTAATTGGTGGGCTTGAAATTTTGAGGTGAATCTCTTTTACTCCTGCATCCTTTAACATAACTATTATATTTGTTAACGTACTACCACGCACTATACTATCATCTATTAAAATTATGTTTTTACCTTTCAAAATGTGCTTATTAGCATTGAATTTTAATTTTATTCTAACTTTACGTACTTCAGCGGTTGGTTGTATAAAAGTTCTTCCTATGTAATGATTACGAATTATTCCCAGTTCCATAGGTAACCCTGAATGCTTTGCATATCCAATAGCTGCAGGTATTCCAGAATCAGGTATTGGTACAACCATATCCATATTGTTTTTTGGTGGGCTCTCTTCTGCAAGTATTTTTCCTATTTCTTTTCTTATATCATATATGGACCTATTCTCCATTATGCTGTCTGGTCTTGAAAAATAAACGTATTCAAAAATACAAAAACTTGATTTTTGCTGTGGGAAAGGAAATGCTGAAGCTAGATTACCATTTCGATCAATGGTGACTAACTCACCTGGTTCTATTTCTCTAACAAACTCTGCATTTACTATATCAAGAGCACAAGTTTCAGATGCAAGAACATAAGAACCGTTTAACTTCCCTAAAACAAGAGGCCTGATTCCAGACGGATCACGTACTCCAATAACTACTTCTTGATTGATTGCCACAAAAGAATAAGCACCTTGTATTTGCTTTAATGCATATATAAAACTCTCTAAGAAGCTATCTTTTTCACCGCTTGCTGTCAGATGCACTACTACTTCTGTATCAATATCTGACTGAAAAACGCACTCTTGTTTAATTAATTGTTCGCGTATTGGAGAAATATTAATTAAATTACCATTATGTGCTATGGCAAAATCCCCAAATTTGCCACTTTTGCCAAGCATGGGCTGCACTCCAAACTTATTACCACTTGTTGAGTATCGAACGTGACCTATTGCACAATCTCCAGGTAAGGATTTCTTTATTTCATCTATATCATCAAATACGCTGCTCACTTGACCTTGAAAGTGATAAGAGTGCAGCTTATCGTTGTTACTGGTTACTACGCCAAAAGACTCTTGACCTCTATGCTGCAAAGCGTGGAGAGCAAGTATAGAGTTAAAAGCAGCACTTTGGTTGCAACTTATGCCAAATACTCCACACTCCTCACGCATTTCATCTAGGCTCTGTGGACAAAATTTTAGAGAAGCCATACAAGAGCTCCAACAAAATTGAGAAAACCCATAAAAACCTCAGCAGTTTTATCAAATCTGGAAAAAATGCGCCTAAAATTTTTAATTTTACCAAAAAAACACTCAATCAAATGACGTTCTTTGTAGATATGCTCATCGTAATACCTTTGCACTTTTCGATTCCGTTTTGGCGGAATAACTACTGTACATCCCTTGTCTTCAAGACTTGTAACAAAGGCATTGCTATCGTAGCCCTTGTCAGCTACTACAGTAGAGTTATAGATACTTTCGGTCAACACTTGTGCCTGCGTAATTTCATTTCTTTGACCAGGAGTCAGAGTAAATTTAAGTGGATTTCCAAGTGCATCGACAAGCGCATGTATTTTAGTTGTAAAGCCACCTTTGCTCCTCCCTAAAGCTTCTTGATCCTTGGAGTTTTTTGTATATCCAGATGAACATGGATGGCCTCGGATGATCGTACCGTCGATTATAGCAACTTCTAAATCAGGCTCTTGTTTAGTATATTCAAGCAATTTTTTCCAGACATCTCTTTCACACCATCTTTTAAATCGCTTATGTATACTCCTGTAATTACCATAAGTTTTTGGTAAAAGTCTCCATTGGCAACCACTTCGCACTATGTACCACACTGCCTCTATGAATATTCTTAAACGTTTTTCATCTTTGCTGTGCATTCCTTTTACGCTTTTTATGAACTCTAAAATTTGTTTCCAATTTTCCTCTTTGATGTAATATTGCATATGGTAGTTTCTCCATTTTTTACCTATTAGGCTAAACTACCATCTTTTTCTCTCTTTTCATATTTTTTGTCCACAGAGCCTAGCATAAAAACTATTAAGTAAAGTTAAATTTTACTTTAGCATAGGTAAAATACAAGTATTTTGTTGTTCATCTGCTTTTATTGCTAGCAATAGCCCTATACATATTAAGCTTGCAGCAGTTGTACTTCCTCCATAGGACAGAAATGGCAATGGGTCGCCTATTACAGGTAAGAGGCCCATTGTCATTCCGATGTTTATAAAGAAATGAGCACTAAAAAAGGCAAAAATGCCGATAGATACCGACTTAGAAAAATAATTTTTTGACCTATAAGCAATAGAGAGCATTATAGCAAGCAATGTAGTATAGAGTAAAATTAAAGCCATGCTACCTAAAAATCCCCATTCCTCACTCAGCACTGCAAAAGCAAAATCTGTACGTTTCTCCGGCAAAAATCCAAGTTGAGTTTGACTTCCGTTAACAAAGCCCCTACCAAGCAAACCTCCTGAACCAATAGCTATTTGAGATTGCTGCGCATTATAACCTATTCCAAGTGGATCCACTGATGAATCCAAAAATGACAATATCCTTTGCTTGTGATAAGGACGTAAAAAAGGCCAAATAGCTGGTACTGCAAAAATGCCAAGCGTTCCACATATTATCGAATGAGATCTTTTTATTATTGCTGTGAATATAATTGACATCCCTATAAATAACATTATCATAGCTGTGCCTAAATTAGGTTGCTTTAACACCAAGAACACGGGTAAGAAAATAATTATAAGTGCCTTAAGCAATCTTTTAAATTCCATCATTTTATACATACTCTGCTTATCAAAATAGCGAGCAAGCGCAAGTATTAAGCCTACTTTTGCAAATTCTGATGGTTGCAAACTAATTGATCCAATTCTTATCCACCTTGTTGCACCCATTATGTGTGAGCCAAAAAAATTTACTGCTAATAGTGAAATCGCTGCTGCTGTATAAAAAAAGTAGGCGTACTTCAAATAAAAATCTAGCTCTATGAATGACATAGCTATAGCGAGTAGGAAAAAGAAGGAAAATATGACCAGTTGGTGAATCGCAAATGGCACCCACTTTCCTCCAGCAGAAGAGTATTGAACAACAATGCCAACGCAAAACAGCGCTATCACGTTAATGACTAATAACCAATGAATCTTCTTCAGCCTACCCACAATAAAGACCTTATAACCTTAAAGTATAGTAAAATATGAAACAAAGATAAAAATCAAAAAACCAACTTCTCAACTACTAACCGAATTGGAGTGCTATATATTCCAGTTACTACTGTTAAAGCTGCCATAAACAATAGACAGAAAAGCATAGGAAATGGCACATCATTAATTTTGCCTAGTGTCATTCTAGTGCGTGACGTTGAATCATTTTCAAAATACATTTTCTCTACCATCTTCCACATGTATATTAGTGCAAGAAAAGAACCGGCAGCAAAAGCTGTCAGGGAAATCCACGCGCGAGATTCGATAATTGCTTTCATTATATACCACTTGCTTACAAAGCCATTTGTTAAAGGCACACCGATTAATGCTAAACTGAGTAGAGTGAACGCAAGTGCTGTATAAGGCATTGATTTCTTGAGTCCCGATAAATTCTCTATTTTTGTTGTATCAAATTTGTAAGAAATACATCCTGCAGCCATAAATAAAGATGTTTTTATTATGCTGTGGTTTACTATGTGAAGAATTGCTGCAAATACACCTGTTTTTGAGTTAAAACTCAGTGCTAAAATTATATAACCAATTTGGCTAATACTAGAGTGAGCAAGCAGTCTTTTTATGTCTTTTGCGGTTATTGCAAATATCGACCCAAATACAATAGCGCAAAGTGCGAGGATAATTATCACATTGTCCAGTAGCGGCTTAAACAAGAAAAAATTTTGATGAAAAACAGTATAAAAGATTCTGATGAAAACATATATCATCACTTTTGTCACTGTGCCTGAAAAGAATATGCTAATGAAACTTGGCACCTCACTATATGCATTAACCAGCCACCTGCTTAATGGAAACAGTGCCATTTTGATTGAGAGACCAACAAAAATGAACAACGTGCCAAGTTTTATGATGTTGTTATCGTATAATGGAACTATTCTTTCAGCCATGTCAGACATATTGAGCGTTCCAGTCATTGAATACAAGAGCCCGATGCCAAATAAATAAAATGTTGCGCCTATTGTTCCACTAATTAGATATTCAAATGCTGCAACCAAGGCTTTTTTATCCCTTCCCATTGAAACTAATACATAAGAAGAAAGAGATGAAATTTCCAAGAAAACGTAAAGGTTAAATATGTCGTTTGTTACTAGAATCCCGAGCAGTCCGCTTAAGCACAGTAGAAATAGAGAGTAAAAACCAGTGATTTTGTTTTTGCTAATCTCTTTTTCGTTAATATAAAAGCTATAAAGCACACTAATCAGCGCTATAAAATTCACTAGGGTTAGAATTAAGGAATTTAACACGTCGATTCTTAACTCTATTCCATGCGGAGGAGCCCAATTTCCAAGGTGATAAGTTATAATTTCACCTTTATATGTTTTAATGAGTAGTATCGATGAAATGATAAGAGTGATTGTTGTTGCAATAAAAGAAATAAACCAAGATACCTTGTGTTTCTTGGCAAGAAAGCAAAACATTGATGCAATTATTGGGATAATAACTTGTAAAATTGGTAATTGCATTAAATTGTTGTTAATATATCGTTAAAGTATTAGTATATATAATACTTTTTGTTTTAATACTCTTATGTTATCTAAAATTTGTAACGCAATAAAACGCCTATTACGAAGAGAAGATAAATTTGTAGGAAGAGATGAAAATGGAAATTCTTACTATGAATCAAGTAAAGGAAAAAGGTGGGTTATATATAGCAGTGTCTCTGAGCCTACAACAGTGCCTCCGGAATGGCATATATGGATTCACTATACTGATAATGTAGTACCAGTTAATAATAAAAAAAGAAAAGTAAAACATACTCCTAATTTAACGGGTACAAAAGATGCATACTATCCAAACCAAAAAGTGAAAAATTACTATAAAAGCTGGAGTCCTGATAACTAAAGATGCGAAGGTCAAATATACTTGAAATAACCGCTGGATTATTTGTATTAATTTTCACTATTTTTCTGATTTTCTTTGCTATTGATAAGCTATCTTACATAAAGAAAAACTATAAGGATTGCTATAAAATATATGGTCTTTTTGCTAACGCTAACGGTATAGGAGTTGGTGATAGTGTCAAGATCTCTGGTGTAGATGTTGGAAGCATAACTGGTGTATCACTTGACAAAGCTACCTATGTAGCACGAATCGATATGTGTATAAGCAGAGACATAAAATTGCCAATTGATAGTTCAGCTCTGATCACTAGCAGTGGAGTTGTTGGCAGTAAATTTGTTAATATATCACCTGGATCAGATATTAAACTAATCTTGCACGGTGGTAAAATAGAGTATACTCAAGCTGAAGCAAATATGGGTGGAATAATGGACAGAATTCTTGGTATGTTTACGAAGTGAAAATGGCAGGATTCCAAGTATATCCGTTCAGGTGAAGTTTCCTGTAGTTCTAAAGTATTTAAGGAGTTTGCCTTATTTCTTGCCTTTTCTACCCCTTGCTAACCTATAATTAGGGTTTATAGTATAGCTTAACAGTTGCAGTGCATGTCTATCAATGATAAAATAAAAATTAATTTATTTTGATATTATGATTGGTTTACTATTTGCCGTACTGTTGTTCCTCTGTGGTAGTGACGCACTTGCAAAACAGGAGCCACGTTCAATAGCTGGAGATAATCACATAAAGGTAATAAATTATAACCCACAGGCTATACATAAGTATACGGGTTTTTATGGTTATCAGTCCAGTATATTGTTTGAACCAGGGGAGGTAATACAAAACCTTTCAATGGGTGATTCAACTGGTTGGCAACTCCTTCCTCAAGGTAACAGATTGTTTATTAAGCCTATAGATGATATTGCCGATACTAATGCAACTATAATTACCAATAAAAGAGTTTATTACTTTGAACTTCATGCTGAAGAAGCAACTGGACTAGATGATCCAAGATTAGCATATGAAGTAAGGTTTCTTTATCCACTATTTAGCAGTGATGAGATTTACACAACAAATAACGGTGATATCCTCGAACAAGCTAGTCATACCATTATTCCTGATATAAACGATATTGAAGTTGTAAAGAAGGGTTTAAATTTTAATTATTCCATCTCGCACGTTAAAGGCAGTCAGTCAATAATACCAATCAAGGTTTTTGATGATGGAAAATTTACATATCTACAATTCAATAAAATAAACTCTGATTTCCCGGCAGTTTTTATGGTTGATTCTGCAGGATATGAGTCTTTAGTAAATTTCCGTACAGTTGACAACTATCTGATAATCGAAAGGGTAAGTTCAGTGTTTACCTTAAGGAATGGATCGAGTACAGTTTGCCTATTTAATGAAAACATGCCTTTCAAAAAAGGTAAGTGATTACTATCTAAAGGCTATAATGCCCGAGATATGGGTGCAAAGTTTTTTCTATGATGTTCTGTAATTCCATAAAGGCCAATAGCGTTAAGGTGCTCTTTTGTCCCATATCCTTTATTTTTATACCAATTATATTCAGGATGCTTATTGTGCAATTCTTGCATAAGCCGATCTCTCGTAACTTTTGCAACGATTGAAGCTGCTGCAATTGATGTACTCAAATTATCACCATTTACTATGGATTTCACTTGCCATTTCACTTCAGGTGGTTGATTACCATCAACTAGCACATAATCTAACTCTAGGTCCAAGTCTATCAACGCACGTTTCATTGAAAGTTTTGTTGCTTGCAAGATATTGTATGAATTTATTTCTTCTACGCTTGCCATTCCTATACCAAATTTTGCAACGGATATTATTTTTTCATATAGGACTTGCCTACATTGAGGAGTCAACTTTTTCGAGTCGTTGATTCCATCAATAATTGTATTTCTATCAATAAACACTACGGCTGCGGATATTACTGGACCAGCTAGCGGACCTCTTCCAACTTCATCCACTCCTGCTATCACTCCTGATAATTTATTTTCTAATGTAAAGTCTGGGTATTTCATAGGTTTTTATAATAAGAAAGTTATAGTAAAAACTGAACAGATAATAGAAATTATCCAAAATTTCATAACGATTGCATTTTCTGACCATCCCTTCTTCTCAAAGTGATGATGTATTGGTGCCATAAGAAAAACTCTTTTTCCTTCTCCATATTTAAACTTTGTATATTTAAAATATGATATCTGAATAATAACAGATAGAGTCTCTATTACAAAGATTATTCCAATAATGGCAAAAAGCATTTCTCTTTTAATTAGGACACTAGTTAACCCTAAAGCCGCACCTACCGACAAGCTACCAACATCACCCATAAATATTTTTGCTGGATGTGTGTTAAACCACAAGAAACTTAGAATAGCTCCTATAAATGCAATGCAGAATAAAGTAATATTCATATCTGCCTGAGTTATATATGCAATTAGCCCCAAAAAAGCAAAGGAAGTGATAACTTGAGTTGCAGCAAGGCCATCCAAACCATCTGTGAGATTCACAGCATTAGAAGAGCCGACAATTACAAACGCAGCAAACGGAACATATAGATAGCCAAAATCTATTATTACTCCTTTAAATAGGGACGTTTTTGTAAAACCTTCAGCAGAGTATAGCTTAAGTATAAACACACCAACCAGAGCAACAATAAACTGAATAAGTATTTTGGTTTTTGCACTTAAACCTCGATAGTGATTTGTCTTCAATTTTAAATAATCATCAATAAATCCAAGTAGAGCAAAAAATAGAGTTATCAATATCAGCAGCAAAATTTCTGGTGTTAACTGAGCCCAGAGTAAAATTGGTAATAAAGAAGAAATCAGTATTATTATTCCGCCCATAGGTGGTACATTCTTTTTTGTTATTAAATGACTTTCTGGTCCACATGATCTAATTGGTTGCCCATCTTTGCTTATTTTTTTTAGAAGCTTTATAAAATAGGGAAAAAGAATAAACCCAAAAACAAATGAGGTAAAAAATACTTTTGTAGCTAAGATCATCTGCTTACTTAAATTGACTAAGTGTCATACCACCTATAGCTAATAAAGTCAACTTCTGTCATCCTATAGCCTGACGCAGTTATCTAAGTGGAGAAAGTCACCTCTCCCCACTCGACTTCAAAACCGGACTTGTGACTTTCACCACATCCGGCTTCTCTCTAACTTGGTGTTTGTCATACATACTTCTCCATGTAATTAACATTTCAAAGCTTGGTAAATTTGTTTTTATAGCTTAAATACAGCATTCTCTATATTACTAGAGAAGTCGTATTCATTCATACCTAACACTTAATGTTGGCTCATAACATATTAACCACTACTCACAACTTTACCTTCCAAATTACAGTGTCCACGTCAGCATATCTTAAACATTACTTTAGGCCTTGGCTTCTTAGACAATCCCTCATTATAGGTGCATACGGGTGGCTCCCTGCTTAAAGAATAAGAGCATCTATAATGTTACTCCGTTCCATGAAATTGTTTCATGTTAGACTTAGGTTCCAACTTTTTGCCGGGAGATGGGAAACATCTTAATCAGACCAGTCAAGTTCTAATTATCCACTTTCTCCGTACCTTTTGGTCTATGCGTTAACCAACCTTATTTCGCATATCGTTCGTTACGACAATTCAGGCATTGGTTCCTCTCGTAACCATATCTAACTCTGTTTGCAGGGATTCACTATAAGGTTTAGTGTTACCTGCTTTTATCTCATGCTTGCATCCTAGAGGTTGCCACTCTCTAAAATGTGAGACATACATTATCCCCGATGTCTAGGGAAGATGGAATTTAACCATCACAAAATCACGACTTTCGGGTCGCACCAACTGTACGAACATTGTGATATGATGAGATGTTACATAGTAAACGGTGTCATTCTAGCACCTCTTTTCCCGTCATCCCGCTGCTTGTTAGCGGGATCTCATTTCACTTTGTGAAGGTGTCATCCCAGCACCTCTTTTCCCGTCATTCCGCTGCTTGTTAGCGGGATCTCATTTTACTTTATGAGGGTGTCATCCGAGTAGCCCCTTTCTCGTCATCCCGCTGCTTGTTAGCGGGATCTCATTTCACTTTATGAAGGTGTCATCCGAGTAGCCTGACTACTTGGATCCAGGAATTTTATTAAGTTGGTAAGCATAAAAGTGGCTGATCTTATGTTAAAACACAACATTCTTGATGAGATTACAGCAAGGCTGGATTCCAGCGTCAGCTACTTGAATGACAGCAGTCCTACGTCATGCCGCCGCGGTATCTCTAGATCCCGCTAACAAGTAGCGGGATGACGATTGTCGTTTAGCCATAAATATTAAGAAATTTACTAAGCGGGAAAAAAGGCAAAGAAACCCCGTAGTAGCTAGCATTCAAATTCTCCCTTGTCAATTTGACGTTTTTTGCTGTCTTAAACGCTTTGTAAGCGCGTTTCGGCTTATATAGGTAAAAACCTAAAAATTTTTAAAGACATGCGATGCACGTAGTGCGAAAAATTAAACATGAGACACCAAATACCCTAAGTTTTTTGTCATTAACCTGCACAGATTGCGAAGATAAATAAATAGCTTCAGTTTCATGATAAGGGGACTGGCGAAGGGTGTCAAGTAAGTTTTTTCGTTTCTATTCCCAATAAAAGTTTGTATGCAATAACACAGAAGCATGCACTGCTATTCCTTCATTTCTTCCAATATAACCTAATTTCTCTGCAGTGGTTGCTTTGATATTTACAAATTCATCATCAATTTCTAATGCTTTTGATATGAATTTCTTCATTTCTACTTTGTAAGGCGATATTTTAGGCTCTTCACAAACTATAGTAATATCTAAATTAGACACGCTGTACCCTTTTTCTTTTGCTTTTTTAGCAGCAAAGTCAAGAAAGTGAGATGAATTGCAATCTTTCCATTCAGAGGAATTAGGAGGAAAGTGCTCTCCTATGTCGCCACATCCCAGTGCTCCGAGTATTGCATCAACGATTGCATGTATTGCAACATCACCATCTGAATGTGCTTCTATTGCCATGTTGTGCTCAATTTTCACACCGCAAATTTTTATAAAGCTTTCAGCACCATTTTGAACTTTAATGAACTTATGTATATCATAACCGGCTCCGACACGAAATTTTGGCTCTTCAAAAAGAAGCTTTGCCATATTGATATCCTCTTTTGTGGTTAACTTAAAATTGCTTTTCTCACCTTTAGTAATCGCAACATGTTTTTTGTGCTCTACCATTAGTGATGAATCGTCAGTAAATTCTTTGACTGATTGATGGCATGATAATAATTCTTTGAAATTAAAAATTTGAGGGGTTTGTATGGCTCTGAGCTTTCCTCTTGAAATCGTAGATTCAATAAAACTATTACTCACCAATGACATAGTGTCTTCAACTTCTATTGCTGGAACTACTCCTGTATATTGATCATTAATCATAGATTCAACCAAGTTATCTATCAGAACATCTGACACAAAAAGCCTACAAGCATCGTGTATAACTACAAAATCTGGGTTAACTTTTTGTAAGCTTTCAAGCCCTAGTTTAACTGAACTTTGCCTGTTTTCTCCTCCGTATACAGGGCTTAGTAATTTAGTGTCTGTAATTAGTGATATAGCTTTCTCATAGAAACTTTCATGGTCTCTATTAATTGCTATTCTTATGTAATCTATATATTGGTTAGCCAGAAATCTTTTAATTGTATGAAATAAAACAGATTTACCTGCCAGTTTTATATATTGCTTAGGAATCGTAGAATTGCATCTACTGCCTACTCCCGCTGCAACTATTAATGCTGCTATTTTGTATTTCTTAGCGCACATATTTCTTTTTGTAGAAGCTTTCCTCTCTATCCAAGATTCTTTCCGAAAAATAAAATTTCTGACATCATATAAAAGTTACTTCCCCTATTAACTAGCATAATTATAATAGCAAAAGAGATATTTAGAGAGCTCAAAATCTATCTTTGCCTGCGGATTAAACAACTAAATTTTAGTAAAAAACGATAGTATTACAAATCGTAAAATACTTTCAACATAGGAAAAATAAATTGCATATTTTTCAGTAAATTAGCTATGCTAAACACATGCAAAAACGTCATATAACTATTTGTTTCATACTGCTTTTTATAATAGGGATGTTATTCCTGATGCGTCCTATGATTTTTCCATGTTTAATATCTATTATTATTGCATATTTGTTTAATCCGCTAGTAGTCAAGTTTGAAAAGTATAGAATACCACGTTCATGTTCTGTAATTTTTATAATACTTGTTTTATTAATAGCTTTTATACTAGTCATAACATTTGTTTTACCTATTATATATGTTCAAATTACTTCAATATTAAATTTCTTAGTGAGTAGAGTGCCTTCATTAAAGCTTAAAGTAATCCCCTCTGTATTAGAATTTCTTAATATAAAAATCGAGGATAGCTTATTTGATCACTTATCTAAAAATCTAGCAGAAAATTACAGCAACTATGTATCTTATTTCATGAATGCTCTTGATATTGCTAGTAACTTTATAATCCAAGTGTTAAGTTCAAGCTTTAACACGGTATCATTAATGGTGATTACTCCTGTAGTGTTTTTCTATATATTACGTGATTGGCCTTTAATTATAGAAAAAGCTAATAAATTAATCCCTATTCCTTACAGGGGAAAAATTGCAGATTATTTTTTCAAAGTGGATTTCATTATATCTAATTATCTAAAGGGGCAGGTAAATGTATGTATTGTCATGATGATCTTTTACTCTGTAAGCCTGAGCATAATCGGATTGAAACACTCTATTGTTATTGGAATTTTATCAGGAATGTTAACGTTCATACCTTACGTAGGGCCATTATTATATACCATTATTGGGTTTTTGAGCGCTATCACTCAATTTAGTGGATGGTTTGAAAGTGCTGCTGTTTTGCTATTATTTGGTGTTGGGCAATTAATAGATTCAAACATATTAGTTCCTTTATTAATAGGAAAAAAAGTTCATATACATCCAACTGTAATTATTCTGGGAATTACTATATGCGCTTCATATTTTGGATTTATAGGTATATTACTTTTTATTCCAATAATAGCAATGTTCAATGTATCAGTAGAATATGCAATCAATAAATATTTTAAAAGTGAGCTTTATAAAAACGGCTAACAGACCTTTTGCATAATCAATTTATGGTAAGAGGAGAAATGAGCCCAGAATACCTGACACATTTGAGGAGCGTAAGTAAATTTCTGCGCAAAAATTACTACCAGAAAGAGGTTACGTAAGAGGTTCAACGTGCAATTAAATTTATTTAACAACAATCAAGCTGATTATAGTCGGCAAAATTACATCGTCTTAGATGAAAATAAGCACGTGTATAATTCGGTAGTTAATGATTTATCTTGGAAATGTCTGATTCTTTTTGGACCTAAAAGCTCCGGTAAAACTCATCTTGCTCATATTTGGCAATCAATAAACGATGCAATTTTTATCAATGTGAATAACTTCGTAAGCGAGATTAGGTATAGCGATGCTTTTATTTTAGAAGACGTACAAAACATTAAAGATGAAGCAATGTTATTACATTGTTACAATTACATGAAAGAAAGTGACAAGAGGCTGCTAATCACTTCTTCAATTTCACCAAAAAAGCTTAACTTCAAATTAAGAGATTTAAGTTCTCGAATATTATCAACTATCAGCGTAAAAATTTTGCCTGCAAGCGAGGAATTATTAAGAATTATGCTAATAAAACGATTTTCAGATAAACAGTTAAAAATTGATTTAAAAGTGATTAATTATATTTTAGCAAGAATAGAACGTTCTTTCTATAGCATTGATAAAATTATAGAGAAGATAGATAATGAATCTATAGGGTCGAATGTGACCGTTCCTTTTATTAGCACTTTATTAAAAAAAGATGCCATTTGATTTCTTCTTTTGTAAAGGTGTATATTAAAAATTTATTAACACCCATAACACTAACGTAATTGAAATCTCTATCTGTCCATGTTAGAATTATAATCAATGTTATGTTATAATAAATATAGATAGATACAGCTGTTATCTAAGTGGAGAAAGTCACCTCTCCCCACTCGACTTCAAAACCGGACTTGATAGTTTCCCATCATCCGGCTTCTCTCTAATTTGGTGCTTATCATGCATACTTCCATGTAATTGATCGTGGCAGTGCTTATGAAGCAAGGATAGATTTTTCATGTTATTATTGCGTCTATTGCGATCTTGATGATGTACATGTGCTAAATCATCAAACCGAAACCAAAGATAACAATAATTACATTTACCTTGCTGTAACTTCAGTAATTTTATTACTCGCGATGATTTTCCTGGTAGTTTACTTAAACGATTCCCCCAGTATGGCCAATCTCCATCATACGGAGACCTATTTCCATTTACTTTGATATGTCGTTTAATAGCATGATCCCTATGTCTAATAAGATATAGCTTGTTACTTACCATATACCTCCAATTGTCGCTACCATACTTTTTAAAGTATTTTCTTTTGACCCAACACCTTCTTTTGTCATGGTGTCTATAGACAGCCCATTTCCAAAGTTTGTTATGCATAGAGTAGTCTAATAAGTTAAAGACTTTACTTGAGACTACCGAGGTGTAATATTGGCTCCAACCCCTTATTATTGGATTAAGTTCTTTTATTACAGCTTCTTGTGGTGCTGCTCGCAACTCTTTAAGCTTATGTTTAATAGATAACAAGTGTTGGCTTATAGATTTACGACTTGGTTTAATCAATAACTTGTAACCACTCTTATTTTGACGTGTTTGATAATGCCTTATTGAAAATCCAAGAAAATCAAATCCTGGCTTTTCCCCATTTAGGGATTTTAGTGTATGTGCAATTCTTGTCTTTGATGACTTTAATTCTAATCCGACGGGTTTTAGCCATTTTTCAATTAGAACCTTTGCCTTCAGGACAAGTTCTTCGCTCTCGTGTAAAACCACAAAATCATCGGCGTACGTAATTACACTAACTGAATTTTGTGCCTGTTTGCGAGATACTCTACCATATTTCTTTTTCGCATGTTGGAAAAGTTCTTCCTTAAGTTCTTCTTTGATATTTTGTTCTAATCCATATAGTGCTACACATGCAAGTAATGGAGAAATTGTTCCACCTTGAATTGTGCCACGTTTAGTGGGATTAAACTTTTTATCTTTCATAATGCCTGCTTTCAATCATCCTTTTATAATTCTCTTTAGAGTTGGTGTGGTATTAAGTTTTTCGAGCAGTGCAGAATGTTTAATATTATCAAAGCATCCGGAAATATCAGCATCCAATATAAATGCTGTTTTCTGACCAAGTGCGATAAATATAGCTGCTATTGCATCATGACACGATCTACCAGATCTAAAACCGTAAGTGTTAGGCTCAAACTTTGCTTCCCATTCCGGTTCTAGTGCCATTTTGACAAGTGTTTGCTTTGCTCTATCTGCTATTGTAGGAATACCGAGCGGGCGATACTCCGATGGCCTATCAGATTTTGGGATCCATACCCGTCTTGATGGCTTTGCCTTCTCTCTTATATTTAAAGAATTTGCTAATAGCAATCTTTCCTTTTTATTAAGATTAGACTTTCCATCAATACCTGCAGTCTTTTTCCCTCTGTTATCCTGAGTTACCCTCCTAACAGCGAGCATTCTTGCACTTGTTGATTTTAGTAATAATCTCTGAAGTTTATGCATCTTCTTGATATCATTACATTTAGAAGCTCGGTAAATTCGTTTTTGTAGCTTAAATGAAGATTTCTCCAGCTTACGCCAGGGAGTTTCATTCCATTCATACCTAACATTTTGTTGGCTCATAACATATTCACTACTATTCACAACTTTACCTTCCAAACTACAGTGTTTACGTCTGCATATCCCAAATATTACTTTAGGCATTAGCTTCTTAAACAATCCCTCCACATAGAAGCATTCAGTGGGCCACCTTCTTAGTTATCCTTTTTAAACAAAGGATAATAAGAGCTTCCATGTGGTTACTCCGTTCCATGAAATCGTTTCACGTTAGACTTAGGTTCTTACTATTTGCCGGGAGATTGAAAACATCTTAATTAGACCTTCTCATTCCAATTATTCATTCCTCCGTACCTTTTGGTTTATGCGTATCAACTTTATTTCGCATATCACGAATAACGACAATTCTGACATAAGTTCCTTTCGTAACCATATCTAACTTTCTTAGGGGGATTTATTACAAAGTTTAATATTATCCCTTTTTAATCCATGCTTGCACCCTAGGCTCTGTGGACAAAATTTTAGAGAAGCCATACAAGAGCTCCAACAAAATTGAGAAAACCCATAAAAACCTCAGCAGTTTTATCAAATCTGGAAAAAATGCGCCTAAAATTTTTAATTTTACCAAAAAAACACTCAATCAAATGACGTTCTTTGTAGATATGCTCATCGTAATACCTTTGCACTTTTCGATTCCGTTTTGGCGGAATAACTACTGTACATCCCTTGTCTTCAAGACTTGTAACAAAGGCATTGCTATCGTAGCCCTTGTCAGCTACTACAGTAGAGTTATAGATACTTTCGGTCAACACTTGTGCCTGCGTAATTTCATTTCTTTGACCAGGAGTCAGAGTAAATTTAAGTGGATTTCCAAGTGCATCGACAAGCGCATGTATTTTAGTTGTAAAGCCACCTTTGCTCCTCCCTAAAGCTTCTTGATCCTTGGAGTTTTTTGTATATCCAGATGAACATGGATGGCCTCGGATGATCGTACCGTCGATTATAGCAACTTCTAAATCAGGCTCTTGTTTAGTATATTCAAGCAATTTTTTCCAGACATCTCTTTCACACCATCTTTTAAATCGCTTATGTATACTCCTGTAATTACCATAAGTTTTTGGTAAAAGTCTCCATTGGCAACCACTTCGCACTATGTACCACACTGCCTCTATGAATATTCTTAAACGTTTTTCATCTTTGCTGTGCATTCCTTTTACGCTTTTTATGAACTCTAAAATTTGTTTCCAATTTTCCTCTTTGATGTAATATTGCATATGGTAGTTTCTCCATTTTTACCTATTAGGCTAAACTACCATCTTTTTCTCTCTTTTCATATTTTTTGTCCACAGAGCCTAGCGGAAGTTACTCTCAAATGTTTGTTCATGTTAGCTATAAATATTAAGAAATTTACCAAACGAAAAGAAAGGCAAAAGAAGCCCCGTGGTGGTTGGCTATTTACTATGTACTAAAATATCGGCGTTTTTTTTATTCTAAAACGCTTGATTAAGAGCGATTTAGCTGCTTTTAACTTGCAACTAACCTACACCGTAAGTGTTTAAGAAATTTACCAAGCAGGAAAAAAGGCAAAGAAACCCCGTAGTAGCTAGCATTCAAATTCTCCCTTGTCAATTTGACGTTTTTTGCTGTCTTAAACGCTTTGTAAGCGCGTTTCGGCTTATATAGGTAAAAACCTAGAAATTTCTAAAGACATGCGATGCACGTAGTGCGAAAAATTAAACATGAGACGCCAAATACCCTAAGTTTTTTGTCATTAACCTGCACAGATTGCAAAGATAAATAAATAGCTTCACTGTCATGATAAGGGGGCTGGCGAAGGGTGTCAAGGAATTTTTATGTAAGAGATCTATTGAAATGCCCCTGTAAAATTATACTATTAATTAGTACACTGTAAATTTAAAATTATAAATATGTTAAGCAGATTGGTAATTTTGCTATTAGTTTTTATACTTCCTTTTTCTTCATACTCATACCAGTTTAGAACCAAAGCAAAGCAAGCAGTAGTCTTAGATTTAGCTTCAGACTCATTCATTTTTGACCATAATTCTGATGAAAAAATGGCCCCATCTTCAATGAGCAAGCTAATGACTTTGTATATAGCCTTCGATTATCTAAAAGCTGGAATAATACACATGGAGGATAAATTTCGAGTAAGTAGAAAAGCGTGGGAAAGGAGAGGCTCTTCTATGTTTTTGAAAGAAGGTCAATCCGTTACGGTGAGGGAATTACTTGAAGGAATTACAATAGTCTCAGGCAATGATGCCTGCATAACACTAGCCGAGGGTATTGCAGGATCAGAAGAGAATTTTGTGGCTGAAATGAATGAGGTTGCACAAAATTTGAATCTGAATGACAGTCATTTTGTCAACTCAAGTGGGTGGCCAGACGAAGATCATTTCATGAGTGCAAAAGACTTGGTAATGCTGGCAAAAAGGATTTTCACCGATTTTCCTGAATATTATGATTTATTTTCTGAACAATATTTGACATATAATGAAATTGTACAAAAGAATAAAAATCTTCTACTTTTTCATGATATTGGGGTTGACGGTTTAAAAACCGGTTATACAAATGCTGGTGGTTACGGCATTGTAGCATCTGCAAAACGAAATGATAGGAGAATTTTTGCTGTTGTAAATGGTTTAAACACTGAGAAAGAGCGAATAGAAGAAGCAAAAAGACTGATACAATATTCCTTAAATCATTTTAACACCAAGAAAATATTCGCTAGAGGCAGTGTAGTTGAGAAAGTAAATGTTCTCTATGGAAAAGATAAAAAAGTGCCTATTACAGTTGCAAACGATGTTACCATAACTTACAACCGCAAATTGCATGACCAAATTAAGGTGCGTATCGAATATAAAGATATGATACCTGCACCAATTAAAAAAGGTCAAGAAGTGGGCAAAGTTTTTGTAGAAATACCAGGTATTGAGCAACAAACTACACCACTTTATGCAGCAAATGACGTGCAGGAATTAAATTTCGTAGAAAAGTTTTTTAGGATGTTATTTTAAGTTTGATATTAAAGCAATTTCGAAAGAGAGATTTATTGCACTTTAGTGTAGTTTTAACTAACAATTTCTGTTACAATACAAGATTGAAATGTTACGAAAATGTGCTGGTTATATTTGTTGCTGTCTAGTATCCTAGAGATACTGTGGGCTGTAACGCTAAAGTTTAGTAACAGTTTTACTAAAGTTGTGCCTTCGATTGCAACATTGGTAATTATGATCATTAGCATTTATTTTTTATCTCTTGCAGCATGCTTTCTACCTATTAGAGTATGCTATGCAGTTTCCTCTGGAATATGCACAATTGGAATAACTATAATTGGTGCAACCACTTTCACAGAGAATATTAATTTATCTCAAGTTTTATGTATCGTTTTAATTGTAATAGGAAGCATAGGGCTAAAGCTCTCTATTTAAACCTAAAAATTTATGCATGAATTGGATATATTTACTCTTATCGTCACTAATTGAAGTGTTCTGGGTCATAACACTTAAGCATAGTTATGGATTTACTCATCTCGTACCATCAATAATTAGCATACTCTCCATGGCTCTTAGTACATATTTACTTTCGCTCGCTACACGTTCTATACCTATCGGAGTATGCTATGCAATTTGGACTGGAGTGGGCGCTATAGGAGCTTCGATACTTGGAGTTTACCTATTTGATGAACCAGTTAATTTATTCGAAGTAATATGCTTTATTTTAGTTACATTCGGGATTATAGGATTAAAATTGTTTGATACTGCAAAACAAACTGCTGATAAAATGGAATAAAAGATCCCACTGGGATGAAAGAAGCAGATACTCCATATTGTCATGCAAATTGGAATCTACCGTCTTAAGAGTCAAGATAAAAGTTGTTATTTTTTATCATGGCATTTAAACAAACGATAATTTTTCTCATGACAGCAACTAATGCAACCTTAGCAGCTTTGCCAGAATCAACCAAACGCTGATAAAACGCTTTCATTTTTCTGTTGTGGCGCATAGCAACAAGAGCTGACATGTATAGTGCTTTCCTTGCATAAAACCTGCCTCCTTTGATTTGAGCTTTGCCAACTTTTCTTCCACTTTCACTAGTTTTAGGTGCAACTCCAACTAAGCATGCAATTTCTCTATTCTCTAATCTACCAAGCTCAGGCACCTCTGTCAGTAGAACGCTCGCCGTCTTTGATCCAATACCTTTATAGCTGATTAAAAGCTCATTTTTTCCTTTCAATTCAGCTATTGCGTCTTCTATGTCTTGCCTAATTTCTTTCAATTGTTTTTCAGCAAACCCTATCTGTCTTTCTATGTATTCTCTAGCTTTTCCCGTCGCACTTTGCAGGCGACACTTGTTTGCATGAATTGCATCATTTAAATTACGCTCAACTGCCTCCAGCTCCTTTAATTCCTCTTGCTTTTGTGAAATTATACATCCTTTTACTTCACCGTCTTTACTGACAAATTCAGCGTATTTTTCCAGTAATTTAGCATCTAACTTATCAGTTTTTGCAAAATGATTGCAAGCTTTGGCAAATGCATATACCCGATTCGGGTGAGCTTTATGGACAGTTATCTTGCAACAATTTTATAATGAGCTTTTCATAGCCACCAGTTTACACATAATTTGATGGGTAAATCGACTATATTTGTTTCTATAAACTTAGATATAGCATCACTCACGTTTGCTATGCGCTTATGCTTGCCATTAATTGAGATGTCCAATGCTTCCTTGGAAACATCTACTCCCATGAAAATTATTCTAGCCATTTTTGTACCTATAAATATAATCAAACAATAATGCAAAATGCTGTATACAGGATTGTAATTCGATCTTTTAGATCCACCTACCGTTCGTACTACATTTTGCTTTAAGCCAGGAGTGTACTAAGATTCCAACGGTTTTTACCAACCGATCCAGACACAGCATGGTGAAGACGGGAAACCGTAACCGTTCACACAATGGCGTCAACTTAAGGAAAAATATCAGCGATAGTGTATAAAATTTCTCTCTAAATTTTTTATCATTAAATTATCCAAAGAGTGCAAGGGACAGCACTTTTGTTTCTGTTTTATTTCAACAAAGAAGTCTAAAATGTGTCCTTTTTAGGTGAAGTATGCAAAAAGGAAAAAACCTTATTCTACAAATTAAAAATATAATATACTCGAAAACTTTTCAGAAAATCCATTGTGTTGAGTTTTACACGAACAAGAAAACTTCCTTTTTCGACAGTATTTTCTATGATTTTAAAGTTAGTTAAAAAAAGTTTGGGAATAGAATGTGAACTTATGGAGCCATTGACATGTACCCTCAAAGCAAGCTTTTTCTAAAGCAAGGTATAAGATTTGCCATACAGGCTTTCAAGAATTTAAGCATCCAAACAGCCTATCAGGATGAACCTGAGTTGGAGAGGCTATAGACTTATTGCAGCAGATGGTTCTGGTATGAGATTACCCAGCTCTGGGGAAATTGTATCCGAGTTTGAACCAAATGGAACAACAGGCACAATGCCGCCATTGGCAATTTGTTTGTTGATTTGTGTACTTCGCTGATTTGTAGTGCTCGTCTTGCAGCTTGGAATATAGGTGAACAAACGTTGGCGGCAGAGCAATTACCCGAAGTTATCACTCAAATGCGTTTATTAAATCAAATTATTTATCTATGATCGTCTTCAGTAAAATTCATTCAGCAGCATTATGATTTGGAAGTAGATTTTATTTTTCGCTTGCAAAAAAGAAATTATAGTAAGCTATGGGAACGCTGGCGAATTAGATTTTGATTTTATATTAGAAAATGAAAAGCTAAAAAATAAAATGAAAGGACAGAAAGTAAGAGTTATAGTGCTGACATTAGCCAACTGAGAAACAGAGTTTTTGACCGAGACTTTGGAGCAAAGCTTATGTGTTAAGGTGGCACATAGAGGAGTGCTATAAACGACTCAAAGTAGGAGCAGAGTTAGAGAATTTTTCTGGAGAGGCTGTATTACAAGAATTTTGGGCAAACTTGGTCATGTGCAATATATTATCGCTTCATATGTGTGATGCACAAGGGCCTTGGAACCCAGATCAAATTACTGAGTATCGTTTAAATTTTTCAGTTTTATTTGGTGTAATGAGGCAGAAACTCTATCAGGTACTTATTGCGCCAAAAAACTTTCAAGCCCTTTTTAAGTATACGCGCTAAAGTTAAAATCCGACCGGGACAGCCGCAATAAAGTAGATAAGCCTAAACGCCATCATGTCTTTAGGAGAGTTTGCTAATGAAAGTTCTTAAGTTGACGCCATTGGCTGAACGGATACGATTTATTTCAGTGCATGAGCTGGTCCTTTTCGGATTTTAGCGCTGTGTACAGTTATCTAAGTGGAGAAAGTCACCTCTCCCCACTCGACTTCAAAACCGGACTTGTGACTTTCACCACATCCGGCTTCTCTCTAACTTGGTGTTTGTCATACATACTTCTCCATGTAATTAACATTTCAAAGCTTGGTAAATTTGTTTTTATAGCTTAAATACAGCATTCTCTATATTACTAGGTGTATGGTCCCAGAGTGTGATGGTGTGGATTTAGTATAAATAATTCTGGAGACTGTGTCCACTGATAACATATAAATTCATAAGGAGTAAGACCCTTAAGAGTTTTGAGTCTCTTTGCATAATTATAAGCCATAACAAAGTTATAAAGGTGTTCTTTAAGTTGCTGGTGCGATTGATAGTAATACTTCTTAACTGTAGCATCCTTTAAAGTTTTATTCATACGCTCGACTTGCCCATTCGTCCAAGGATGGCTAACTTTTGTCAAACGATGTTCAATAACATTCTCTTCGCAAACTCTATCAAATATATGTTGGAAAGCATACTTATGACGCTTCTGGTTTGTAAATTGTATACCGTTATCTGTCAAAATAGTATGGATTTTATACGGTAAAATTCTAATCAAATTACGTAAGAACTCAGCAGCTATGGGTTTTGTAGCACTGTTACGCAACTCAACATAGGTAAATTTGGATGTCCTATCAATAGCAACAAACAAATGTAATTTGCCCTCCTCAGTTCTAACTTCAGCAATATCAATATGAAAGTAACCGATAGGATATTGTTTGAATTTCTTTTTTGACTTAACTTCTCCATCAACAGTTGGTAATCTGCTAATGTTGTGTCTTTGTAAACAACGATGCAAGCTAGAGCGAGTCAAATGCGGAATTGTAGACTGCAGAGCGTAAAGGCAATCATCTAGTGGCAGTAGTGTATACTTGCGAAATGTAACTATTATAGCTTCCTCTTCTAGGCTCTGTGGACAAAAAATATGAAAAGAGAGAAAAAGATGGTAGTTTAGCCTAATAGGTAAAAAATGGAGAAACTACCATATGCAATATTACATCAAAGAGGAAAATTGGAAACAAATTTTAGAGTTCATAAAAAGCGTAAAAGGAATGCACAGCAAAGATGAAAAACGTTTAAGAATATTCATAGAGGCAGTGTGGTACATAGTGCGAAGTGGTTGCCAATGGAGACTTTTACCAAAAACTTATGGTAATTACAGGAGTATACATAAGCGATTTAAAAGATGGTGTGAAAGAGATGTCTGGAAAAAATTGCTTGAATATACTAAACAAGAGCCTGATTTAGAAGTTGCTATAATCGACGGTACGATCATCCGAGGCCATCCATGTTCATCTGGATATACAAAAAACTCCAAGGATCAAGAAGCTTTAGGGAGGAGCAAAGGTGGCTTTACAACTAAAATACATGCGCTTGTCGATGCACTTGGAAATCCACTTAAATTTACTCTGACTCCTGGTCAAAGAAATGAAATTACGCAGGCACAAGTGTTGACCGAAAGTATCTATAACTCTACTGTAGTAGCTGACAAGGGCTACGATAGCAATGCCTTTGTTACAAGTCTTGAAGACAAGGGATGTACAGTAGTTATTCCGCCAAAACGGAATCGAAAAGTGCAAAGGTATTACGATGAGCATATCTACAAAGAACGTCATTTGATTGAGTGTTTTTTTGGTAAAATTAAAAATTTTAGGCGCATTTTTTCCAGATTTGATAAAACTGCTGAGGTTTTTATGGGTTTTCTCAATTTTGTTGGAGCTCTTGTATGGCTTCTCTAAAATTTTGTCCACAGAGCCTAGCGTTAAAACAGTCGATCTTGGACGCTTTGGACCCATATCAGCATCTTTCGTAAATGAACGTTTTCTCCACTTAATAATAGTTTTTGGATTAAGGTTATAATGCTTGGAGAGTTTTGCTATGCTCTCTTTTCTATTTTGTATTGCTCTACGAATCGTCTGTGTTGTTTTGGCGCACCCATGTAATATTTGTCCCATAACTCCTCCTTTGATGGTATTTTTTTCTCATATTTTATCATACCATCACACTCTGGGACTGTACACCTAGGTTCCTAAATCAGTAATTAGAAATCAGGAATCTAAATTTTGCGTGAGAGCTAGCTTTTTTACCTACGTTCCTAAAAGCGTTCCTAGAAACCATATGTCTAAAGTCAGCCAGTGAGGCGGATTCTAGCTTCCTAAAACCCTTATATATTATATATATATAATAGTAATAAATAATAACAGTAATAATAAATATAAAATATATTGGATAAATAGAAATAAAGAAGACCTAGATAGATTACCACAAAACATTACTTAAATTTAATGAAAAAAATACAACTTTGAGACAATTGCATTTAGTGCGGATTTAAAGTGATTACACGACTCCAGGGTACAATTATACTACTAAGACCTAAGTTACTTATGTAAGGTAGCTTAAAACTCGATTATGAGGCATTTCTAAATTACCTTTTACCTTAAACTTTTACTTACTACAAAAAGCCTTGCCTCATTTTATCATGTTTTTTATTTGTTGTAAAATATTTTTTCAAAAAAGTGAACAGTTTTTGTAATTTAGGTGAATATATACAACAAGAGCTGGTTATTTTGGAGGTCTTATTGAAATATAACGACTTTTATCTAAAACTCTCAAGGAAATATTTTAGATAATCTTTATAAATAAATTGTAGGTGAAGTTAAAGAAAAAAGTTTGAAGTTGTTGCTATAAAAGAAGAAACAGAAGCTACAAAAACCGCTTGAAGTGGAGACAAAGATCAAAATTTATTTATTTACGTCTCTAATTTTATCTCGTATAATGGAGACAAAGATTTATATTTTGTGTTTTATGTCTCCATTATTTATTGGTAGGCAAACTGAGTTAAAACAACTACTGGAGCTTACAGAAAAAAATACTGCATCTTTTGTAGTAGTCAAAGGAAGGCGTCGTATAGGAAAAAGTCGTTTAATTCAAGAGTTCGGTAAGTATTTCGAGCAATATTACTCCTTTATAGGTTTGCCACCAGAAAAGCATACTACAATGTCCTACCAACTTAATGAATTTTCTAGACAAGTTGCTAGACAATTTAATACATCTTTTGCTAGGTATGATGACTGGAGCGATTTACTATGGGCAGTTGGTGAACGTCTACTATCAGGAAAAATATTATTGCTGTTTGATGAAATTTCTTGGATGGGCTCAAAAGATCCAACCTTTTTAGGCAAAATAAAAAATTTTTGGGATACACAGCTAAAAAATAATAACAAGCTAATTTTCGTTGTTTGTGGATCAGCTTCATCCTGGATCGAGAAAAATATACTTAGTGGTACTGGTTTCGTAGGAAGAATATCGTTAACTTTAACACTCGGAGAATTATCGCTTTCTGATTGCAACGAATTTTGGCCAAAAAATATTTCAGCATATGAAAAGTTTAAGGTGCTTGCAGTAACTGGCGGAATTCCAAAGTATTTAGAGGAGGTAAATTTTAAACATAGTGCTGAAGAAAATATTAAAAGGCTTTGTTTTACAAAAGGTGGGTTTTTAGTTGAAGAATTTAATCAAATATTCTCAGATTTATTCATGCGAAAAACTGCTTTTTATAAGCAAATAGTCAGAGCTCTTTCTACTGGAGCTAAAGAACAAGAAGAAATTTGTGCTACTTTAAATATCGTAAGACATGGACGCATTTCTGAGTATCTATATGAACTTGAGCTTGCTGGTTTTATTGCAAAGGATCATACTTGGAGTATAAAAACTGGTACTGATTCACGACTCAGGAGGTACAGACTTCAAGATAATTATTTAAGGTTTTATCTAAAATATATCGAAAAAGATCTAGGAAAAATTAGTCGTGACACCTATTCTATAGGGTTCTTACCAGAGTGGTATACAATTATTGGGCTTCAATTTGAAAATTTGGTGCTGAACAATAGAAAGAGTATACATAATATCTTAGGAATTGATGGAATAATAAGCGAGAATCCATTTTTTCAGAAGAGAACGCGTAATAGTGCAGGTTGTCAAATTGATTATATGATTCAAACGAAGTTTAACACTCTCTACATTTGCGAAATCAAATTTTCAAAAGATAAAATTGGTCATTCAATAATACAAGAGGTACAAAAGAAAATAGATACACTAAATCGTCCAAAAGGTTTTTCATGTCGTCCAGTACTTATCCACGTTAATGATGTAAGTGATGATGTTATAGATAGTGGTTACTTTTCACATATAATTGATTTTGGAAAATTATTGAATTGTAAGTAATGGTTTTTCTGAATATAGGGGGGGCTGTTTTTATCAAAAGCTCATGTAATTGCCTCTCAACTCAAATAAGCAGTTATTTCCAAAATGGAAACAACTCAAATAGTAAGGTGTCTAGGAGTTCCGTTCAGCGGGTTCTTAAAGTTTAGGCTCTCTTTAATTTCTGAGCTGTCTTAAAATTATTTTAACTTTTTTTCAGAAACTCCCGGAAAAAGTGGTGAGAAATCCGGTATATATTAGTATAGGGGCATTGAGTGTAGATGTGCTTCAAACACAAAAGTCGGCAAACAAACAAAGTAGAAAAGATTGAAGAAAGCAAAAGAAATGAAGTAATTTAGGCTTTTGGTAAGTTACGTAATTGAGAATTTGTATTTTTTTAGATGAGGTAAAAACTTTGTTTTAAAGCTAGATGTAACTTTAGGGTAAAATACCAACCAAAGAACGCTTCTTTAAAACTTGATCACAAGCCTTGTCACAAATTTTACTTTTTCCATTATAACATCTTTTACTTCTCTTCAACACAGTTAACGAACTACCACAGTAAAAGGGTTAATACGGTAACCATAATCTTTACGCGATGACCCAGGTCAACCAACTGTTTGAATCACATCATTGCGTTCGATGCTTAGTCCTAACTTTTTAGCTAAGGTGGTTTTTATTGTTCTTTGGATTGTGTTTAGTGGTTTTCTGATGTGATGTTCTGGATCTGCTTCTGGATCAAGATTTAGGCGCTTTTCTATTTCAGTTATGCTAAGCAACATGTGTTTTTCAGGAGGTAATTCTTTTTTACAATCATTCAAAAATTGTTCAAATAATATGCGAAAAACTTTCATACATGCTACAGCTTTCTTATTTAGAATCTCTATATTGTTTACGTAAAGTGAGCCCTCTATCAATTGCAACTTTAGTAATTCCTTCGCTTTAGGAGGTTCAATTAGATTAAGTGGAGTGTACGCAGTATGTAAGATTTGCATTGAAGTATTTGGTATGAACTCTAGTACTCCTCTTTGTGCTGCTTCTTGGAATACTTCAATTAAAGTCTTATGCTGAAAGAAAAGGTCAACCATTTTTACTATGGGCAAATCAAGAGGTATGTTTGATGGATTTTTTCTCAGTATTATTAATACAGTTGGATTAGCTTTAAGCTTATCTATCGTTAAGAATGTTGGATTGGTGCAAAAATCAAGTATGATTAAACTTACAATCTTACCTTGTCCACCAACATGATAAACTCCACTTTCCACTTTTTGCCACATAAAATTTGTATCACTTAGCTGACCTTCAAACCAATTCATAAATTTCTCTGGGTTTAAATATACAGATAAGCGGTGAAATCTTTGCTTCTTGTAGGTATTAGGTAAAATATCACGGTTGCAATTTTCACAAATTATATTATCGCATGCTTCGTTAAAGTCCTCATCAATGAAAATCTCATTGTTACAGCATGGATCAACTATATTGGGCCAATCTAATTTATCTTGTCTACGAGAGCAGATAATGTAAGACCTCTCTTGCATCTTAATTAATTCAAGATCTGACAAATACCTTGCTGCTTCGATGTAATTTTGATTTGGATTAACCCAAGAGCTGCCAGAATTAAGAAGATCAGAGATTTGCTCTTGGCAAGATTGTAAGACCATAAAATTGTTTTATGTATGCTTTAAAATCCTCTCTTTCCCTTTTATTCAGAGGATGTTCAGAGTAGTAAATTGCTATGTACTCATCACTTCGCTTGAAAAATAAGCCTATCTTTTTGCCTTGAAATATTACTTTAATCGACTCTATAAATGGCACTATGTCTCCTACAAACGGCTTTAAAACATGCAATTCCGGTGCAATAGGATCATATGGAGCGACAGTCAAAGTGATATTAGTATAGCTGTAATTGAAACGATTTGACTGAAACTTTAACTCAAAAACACGAATATTTGAATCAGATTCATTAATACAAGTTTCTATAAATTTATGCACCTGTTCCGCGAAGTTTTTATCCTGCACATCTACAAAAATACATTCGCAGCCAAAGTAACAACTTACAATGCTATTTGCTATTTCTATAGCTTGACCAATATTTCTAGCACCAAGATCTACCTGAGTGCCATTTAGTAGAAAATCCAAAATCATCCATTCTGCCTTATGGCCATGAATAACTTTGTTTGAATTTAACAACAAATCTATATCGCTAGCTTTGCGTATTAACACATATAAACGATTCTGATGATAGAAGAAACCTTGTAGTTGATTCTCGAAACTGTCATTTCTCTTAATGTTATCTTCTTTCAGTATTTGTTGTATGATTTCCTCTGAGATAAAGTCTTTAAATGGAGTACTTGGTCGTCTTGGTATTTTTTGTAAGGCAAAAGACATGAAACTCTTTCTTTGTATTTTTTCAAAGTGATAGACAGACTTTAAAAGATTGTAATCTGCATGAAACAGTAGAAACAGCAAAGACTTCTTATCATATTTATTATTATTTTTTACAAGGTAGGATTTCATGAGTTCCGTAGTTAATGCAGATCTTGCAATTTCACTGACAGTAACTTCTAGGCTCTGTGGACAAAATTTTAGAGAAGCCATACAAGAGCTCCAACAAAATTGAGAAAACCCATAAAAACCTCAGCAGTTTTATCAAATCTGGAAAAAATGCGCCTAAAATTTTTAATTTTACCAAAAAAACACTCAATCAAATGACGTTCTTTGTAGATATGCTCATCGTAATACCTTTGCACTTTTCGATTCCGTTTTGGCGGAATAACTACTGTACATCCCTTGTCTTCAAGACTTGTAACAAAGGCATTGCTATCGTAGCCCTTGTCAGCTACTACAGTAGAGTTATAGATACTTTCGGTCAACACTTGTGCCTGCGTAATTTCATTTCTTTGACCAGGAGTCAGAGTAAATTTAAGTGGATTTCCAAGTGCATCGACAAGTGCATGTATTTTAGTTGTAAAGCCACCTTTGCTCCTCCCTAAAGCTTCTTGATCCTTGAAGTTTTTTGTATATCCAGATGAACATGGATGGCCTCGGATGATCGTACCGTCGATTATAGCAACTTCTAAATCAGGCTCTTGTTTAGTATATTCAAGCAATTTTTTCCAGACATCTCTTTCACACCATCTTTTAAATCGCTTATGTATACTCCTGTAATTACCATAAGTTTTTGGTAAAAGTCTCCATTGGCAACCACTTCGCACTATGTACCACACTGCCTCTATGAATATTCTTAAACGTTTTTCATCTTTGCTGTGCATTCCTTTTACGCTTTTTATGAACTCTAAAATTTGTTTCCAATTTTCCTCTTTGATGTAATATTGCATATGGTAGTTTCTCCATTTTTTACCTATTAGGCTAAACTACCATCTTTTTCTCTCTTTTCATATTTTTTGTCCACAGAGCCTAGTTTTGCATGGTCAAAACAGGTAATCAAGTAGTAAGTAACGAGAGAATCGGAATAATTAGCAATCACTTTACGTTTGTATTGTACAGATGTATTATCGTAACTTTCATCATCAAAGAGTTGAGCGTTTAATTTATCTTTAAAGGAGTTTTGAAAAATAATATTTAATTGCTTACCAGAAAGTGAATCTATCCAAGACTGACGTGTTTTTGTATTGTGAAAACGATCAAGCAAATGGTTAACAGGGACTTCTAAATCATCTTCCCAAAATTTACAATTTGGATAAATTTTCATAAGAAACTAACCACATCATAGTAGCATAATAGACTATTTAAATAGTTAAGATAAAAATCTAAAAGTCTTGACCAATAATTATGCAATGGCTGTTTACTGATTTTTAACCAAGTTTTTTCTAAAAAGTTTGCTTAAGAAGAAGATTTTTTGGACAAAAATTTTTCAAATCCTGAATATATATTATATAGGCTTCACGTACCCTAGCGAAACAAATTCTGAATATAAATGTCAATCCTAACACTGGACCTCGGCAAACAAACAGGCTGGGCAATTTTAACAGATGGAGTAATTGAAAGTGGAAGCAAAAGCTTTCATGGTAGTCGTTTCAGTGGAGGTGGAATGTGCTTCTTAAACTTTCGTAACTTGCTCAATTCTTTGAAAGACATTTCTGTAGTGTACTTTGAGGAGGTGAGAAGACACCTAGGAACTGATGCTGCACATATCTATGGAGGGTTTTTAGCACACCTTTCTGCTTGGTGTGAAGAGAACAATATTCCCTACCAAGGTGTTAATGTTAAAACTATAAAATGCTTCATAGCAGGCAAAGGCAATGCAAGTAAGAGTGAAGTTATTGAAGCGATACGTGAAAAAAGTTTTTCACCTAGGCTCTGTGGACAAAATTTTAGAGAAGCCATACAAGAGCTCCAACAAAATTGAGAAAACCCATAAAAACCTCAGCAGTTTTATCAAATCTGGAAAAAATGCGCCTAAAATTTTTAATTTTACCAAAAAAACACTCAATCAAATGACGTTCTTTGTAGATATGCTCATCGTAATACCTTTGCACTTTTCGATTCCGTTTTGGCGGAATAACTACTGTACATCCCTTGTCTTCAAGACTTGTAACAAAGGCATTGCTATCGTAGCCCTTGTCAGCTACTACAGTAGAGTTATAGATACTTTCGGTCAACACTTGTGCCTGCGTAATTTCATTTCTTTGACCAGGAGTCAGAGTAAATTTAAGTGGATTTCCAAGTGCATCGACAAGCGCATGTATTTTAGTTGTAAAGCCACCTTTGCTCCTCCCTAAAGCTTCTTGATCCTTGGAGTTTTTTGTATATCCAGATGAACATGGATGGCCTCGGATGATCGTACCGTCGATTATAGCAACTTCTAAATCAGGCTCTTGTTTAGTATATTCAAGCAATTTTTTCCAGACATCTCTTTCACACCATCTTTTAAATCGCTTATGTATACTCCTGTAATTACCATAAGTTTTTGGTAAAAGTCTCCATTGGCAACCACTTCGCACTATGTACCACACTGCCTCTATGAATATTCTTAAACGTTTTTCATCTTTGCTGTGCATTCCTTTTACGCTTTTTATGAACTCTAAAATTTGTTTCCAATTTTCCTCTTTGATGTAATATTGCATATGGTAGTTTCTCCATTTTTTACCTATTAGGCTAAACTACCATCTTTTTCTCTCTTTTCATATTTTTTGTCCACAGAGCCTAGAGATGATAATCAAGCAGATGCTTTAGCTTTGATGTTCTATGTTATGGACTTTGGTAAAGATATTAATAAGCTGAGAAATCCATAAAAAGTGGGTCCTTTCAGCCAGGATAGCGGGTTTGGTGGTGCTGACCCCAGGCCTTCTTTAGCGTCAGAGATATTTTAATTATTAACTTTTTAATTATTAAGGATTTAAATTATATGAATTTAGCAATCCACTACTATCCTACTCAAAATCTCATCGAATATGAGCGTAATCCACGTAAAAATGACGATGTGGTCAACAGAATGTGTGCTTCAATCAGGGAATTTGGTTTTCGTATTCCAATAGTTGCAAAAAGCGATGGAACTGTGGTTGATGGTCATTTAAGACTTAAAGCAGCAAGAAAGCTTGGTATGGAGAGCATTCCCGTAGTCTTAAGTGATAATTTAAATGAACCACAAACTAAAGCTTTTCGACTACTTGCAAATCAATCAGCTAATTGGGCAAAGTGGGACGATGATCTTTTAAAAGTGGAAATTCAAGAGTTAGAAGATTTGCAGTTTGATCTAAAAATGACAGGATTTGAATTGGAAAAAGTTCAAAACTTTCTTGATAATTTAGATAATGAAGAAGAAGATCTTTCTGATTTAGCTGTTGATGACAAAAAAGTAGAAATAACAAAACCAGGTGATCTTTGGATTTTAGGAAATCATCGAATCTATTGTGGTGATAGCTCTGTAGTTGAATCATATAAAGCGCTGTTAGATGACAAAATGGCAGATATTACTGTTTGTGATCCTCCATATAACGTTGATTATGGTAGTAGCCAAGAGAGAGAAGATAAAAAAATATTAAACGATAATCAAGGTGAAAAGTACGAACTTTTTCTCTATGATATTTGCACTCATATTTTAGCATATACGAAAGGTGCAATTTACATCTGCATATCATCATCAGAGTTTTCAACGTTGCAAAAAGTATTTGAAGAAGCAGGAGGAAAATGGTCGACATTTATCATTTGGGCAAAAAATCATTTTACACTAGGCAGGTCTGATTATCAAAGACAATACGAAGCAATACTCTATGGATGGAAAAGCGGCAATAAACGTGAGTGGCATGGCGGTAGAAATCAAAGTGATCTGTGGTTTTATGATAAGCCAATACATAACTCACTGCACCCAACAATGAAGCCAGTAGAGCTAATGGAGAGAGCAATAGTAAACAGCAGCAGACCAGGAGACATAGTACTTGATCCATTTAGTGGTTCTGGCAGCACACTAATTGCATGTGAAAGAACAGGAAGAATCTGCAGGACAATAGAGCTAGATTCAAAATTTGTAGATGTAACGATAAAACGTTGGCAAGTGTACACAGGTAGGAAGGCAATTCTTTCTGGTACTGGCAAAACTTTTGCACAAATTCAAGAAGAAAAACAGCAATAAAGGGGCAAAAAAAGTGGAAAGGATCACACAAACGGAATGGGCAAGAGAGATAGGAGTATCAAAGCAATATGTCTGTTATCTAGTAAAGAAAGGAATAGTTGAATTGGAGGATGGACTCATTGACCGAGAACAAGCAAATAGGGCTATAGAAACAATCAGAGATCCAAGCCAGCCATTGAGGAGGAAAAATCCAGAAAACGAAAATACAAGTAACCTTTCCACGATGTTGCTAAAAACGCGAATAAAAAATGAAATGGAACGAGGTAAACTGCTTGAGGCAAAAGCTAAGGCTGAGATAGGAGAACTTGTAGCAGTAGAGGAAGTAAAGCGCGATGCATTTAATGTAGCAAGAGTTGTACGTAATAATCTGCTTAATATTCCAAATAGAGTTTCAGCGCTACTTGCATCACTGAGTGACACTGAAAAGATTCATATGGCGCTCACTGAAGAGATTACAAACTCACTTGAAGAATTATCTAACGCTAAATTTTAATAATGTCTGCTAAGTTAAGTTTAGAATTAATAAAGTGCCTCATTAATCAACCAGGAGTAGATATAAATGTTAGAGGGTTAAACGGAAAAACCCCACTACATTGCGCTATAGAGTTTGACGAATTAAGCATGGTGGATTTGTTACTCACGAAGAAGAACATTAATCCTTTTGTGGAAGATAATGATGGTAAAACATCTCTTGATTACGCCAAAGAAGGGAAAAAAGCAGAAATATTAAAAGCGCTAATTAATAACAAATACGGATCAGAACAAGATAGCTTACTTCATTTAGCTGCAATGGTGGGTGAGGTACATGCTGTAAGGTACCTAATAAATAGAGGCATTGATGTTAATTCGTGCAATGCAATATTTCATACACCATTACATTTGGCAGCTGGTATTGGACATGTAGAAGTTGTAAAAATTTTAGTAAGAGAAGGAAATGCTGAAATCGAGGTTTTTGATGCACGAAATCAGACACCAATGCACTATGCAGTTAATAATAAAAAGTTGGAGATAGTAAAGTTACTGCTAAAGCTAGGTGCAGATGTAAATAGCGCACGTATAGGGCAAAACTCAATGAAATTGTCACCTGTTCATATAGCTGTAAGTAATACTAATTACGATGAAAGAGACTTATGTCTTGATATCCTCAAATGCTTAATAAGGGAGCCTAATGCTCAAGTCAATTTGCAAGACTACGAAAATAAAACACCACTACATTACGCTGAAAGACTTAAAACAATAGAGGTCTTACTAACGCGAGAAGATATAGATCCTCTGGTAAAAGACGATAGCGGCAAGACACCATTTGATTACGCTAAAAATAGACCTGAGATAAAGAAGACTTTGATGAGCAATAAATATGGTTCTGAGAAGAATAGTCTATTGCATTTAGCTGGACAGAAAGGAGAAATTGAGCTTGTAGATGCAATCTTAAAGGAAGAAATTGATATTGATATTTCAAATAATAAAGATCTATCACCGATTTACCTTGCTGCAGAAAAAGGACATTTACATGTAGTAAAATTACTACTGAAAAAAGGAGCAAACTATACACCTGTTTTGCACTTAGCAATCAAGTCAAATAATTTAGAATTACTTAAAGTTTTATTTAATGAAAAAAATGGAGCGTTACTCTGCAGAGATACCGTTGTTAATTTTCCAACCCTTCATAATAAATATATAGCACAGAGAGAAATAGCAGATAAAAGGATGAAAAAACATAATAATATTATCTGCATCTGTATTACAGTTAGCGCAGTAGCAATGGCAGCATATATAGGTTTAACGGTAACAGCAATAAGCAGTGCAATCATTTTTGCAACAATAACAGGGGTATTTGCGCTTGTTATAGCAATAATGATAAGTGAGATGAGCAAAAGATATATAGAAAACGAATTTCAGAAAAAGATGTTTATGGAACTGGAAGAGTGTAGTTCTACTGTTAATAATGTTGCAATTATGAGTAGATGCAGACAATGATATACGCCACATCTTTTTCTGAAGGTTTAAGACCAGACCCGCAACTTAAAGTATCAGAGTGGGCGAATGAGTATCGAGTTTTAGCAGCAACTGCAGCATCAGAGCCAGGTAAATGGAGAACGGAAAGAACTCCTTATTTAAAAGAAATCATGGATTCACTTTCTCCGTCCTCACCAGCAGAAAAAGTAGTATTCATGAAAGGAGCGCAGATTGGGGGAACAGAAGCTGGCAACAATTGGATTGGCTATATCATCGATCAAACACCAGGACCAATGCTAGTAGTACAGCCAACAGTTGAAATGGGGAAACGTTGGTCGAAGGGAAGATTTGCGCCGTTAATAGAGAGTACACCATGTTTAAAGAGTAAAGTAAAAGACCCAAGATCAAGAGACTCAGGCAATACTGTACAAAGTAAGGAATTTCCAGGTGGAATAGTAGTAATAACCGGAGCAAACAGCAGTGTAGGACTGAGATCTATGCCAGTAAAATATCTCTTTCTTGATGAAATAGATGCCTATCCAGGAGATTCAGGAGGAGAAGGAGATCCAGTACTGCTCAGTATTGCTCGAACTAACACTTTTGCACGGCGAAAGATTTTTTTAGTATCAACACCAACGATTCATGGAATAAGCAGAATTGAGAAGGAATTCGAAGCAACAGATAAGAGATATTTTTTTGTACCATGTCCATATTGTAATTACTATCAAGTTCTAAAATGGTCACAAATAAAATGGGAAGATAAAAATCCAAATACAGCACACTATATATGTATAGAATGTGGTGAAAAGATAGAAAATCATCAAAAGACAGAGATGCTTGACCGTGGAGAATGGAGAGCTACTAATCCAATGAAAGGTGAGAAAAAAGGATTTCATCTTTCAAGTCTTTATAGTCCAGTTGGCTGGTATAGTTGGCAACAAGCAGTAGAAGATTTTCTCCATGCCAAAGAAAGTGAACAATTACTGAAAGTTTGGATAAATACAACGCTTGGAGAAACTTGGGTAGATAAAGGAGAAGTACCGGACTGGAAGCAACTATTTAACAGGAGAGAATTTTTTCCCGCAGGCACAGTACCAAAAGGCGAAGTGGTACTCACAGCAGGTGTTGATGTACAAAAAGATCGTTTAGAAGTAGAAGTTGTCGCATGGGGAAAAAGCCGTGAAAATTGGTCAATAGATTATCGAGTATTTGAAGGAGATACAGGAGGTGGGGAAGTATGGAGAAAACTCTCTGAGCTCTTAAATCATCATTTTATCGGTGAAAATGGGCTTGAATACATGATAAGCATGATGGCAGTTGATGCAGGTTATGCAACGCAGGAAGTATACAACTGGGTAAGAGGTCATCAAGGCTGTGGAAGAGTAATGGCAGTCAAAGGTGTAACCAAAGCGCTAGTACCACTTAGCAGCCCAAGTAGAGTAGATATAACAGTTGGTGGTCAAAAGCTAAAGAGAGGAATAAAGCTATGGCCAGTTGGAGTATCGATATTAAAGTCAGAGCTTTTTCAGCTACTTAATGTTTTAAAAAACGGGGAAAAAGAGAAAGTGCCAGCAGGATATTGTCATTTTCCCGAGTATGCACCTGAATATTTTAAGCAGCTAACGGAAGAGCAATTAGTCAGCAAGGTAGTGAAAGGATACACCAAACAAGAGTGGCAAAAGGTAAGAGAAAGAAATGAAGTACTTGATTGTCGAATTTACGCAAGAGCAGCATCGATAGCACTGGGAATAGACAGATGGCCAGAGAGTAAATGGAATAGTTTGAGTGGAAAAATGGAAAGTAAAAAGCCTAAAAGAGTAAGACAGAGTAAGTGGTTGGAAAATGTATAACGAAGAGTATTTAGTTCAAATTGAAGAAGCGATAAAGAAGCTGCAAAGCGGAGAGCGAGTAGTATCAATTGCATATGGTGACCATGTTGTGAGATATGCTGAAGTTCAGATAAATGATTTGCTGAATCTACGGCAACGTATTAAAGCTGAACTGAAAGTTGCAGGTGTGAGACCGAAGAGAAGAATTGTGATTGCGACAAGTAAGGGGATTGACAAAATTGTGTAAAAATGTTATAGTTTAAAATTGGTGTTTTATAGTTAAAATATGGATCAAGGTCAAGAAAGGCTGAATGTTAATGTAAGTTTTGAGGGGGAATTTGCTCAGTATCTTACAGAGGTTGCAAAAACATGGAATAAAACTATACCAGAAGTTTTAGTGTGTCTTGTGAAGGAAGAATTCGAGGCAGAGAAAGAGATGGCTGAAATCATAAAAGAACGTGATATGCCAGATGCAAAGACGGTGAAAAATGAGGATGTTGACTGGGATAAAGTATTATCTGCAAAGACAATTAAAGATGAGTGAAATACAGTATTATCTATTCGGAAAAGGTTCTTGAGAAAGATTTCCTTACTTTACCACCAACAATAAGATCAAGAATTAGAAGAGCTATAGACGAGCGTCTTACAATTGATCCGATTAATCTTGGTAAGCCATTGAGTGGTAGGTTAGTAGGTAGTAAGAGACTAAGGGTAGGTAATTACAGGGTTATTTATAAAATAGCTAAGCTAGAATATACGGTAACTATCACCGAAATAGGACATAGGGATACAATTTATAAAAGATAGCAAAACTTACTGGAGTGTAAATTGAAATAAAATCACTCAAATTTGTGCAGCAACTTGTTGCATACTCAAGGGGCTAAATGTTACTCAAATCATTCAAACAACTATTTAATAAACCAAAGATAAAAAGCTCAGCCTGGGATGCAGCAGGCTCAGGAAGAAGATTTTTTCACTTTCAACCAGAGTTAGGAAGTATAAACAATTTGCTGTCTCAAAGCCTTGAAACTTTACGTAGTCGATCACGTGACATGGTGAGAAAAAATCCATATGCAGCAAATATCATTGATACAATAGTAAGTAACTCTATTGGAACAGGAATAAAACCACAATCAAAAGCAAGAGATGGAGAATTTCGAAAGAAAGTACAAGAATTATGGCTAAGATGGACAGATGAAGCAGACAGTAGCGGAGTAAGTGATTTTTATGGATTACAAGCTCTAGGTGTATGGTCCCAGAGTGTGATGGTGTGGATTTAGTATAAATAATTCTGGAGACTGTGTCCACTGATAACATATAAATTCATAAGGAGTAAGACCCTTAAGAGTTTTGAGTCTCTTTGCATAATTATAAGCCATAACAAAGTTATAAAGGTGTTCTTTAAGTTGCTGGTGCGATTGATAGTAATACTTCTTAACTGTAGCATCCTTTAAAGTTTTATTCATACGCTCGACTTGCCCATTCGTCCAAGGATGGCTAACTTTTGTCAAACGATGTTCAATAACATTCTCTTCGCAAACTCTATCAAATATATGTTGGAAAGCATACTTATGACGCTTCTGGTTTGTAAATTGTATACCGTTATCTGTCAAAATAGTATGGATTTTATACGGTAAAATTCTAATCAAATTACGTAAGAACTCAGCAGCTATGGGTTTTGTAGCACTGTTACGCAACTCAACATAGGTAAATTTGGATGTCCTATCAATAGCAACAAACAAATGTAATTTGCCCTCCTCAGTTCTAACTTCAGCAATATCAATATGAAAGTAACCGATAGGATATTGTTTGAATTTCTTTTTTGACTTAACTTCTCCATCAACAGTTGGTAATCTGCTAATGTTGTGTCTTTGTAAACAACGATGCAAGCTAGAGCGAGTCAAATGCGGAATTGTAGACTGCAGAGCGTAAAGGCAATCATCTAGTGGCAGTAGTGTATACTTGCGAAATGTAACTATTATAGCTTCCTCTTCTAGCGTTAAAACAGTCGATCTTGGACGCTTTGGACCCATATCAGCATCTTTCGTAAATGAACGTTTTCTCCACTTAATAATAGTTTTTGGATTAAGGTTATAATGCTTGGAGAGTTTTGCTATGCTCTCTTTTCTATTTTGTATTGCTCTACGAATCGTCTGTGTTGTTTTGGCGCACCCATGTAATATTTGTCCCATAACTCCTCCTTTGATGGTATTTTTTTCTCATATTTTATCATACCATCACACTCTGGGACTGTACACCTAGTAGGGTGTCATCCCAGTGCTCCTTTTTTTGTCATCCCAGTGCTTGACACTGGGATGACACCATCATAAAGGAATCAGTGTCAGTTACTTTCATGACACCATTCTTTTTCCTGGATCCCAGTGTCTGGGCACTGGGATGACAAGGTAGAGGGCACTGGGATGACAGGAGAAGGAGGCTACTGGGATGATAGGAGAAAGGAGGCTACTGGGATGACAGCTAGCCTGACAACCGTCATCCCGCTACGTGTTAGCGGGATCTATGCCAAGAGATACCGTGAATGAATCGCGGTATGACGTAGGATTGCTGTCATTCCGCTGCTTGTTAACGGCTGAATACCGCGAATGAATCGCGGTATGACGGTTAAGTATCCCGCTGCTTGGATGACAGCAGATCACCTCTTCACAAAGATTTTATCAGTAATACGCATATCAATAATACTCCAATCGCTGAAAGTAAAATCAGTTGTATTGTGTAAGTGGTTTAAATAGTCCCATGCACTATAAGGGTTATCTTCAGGCAGTTTTACTGTGGAATCGTTATCAAGTATGATATTCCATCTTCTATTCCCTATATAAGCAAAAGAAGAAATGTGGTCTCTTAATTGAGTTTTACTCTCCAACACATCTCTAACAAATTCTAGGTTTGATAACGAGTTTTGTCCTGTAATTACAACAAGATCATCTACTAGATAGTCATCTACGATCACTTTACCTTCAAAATCTATTACCGAGGTTTTGTTATTATCTTTCCAGAGAGCAAACGGTTTATGCTCATCTATATTAATGTGTAGAGTATTGGGCAAAATTCTGTGAACTCTTACGTGTTTTATCCACCTGCTTACGGATTGTATGTTACCGGCAAGTTTTGAAAGTGATATATACAGGATAGGTTGCGTTCTATCTGTCAAACTTAGAATATCCTTTTTGTTTGTAAATTTATTGCCGCTCACGACTACTTCGTCGATTGAAAATCCACTACTGAGTAATAAACTAGATAGGCAGTCATTATACCAAGTAAAGTAGTAATTAAATCGATTTATTATTTTATCAAGTGAGCTGTAAAGTATTAGCGTAAGAAAAAGTGCTGTGATAATAACCAAGGCACACTTACGCAAAAAACTCCTTTGGCTTCTAGCAATACTGCTCAACATGACTTAAATCCCTAATATTTTTGTGCTGCAAACTATCTTCAATAATAATTTTAACTAATTCATTAAAATTGATTCCTTTTGCCAATTTTGCAATTTCTGGCACTAACGATAACTCAGTAAAGCCAGGATGTGTATTAATCTCAAGCATTTTTACAGTGTTATTTTTGGGATTATAACGGAAATCTGAGCGGGAAATAGTTTTGCATCCTAAAAATTGATGAACTTTCAGTGCGTGTTCCAAGGTCATTTTATATATATTGTTAGGAATTTCAGCAGGAAATATATGTTCTGCAAATCCATCTGTATACTTTGCTTCATAATCATAGAATTTATTTTTTGGTCGTACTTCTATAGTGCCAATTGCTTCATCCAGCAATACAGCAGTATGTAACTCTATGCCCGGTATGTATTCTTCTACGATCATCTTTTCCATTATAGTAGAACTATTATCTTTCAGTTCTAAGTAATCCTCGTGCGAGAAAATTATGTACACTCCAATACTTGAACCTTCATTAATTGGTTTTAAGACGTACGGATAATCGATTTTAATATTATTTTTTAGTACATCTTCTCGGCTAATTACATAACCTTTTGGAGTATCAATACTAAGGGACCGGAATATATGCTTTGACATTGCCTTGTTCATAGCAACAGCCGAAGCCATAACTCCTGAGTGTGTATATTTTATACCTAAGATTTCCAATAAACCTTGAATGCAGCCATCTTCACCATAAGGTCCATGCAGAGCGATAAAAGCAAGGCCCGGATTAATTTTTTTAAGCTTTTCAGCAATATTGCTGTCAACATCTATTTCTATTGCATTATATGAAAGGCTATCGAGCGCTTTCTTTACTGCTTTTCCACTCATAAGTGATATTTCTCTCTCACAAGAAAATCCACCACTTAAAATTGCTATAGTTGGAACCATAAGCATTCTATGTTTTACTATATAGCATATATAAAAGATGCTCTTATCTTCAATAGAAAAAACGCTTTGAAAAATTCTATAGCTCTATCCTATGCACAACTGTACGAACGTTTGTTTTGTTAAGATACAACAAATGATGTCATCCCAGTGCCCTGACTACTTGGATCCAGGATTTTGATTAGCACTAAGTTGGTGAGCATATAAAGTGTTATGTTAAAATATAACGTTTTTACGGAAAGTCTGGATTCCAGTGTCTGGGCACTGGAATGACACCATTCTTTTTTCTGGATCCCAGTGTCAAGCACTGGGATGACATCATAGAGGCACTGGGATGACATCATAGGGGCTACTCGGATGACATCATAAAGGCACTGCCCTTTTGGATGGAAACCAGTGTCAGCTACTTGCATGACACCATCTGCCACCTGCAAATTGCAATGTTCGTACGATTGTGCGTCACGCGCTGGAATGACAAAGAAGAGTGAGTTGCTAGTTTTTCATATGGTTATGCAAGGAGTCTGATCTTTTTCTTTGTTAATATTATTCTAAATTTTCATCAAAATAAGTTGTTTTATCCTTTTTTTCCTTATACTCTTCTGCAGTATAGAGAGGTTGTTTTTTAGCTGTGATATTTGGCCATTTTTGTGAGTATTCTAAGTTTATGTTGTAAAATGACTTGAAAGTTTTTTGTTCGCTGCTCAGCAACTCTTCATCTAGTTCTAAAATATCTTTTATGGAATCATCAGTTACAATTGCATCTACTGGACACTCAGGTATGCACACTCCGCAATCAATACATTCATCTGGGTTAATCACGAGCATGTTTTTACCTTCATAGAAGCAGTCAACGGGACATACTTCCACACAGTCCGTATATTTACATTTTATGCATTTATCTGTAACAAAATGCGTCATAAAACACTGTATATTTGTATTATCTTGGGTACACTAAATTGATAAGAAATTCAAGTCTTTTATGAAGATAAATAAATTGAACAACAAAGAATTAGAAGTATGGTTAAGCTTGGCTAGAACTATAGGACCAATAAAGTTTTTTAGTATACTAAGAACACATGGATCGCTAGATGAGGTGCTAAAATATCTCAATAGGGTGGCTAATAATAAGGTGTATGGCATTCAAGATGCACGAGAAGAAATCAATAATGCAGAAAGAATTGGAGCTAAAATTATACCCGCATGTGACCCAGATTACCCTGATCTTTTAAGAAATATCTCTAGTTGTCCTCCTGCAATAACTGCGCTTGGTGATGTATCATTATTAAGCCGCGAGATAATTGCAATAATTGGTGGGCGTAACTCTTCAATAAATGGAAGAAATTTTGCCAATAAGTTGGCACTTGATTTAAGCGAAGCTGGTTTTGTTATTGTTTCTGGACTTGCAAGAGGAATCGATACTGCAGCAAACAGTGTAATATACAAAGATCATCCCACTATTGCTGTTACAGCAAGTGGGATTGATGTGGTGTACCCAAAAGAGAATTTTGATCTATACAAAAAAATCACCGAGAATGGCGGATTAATAGTTACTGAGCTTCCATTTGCTACTAAACCAAAGCCTCAATATTTTCCTCAAAGGAATCGAATTATATCTGGTCTATCGCTGGGTGTTGCAGTGATTGAAGCGTCGAAACGTTCTGGCTCTCTAATAACAGCAGATTTTGCTTTAAATCAAGGGAGAGAGGTGTTTGCAGTTTCTGGTTTCCCTTTAGATTCACGCTGTAGTGGTAGTAATTATTTAATTAAAAACGGTGCTAAGCTTATCGAGTCCGCTGATGACATAATAGAAAGTGTTAGGTTTAGTTTACCTCCGCAGCAAAAAAACCTATTTGATGTTGAGCACTATGCTGTTAACCAAAAACAAGAAAAATTACAACAGGCAAAATCTGTTATAGTTGATCATATTAACTCTGTACCTGTTGATATAGATGAACTTATATTAGCAAGCGGACTTTCTACCAACATAGCTCTAATGGCTCTTTTGGAACTAGAGTTGGAAAACAAAATAGAGCGTTCACCGGGGAATAAAATATCGTTAATTTTCTAGGCTCTGTGGACAAAATTTTAGAGAAGCCATACAAGAGCTCCAACAAAATTGAGAAAACCCATAAAAACCTCAGCAGTTTTATCAAATCTGGAAAAAATGCGCCTAAAATTTTTAATTTTACCAAAAAAACACTCAATCAAATGACGTTCTTTGTAGATATGCTCATCGTAATACCTTTGCACTTTTCGATTCCGTTTTGGCGGAATAACTACTGTACATCCCTTGTCTTCAAGACTTGTAACAAAGGCATTGCTATCGTAGCCCTTGTCAGCTACTACAGTAGAGTTATAGATACTTTCGGTCAACACTTGTGCCTGCGTAATTTCATTTCTTTGACCAGGAGTCAGAGTAAATTTAAGTGGATTTCCAAGTGCATCGACAAGCGCATGTATTTTAGTTGTAAAGCCACCTTTGCTCCTCCCTAAAGCTTCTTGATCCTTGGAGTTTTTTGTATATCCAGATGAACATGGATGGGCTCGGATGATCGTACCGTCGATTATAGCAACTTCTAAATCAGGCTCTTGTTTAGTATATTCAAGCAATTTTTTCCAGACATCTCTTTCACACCATCTTTTAAATCGCTTATGTATACTCCTGTAATTACCATAAGTTTTTGGTAAAAGTCTCCATTGGCAACCACTTCGCACTATGTACCACACTGCCTCTATGAATATTCTTAAACGTTTTTCATCTTTGCTGTGCATTCCTTTTACGCTTTTTATGAACTCTAAAATTTGTTTCCAATTTTCCTCTTTGATGTAATATTGCATATGGTAGTTTCTCCATTTTTTACCTATTAGGCTAAACTACCATCTTTTTCTCTCTTTTCATATTTTTTGTCCACAGAGCCTAGATTACTTTAGCTATAAGCCCACAACCGTACGAACATTATGATTTGAGTTCACCAAGAAAGATGTCATTCCAGCGCGTGACGCTGGAATCCAGCCTTTATTATGCAGCCACTTGGTTGAAATTAAGTCTTCTGGATCCAAGTAGTCTGGGCACTGGCGTCTTGGATAGAAATCAGTATCAGCTACTTAGATGACACCACTTTTGTATGGAAACCAGTGTCACTCTGACAACCGTCATCTCGCTACGTGTTAGCGGATACCGTGACGTTATGACGAGGGAGTACGCATTAGCGGAATCTACTGAGACGCCCGTGATAGCCCTATTCCTATAGTGAGTAATTCCCTTTTATCTACTTTTAGAATTGATAAGAGAAAACTTTTTTTCAACCTGTTGTATGATTTTATAAAAGTGATCGAAATCTAAGCTTGCACTGCCAATTAAAACTCCTGATAAATTTGAAATATTTAACAAATTTTCTATATTTTCTGAACTGACTGAACCACCATATATAATGTGTTTTTTACTAGTACACAATTTTATTACCTCTATCACCTCAGCAATTGCATCATTATTTGGCACATGACCTGTGCCTATTGCCCATATTGGCTCATATGCTACGGTATATTCACCGTGTGTTGGCAAGCGGTTTTTGCATTGATATTCTATTACTTCTTTTGTTTTTTCATTCTTATAATCTTCTGAATTTTCACCTACACAGATAATTGGGTATAAGCCTGATTCTATTGCTATTTCCGACTTAAGTTTTATTTCACTATCTTTTTCATTGGCCCTTTCAGAATGCCCAAGTATTACGTAAGTACACCCTAGTTCTTTTAACATTTCTGCGCTAATTTCACCTGTGTAAGAACCGAACTTTTTATGATGGCAATTCTGTGCTCCTATATTAATATTATTGTTCAACTCTATACTGCTTGGAAATGACGTAAAAGGAGGGCAAATTACTAATTTAGAGGTAATTTCGTTGCTCTTGTCGTTAAGTTTGCCTATAAAGTCAACAAATGAAGAACGCATTCCATTCATTTTCCAATTTGCTACTATTAAAAAGGACATCAACTTTACTTATATGAGTGAGAGTGCCGGCTGTCGGACTTGAACTGACAACCTACTGATTACAAGTCAGTTGCTCTACCAATTGAGCTAAGCCGGCGTTAAACACATTAATAATATACAATTATCAATGAATTTTAGTCAACTAATTTTTAAAATACTGTATAATGAAAATAATATGAAAAAATTTTTACTGAAGCCAAAAAAGAGTCTAGGGCAAAATTTTATTTTATCGAGTGAGATAACAAAAAAAATCGTCGCTTTAGCTGGTAGTCTGGAAAATTTTAATGTCATTGAAATTGGTCCTGGATATGGTGCATTAACAAGAGAAATATTGGTGCATAATCCAAAGTCTCTACTTTCTATAGAAAAAGATAGAGATTTAGTAAAACACCATGACCAACTGCTAAATGAGCATCAAGGAAAGTATAGAATTATAGAAGCGGATGCACTACATGTTACAGAAGAAGAGCTGATAGAGCGCCCAGTTAAAGTTATTGCTAACTTGCCTTACAATATCTCGGTAGTGTTATTTTTAAAGTGGTTAAATAATATAAAATTTTTTACGAACTTGACATTAATGTTTCAAAAAGAGGTAGCAGATCGCATTACGGCAAGACCCAATTCTAAAGATTATGGTTCCTTATCAGTGCTAAGCCAGTTACTATGTGATATAAAAAAGGAATTTGATATTGAACCTAAAGAGTTTTTTCCAAGACCAAAAATACATTCTTCAGTAATTACAGTAAATCCTTTGCCTATCCCAAAATTTGCAGTAAATTTGGAAACCTTAACAAGATTAACACGTGCTGTTTTTTCTCAAAGAAGAAAGATGCTGAGAAATAGCTTGCAAAATATAACGAACCACGCTGAAACTGTCCTTGAAAACGCTAAATTGAGTGGAAACCAGCGTCCAGAAGACTTAACCATTGAGCAGTTTTGTTTGCTGGCAAATAATGTAGAATGCTTATTTTACAATAAAATATATTAGCAACCATATAGCCTTTCTATCCCCTAAAAACAGTTAGAGCTATACGACAGAGCCACACCGGCTTCTATAGCTCCGCTTCTGTCATCCTATGGCTTACTGTACGAACATTGCAATATGGCACATAGTAAACGATGTCATTCCAGTCTGGAATCCAGCTTTTTCATAATCATTAAAACGTTGTATTTTAACATAAAACGGCTACTTTTATACTTAATAAAATTTCTGGATCCCAGTGTCTGGGCACTGGGATGACACCCTCCTGCTAGACAATATTCGTACAGTTGTGGGCTTGACCATAGGATCCAGCTTATAAAAGCTGGATTCCAGCGTCACGTGCTGGAATGACAACTTAAGGCATCACCTATAGTTACTAGTCTAACTATAAATATATTTTGGTAAACCTAAATTGCTTTAGCTATAGCTAATTTTGCAAAAGCCCTATTGCAATTTAATTAATTGGCGTATAAGCTTTAAATAAAGCCTATGAAAAAAATGGAAGCTTGTTATTCGTTTGACGATATACTTCTTTTGCCAGCCTATTCTGATATATTACCTTACGATGCAGATACAAAAACTTATTTAACAAATAGTATAGAACTAAATATCCCTCTCATATCCTCTGCGATGGATACTGTTACTGAATCGGGCTTTGCAATAGCTATTGCCCAACATGGAGGGATAGGTTGCATACATAAGAATTTATCAATAGATGAACAAGTTTTAGAAGTAAGAAGGGTGAAAAAATATGAAAGTTGGATCGTGTATAACCCAATCACGATTTCACCGGATAAAACAGTTGCGGAAGCAATTTCATTAATGAGAGAGCACAATTATTCTGGCATTCCTGTAGTCAATCAACGCAAGTTAGTTGGAATTTTAACTAACCGAGATGTGAGGTTTATTGAAGACCAGAACATAAATGTAAAAGTTTCCGAAGTGATGACAAAAGATAAGTTAGTGACAGTGCGGGAGCAGGGAGTAAATAGTGCCTCAGCAATGAAATTGTTGCATGAAAATAGAATAGAAAAGCTTTTGGTTGTAGATGAAAATTCTTGTTGTATAGGTTTAATTACGGTTAAAGACATTGAAAAATACAATAGATACCCAAATTCATGTAAAGACAGTAAAGGGCGGCTCAGAGTTGCCGCTGCAATTGGCACTGGTAAAAAAGATGGTATAGAAAGATGTGAAGCTTTGATCGGAGAAGAAGTTGATGTAGTTGTTGTGGATACTGCTCACGGTCATTCCGAAAACGTTATCAATACCATTAGGGAAATAAAAAAGATGTATCCGAATACGCAATTAATTGGTGGAAACATTGCAACAAAGGAGGCTGCTGAAGCGTTGATTGATGCGGGTGTTGATGCAGTGAAGGTTGGAATAGGACCAGGATCAATCTGTACAACCAGAATAGTTACAGGTGTTGGTGTGCCACAATTCTCTGCAATCAAGAATGTTGCAGAGGCGTGTAGAGCAAGAAACGTCAGACTAATTGCTGATGGTGGGGTAAAATACTCAGGAGATGTTGCAAAAGCTATTGCAGCTGGTGCTGACTCTATGATGATTGGTTCGATTTTTGCTGGCACTGACGAAAGCCCAGGTGAGATTATTATGTATAAGGGCAGAGCATATAAAGGCTATCGAGGAATGGGATCTATTAGTGCAATGAAACGAGGTTCAGCTAGCCGTTATTTTCAAGATAAAGATTCAAAACTCAAATTAGTTCCACAAGGAGTGGAAGGAAGAGTTCCATTCAAAGGTCCAGCTTCAGGAGTAATCCATCAATTGATTGGCGGATTGCAAGCTGCAATGGGGTATACTGGTAATAGGAATATAGAAGAGATGAAAAAAAATTGTAAATTTGTTACTATTACTGCATCAGGATTAAGAGAGAGTCACGCTCATGATATAGTCATTACACAAGAAGCTCCAAATTATGCTTATCAAACGTCCAATTTGTCAACCGATTCGGAGTAGTCCAGAAAAAGTAGAGAGAAAGTTAAGACGTTTTTGGAGTAAAATAAAACGTTTTTTCAAAATATGACAAATAGAAGAGAATATATAGCAGAATTCAAATTAGAAGCTGTTAAGCTGGTTAAAGAAACAGGTCAAGCAAGTACAAAAATAGCAAAAGATCTAGGCTCTGTGGACAAAATTTTAGAGAAGCCATACAAGAGCTCCAACAAAATTGAGAAAACCCATAAAAACCTCAGCAGTTTTATCAAATCTGGAAAAAATGCGCCTAAAATTTTTAATTTTACCAAAAAAACACTCAATCAAATGACGTTCTTTGTAGATATGCTCATCGTAATACCTTTGCACTTTTCGATTCCGTTTTGGCGGAATAACTACTGTACATCCCTTGTCTTCAAGACTTGTAACAAAGGCATTGCTATCGTAGCCCTTGTCAGCTACTACAGTAGAGTTATAGATACTTTCGGTCAACACTTGTGCCTGCGTAATTTCATTTCTTTGACCAGGAGTCAGAGTAAATTTAAGTGGATTTCCAAGTGCATCGACAAGCGCATGTATTTTAGTTGTAAAGCCACCTTTGCTCCTCCCTAAAGCTTCTTGATCCTTGGAGTTTTTTGTATATCCAGATGAACATGGATGGCCTCGGATGATCGTACCGTCGATTATAGCAACTTCTAAATCAGGCTCTTGTTTAGTATATTCAAGCAATTTTTTCCAGACATCTCTTTCACACCATCTTTTAAATCGCTTATGTATACTCCTGTAATTACCATAAGTTTTTGGTAAAAGTCTCCATTGGCAACCACTTCGCACTATGTACCACACTGCCTCTATGAATATTCTTAAACGTTTTTCATCTTTGCTGTGCATTCCTTTTACGCTTTTTATGAACTCTAAAATTTGTTTCCAATTTTCCTCTTTGATGTAATATTGCATATGGTAGTTTCTCCATTTTTTACCTATTAGGCTAAACTACCATCTTTTTCTCTCTTTTCATATTTTTTGTCCACAGAGCCTAGTATATATAGATGAATCTGGTATTGATAATACCGAAGACTATCCCTATGGATATTCTCAGAAAGGACAGCGGTTTTATGCTCTAAAATCTGGTAAAAAAATTCAACGAATCAGTATGATTGCAGCCTTAAACGGCAGAAAAATAGTTGTTCCGTTAACATTTGAAGGCCACTGTAATATGGATATCTTTAATAAATGGTTTGAGCAGTTCCTAACACCGATTTTGGAACCTGGACAAACTGTTATCCTTGATAATGCTACTTTTCATAAGTCTAATAAGATTACTGAACTTGCTAAAGGAGTTGGTGCAGAAATTTTATATCTACCGCCTTATTCTCCCGATTTTAACAAAATTGAGCATCATTGGTTTGCTATAAAAAACAGAGCTAGGAAAAACATTCCTCTATTCACATCTTTTCGTCATGCTGTTGATTCTGCTTTTCTATGAACTTTCCGGACTATTATGAAAAGAGCTATAACTATTGCATTCCTGCACAATTTATTCTCATGATAAAAACGTCTTAACTTTCTCTCTACTTTTTCTGGGTAAGGTCAAATAGAGAATTTTACAAAAATCTATTTTTAACTTACAATCAATTATTACAATTTTAAACCTACAACTTATGTACAACAGACTTATAGTCAAATCTTTTTCAGTATTATGCATCTGTTTATTTGCTTTATACATAACACTGCCAAATTTCTTTGATAATAAGCTTTTTATTTCGAAAAAAAGAATAAACTTAGGCCTTGACCTGAAAGGAGGGGCATCTTTGCTTTTAAACATAGACTTAGACTTCTATTTTAAGGAAAAGCTAAGCATGCTAGCTAACGAAATAAAAGAGACATTGCTAACAAAAAATATTGAATCTAACGTACAAAATAGCGTTATAACTTTAAATAATATTGATGATTATAAAAAAGCATCTGTGTTGATTAATGCGATAAATCCAAATTTAGAGCTAAATAGAAAAGATTCTTCGATTCTCATTTCGTATAAACCCCATTATAAAAATTCTTTGATCAGTGAAGTAGCTGCAGAATCAATAAACAATGTCCAGCGCCGTTTGGACAAACTTGGCACAAAGGAAGTCAGCGTTCAAAAACAAGGGCAGAATAAAATATTAGTGCAGGTGCCTGGAGTAGAAGATACCAAGCAGATAAAATCTCTGCTTGGCAAAACTGCTAAGCTAGCTTTTCATTTGGCAAACACTAACATAGCCAAGGTGCAGGATATAGACCATGAAACCACTGTCATGCTCAAGGATTCTTTAGGTAATTCTTATCCAATATTCCGCAAAACTGAAATAGGTGGTGATTCGCTGGTTAACGCATCAGTTAGATTTGATCACTTAGGTAAACCAACAGTGCATTTTAAATTTGACAGCATAGCGAGTAAAAGATTCGCAAAAATCACTAAAGAAAATGTGGGAAAACCTTTTGCAATTGTTCTGGATAACACAGTCTTAACAGTACCTACAATACGTGAGCCAATTTTAAATGGAGAGGGAGAAATTAGCGGTAATTTCACTGAAAAACAAGCAAGCGAACTTGCAATACTTTTAAAATCTGGAGCACTGCTAGCACCACTTAAAATAATTGAAGAAAAAAACATTGGCCCAAGTCTTGGAGAAGAATCAATAAAGGCAGGGGAAATGGCAGCAACAATCTCTATTATAGCCGTGGCTTTATTTATAATCATCACTTACGGCAAATTAGGTGTATTGGCCTCTGTTGCACTTTTTTCTAATGTACTTCTTATATTATCAATTCTCACTCTGCTTGAAGCAACTCTAACTTTACCTGGAATTGCCGGTATTGCACTTACTGTTGGTATGGCGGTGGATGCAAATGTTTTAATATTTGAGCGAATTCGTGAGGAAATCAAATCTGGCAAGAGAGTGGAACGTGCTATTGAAGAAGGGTTTAAAAACGCTATAAAGACAATACTGGATTCAAATATCACTACATTAATTGCTGCAGGAATAATGTTCATTATTGGCAGTGGAGCAATAAGAGGCTTTTCTGTCACTCTATCAATAGGAATTTTATGTTCGATGTTTTCTGCAATCACAGTCACAAAACTCCTGATAGAGTTGTGTATGAACCCGAAGGAACTAGTGCTTTGTTAGTCAACTACCTTCATTCCCACAACGTTATATCCTGAATCAACGTGCAAAATTTCTCCAGTAGTGCCACTACTTAAGTCGCTTAATAAGTATAACGCTGCCTTGCCAACATCCTCTATTGTAACATTGCGTCTGAGCGGAGAGTTATTTCTATTCCATTCTGATATGGAGTGAAAATCGCTTATTCCAGAAGATGCTAAAGTTCTGATTGGACCAGCGGAAATTGCATTTACTCTGATATTTTGTGGCCCGAGATCACATGCTATATATTTTACACTTGCTTCAAGTGCCGCTTTACATAAACCCATAACGTTATAATTTGGCATAACTTTTTCAGCGCCATAATAAGATAAAGTAAGTAAATTACCACCATTTGACATCATTTTTTCAGCCCTTTGCGCTAAAGCAGTAAAAGAATAGCACGATATATGCATTGCATTGAGGAAGTTATCCAGTGAAGTATTGACATATTTACCATCTAACTCATTTTTATCGGAGAATGCTATTGCATGCACCAAAAAGTCAAGAGTACCCCATTTTTTCTCTATTATTTCGAAAGCGTTATCTATGATTTTTTCATTTGAAACGTCGCAGTGTAATATTAGCTCCACATTTAGTTCATCTGCTATTGGTGATAGTTTTTCTTTTATTATTTCATTCTGGTAGGTGATTGCAAGTTCTGCTCCGTGCTTTGAGAGAGTTTTTGCTATACCGTATGCTATTGATCTCTTATTTATTATTCCGGTTATTAATCCCTTTTTGCCTTGTAATAGACTTGTCGTCATAGAACTATCTGTTTTTTTATAATTTGGAATATTAACTAGGTAAAGTCAAGATATCACTATGTTTTAAAATATTTTTTGCAGTAACTTGAAGTCTATAAACAGTAATCTTGATTCTTCTACAACAAAGCCATCTCATATGACATTTTGCCTATACCCAATTAAGCATATTAATAAGTAAGTAAATCTTAATATAATCTTATTATACTTATAAATACGCTGTATAGAATGAAAGTATGGATGATTTCATAACTGCAAGAAGAAAAGATGATGCTGTGGTATCTGTTTGTCAGGATAATAAGAAAAAAACGTGTTAATTTTAGGGCTCAATCAAGCCGCAAGGAATTTGTTAAAATACGAGGAAGGGAATTTACTTAATAAGCCGTTAATCAATATTTTAAGTGCAAGAGCAGCTGACAACATGAAGAATTATTTAGAGTATACCGAAAATGGGCACGATTTACTTGATATATTACCTAAAGTGATAGATTTTTCCTTAATTGATGCTAAAGGAGAAGATATCAGGACAAAAGTAAAAGTTTTCCGCACTGCACAATTTGCCAGTAATAAAATAAATTATGAGCTATTAATACGTGATATCAGCTTGTCTCATAAATTGAGAATGTTTAGGGATAAATATCTAATGGGTAAAAAATATAAAAACCATGACTTATTCGATATACCGGGCAATGAGTCCACTATTCTAGGCTCTGTGGACAAAATTTTAGAGAAGCCATACAAGAGCTCCAACAAAATTGAGAAAACCCATAAAAACCTCAGCAGTTTTATCAAATCTGGAAAAAATGCGCCTAAAATTTTTAATTTTACCAAAAAAACACTCAATCAAATGACGTTCTTTGTAGATATGCTCATCGTAATACCTTTGCACTTTTCGATTCCATTTTGGCGGAATAACTACTGTACATCCCTTGTCTTCAAGACTTGTAACAAAGGCATTGCTATCGTAGCCCTTGTCAGCTACTACAGTAGAGTTATAGATACTTTCGGTCAACACTTGTGCCTGCGTAATTTCATTTCTTTGACCAGGAGTCAGAGTAAATTTAAGTGGATTTCCAAGTGCATCGACAAGCGCATGTATTTTAGTTGTAAAGCCACCTTTGCTCCTCCCTAAAGCTTCTTGATCCTTGGAGTTTTTTGTATATCCAGATGAACATGGATGGGCTCGGATGATCGTACCGTCGATTATAGCAACTTCTAAATCAGGCTCTTGTTTAGTATATTCAAGCAATTTTTTCCAGACATCTCTTTCACACCATCTTTTAAATCGCTTATGTATACTCCTGTAATTACCATAAGTTTTTGGTAAAAGTCTCCATTGGCAACCACTTCGCACTATGTACCACACTGCCTCTATGAATATTCTTAAACGTTTTTCATCTTTGCTGTGCATTCCTTTTACGCTTTTTATGAACTCTAAAATTTGTTTCCAATTTTCCTCTTTGATATAATATTGCATATGGTAGTTTCTCCATTTTTTACCTATTAGGCTAAACTACCATCTTTTTCTCTCTTTTCATATTTTTTGTCCACAGAGCCTAGACAGAGCAGAAAGTGCAGAGGTAGCACCTCCAATTAAGCAAAGAGTATAAAGCTTTTTATAAAGCGATTATAAATTTCAGTAAGTTGCAGAGGCTCTACAATGGGAAGTGTAGTATGTTAGCAGATACAAATGACTAGATAAATTATATTTCATTAAAGTCATTTATCTTGAAACATAAGCAGGATTTTGTATAGTTGTTTCAATTTGGGTCTGTATATTGAAACAACGCGTGAAAATGACAGGTCATTGTACAAGAGGTACCTAATTCACCGACAAGAATGCTAGATAAAGACACTTACATTTCAATTATTTCACAATTTTTGTATAATCTTAAAAACTCAATTAGTGCGTTATGAAGATAATAATAGGTAATGCTAGTAAGGAATTAGGGGAATCAGTAGTTAACCGGCTAGATGTTCAACCATCCTCTGCTTGGATATCAAAGTTTACCGATGGCGAGGTAAATGTAGAAGTAGCAAATGATCTATATAATCAAGAAGTATATATAATACAATCTCTTTCTCCCCCTGTGAATGATAACCTTATGGAGCTTCTGCTCATAATTGATGCAGTAAATAGATTAGGAGCCAAAAGGATAGTAGTAATTATTCCTTATTATGGATATAGCAGGCAAGATAGAATTATCAAGAACAATAATGTGCAGTCTGCTTTAAGTGCCAAATTAGTTGCAAATCTTATTCAAACTGCAGGTGCAAGTAGTGTTGCAGTTATTGATTTGCACTCAAGTCAAATTGAAGGATTCTTTGATGTACCGATAACTAATTTGAACTGCTTTGAAGCATTTGTTGACTCTATACACACAGAAAATTTGGCAATTGTTGCACCTGATGTTGGAGCAATTGGCAGAGCACGTGCTTTTGCAAAGACTTTAGAGGAAAAGTACAAGATAGGGTTAAGTGATAAGATTATTGTAGTAGATAAATATAGGGAGAGAGCAGGCACATCTCAAGTAATGAACATAATAGGAGAAGTTGCGAATAAAAATTGTGTCATTGTTGATGATATAGTTGACTCTGGTGGAACGTTGTGTAATGCAGCTCTTGCTTTAAAAAGTTACGGAGCAAAGTCCGTAACTTCATGCATCACACACGGTGTGCTTTCAGGAAGTGCAGTTGAGAAAATCTCTTCCTCTTCTTTAGATAAATTAGTGATTACGGATACCATACTTCACAAACTTGAAAAAACTGGTAAAATAGAAGTTGTTTCGGTTGTAAATATTTTAACTCACTTCATCCAAGGAGGTAGAAATGCCAGCTAAGTCAACAGAAGATGTTATTACTTCACTAATAGAATTTGCTAATAAGAGAAAAATAACAATTACCAAAGAAGAAATGCTTAAAATTGCACAGCTTGTAAGGATTAAGTTATCAAATGACGAGATTGATCACTACTCCAAAGAACTGACAATGCTGGATTGGATACATGATACTTTATTGCAAGTTAATACTGAAGGTATTTCTCCTATGCGTTATGGCAGTATAGACAAGGACATTCATGTACGCGATGATGTTATAAATTCTCAAAACATTAAAAAAGAGATATTGTCCAATACAAAACCTGAGCATGGGTATTTCGTAGTGCCAAAGGTTATAAATGATTAAGGTAAAATAAGGCTCATATCAAACCTATAATAGATCGTATCTGTTCAGCAGAGTGGCAAAATAAGGTAGACGAGAAAAGACAACTATAGGAACAAATGGGTGTCATCCCAGTGCTTGACACTGGAATCCAGTCCTTTTGCACAGTTCCATCAAAAACGTTGTAGAGGATTAACCGCTTTCGTGTTTACCAACTTAGTGCCCAATCTGGATCCCAGTGTCAAGCACTGGGATGACAAGAAAGGGAGCACTGGAATTTTTGTTTCAGTATTTGTACATTAGCCATGCATCTGAACAGATACAATAAATCTACTTTCAAAAATAAGACCAATCCGGTAAAGAAGCATTTGTGGGAGTGGAAACCATTTTTTGATTTTTCTTTACTAAGTCTACTAAATATAGTTTAGAGTTGCTTGGTGATTCTGTTCTTGTAAAAATGATTTCTCTACCATTTGGTAGCCATGCCGGGGATTCAATTTTATGCCCCTCTGAAAGCAGACGTTCTTCTTTGCCATCTGGCTTCATAACTCCTATGTAAAATTTTCCTGACTGAATCTTTGTAAAAGCTATCAGATCTCCTTTTGGCGACCAAACAGGCGTAGCATATCTTCCACTTCCAAAACTAATTCTTTTAGGTTTTTTACTTTTGTTAGTAAAATCGATAACGTACAGTTGCTGACTCCCACTTATATCAGAACTAAAAGCCATATACTTTTGATCTGGAGAAAAAGAGGGAGAAGTGCTTATAGCTGAACCTTTAGTAATTTTTTTTGTTCGTTTACTACTTAAATCCAAAGATAATATATTCGTTTCACCACCCAATGAGTGGGAAATTAAAAGAGATTTACCATCGGGAGAAAATCTTGGTGCAGAAACAACTCCTTCAAATGCGCTGATTATTGATTCAGTGTTATCTTTTAAATTTTTTAATATTATATAACTTTTACCATTTGCGTACGAGATATAAACAATACCCTTTCCATTTGGTGAGAATCTCGGTGTTGACACAAATCTATCGCCATTTGTTAAGTATTTTATATTACTTCCATCTTGATTCATCACAGCAATTTTACGCACAGATTTGTAGTTGCTATCTTTTTCTTCAGCGATATACGTGATTTTTGTGTTGAAGTGCCCTTTCTCACCAATTAATCTATCATGTATCACATCCGAAACGAGGTGACCAATTTTTCTCCAGTCTTTTGCTGGAAAAACAACTGACTGAGTAAGTAATTCTCTTTTTGTAAAAGTGTCAAATAAACGAAATGATAGCTCTAATGCACTACCAGATATTTCGCTTAAACTTACTGTGACTACAGTATCGCTTTTCCAAGATTTAGATTCAGCTTCCGCGCCACGTTTTACATTAAATAAGCCACAATTAGATAAATTTGTTCCTATTACCTTTGCAATATTTTCGCTTAATTCGCTTTCCAACGCTGTTTTACATGTACATTTAGATACAACAAGACCAATGTTACCAACACTGCTTTTTTTTATATCAACATATAAAGCAGCTTTTGTAAAATAAGGAATAAATAACGAAATAAATAACACCAGATGAACGAATAGCTTCATTCATTTCATACCTGTTCTATCTGAACCTCAATTATAGGTCTTTTTAGTAAATATTCCTTTAAGATACTCAATATTGAACTTTCAATCTTATTTTTAATTTTTTTTGTTGGCTGCAAACTAAACAACGACTCAACTTTCTTGACAATTTTCTGTATGGTAGCTGCATCTTCTAGCACTTCAAAAACACCAGGTACAAATACTTTTGGTTTAGCAAGCAATTTATTTTTCTTGTTTACAACTGCTGTTACCACAATAACTCCGGCATCTCTCATTCTTTTACGCATTTTTATAACACTGCTCTCCGGATGACGTAGCAACATACCATCAATACCAAAGTAGTCAACATCAATTGAATCAACCTTTTCTCCGTTCTCCAAATTAACAATATCACCTGGTGCAATCATTATTGCTTTTGCCACACCGCACTCTTTAGCAAATTTTACATGTGCATGCGTGTGAATATATTCGCCGTGAACTGGAATAGACATCTTCGGTTTTATTAAAGAATACATTTCCTTTAGCTCTTCTCTTGTTGGATGCCCAGAAGCATGAACATGCTCTGTTTTTTCAGTGATAACTTCTACCCCAATCTCAATAAAGGCATTGAGCATGTTGTGCGCACGAGTTTCATTTCCAGGAATGATTTTTGACGAAAAGATCATGGTATCACCTTGCTGCATTTTAAATGCTTGATGACTCTTATTAGCAAGCCTTGAAGTTGCTGCCAGTGGCTCACCTTGACAACCTGTGCAAAGTAGCACCAGTTTTTCCCTTGGAAAATTTACTGCTTCCTTTGCTTCAAGAAACTGAGGAGAATCAGTTAAATAACCACTATCTTGCGCAACTTTCACTATTCTCCATAAAGATCTACCAAGTAAAACTACTTTTCTATTTAGTGCTTTTGCAGCTTGGCTTATCGTTTCAATTCGTGCCACATTTGAAGCAAATAGCGAAACAGCAACTAATTTTTTAGACCGCTTTATTATGTTATAAATATTATTATAAATTTCACCTTCTGACTCAGGGTGATGCTTGCTTAATATATTGGTTGAATCGCAAATTGCTGCAAGCAGGTCACCTTTATCGCCAATTTCTTTTAGGCGCTCCATATTAGAAGTTAATCCAACAACAGGTTTTGGATCAAATTTCCAGTCTCCGGTATGGAGTGCACTACCCATTTCAGTGCTAATTAATATTGAATTTGCCTCAGGAATTGAATGAGTTACATTTATAAACTCGATGGTAAAAGGACCCAAATTTGTGCTGCCATTTATGTCCACCTCTTTCACAGGCACTATACCTTCCAATCGAGATTCTTTTAGTTTCTCTTTAAGAAAATTAACCGTAAACTTTGTTGTATATATGGAGCACTGCAACTCTTCCCACAAGTGGGGCACTGCACCGCAGTGGTCCTCATGCGCATGTGTAATTATTATTCCAAGTAAATCTTTTTTTCTTTGAGCAATAAAATCTATATCAGCAATGAGCAGCTCAACACCTGGCATAGTTTCATCTGCAAAACCAACACCAAGGTCGATCATAATCCACTTACCTTGGTAATGATATAGGCTAACATTCATCCCGATTCTTCCTACTCCCCCAAGCGGAAGAAATAAAAACTCATTTTTGTTTATATTCATTAAATTTAAATTATTAAAACTTGAGAATAGCAAAACTTCGACCTTAAATAAAGAAATTTATTGCTTTTACATAGTTTTAAGGAACTAAGAAGTTTCTGTTGGCTAATAATAACACTATTGTTAAGTTTTCCATTAATAAGGTCAAAGAATTGCAGGATTAAATGAAAACCCGTAAACAGTTATCCCTTTATGTCATTTAGCAGATTTCTTATTTTTTTTTTACTTTACTAAAAAACCCTTCAGATTGCTGTTGTACACTTGCATTTTCCTCTTCTTCAAGCGCTTTTAATAGTTCAATTTGCTTTTTAGTTAAATTTTTTGGATTTAAAGTCTCAACTATTACCTGTACGTATAAATCACCACGAGCATGTGAGTTCATATATGGCATACCCTTTTCCCTACAACGTAGTTTGGTACCAGTTTGAGTGCCTTCAGGGACCTTTACTTTTATTTTAGCTCCATCAATTGATTGAATATCGATTTCACCACCAAGCACTGCTAGTGTCATTCTTATAGGCACTTTACAATGTAAATCTGCTTTATTTCTAGCAAAGATTTTATGGAAAATTATTTTCACGTATACGTATAAATCTCCACTTTTTCCACCTTTTGTTCCAGCTTCTCCTTTACCACTTATCCTTACCTTAGCTCCTTCTTCTATGCCTTTTGGAATTGAAACGGATATATTTACTTCATCTCTTCTACGTCCACTTCCACCACATTTCTTACATTTGTTTTGTATTATTTCTCCTTCCCCATAGCATGTAGTACATGTTCTTTCGATGGTAAAAAAGCCTTGTTGAGTTCTAATCCTACCGCTCCCCTGGCATGTGTGGCACTGAACTGGTTTAATTGCTCCTTCGCCACCTGTGCCTTGGCATGTATCACATTTTACATTTGTCACATAATGTATAGGCGCTTGTATTCCTTTAAATGCATCTTCTAAGGTAATTTCAAGATCATAACGTAGGTCTGCTCCAGATACTCCTGTTGCACTTCTTTTTGCTCTCGATCTACTTGCACCACCACCGAATCCTCCACCAAAGAAGTCATTGAATATGTCGCTAAAATCTCCTGCAGAGCTAAAGCCTTGAAATCCACCAGAAGCACCTTCGTGGCCATAACGGTCATAGCCTGCCCTTTTCTCAGAGTCAGACAGAACTTCATATGCAGCTGTTACTTCTTTAAATTTTTCCTCTGCTTCTTGATTGCAAGGATTTCTATCAGGATGATATTTTAATGCTAATTTTTTATACGCTTTTTTTATCTCATCAATACTGGCATTTCTGCCTACTTCCAGCAGATCATAGTAGTCTTTTTTGCTCATATATAATAGTTTAGTGCTTAACCTTTAAAGATAGGTATTACATATATTAATTTCAAGTGTGACTTCTGTTTCCTATAAAATGTGGTGCACCCTGAGCGACTTGAACGCCCGACCTTTTGATCCGTAGTCAAATGCTCTAATCCAACTGAGCTAAGGGTGCTTTCACAAAGTTAACTTTAGCAGATTTTGTGGCTTGATTCAATTAATTTGGCTAAAAATAAAACTATTTATTTCTATCATACGTGAGCCCCTCACAATTCTCAAACTGCCGTTTCGCATTAAGATTATCAAATTCACTACAAGGAGGAGCAGTTGGAGTAGTATTAGGATCTTGAGAAAAGTAAGGAGGTGGTGCATCATAACGAGAAGAATCTCCATAACCATGCCCTTGTCTAAGACAGCTATCTACCGCTCCTTTAGCTTTCTCGATATTTTCTGATTCTTCCTCATGCTTCATATGAAAAGCTAAACCACCAGCAAAACATACGAGAGAATTAACGCCAAGGATAGCTAAACCCCACACTGGTAAGACTGGGTAAACAGCACAAGCTACCAAAGCTGCCAAAGAAACAACGCCAACCGCAAATTCTATATTTCTGAACGTTTTAAATTTACTATCCAGGTAATCTATTTTTTCTTCTTTTCTAGCCACTTTTCTGCTGCTGTTATACCAAAAACACATACCAGCATGGAAAGCAACACACACAACTGCAGCTACTATACCCAAAGCTAATAGCTTTCTACTGTCTTCTGATTCTTTTTTATTCTCTTTTCTCCCTTGATGAGTGGTATTACCATTGTTAATATTCGTTATATTATTAACCGTAGTGTGACCACGTCCACCGAATAAAGAATCCATTCAGCATTGTAATAGCAAATAATCCCAAAAGTCTAAACCTCTATTGTGTACATGTATATGTGTAATCTGAGAGCCTGTAGGTTGTGCGTTATTCCCTGCGTTATATTGATCATTTCTGCTTCCTGTATCGTGCCTATTGCTTGAATTTGGATGTGTAAATTTTTCATACGCATTTTTAAAATTCTCCTCACTCCAATTTGTGGTATTTTGCGTATTACAAAATTGTAAAAACTCTTTAACATCACTGTTACTACCAGATTTCTTTATATAGGCTAACGCATACCTTTTTAAAACACTATAACTTGCTACCATAAATACCCTCTTAAGTTAAGATTAAATTAATAAATACTTACTTACTTATTATAACAAGATAACATCTAATTGTCAACTTGAGCCTGATTCAAGTATCCGTTCAGAGTGCGGCAGAAGAACTTATTCAAATAAAGTAGGTGGTAAAATATAAACATTTTATAAAGTGAAAAATGGACTTTTCAGACCACTGCCGAGCTAAAAAAGCCCTGAAAACCGTGATACTTAGGCCACTTCTTGCTTAAGCTGTACAATTTCAGCTTGAGAAAGGCCAGTGGATTCAGCTATTAAATTAACAGATACACCAGCTTTAAGTAAATTTTTTGCAACTTCGATTTTTCCTTTCTCTATACCTTCCTCAAGTTTGTATTCAAGAATGGCTTCTTCCTTACGTAGATCCATTATTCTTTCTTCATATGCTACTAAATCTTTTTCATTCCAGCTAAACCTGTGTAATTCATCGTAGGCTAACTTTATTATTGGTGCTTTTTCTGCTATTTTCCTTAAGTCTTCTTCCGTAGTTTCATCTGCATATTGTTGTCTAAGTGAAGAAGGTCGCCCCTCCTCACTCGACTTCAAAACCGTACGTGAGACTTTGCGCCTCATACGGCTTCTCTCCAATTTGGTGCTTTTCATGCACACTTCCTGTGTAATTCATCGTGACAATGTCCATGTAACAAAGATAAGTTTTTGATCATATTGTTTCGTCTATTCCGGTCTTTGTGATGTATTTCTATTGTATCATCACTTTTAAACCATAGTCTACAATTATCACATTTACTTTGTTGTAACTTCAATAGTTTTATTACTCTTAATGGCTTATCTGGTATCAACTATGTTTTTTAAAAATTTTTTTATTTGTGTAATTTTGCAAATTATATGGGCAATAAAAACCCGTTTGTCATAGAAATAGAATTTTATATCAAACAGCTACCACAGCAATTTCTGCTTAAGCTAATGAATATGTGCTTTAAGTCTGTGTGGACGCACATATTCATTAGCCGATTTCAGTTACCGTTGTGAAGATTTTTAAGTATGCAAATTAATTGCTTCTTTAAGTCTTGTATTAGCAATTACTATAATTTTAAGCATTAGGGCTGTTATAGCCACCATCTTCTTCTTACCACTTTCAACAAGCTTAGAATAAAAGGCGCCAAGTATAGATTTTGACCTTGTAGCAGCCATAGCGGCTGTAAAGAGCTTTGAACGAACGTTACTTCTACCACCTGTAATCCTTCGGTAACCAACAGCTTTACCACTTTCTTTTGGATGCGGTGCAACTCCGGCAAGACTTGCTACTTCTTTTCTGTTTAAGTAACCAAGCTCTGGCATTAAACACAAAAAATCTTGTGATAACTTTTTACCTATTCCAGGAACTGTTTTAAGAATTTTTTGGCGTTGTTGTAATTCGCGGCTTTCATCAATAATCTTTTGTATAGTATCATTGAGTTCGTTTATTTGACTATCGAAAAACTCAATGGTCTTTTGACAGCTTTCTTTTATATGATCATTTTCCGGTGCTTCAAGTCTGCATTTTTCTTGAGTTCTCATTTGCGTAATATCATCACGACGTTGACAAAGTGCAGCCAAAGTTGATTGTTCTGTAGAGGTAGGTACAAATAGAGAGATAGTTCTATGGCGTTCAAATCCATATTGAGCAAGAGCTCTTGCATCTGATCTATCAGACTTTGCTAAAGTTCCGTGAGATAAAATAAAGCTTTTTACTTTACGAGTATTAGCTCGATGCACGGCAATATTTTTGTCGGTAAGAAAATGTGATAAGCCAAGCTCATATTTCCCTGTATTTTCTAAAGTCACTAAAGCATTAGGCTCTGTGGACAAAAAATATGAAAAGAGAGAAAAAGATGGTAGTTTAGCCTAATAGGTAAAAAATGGAGAAACTACCATATGCAATATTACATCAAAGAGGAAAATTGGAAACAAATTTTAGAGTTCATAAAAAGCGTAAAAGGAATGCACAGCAAAGATGAAAAACGTTTAAGAATATTCATAGAGGCAGTGTGGTACATAGTGCGAAGTGGTTGCCAATGGAGACTTTTACCAAAAACTTATGGTAATTACAGGAGTATACATAAGCGATTTAAAAGATGGTGTGAAAGAGATGTCTGGAAAAAATTGCTTGAATATACTAAACAAGAGCCTGATTTAGAAGTTGCTATAATCGACGGTACGATCATCCGAGCCCATCCATGTTCATCTGGATATACAAAAAACTCCAAGGATCAAGAAGCTTTAGGGAGGAGCAAAGGTGGCTTTACAACTAAAATACATGCGCTTGTCGATGCACTTGGAAATCCACTTAAATTTACTCTGACTCCTGGTCAAAGAAATGAAATTACGCAGGCACAAGTGTTGACCGAAAGTATCTATAACTCTACTGTAGTAGCTGACAAGGGCTACGATAGCAATGCCTTTGTTACAAGTCTTGAAGACAAGGGATGTACAGTAGTTATTCCGCCAAAACGGAATCGAAAAGTGCAAAGGTATTACGATGAGCATATCTACAAAGAACGTCATTTGATTGAGTGTTTTTTTGGTAAAATTAAAAATTTTAGGCGCATTTTTTCCAGATTTGATAAAACTGCTGAGGTTTTTATGGGTTTTCTCAATTTTGTTGGAGCTCTTGTATGGCTTCTCTAAAATTTTGTCCACAGAGCCTAGTCGTTTTTTCAATCTTCTGTAGTATGCACCCAACGCACTTTTACTATTTCCTACAGAATGAGCAGCTATTCGCAAAGCATTTGCAGCACGGTTAATGACTTTACGTGTTCTTGTGTTAAACACTTTTTCCCCTGTAACTTTATTAGCAGGACTGAGTCCCAACCACGATGAAAAGTGCTTTTCTGTTGGCCATTTACTATGGTTTATACCAACTTCTGAAACTATGGTTTGTATACTTAATACATCAAATCCAGGAATTTTAGTGAAATCCATACCAGTTATTCGGTGCAGTTCCTCATACAAAGCAAAGCTTGGCTTACTTTTGCTATTTTTATTCTTTTGCTTACTTAGCTGTTTGCTTTCACAAGACTTTGTTTCAAACGTTTTATAATAGGCTTCAATATTTCTATCACATTCTGCTATTTTTTCTTGATAAATATTATATAGTTCAAATTCTTGCTTTAGCGTGAATAAGTGTTCCTCTCTATAGTCACCAGCTAACGCTTTTGCAATAGTAGACTGATCATTTTTTATTCGTGCATCCCTGAATTTAGCCAATTTCTCAGGATCTCTTTCGCCTTCAATTATAGCTTCAATGATTTTCATACCAGTTATCCCAGTAATATGACTAATAACCTTGTGTAATTGTATATTCATTTGAATTAATGCCTTCTGCATACGCAGAATATGTGTAGATGCACTTTCAGTGAGATTTTTGCGTTGCCGCACGTAACTGCGCAATACACACATCTGATTATCTGGCCTAAACGATCCATGAAGCAGTCCGTAGCTATGCAGTTGTTGGAGCCATTGGCAATCTTGAACGTCAGACTTCCTACCAGGTACATTCTTTACATGCCGTGCATTTACCAATCTTACCTCGAATTTGTATGACTCAAGTATTTGAAATAAAGGAATCCAATATACTCCTGTTGATTCCATAGCTACTGTTGTAACTTTACACTTTTTCAACCACTGTGCTAAGTTATGAAGGTCTTCAGTAAAGCAGCCAAATTTCTGAACGCGTTGTTCATCTCTTCCTTCAGGTACACACACATAGTGTACAGCTGAACCAATGTCTATTCCTGCTGCATTAGGATTCACTATTTCTAATTTACTTTTTACTTTTTTCATGGTAACTCCTACATATAATTTGTAATAGGGAAACGCTTCAGCTTGGAACGGTTGATAGTACAATCTCCTAACCGAGGTAGTCTAAATGACTCCATCAATGATTTGACCGTTCCTTCCAAAACCATCCTTGCATACGGGCACTTAGGCACCATTGAAAATGTCGGTCATAACTGCAGAGGCGCTTCCTGTACAACTATACTTGAAAACTACTAAAAACTTAAATTTGTGTGTTTCTTTCTGATTTGACAGATTTCGTCTGTTCGATGCTTGCATATTTCTTTTTGATATACTAACCTTTACATGCTAAGAAAGCGCATACCGGTAGAGTTGTTCTGTGCCTCACCACCTTGTAGTTACTCTACCAGTATGTTACGCTATAGCGACGTTATCTAAGTGGAGAAAGTCACCTCTTGCATATTTCTTTTTGATATACTAACCTTTACATGCTAAGAAAGCGCATACCGGTAGAGTTGTTCTGTGCCTCACCACCTTGTAGTTACTCTACCAGTATGTTACGCTATAGCGACGTTATCTAAGTGGAGAAAGTCACCTCTCCCCACTCGACTGCAGAACCGTACGTGACAGGTTACCGTCATACGGCTCCTCTGCAATTTGGTGCTTGTCATGCACACTTTCTGTGTAAATTATCATGGCAATGTCCATGTAACAAAGATAAGTTTTTGGTTATATTGTTTTTCTTGTTTTGGTCATTGTGATGTACTTCCAAAATATCATCATTTTTAAACCAAAGTTGACAATAATCACACTTACCCTGTTGTAACTTCAATAAATTTGTTACTCTTGTTGGCTTATCTGGTACTCTCTTCAGACGATTACCCCAGTATACCCAATCACCATCATATGGTGTCTTGGTTCCTTTCACCTTGGTATGCCGTTTTATAACGTAATCTCCATGTCTGGTAAGATTTACTCCATTACTTGTCATAAATCGCCAATTATCGTTACCATACTTTTTAAAGTATTTTTCCTTGATCCAGCGGTTTCCTTTGTTATGGTGTTTATATACTGCCCATTTCCAAAGTTTTCCAAACATAATGTGATCTAACAAACTAAATATCTTACATGATACTACTGAAGTGTAATATTGACACCATCCTCTAATAATTGGGTTAATGTGTTTTATTACTGCTCCCTGCGATTCACCACGCAATTTCTTCAGTTTGTGTTTGATGACCCATGTATGCTGTTTCACGGATTCGCGACTTGGCATAATTATTGTTTTATGGCTTCTCTTACCACGATTTACTGGATATTGTCTTACCGTAAACCCCAGAAAGTCAAAACCTGGCTTTTCTCCCTTTAGAGTATGAGTTATTCTCGTTTTTGATGGCTTTAGCTCTAGGTGTATGGTCCCAGAGTGTGATGGTGTGGATTTAGTATAAATAATTCTGGAGACTGTGTCCACTGATAACATATAAATTCATAAGGAGTAAGACCCTTAAGAGTTTTGAGTCTCTTTGCATAATTATAAGCCATAACAAAGTTATAAAGGTGTTCTTTAAGTTGCTGGTGCGATTGATAGTAATACTTCTTAACTGTAGCATCCTTTAAAGTTTTATTCATACGCTCGACTTGCCCATTCGTCCAAGGATGGCTAACTTTTGTCAAACGATGTTCAATAACATTCTCTTCGCAAACTCTATCAAATATATGTTGGAAAGCATACTTATGACGCTTCTGGTTTGTAAATTGTATACCGTTATCTGTCAAAATAGTATGGATTTTATACGGTAAAATTCTAATCAAATTACGTAAGAACTCAGCAGCTATGGGTTTTGTAGCACTGTTACGCAACTCAACATAGGTAAATTTGGATGTCCTATCAATAGCAACAAACAAATGTAATTTGCCCTCCTCAGTTCTAACTTCAGCAATATCAATATGAAAGTAACCGATAGGATATTGTTTGAATTTCTTTTTTGACTTAACTTCTCCATCAACAGTTGGTAATCTGCTAATGTTGTGTCTTTGTAAACAACGATGCAAGCTAGAGCGAGTCAAATGCGGAATTGTAGACTGCAGAGCGTAAAGGCAATCATCTAGTGGCAGTAGTGTATACTTGCGAAATGTAACTATTATAGCTTCCTCTTCTAGCGTTAAAACAGTCGATCTTGGACGCTTTGGACCCATATCAGCATCTTTCGTAAATGAACGTTTTCTCCACTTAATAATAGTTTTTGGATTAAGGTTATAATGCTTGGAGAGTTTTGCTATGCTCTCTTTTCTATTTTGTATTGCTCTACGAATCGTCTGTGTTGTTTTGGCGCACCCATGTAATATTTGTCCCATAACTCCTCCTTTGATGGTATTTTTTTCTCATATTTTATCATACCATCACACTCTGGGACTGTACACCTAGCAGAGCAAGGAATTCAATCATCTACACAATTTAATTCTCAGCATATTGCCAATACCTTTAATGCCTTATCGAAGTTGGATGTTTTTCATGATTCACGGTGGGAAGGTCACCAAGAGACGTTTAAGGATCTCATTGTTAATCTAGCAAAGCAAGGAATTCAATCATCTACACAATTTAATTCCCAGGATATTGCCAATACCTTTAATGCCTTCTCGAAGCTAAATATTCTTGGTAATAAGTGGATAAGTAATGAGCAGGAGGAATTAAAGTCTCTCATTGTTAAGTTAGCAGAGAGAGGAAGTTGCATAGAAGGCTATAATCTTAAGGGCATCGCTAAGATCTATAGTGCTTTATTGAAATGGAGTAATGATGGATGGAATACTAATGAATTCAAATCTCTCACGGCCAAGCTGAAAGAACAAGTTCAAGCTATTGCTCAGAAGCAAAATGAAGAAGATAATATTTTAGATAATATAAGATTCACTTCTCAAATTATTACTGATTTACCAAAGCTGAAATTAAAAAATTTAATAACATCTGAAAGTAAAATGCTAGTTCCTTTAATGGAATGTTTAAGTACTAGTATAGATAAAAGTGGAGATAGTGACTTGAAGGGGAATAAGCCAAAAGAAAATATTTTATCTGGCCTAAAGGGTTTTGTTAATATTATAAATGAGTTAGAGGATAAATCTAACTTAAGAGGAAAGTTTGATCAGAGTCTTATTACAATATTTAAAAAATTATCGAAACTAGGTAGTGAATATAATAACAAAATATCAGAGATAATAACAAATAAGTTGATGGGGTTGGAAGTAATAGAGGATAAAGATGCTCTTCAAAAACTCCTTGTTGGTCAGTCAGAGGATAAAGGATTAGAGAGGAAAATGGGGAATCTTGAGATTAGCAATGTTGGTCAGTCAAATGAACCTGGAACTGCTTTAAATGGTGCAACAAGACCAGTTACTAGCATGAATGATTTAACAAAACAAATGGAGAAGCTTCCGACTCCTGGTAGAGGTAGAGGTGTTGGTCAGTCAAAAGAAGAAAATAAACCTGGAAGTGGTGCAACATTACGAGTACAGCCTTTCTCCGGTAAGGATGGAAGTATATCTGGATCCAGCCAATTACCCAAAAAGCAGGAGAGAGAAGAGGAAAAGAAAGTCACGAATCTTTCAAGACCTAGCCATAATCCTAATACTAGCATGAATGGTTCACAAATAGAGAAGCTTACGACTCCTGGTAGAGGTAGGGGTAGAGGTGTTGGTCAGTTAAAAAAAGAAAATAAACCTGGAAGTGGTGCAACATTTTAACCACAGACTTCAGTAAGATGTATATCTGATGTACTATACACATCTGCACTTCCGCATTAGGAAAGACACTGTTTATAGCTGGGGAATGTTCAAAAAAGCATACGCGTCAAGTTAAGGGAAGTAGCATAAGGAAAAAGAAAAGTGATAAAAATTATTTTAAATATTAAGCAATAAAGCTAGTAATTTATAGACTCTTCTAAAAGAATTATCTTATTTTAGATCAAAATTTCCCAAAAAATAAATGTAATAAACAAGTTTAAATGGTGCTATATTGGGCCTTAACTTGACGCGTATGCTTTTTTGAACATTTCCATAGAGATACCGGCCTAAGTGAGTTTTTAGCCACTTATCCAATCTGGTGCTCCTCTGCCATTTTCCCACTTAGCGAATCTCATCTTTTCCTGTAGGTAATACTCCCTATAAGCTTTTATAGGACTACTACATTTATACCGATCGGGCAGTGCTTGTATAAAAGCTTGCATATCAGTTGATCGAAAAATGAGTAAATCCTTATTACTATCACACCAATCTATTACTTCCTCTGATTTATGCTTTCTTTTGTATCGCTGTGTATACTCTTTACACAATTCTTTTCCATACTCTATCAACCAACAAAAGTTCCCTTTCGATTGCCTAGCCCATAAAGAACAAGGATGATTGCTGTGAGTGAGTTTATATGGAACTGCTATATTCTGATCTGTGGTACTGACAAAAGGATTTGGCGCTTTTAATGCTATTGAAAAAACATTACTTAATAACTGAGCAGTTTCTAATGGCATTTTTACTATATGCTTATCACATAACATTTGCGCTGCAATTGCTGGGTTTTCATCTAGTACAAAGATGTTCATCACACCCAAAGATAGAATTAGCTTAAGTCTTTGACTTCGTTAACTGTAAGACCAGTAGTTTGAGCTATAATATCAATAGAAACACCTGCTTTAAGTAGGTTTTTTGCGACTTCAATTTCCCTTTCTTTTCTGCCTTTTTCATGTCCGATGAGGATGCCTTTTTCTTTACCTTCATCTCGAGCATCATCAAGGCGTTGTTCCCAAATAGCAGCTTCTTTCTGTACACTCAATACTCTTTCTTCGTATGCTGCTAGATCCTCTTCTTCCCAACTAAACTTGTCTAATTCATCATATGCAAGCTTTATTATTGGTGATTTTTCTGCAATATCTTTTAGGTCTTCATCTGTAGTATCTTCTGCATACCGGAAAAAAAAACACCATCTTTCTACTGTACTCTCTAGTTGCTCTACTTTGTTCTTTGTAAATTTAGGCAACTCAATAAAGACAAATTGAAAATCTTTTAAGTAATGTCCGTTAGTCTTTACATCACGTATATTGTGAGTGGAAATATACTCAACCTCTGTAGGAAATAGCGTACTGTTGGAAATAGCAATAAAGAATACTTTCTTAAAATCAATGTAATTGCCAGATTGTCTTGAGTAAGCTTTAGAAGCATAAAGTTGTGCACGTTTTTCAAAGCCCTTGTCACGAGCGAGCTGCATCTCTGCAATATATCTATTCCCGAAAGAATCCTTACAGAGGACATCAACAATACTCTGTTTATCAGAAGCAATCTCAGGATCCATAATAGTGCTAAGAAACTTAACATCTTGAATTGTGTTAACACCAGTAAACCCTAAGATGTCATTTAAAAAGTGGATAAGAATCTTCTTATTTTTTTCGGTGCCGAACACTCGTTTGAAGGGCAGGTCATATTTAGGATCGAGGAACTTAGAAAAAGTCATAAGAAAGAACCTTAAAAAGCATTAATAATTATACACAATTCTGAAGAAATATTCAACGTTTTTATATTGAGTTTTGTTTTTTTAAGCTTCGAGAAAAAAATGACCTTCAGAGGTGGGCTTAGAATCGCATTCTTTGCTTTAGATGTCCTTTTATAGATCTTTTTACTAACCCTTCTGTAAAGCTCCTTAAAAGACCAGCAAATGGATGTCATAAATTTGGAGCTGTAGGAGACATCAAAGATACGCTTTTTGGTGTGGGAGCCTAATAAAAATACGAGCGTAAAAACTCAATTACCTAACACCGTGAGATTAACCTCCCACACCCTTGTTATAAATAACTCAAAAATAGTATTCAATAATTTTTAGTGGAAAATTTTACAATTGAAGTTATATCTGAGTAAGTATGAATACAAAAAAAGTAGTAATGTACACTGGCAAACGAGGAAGCAGACAGGCTTGCGAGAAAGGAAACCAAGAACAGAAAACCATCAAAGCTGCAGCGAGTATAAAGAAATTAATGTTTTTATTCAGATACAAATTTGTGTAAGCGCTTACGATGAGGTATACATGGTTGTTTCCGTGAAAGAAGTGATCGTTAGCAACTAGTAATGATAGCAAAGCATATTAATCCTGTAAGATACAAAATAGCACAAAAAGTAAGAAGCTGGAGGTTAAAAAAAAATATACCATAAAAGATTTAGCAGACAAAACAGGCATAAAATATTACACGCTGCTAAAATATGAACAAGGGGTACAAGGTATTCCAACTGCAGACTTAAAAAGACTAGCGGACGCATTCTCAATTAAGGCTGGAACTCTATTTCCTAGACGAAAAGTACTAGGTGTATGGTCCCAGAGTGTGATGGTGTGGATTTAGTATAAATAATTCTGGAGACTGTGTCCACTGATAACATATAAATTCATAAGGAGTAAGACCCTTAAGAGTTTTGAGTCTCTTTGCATAATTATAAGCCATAACAAAGTTATAAAGGTGTTCTTTAAGTTGCTGGTGCGATTGATAGTAATACTTCTTAACTGTAGCATCCTTTAAAGTTTTATTCATACGCTCGACTTGCCCATTCGTCCAAGGATGGCTAACTTTTGTCAAACGATGTTCAATAACATTCTCTTCGCAAACTCTATCAAATATATGTTGGAAAGCATACTTATGACGCTTCTGGTTTGTAAATTGTATACCGTTATCTGTCAAAATAGTATGGATTTTATACGGTAAAATTCTAATCAAATTACGTAAGAACTCAGCAGCTATGGGTTTTGTAGCACTGTTACGCAACTCAACATAGGTAAATTTGGATGTCCTATCAATAGCAACAAACAAATGTAATTTGCCCTCCTCAGTTCTAACTTCAGCAATATCAATATGAAAGTAACCGATAGGATATTGTTTGAATTTCTTTTTTGACTTAACTTCTCCATCAACAGTTGGTAATCTGCTAATGTTGTGTCTTTGTAAACAACGATGCAAGCTAGAGCGAGTCAAATGCGGAATTGTAGACTGCAGAGCGTAAAGGCAATCATCTAGTGGCAGTAGTGTATACTTGCGAAATGTAACTATTATAGCTTCCTCTTCTAGCGTTAAAACAGTCGATCTTGGACGCTTTGGACCCATATCAGCATCTTTCGTAAATGAACGTTTTCTCCACTTAATAATAGTTTTTGGATTAAGGTTATAATGCTTGGAGAGTTTTGCTATGCTCTCTTTTCTATTTTGTATTGCTCTACGAATCGTCTGTGTTGTTTTGGCGCACCCATGTAATATTTGTCCCATAACTCCTCCTTTGATGGTATTTTTTTCTCATATTTTATCATACCATCACACTCTGGGACTGTACACCTAGTTTACTACAGAAAGAAATTTATATCAAACAACTACCACTGCTTAGACCGTATGGTTGATGAATATGTGCTTTAAATTTGTGTGGGCGCACATATTCATCAACCTATTTTCTATACAGATTTTAAAAATTTACGTTGACTGCTTCTTTAAGTCTTGCATTAGCAATCACTATAATTTTATGCATTAGAGCTGTTATAGCTACCATCTTTTTTTACCTCTACCAATGAGATCAGAATAAAAAGCACCAAGTACAGATTTAGACTTTGCAGCAGCCATAGCAGCAGTAAAAAGCTTTGCACGAACATTGCTTCTACCACCTGTTATCCTTCGGTAACCAATAGTTTTACCGCTTTCTTTTGGATGCGGGGCAACTCCAGCAAGACTTGCAACTTCTTTTTTGTTTAAGTAGCCAAGTTCTGGCATCAGGCATACAAAATCTTGAGATAACTTGATACCTATTCCCGGTACTGTTCTAAGTATTTTTTGGCGCTTTTGTAACTCTAGATTTTCATCAATGATTTTTTGTATTGCATTATTGATCTCATTTATCTGACCGTTAAAAAAGTCAATGGTTTTTTGGCAACTTTCTTTTATATGCTCGTTTTCAGGTGCTTTCAGTCTACATTTCTCTTGAACTCTCATTTGTGTAATGTCATCACGTCGTTGACAAAGTGCAACTAGGCTCTGTGGACAAAAAATATGAAAAGAGAGAAAAAGATGGTAGTTTAGCCTAATAGGTAAAAAATGGAGAAACTACCATATGCAATATTACATCAAAGAGGAAAATTGGAAACAAATTTTAGAGTTCATAAAAAGCGTAAAAGGAATGCACAGCAAAGATGAAAAACGTTTAAGAATATTCATAGAGGCAGTGTGGTACATAGTGCGAAGTGGTTGCCAATGGAGACTTTTACCAAAAACTTATGGTAATTACAGGAGTATACATAAGCGATTTAAAAGATGGTGTGAAAGAGATGTCTGGAAAAAATTGCTTGAATATACTAAACAAGAGCCTGATTTAGAAGTTGCTATAATCGACGGTACGATCATCCGAGGCCATCCATGTTCATCTGGATATACAAAAAACTCCAAGGATCAAGAAGCTTTAGGGAGGAGCAAAGGTGGCTTTACAACTAAAATACATGCGCTTGTCGATGCACTTGGAAATCCACTTAAATTTACTCTGACTCCTGGTCAAAGAAATGAAATTACGCAGGCACAAGTGTTGACCGAAAGTATCTATAACTCTACTGTAGTAGCTGACAAGGGCTACGATAGCAATGCCTTTGTTACAAGTCTTGAAGACAAGGGATGTACAGTAGTTATTCCGCCAAAACGGAATCGAAAAGTGCAAAGGTATTACGATGAGCATATCTACAAAGAACGTCATTTGATTGAGTGTTTTTTTGGTAAAATTAAAAATTTTAGGCGCATTTTTTCCAGATTTGATAAAACTGCTGAGGTTTTTATGGGTTTTCTCAATTTTGTTGGAGCTCTTGTATGGCTTCTCTAAAATTTTGTCCACAGAGCCTAGCTATTCTTTTATTTTCAGTTAGCTGTTCTTGAACTATATCAAATAAATCTTCGTTTATAATATTAGGTACAGGAATATAAATCCAATTTTCTTTATCAGTACGAAAAGTAGAATAATTGTCTTTCAGTTGCTCACAAGAGCGTTTCTGTGGTCTTACGTGTTTTAATTTTACTCCTAGCTTTTTTTTACCGAATGCTGCTTGTCCTTTATAAGCAGGATTTTGTAATAGACGACAGACTACACTCCTATCCCAATACCTTTTTCCTGTTCGTGTTACGATGGACATAGCTCTTAATCTATGACATACTTCTCCAATGCTTACTCTTCCCCTTCCCACCCAAAAAAACATTTTACGAATGACTTCAGCTTCCTCTTCATTAATTTCAAAAAAGGCTTGTCCTCCTCCTATATGCTTATTTATATAACGATAGCCATAAGGAGCTCCACTCATTACATTTATACTGCCTTTATTGGCTGCGTGAATCTTGCCTCTACGACTTCGTTCCATAATTTTTGCACGTTCATATTCTGCTATCATACCCTGTATTTGTAATAGTAATTGAGATTCTGGATTATCGTCAATTTGACAATTCAAGAAAACTGTTTCTACACCCAATTTCTTAAATTCATCAACTAATAACATTTGATGTACATATTTGCGAGCCAAACGATCAGGAGAATGGATATAAACCTTATTAATATTACCTTCTGCTATTTGATCTCTTAATTTTTCTAAACTAGGACGTATTATATCAGAGCCACTATAACAATTATCAATAAATTTATATTCACTTAGTAATTTATGTCCATCAGCACTAATCTTATTCTCTATAGCAGTAATTTGGCTTGCTATTGTATCAACTATGTTTTTTAAAAATTTTTTTATTTGTGTAATTTTGCAAATTATATGGGCAATAAAAACCCGTTTGTCATAGAAATAGAATTTTATATCAAACAGCTACCACAGCAATTTCTGCTTAAGCTAATGAATATGTGCTTTAAGTCTGTGTGGACGCACATATTCATTAGCCGATTTCAGTTACCGTTGTGAAGATTTTTAAGTATGCAAATTAATTGCTTCTTTAAGTCTTGTATTAGCAATTACTATAATTTTAAGCATTAGGGCTGTTATAGCCACCATCTTCTTCTTACCACTTTCAACAAGCTTAGAATAAAAGGCGCCAAGTATAGATTTTGACCTTGTAGCAGCCATAGCGGCTGTAAAGAGCTTTGAACGAACGTTACTTCTACCACCTGTAATCCTTCGGTAACCAACAGCTTTACCACTTTCTTTTGGATGCGGTGCAACTCCGGCAAGACTTGCTACTTCTTTTCTGTTTAAGTAACCAAGCTCTGGCATTAAACACAAAAAATCTTGTGATAACTTTTTACCTATTCCAGGAACTGTTTTAAGAATTTTTTGGCGTTGTTGTAATTCGCGGCTTTCATCAATAATCTTTTGTATAGTATCATTGAGTTCGTTTATTTGACTATCGAAAAACTCAATGGTCTTTTGACAGCTTTCTTTTATATGATCATTTTCCGGTGCTTCAAGTCTGCATTTTTCTTGAGTTCTCATTTGCGTAATATCATCACGACGTTGACAAAGTGCAGCCAAAGTTGATTGTTCTGTAGAGGTAGGTACAAATAGAGAGATAGTTCTATGGCGTTCAAATCCATATTGAGCAAGAGCTCTTGCATCTGATCTATCAGACTTTGCTAGGCTCTGTGGACAAAATTTTAGAGAAGCCATACAAGAGCTCCAACAAAATTGAGAAAACCCATAAAAACCTCAGCAGTTTTATCAAATCTGGAAAAAATGCGCCTAAAATTTTTAATTTTACCAAAAAAACACTCAATCAAATGACGTTCTTTGTAGATATGCTCATCGTAATACCTTTGCACTTTTCGATTCCGTTTTGGCGGAATAACTACTGTACATCCCTTGTCTTCAAGACTTGTAACAAAGGCATTGCTATCGTAGCCCTTGTCAGCTACTACAGTAGAGTTATAGATACTTTCGGTCAACACTTGTGCCTGCGTAATTTCATTTCTTTGACCAGGAGTCAGAGTAAATTTAAGTGGATTTCCAAGTGCATCGACAAGCGCATGTATTTTAGTTGTAAAGCCACCTTTGCTCCTCCCTAAAGCTTCTTGATCCTTGGAGTTTTTTGTATATCCAGATGAACATGGATGGCCTCGGATGATCGTACCGTCGATTATAGCAACTTCTAAATCAGGCTCTTGTTTAGTATATTCAAGCAATTTTTTCCAGACATCTCTTTCACACCATCTTTTAAATCGCTTATGTATACTCCTGTAATTACCATAAGTTTTTGGTAAAAGTCTCCATTGGCAACCACTTCGCACTATGTACCACACTGCCTCTATGAATATTCTTAAACGTTTTTCATCTTTGCTGTGCATTCCTTTTACGCTTTTTATGAACTCTAAAATTTGTTTCCAATTTTCCTCTTTGATGTAATATTGCATATGGTAGTTTCTCCATTTTTTACCTATTAGGCTAAACTACCATCTTTTTCTCTCTTTTCATATTTTTTGTCCACAGAGCCTAGGATGCAAGCATGAGATAAAAGCAGGTAACACTAAACCTTATAGTGAATCCCTGCAAACAGAGTTAGATATGGTTACGAGAGGAACCAATGCCTGAATTGTCGTAACGAACGATATGCGAAATAAGGTTGGTTAACGCATAGACCAAAAGGTACGGAGAAAGTGGATAATTAGAACTTGACTGGTCTGATTAAGATGTTTCCCATCTCCCGGCAAAAAGTTGGAACCTAAGTCTAACATGAAACAATTTCATGGAACGGAGTAACATTATAGATGCTCTTATTCTTTAAGCAGGGAGCCACCCGTATGCACCTATAATGAGGGATTGTCTAAGAAGCCAAGGCCTAAAGTAATGTTTAAGATATGCTGACGTGGACACTGTAATTTGGAAGGTAAAGTTGTGAGTAGTGGTTAATATGTTATGAGCCAACATTAAGTGTTAGGTATGAATGAATACGACTTCTCTAGTAATATAGAGAATGCTGTATTTAAGCTATAAAAACAAATTTACCAAGCTTTGAAATGTTAATTACATGGAGAAGTATGTATAACAAACACCAAGTTAGAGAGAAGCCGGATGTGGTGAAAGTCACAAGTCCGGTTTTGAAGTCGAGTGGGGAGAGGTGACTTTCTCCACTTAGATAACTGTGCGCGACCGAGGGTTTTATACTATTCTAGAAGTAATATGCGGAAAAGGGGGGATTCGAACCCCCGACATATTTTCATATGTGCACGCTTTCCAAGCGTGTGCTTTAGACCACTCAGCCACCTTTCCATGTATTCATGATATTGAAAATTGTGCTGCTAAACAATATAAAAACCTGGTATATAGGGTTCACCACGAAAATTTACAGTATTGTTAAACTTGCTTCTGCAAGTTGGAAATGTTTTATCGCAACCTGCAAGTATTGAATATTTATCTCCAGCAGAAATTTGGTATGGAGGCGAAGTAAACAACGTAACTACTTTATTTTTATATTCTTTTACTACACCTTCAAACGCTGTTGAGCCAAAGAATTTCACTACTCCGTGCTTATAATATTCATCACTCTCAGTTAAATTCGTGTCTTCAAATCTTCTTTCGTCTATTATAGCTCTTTTCATAATGGTCCAAACGGGTTAAAATAAGAGTTTATAGTAGTGAAGGTAAGTATGCCAGCAGCATATAGTTATGATTTAAGAAAAAAAGCAATGGAAGTGCTAGACGAAGGGGAAAGCAGAGAAACGGTAGCAGCAAGATTTAAAATTGGAAGAACTACATTATGGGAGTGGCAGCAAAGAAAAAAAGAAACAGGAGATTTTCAGTCGAAAAAACTTGGAAATGGAGGTTATAATCACAAAATTACCGACTGGAATAAATTTACTGAATTTGCCAAAAAACATGGTGGAAAAACTCTATCGGAAATGGCTAAGCTTTGGAGTAATGTTAGTATCCCAACGATTCATCGAGCTCTTAAAAAAATTGGACTCACACGCAAAAAAAGACATATGGATACAAAGAAAGGAATGAAGAAAAACGTGCTGAATTTTTGAAAATTATAGCAACAAAAGAACCTCAAAACTTAGTATATATAGATGAATCTGGTATTGATAATACCGAAGACTATCCCTATGGATATTCTCAGAAAGGACAGCGGTTTTATGCTCTAAAATCTGGTAAAAAAATTCAACGAATCAGTATGATTGCAGCCTTAAACGGCAGAAAAATAGTTGTTCCGTTAACATTTGAAGGCCACTGTAATATGGATATCTTTAATAAATGGTTTGAGCAGTTCCTAACACCGATTTTGGAACCTGGACAAACTGTTATCCTTGATAATGCTACTTTTCATAAGTCTAATAAGATTACTGAACTTGCTAAAGGAGTTGGTGCAGAAATTTTATATCTACCGCCTTATTCTCCCGATTTTAACAAAATTGAGCATCATTGGTTTGCTATAAAAAACAGAGCTAGGAAAAACATTCCTCTATTCACATCTTTTCGTCATGCTGTTGATTCTGCTTTTCTATGAACTTTCCGGACTATTATGAAAAGAGCTATACCAGTAGAAGGGACAGAATTAATACTAGAGAGAGGGGAAGAGACTCATACAGTAATGGTAACAGATAAGGGTTTAATCTACCGAGAAGAATTTTTCACGTCATTGTCAGCAGTAGCTGGAAAAATAATGGGAATGAGTTACAATGGGCCGCTCCTATTTGGTTTGCGTGATCAAAAGGGAAAGGAAAATGTGTAAAGGGATAAGATGTGGAATATATACGAGAAAGTCAAATGAAGACGGTCTGGAGCAAAAGTTTAATAGTTTAGATGCGCAGCGAGTAGCATGTGAAAAGTATATAAAGAGCAAAGAAGGCTGGGTAGCATTGGCCAAAAGGTACGATAATGGAGGATATTCAGGGAAAAATTTAGAAAGACCAGCGATAAAGGAGTTGTTTGAAGATGTAAAGACAGGAGAAGTAGATTGTGTGGTAGTATATACGCTAGACAGGTTATCAAGGGAAACAAAAGACAGCATTGAAGTAACGTCATTTTTTAGAAGGCATCGAGTAAATTTTATAGCAGTAACGCAGATATTTGACAATAATACGCCAATGGGAAAGTTTGTACAAACAGTGTTATCAGGAGCAGCACAACTAGAAAGAGAGATGATAGTAGAGAGAGTAAAAAATAAAATAGCAACATCAAAAGAACAAGGGTTATGGATGGGTGGAACTTTGCCACTTGGGTATGATGTAAAAGATAAGGAATTAATAATCAATGAGAAAGAAGCAAAGACAGTGAAGCATATATTTGAAAGATATGTGGAGCTGAAGTCAATGGCAGAACTGACAAGAGAGTTAAACAGAGAAGGATATCGAACAAAATCAGATATCTTTAAAAAGGCAACGGTGAGAAGAATAATAACAAATCCAATATATATGGGAAAAATACGGCATTATGAGAAACAGTATGAGGGAAAGCATGAGGCAATAATAGAGGAAGAAAAATGGCAAAAAGTACAGAAATTAATAAAGAATCAACCATATAGAAAAGCAAAATATGAGGAAGCGCTGCTAAAGGGAATAATTAAGTGCAAGAGCTGCGGTGTAAATATGACACTGACATATGCAAAAAAGGAGAATAAGAGATATCGATACTATGTATGTAACAATCATCTAGGCTCTGTGGACAAAAAATATGAAAAGAGAGAAAAAGATGGTAGTTTAGCCTAATAGGTAAAAAATGGAGAAACTACCATATGCAATATTACATCAAAGAGGAAAATTGGAAACAAATTTTAGAGTTCATAAAAAGCGTAAAAGGAATGCACAGCAAAGATGAAAAACGTTTAAGAATATTCATAGAGGCAGTGTGGTACATAGTGCGAAGTGGTTGCCAATGGAGACTTTTACCAAAAACTTATGGTAATTACAGGAGTATACATAAGCGATTTAAAAGATGGTGTGAAAGAGATGTCTGGAAAAAATTGCTTGAATATACTAAACAAGAGCCTGATTTAGAAGTTGCTATAATCGACGGTACGATCATCCGAGGCCATCCATGTTCATCTGGATATACAAAAAACTCCAAGGATCAAGAAGCTTTAGGGAGGAGCAAAGGTGGCTTTACAACTAAAATACATGCGCTTGTCGATGCACTTGGAAATCCACTTAAATTTACTCTGACTCCTGGTCAAAGAAATGAAATTACGCAGGCACAAGTGTTGACCGAAAGTATCTATAACTCTACTGTAGTAGCTGACAAGGGCTACGATAGCAATGCCTTTGTTACAAGTCTTGAAGACAAGGGATGTACAGTAGTTATTCCGCCAAAACGGAATCGAAAAGTGCAAAGGTATTACGATGAGCATATCTACAAAGAACGTCATTTGATTGAGTGTTTTTTTGGTAAAATTAAAAATTTTAGGCGCATTTTTTCCAGATTTGATAAAACTGCTGAGGTTTTTATGGGTTTTCTCAATTTTGTTGGAGCTCTTGTATGGCTTCTCTAAAATTTTGTCCACAGAGCCTAGGGAAGATGGAATTTAACCATCACAAAATCACGACTTTCGGGTCGCACTAACTGTACGAACATTGCAATTTGCAGGTGGCAGATGAAAGTAGCTGATGCACATCTGTACGAACATTTGCTTTTGTTAAGGTAATATGGTGTTATGAAAGTAGCTGACACTGGAATGGCTTTGTTGCATCGCTACTTATGAAAGGCTAACTATAGTTAGGATTATAAGCAACCTATTGAAAATCTTGTTTTTTTGCAATCAATCTGATCAAATTTAAGAATAGTAATTTGTTATTTATATTAATAAATTTAATTCTATTGAAAATAGCTAAAGCATTGAAATTCTTGAATTTTAGCCGGATTGGTAAATGGTAGTGAAATTTCTTTTACTCAAATTTAGGTATTCATTGACCGTTCTTGTTATAAATACCAGAATAATAAGCTACTGATATTCCCTATCTTTTTTATCTTTAATCCATCATAGCTAGCGATGCAACAAAGCCCACTGGAATCCAGATTGTAACCGTTCACGGATTGTGAGAATGAATAAAGAACTAAGCAGTCGTAACTTTTGGAAGGGATTTTGGCCATTGAGACGTGATGTCAAAAATATCGACAACATTCTTTTCACGAACCTTTCCCCACATTCTGACCAGGTGAAAAAGCTGTTTTTACGATAGCCGTCTAATTTGCCGTTCTGCAAGGTTGTTGGTTGACTTCAGGCTTTCGTAAAAAATTCCACATCATATCCTCAGCCTTAACATCTTAGTGGCCATTCTCGTCATTTCATGAAAAAACCCTTCTTTCGCATTAGTTGTGTAGCATTTTTTAATATCTATAATAGTGCAGCACTGCCTTACGTATTGCCAATCCGAATTCTATTTGCTGTAAAATAACACAATCTGCTACATCACTGCTAATCTCAATCCCTCTGTTTATTGGCCCTGGGTGCATAACAATCGCATCTGGTTTTGCGTATGATAGCTTTTGTGAATCAAGTCCATACAAATAAAAATATTCTTTCTCTGAAGAACTATTATTCATGCGCTCTTTCTGCAATCTCAAAAGCATAATTACGTCAGCATCCTTTATACCTTCAATTAATGAATAATGGACTGAAGCTACTTCAGGAAAATGCTTACAAATCAAAGTTGGTGGTGCGACCAAGTTTATCTCTGCTCCAAACATTTTTAGCAACCTTATATTTGACCTTGCAACTCTGCTGTGCAGAATATCTCCACATATCACAACTTTGAGGTCCTTTATTTGCTTTTTGTGATTGCTGATTACAAGATAGTCTGCAAGAGCTTGAGTTGGATGTTCACTACTTCCATCGCCTGCATTGATTAGCGAGCAGTTAACATACTTTGCCAGTGTATTAATGATACCACTACTTTTATGCCTGATTATTATGTAATCAGGATTCATTGCATTTAATGTTTTGATCATGTCTTTTAGATCTTCTCCCTTGTTAATAGAAGAAGATCTTATTGGCAAAGTTACAACATTTGCTCCAAGGCTTTTTGCTGCTATTTCAAAAGACGCAAGTGTACGCGTTGAATCTTCAAAGAATAAATTTATTACTGTCTTATTTTCCAAGATATGACTATTTGCAACTTCTTTTTTAAGGTACTGGTTGGCCAACTTAGTTATATTTTCTACATCATCGACTGTAAGGTCTGAGATGTTTAACAAATTCCTTCTCTTGTTCATAGTTTCCTTTTCAACTACTTGAACCTATTCTACTTTCTTATTACCTTTTTTCAATAGACTTCTTGTGCAGCAATTGTTTTGGTGAAAGAACGGAAAAAGATAGTAAAGTCAAAATTAAGTTAGAAGGAAGAAAAAGTTCAGCGAGTCAAGAGTAAGGTATATTAGCATAAATCTTTCATCCCAATGTTTAGTGGCGCTGGGGATTACTTCCACTTACACTCATCCGCTATCATAACAGCCTCAAAAAGATGCTTCTCAAGTTCACTTAGAGGCAAATCACTTTGTGAATAATTTCCCCAAGATTTTAGTATATCGGAAGTTTCAACGCCTTCAATAATAGGATATTCTTGGTTTTTTTTAGCGTATAACTCTTGAGCCTGCTTGCTTACTAAAAATTCCAATAAGACTATAGCATTTTCCCTGTTTTTTGCGTTTTTTGTTACTGCTGCACCACTGATGTTTACCATTACACCGTGATCGTTGCGATTAGGAAAAAAAGCCCCTAGCTTGTCTGCAACATTCTTTTTATTTTCTGATGAAAGAATTCTCGCAAAGTAGTAGCTGTTTACTATTGCAACATCTCCCTCACCAGCTGCTACGGCGTAAATTTGATCAGTATCACCACCACTTGGTTTTCTTGCCATATTGCTCACAATTCCGCTTACCCATTCTTTCGTCTTTTCAAAACCATTATTTGCAATCATAAAAGCAATTAACGATCTGTTATATGGACTTGTAGAAGAACGCACTAATATTTTTCCTTTCCATTTTTCATTTGCTAAATCTTCATAAGTACTTAAGTCCTTAGGGTCTACTGACTCTTTATTGTAAACCAATATCCTAGCTCTTTTTGTAAGACCAAACCAATAATCTTCACTGTCTTTAAATCTTGCAGGTATAACACTTTTTAAAACCTCTGAATCTACTTGAGATAAAAGTCCTCTTTTTTTTGCTAGAATTAAGTTGATTGCATCAGCAGTCAAAAATAAGTCAGCTTCACCACCGTTTTCTATTCGTGAAAGTAGCTGAGAATAATCATCAATGATGTAACGTACTTTAATGCCTGTATTTTTCGTGAATTCATCAAACAAAGTACGTACTAATTCTTCTTTGCGCGATGAATAAACATTTACCACTTGTGAGTCATTAGTTCCGTCGTTTCTGTATAAATAAGTAATAACTATCAATATAATTGCTATTAAGGATGTGAATATAAAGGCTTTTTTCATATTGGATAAAAAATAACTTCTTTCAGTTAAAGTTACCAAGATGGTACAACTTTAGCAAGTGTAAAGTTCGTTAGATAAATCATAAAAACTTCCTTGACAAGCTTCGCCAGCCCCCTTATTATAACACTGAAGCTATTTATTTATCTTCGCAATCTCTGCAGTGGATTAATGACAAAAAACTTAATGTATTTGGCGTAAATCATGCTTAATTTTTTGCACTATGTGCACCTTATGTCTTTATAAAATTTCTAGGTTTTTACCTAATATAAGCTGAAATGCGCTATTTAAAACATTAAAAAACGCCAACTTAAAAAATGGATAGTGAATAACTAGCTACCCTAGGGTTTCTTTTGCCTTTTTTTCTGTTTAGTAAATTGTATCCGTTCAGCGGAGTGGTAGAATAAGGTAGACAAAGCAAGATAATAAAGATAATCATAGAGCAAAAGTGAGGTAATGTGGTAAACCTTTTAGAACTCTGCAAAAATTTACAGCAAAAAATAGAAAAGTTGGAAGGGAGGATAGAAGAGTTAGAGGCAGAAAATAAGGCCTTGAGGATTGAGAACGCTGAGTTGAAAGAGAGGCTTGGTTTAAACTCGAAAAATTCATCTCTACCGAGCTCTAAAGAATTGTACAAAACAAAAAAGGACAAGCCAAAAAGCGAAAGGAATGTTGGCGATCAGGTTGGGCATAAAGGAAATTTTCATGCCACAATGGAAGCGGATAAAGTAGTAAAAATAGAGTTGCCTAATATTTGCGAATGCGGAGGAGAGCTTGTAATATGCGAAAAACCTTATGTTCACCAAAAAGTTGATCTTCCGGAAATTAGGCCTTATGTAGTAATTGGAACATGGTCGTTGTCGGAGATGCAGAAAAAGAAAAAGTAGCAAGTTACCAGAAGGTGTTACGCCAGATACATTTGGTCCAAGGGTTAAGTCTATAATTGCAGCACTCAGCGGATTTTACAAAAACTCAAAGCGTGAAGTGGCTAGTATCATAAATGACATTTTTAATTTGAACATAAGTGTTGGCAGCATATCAAATCTTACTATTACCCACAAATATGAGGTTCATGAGCAAGTCTCCATCCTTCTGCTAGATCAAAGAGACGTCTCCACCCTTTCCAAAGAACATAAGGTCCTGGTTCTGGGTCATTTTTTCTTGCTAAATGGCCTCCAAGTTCATGAAACAGCTTCTTTTATGTTGGAAACTACACTTGGACATGGTTTTCTGTGTATTTTAACGTATAAAACTTTCCATTCCTCTTCAGCTAATAAGGTAGTACATGGTAATGTTGGGTTAGCTCTTGCAATTGATGTAATAAAGAAGATCCTCCAAGCAATAATACTCACAACTGTTAGATATCTCATTAGTCTTTCTGCTATTCCAAGCCTACATTCTTCAACTTTGAGACCGGATTTAAAATTTTATGTAATATCTCTATTTTCCATCTAAGGCAATACCAACTAATTTTTTCAACAGCTTCATCGAAAGTATTAACTGAAAGATTCGTTAATAGCATCCATTCTAGCGGTTTTTTTTAAGGGAAGGGAAGTTTTCTCAACAACATAAACTGCATAAAGTGGTAATTTAGGTAGTTCTTCCGTCTTATGCCTAATATTATTCTTAGATGGATTCGTCATAAACTTTCCAAATCTAACTTCCAAACGTGCTGTTCTTTTTGGCTTATTATCTTTTACAGGAACTTCAACTTCTACCGTACCTGCACAATGAGAGGATTTAATAAATGCCCATAACTTCTGCTCACCTTTTTCAGGATATCGAGATTTTCTATTTACTGCTCTATCTCTGCATGCTCTAACTAGCACTGCCGAATTAAGATTATGTGTAAGCTCAAAAAAGTCATATATATCTGCTTCTCTATCGCATACAGTTATAGTCTCAGTTTGAGTTGGATCAATAATATTATTTGTTTTTCTTAAAGTTTCCAACCACTTTACGCTTTCTTTATCTTCAATGCGATCGCTCTTTTTTTTAAGGTTCTCAGTTTCTTCAGGTCTTGAATAAACTTTTTGATCTAGTATCCCTAGTACCAAACCTTCTATACTAACGGCAAGAGCTGTATGCATTATAATACCTTTTGCAGTATCATAACTGGACAAATTTGCTAATCCGCTTGTTTTTTTATGGTTATTATATACAATGTAACTGGTATCTTGAATGACAAGAACCCTCTTGTGAGCTTTTGTTCTCTCAACCGTCTTATTAATATGTGTAGCTAAAATATCACCTTCTTTTACATTCTCATTTTGAAAAAAACGGTATGCTGCTCTTGCTTCTGACCAACTTCCGCATGCCTCATTAATTGAGCTTTCAGGTAAACTTATCAAACTATCAGCAATCTTTACTAATCGGTCAGTTAATCTTTTATCTCCAAGTACAGCATCTCCAAATTCATTTTTAGCCCATTCATTACTCTCGTTTGCCATTTTTATACCCTCAATATTTGCAAACTTTAATATTGTAATATTTTACTTTTTAGTCCATTTATATTTGTGGGTAATAGTAAGATAAATAATAGTGCAAATTTTTCTATGATATGCGGTAGTGGTGTATATGTAAGATCAATTGCTCGTGATCTTGGAATTGCATTAAATTGTTTTGGACACATTACAAAATTAAGAAGAACTATGGTAGGTGACTTTAGAGAAAATGAATCAGTGACAATTGAGCAACTTACTAAAAAAACACAACAACTTACTCTCCGATGTCATCCCAGTGCTTGACACTGGGATCCAGATATACAAATACTTACAAATCATGTAATGGACAAAAGATTCTAGGCTCTGTGGACAAAATTTTAGAGAAGCCATACAAGAGCTCCAACAAAATTGAGAAAACCCATAAAAACCTCAGCAGTTTTATCAAATCTGGAAAAAATGCGCCTAAAATTTTTAATTTTACCAAAAAAACACTCAATCAAATGACGTTCTTTGTAGATATGCTCATCGTAATACCTTTGCACTTTTCGATTCCGTTTTGGCGGAATAACTACTGTACATCCCTTGTCTTCAAGACTTGTAACAAAGGCATTGCTATCGTAGCCCTTGTCAGCTACTACAGTAGAGTTATAGATACTTTCGGTCAACACTTGTGCCTGCGTAATTTCATTTCTTTGACCAGGAGTCAGAGTAAATTTAAGTGGATTTCCAAGTGCATCGACAAGCGCATGTATTTTAGTTGTAAAGCCACCTTTGCTCCTCCCTAAAGCTTCTTGATCCTTGGAGTTTTTTGTATATCCAGATGAACATGGATGGGCTCGGATGATCGTACCGTCGATTATAGCAACTTCTAAATCAGGCTCTTGTTTAGTATATTCAAGCAATTTTTTCCAGACATCTCTTTCACACCATCTTTTAAATCGCTTATGTATACTCCTGTAATTACCATAAGTTTTTGGTAAAAGTCTCCATTGGCAACCACTTCGCACTATGTACCACACTGCCTCTATGAATATTCTTAAACGTTTTTCATCTTTGCTGTGCATTCCTTTTACGCTTTTTATGAACTCTAAAATTTGTTTCCAATTTTCCTCTTTGATGTAATATTGCATATGGTAGTTTCTCCATTTTTTACCTATTAGGCTAAACTACCATCTTTTTCTCTCTTTTCATATTTTTTGTCCACAGAGCCTAGGAGCATATGTCAAAAACAATGTTCGTGATGAAATAGGCTTGATCCCAGTGTCAAGCACTGGGATGACAGAAGATGATGGAGTGACAGGGAGTAATACAAAAAGTTTCGTCATCCCCATTGAATCGGCTTTAAAATCGATGTTCAAAGTTGAAATTTCCCTAGAAGATGCGGGGAAAATCAGAAAAGGTCAGGAAGTTGTATTAAATAACTTGCGTAATTTAAAGAATTATGATATTTGTTGTACGATAGTGGGTAGTGTACCTATTGCAATCTGCAGTTTTATTTATGGTTGTGTGAAACCTATTCGTGTTTTTAATATTTAAAATGAGGTTTAGATGTCGATAACATCCGAAAAGAAAAAGAGTTTGATAAATATATATGCAATTAAAGAAGATGATACAGGCTCATCTTTTGTACAATGTGCAATTTTGACCGAGAGGATCAGTAACTTAACTGAGCATTTTAAAGTGCACAAGCATGACCATCACTCTAAGCGTGGTTTACTTATATTGATAGGTAGAAGACGCAAGCACTTAAATTATATAAAGCGTAAATTTGGTAATGAAGCCTATCAGGAATTAATAGAGAAGTTAGGCATTAGAAAATAATCGAGGAATTTAATATGTTTAAAATTATAAAAAAATCTATAGAGTGGGGTGGTCGTGCCTTATCTTTAGAAACAGGAAAAATAGCACGCCAAGCTCATGGTTCAGTAGTTGTAAATTACGGTGATACTTCTGTTTTAGTAACTGTTGTACGTAAAAAGAAGGAAGAAAGCGTTGATTTCCTACCTTTAAATGTGCAGTTTATCGCAAAAAGCTATGCCATGGGTAAGATCCCTGGCGGGTTTTTTAAAAGAGAAGGCAAGCCATCTGATAGAGAAACTTTAATCTCAAGAGTAATAGATAGAAGTATAAGACCACTATTCCCAGAAGGATTTCATGATGAAATTAGTGTGGTGTGCAATCTATTAACTTATGATACAGTCAATCCTCCTGAAGTGCCAGCATTGATTGGTGCTGTTGCAGCTCTTGCAATTTCTGGTGTTCCCTTTCACTTTACTATAGCTGGAGTGATGGTTGGTTGTGATGAAAATAATAACTATGTACTCAACCCTTCTGTTCAAGAGATGAAAGCAAGCAGCTTGGATCTGTTTTTGTCTGGTGATGAAAATTCAATTTTAATGGTTGAATCAGAAGTGAAAGAGCTCTCTGAAGAAAATGTTTTTAATGCAATAAAATTTGGCCATGAACACCTTAAGCCTGTCATTAAGCTCATAAAAGAGTTTGCTGATACAATTGGCAATAAACCTAAGAGCTTTGCTCCTATTGATACATCAGATATAACACAAGAGCTCGAAAAATACGGTAAAGATTTTGAAAAAGCATATTCGCAAGCAGTAAAACAAGAGCGAGTTCAAGCTTTAGAAGCGATCAGAGAGAATATATTGAATACTCTTAAAGAAACTGGAAAAGACGAAAAGTTAATTATGTATGCAGTAAAAAACTTTGAAAGATCTTTAGTACGTGAAATAATTAGGAAGAAAGGTGTAAGGATAGACGGTCGTAAGCATGATGAGATACGTCAGATAGAAGTTGAAGTTGATATTCTGTCCAAAACTCACGGTTCTGCACTATTTACAAGAGGCAATACTCAGGCACTGGTTGTTACTGCTCTTGGCACTACTCAAGATGAGCAAATTGTGGATGATATTGAAGGGGATAGACGTGAGCATTTCATGTTGCATTATAACTTTCCCTCATTTGCTGTTGGAGAAACTTCTGCTGCACGTGCACCAGGAAGAAGAGAAATCGGTCATGGCAAACTTGCTTGGAAAGCAATTCATCCTGTTTTACCCGATAAATCTGAATTTCCTTATACAATAAGAGTAGTGTCTGAAATTTTGGAGTCTGATGGTTCTTCTTCTATGGCAACAGTTTGTGGGACTTCTCTTGCTTTAATGGATACAGGTGTGCCAATAAAGGCCCCTGTTGCTGGAGTTGCTATGGGCCTTATTAAAGATAAAGACGAGTATGTGATACTTTCCGATATATTGGGTGATGAAGATTATCTTGGTGATATGGACTTTAAAGTAGCAGGAACTAGTGAAGGGGTTACGGCGCTACAAATGGACATGAAAATTTCTGGTATAAGCTTTGAAATTGTTGAAAAATCTTTAGAACAGGCAAAAGCTGGAAGATTACATATTTTAGAAAAAATGAATGCAGTGATTTCAGAACACAGTGATGACGTCAAAGACCATGCACCAAGGATGTTATCATTTTACATAGATAAAGACAAAATTTCTGCTGCTATAGGTTCTAAGGGAAAAAATATACGCAGTGTGTGTGAAAGAAGTAATGCAAAAATTGAAATAGGAGATGATGGTAAAGTTTCTGTTTTTGCTACGAGTGGCACTGAAGCTGAAATTGCAAAGAGTATGATGATTGATTCAATAACAGAACTAGAACAAGGTTCTATAGTTGATGTCAAGGTTGTAAGAATAGAGAAGTCTATTGTAGAGCTTGAATTTCTTAATGGCAGAAAAGGAAAAATGCACATAAGTGAAGTAGCTAATGAACACATAGATTCTATAGAGAGCATACTTAAACAAGATGATACTTTCAAAGCACTAGTAATTGACTTCGAAAAAGGTGGGTGTCCAAAGTTGTCAAGACGTCGGGTTAATCAAGAGACGGGAGAGTTTTTTGAAGGTGAGCTTTACAACGAGGAAAGGAAAGATGGTCCAAATGACAGGGATAATTATTACAATAATTCATTTAGTAGAAAACCTGGAGGAAGTCACCATAAGAGGCCTCCTCGTCCTCGTTTCAGCAACAGAAATAGGCCGAAATTTGGTAATAATGATTCATCATCAGGTTTTTATTAAGAGTAAACTTCTTGCGTTACCTCTCGTCATTCCAGTGCTTGACACTGGAATGACACCCTTTCTGATGAAGGTTGTTCTCAAATCACAATGTTAGTACAATTGTGGTGTTAGCTATAGCTAACTCAAGGTATCCGTTCAGCGGAGTGGTAGAATAAGGTAGACAAAGTGATCTAAAAAGATAATCATAGAGCAAAAGTGAGGTAATGTGGTAAACCTTTTAGAACTTTGCAAAAATTTACAGCAAAAAATAGAAAAACTGGAAGCAGAGATAGAAAACTTAAAAGCAGAAAATAAAGCTTTAAAGATAGAGAACGCTGAATTAAAGGAAAGGCTTGGTTTAAACTCGAAAAATTCATCTCTACCGAGCTCTAAAGAATTGTACAAAACAAAAAAGGACAAGCCAAAAAGCGAAAGGAATGTTGGCGATCAGGTTGGGCATAAAGGAAATTTTCATGCCACAATGGAAGCGGATAAAGTAGTAAAAATAGAGTTGCCTAATATTTGCGAATGCGGAGGAGAGCTTGTAATATGCGAAAAACCTTATGTTCACCAAAAAGTTGATCTTCCGGAAATTAGGCCTTATGTAGTAATTGGAACATGGTCGTTGTCGGAGATGCAGAAAAAGAAAAAGTAGCAAGTTACCAGAAGGTGTTACGCCAGATACATTTGGTCCAAGGGTTAAGTCTATAATTGCAGCACTCAGCGGATTTTACAAAAACTCAAAGCGTGAAGTGGCTAGTATCATAAATGACATTTTTAATTTGAACATAAGTGTTGGCAGCATATCAAATAGTGAACACAGAGTTGCATTAAAATGCGAAAAAACATATGAGCAAATCGAACAAGAAATAAGCAGAAGTGAGGTTTTGCATATCGATGAAACCAGTCACTATAACAAAGGAAAACTTGGCTGGTGTTGGATGTTTGCAAGCAATACGGCAAGTTTTGTAAAATTGACAGAATCAAGAGGAATGAAGGTTTTGCAAGACAGCACATTTTGCAATCGCAATAGTTTGATAGTAACTGATAGATATTCAGCCTACAACTACTTTAATGATAAGAAAAGGCAAATCTGCTGGGCTTATTTAATAAGAGATTTTGAAAGGCTGGCTCATAGCTGGAACATTGAAGTTAAGATTCTTGGCTGTTATGTAAGAGATGTCGCTACTGAATTATTTGCACTAAAAAAAGCTTTACTAAAAAATGAGATAGACATTTTAAGATTTGCCAGACGTGCAAGAAAATTGCGAAAACGTACAAGGTATTATTTGAAGGAAATATCTCGCTTACCTGAAGCAATTGGAGCTTCTCGAGTTGCAAAGAATATTTTGAAATCTGAAAGAATGATGTAGAAATTTTTAGATGACCCAGAAAATATTCCGCTGACAAATAACCATGCTGAACAGCAAATTCGGCATTATGTCGTTTATCGCAAAAATTCATATTTTACCCAATCGAAGCGGGGAAATGCATTCCTTGAACGGATAATTTCATTATACTTGACATGGAAACAAAGGGGTCTCAATCCTTTCCAAAACCTCTTATCTATCATCTCTTACACCGCTTAGCTGAACAGATACACGTGAATGTTGCAATTACAAAAGCGATCTCTACTAGGAGGATGTCATTTCAGTGCCCCTGTGATGTCATTCCAGTGCTCCTTTTTTTGTCATCCCAGTGTCAGCTACTTGGATGACAGGGGAGGGAGGTGCTACCCTGACAATCGTCATCCCGCTACGTGTTAGCGGGATCTAGGCTCTGTGGACAAAATTTTAGAGAAGCCATACAAGAGCTCCAACAAAATTGAGAAAACCCATAAAAACCTCAGCAGTTTTATCAAATCTGGAAAAAATGCGCCTAAAATTTTTAATTTTACCAAAAAAACACTCAATCAAATGACGTTCTTTGTAGATATGCTCATCGTAATACCTTTGCACTTTTCGATTCCGTTTTGGCGGAATAACTACTGTACATCCCTTGTCTTCAAGACTTGTAACAAAGGCATTGCTATCGTAGCCCTTGTCAGCTACTACAGTAGAGTTATAGATACTTTCGGTCAACACTTGTGCCTGCGTAATTTCATTTCTTTGACCAGGAGTCAGAGTAAATTTAAGTGGATTTCCAAGTGCATCGACAAGCGCATGTATTTTAGTTGTAAAGCCACCTTTGCTCCTCCCTAAAGCTTCTTGATCCTTGGAGTTTTTTGTATATCCAGATGAACATGGATGGGCTCGGATGATCGTACCGTCGATTATAGCAACTTCTAAATCAGGCTCTTGTTTAGTATATTCAAGCAATTTTTTCCAGACATCTCTTTCACACCATCTTTTAAATCGCTTATGTATACTCCTGTAATTACCATAAGTTTTTGGTAAAAGTCTCCATTGGCAACCACTTCGCACTATGTACCACACTGCCTCTATGAATATTCTTAAACGTTTTTCATCTTTGCTGTGCATTCCTTTTACGCTTTTTATGAACTCTAAAATTTGTTTCCAATTTTCCTCTTTGATGTAATATTGCATATGGTAGTTTCTCCATTTTTTACCTATTAGGCTAAACTACCATCTTTTTCTCTCTTTTCATATTTTTTGTCCACAGAGCCTAGAGATACCGCGAATGAATCGCGGTATGACGGTCTGCGGCGGTATGACGTAGGGCTGCACTAGCTATATCATGCATTTTATTAACCGACACTATAAGCAACATCCTTACAATTATGAGATTGAACCACAACTTGCTCAAGCGTTAAGCTGCTGCGTTTAGCGTCTTTACCGTGGTTTTCCCCAAGAACATTTGTTCTTTCGTGTTTTATTTCTTCAATGAATTTCTTGTTAACGCTTTCAGGGTCAATCTTTTCCTGCGAATATATAAGATTAGTGCAATTTGTTTTTCTATAATAATGTATGCCAAAACCCACAATGAGTAATGCAAGTATACCAGAACCTATAAGTAATGATAATCCTATGTTATTAGTCAAAGGGTTTTGGTAAAATTTTTGTACACCATTAACACCATGTGTTGCAAGTAGCCCTAGGCTCTGTGGACAAAAAATATGAAAAGAGAGAAAAAGATGGTAGTTTAGCCTAATAGGTAAAAAATGGAGAAACTACCATATGCAATATTACATCAAAGAGGAAAATTGGAAACAAATTTTAGAGTTCATAAAAAGCGTAAAAGGAATGCACAGCAAAGATGAAAAACGTTTAAGAATATTCATAGAGGCAGTGTGGTACATAGTGCGAAGTGGTTGCCAATGGAGACTTTTACCAAAAACTTATGGTAATTACAGGAGTATACATAAGCGATTTAAAAGATGGTGTGAAAGAGATGTCTGGAAAAAATTGCTTGAATATACTAAACAAGAGCCTGATTTAGAAGTTGCTATAATCGACGGTACGATCATCCGAGGCCATCCATGTTCATCTGGATATACAAAAAACTCCAAGGATCAAGAAGCTTTAGGGAGGAGCAAAGGTGGCTTTATAACTAAAATACATGCGCTTGTCGATGCACTTGGAAATCCACTTAAATTTACTCTGACTCCTGGTCAAAGAAATGAAATTACGCAGGCACAAGTGTTGACCGAAAGTATCTATAACTCTACTGTAGTAGCTGACAAGGGCTACGATAGCAATGCCTTTGTTACAAGTCTTGAAGACAAGGGATGTACAGTAGTTATTCCGCCAAAACGGAATCGAAAAGTGCAAAGGTATTACGATGAGCATATCTACAAAGAACGTCATTTGATTGAGTGTTTTTTTGGTAAAATTAAAAATTTTAGGCGCATTTTTTCCAGATTTGATAAAACTGCTGAGGTTTTTATGGGTTTTCTCAATTTTGTTGGAGCTCTTGTATGGCTTCTCTAAAATTTTGTCCACAGAGCCTAGGGAAGGAGGTAGTACTTCAGTACTAAGATCAAACAAATTTTTGTCTTCTTTGTCTTGTAAACCTGGAGCTTTTGGCAAAATCGGTGGTGCTCCATCACTATCTTTTTGTCGATTTACAGATGCATAAGTAGGATCCACTTCCTCATCATCTGATTCTTCATGTGACATTCCCTGCACACGTGGTACTACATTCAGTACACTTGAGATAGCATTTCCTGCTTCTTCAGGCGATTGTGGATCTTTTAGTGTTATCTTGCTATTTTCACCTGTTTGTTCGTAAGAAGTTAATTTTACTGTTGATTTTTCGACTGACCCATGCATATTCACTACAAAGTTAATTACTATGCTGCATTGATTACGCTATAGTTATTAAGATGTAGTAAATACCAATTTACAGATAATGTATCTGTTTAGCAGAGTGGCAAAATAAGGTAGACGAGAAAAGACAACTATAGGAACAAATGGGTGTCATCCCAGTGCCCAGACACTGGGATCCAGAAAATTTGATTGTGTACTATACAACATTTTCGATCAAAAGCTGGATTCCAGTGTCAAGCACTGGAATGACATCACAGGGGCACTGGAATTTTTGTTTCAATATTTGTACATTAGCCATGTATCTGAACAGATACATTATTAGTATAGAAATTGTCTATCAAAGATCCTTTCATTCAGAGGGTAATCTTTGTCAAAAAGCAAAGTTATTGTGTTTTCGTGGTCTTTTTGTATTTTTATCTGTGATATATTATGAAACTCCTTGTAATCTGATACTACAAGTGCTGGACGGTTTTTTGTGTCGTTAATGTCAATTTGTACGATTGTATCGTTTGATATTAACGCTCCATTCCAATGCCTTGGGTAATAGCTATTGATAGAAGTGAGTGCAAGTAAATTTGAATTTAGCGGCAAAATTGGGCCACCGGCAGAGAAGTTGTATGCAGTGCTGCCTGTGGGGGTAGATAATATTACTCCGTCCCCTCTAAATTTTTCTACTTTTAGCTTATCATTAATAGTAATATTCATCTCTACTATTTGGTTCGCTTTTCTAAAAACGTATACTTCGTTTACTGCTATGTAATGATATCTCTTGCCACTTGTGTCTGTTGCTTCCATTTTTAGCAAAGTTAACTGAGTTGAAGTTGCATGCTCTATATGATCAATTAAATCTTCACTGCAGCTAAAGCATTTATTCATCAAAAACCCAACATTGCCAGTGTTTATCCCATACACATGCATGTTTTTATTTTCTATGACGTAATTGTGCAAAGTGCGTAGCATAAAGCCATCACCGCTAACAACTATCAATAGATCGATTTCGGACTTATTTTCTTCTGTTATATTGATAAAATTAAGTTTCTTTAATAGTTTAGATACTTCCTGCGATTTTGGTGATGGAGAAGCAACATAGCCTATATTTTTGTATTTATGCATGCTTCAGTAAACTCTCTAAAACTTAAAGAGAAGGAAAATTAGAAAATGCTTCCATATTTATCGTTAAACTTAGCTAATTTGCTAGTTTTACTTGCTAACCCGCTTGTCAAACTTCCAGTCCATGCAGGGTGAGTAAGAGGATCTCTATCAAGTTTTACCCTATCTCCCTCCTTTCCATAAGTGGAACGAGTTTCAAACTCTTGACCGTCTGTCATAACTATAATAATTTTATGATAATTCATTGTTGTTTATAAACTTTTAGTCAGTTAATATTCTAGTGAACTTAATTCACTAAGTCAATCATTATTCTAAAATATTGACAAAAAATAAATAAAGTAGTATATTTAATAAGGAATAAATAATAACTATCATGATTTTTGCTTTCCCCGGTCAGGGCTCTCAGTTTGTAGGAATGGGAAAGAGCTTATATAGTGAGTTTTCTGTTGCAAGACAAGTATTTAATGAAGTAGATAGCATATTGGATAGAAAGCTGTCTCATTTAATCTTCAACGGTCCTATTGAAGAATTAACCATTACAGAAAACGCTCAGCCAGCTATAATGGCAGTATCAATTGCAATGCTACGTGTTATGGAGCATGTGTTTGGCAAATCTCTTTTCACTGATCACAATGTTAAATATGTTTGTGGGCATTCAGTTGGCGAATATACAGCGCTGTGTGCTGCAGGAGCGTTAAAGCTTGAGTCTGCAATCAAGCTGCTGAAAGTTCGCAGCGAAGCAATGCATGAAGCTTCACTGAAATGTAAAGGCGGAATGGTTGCGTTGCTTGGAGCAGAGATAAATGAAGTGGAAGATATATTGAAATCAGTTCAAATTGACGGAATTTGTGAAATTGCAAACGATAACGGTGGCGGACAAGTGGTTATAAGTGGCACTAGAGAAGCTCTTGAAATGTTACCCGATTTATTCAAAAACTCGAGTGTGAGGAAACTAATTAAATTACAGGTTAGTGGGCCTTTTCATTCATCTCTTATGAAACCTGCTGATGAAAAAGTTTTGGAGTTTTTGAAGGGTATTAAAATAACCCGTCCTATAGTTCCTTTGATATCAAATGTTACAGCTAAAGAGGAGAGTGATCCCAAAGTTATAAAAACTTTACTCGCCAAGCAAGTTGTAAGCAGAGTGAAATGGAGAGAAATGGTTTTGTATATGTCAAGCCGTGGCATTAACAAATTTGTTGAAATTGGCCCTAATAAAGTTTTATCTAATTTGGTCAAAAGAATTGACCAATCTATCAGTACAAAAAATATAGATAGTATTGGTGATATTGACAGCTTCTTTAATGAATCATTAGTACTAACAGCGAAAAATTTAAAAGTTGGATTAAGTTAAAACACATCTATTTGATGTCATTCCGGTGCATAACGCTGCCTAGCTGGAATGACAGAGGGTAATGCAAGAAATCAACGAACTGCCTGTCATTTCATCCGGTTTCTTAATTCTAAGTAGCTGTAAAATAGTAGGGGCAATGTCAGATAACCTTCCGTCTCTTAGTTTTAGATTATTGCAAGACACAATAAATGGCACTTTATTTAGAGTGTGTGCTGTATGAGGTGTATTATTTTCTTCATCGAACATACATTCCACATTACCATGGTCTGCAGTGACAATTAACGCGGTGTTGCTTGACTTTTTAACAGCACTCAGCACTTTTGCAAGACAATCATCTACAGCTAGCACAGCTTTCTCGGCTGCTTTTATATTACCTGTATGCCCTACCATGTCAGGATTAGCGTAATTTACAACTATCAGTGCAAATTCTTGGGAGTGAATTTTTTCTACAAGCTTTTCTGTGAGCTCGAAGGCTGACATTTCGGGCTGCAAATCGTAAGTTTGAACTTTTGGTGAGGGAATGAGTATTCTTTCTTCACCAGAGAAAGGTTCTTCTTTTCCACAATTCAAAAAGAAAGTCACATGAGCGTATTTCTCGGTTTCGGCGATGCGTAATTGTTGCAATTTATTGTCTTCTATTACCTGTCCTAAAGTGTTAGTAAAAGATGTAGGAGGAAAAATATAAGGGATCTGAAGATCTTTTTTATATTTCATCATGCTTAGAATTGAAGAGAATTTTGCTACCTTAGCGTAATCTGTTTTGCCAAGCAAAATACTTGCTAATTGTATCATTCGATCAGCACGAAAGTTAGCCAACAGCACTCCATCTTCTGGTTTTATACCTTGATAGTCACCTATTACTGCGGGCCTAATAAACTCATCAGTTATGTTATTTTGATAATTTTCATCAATCAACGATACTGCATTATCATGACAAGGTGCCTTTGCAAATGCGATAGCCTCATAAGCTTCGATTGTTCTCTTCCACCTGTTGTCACGGTCCATAGCATAGTAACGCCCAGAAACAGTAGCAATTCTTGTGTCATTTCCCTTTATACTCTTTGTAAATTCTTGAATGCATTTTTTTCCTGAATTTGGCAATGTGTCTCTGCCATCTAAAAATGCATGTATCACCACTTTTATTCCATGCTGTGATATTTTATTTGCTAAAGTTGAAATATGCTTTTGATGCGAATGAACACCACCATCGGACACCAATCCCATTATATGGCATACTCCGTTCTTACTTTTTAGATCATTAATAAAACTTTGTAGATTTACATTGTTTTCTATTGTTCCAATCTCTTGATTAATGCGCTGAAGGCTTTGTATTACCACTCTACCACTGCCAATATTCATATGGCCAACTTCTGAGTTACCTATTTGACCACCAGGTAACCCCACATCAGTTCCACAGGCGGATAAACTGCATTTTGGATAATTAGAGCTAATATATTGCCAACAGGGTGGATTTGCGTTGCTAATAGCATTGTATTTACTGTTTTCTACTCCATTTCCCCAGCCATCTAGTATACATAAAACGACTGATTTAATGCCCATATAAAATCAACACTAAAATTCAACAGAGAAGAGCTCCCCGGGCCGGATTCGAACCAGCGACCAATTGGTTAACAGCCAACTGCTCTACCACTGAGCTACCGAGGAATAAACTGGTTTCAATTTATCATATTGAGCGCTGATTGTAAACGGTTTTTGTATACAATTATGATCAAAGCAATGTTAAATGCGCGAAAAAGTGTACATTGACATGAGATACAAGCCTAATGAAAAAAGCTACGAATGCCGGTGAAAAACATGGCAATTTTATTTTCATTTGCAGCTTTTATCACATCTTGATCTTTCAGCGAGCCGCCGGGCTGAATTATAGCTGTAATTCCATGTTTTGCACTTTCTACTATGCTATCTGGGAATGGAAAAAATGCATCTGAAGCAAGCACTGCACCTTTACATTTTTCACCTGCTTTTTTCACTGCAATGTTTACACTATCTATTCTGCTTGTTTGCGCTGCGCCGATGCCAATAGCACAACCATCTTTTGCTATAACTATTGCGTTGGATTTCACATGTTTACATATTTTCCAGGCAAAAATAAGATCTTCCTTTTCTTTTTCTGTTGTAGTGCACTTTGTTACTTGTTCTGCTTTTATTGTGTGGTCATTATTTTCTTGCACCAAAAACCCACCAACAACATTTTTAATTTGGTATTTCACATTTTGTTGGAAAGATTTATGAATAATCACTCTTAAATTTTTCTTTCTTTGTAAAATTTTTAGTGCCTCATTGTTTACCGATGGTGCTATCACTACTTCCAAAAATATCTCGTTTAATTTTTCTGCTAGCTTTAAATCTATCTCCCGATTTAAGGCAACTATGCCACCAAAACTGCTTACTTCATCACATGATAGAGCCTTTTCATATGCCTCCAAAGCATTATTACTAACAGCAGCGCCACATGGGTTATTGTGCTTTATTATCACTGCTGCAGGCTCTTCGAATTCAGAAGTTATGTTAAGTGCGGACTCTATATCTACTATATTATTATAACTCAACTCTTTTCCATGTATTTTTTCCAGCGGATATTTGGTGAATTGATTGCTATAAAATGCAGCTTTTTGATGAGGGTTTTCACCATACCTTAATTCTTGTGCTTTATGCCCATATAGTGCGAAAAACTCTGGCAACTCATTATTTTTACTCTGGGATAAAAACCAACTGTGAATATTAGAATCGTAGTGTGCAGTGAGAGCAAATGCTTTGGTTGCTAAATATTTTCTATATTCCAATGTTGTTTCATTGTTATTTTTTATCATCTCAGCTTTTAGTGCTTCGTAGTCTTGAATGCTAGAAATAACTGAAGTAAAACGAAAGTTTTTTGCTGCAGCTCTAATTAACGCCACTCCGCCGATATCAATTTGTTCTATAATTTGCTCTTCATTTGAGCCGCTACTTACTGTCTCCCAAAATGGGTATAGGTTAGTTATAAGCAGGTCTATTGGCTCAATACCTAGATCTTGCATTTCTGTTTTGTGCTTTTCTCGATCACAAAGTATTCCTCCATGAATTTTAGGGTGTAAAGTTTTTACTCTACCACCCAGTATCTCTGGAAATTGTGTGTAATCTGAGACCTCTTGTGTTTTTATTCCTGCACTAGATAGCGTTTTATAAGTATTTCCCGTTGAAAGAATTTCTATTTGTTGCTGCATTAAAAACGATGCAAGATCAATTATATTCGTTTTATCGTATACTGATATTAAAGCTCTTTTTATTTTCATTTTTATATGGAAAGTTTTTTAAAATTATATCTAAGAAAAAGGAATTTGTCTATATATAGCTACTACGTCATACCGCCACGGTATCCAGTTATCTAAGTGGAGAAAGTCACCTCTCCCCACTCGACTTCAAAACCGGACTTGTGACTTTCACCACATCCGGCTTCTCTCTAACTTGGTGTTTGTTATACATACTTCTCCATGTAATTAACATTTCAAAGCTTGGTAAATTTGTTTTTATAGCTTAAATACAGCATTCTCTATATTACTAGAGAAGTCGTATTCATTCATACCTAACACTTAATGTTGGCTCATAACATATTAACCACTACTCACAACTTTACCTTCCAAATTACAGTGTCCACGTCAGCATATCTTAAACATTACTTTAGGCCTTGGCTTCTTAGACAATCCCTCATTATAGGTGCATACGGGTGGCTCCCTGCTTAAAGAATAAGAGCATCTATAATGTTACTCCGTTCCATGAAATTGTTTCATGTTAGACTTAGGTTCCAACTTTTTGCCGGGAGATGGGAAACATCTTAATCAGACCAGTCAAGTTCTAATTATCCACTTTCTCCGTACCTTTTGGTCTATGCGTTAACCAACCTTATTTCGCATATCGTTCGTTACGACAATTCAGGCATTGGTTCCTCTCGTAACCATATCTAACTCTGTTTGCAGGGATTCACTATAAGGTTTAGTGTTACCTGCTTTTATCTCATGCTTGCATCCTAGAGGTTGCCACTCTCTAAAATGTGAGACATACATTATCCCCGATGTCTAGGGAAGATGGAATTTAACCATCACAAAATCACGACTTTCGGGTCGCACCAACTGTACGAACATTGTGATACAAGAGACCAAGAAAGATGTCATCCCAGTGCCCAGACACTGGGATCCAGAAAACTTCACTTTAAATGAGCACACCAGGTGGCTGTACAATAGAAACTGGATTCCAGTGTCAAGCACTGGAATGACACCATCTACTACTCAAATTACCTGCAAATTGCAATGTTCGTACACCAAAACGCGGTATCTTGTTGTAGATTCCGCTAACAAGCAGCGGAATACCAAATTGTAGAAGTTGCTTTAGCCCTCCTAACCTTTCCTTCAAAGCAGTCTATTCTATAAATTTTTTTACCATGCTTGATTTCAAACCACGAATAAAATCTTCAATACTACAAGGATTTCTTCCTTCCATTTGTACAACTTTAGGAATTAAAATGCCACCTTTTAAACTTATGTGCATATTATCGTTAACAATCTCACCTTGTTCTGAAGCGAAAGCTTCAAAGTCAGCATCAAGTATCCTGATACGTTTATTCTCTATCTTAATAAACGCTTTTGGGTAAAACGCTTTAACCTTTCTATAAGCAACTTCACAGGCATCACTTGCATAAATTTTATAGTCTTCCACTTTGTCAGCGTAACATGCATCGTTATCGTTCTGTTTTAAGGGAAGCTGTTTTTCAATTTCGTTTAGCACTTTCAGCAGTAAATCACTGCCTAGCTTAGATAATTTATCATGCAATGTCTTGTAATTATCGTTCTTTTCGATAAGAAATTTTTCCTGTTTTAAAATAGGGCCGGAATCTAATCCTTCATCCAATTGCATAATGCTAACCCCGGTTTCTTGATCTCCTGCTAAAATTGTGTGCTGTATCGGGGCTGCACCACGCCACCTTGGTAGTAATGAAGGATGAATATTAATACAACCATATTTTGGAATATTCAAAATTTCTCTTGGAAGTATCAATCCATACGCGGCAACAACCGCAACGTCTGGCTTGAAATTTCTAAATTTTTCTTGCTCTGCCGAGAACTTTAGAGAGATAGGAGTACATACCTCTATGTTACTTTCTTCAGCGATAACATGTACTGGAGATTTCATTGGCTTCTGTCCACGCCCCGAAGGTTTTGGAGCCTTGGTGTATACTGCCACCACTTCGCTCTTTGATTTCAGTAACAAGCTCAGAGAATTAACAGCAAATCCTGGTGATCCCATGAAAATAATTCTCATGGTGTTTTTGCTTTAAAAATTCTCCGCTAATTTACCACTTACAGTTTCTACTAATTTGGCAAAATCATCCTTATAATTAACTGCCATCTCAGCAAGAATTTTTCTATTTAAATCAATGCCGGCAAGTGTAAGACCATGCATAAACCTACCATAAGTAAGCCCATGCTCTCTTACTGCTGCATTAATACGTATTATCCATAAACCACGAAAATCACGTTTACGATTTCTTCTGTCTCTATAAGCATATTGCAGTGCTTTTTCAACTCTTTGTAATGCAATTCTATAACAACTTTTTGCGCGCCCTCTATAACCCTTTGCCAGTTTCAATATTTTTTTATGACGAGCGTGAGTAGTGACTCCACGTTTTACCCGAGCCATTTTATTTTACCTCCATTTTATTAAATACCATAAGGCATATAAAGCTTAACTATACGCGAGTCAGATTTACCAAGAATCGTTGTACCACGCTGATTACGAATATTAGATTTACTTCTCTTTACCATGCCATGCCTTTTGCCTGACTGAGTAGAAATGACTTTACCCTTAGCTGTAAGGTGAAAGCGCTTTTTAACAGAAGATTTGGTTTTTAATTTTATTTTCTTCATATTCCAAATAAATTTACAAGCACTACTATTGAGTTCTTTAATAGTAATTAAGCATTAGTATAAATAATTTTATTAAAGAATCAAATTAAAATTGTATATTAAAGGAGTTTAAAAGTAATTACGCCCAATATGTGTGTTATACCTTCTTTATTCCCAAGTGGCAACAATACTTGCCTCATTTTAACACTTTCACTTTCTTCCTCTTCATTGATCGGGCATTTACTCTCTATTACAGTATCAAGTTTATCAATAACTGCATCTATTTTATATAGTCGCAAAAATGGTGCATCAATTGCATACTTATTATCAATGCGCGTCTTTTTCTCAAAACCATAGAATTCAACAGCCTTTTCTCCTGCATTTTCACAAATATAACCTTGATCCTTGACTTCAATGACAAAACAATGCTGCCATGATTCCATTATTTCTGCAGTGTCTATTTCATGCCTTTCTGGCCAATCTCTGTCTGATCCTTTTATGTCATTCCAGTGTTGAGTCACCACATTTGCTATTCTTTTTTCTTTGCCTACATAAATTTCCATTCCAATTTCCACATATAAAACACAGATATGAGGTAAATTTATCGTGAATATATTGATTTTTTCTTACCACAAGGTGCATGTCACTAGAAGTTCTGAGATCTAGAGAGTGGTATTGATTTTATTTCCATTACAACTTATTATTTATAGATAACCTCAATAAAAACGATGAAGCTAAACGAAATCAGAGAAAGATTTATAAAATTTTTCGTAAGTAATGGCCACAAGCAGGTTTCTTCTTCTCCTTTGATTCCAGAACATGACCCAACGCTCATGTTCACAAATGCTGGTATGGTGCAGTTTAAAAATATTTTTACTGGTGCTCAAAAAACTGAAATGAAACGTGCTGTCTCAAGTCAAAAGTGCTTAAGGGCAGGCGGCAAACACAATGATCTTGAAAATGTTGGCTATACAACTCGGCATCATACATTTTTTGAAATGCTCGGAAATTTTAGCTTCGGTGATTACTTTAAAGAAACTGCGATAGAATTTGCGTGGAAATTTATCACTAAGGAGTTATCTCTTGATAAAAACAGACTATCCATAACCGTCTACCATACTGATGATGAGGCGTACGAGATTTGGCATAAGATAAGTGGCTTTTCAAGTGATAAAATCATAAGAATTACAACGGATGATAACTTTTGGAGTATGGGAAATACTGGTCCGTGCGGTCCATGTTCTGAAATTTTTTATGACCATGGGAGTTCTAATTTACAAGAGGGTGATAGAATTGTTGAAATCTGGAATCTGGTATTCATGGAGTTTAACAAAGATGAAGAAGGTAATTTACACAAATTGCCAAAAAAATGCATCGATACTGGAATGGGCCTTGAGAGAATAGCGGCTGTTATGCAAAACGTCCATGATAACTATGATATTGATCTATTTTCTGCTCTGATAAGTAAATCACAAGAGTACTGTGGAAATACGGAAAATAAAATAGCGCATAAGATCATAGCAGATCATCTTCGCGCGGCTGCATTTCTCATCGCAGAAGGAGTGCTTCCTGGAAATGAGGGCAGGAATTACGTATTACGCAGATTAATTAGGAGAGCCACGCGTTATATCCACCTGCTTGGATATAATGATTCTCTACTCCATCGCATTTTTCCTGCGCTGATAGATAGCACGAGTTCGGCTTATATGGGAGCTGAATTAGTCAGAGCCAAAAGCTTAATAGAAACGACGTTAAAATCAGAGGAAGAAAATTTTAAAGACACTTTGATGAAAGGTATCAATCTCCTGGAGAAATTCACTACAGATTTAAAATCGGGCGATACTTTGCCTGGAGAATCAGCGTTTAAGCTATATGACACCTACGGATTTCCTTTGGATATTACACTTGATATTTTAAAAGAGAAAAAAATAAATTTTGACCAGAAGGGTTTTGATGATGCAATGGGAGAACAAAAAGAGAGAGCACGTGCTAAATGGGCTGGATCTGGTGAAAAATCTGTTGAGCAAGTATGGTTTGATTTGATCAATAAATTTGGCAAAACAAAATTTGTTGGTTATGAGTTCAATGAAGTAAGTGATGCGAAAATACTAGCTATAGTTTCCTCCAAAAATGAAGTAATTGATTCTGCAAAGGAGGGAGAAAAGATAACCATTATACTTGATAAAACACCTTTTTATGGCGAGTCAGGTGGACAGGTAGGAGATGCTGGCAGTCTGATCAAATCTGATAGAAGTATTATTATAGTCGAGAATACCAATAAGGTTAATGACCTATATTTGCACAGATGCATAGTTAAATCTGGCTCAATCTGTAAAAGTGACATAGTTACAGCAAGCATTGACAAGGAAAGAAGGCAAACCTTAAGAAGAAATCATTCAGTTACACATCTTCTGCACTTTACACTCAGAAAAATTCTAGGTGATCATGTCACCCAAAAAGGTTCCCTAGTTGCACCAGATAGACTGAGATTCGACTTCAGCCATAACACTCAAGTGACTCAAGATCAGTTATTCTGGGTAGAGGATATGGTAAACTCTCTAATCAGAGAAAATCTTTCTGCATCTACAAAAATTCAAAGCATGAATCAGGCAATAGACGAAGGAGCCATGGCGTTGTTTGGTGAGAAATATGGTGATCAGGTTAGAGTTGTAAATATTGGAGATTCGAAAGAGCTATGTGGTGGCACGCACGTTGAACATACTGGAGAAATCGGTTTATTTAAGATAGTAACAGAAAGTTCTGTTGCTTTTGGAGTGAGGAGAATTGAAGCTTTAACTGGTCAGGAAGCAATTAATTATGTACGTGATAATGAAATTAACTTAAAAAAAGTTGCAGAATTCGTAAAAGTGCCAGTAAGTGAAATAACAAGCAGATTAGGTGTTTTAAGTCAAGAACACAAAAAATCCGAAACCAAAATAAGAAACCTATATAAAAAGCTTGTGAGTGCAGAGAATATAAAAAGCACTGAAATAAATGGAATAAATTTTATAAGCCACACTTTCACTGATATTCCAGCAAATGTAATAAGAGAGTTTGTTTTGCAGCAACAAAAACCAAAAACGGTAATAGCTTTCACGGCAACAGAAAAAGATAAAACAGTTTTGATTATTAAAGTAAGTAAAGACTTAATCAATAAGATTAGCGCAAAGGAACTAATATCAATAGCAGTTGAAAAGAACTGTGGTGGGAATGCTGAACTTGCACAAACAGGCTGTGATAGCAATAAAATAGATGATGCTATTACAGCCATTTATAGCAAAATAACCGCTTCTAAGCACTCTACGTCATACCGCCGCGGCGCTAACACGTAGCGGGATGACGGTTGTCATGGTGTCATGAAAGTAGCTGACACTGGTTTTCATCCAAGAGGTTGTCATACCAGTGCCCAGACTACTTGGATCCAGAAAACTTAACTCTACATCAAGTAAATGTACAATAAGAACTAGATTCCAGACTGGAATGACACCCTACTTAACCGTCATACCGCCGCAGACCGTCATACCGCCGCGGTATCTCATCCGCTAACACGCAGCGGGATACTTGACCTTTACAGGGATGACGGTTGTCGTTTAGCTACAAATATTAAGAAATTTACCAAAAGAAAAAAAAGGCAAAAGAAGCCCCATGGTGGGAGTTTTGACCCTATAATAATTTAAACTGGCGCTGTAATAATGTGCTAACGCTTAAAATAAGCGCGATTTGGCTGAATGTAGAAAAAATAAAAAAGACATGCAGCCGCTATAATTTTATGTAATCCGCCAATAAATATCCTGAGTTTTTTACTGAATTTTGTCATTGAGCCTGCAGGTCAAAAGCAAGTTTTGAGTCATAAATACCCTTAATACTATAATAAGGGGGCTAGCGGAGTTTGTCAAGGAATTCTTATTAAAACTAAAGAGCTCAAATAAAAGAAGGTAAACTCTAAAGTATACATTTAATAGCGCTTTCTATGAGAGAAATCGTATTATCCATTCCATAAAGCTTTATGAAAGATCCCATTCTTGGACCGGTTTTTTGGCCAAGTAACGTTTCATATAATAGCTGAAACCAGTCACGTAAGTTAGTGTAATCATATTTTTTTCCAATAGAAAATACCTGAGATTGAATTTCTTCAGCAGTAGCAGTTATAGATAGAGAATGTAAAGTGTCCTTCAAATCTAGTAACGCTTCTTTCTCTTTTTCATTTGGAGTTTTATATGATTTTGTTGGCTTGATAAAATCGTGATAATACTTTACTGCAAAGTCTGAAAGTCTATCAAGCATTTTATTATTTTCTGGTGTAACGTTTGGTGCATAAGAGGATATAAAACCCCATAGGATCTCTTTGTTCTCGGCGTTGCAAGCCGCTGCTAGGTTTAAAAGTAGTGAGAAATTTATGCCTGAAGTTTCTATACTGGGAACATTGCCCTGGTGAATGTGCCAAGCAGGATTATTTATATCCTTTTCTTTGTTCTCATGATAACGCTTAACAAACTCTAGATACTCATCAGTTGATTTTGGTATCACATCAAAATATAAACGTTTAGCTTTTTTAGGACTCTGAAAAATGTACAATGCTAAGCTCTCTGTTGGTGCGTAAGTTAGCCACTCTTCAATTGAAATGCCATTTCCTTTTGATTTTGATATTTTCTTTCCTTCTTTATCAAGGAAAAACTCGTAGCAAAACAGAAGTGGTGGCTTTTCTCCAAGTATTTCACATATTTGACTTGAAAGCACAGCAGATGGAGTTAAATCTTTTCCGTGAGCTTCGTAATTTACTCCAAATGCGGCCCACCTCATTCCCCAATCAGGTTTCCACTGCAATTTACATTTTCCTTTTGTCACCGAAATTTCTATTTTTTTCCCGTTTGGGTCTTCATATGTGATTGTTCCTTTATCTGTATTTGTTTCAATTACTGGAACTTGTAAAACTTGAGAAGTTTTTGGGCATATTGGCAAGAATGGACTATAAGTCTGCTGTCTTTCTTCCCGAAATGATGGAAGCATTACGTCCATCACTTTATCATAATTTTTCAGCAAGAGTAAAAGTTTTTCATCGTAAACGCCAGATTTATAACACTCTGTTGCACTCCTGAACTCGTATTCAAATTCAAACATATCAAGAAATTTACACAACAATGAATTCATATGATGACCATAACTCTGATGAGTGCCAAATGGATCAGGTATCATAGTTAGTGGTTTATTTAAGTGCTCTCTTAGCATCTCTTGATTTGGCACATTATCTGGTATTTTTCGCAAACCATCCATATCATCTGAAACTGCAATGATTTTGGTTTTTATACCAGGAGCTATTTTTTTTAATGCATTTACAATAACTGTAGTGCGGAAAACCTCTCCAAAGGTTCCTATGTGGGGTAAACCAGAGGGCCCATAACCAGTTTCAAATATTATTTCTTTTTTATTAGGAAACTCTTGCAATATTTTTTCTGCTTCTTGAAATGGCCAACTTGTCATTATCTGGGTTAAATAACGTATCTTAACTTAAAGTGCTACTAGTTTCAATGGATTTTTAACATAATGATATAGTATTAGTTATTATTAGAAGGTTAAAGATATGTCCACAGGTAGTATACAAACAGATCAATTATTTAAAGGTCTTACAAGACCTGCAATGCTCTTTGGTGTGAGTTATATGTTTGCAATATTAAACGTCCTGATTTGCATGCTAATTTTCATTAATTCAAATGATTTGAGAGTGATTCTCTTAATGTTACCAGGTATACATGGACTTGGTTATATAGCTTCTGCAAAAGAACCGTTGTTTATTGAATTATTTATGGTAAAATTAGGAAAGTGCTCGAAATGTTTAAATCGTTTTTACCATGGAGCCAATTCTTATGATATTGCTTAACGTTGTGTGATGCTGAGGTTTAGGGCTGTTCAATCAAAGAATAAATCTACTCTGAGCAGGGAAGTTCACGCTGCTGAATTTATTCCTTATTCTTGCTATTGGAATAGCACAACCTTGATGACAAAAGAAAATTGGTTGGTTAAGGTTATAAAATTAAGTGGTTTTGCATTTGAAACCGCCGATGACGAGGATTTAGTCATACAGAACAACATCAGGAATCAGATGCTAAGAAGCATTTCATCTCCGGCATTTAGTTTGTATTTTCATACTATCAGACGTAAGAAAAATATTTTTTCTGATGAATTTGCAAGTCAAGGTTTGCCGAATTTTTTCGCTAATCACGTAAATCTAAAATGGAGAGAAAAACACGCAACAAGGCAATCATTTATTAATGACCTATACATTACGATTATCCGTAGAGCGGACACAAAAGGAGTAGAATTTTTGTCACATCTACTAAAAAAATTCGGACATGTAACTTCAAAACATGCTTGGGAAAGTGATATACGTGCCACGTATGAAGATTTAGAGGAAACGACAAATCGTGTAGTGACAAGCCTTAGAAATTATTCGCCTAAAATTCTTGGAGTAAAAGAAACTCCAGATGGTTTGTTCTGCGAAATAATGGAGTTTCTATCTAGAATCGTAAATTGTGGCTTCGTTACAAATACGCTTTTTCCGCTAAGAACTGAAATATCAAGGTACTTACCAGTACATAGGTTATTCTTTGGCCGTAAGATGATACAGGTTGTGACTCATAATGAGAGTAAATATGCTGGAATAATTAGTATCAAAGAATATGGAAATCATACTTCTGCAGGAATGCTTGATTCGTTTTTACAACTTCCTTACGAGTTTATAATTACGCAATCTTTTCAATTTATAAACAGGCAAATGGCGATTGGAAAAATGCAGATACAGCAAAATCGAATGATACAGTCTGCAGATAAAGCTATTTCTCAAATAGCAGAAATTTCTCAAGCGCTTGATGACGCAATGAGTGGTAAGATTGCGTTTGGTCAACATCACCTGACTATTTTATGTATAGAAAAAAGTCCTAAATCATTGGATAACGCTCTGTCGTTGGTAGAATCAGAGCTTTCTAATTGCGGTGTTTACCCTATACGTGAGAGAGTTAACCTTGAACCAGCATTTTGGGCGCAAATTCCTGGTAATTTCGATTATATAGTGAGAAAAGCTACAATAAGTAGTCTTAATTTGGCTGGATTTGCATCTCAACATAATTATCCTACTGGTAATAAATTCAATAACCACTGGGGAGATGCTGTTACAGTTTTTGACACGACATCTGGTACTCCATTTTTTTTCAACTTTCATATAAGGGATGTTGGACACACTATGATAATTGGTCCAACTGGTGCTGGTAAAACTGTTTTAATGAATTTCTTGTGTGCCCAAGCGATGAAGTTTTCTCCAAGGATATTCTTTTTTGATAAAGATCGCGGTGCAGAGATTTTCTTAAGAGCACTTGGTGGTATCTATACTGTAATAGAACCAAGAACTAAAACAAATTTTAATCCTTTACAACTTGGTGACACCTCTGATAATAGAACATTTTTAATGGAGTGGATAAAGTCTTTAATTTCGGTGTATAATGATAAATTTACTTCAGAAGATATTGCACGAATTAATGATGCAATTGAAGGAAATTTTAAATTAAGAAAAGAAGACAGATTCTTGAGAAACCTCGTACCGTTTTTAGGGCTTGCAGGTCCTGATACTCTAGCTGGGGCAATATCTATGTGGCATGATAATGGTTCTCATGCTGCAATATTTGACAATAAAGAAGATTTGCTAGATTTTTCACGAGCAAGAGTATTTGGTTTTGAGATGGCTAGCTTGCTCAAAGATCCTGTTGCTCTTGGACCGGTCTTGATTTATTTATTTCATAGGATTAGTATATCTCTTGATGGCACTCCATCTATTATCGTTCTTGATGAGGCATGGGCGTTAATAGATAATCCAGTTTTTGCACCCAAGATAAAAGACTGGTTGAAGGTACTGAGAAAACTAAATGCTTTTGTGATTTTTGCTACTCAGAGTGTTGAGGATGCAAGTAAAAGTACTATTAGCGATACGCTTGTACAACAAACAGCGACACAGATTTTTTTACCAAATCTGAAAGCTACTAGTGTCTATCGGGATGTTTTTATGTTAACTGAACGTGAATATATATTAATTAAGCACACAGATCCAAGTACTAGATTCTTTTTGGTGAAACAAGGAGTCAATGCTGTAGTAGCTAGAATAGACTTAAAAGATCTGGATGATATAATCAATGTATTATCCGGACGTGCAGAAAGTGTCATACTGTTACATGATATATTAAAAGAAGTTGGGGACAACCCAAAAGTATGGTTGCCTATATTTTATCAGAAGGTAAAAAATGTTTAAGACTAAGCTGTCATTGCTATTAATTGCAATATTTTTATTAAATATAGATTTTCTACTTTCTTATCCAGTGTTTGCAGATGAGGTGAGTGGCACTAAAAAAACTGAATTTGTTAGTAGATTTAATTCTACTGGCAGCTTCAATCGTGCCTCTAATCCTGATTGTGGAGCGTTTAAAACGGCTGCGGCACTTGCTGGAATAGCGATTGCTGTTGGTGCAATATTTACTGGTATTGTTTTGATCGTTTCTTCTGCTGGTTTATTTACTGCTCTTGTTGTCGTTGGAATGATAGCTGCAATCGTTGGAGTCTGGAAAGCCATAGGGGGGCTTGTTGTTTGTGAACACAGTTTTGTTAAACACCCAGTTGCACGTGACCATGATGGAAAATATAAAAACTTTGAATTAAAAGATACAGATTATAGTGGCTGCACCAATAAAAATTACCAAACAGAAGATGATTATTTTTCTTGTTTGCAAGATAAAGCTCGGGAAAAAGTGAACAAAAAAGATTATGACGGGAAAAGAGCAGAAAAAGAAGCCTTAAATTCTAACGTTCAGGAGAGTACAGAGAGTTATTACTGGCCAAAAAATAGTGTGCAATACAGTGAATATATAGAAGTATGTCATCGAAATCCTTTAACTTTTGGTAATATTTTTGGTGATATAGACTTTGATGTTAGAGAGAAGGACACTGGGTATGTAGATGGGTCATGGTCACCAAGAGTTGATGGTAAGCTGAAATGTAAAGTTCTCAAAGCAGGACAGAGCGAACCCATACATGGAGCTACATTCAAAGCAGTGAGAAAAACGGGCAGATTATGTGTGGAGTTAGCCAGTGTTAGCATGCTTGGTATCGAAATGACTCCTTGGCCGCAAGGGGTTGATATGGGGTGCACGGAATTGCCACCTGACCCACTTGCTCCTATGTGTGAAAAATCTGTGATGATATTCAAAAATAAAGATGGTACAGGAGAGGAAAAAGTTCCTATTGGTAATAATGATGACTATAAAACTATTATCAGATCTAAAGAAAAAAGACTCAACGGACAAGGGGGGAAAATTTTTGTAGGTTATGATAATGCTGGCTGTTTTAGCTCGTATGTCTCTGAAGCTTGTTATAACCAGGCAGGGAGTAAATCATTAGCTCCTATTCCCGTAACTTCTATGATAGTGCAATGCATTAAGGAATCGTTAGATAATTTAGTTGCAGGTAAAGGTGTACCAAATGGTGAGAGTTTTATATCTGTAGCACAGAAAAGGCTGAAAAACACTGTAACTGCTGTTTTAGTTTTAGCTTTAATACTGTTCTCTATAAAAGCCATGTCTGGTGGAGTTCAGAGGCCTCAAGAAATGTATATGTTGATCATAAAATTCGCTTTAGTGATTTACTTCACAACAGGCAGTACCATGTCTCATTATTATGGAGAATTAACTCGTCTCTCAAATGGTTTGTCAGAGATAGTGCTAAAAGCATCATCTGAAAGTAAAGGCATATGTAATTATAAAGCAGGTACAGATTATGAATATACTCGTGCAGGAAAGAGGGTATCTTACAGTTATCTTGCACCTTGGGATAGGCTTGATTGTAGAATTTTATTTTATTTAGGTGCCCCTTTAGATGGAATTGGTGGCAAAATTGGTACTGGAGGTGTTGCAACGTTAGCAGTCTTGCTTGGTGCTGCTCCTGTCTTATTAGTTGCAGGTTCGGTAATCGGTATTATTTTTGCTGGTGGACAGATTTTAATAGCTCTTGTTGCTATATTTATGGCCATTTTGCTGATGATGGTTATTTTGTGGCTGTGCTATGTATTTATTTTATCTCTAGTTGCTTTGAGTGTAATCATCATTTTATCACCTTTGTTCATCCCTATGGTTTTATTCCAACACACCAAAGGATATTTTGACGGCTGGGTAAGAGAATTGATCACCTATAGCTTATACCCGGTTATCCTTTTTGCGTTTTTGTCTTTTATGTTTATAGCATGTGATAAAATCTATTATAAAAATTTAAATTTTGAACCGGATAAGTCATATGAAAATAACCAAGCAAAACCCTCAGCTAGTAAGAAAAAACAGTGGTTTAAATTGAGAGATGGGGAATGTGATAACAATGAAACTACTCTAGCTTGTATGATGCAAAACTACAGCTTTAAAAAGAGCACTATACTTGGTCTATTTGATTTTACATACATGGAATTTGGCAGCTCTCTCATCGGAGAATTATTAAAATTGTGTCTAGTGTTATTCCTCTTTTACCACTTTTTAAACATTCTTCCTGGCATAGCTGCTGAACTTGCTGGTAACCATAGAGCAGCACTTGGCTCAGGTCAGACACCTGGACAAATGGTGGGCAAAGCTTTATCTGCTGCCAAAGCTGCTGCTGGGGGTGTTGCTGGAGTTGCTGGTGCTGCTGCTAAGAAGTTGAGTGGTGGAGACAAGAGTAAATCTCGAGGTTCTGGTTCTAGTAGCTCCGAGAGTGTTAACAAAAGCACTGAATGAGTTGGATTTATGCTAAAATTTTTGCTGATAATACCGTTTTTTTTTCTGTCAGGCTGCGGGGAACATCACTGTATTAAGCCAGAAAATTTATCAGGTTTGCGTAAAAAACTAGATATAGTGTCAACAGAGCAAAAATGGGTTGATTCCGGTGTTAATATCTCAGATAGAATAAGAGTAACAGAGATTGATATAGTGCCTAGCAATATTAATTTTTGTCCTAAGCAGTATGAAGATTTTGCAATTGGGCCTGGGAGAAATGATGTTACATTACCATTTGCACTTGAAGCCGGTGATTCGATAAGCTTTAGTGTTATTGGAAGTAAAGTGTGTAAAGATAAAGAAAATGATACAAAAATCAGGTATGTAAGTATTGATGAAAAGTGCAGTGAAAAAGAAAAGGAGTATTTTGCACATGTTTTAAATCGAGAAGGATGTCAGGATGGAATATGTCCTAATAAATACATACGAAGCAATGAATACTGGCTGCATCAAAATGGAAAAGAATATCAGAGTTCAGATTTTTCAAAGTCAGATCAAGATGAAAAAAGAAAGGAGATTGAAAAGATTGTCAATTCTATAAAACAACAAGGAAAAGATATAGACTGCAGCTCGCTTTCAAGTAGTCAAGCAAGCAAGATAGATACATATATCTTAGATCTAGCCTGTAAATATGTATGCTTTGATGATCGTGGAAAAAAGCTTTGTTTGCCTAATCGTGCACAGAATGCTGCAAAACGCAATCTGGATACATCCATTACAAGTGCTTTAAAGTCTGTTAATAAAGAATCTGTTGGTGAGGCTATTAGTGACATTTTAAAGGATGCAAAAATAGAAATTGATGTTCAATACTTAAGTGTTTATATGGATGGTGAAGATTTTGAACACATTCCAGGAGGTGGTTTATGCACTAATTGTGATAATAAGATAGATCGTGACCATCCAAAACCAGAGTTAATTTTTACGTTAGGTGATGGTACTGGCAAGGGTGGTTTCAATATAAGAGTAACAAAGAACCACAGTCTGGAGAATAGCTTGTATATAAGCGTCTCTGACAAACTTCCTGAGCATAAGCCTGGTGAAAACCAAGCGGATATATCTGTAGATATCAGCAAAGTTCATGACATCCAATATATGGAAAACTTGAAAGGAAAATTAAAAGACAAAACAGGCACCATATATTACGGAATAAGAGACCATGGCTGCGATTACAAAAATGAAGGTCAGTTTAGCATTAACCTAACAACTAAAGAGCCACCTACAAGAACTTTTAGTGCAATATATAATTTCTTTGATGCAAAAGTGAAAACTGCATTTTTCGGCTCTAGCTACAAAGATCTTAACGCAATTCACTCTGATACTAGTCCTGTAAAGTCTCTTTACGAAAGTTTTATAAAATCAAGCAGAACAAATACCATTAGATCTACTATAATATCACTATTAGTACTATATATAATCTTATATACTCTTTATTACTTTTTTGGATTAACTCATATTTCTATATATGAGTTTTTAATTATATGCGTAAAGATAGGAATCATCGCCCAGCTATTGCAGGATAATAGCTGGAACTTTTTTTATAACAACGCATTCTCTATATTTATTAACACTCCAAAACAACTAATAGAAATAGCAAATTTTAGAGGCACTACTTCAAATGTTTTTGAGTTTCTTGATTTACCGCTCAATAGGTTCTTGTCATCGCATTCAGTATTGTTAATAGTATCTCTTATATTTTCTGGTCCTTTGGGCATTGTATCTTTTTGCTTGGTGATTTGGGGTTTAATCACAGTGAGCTTATCTATTTTTAATGCCTTATTTTCTTTTATTACATCTATAGCAATAGTTGCGTTATTACTTTCTTTAGCACCTATTTTTATTATTTGTCTTTTATTTGCGTATACTAGGCAGATGTTTCACAACTGGGTTAAAAATTTAGCAAGATTTGCGATTCATCCAGTAGTGCTTTTAATTTTTATATCACTGATAAGCCAGGTTATGGATTATATTGTGTATTCAGTATTTGATTTTGAACTCTGCTCTACGTGTATACTGAGTATTAACCTAAAGATTTTTAACCCTTGTATCTTCTATGGTTATGCTTCCAAATATACACCTAATATTACCGCTATGATGGCTTTTGTTATTTTGGGACACGCTATGAAAGCTTTAGTTGAAGCTTCTTCGAAAATATCTGACTCGTTGGTTGGTGTTTATGTGCAAAACGAACCTGGGGGACAATATCAACAAAGCTTAATGGGAATAGTAGGGTTAGATGAACAAAGCGTTCAAAGAAGAGAAAGAGGAGGTGCTTCTCAACAGTCAGGTACGTCAAGACCTCAAATACCACAAGGGACTCAAAGGTCAACGCCTCAGATACCACCACCAGGAAGACAGCAATGATAAGTAAAAGATCACTATTGTTGATACTGTGTCTTGCAATCACTGGTTGTAACATGGATTGTGTCGAACCTGGGTTGCAGAGCAGAAACACTAGTGTTAACGTGGATGTTCCAGTTCATAAAGCTGGTGAAGAAGTTAAAATTCATTGGGTTGATTCTGGTCAAGTAATTAGTAAGGGTGAGGAAATCAAATTCACCCTCGATGGATCAGTAAATTTTTGCCCTTTTAAAGAAGACAAAAATCCAAGGAAAGTACTTGTGCCAGCTAGCTTTTGTGCTGATGGCTCAGAACCAAATTATAGTAAAGCTGCAAATATTAACGATGTGCCTAATAATTATGGCGTTGATGAAAAAGGCGTAAATAAAAACGAATTGTGCGGTGGTAAAGGATTTGGCAGCAATAGACGTTATGTAGACACTGGAATTAAAGTAAATCCTGGTGATAAGTTAAGCTTTAGCTTAGTTCCCAGAAAAATAACAATTGATTATGACAATCCAGGAGGGAAAGGTATCAGCTTTGATGACAATTGTTATAGAGCTGAAGAAGGAGGTGAAAAAGTGTCAGCAAGTGAAATATTGAATGTTAGCAAGCAAGAGGGAGAGGAATTTTTTTGTGAGGGCAAGGATGGAAAGAGAAATAAAATAAAATTTTTACCTCTTGATAAAACAAAAGCAAAGGAAAGCAAAGTGCTAGTTGGCAATGGGTACACTCCATATGATAATAAGGTACATTTTAATAAAGGTTATGTTAAAAACAACGAACCATGGATACATGGCTCGCTGTTCGATTTACGCCGAGCTAAAATAGGATTGAATGAGTTATGTGATGGAAAAAACTGTAGTTTGGATGAGAAAAAAAAGTACAGTTCTTATGAGCTTAATTGTTACTATCAGAATATATGCTATACTAGAAAAGGTATATGGAGCTATGATTCAGGTCGAGCAGGAGAACGGAACTGTGTCTCTTCTATAAGATACGATAAGTATGATAAAAAAAATAAAGAAAACAAAAGAGAAAATAAATGTGACATGTACTCTCACCTCAAAGAGGTTGAAGACAAACTTAAGAAGATTGAAGAAAACACAGGGAGTAACATTGATCTTACATTAAACACTAAAGATAATGACTCTTGGGCTGAAGCGCTTGTTGCAAAAATTGGCAAGCCTGATGATCAAGATACTGCTAAAGGCATTCAATGTCTTCCAAAGAAAGAGGGTGCAAAAGGGGATAATATGTGTTCGCAAATTGGCGGTAACAATAAATTCGAGGATTTTTCTCTGGAATTGAACAATGATTATCCAGTAAATGACGAGGTAACGCCCGGTAGTAGTGTGATGCTCGCTATCGCAGATTATGGTCATTATTACTATAATAGAGGAGGGTACCATGTTAAAGTGACTAGATCATGTGAATATATTAATGGCAAAAAATTATATGTATATTTAGGTGATGAGCCACCTAAAGATTTGCATGGTGTGGGAACTAATGATTTTAAAGTGGTAGGAGTGAGAGAAAGAGTAAACGGAAAAGATGAGTACACCATATTAGATGTAATAAGCGGAGAACACTTTCAGAACGAAGAATCTAAGAAGATATATTTCGGCATCAATGTAAGCAACGTAGAGAGAGATGACATTACAGATAAAAATGGCAAATATTATGAAAATAGTAAGTACACAGTAACTTTATTTGTTAAAAGAAAAATTAATGATTTTATTTCATCGAATGTAAACGGGGTATTTAAACTTATAAAAGAAGAAGTAATTGGGGACAGCGTTAAAGATTCATACAAAGGATATGCAAGAGGTCTTCTTCAAGGGGTAAGAGCTTTGCTTACTCTATACGTTATATTTACTGTCGTTGGCTATATGCTTGGAACAATACAGCTAAGTAAATTTGATTTCATTGTAAGAATGTTCAAGATAGCATTTATAGCTTTTGCCTTTAGCGATAGAAGCTGGGAACTTTTTGGTACAGCTTTATCCAGACTTTTTATAGATGGTAGCATTTATTTAGTTGATAGTTTTTCTGGCTATGTAGGAGAAGGGGAGAGAAAATTTGCATTCTTAGACTTGACAGCAGGAGTATTATTCACAGCAGAAACTTGGCTAAAGTTTTTATCGTTGATGCTTTCTGGTCCTTTTGGCTTTATTGCATTTTGGGCAATACTCTGCGCTACTTATGCGTTTTTAAAATGCATTATTAGTGCTACATTGAAATATGTAATATCTACTATTTTAGTAGCGTTTTTATTGTCGTTAACACCTTTGTTTATTGTATTTATTCTATTCCAACAGACTAAATCCTTGTTTGATAACTGGATAAAAACGCTGGCTCACGTTGCAGTACAACCAGTTATTTTATTTTCATCTTTATCTCTTTTAAATCAGTTGATGTATTCAGTTCTATACAATCTCACAAATTTTTCTGCATGCTATCAATGTTTAATTAGCGTAAATTTCTTATCGTATGATCTATGCCTGATGAAATCAATACTGCCTCTTGGATACAGTCCTGGCACTAATGTTGATGTTGCATTAAGTACCGGAGAAAGAGCTGGTGGGCACTTTGCAGCATTACCTATAGACCTAATCCAGGCGTTTATATACCTCATTATTGCCGGTGCAATGGAAGCTTTTGTTTCTATATCGGAAGCTATGGCACAAGCACTATTCAGCTCTGGTTTTGGGTTTGCTGGCAGTGTTGGTCAAGTTGCTAAGAGCGCATCGCAAGCTATGCTGTCCACCGTTGGCCTTGATGATAAGACCCAAGGTATTATACAGAACATTAGGCAACAAGTGGGTAAAGATCGGACGGAAGTTGACGTGAAGGATAATTCCATGAGCCCTAAATCTGAAATACCAGAACAATCAGGTAAGCAAGAAGGTCCTGATAAAAAGGAGAGGGGGAGCTCTAAACCTGAAGCACCAAAACAATCAGGTCAGCAAAAAAATCCTGATGAAACAATAAGAAGTGATCCTAGTGATAAAGCTAAAAACAAGGAAGGAAATGGAGAGAAGTAAGATATGAATGATGTTATGGAGTAACTAATTAAAAAGATATTTTAAGTAAAGTTTTAGAAATTTATTTCTATATTTGGAAAAAGTTTAGATATGCAATCACGCTTAGGCAAATGTTGGTTTAGGGTATTACTTCTTGCAGCTTATATGCTGATCACAGGTTGTAGTAAGAATGATATGCCTTTTCCAAGGTGCATATCTGCTGACTATTTTGGTCCTAAACCTATTGCAGTAAGCGCTCATTTTTCAAGCGACCACGATGCGTTTATTCCAGGAGATGGAGAAGTTATTGATCCTGAAACTGGCGAAATTAATTATGGTTTTCACCATAACCAAGTGGTGAAGTGGGAGGATACCGGACTCGAAACCAATGGAGATAGTTTAAAAGTGCGAGTTAATGGTGCATGGACATCTTGGAGTAATAATAACAAGAAGGAATCTAAAAAAGGCAGTTATACCTTACAAAGCTTGGAGCAGTTAAAATATGCAACTAAATTTGAAGGTAAACAAAGTGATAATAGTTTACCTAATTTTCACTTAGTTTGTAATGATTATAAACCTAGCATACAAAAATTTTCAAGTAAGTCTGATACAAGTTGCACTGTAAATTGCAAGTGCATTAATGAAGATGATAGCGCAAATACAGTATCACGTGGTGCTCCATGTTGGTTTACCAATGGTCATGGTGCTTATCTTTTGTTTCAAACGGGGAAAGATGATCCTAACGAAAATCTAAAGTTAATGCGCGATCCTCAATATCCTACTGTACATCTAGGTTATAACTCCACAGCAGAGGGCGACAATGGATTTTTTACTTTAGACAGAGATAACACTAAATTAAAGGACAGAAATTGTAATGAGTTGAAGTTAAAAAAGGGATGGAAAATATATGTAAAAATATTAGATAGATATTACTTAGATAATGTAGGTGGCTACTCTTTTGAGTTCTTAAGTGGAGTGCAGCAGCCAAGTAGTTTTGGGTTTTTTGATTACATTTATAACTATCTAAAATGTGTATTATTGATTAACGAAAATTGCAAAGAACATTTTAATAGCAATGATCCTGCAGTTGCACAAGCTATGTTCGAAAATATAGCTGAAAAAAGTACGAGCTTTCACAATTTTGTTCTTTCCTTGCTTGTTCTATTTGTAATGATTTCATCGCTTCTTTATCTTTTTGGCATGATACGAGAAACTAAGCATGATATGCTCATCAGAATGATGAAAATCACTCTAGTAATAGTGCTTATATCTCCTGGAAGTTTTAGATTTTTCTATGATCATTTTCTTGTTTTATTCGTTAAAGGTCTTGAACACTTGATAAGTGTAATTACTAACTTTGCTCCCAACATGAACACCGGAAGTATTGCTCAAGGAGATGAAGCTAAGTTGTTTAGCTTCATGGAGGACATGTTCAATAAATTTTTTGCTTATTCTGTTTGGAAAAAGTTTGCAGCGTTTTTACATTACCAAATGTGGGCAAGCCTTCTTATGATACCGGCAATTTTCATAGGGATTGTGCTATACTTCTTGTTGTGCTTGTATGCTTACATAATATTTCTCTCTGGCTTTATGGGTATAGCTTTTCTTATAGCTATCATGCCACTGTTCCTGATCTCTATTTTATTTTCACCGCTGAAAAGTCTATTTGAAGGTTGGATAAAATTCTGCATCAGTTTTTGTTTACAATCGATTATGATATTTACTCTCTTGTCATTGTTGGCTTCAATGATAATGAACACCTTTTATAGACAACTAGGTTTTACTGTATGCTACAATAAATGGTTCGAGGTAAAGTTATGTGCTCCAAAATGGGTGTTTGGCGGTTTTTGTATCGTTGATAAGCAGTACTTTGGTTGGACCCCAGGGCAAATTTTTGTACCTTACACTCTTGGAGAAGCTTCTTCTTTTAACATAGATAAAAGTATAGAAGGTATAGAAAAGATAAGCAGAGAAGGTGGTACAATAAAATTTACTGGAGGCGCTGGATATATCCCGCTTCCACCGGATTACCCTAAAGATAAAAATGGTGAACATATAAAAGGGTTTCGTTATATAGATTATCCTTTCTTTAATCCAATGCCTGGAACTAAAGATAATCCAGCAGACCACTATATTGCAGAAAGTGATATGGTAGTTAGTAATGGCTGCAGTGCAAAAGATCTAGTACGCTTAACAAATAGTTTATCCCATGCATCAGAGAGGGCTGACATTATATTACTGATCAACAATATAGAGAAAAGGATAGGTGATGTTAGTGAAATAATAAAACGCTACTGTCAAGATATAAATAAATGCAATAGTTATAGGGAAATAATTAATGAAATAAGATCTTTAGTGCGGAGTGCGGTAGAAAAAGAAGGTTGTAGAATACTGAAACTTCATGATTTATATAAGGATCCCAACAGTGAATACTGTCAGAAATGTAAAGATTGTGAGGATTGCAAAAATTATCAAGAAAATAGCGATTACCAAAGGGTGCAAGACATACAGAGAGGTTATTTAATCAATGCAGGAGAGATCTTTGTACTATTCTTGCTTTCATTTTTAATGTTCTCCTTACGCACGTTCGTACAACAAATGGGCTCAAGTATCGCTGGTGGTGGATTCAGCGTTTACAATATATCTAGTATGTATCAGGCATCGCCTTTGACTGGCATAATGGAAGGATTCAAACAGCAGTGGCAAAATTTTGCTGGTAGAGGACTTGAGTCTTTAGGCAGTTGGGCTACTCATTTACCGGATAGATTAGCCGGAGGTGCAGCTAATCTGCTGGGGAGAGTACCAAGAGTTGGAGGAGTGCTGAAATACGCTATTGATGTGCCACGTAAATTTGTAGGTGCTACTATTGAAGCAACAAAATTTGCAACATCACCTAAAAATGATGTTGATAAACTTGAGGAAAAGATCTACAGGGCATTTGGAGTTGATAAAGAAGATGTTGTGCATAGAAGAATTGATAGATATTTAGAATATTACAAAGGGTATGTAGGATCACATTTGGGCTATACAATAGAAGATGCTATGAAATTTACTTGGGAGCATGGCCTTGACTCTATAGGAAAGCATGGCTATGATCATAACCTACTCTATAGAGCAAAAGAATATAGGCGAGATTTCTTAGAGAAGCTTCATGATTACACTATCGGCCGTAAGAGAGAACCAGAAAAAGACAATCCTGATCAATCAAATAAGGTAGAACGAGAGTTAGGCACGGAACTAGTAAGAGATAACCATGATCAGCCACTAGAAGAAGGCGACCCTCTTCGACTACGAGGGGGAGGTCAGCCAGATAAGGTAGTACGAGAACTAAGCACAGAACAAGAAGACAAGCCTAATCAACTACAGCATGATCAGCCAACAGAAGAAGATAAGCCTGATCAATCAAATGAAGTGACACGAAATTTAGGCACGGAACCAAAAGGCCCAGATGAAATTGATGATTTTGGATCTGCTTTTGAAGGTATGGAAAAACGTGCTGAAAGAGAAGGCAGAAGAAGTCAAAATAAAGTTTACAACCTCTCACCACTTTTTCAAATGAACACTCCAGAAGCTGTAGAAAAACGTGCTGAAAGAGCTAGAAGAAAAGAAGAAAGAGATCGAAAAGACGAAGTTTATAATCTTAAGCCTTTATTTAAAGAACCAAAAAATCCAGAAGAGTACGTTAAGGCACTTTTTGAAATGAATACCCAGGAAGCTATAAAAAAACGTGCTGAAAGAGAGGAAAAAAGAAATCGAGAAGACAGTAAAAGGAAATTACCGGAACCAATGAGGAAACCAGATGCAAAAGGAGATGAGAAGAGGATTGAAGATGAAGACTAATAAAAATTTCAAAGGCCTTGATTATTATAAATTGCAGCAAGACAAAGATGGCAACATAAAGTTAAATGACTACGACGACATTTTAAATGCGCGTAGGGCAAGGGTAGACTTGTTGCGGGATAACACATCACTTGACAAGGATGTCAATTTTGCTAAATTGAATAAAGCTTTGAGTGAGAAATTTGTAGATAATCATGGTTTATTGTCTGAATTTGATAAGGAAGACAAAGAGATTGCACAAGAAAGGCTTAAGATGTCTAATATTTTAGACAATCTTGATAATCTTGCAAACATTAAAAGTGAAGAGCTATTAGAGGTTAGTTTATTGCTATCAGACCTTAGCTTCATAGAGAGAAATGTTGTACTAAATACCGATCAGAATTCTGATCTAGCAGGATTTAAAAACCTATTTATTGAAAAAAAAGCATCTGGTGAAGAGTATAGTGAAGAAGAATGTAGAGGCTTTCTTGATAATATAGATAAAATCAATACTATAATTAAGTTAGAGTTAGAAAGCAGAATTGAAGGGCTAAATCATGATGAAAAAAATGATCATGATGATTTACAAGATGAGATTGGTCAAGCAATTAATGCAGCAGGCAAATCAGAAAAAGATAACTGATGAGTCTTGTGTTTGTGTTTTTCTTACAAGCGACTCGATAGCTTCTCTCTATTAAACTGCTAAAGCCATATTGACATTAATCATATAGTATAAATAATTAATTATTTTGGAGCTTATTTAATATGCTACGCATCATTGCAGGCAAATATCGCGGAAGAAAAATAACTACAGGTAAGCATTTAGCTGCACGGCCAACTATGAGTATTGTCCGAGAAGCAATATTTAATATGCTTTCCTCAAGAAAACCTATTTATAACTTGAATGTACTTGATTTATTCTGTGGTAGTGGTTCTTTTTCATTTGAAGCGCTTTCTCGCGGCGCTAAACATGCATTTATGGTAGATTCAGATTATTACAATTTGCAATTGCCTAAAAAAACAGCAGAAGATTTTGGAATTACGGACAATGTTACGCTAATTTGCTGCAGTGCTAGCTGCTTACCACAACCTATTTCAAAATGTGACATAGTTTTTATAGACCCACCTTACAATAGCAATCTAGTTGAATCAACGTTGAATGGACTAGCTAACTCAGGCTGGTTAAGTGATGATGCATTGATAATTCTAGAGATCAAAAAAAATGAAGATTTTCAATGCAACGAAAATTTTAGCGTAATTTTGGAACGTGTTTACGGTATAGCAAGAATAATTTTTCTTTCTCTATTAACTTAAACTTGCATATACTTTTCATTGATGAGTTCCAGTTCTATTTTCGTCAAGTTTCCGGAGAAATTACTTATTCTGTACTGCCCTAGATCAAAATTTTTATTAAATTCAGAGTCTATTAAATATTCATGTGCTTCTTCAATAAATTTATTTTCTTTTTCTTCGTAACTGGTGTATTTTGTTGTACCATTATTATCCTCACGATAAACTAAATGTTCTTTATGATCAGCATGAATATTTTTATTTTCACAAACCTTTTCAGGATCGTGCTCAAGTACTTTTCTACCAACAATCAATAGCTTATAAGAAATTTCCTATGATTCCTTTTAAGCGAGTTTTGAATTTTTGAAATGTCATGACATTGTTGATACGGTTATCAAGAAACGATAAAGTATCCACAAAATCTTCTGAATAATCATTGATAAAAAAAAGTATCGTACTTAAGTACACTCCAGCTAATATTGCTCTTTTTGTATAGTAGTTAAAATCTGTTGATTGGTCATAAATGCCATACCAAATCGCACTAACAGTTCTGTATAAAAGTTTACTAGAAAAATATGTATTTTTTGGTGATACAGAGAATAATAAAACATTTTTTAAAAGTTCTCTATAATTTGGTAGCTTAGCGTAATTTGAAAGGCGTATTTGAATGGCTAACTTTACTCGCTCTCGCACTTTCATATCTTCTAAATTAGAATTCCTTAGTTCAGCTTCCATTGAGCTATTTAAGTCCTCTGCTATGTGCTCCAAAGCGCTATATATTCCATTCTGAAATTTGCAAAAGCTATTAGCTAGATTAAGGTCAGTGCACACCTTTAATAGGGTTTCATCGCTTATCCCTTCAAATGGAATAACCCTAATTAGCTTATCTATTATTAACTTTTGTTCCACGCAACATCATACTAAACAGCATGTGTGATTGTACCTGAGATTTTCAAACATTCTACAAAATGCTTCACCACGTTCCTCGAAATTTTTCCATTGATCAAAAGAAGCACACGCGGGAGAAAGTAATATTGTTACTTCTTCTGAGCTATTTAAGGCCTCTTCAAAAGCCAATCTGAATGCATCTTCTAGATTGCAACATTTAACATAATCTACTTTATTCTCCATAACATTTGCAAAAGCTTCGGTTGATTCTCCAATAAGAAAAGCTTTTCTAACCCTTGTAAAATGCTTGCTTAATGATTCTATTCCACCTTTTTTGCTTCTTCCACCAACGATCCAATTTATGTTTTCATAAGATAAGATCGCCTTTTCGCTCGATTTTGCATTAGTTGCTTTGCTATCGTTCACGAAAAACACATTTCTTATTTTGCCAAGCAGTTCATTCCTATGCCTCAGTCCTGAAAAGGACTTGATTCCATTGATAATAGTGTTGCTATCTACTCCAAGTACCTTACATACGGCATATGTGGCTGCTATGTTTTCTGCGTTGGATATTAGGTTTATTTTCACGTCGCTTACTGATAAGCTATGATTCTCTAGTTTTAACGAGATCTTCTGGATCCCAGTGCCCCTTTTGTCATCCAAGTAGCTGACACTGGGATCCAGATAATTTCGATCTATACCAGTAATCTGTTCACTATAATCAAGCAAATTGTTACCTGCCAATGATATTAGATCTCTTGCACCACCCTCTGTCATCTGAGTAGTTGGCAATGGTTTTTCTTTTCTGGATTCCAGCGTCACGCGCTGGAATGACATCGGGGAATATGTTACTGAGATTGGAATTTTGTCTCCAGTGAATTTGTTGAATATATCAGCAGTAATCTCATTGTCACATCCTATTACGGCAACCTCACTACCGTTTATCAGTTTTAATTTAGTTGCTATGTAGTTCTCCATACTTCCATGCCTATCTATGTGATCTGGTGTAATATTGAGCAGTGCTGAAATGTCCACGTTAATTTCATTCATCAACTCCAATTGAAAAGAGGAGAGTTCGATTACATAAATTTCTGCATCTCTTTCTAGATCCAAAACAGGAACGCCTAAATTTCCACCAATAGCTACTTTTTTCCCTGCAGATTTTAATATGTGCCCTATTAGTGATGTAGTGGTTGATTTACCATTTGTTCCTGTGACGCCTATTACCTTCTGGTTCGTAGTTTTAGCTTCAAGAAATAGCTCAATGTCTGATTTTATTTTGCAATCAAATCTCCTTGCAAGTTTTACTATCCAATGTGGCTCTGTTGGCACTCCAGGGGTTAAAACCAATGCACTGATCTCATGCCAATTGTATTCCTTGGGATGAATAAAATTACATTTTTTATACATCATTTTTGCATTTGCTATTTGCTCTTCATGATCATCCCATGCATATATTCTTGCACCACTCTTTGTTAGAGCGTTAATGGCGGATAAACCAGTTTTACCAAGACCAAAAACCGCGACGTTTTGATTTTTGTATTTGTTTAGTTGCACTGCTAGGCTCTGTGGACAAAAAATATGAAAAGAGAGAAAAAGATGGTAGTTTAGCCTAATAGGTAAAAAATGGAGAAACTACCATATGCAATATTACATCAAAGAGGAAAATTGGAAACAAATTTTAGAGTTCATAAAAAGCGTAAAAGGAATGCACAGCAAAGATGAAAAACGTTTAAGAATATTCATAGAGGCAGTGTGGTACATAGTGCGAAGTGGTTGCCAATGGAGACTTTTACCAAAAACTTATGGTAATTACAGGAGTATACATAAGCGATTTAAAAGATGGTGTGAAAGAGATGTCTGGAAAAAATTGCTTGAATATACTAAACAAGAGCCTGATTTAGAAGTTGCTATAATCGACGGTACGATCATCCGAGGCCATCCATGTTCATCTGGATATACAAAAAACTCCAAGGATCAAGAAGCTTTAGGGAGGAGCAAAGGTGGCTTTACAACTAAAATACATGCGATTGTCGATGCACTTGGAAATCCACTTAAATTTACTCTGACTCCTGGTCAAAGAAATGAAATTACGCAGGCACAAGTGTTGACCGAAAGTATCTATAACTCTACTGTAGTAGCTGACAAGGGCTACGATAGCAATGCCTTTGTTACAAGTCTTGAAGACAAGGGATGTACAGTAGTTATTCCGCCAAAACGGAATCGAAAAGTGCAAAGGTATTACGATGAGCATATCTACAAAGAACGTCATTTGATTGAGTGTTTTTTTGGTAAAATTAAAAATTTTAGGCGCATTTTTTCCAGATTTGATAAAACTGCTGAGGTTTTTATGGGTTTTCTCAATTTTGTTGGAGCTCTTATATGGCTTCTCTAAAATTTTGTCCACAGAGCCTAGATAACTTATGCGAGCCATTTTATAAAGATATCGTACAAATTACAACAGACTTCTTTCGTAGGTTACAACTGTCATTCAATAGAAACAAAAAACTTCCTTGACAAACTCTGCCAGTCCCCTTATCATGAAACTGAAGCTATTTATTTATCTTCGCAATCTGTGCAGGTTAATGACAAAAAACTTAGGGTATTTGGCGTCTCATGTTTAATTTTTCGCACTACGTGCATCGCATGTCTTTAAAAATTTTTAGGTTTTTACCTATATAAGCCGAAACGCGCTTACAAAGCGTTTAAGACAGCAAAAAACGTCAAATTGACAAGGGAGAATTTGAATGCTAGCTACTACGGGGTTTCTTTGCCTTTTTTCCTGCTTGGTAAATTTCTTAAATATTAAAGCTAAGGTTAGTTGCATTTAAAAGCAGCTAAATTGCAGCGTTTAAGACTTAAAAAACGCCAATACTGAAAATAGACAATGACTAGGGTTTCTTTTGCCTTTTTTTCATTTGGTAAATTTCTTAATGTTTGTAGCTAAAGCAACTTAAGAGACCGAAAATGGTCAGTGCTCCTTTTTTTGTCATCCCAGTGCTCCTATGATGTCATTCCAGTGCTTGACACTGGAATCCAGTTTTCCATATAATCTCATTGAAAATGTTGTAACCACTTTCTGTGCTAGTTTGCTTGCTTACAAGCAAACTTTCCTGGATCCCAGTGTCAAGCACTGGGATGACGAGAAAGGAGCACTGGGATGACATCATAGAGGCGCTGCCATCATAAAGGAACCAGTGTCAGCTACTTGGATGACAGGAGAAGGCACTAGCCTGACAACCGTCATCCCGCTGCTTGTTAGCGGGATCTATGCTAAAGGAGATACTTGGATAACAAGAAATATAGGCACTGGAATTGCAAAGAGTTTGCAAATATTGGTTATTACCTGTAGGATATAGAGAAATTAGTAAGGATTTTAATAGGGATAATATGCCATCTGTTACTTTTATTTTACCTGATGGGAGTAAGAAAAGCTATGAAGCTGCAGAGGGAGAAACTCTGCTCAATTTAGCCCACAGAAGTGATCCAGATCTGCTTGAAGGTGCATGTGAAGGTTCTCTTGCTTGCTCTACATGCCACGTGATTGTTGATCCAGAATTTTATGATGCTGTAGAAACACATAACCCCATATCTGATGAGGAAAATGATATGTTAGACCTAGCTTTCGGCTTAACAGAGACGTCGAGGCTTGGATGCCAAATAAAAATCACAAAAGATATCGACGGCTTGTGTGTAACCATACCAAGGGGTACAAGAAATATATCATTGGATAAACAGGGGAATCATGCGTAAGATTTTTATCTATATTATCATCTCTTTACTTTTGTTTATTCCTGTAGCGTATAGTGGTTTTTGGTATTTTTCTGCATGTAAGGTAAAAAATCTTTTAGCTGAAACAATACTATACATTAACGACGAAAAGTTCGATATTTCACATGATTTTAGTGGATTTCCTTCTAACCTAATTTTCCGTGTGACAAACCCAAAACTTTCCAATGAGCAATTGACTATTTCATCCGAGGCTTTACTGATAAAAAACAGATTATTCGATAAATCAGTATATATTTATACACCAAGTAATGAAGTTGATATTGCTGTTCATGGTGATGAGAAAAAGAATATAAAATGCCACACAAACGATAGCAGCCACTTTGTTGTTAGACTAAACGATTTACCATCTTCACTGCGATTCAACAAAAATAGTACCGTGATAGACTATATAGATACACTTCGTTACGAAGATTATGGATTAAAATGTGATGTTTTAGAAAATCAGCAAAGTGTTATAACTGAAGTGAATGATAAAAGCAATTACATTCAATTTTACCTCGATAAAGAACCAAGTGGAAATACTAAACTAGGATTTGATTTTTATACTTATCGGTATAAAAATACTGCAAGTCCTGAAAGTTACCTTAGTATCGACACTAAATTTGATTACGAATTTGTAAACCACATCTCAGCTTCCAGAATTAATTTCAACATAGAGAAATTTTTAATTCAAAGTAATAATTTTTCTCTTGCTGCAGATGGTGGAGTGCAAAATTATAATTTGGTTACGTCTTCATTTAAAGACAAAATTAACGTGGCTATATCAAATTATAAAGAATTAATCTCGTTTATGATTGGTGACTCAAAAACTTCAGATGCGTTCGAAAAATTAGTATCTTTCTTATCAGAAAAAACAACTGATGACGGCATTCAATTTTCAATAAAGTACGATGATGATGTAGGGTCAAGCTTTATTGGAAAGTTATCCACTACTGATTTTATGAACCAACTCAGTAAAATAACCCAATTAACCAAGGATGAGAGCAGTAGTTAGTTTACTTTTCATATTGATATTTCACTCAGGTGTAAACGCTTTTACTCTGGATAATAAACTCAGAGATAAAAGCATGGAAAAACGAGCAACAAGTTTATTTGAAATAATAAGGTGTCCAATATGTTCTGGCGAATCATTGTCTGAATCTGGATCTCAGATCGCGTATGATATGCGAGGAGCAATTCGTAAAAAAATCAATGATGGATACACTGATGAAGAGATAATCTCAGAGTTAAAAAATTCTTACGGCAATTCAATTATAATCGTACCACCTAGCACTTACATTTTGTGGTTTATTCCACTTACAACTCTGCTTATTGGGTGTTTTTTAATACAAAGATACATCAATACAACCACTTAAACCTTTTATATATAGCTAAAGTGACTTAGGTTCTCTAATTGCACATAAGTCAACAATAATTTTCACACAAATCAAAACAGCATATCTTCTCCATAATCCTTGGTAATTTTACATAAGTTAAAAGTAGCATATGGTTCTCTCCGCGGTCTGAGATGACAATAAATTTGTCAAGCCGCATTATACTTGTTAGGCGGAAGTGGACGGCAACATATTTACCACGAAGTCTAACTAAGTTCTTGCTTGTCCCTTCCATCGGCATTGCTATCTTTATTTTCAATAAAATTATTGTCCTATGCTCTTTTGATGTTTATTGATAATAAAATTCTGTTTTATCAACCAACATCCTATGCATAATTACAGCTAATTTTCTTGCTACTGCTACAATTGCTTTTTTCATTCCTTTTTTCTTCGCAACCCCAGTTTTTTAATTTAAATGTCCTCTTGGTAACTGTAAGCATTGTTTGTGCAGCTTCATATAACATACTTCTACATTCCGCTGGTCCCATCTTTGATATGCTGCCATGCCGATCAACTTCTCCAGAAGAATATTGCCTTGGTGTCAACCCTATATACCCCAGTTGCGGATTAGCCAACGAAGTAAAGCTTAGAAATGCAGGGCTTTTTCGGCTGCATGGAATATGAAACAAGCGTAGAAAAAATGTGTACCAAAAAATTTATCGGTGATCTATGGCGAGTATGCTCAATCTCAAATTTGTTTTTCAGAGAGCCAAAAACTGTCTCAATAATCGATCTTTTTCTTAACAAAATCTTCTCATTTAGCGCCATTAATGAGTTTTTCATACCCTTTTTTATACTGGTTACAAGCTTTAACCCTCTATCGAATAATTCGTGAAAAAGATCTTTTTTGATATATCCTTTATCTCCAAACAATAATCCAGTCAATTTCTTAGTTAAATTTGGCACAGGTATCAACGTTGCCTTTTATCACCGTAACCCCTTGAATTTCGCCAGTTTCATTGATTACTAGATGTACCGAAAAACCACCCATAAGTAGTCTTTCCAATCTTTGCCAACCCTTTGAAAACTTTGTTTCTCGAGGTCCTTTTTGGATGGCAAACAGCGATAGATGTTGCATCTATGTACGAAATCCCTGTCACTTTTGACTGTTCGCAAAACCATTGCATTAAGAGCGCTAAATACCATAAAACCCGCGATTTTAGCCTGATAAACCTACTATAGGATGGCAATTTTGGAAACGCTGATTCGTATAATAATTTCAAATAATGCACATAGAAAATTTTAAAATTGTCGCACTTGGATTGGTGATATAGCAATATTATGGTAAAAATCTCTGAATGCGTAATCTCTGGCGTCCTGGTTGGTTTTTTGCCACTTGGTAGAAGTTTTTCTGCAAAATTTTCACCGACTGTATTGCAAAAATCATCGACTATACAAAAGATTTCTGTTACTTTCTCTTTCATTGGTAACCTTCTATTTTAGGAATGAATATCAAATACCTCGGAGTTTAACCTATTTCCTTACCTTTTCTATTTTTTCTAATTTACAACTGGGGTTAGCAGTGCTGTGAGAATGGTTGAAAGCGCAAAAGAAAACCTCTCGGAAGTTAAAAATATACTGGTTGATGCAGGTTATACAGGAGAAAATTTTGCAACTCAAATAAAAACGATTATTGGAGCAACTGTAGAAGTAATAAAACGAAGTGAATTACATTCCTTTGCTGTATTGTCACAAAGATGGGTTGTAGAGCGATCTTTCGCTTGGTTAGAAAAATGCAGACGATTGTGGAAAAATTGCGAGCGAAAACTTAACACTAGCCTACAAATGGTCGTTCTTTCCTTCATTTCTCTTCTATTGAGAAGATTTTAAACAGGTTCTAAATCTTTATTTTAAAAATGTCATATTGACCACCGGTACCTGAAAATACTATTCCAATTGATCAGAGCTATCCATTTCCTTAATTTTTGTAACGTTGTCATAGGAGTACTATAATTTAGTATCAACTATGTTTTATTGTTTTTGCATCTAAAAAAATTTAGCTTATTCAAGCAGCATTTTGCCTTTTTTTGGATGTAGGGATTTTTTAGGAATTGTCTTCTTGAATTCTATGGTATTTTGTTTAGCATTGAAACAAGATTCCAGTGTCAGCTACTTGCATGACATTGTTGGTTAATGTTTTATGGCTTTATGATAGCTATACAACTTATCTTAAAAGCAATATAGTGTTTACTATACAATGAATCAAAGATAGTAAGTAAAGTCTATGGAATTTCAAATCGCTACACATTTTCAACCGGCTGGGGATCAACCACAGGCAATCGATAGCTTAATTGCAGGGCTAAATAGCAATAAAAGAGATCAGGTTTTGCTTGGAGTTACTGGTTCTGGGAAAACTTTTACTATGGCAAATGTTATTGCAAGGACAAACAGGCCTGCATTAATTATGGCACACAATAAAACTTTAGCAGCACAGCTTTATGAGGAAATGAAAGGATTGTTTCCCCATAATGCTGTTGAATACTTCATTTCTTATTATGATTATTATCAACCTGAAGCCTATTTACCACAAACTGATACTTATATCGAAAAAGATTCTGCAATTAACGAAAGAATTGAGATGCTGCGTTATTCCACCGTCTGCTCCCTTTTGGAGCGCAGGGATACGATCGTAGTTGCCAGTGTTTCCTGCATATACGGTCTTGGTTCGCCTGAGAGCTACCGCAGCATGATCATACCGCTTAGTGTTGGAAATAAAATTCGTATTAATGATTTCCTGAGCAACTTAACTGATCTTCAATACAAGCGCTCTGATGCCAGGTTTGAGAGAGGATATTTCAGAGTGCGCGGCGATATTATTGATATATTTCCTTCCCATTATGAAAATAAAGCTTGGCGTTTATCGTTATTTGGCGATGAAATAGAAGAAATTTTTGAAGTTGATGCTATAACGGGCAATGTTACCAAAGGCGTAAATAAAATCACCATTTTTCCAAATAGCTATTACATAACCCCGCGTGAGGCTTTGTTGCAGGCAATTGAACTAGTCAAAAAAGAGCTGCATGAACGCTTGGATTATTACTACTCGCAAAACAAGATTGTTGAAGCAAAGCGCCTCGAGCAACGCACTAATTTTGATATCGAAATGATGAGAACAACAGGAATATGTAAAGGTATTGAAAATTATTCGCGGTATCTCTATGGAATGGAAGCTGGGGATCCACCGCCTACTTTGTTTGAATATTTACCCAAAGACGTAATTTTATTTGTTGATGAGAGTCATGTCACCGTTCCTCAGGTTGGTGCAATGTACAGTGGTAATGAGGCGCGTAAAAAGAAATTGATTGACTATGGCTTCAGGCTCCCTTCCGCTTTTGATAATCGTCCATTAAAATTTGAAGAGTGGGAGGAAGTTAGGCCGCAGACTATTTACATTTCAGCCACTCCCGGAAAGTATGAGTTGGCAAAGACCAATAATGTATTTATAGAGCAAGTTATCCGTCCAACAGGGCTTACAGACCCAATCTGCATTGTGAAACCAATAGAGAGTCAAATTGATGATGTAATTCATGAGGCACAAGTGACGATCAGGAAGGGATTTTGTGTTTTAATCACTACATTGACGAAAAAGATGGCTGAAAATTTAGCTGAATATATGAGTGAGTTAAATATGAGAGTGAGTTATTTGCATTCTGATATTGCTGCGCTGGAGAGAATAGAAATTATATACAAATTGAGATCTAAAGAAATCGATGTTTTAGTAGGTGTTAACTTGCTGAGGGAAGGTCTTGATATTCCAGAGTGTGGGTTGGTTGCAATTTTGGATGCTGATAAAGAAGGATTTTTGCGATCGGAAACTTCATTAATTCAAACGATCGGTCGTGCTGCGCGTAATGCTGAAGGTAGAGTAATTTTGTATGCAGATAAAATCACTGGTTCTCTGGATCGTGCGTTAAAAGAGACTGAAAGAAGAAGAAAAAAACAAGAAGAACATAATATATTGCACAATATTATCCCAAAGACTATAATAAAACCTATATCAAACACCTTACAGGAGAGGGCAATAGCAGAACCGAAAGTAAATACTAATAAGAATGATTTGAGAAAGCAAATGATAGAGCATGCTGAAAATTTAGAATTTGAAGAAGCAGCAAGAATAAAAAAATTATTGCAAGGTTAAGTAATATATGATGCTATGGGCATAGTATAAAAATGTAAATAATTTTATTGATATCTTTATATTAATACTTTTTAAATATTTAGTACCGTGCAATATCTGCAATGGACAAGAAAAACTCACACCAGTGCTTTCAGGATCAGAGACTTTGGCCCTAACCCTAATAAACCATTTAGGTGGTTAAGATATATCTAAAAACCTAAATTCGTTTCCCCCAAGTTTCTCGCGTATGCTCTACAGTACGACACTCTTTAACCTCTGAAGAGACACTTTCCTTATGTGGCAAAGCAGGAGAAGCAGGTAATCCTGAAGAATAACCACTATCTCTTTCAGAACTAGAGTTATCAGGTAATTGTGCTTTTGTAAGTCGCAATAACTGTGATTCTTTACCCTCACATAGAGATCTGCTTAGCTCCCTTTTCCCCTCAGGAGTATGCGTCAAATATAAAAGCCGCTCCTTCCCAGGGGAGAAAGAGTTGGAGTTTAGCTTCTCCTTCATCTCAGGAGAAAGAACTTTGCATAGTTCCTCCCTCTGATCAGGATCAAGACGTTGTTGCCACTCTGATCCACCTTCATGCGTAGGAGAAGTCACTTCTGAGGGTGGATTACTTTTTGCTTTTATTCTAGTTGGGAATGAAAAAAATGGCTTAGACACAGATGATTTTTCAGTTACATGATACACAAGATCACTTTTACTTGAACACATCGTATCACGCTCTACGCTACGTCGCTTAAAAGGCGATAACTTTGCTAGTATCGGCATTCCTTTTTTACAGAACAAACCACCCCCATGTTTCTCCGGAGATTCACTTTCTTTTGACTTTGGTTCAGAACACTCATCACGACTTTTTTGATCACTTTTACCAATAACTTTCTGTTCTTTATGTCCCTCATTACAAATGTTCTCCGTATCTTTTGGAGAATCTTCAGAAACCCCAAGATTTAAGGATATTGAATTATCCCATGCTATAGGAAAAGGAATCGATGGTGGTCTATATCTCACTTGCTGACCCTGAATCTCTATTAGCATACTTTCATAAGCACTTTCCGATAATGAAAGTTCTCTAAGCGTCGACGGTTGTGACATTAACGGTGTCCGTCTATATCTGCTCGTGTATGACCTGCGTGGCATATCGTCCGTTTGCTGAGAAGAAGTACTAGCCTGACCTATCTCCCCCTCAGGCACCAACTGAGACATCCTCCCTGTTTCTTCCTCTCTTTCTGACCCTCGCCTGGAAGACCTTCCTAATTCTTCACCCTGACTCTGCGTGGGAAACTCCTGTGTCGGTGATGACAATTCAGTTAAGCCAGAACTTGGACCACCACTTGAAGAACCAGAATCCTTAGGTTTCGGAGGTGACTCACCAATACCACTATCTATGCTTCTTCTTTGGTTGGGCGGTGTTCTTAGTCCACTCGGGCCTGCATGTGTAGGAGAATTGAATGGTGATTGCGCAGGCGACAATGCTCGCACAAGCTCAGGATCAATGGACAGTTCATGCCTTGCATTGATTAAAGAGTTTTCTATGATTTTATTCAGCACACAATAAGAAATATCTTCATCATAAAAGTCTATTCCATATATTCCTCCATTACCAGATACTGGTAGATGTTTTGATGAAGTACAATCTTCAATATTATTTAACACAACCATACCAAATACATTATTAATATAGTCCACTTCTTTCTTACTTAAAAACTCATAATATTCAATATTAGAAATAACTTTCATAGCAGCAGGTACAAGGACTGAGTTCTCACCGCTGCCTGTATAAGAAGTATGAAATATAAAATCAACCGGTATACCTATTTCATAAAGCAAATCAATTATTGGAAATTTTAGACTCTCAACAACCTCATCCTCGCTACTTGGAACCTCAAAATCGCGACATATCAAAGATGCTTTGTCTTTTACTATGTTCTTAATAAACTCAACATTATCAAAAATGCTTTTTTTTATGTATACACGATTATCAATTATTTCCAAGTAGTCCATTGGAGCATTTCCGTATCCTATAATTTTCGATGACAATAAATTAATAAAGCGTACTTTTAGTTTCCAATCATTAAAACGCCTACAATATAGATAAAATTCCCTGTCAAAGCTTATATGATCCGTATGTTCTGCCGCATATTCTACACCAAAGTTTTTTCCTATATCCTCTGCTATGTCTTTTGCAACTCCATTAGCTAGCAAACACTTCAAATTAAAGATTACACCTCGATCTATTGGTACTAAAAACCTATACCCTCTTCTACTATCTTTATCCAGTTGTTTTTTATTAAATTTGAAAGGGAAAAAACTTGTATCAAAAGACATACCAGCAGTACTTTCACTTCTGCAAAATGTTTCTACTATTCTTTCCTTCATGTTGTGCAAGTACTTCATGCATTGACCAGCGTCCATACTTTTATCAAATGAGATAACAATATAATCTTTCTTGTATAAACCTCGACGTACATTTTGTACGGTAAGATTAGTAATAGCAACTTCATTATGACAAAGATTAATATTAAATGCTCTTACTAACTCTTGATTTATTTTACTAGGCATAACACCCCCTATTTAAATTATCATAAACTTGCTATTACTTACCACTTTTGCCACTACCTTGACTACTAGACTGATTTTGTTTTTTTTCTTCCTCTTTACGTCTAATTCTCTCTCTAAAGTCATCAACTCTTCTTGGATCTATAGCATCCGCTCTAACTCTTCCTCCTCCCGGAGCAGTATTATCACCATATTTTCGTTTTTCATAACCTGAACCTTTATTACTATCCATATTATCCCCCAGTAAAAATATTATGTAGTTAATGTACTAAAAATAAAATTAAGTGCAAGCACTTTTTTATATTTTTTTTCAAAAAATTTTATTCACTCTTTTTCATAAAATCCAAATTTCGAGATTCCAGTGTCACGCGCTACCCTTCCTTGTCATCCCAGTGCCCAGACACTGGGATCCAGTGTTCTTTATCACATAAGTAGCTAACACTAACTTCTCGATGATGTATTGCCATTTCCTCTTGCTGCACGTTCCTCAAATACGTCAGTAAATTTTGACTTAGGGTTTTCTTGAGCGTTATTCACAGAACCTTCATGTTCAGCACTAGCATTAGACTTACCACTAGTGCCTAATGAAGCTTGCTCTTGCCAATCACCAATTGGATAATTGTGTACAGGAGGTTTACCTCGTGCTTCTCTTCTTGATTTCCTGTTACTTATTTTAAACTCTTCATTTCCTTTTGATTGATTTGTCCCTTCTACAGACTGCCCTGTAGGTTTCGGTGGACACACCTCTTTCTTCGGTTCCTCAGGTCTTGCTTTCTTCTCTTCTTCCACTTTTGGTTTTGTTTCCTCGCGGTTCTCATTGTTTATAACCTCCTTAAATATAGGAGGCATTATAGGTTTTGGCAAAAGATCAAGATCTGGTTTGCTCAGAGGAGTTGGCCTTGGAGATCCAGATGAAAAATCAAAAAGGGAAACTGGCACTTTAGGCTTTTCTCTTTCATCTACCTTGATTTCTACGTCTTTACGAACTTCTTTAGTTGCTTCTAATGATGTTTTTTCTGCTTTTTTATCTTCTTTTTCTGTAGATGCCTCTACCGCAGCCGCCAACTCAACTCCAAACATCTCTGCGAACATTGTAACAATCCATCCGACAACGGCCATTTGTAACCTGAGTTTCAGATCTTGCAATGCAGTTAATCTTTCTAACGCCCTTGCAAACTCTTCTTCTGACAACTCACCACTGCCTAATTTCTCCTGCAATTCTTTTATCTCTTTGTCCAACCTCTGATTGAAACTTAAATCGCGTGCAAAAATCTTCTTGATTAACTCCTTAAGCTTGTCACGCGTAAATTTAATTATCGAAAGAAGCCAATTTTTTTCTTTCTTCTCCTTGAGCATTTGGTAGATTTTCGGATCATCTACATTTACTTCAAAAAGGTTGAAGAGAGGTTCAAAGAAACTCCAGAAATCTCCCAGTGGTTTTTCACAATTGAAGTAATCTTCATCATCACCTTTTCCGATATGTAGCTCTGCTTGAGATGATATTTCATCGATACAGCTAGAGGCCTGACGCTCACACTCGAGCCTCCTGAGCAAATCTTGTCTGGTGAGCTCCTCTACGGCTGCTTTTAGTTCATTTAACTTCTGCTCTGCAGAGAAATCTTGCTCCCTGATTTTTCCTTGGAAGATCGAGCTACCGTTTCCGTTATTATCTGAAAAATTTTCCATTATTTTTGTCCCCTCAATAAAATTACTATCTTTATTGTTACCTGAAAAACTTTCCACCATTTTTACTCCCTTCATAAAACTTAATTCTACAGTACTAAATATTTAAGAACTATTAATGTAAAGATGTCAATAAAATTACTTACATTTTTACACTATATATATTATATCATGTGCTATTTAACCTTTCAATAATATTTTTTATTTTTACTGCTTCTTCAAACTCTTTCTTCAAACTCTAGCATGCACTTTTCTTAAATTATCCTTATTAATATTTGCTTTTGCCTCTATCGTCACTTTTTCTTGTAAAGTATTTGATATAGATTTTATTATACTCTTTGGCATAACATTTGCAACATACTTTATCTATAAATGGAAATTATTATACTTGCAGCTAGGCTCTGTGGACAAAAAATATGAAAAGAGAGAAAAAGATGGTAGTTTAGTCTAATAGGTAAAAAATGGAGAAACTACCATATGCAATATTACATCAAAGAGGAAAATTGGAAACAAATTTTAGAGTTCATAAAAAGCGTAAAAGGAATGCACAGCAAAGATGAAAAACGTTTAAGAATATTCATAGAGGCAGTGTGGTACATAGTGCGAAGTGGTTGCCAATGGAGACTTTTACCAAAAACTTATGGTAATTACAGGAGTATACATAAGCGATTTAAAAGATGGTGTGAAAGAGATGTCTGGAAAAAATTGCTTGAATATACTAAACAAGAGCCTGATTTAGAAGTTGCTATAATCGACGGTACGATCATCCGAGGCCATCCATGTTCATCTGGATATACAAAAAACTCCAAGGATCAAGAAGCTTTAGGGAGGAGCAAAGGTGGCTTTACAACTAAAATACATGCGCTTGTCGATGCACTTGGAAATCCACTTAAATTTACTCTGACTCCTGGTCAAAGAAATAAAATTACGCAGGCACAAGTGTTGACCGAAAGTATCTATAACTCTACTGTAGTAGCTGACAAGGGCTACGATAGCAATGCCTTTGTTACAAGTCTTGAAGACAAGGGATGTACAGTAGTTATTCCGCCAAAACGGAATCGAAAAGTGCAAAGGTATTACGATGAGCATATCTACAAAGAACGTCATTTGATTGAGTGTTTTTTTGGTAAAATTAAAAATTTTAGGCGCATTTTTTCCAGATTTGATAAAACTGCTGAGGTTTTTATGGGTTTTCTCAATTTTGTTGGAGCTCTTGTATGGCTTCTCTAAAATTTTGTCCACAGAGCCTAGACACAATTTGAAATAATTTACACTATAAAGTTAAGGAACGAGATCCCAGTGTCACGCACTGGGATGACAGCAGTCCTACGTCATACCGCGATTCATTCGCGGTATAGATTCCGCTAACAAGTAGCGGAATGACGAATTTTTGTTTTTCAAATTATCGTAAGTCACTTTAGCTATATCAGAGCAATAGAGGCAGTGCGTAGAGGAGCTCACCAGACAAGATTTGCTCAGGAGGCTCGAGTGTGAGCGTCAGGCCTCTAGCTGTATCGATGAAATATCATCTCAAGCAGAGCTACATATCGGAAAAGGTGATGATGAAGATTACTTCAATTGTGAAAAACCACTGGGAGATTTCTGGAGTTTCTTTGAACCTCTCTTCAACCTTTTTGAAGTAAATGTAGATGATCCGAAAATCTACCAAATGCTCAAGGAGAAGAAAGAAAAAAATTGGCTTCTTTCGATAATTAAATTTATGCGTGACAAGCTTAAGGAGTTAATCAAGAAGATTTTTGCACGCGATTTAAGTTTCAATCAGAGGTTGGACAAAGAGATAAAAGAATTGCAGGAGAAATTAGGCAGTGGTGAGTTGTCAGAAGAAGAGTTTGCAAGGGCGTTAGAAAGATTAACTGCATTGCAAGATCTGAAACTCAGGTTACAAATGGCCGTTGTCGGATGGATTGTTACAATGTTCGCAGAGATGTTTGGAGTTGAGTTGGCGGCTGCGGTAGAAGCATCTACAGAAAAAGAAGATAAAAAAGCAGAAAAAACATCATTAAAGGAAGAAGCAATTAAAGAAGTTCATAAAGATATAGAAATCAAGGTAGATGAAAGAGAAAAGCCTAAAGTGCCAGTTTTCCTTTTTGACGTTTCACCAGGATTTGTAAGGCCAGTCCCTCTGAGCAAACCAGATCTTGATCTTTTGTCGAATTCTCTGAAAGATCGAGTGCCTTTTGTGCAAACACATGATAGAGGTAAGGAGGATATTGAGAATTTGCCAAAACAAGAAGTAAATAAAGAAGATAAAAAAGCGAAGCCTGAGGAACCGAAGAAAGAGGTGTGTCCACAGAAAACTGTGGAGGAGAAGCCTGTGGCAAGTGGAATAAAATTTGATTTTGGTACAGCAAGGCATGTTAGTTTCGAAAAAAGGGATACGAATACTAGTGTTAATGGAAGAAGAACCACGTCTACCAATAAATGTGGTACTACTAACGATTTTAATGAAAAGGAACTCAAGCCTACTAATGAGCAAAAATTTGATGGGAAAGAATCCAAGTCTACTGATGAGCATAAAACAAATGACCCTTTTGCTAAACTTAGAGAAAAAGTTGCTCAAAGAAAGGAATTTGCTGATAATGAAAAGTCTAGTGCTGGTCAGCATAGTGTTGCAAGTGATGCTAAAGAAAATCCTAAGTCAAAATTTACTGATGTACTTGAGGAACCTGCAGCAAGAGGAAATGGTAATACACCATTGAGATAGCTAGTGTTAGCTACTTGTGTGATAAAGAACACTGGATCCCAGTGTCTGGGCACTGGGATGACACCCTTCTTAGTTGGGATGACATTCTATGTTAGAATGGCTACTAAGGCGACAAGAAAAGGTCTCTTTTTGGTACCTCTTTCTTGTCATCCCAGCGCGTGACGCTGGAATCTAGAAACTAGAGTTATGAAAAAAGAGTGAATAAAAATTTTTAAAAAAAAATATAAAAAAGTGCTTGCACTTAATTTTATTTTTAGTATATTAGTTACATAATATTTTTACTGGAGGGTAATATGCCAAATGATAATGATAAAAAAAGCAAATCAGGACCTCAACCTGATGGTTCGTGGATTCCAAGTGAAAGGTTGGAATGGATTGGTCCTGATAAGTATAAAAACTACGAGCGGCAACGTGAAAGCAGTAAGCCTAATACACAACTGGGTAGTAGTAGTGCTACTAGTGCCGGTAGTAGTAAAGATAAAAGCAAGTAGTGTTGTTTCTTAACAATTTTAATAGAGGTAGTTATGGATATAAAAGAGCTGGTTAATGCGTTTAATTTAAATAATTATGCTTCTGATAAGATCAATACTAATTTTACTGTGGAAGGTAAAAAGATTGTTGGCTTATTTGTTAGTAATACTAATGCAAAAGAATATCTGCGAGGAGTAGGAGAGGAGATAATAAAGCGGCACTACAGTGGTGGAAGTGAGGTAGCACGTAAATATTATAACTTAAACTATTTTCCGTTTGTAAATAGTGGGAAGGAAAAAGATATAGACGAAAATGTAAAGAAAGTGGAGCTTACAGATTCTACAAATAATGAAGTAATTCGTAACTTGAAGGTTCATTTTGCTAATGAGTTTAAGAGGGCTGTGGAAGCAAAAGTGGTTGCACGTCTACAAGAAGAAGTAGAGATATCTGAGGAAGAAGCATATGAATGGGTCAATAGAACTGTTGGAACGGGAGCAATAGGCATGCCTTATTTGTACTGTATTGCTTTTAGCGATGAATACCTTAAGAGGAGATATGATTCAGAGACTTTTGAATTACTTAAAGAGGAGTATATTAAAGAGTTTAACTCAAGGTTAAAAAACTGTGGCCTTAAGAGCTCAGACTTTTATGAATATAAGAATGATATGTTGTATATTAAAAACATTGGCGATAAGGTAGTCAGGAGTGTAGCAGAATATGTTAGAGAGCGAGTAGCGCTTGATTTTAGAACTCCAGGCACAGAAGATTCTAAAGTTGAGAATTTTAAGGATGTTCTTGGCAATTTTATTTTTGAACAGATAAGGAAATCAATTAACGCTTATGATATTTTTACAGGCGAAAAGAAAATATAGAACGGTGAAAGTTTTGTTCTTATACCTTTAACAGAAAGATATAGTGGTCAGCTTGAATTTTTAAAGCGTAAGGATGTGTACAAAATTAATATAGAATATAAAAATCTTATGAGTGATATCAGAGGCAAGACAGCAGATCCAGATATTAACAGTTGTGAAAACCCAATTTACGCTTTCTCTAATAAAGGAATTGCTCAGTTACTTCCTAAAATTATGGAGTCTGCAATTACATATAATAAAGAAAACAAACGTTTTGAATTTGCAGTTGATCCTGGAAATTTTAGGAGACGTGATTCGATAAGAGGTAGTCAATCCTCCTCAACAGTAACTTCTCCTACACGTACAAATAGTGCAGAGTCATCACAACTGCAATCACCACTCGATTCTCCTACACCTCCAGAACCACCAAGAACACCGCCTGAACAAACTGGACGTAGGTTTTTTGAATCTAGAGGAGACAGCGATAGTGGTCTTGGTGATTCACCTCCACAACCTAAGGATTCTGTTGCACATTCTCCAAGTGGTGTTCCAAGATCATTGTTTGAGCAACCACAGGCACAGAGGTCTCCCATGCAAAGTCGTGGTGAAGGGTTAGAGAGGCCTCCCAGGCAAGGATCAGAAAGAGAGGGAGGAAAAGGGGGGCTGTTTCAGGTGGTGCTGGAGGAAATAGATCCAAGTCAATCCACTTGTGATCAATCACAGCTATCTTTAGGTGCTTATGAAAGTATGCTAATAGAGATTCGGGGTCAGCAAGTGAGATATAGACCACCATCGATTCCTTTTCCTACAGCATGGGATGATTCAATATTCTTAAATCTTGGGGTTTCTGAAGATTCTCCAAAAGATACGGAGAACATTTGTAATGAGGGACATAAAGAACAGAAAGTTATTGGTAAAAGTGATCAAAAAAGTCGTGATGAGTGTTCTGAACCAAAGTCAAAAGAAAGTGAATCTCCGGAGAAACATGGGGGTGGTTTGTTCTGTAAAAAAGGAATGCCGATACTAGCAAAGTTATCGCCTTTTAAGCGACGTAGCGTAGAGCGTGATACGATGTGTTCAAGTAAAAGTGATCTTGTGTATCATGTAACTGAAAAATCATCTGTGTCTAAGCCATTTTTTTCATTCCCAACTAGAATAAAAGCAAAAAGTAATCCACCCTCAGAAGTGACTTCTCCTACGCATGAAGGTGGATCAGAGTGGCAACAACGTCTTGATCCTGATCAGAGGGAGGAACTATGCAAAGTTCTTTCTCCTGAGATGAAGGAGAAGCTAAACTCCGGCTTTTTTCTTCCTAGGTACGAGAAGTTACTACACTTACTTTATGTTGATAGTGAGACACTGCGTTCACTTCTTTCTACTTCTGAGAGAGCAGAGCAAGTGTGCTCAGTTCTTCCTCCTGAGAAGGGGAAGCAACTACACTCAGATTTACCTTTTAAGACAAAAAAAGGCTTACTTTTTAAATTCTTTGATGATGAACAAGAAATTAGTCGTAACGTTTCTACAAGTTCTGCAGATAGTGGTTGTTATTCAGGATCGTCTTCACAAAAATCGACTAGTGATACTGGAAGTGATAAAGATAAACTAGAAGCTAGTGGTGGGTTTTCGCAGAGTGGTAGGTTGTCGGTCTCATCGAGCCCCAGTTCTAAGTCGGTCTCCTCTGTTATAAAAAAAGTCAGAGTTGGTAGTCTTTTCTCTCTTGAGGCAGGTAAGTAATTTAGGTTTATTAATCTAATCCACCGCTCTGAGCCACCCAAGTGTTTTATTAGGGTTAGGGCCAAAGTCCCTGACCCTGAAAGCACTGGTGTTAGTTTTTCTTGTCCATTGCAGATATTGCGCGGTACTATCCACTTGATCATCGTGGCGAGCTTCTGGGAACATTAAAATTTCGTACTCAAAATCATTGAGCCATACTGCTTGCTGTGGCAAAAAAACCCTGCCAGACTCTATCACCGGAACAATTTGATAAAATCGAGTGAGTTTGTCATTGTGTGGAATTATTTCGATAATGGGTAGATCGCTATTTGCCTTTAGCTCTTGTGTTAATTGTTGACCACTCGTTTTTGCTTCAATCAAAATTGCGTGTGGCGTCCATCTTGCAGCTAGTGACAGAACTTGCTCTTTAAGCTTTGGGTACTCAAGCTTTGCTCGATATACATCAAGTAAATAGAATTTATTATCTATTTTTGCCCAGGTGGTGCAGACGCTAAAGTCGCTGGAATCGTTTGTTGAAACTGCAGTGTCCCAGCTTTGAGTTATAGCTCTTTTCATAATAGTCCGGAAAGTTCATAGAAAAGCAGAATCAACAGCATGACGAAAAGATGTGAATAGAGGAATGTTTTTCCTAGCTCTGTTTTTTATAGCAAACCAATGATGCTCAATTTTGTTAAAATCGGGAGAATAAGGCGGTAGATATAAAATTTCTGCACCAACTCCTTTAGCAAGTTCAGTAATCTTATTAGACTTATGAAAAGTAGCATTATCAAGGATAACAGTTTGTCCAGGTTCCAAAATCGGTGTTAGGCTCTGTGGACAAAAAATATGAAAAGAGAGAAAAAGATGGTAGTTTAGCCTAATAGGTAAAAAATGGAGAAACTACCATATGCAATATTACATCAAAGAGGAAAATTGGAAACAAATTTTAGAGTTCATAAAAAGCGTAAAAGGAATGCACAGCAAAGATGAAAAACGTTTAAGAATATTCATAGAGGCAGTGTGGTACATAGTGCGAAGTGGTTGCCAATGGAGACTTTTACCAAAAACTTATGGTAATTACAGGAATATACATAAGCGATTTAAAAGATGGTGTGAAAGAGATGTCTGGAAAAAATTGCTTGAATATACTAAACAAGAGCCTGATTTAGAAGTTGCTATAATCGACGGTACGATCATCCGAGGCCATCCATGTTCATCTGGATATACAAAAAACTCCAAGGATCAAGAAGCTTTAGGGAGGAGCAAAGGTGGCTTTACAACTAAAATACATGCGCTTGTCGATGCACTTGGAAATCCACTTAAATTTACTCTGACTCCTGGTCAAAGAAATGAAATTACGCAGGCACAAGTGTTGACCGAAAGTATCTATAACTCTACTGTAGTAGCTGACAAGGGCTACGATAGCAATGCCTTTGTTACAAGTCTTGAAGACAAGGGATGTACAGTAGTTATTCCGCCAAAACGGAATCGAAAAGTGCAAAGGTATTACGATGAGCATATCTACAAAGAACGTCATTTGATTGAGTGTTTTTTTGGTAAAATTAAAAATTTTAGGCGCATTTTTCCAGATTTGATAAAACTGCTGAGGTTTTTATGGGTTTTCTCAATTTTGTTGGAGCTCTTGTATGGCTTCTCTAAAATTTTGTCCACAGAGCCTAGGAACTGCTCAAACCATTTATTAAAGATATCCATATTACAGTGGCCTTCAAATGTTAACGGAACAACTATTTTTCTGCCGTTTAAGGCTGCAATCATACTGATTCGTTGAATTTTTTTACCAGATTTTAGAGCATAAAACCGCTGTCCTTTCTGAGAATATCCATAGGGATAGTCTTCGGTATTATCAATACCAGATTCATCTATATATACTAAGTTTTGAGGTTCTTTTGTTGCTATAATTTTCAAAAATTCAGCACGTTTTTCTTCATTCCTTTCTTTGTATCCATATGTCTTTTTTTGCGTGTGAGTCCAATTTTTTTAAGAGCTCGATGAATCGTTGGGATACTAACATTACTCCAAAGCTTAGCCATTTCCGATAGAGTTTTTCCACCATGTTTTTTGGCAAATTCAGTAAATTTATTCCAGTCGGTAATTTTGTGATTATAACCTCCATTTCCAAGTTTTTTCGACTGAAAATCTCCTGTTTCTTTTTTTCTTTGCTGCCACTCCCATAATGTAGTTCTTCCAATTTTAAATCTTGCTGCTACCGTTTCTCTGCTTTCCCCTTCGTCTAGCACTTCCATTGCTTTTTTTCTTAAATCATAACTATATGCTGCTGGCATACTTACCTTCACTACTATAAACTCTTATTTTAACCCGTTTGGACCATTATGAAAAGAGCTATACATGTGAGAGATTATCAGGGAAATTTTTATAGCGCTTTAGCCACTCTTGTTTTATTATACCACTTGAAAGCGGCAGGGGGTTTTGTTGATATTGAGCAGCAAAAGCGTAACTCCCGAGTTCAACTTTTATCATCTCAACTTCTTCTCTTCCTCCCTCCAGGGGATATAATAACTCATTCTCTTCTCTTGAGTATAATACTCTTGCAGGTAGTGTCATTCCAGCACTTGATGCTGGAATCCAGTCTTTTGCGGTTGAATTTTCTGGATCCCAGTGTCTGGGCACTGGGATGACAGGAGGGGGGGTTGGAATGACACCAGTATGGTTATTAATTGAATAAATAACCTCCTTATTTTCAGAAATCATTGGCAAACAAATGTGATGCCATATGTTTTTTGGCTTGGATAAGAGGTGCCCAGTTAAGTCTTCCAGGTGGAGCCTATGCATCACAAGCACAATTACTCCTTTTTTTCTATCGTTGAGTCTCGTTACTAAAGTCTGATCGAACCAGTTTGTGGCACGTTTTCTAAATGTTTCACTCAAAGCTTGAGCAGGGTTAAGCGGATCATCCACAATAATAAAGTCACCACCTTCACCGGTTAATGTTCCTCCAACTGATGTTGCGATTCTAAATCCTCTCTGCACTGTTTGGAATTTATATTTAGTGTTCTGGTCTTTGGATAATTTTACCTCTGGAAACAGCTCTTTATACCAATCAGATTGCATTATGCACCTCGTATCAAGCGAATGTTTTTCACTAGGCTCTGTGGACAAAAAATATGAAAAGAGAGAAAAAGATGGTAGTTTAGCCTAATAGGTAAAAAATGGAGAAACTACCATATGCAATATTACATCAAAGAGGAAAATTGGAAACAAATTTTAGAGTTCATAAAAAGCGTAAAAGGAATGCACAGCAAAGATGAAAAACGTTTAAGAATATTCATAGAGGCAGTGTGGTACATAGTGCGAAGTGGTTGCCAATGGAGACTTTTACCAAAAACTTATGGTAATTACAGGAGTATACATAAGCGATTTAAAAGATGGTGTGAAAGAGATGTCTGGAAAAAATTGCTTGAATATACTAAACAAGAGCCTGATTTAGAAGTTGCTATAATCGACGGTACGATCATCCGAGGCCATCCATGTTCATCTGGATATACAAAAAACTCCAAGGATCAAGAAGCTTTAGGGAGGAGCAAAGGTGGCTTTATAACTAAAATACATGCGCTTGTCGATGCACTTGGAAATCCACTTAAATTTACTCTGACTCCTGGTCAAAGAAATGAAATTACGCAGGCACAAGTGTTGACCGAAAGTATCTATAACTCTACTGTAGTAGCTGACAAGGGCTACGATAGCAATGCCTTTGTTACAAGTCTTGAAGACAAGGGATGTACAGTAGTTATTCCGCCAAAACGGAATCGAAAAGTGCAAAGGTATTACGATGAGCATATCTACAAAGAACGTCATTTGATTGAGTGTTTTTTTGGTAAAATTAAAAATTTTAGGCGCATTTTTTCCAGATTTGATAAAACTGCTGAGGTTTTTATGGGTTTTCTCAATTTTGTTGGAGCTCTTGTATGGCTTCTCTAAAATTTTGTCCACAGAGCCTAAGCAACTTAGAATAACTTGCAACTATTATTCTTGCAGTTGGCTGATTTCCCAGTATCCATGCGGGCCACGCAACACTCACACATATGGACTTCATTGAACGCGGAGGCATATTGAATATTATGCGCCTTACTTCGCCAGCATTCGCTGCTTTCAGCCTGTCTGCTATGATTTTTATGTACTGATAATCATTATACTCACATCCCGGCACCACTGTTTGAAAGCACAGTTCAATGAATTTTAGAAAGTTCATGTTAGACCTCCTATAGTATATCACCCAAGTAACCCCTATGGTGTCATCCAAGTAGCCGACACTGGTTCCTTTATGACGGCGTCATGCAAGTAGCTGACACTGGAATCCAGTTTTTATTATACAGCTGCTCAATGTGCTCATTACAGTGAAGTTTCCAGTGTCTGGGCACTGGGATGACATCCTTTGGTTTTTTATATGGTTATGCAAGAAATCTAGTGTAGATTTTTATTTATTTTATAAGATTGAAGTGTTACAGTAGCGAGCTTACAACACTACTGTTTTGTAAATTTAGTGAATAAAATTACTTCTTCAACTTTATCGAAGTAAAGAATTGATTTCCATTGCGGTAAATGAGCAACATTATTGAATCTTTACCGTTTTTCTTTACTGCTGAATCAACTTGTTTTTGAAAATCATTAGTATTTTCTATATCGGTTCCATCTAATTGGATAATAATGTCTCATTTTTTAATACCACGCAGCGTGGCATTACTGTTACTATCTACATTGGTAACTATCACACCTTTTGTAGGATTACTTTCTTTTGATTCTTTTGGCAGGTTTGAAACAATTAACCCAGTTATGTGATCAGATGTTGATTTATTTTCTTCTTGATTATTACATTGACCATCATTTACAGATTCTTCAATCATAACCTTAATATTGACCTCTTTGCCCTTTCTAAGTAACTTAATTTGTACTTTTTTTCCAGGTTCAGTTCTTGAAACCATTTGAGGCAATTGTGTCATTCTATCAATTTTTTTATCATCAAATTCTAATAATATGTCACCCACCTTAATTCCACCTTTTTCTGCAGGACTATCCTTTACTATACTTGCAACCAGTGCACCTTTTGTATCTTTTAAACCCAAGGACTTAGCGAATTCTTTCGTTATAGGCTGAACTTGCACACCAAGCCAACCATGTTTTATTTTTTTGCCACTTTTTAATGTGTCAATAATTGACATAGCTAAATTAGATGGTATAGCAAAGCCTATACCCACGTTACCGCCAGACTCAGATGGGGAATAGATAGCGGTGTTAATGCCTATAACTTTTCCATTTAAATCAAATAATGGCCCTCCAGAGTTGCCTCTATTAATTGCAGCGTCGGTTTGAATAAATTCATTCATAGTGCCGATACTAATGTCTCTAGACCTTGCAGATATAATTCCTGTGCTTACAGAGCCACCCAAACCAAATGGGTTACCTATTGCCATAACCGTATCACCAACCCTTGCTTTATCAGAATCACCAAATGCAACAGAAGAAAGATCTTTATCAGAATGAATCTTAAGCACAGCAAGATCAGTTCTTGCGTCATAGCCTAAAACTTCTGCTTTAAAATGAGTATTATCATTCATAGTAACTGTGATATCTTGGGCGTTTTTAATAACGTGATAATTGGTTACTATGGTTCCATCTTTATCTATAATAAACCCAGAGCCAAGCAACACCACCTCTCTGTTAACACTAGGGCCCCTATCCATAAAAAACTGATCAAAGTGCTCAAAAAACTCTCTAAAATCATCAAAGAAATTATTTCTTGGCATAGGTGGAACTCTAGTTCTGCTATTATTTTCTTGTTTGATGATTTGTTCGCTTGAAATATTTACAACCGCAGGAATGAGTTCTTCCACTAAATCGGCAAGTCCTTGACCACATCTGCATGCAGGAGTGTTAGCATCAACAACTTTTTTTGCGTTCCAGTCGAACACATTAGTGTATGAAGAAAACGCAATTAAAAAACATGCAAATATAGATAAAATAATTTTCATAAACTATTTCCATCCTTTATTTAAAATATCTAAAAAGTTATTGTTTGGTGAAAGTACAAATTTAGTATTATTTTCGGCAAATGATTTACTGTAAGCGCTCATAGAGCGATAAAAGTTAAAGAACTCTTCATCGACCTTAAATGCCTCATTATAAATTCTAGTTGCTTCAGCATAACCACGGCCCCTTATTTCGTACGATTCTTTTACTGCACTAGAGATAATTTCCCTTTTTAATTTATCAGCTTTTGATCTAACTTCCTGCCCAGCTTGCTCTCCTTCTGCTCTAATTTCTTTTGCTTCTTTTTCCCTTTCAGTTTGCATACGGCGAAATATTGCAGAACTATTTTCTTCTGGTAAGTCTGCTCTCTTAATTCTTACATCTATTATTTCTATGCCAAATTTTTCAGCTTCAGAATAAACTCCACGCTGAATCAATTGCATAACCTCTGATCTTTTTTCATTCAACAAGCTAATCAACGAAAATCTGCCTATATTTTCTCTTATGTGTGCTTCTATAACCGGATATAATCTTCTAACCAGCCCTGATTCATTCCTCACAGCCTGGTAAAAAATAACAGGATTTGTTATTTTATATTTTGCATATGCATCTACTATAATACGTTTTTGATCCGCTGTTATCACTTCCCTTGGGATCTTATCAGGACTTAAATCTAAAACTCTTTTATCAAGAAACTCTACACTATTTATGAATGGTAACTTAAAATATAAGCCACTTTCCCTAACATCTCTTACAACTTTACCGAGTTGTATAACTATCGCTTGCTTTGTTTCTTGCACAACAAATATTGAATTAAATAAAACAATCAATAAAACAACAAATACAGAAACAAAAACAATTTTAATATTACTACTCATGGTTATTTTCCTAAATTCGTAAGAGGTAAATAAGAAAACATACCTTTCAGATCATCAGTTACAACAACTTTATCTACCTTACTGAAAATATTTTCCATAGTTTCAAGATAAATACGGTTCTTAACGAGAGAAGGATTCTGTCTATATTCCTCATAAAGAGATAAAAAGCGATTTGCATTACCTTTTGCTTCATTTATTACTTCATTTTCATATGCTTGTGCATCTAATTTTATCTTTATCGCTTCACCCTTTGCTCGAGGTATAATATCATTATTATAAGCATATGCTTCGTTTATAGTACGCTCTTTGTCTGCACGAGCACTTTGTACATCTCTAAACGAACTGATTACTTTTTCTGGTGGATCAATTTTTTTCATTTGAACAGATAAAATCTCTATGCCCATTTGGTATCCATCAAGAATCTGCTGCAATAGAATTCTAGTATCTCTAGAAATTTCTGGTCTGCCTTGACCAAGTGCAAAAGAGATCGTGTTTTTACCTATTATTTCTCTCATGGCACTTTCAGCAGCATTTTTAACACTGAAACCGGGTTTGTAATCCCGCACTTTGAATAAATAGTCCTTAGCATCTCTAACGCGCCATTGAACCTCGAAGTTAACGTTGACTATATTTTCATCTCCAGTTAGCATCACGCCTTCACCGCGATCTGTATCTCGCCCATAAGAACTACTTACCCCAATTTCTTCACGATTTACTTCCTTAACGTTCACTTTAAAAACCTTGCCAATAGGGTAGGGGAAGTGATAACGCAAACCAGGTGTTTCTGTATTAGAATATTTACCAAAGGTAAGTTCTATACTTTCTTCACTAGGATGGACAATATAAAAGCCAGTGCAAGCATAGAACAGCAAAATAATGAAAATGATGAAATAAGGTTTTTTGCCCCTGTTTCTGGTTAATCCATTAAGAAAGAACCTTATATCAGATACAGCTTTACTTAAAATATCTTCATTATTAGGAGTTTTGTTCCCTACCGGTTTCTTTCCCAGATTCCAAGGATTATTATCATCAAACATAATGATTGATTCTATAATTAATACGCTAATATTACTTCTTTAATAAGAAAATGCAAACATAAATTGCTATTTTATTTACAAATTAATCATCAGGATGGAAAACATGATCGTACACTTCCTTTTCTCTATGTAGTATGGTCGACTCTATGGAATTTTCTGGCTTTTTTTTGAATTCTTTATTGTCACTCTTTAAGTGCACTACGTCTTCGTGAAGGTGAGAATAATAATGAGATAACAAAACCATTATTATTAAAACTGCAATAATTAAAAGGGTGGGTATCCTTTTTGTGCACCTCATAAATACTCTAGCTCGAAGAGCCCTTAACCTAATTTTCCACACTATCAAAAAACACGTCAAGCAGAATTATTCAAAGACAAATGAATACTGGTAGCCAAATTAACACTAACTTAAGAATCGAGGGTGTACAATATAATATATTTAATTAATAGTGAGGTTAAAAATGCCAGGTAATAAAACAAATTTAGTTTCTAGTGGGAAGCAACAAAGTATATTTGCTGAAACTTTTAGTAAGTTATTCAAAGAGAATAAAGAGAGCAACATGTTTGATAGATTCTCTTCTTTGTCTTCAAAGGAAAAAATATTAGCAGTAAGTGCAGTAGGTGTGATGGTTGGTGCATTACTTCCATTTGTGGCAGTTGCTTTACCGGTTGCTGCAACAGGTGCAATAGTTGCCCTTACTCTATTTTTTGCTTATAAAGCAGTTGAATACACATTCAAAGGGCTCAAGTGGTCAGCTGAGAAAACAGTTGAAGGGGCGAAATATACTGCCGAGAAAGTTAAGGACGCGTCAGTATATACTGCAGAAAAAGCAAGAGAAGGTTATTATTCAGTAAAAGGAGCTATAAGTTCTGTGGGACGAGCAACAAGAGAGGGAGCTGGTGCTACGTTAGGAAAAATGGGGCGCAGTTTAAGTAATTTAAGTGAAAGTATGTCTAGTTTAGACGCCATCCCATATTCAATAGGTAATGAAGGTCAAACTGTTGTTTTGAAAACAGAAGAAAAAACAAGAAATTTCAATAGTGTAAAGGAGATGTTTATTAAGGAAGTTCTTGAAGACAAAGCCGTGAATAGCTCTGCTTTAACTAAGGAAATATTTTCTAAGCTGGGAGAAAAAATATTAGAGAAAGCTTACTCTGTTGATGGTCAATCAGGTTTCCAAAAGGACCAGTTGATCAATCAGTTGAAACAGCAAGCAGATTTTGTCAATAAATTAGACGCTAAGAAGTTGCAAAATTTGTTGTCTAAAGATAATAACAGTCTCTATGAAATTTTTTCTGAACATCACGATGAAATTAAGAGGATTGTTAAAGAGTGCAAAATAGAGCATAAACTTTCTAACTCTATAGAGAACCTTAATAAAGTGGCAGGAAAGTATAGTATCAGAGAAGGTGCAACGCAATCTATTGAAAACAGCTTGTCAAAAAGCAGTTCACTAGATTCTGTAAGGACTGATAGTACAGAGCCACCTATAAAAGTAGGAAATAGCACTTTTTACGTTGATACTCCTACTCCAATTGAGAATACTAATAAAACTGCAACAATAGGAGGAAGACCAGGAGTTGCACGACGTGGTAGTACTGGCAACCTTACTAGGGTAGGAACTCCAGAAGTATCAACTAGAAGTGCCTCATTGACTAACTTGAATGAGTTGAATGCATCTTCACAGAATTCTCTCAGTGAAGAGTTTGGCAGTAATCCTATTAGGGCGGATAATGAGGTCTGGTACGATGCTGTTACTACATTACCGGATAAAGGAACTCTAACTCACAGTAATTCTACTGATAGTGGAATGGGTTCTGGTTCTTCTACGCCAACAAGAAAACAAGTTCTTCCTTTTGACAGAGAACTCGAAGAAAAGTTGGCAAAACGACGCGCATCTCTAGATCAACCTAGTGCAGAACCTGTCAACTCAAGAGCTACAGCAACTCCAGGAACAGTGTAATAAGTAAAACTTCTACCTTCTCCAAAAGGATGTTACTCAATGAGTAACGTCCTTTTTTTGTTTTTAAACTATAGAAAAATCCTAGGTGTATGGTCCCAGAGTGTGATGGTGTGGATTTAGTATAAATAATTCTGGAGACTGTGTCCACTGATAACATATAAATTCATAAGGAGTAAGACCCTTAAGAGTTTTGAGTCTCTTTGCATAATTATAAGCCATAACAAAGTTATAAAGGTGTTCTTTAAGTTGCTGGTGCGATTGATAGTAATACTTCTTAACTGTAGCATCCTTTAAAGTTTTATTCATACGCTCGACTTGCCCATTCGTCCAAGGATGGCTAACTTTTGTCAAACGATGTTCAATAACATTCTCTTCGCAAACTCTATCAAATATATGTTGGAAAGCATACTTATGACGCTTCTGGTTTGTAAATTGTATACCGTTATCTGTCAAAATAGTATGGATTTTATACGGTAAAATTCTAATCAAATTACGTAAGAACTCAGCAGCTATGGGTTTTGTAGCACTGTTACGCAACTCAACATAGGTAAATTTGGATGTCCTATCAATAGCAACAAACAAATGTAATTTGCCCTCCTCAGTTCTAACTTCAGCAATATCAATATGAAAGTAACCGATAGGATATTGTTTGAATTTCTTTTTTGACTTAACTTCTCCATCAACAGTTGGTAATCTGCTAATGTTGTGTCTTTGTAAACAACGATGCAAGCTAGAGCGAGTCAAATGCGGAATTGTAGACTGCAGAGCGTAAAGGCAATCATCTAGTGGCAGTAGTGTATACTTGCGAAATGTAACTATTATAGCTTCCTCTTCTAGCGTTAAAACAGTCGATCTTGGACGCTTTGGACCCATATCAGCATCTTTCGTAAATGAACGTTTTCTCCACTTAATAATAGTTTTTGGATTAAGGTTATAATGCTTGGAGAGTTTTGCTATGCTCTCTTTTCTATTTTGTATTGCTCTACGAATCGTCTGTGTTGTTTTGGCGCACCCATGTAATATTTGTCCCATAACTCCTCCTTTGATGGTATTTTTTTCTCATATTTTATCATACCATCACACTCTGGGACTGTACACCTAGAGGTTGCCACTCTCTAAAATGTGAGACATACATTATCCCCGATGTCTAGGGAAGATGGAATTTAACCATCACAAAATCACGACTTTCGGGTCGCACCAACCGTATGAACATTGTGATTTCTTCACTAGGGAAGGTGTCATCCCAGTGCCTTGACTACTTGGATCCAGGAATTTTATTAAGTTGGGAAGCATAAAAGTAGCCGTTTTATGTTAAAATACAACATTTTGATGATTATGAAAAGGCTGGATTCCAGCGTCACGCGCTGGAATGACATGGTGAGGTGTCATCCTGCTGCTCCTTTCTTGCCATCCCAGGAGCCTCCTTTTTTTGTCATCCCAGTGCCCTCTCTTGTCATCCCAGTGCGTGACACTGGGATCTAAGTTTTTATGCAAAATTATTATATTTATATACTTGCAAATAGGTGCAATTTGGAATAATTTATATTGTGAAATTAAGAAATGAGATCCCAGTGTCACGCACTGGGATGACAAGAGAGGGCACTGGGATGACAGGGGAAGGAGGCACTGGAATGACAGAAGAGAGTGCTGGAATGACAGAAAAATCTCATCTATTTTCTCTTGATGAATAAATCTCGGTAGAGTATAGTAGCAATGCATTTATGTAGATTCTAATGAATAATTTAGTTTTGATTTATACAACTTTTTCAAGTTTGAAGGAGGCTAAAACTGTTTCTGAAGAATTGTTAAACGAGAAATTAATTGTATGTGTAAATATATTTCCCGAAGTGAATTCTCTGTATTTATGGGAAGGTAAAATTAGTAATAGTTGTGAAGTAGTGGCAATTATGAAGAGCAGGAATGATCAAGTTGATAAAATTGTAGAAAAAATCGAAGCAATGCATTCTTATGATCAGCCAGCTATTGCTGTGATGCCCATAGAAAAAGCAAATAAATCTTTTACTAATTGGGCTAATAGTGTTATTGATGTAAGTAGTATTGGGGTGTAGCCAAGTGGTAAGGCAGCGGTTTTTGATACCGCCACGCGAAGGTTCGAATCCTTCCACCCCAGCCATATTGAAGTGGGTGTGAAATGATATCACTTTTCTATAAATTAAGATTATTGAATTATATATTAGGTAGTCTAAAAGATATAATTGTGAAACTGTTTCTCTTCACAATGTATCTTTACACATTCAGCATTGTGCTCATGTTTCTCAGCAATGGTTTTTGGTATGCTGTAGAATTTTGCTCTTTCAAAAATGCGTTTTACCGTTTGTTTCAATATTGCAAGTGGTATTATGAAAATAGGGAAGATCTCGGTTACGGAATTTCTATTCGAATATTAGTGGCGTTTCTTACTCCGCATTTTCTCTATAAATTATTACTTGGCACAGGCTGGAAGTCCTTTTTAAAGGAAAAGATAATACAGATACTCAACACAAGAAGAAAAAAGGGTAGTGAGTTCAGTAACAGTAGCAAACCAAGTGGCAGTAGTTATAGTGATAAGAATAATTACAGCAATAACAGTGGTAACAATGAGCGTCAAGCTCAAGATGCAAAGCGAAAAGTAAACATGATAAAGCAGCTATTAATCAAAGATATAGAGGCAACTATAGATAGGAGATTGAATTATATTTTTTTCGGTAAAAGGAGTAAACCTCATTAAGTATATAAAAAGGCTTTATCTAGTAAGGCTTTTTAAGGTTGGCTGTATTTTATTTTTTACGTATACCGGATCACAATCAGCCAATATACATGTGTGCACAAAATCTTGACTAAAGTCTGACAACCAAGAAATTGCCTTACGTTTTTCTACCAAGCTTTCTGTTTTTTTACAGTTACTTGCTGCATCAGTCATCGCCTGCGCTATTACTGATTTCCACAGCAAATAATACCTTTGTATATCATCTGACGTACTATTTGTTTCATAGTGGTTAAAAAATTCTTTAAAATTGAAGTTGTTTAACATAATGATACCTCTTTGGATTGAAATTTGAATGATTTGAGTTTATGTTGCCACAGCAGATTCCGCTAACACGTAGCGGGATGACGATTGTCAGGGTGTAATTCCAGCGCCCCTATGATGTCATTCAAGTAGCTGACACTGGTTCCTTTATGATGATGTCATCCCAGTGCTTGACACTGGGATCCAGCCCTTCCATAATCATCAAAACATTGTATTTTAACGTAAAACAGCTATTTTTATACTCACCAACTTAATAAAATTCCTGGATTCCAGTGTCAAGCACTGGAATGACACCCTTTACGGGCTCTTAAATTGCAACTAATCTAAATATTTAAGAAATTTACCAAATGAAAAAAAAGGCAAAAGAAGTCCCGTAGTTATAGCTCTTTTCATAATAGTCCGGAAAGTTCATAGAAAAGCAGAATCAACAGCATGACGAAAAGATGTGAATAGAGGAATGTTTTTCCTAGCTCTGTTTTTTATAGCAAACCAATGATGCTCAATTTTGTTAAAATCGGGAGAATAAGGCGGTAGATATAAAATTTCTGCACCAACTCCTTTAGCAAGTTCAGTAATCTTATTAGACTTATGAAAAGTAGCATTATCAAGGATAACAGTTTGTCCAGGTTCCAAAATCGGTGTTAGGAACTGCTCAAACCATTTATTAAAGATATCCATATTACAGTGGCCTTCAAATGTTAACGGAACAACTATTTTTCTGCCGTTTAAGGCTGCAATCATACTGATTCGTTGAATTTTTTTACCAGATTTTAGAGCATAAAACCGCTGTCCTTTCTGAGAATATCCATAGGGATAGTCTTCGGTATTATCAATACCAGATTCATCTATATATACTAAGTTTTGAGGTTCTTTTGTTGCTATAATTTTCAAAAATTCAGCACGTTTTTCTTCATTCCTTTCTTTGTATCCATATGTCTTTTTTTGCGTGTGAGTCCAATTTTTTTAAGAGCTCGATGAATCGTTGGGATACTAACATTACTCCAAAGCTTAGCCATTTCCGATAGAGTTTTTCCACCATGTTTTTTGGCAAATTCAGTAAATTTATTCCAGTCGGTAATTTTGTGATTATAACCTCCATTTCCAAGTTTTTTCGACTGAAAATCTCCTGTTTCTTTTTTTCTTTGCTGCCACTCCCATAATGTAGTTCTTCCAATTTTAAATCTTGCTGCTACCGTTTCTCTGCTTTCCCCTTCGTCTAGCACTTCCATTGCTTTTTTTCTTAAATCATAACTATATGCTGCTGGCATACTTACCTTCACTACTATAAACTCTTATTTTAACCCGTTTGGACCATTATGAAAAGAGCTATAACTAGTTATTTATATGTACTTCAAAATATTGGCGTTTTTTATTCTAAACGCTGCAATTTAGCGACTTTTAAACTGCAACAGACCCTTAGCTTAAATGCTAAGAAATTTACTAAGCAGAAAAAAAGGCAAAAGAAACCCCGTGTTAGCTAGTTGTCACTCTCTAATCCTGCAAATCGGCGTACTATACTGTCTTAAACGACTTATAAGCGCGTTTCAGCTTATATAGGTAAAAACCCAGAAATATTGTGAAGACATAAGGTGCACATAGTGCAAAAAATTAAAAATAAGACGCCAACTACGTTGTTTTCTTGCTGTTTAATCTGCACAGATGAAGATAACTGAATACCTTCAGTATCATGATAAGGGGGCTGGCGAAGGGTGTCAAGTAAGTTTTTTCGTTTCTGCGGGTTACCTGATTTTCCTACTGAAATTTTGAAAAATGTAATCTACTTCTATATTCAAATATATCAAGCAGTAATTCAAAATCAGCCATTGCGCCTTTTGCGTTATTATACGCGAGATTGAGCAGCTCTTTGTCCTGATATAAATCAGCAAATTTAAATTCCATACATCCTGATTGTTTTGTGCCTAAAATATCTCCACTGCCTCTTAGCATCATATCCCTTTCAGCAATGTAAAATCCATCTTGTGACTCACACATGATCTTTAACTTTGAAGATGAGCTTTTACTTAAATTATCGTATAATAATACACAAAAAGATGGCTTGTTTCCTCGCCCTACTCTGCCTCTTAACTGATGCAATTGTGATAACCCAAATTGCTCTGCATTTTCTATAATCATGATGGTTGCATCTGGCACATCTATACCAACTTCTATCACAGTGGTTGCAACAAGCAGAGAAAATTCATTCCTTTTGAAGGAAAACATAACTTGATCTTTCTGCTCCTGAGTCAATTTTCCATGTATTATGCTAACTTTATCAAGAAATGTTTTTTGTAATTCCTGAAAACGCATCTCTGCTGCAGCAATATTGGTCTCTTCGTTTTCTTCTATATATGGACAAATCCAATATGCTTTTTCGCCCCTGTTTATAGCACCTTTTAGCTTTTCAATAACATCTGGCACCCTACTAATGTTCATAGTTACAGTTTTTATTGGCAATCTGGATTTTGGTTTTTCTTTCAAAATTGAACATTCAACGTCACCATACATAGCTTGCTGCAAAGTTCTTGGAATGGGAGTTGCAGTAACGAAAAGTATATCGGCATTTTCTCCTTTTCCTACCAAGCGATTTCTCTGCATCACTCCAAATCGCTGTTGCTCGTCTATGACTGCAAGCCCTAAATTTTTAAATGTAACGTTAGCTTGAAATAGTGCATGAGTGCCAATCACTATATTTAAAACACCACTTGCAAGTTCGTTCATAATAATCTTTCTTTCCTTGCGCGAAGTTTTACCAGTAAGCAGAGCAACTTTTATATCGGTACAGGATAAAACTTCCTCAATCCAATTATAATGTTGCTCCGCTAAGATAGTAGTAGGTGCCATTAGAGCTGCCTGCATGTTGTTTTCTACCACACTCAGCATCGCAAAAAGTGCAACTACGGTTTTGCCACTACCAACATCACCTTGCAGCAAGCTTATCATGCGATACTTGGATTTTTGTCTCTCTGAGATCTCATCTATTGCACGAGTTTGATCATTTGTTAATTGAAACGACAATTCATTTAAAACTTGCTCTTTATACTTACTCAATACTATAAATTCTCTTCCCCTTTCTTTCACATGATTTTTTCTTGCAAGTTTCAGCGCTAGCTGATACGCAAACAATTCATCATAAGCAAGCCTTTTTCTACAAACCTCGGCTTCCGCCAATGAGCTTGGTCTGTGCAACTTTATGATGCTTTCCCTCCAACTTAGCCATTTTTTTTGCTTGATTAATGTATCATCTATCCACTCTGGCAAATCAGGCAATTCTTTCAGGTTAGAGCTTATTATGTTCCCAATGCTCTTATTAGTAATGCCACGGCATAATTGATAGACTGGCTCTATGCGAGCTATTTCTTTAAATTGGTTGATGTCAAGCGACACGTAATCTGGGTGAGTAATCTGCCAATGTTCAGCAAACTTTTCGAGTTTACCACTGATGATTACAGAAGCTCCAATTGGAAATAGTTTATATAAATACTTAACTGAGTAATTAAAAAAGACTATGAATACATACTGACTCTCACTTTCAACAACTATTTTATATGGCCTACCTCTAAAAGTGGGTGGCTGATGCTCATAAACTTTTGCCATGAAAGTTGTAAATTCTCCAACTTGAGCATCAGGTAGCGGCTTACTTCTGTCTACATAACTAAATGGCCTATAAAATAGCAGGTCCACCACTTTGTCCCCACCACAAAGTTTAGGCAATATTGTGGAATGAAATTTAGGTATATTCTCCAGCCTGCTATTTAGAAAAATCTGATTGCTCATTGAGATTCATACATGTGTAAAACTGTTATAGAGCCTTCTTAAGATCTTGTCACCCTATAGTCAAGCTATGCAATATTTACTATCTATATTAAACATTTTATTAACCTATTAACTATTTTTGTGTATTATTATACTATTAGCAGCTCATATTAAAATATTAATAATGAACAACTCTGAACCAGAAGAAAAGAAAAATCCAGTAGTTACATTAAGAGCTCAAGCAGAAAAGTTTGGTTTTAGCAAGTTAAGAGCTGGTAAAGACAATGCTGAAGCGAATTCTGGTAATACAGCGTTCTTAGATTTTCAGAGAATGGATTTTGTTATTAACGGCAAAAGTATAAGTAGAGATTTGATTGCCGAGCTATACAAAGAACATGATAGTTTACTGCCAAAAAGTGAAGGTAAAAATGAAAACTACCGCCCATTTGCAAGAAAAGTTTTTAAGGAGATGTTCGAACATGCTGGAGCTAAAGTTCCAAGTGATTCTATCCTAGGCTCTGTGGACAAAAAATATGAAAAGAGAGAAAAAGATGGTAGTTTAGCCTAATAGGTAAAAAATGGAGAAACTACCATATGCAATATTACATCAAAGAGGAAAATTGGAAACAAATTTTAGAGTTCATAAAAAGCGTAAAAGGAATGCACAGCAAAGATGAAAAACGTTTGAGAATATTCATAGAGGCAGTGTGGTACATAGTGCGAAGTGGTTGCCAATGGAGACTTTTACCAAAAACTTATGGTAATTACAGGAGTATACATAAGCGATTTAAAAGATGGTGTGAAAGAGATGTCTGGAAAAAATTGCTTGAATATACTAAACAAGAGCCTGATTTAGAAGTTGCTATAATCGACGGTACGATCATCCGAGCCCATCCATGTTCATCTGGATATACAAAAAACTCCAAGGATCAAGAAGCTTTAGGGAGGAGCAAAGGTGGCTTTACAACTAAAATACATGCGCTTGTCGATGCACTTGGAAATCCACTTAAATTTACTCTGACTCCTGGTCAAAGAAATGAAATTACGCAGGCACAAGTGTTGACCAAAAGTATCTATAACTCTACTGTAGTAGCTGACAAGGGCTACGATAGCAATGCCTTTGTTACAAGTCTTGAAGACAAGGGATGTACAGTAGTTATTCCGCCAAAACGGAATCGAAAAGTGCAAAGGTATTACGATGAGCATATCTACAAAGAACGTCATTTGATTGAGTGTTTTTTTGGTAAAATTAAAAATTTTAGGCGCATTTTTTCCAGATTTGATAAAACTGCTGAGGTTTTTATGGGTTTTCTCAATTTTGTTGGAGCTCTTGTATGGCTTCTCTAAAATTTTGTCCACAGAGCCTAGAAGAACTAGTTACCAATTGTAATCAGGCAGGATATGAAGCTGGTGTACATATAGAGTTTCAAGGTGCACTTAGCCAGCATTCATTCATAATAGAAAGCCCTGAAAAAGTAATAAGTATTGACTGTGTTAGCCAAAATAATGTGAGTGTTAAATCTGATATGACATTACCAATATTTTTCCAAAGGAGTGACGGTACATTCGGTGATAAGGTATGTGACCTGTCCAGCTCACTAGAATTCACACTTAAGTCTCAAGGTGATAAAAATGTAACATATGAAGATGGTAAATTATCCCTTACTATTCCTGAAGAACTAAAAAACTTTCCAGTTGTCAATGAAATGCAACAAAGTAAAAGTTTATTTGATGTCATTAAAGAGATTTTCCTTCAATTGATTGAGAAAGTTTTTGGCCATACTAATGACATAAAAGTAACAGAAGAGGACGGTACAATTACAATGATAAGCAGCTTTAGTAAACCATTGAAAGTAAATAGTACCCTAAAAGAAATCAAGCCACCAATTAATAGCATTGAGACTATATTGGACAAATAGTAGTAAAAAAACTGCACCTATTCAAAAGAAAAGTGAAAATTCTTCCACAAAATCAATCACTTCAGCATTTGGAAATTGATTTTTAAACCAAGTGTACTGGCGTTTTGCGTAGTGTCTTGTGTTTGTTTGAGCAATCTGTATCGCTTCGTCTAAAGTAATCTCACCTTTCAAATACTTTACAATTTCTGGCACTCCATGTGCTTTCATAACTGGCAAATGTGGAGCTAAGTTCATACTAAGTAGCTTTTTTACTTCATCAATTGCTCCATTTTCGATCATTTTGATAAAACGAGAATTTATTTTTCGGTATACATCTTCACGTTTAGGCAGAATTGTATATATCTTAAAATTATTGAATAAAGGAGGCTGTCTATTCTCTTGCCATACAAAAATTGACTTGCCAGTTTCAGTGATAACTTCAAGTGCCCTTGAAAGGCGGTGCGAGTCATTCATGAACACTTTACCTTGAATCCTTGGATCTTTGCTTAGCGCTAATTTGTAAAACTCCTCTTTACTTAAATTTTTCCTTAATTCGCTTACATTTTTCCTCACTTCCTGACTTATTTGTGGCATTGATGATAAGCCTTTGATTAAACTGCTTATGTAAAGCCCGCTTCCTCCAGTGATGATAGGTATTTGAGCATTTTCTAATGCGTGATTAACTTCTTTTTCTAAATCCTCTAACCATAGGCCCACGGAATAATTTTCTTTTGCTGAAACATAACCATATAGTTTATAAAATACTTCTTGCTTTGGTGGTTGAGCGGTAATTATGGGAATTCCTTCATATACCTGCTTTGAATCACAATTTATTATACTAATATTTCCATATTTTTCTATCAGGTTATCGCATAATTCTGATTTACCTGAGGCCGTAATTCCTGTAATAATTACTATATTATTTTTCATTTATATTAATTTAATTAACATATGATAAAGTGTAGTAAAAATTTGGATTCTATAATCTAAAGTTTGGAGATTTTTATGGCAGAAAACAACGACAATAATTCATTTACTAAGCGTTTCACAAACAGAACTCCTGGCGGTACAGGGGAAGGTTTTTACAGTAAGTATTCGTCTCAAAACACCAAAGAACGGGCATTAGGGGAAAAAGGGAAAATTTCTGAATTAGCAAACAAAAAAACTGAATCCAAGGAAGCTTTTTCTGAAAGTGGCGGCATAAAAAGTAAAAGCAGAACTGTCAATGAAAGATCTTTTGCTGATGCAACAAAAAGAAGCAGGTCAGATCTTATATATTTAGTCCGTGGTAAAGATCGTGGAAAATCAGCGTGGCATTATGTATTAGTTGATAAAGAGAAAAGAGAAATGTTTCTAGCAAAAAGCAGAACTGGCTCTATAGATGTTGCAGACTATGGAGAGATTTTGTATTCAGGATGGGGAGAGGATCCACCACAGGCAATAGTTGATAAAGTCAATGAAGAGTTTGGGTTGTAGCAAGTCTGCATAACAAATGGTAAGCTGCGTTGTATTATATTCACAAAAACTAGCGTATCTGTTTAGAGGAGTGGCTAATGTGCAAATATTGAAGCAAAGTGCGTGACACACAGCTGTACGAACATTGCAATATGGTACATAGTAAACGATGTCATTCCAGTGCTTGACACTGGAATCCAGCTTTTTCATAATCATCAAAATGTTGTATTTTAACATAAAACGGCTACTTTTATGCTTACCAACTTAATAAAATTCCTGGATCCCAGTGTCAAGCACTGGGATGACACCATTTGTTGTAAACTCACTTTTACTCTATGGTCTTGCCGCTATCCTGAACGGATACAAACTAGCAGTTACTATATAAGATACAATGCAACAAAACTGATCTAGTTGTTATAAATAAGTTTTGAGCTATATGGTATCTAAAATAATAAATGCAATACAGAACAACTTGTTAGTGTGTTTTCCAACAGAAACAGTGTATGCTCTTGCTTGTAATGCACTAGATAATGAATCTATAGGAAAAATATATCAGATAAAGAAACGCTCTCAAAATAAACCACTGTCTATATTTGTTAGTGATATTTACAATTTGACAAAAATAGCAAAGGTAAAGGAAAGATATATTGATTTAATAAACCACTTTTCTCCTGGACCAATTACCTATATTTTACCACTTAAAAACAACAACATATTGCCAAACGAATTCTTTAAAGATAGTATAGGTATCAGAATTCCTGAGCATCCTATTGCAATTTCAATACTAAACAAACTGAAAGTTCCAATAGTTGCAACTAGTACAAATATTTCAGGAAAAAAAAGTGTATGTAAGGCAAACGATATACCACAATCCATTAAGCAACATTTATCTGTAGTGATTGAAGATGACGAACTAGTTTCTGGTATAGAATCTACTATTATTGACTTAACCGAAGATAAGATTAAGGTTTTAAGGGAAGGTGCAATTTCATTACAAACAGTAAACAACGCATTTTCAAACTAAAATCTATAGGAGAAAGAATGAAAAAAGTAATAGGCCACAACCAAGCCAAAAAAAAAATAATGAACAACTTATCTGTTCAGTCTTGGCTGATCTGTGGTAAAAAAGGTATAGGAAAAGCAACACTTGCAAAATCCTTCTCCAATTGGTTTCTTACAAAAAACTATGACGTAGCAGCATTGGACTTACACATTATTGAAGGTGATACTATCGGAATAGAAAAAGTCAGAGAAATGAAAAACTTTCTACACTTAAGTCCCATTCAATCAGAACACAAAATAGCTATAATAGATAGCTTAGAGGCAATGACTAATAACGCTAAAAACGCAATATTGAAAATATTAGAAGAGCCGCCAAAAAATTCTAAGATATTTATAATTAGCCATAAGCCATATGATATACAAACCACTATCCGGTGTAGGTGCTTTCAGCTAAATTTACTCCCATTAACTTATGATGAAACAAAGCAAGTTGCTTCATCTCAATGTAAATTTGATAATCAAACGTTTGACGAAATGATTACTTTATTTCCTGGAATGCCAGGAATGATAATAAATACAATAAGTAGTGATGCTTATGAAGCATACAAATGCTTTTATAAATTTCTTCATGATTTAAAGAATCCCAATATGATTAATAAAGTAATTAATAGCGAAATCGAACTAGAACTAGCATCATATATAATTCAGGCCTTCATTTTAGAAAGCATAAAGAGAGAGGTAAATGGTGTTGAAATTTTACTAGGTCAGTGGAAAAAAATAGATGAACTTTTCGTTGTTGCTAAGCAACTTCACTTAGATAAAAAGCATGTTTTAGCTAATGTAGTTAATATCATGACATAAGTTTACGAAGTATAATACTTTTAACATAAATTTATGATAAAATTCTGTTAATTTAATACTCGAAGTATATAATTTGACTGATAATAAATTAACTGTATGGCAATCAATAGAAGTTTTGACGAAAGCCATATTGAACATGCAGAAAAAATTAAGCTTAATTAAGAATATAGCTTCAGATCAAGACGTAACCCTAGAAAAAGGAAAGGAGTTGTTAAGTGGCATTTATGAAGCAAATTTTAAGCTAAACAAGACAATCAATATAGCTACTTTGCCAAAAATTGGCTATCATATGCTAAATGATGAACTTGTTGTACGTAATCATATTACGGAAGAGGAAGTAAAGATTCCTAGGCTCTGTGGACAAAATTTTAGAGAAGCCATACAAGAGCTCCAACAAAATTGAGAAAACCCATAAAAACCTCAGCAGTTTTATCAAATCTGGAAAAAATGCGCCTAAAATTTTTAATTTTACCAAAAAAACACTCAATCAAATGACGTTCTTTGTAGATATGCTCATCGTAATACCTTTGCACTTTTCGATTCCGTTTTGGCGGAATAACTACTGTACATCCCTTGTCTTCAAGACTTGTAACAAAGGCATTGCTATCGTAGCCCTTGTCAGCTACTACAGTAGAGTTATAGATACTTTCGGTCAACACTTGTGCCTGCGTAATTTCATTTCTTTGACCAGGAGTCAGAGTAAATTTAAGTGGATTTCCAAGTGCATCGACAAGCGCATGTATTTTAGTTGTAAAGCCACCTTTGCTCCTCCCTAAAGCTTCTTGATCCTTGGAGTTTTTTGTATATCCAGATGAACATGGATGGGCTCGGATGATCGTACCGTCGATTATAGCAACTTCTAAATCAGGCTCTTGTTTAGTATATTCAAGCAATTTTTTCCAGACATCTCTTTCACACCATCTTTTAAATCGCTTATGTATATTCCTGTAATTACCATAAGTTTTTGGTAAAAGTCTCCATTGGCAACCACTTCGCACTATGTACCACACTGCCTCTATGAATATTCTTAAACATTTTTCATCTTTGCTGTGCATTCCTTTTACGCTTTTTATGAACTCTAAAATTTGTTTCCAATTTTCCTCTTTGATGTAATATTGCATATGGTAGTTTCTCCATTTTTTACCTATTAGGCTAAACTACCATCTTTTTCTCTCTTTTCATATTTTTTGTCCACAGAGCCTAGAGATTTTCGTTACCTTAAAGTCGTTAAATCCGATCATGATAATTATAAATTAACGTTTTGTAATTTTTTAGGTAATGAGTTTTTTGAATATAAAAAGTATGATCCACAATATTCTGGCGTTTCAGATGAATATAAATTTGTGGATTTTGGTAGTGTAAAAAAGACTCATAATCTAAAATTTAAGGAATATGTTGGTCATGCACCTAAGTTTTTTGCTGCAGAAGGTCCTATTGAGCCTGGATCTCAAAACCATGCAATTGATCTATTTAGGCTAGTCAAAGATGGTAAAGGTAGCAAAGTGGGAACCCTCGCTGATGAATTTGGTTATTTTGATGATCAAAATAAATTACATTATTATAATTATCACAAAAGTGCTGAAAGTAATATTTACAATCCTGAAAATTTCAGTATAAAAATGATAAATATAGATGTGAGCAAAATCGACAAATTCTACCTTATTGCGGAACAAGGTGATATAATCATTCATCCTATTTTGGAAAATTTAGACATATTTTAAAGTTTTTTAGAGTATCTAATCTTGTTGTTATTATAATTGGATTTGGTAGCATTGTGTTATGGAAGATAAATTGCTTGAATCAGTAAAAAACAAAAGTTATTTCAGTAAAGCAGTCGAATGGTACTGCCATAGGTATCTGTTTTGTGTAGCAGAAAGATCTTGGATGGCATTAATAGTATCGCTTCTCCTAGTATGCTTATGTTTATTAACATTAAACATATACCTGTTATTTCCTATTAAAAAAGATTTAAATTTTGTGAAGTATATGAACCACACAGAAGATGAGTTCTCTGCAATGCATAAGCTTAGTTTCAGTAAAAAGGAAGATGAATACACTTCCACAGCGAGGTACTTAATAAGTAAATACATTGAAATATACGAGTCCATTAAGATCGTTGAACCGAAGTACCAAGAAAATTTTATAAGAAACAATTCTATACATAAAATCTATCAAGGCTTTCAGGAAAAAACGAATAATGAAGCTGGTAATTTGTCTTTATCTAAAAGAAAAATCCCCAACATAAATGTAATAACATTATCTATTGATCGATCGACCAAGGACTTAGTTACATTTGCTGGAAATGCTACTGTAGTTTTTACAACCGAGCAAAATAAGGAGGATACTGTGGAGATTAGCTTCACTTTGTCGAATATAAAAGCAACTCTGGCTGGTATAATACCATTTAAATTTATTGTTAATGGTTATAAATACAGATTTTAAAATATTACTTGGTAGCTAAAAAAAATAACCAAAGTGCACATAGCAGTAATAACTGGAGGTAAAACTAGAAGAATTGGTGTTTTTTTAATAAAGTAATTCTGAGAAGGTTTTAAGAAAAAGGCATTGTAAATTATCGGTAAAAAGTACAGAGCGTTGAGTATAGTACTAACAATTAACACTAGAGTTACAAACACAGAAAGTATTACATTGCCAGAGTTGAAAACAGCTTGAAAAATGAGAAATTTACCCCAAAAAGTCGGAGCAGGCGGCACCCCTATCATAGACAATGCACCTATAGCAAATGCTGTCATGCTAATTGGCATACTGCGTCCTATACCGTAAATCTTATCTATATATTTCTCACCTGCTCTCGTTATTATTGCTCCGGCAACGAAAAACAAAGTGATTTTTGCAAATGCGTGGCAAACTAATTGAAAAATTGCAACCCTCATGCTGAGATCACTAAAAATTGAAGCGAATAATATAATATACGACAATTGAGAGATGGTAGAGTAAGCAAGCAACTTCTTTAATTCTTTTTGCTTTAGTGCAATCAATGATGCAGTAATAATAGTAAATCCAGCAGCGTACGGAAGCCACCCTCCAGCAAACCAATTTTGCTGCACAAAACGTTGCATGTTATCGACGCCGAAAGTGTATAATATAACTTTTATGATGATGAAAACTCCGGATTTCACAACAGCAACAGCATGCAGTAGTGCGCTTACAGGAGTTGGTGCAACCATTGCTTTTGGTAACCAAAAATGCATTGGCATTAATGCAGCTTTTCCTATTCCATAAATCAGCATAGCAAAACACACTGCAACAAAAGTGATTAGTGAAGTATCAAATTTGAATATTCCACCACTTACAAAGTCTAAAGTATGAAATTCATTATATAAAAGGCCTATCGCAGGAAAAAATAATACCAAAGAAGAGAAAAATAGCACGCCAAAGTAATAGCGTCCTGCAATCATTGATTCATTTGTTGAGTTGTAAGTAACCAGAGGGTATGTACTAATAGTTAGAAGCTCATAAAAGACAAATGTAGTGAGCAAGTCTCCAGAAAAAGCAATAAACATTGCACAGCTAATCGATATTGAAAAAAAGCATAGAAAACTTGAGTGATTGCTATCAGCATAGTTATTCTGCATATAACATATTGCATATACACTGGTTAGTATCCATAAAAACGATATTAATAAACTGAATACTACTCCAGTAGACTCTAGCTTTAAACTAATGTGCAAATTATTACCAAAATCCATGAGAATAAATTGAGAATGATCACCATATACCCAATATAAAGTGCACAGACACGTATACGTAAACAGAAGTACAGAAGAAGTGACAGTAATACTATTGTTCACTCTGGGCCATTTACCAGTAAAAAAAATAGCTAACCCACTTAAAAGTGGAATCAACGCAGTAATTAATAAATAATTCTCGGTAATTGAAAATGGTAAGGAAAGATACATTAAGATATAGTCCATTAAATTTTCTGTTTAGGTAAAGCTGGAATTATACTCAAATCATAGAAAAACTGCTATGTTTTTTTGGCAAACTAGTTGTTTGTGTATGCTATAGCTATACTGCGATTCATTCCAGTTATCTAAGTGGAGAAAGTCACCTCTCTCCACTTAGATAACTGCATAGGATGACAAAAGAGTAAACTTTATCTGTGTGAGCTATAGATGCAAATTACAACAAATGCAGTAGCGTAATCTCCATCGTCACTTAGAGAAAGATGAATTTTGGAGATAAAATCCTTGCTAACGGTAAGATACGGCTTGCCTCTCACATCATTGTATATTTCTATATCTTTCATTGTAATGTCCTGACTAAATCCAGTACCTCGTGCTTTAATAAAAGCCTCCTTTGCCGCAAAACGCTTAGCGAAATACCTTGCTCGCATTTCTTGACTATTATACTTTCTACTTAGCTCTATTTCCTTTTCAGTGTAGATTCTATTGAGAAATTTTTCCCCGTATTTTTGTAATATTCTCAATACTCTTGGTATATATACTATGTCAGTGCCGATACCGCTTATCATTTTGTGCTAAAGTGATTTATTGCTTCCTCAATCTGCATTTCCTTTACCTCTCCAGTCGCTCTATTTTTTACTTCAACTATCTTTTCATCTATTGCCTTTTTTCCGACAATTATTTGCCACGGCAAGCCTATCAGATCCATCCTAGCAAATTTTACTCCTACACTTCCTTCTGTATCATCGTAAAGCACTTCATCGCTTTTTAAAGCTTTGTATATTTTATCTGCAGCCTCCGTTACTTTCGTTTGTAAATTGATTAAACCAATTCTGAAAGGAGCTACCTCCTCCGGCCAGATAATTCCCTTATCATCATGAAAAGCTTCTATTATTGCACCAACAAGCCTTGAAACCCCAATACCATACGAACCCATATGTATATTGACATTTTTTCCATCTTGAGAAGTAACACTTGCCTTCATAGGCTTTGAATATTTGTCGCCAAAATAAAAAATATGCCCTATTTCAATACCTTTACTAACATTTAACTGCTCTTGTGATATAGGGCAAGTCTCAGGATCATGCATATCATCTGCAACTGCGTATATACTCTTCAAACTTTCAACATCTTCGCTTTCTAGCAACTCAGAAAATTTGTTGTCGTAATATAAAGTGCTTTCACCAGTGTTTGCCAATATATGAAACTCGTGGCTCAAATTTCCTCCAATTGGCCCCGTATCAGCTCTCACTCCAATGGGGGTAAGTCCCATGCGTTTGAAGATTTTTATGTAAGTTTTGTACATCAAATTATATGAATTCTGTGCACTTTCGTAATCCACATCAAAACTATACGCATCCTTCATCAAAAATTCCCTGCCCCTCATAACACCATAACGTGGTCTTACCTCATCACGAAACTTCCATTGAATTTGGTATAAACAAAGTGGCAAATCTTTGTAACTTTTTACCACATCTCTAATTAAATCAGTTGCTATCTCCTCGTGCGTTGGACCAAAAAGCATATCTTCCTCATGCCTATCCTTTATACGCAACATTTCCTTACCGTAATCATCGTAACGCCCTGATTCTCGCCAAAGATTTGCTGGTTGCACACAAGGCATTAACACTTCAATAGCGCCAGATTTATCCATTTCATCTCTGATGATGTCTTCAATATTTTTAAGCACGCGCAGACCAAGTGGTAACCAGGAATAAATGCCAGATGCTATCTGCTTTATTAAACCTGCACGTAAAGAATATTGATGGGAGATAATTTTAGCATGGGCAGGCTTTTCCTTTAGAGTTGGTAAGTAATACTTGGATAAACGCATATAATAGATCTGATTGTATTAAACAATCTTAATATAATCAGACCTGTAGGTAAACTTATTTTGAAAAAGAAGAGAAGTGCGTGGTGCTTTCCTTAACGTATCGTAACACCGATTCCCTCTCAAATTTAGTAGCCGCTCTACCAAACATGCCACAACGTTCCTTAACAGAACGAGTAAATGAGTCTTTCACTTCAGTCGCTGTTGTTGCAAGAGGAGCTTGAGGTTTCGTTTTTGAATTAACAGGCTTAGGCGGTATCGGTGGCTTTTTTGTATTTGGTTGGTGGCTTGGCGGAGCTGCAGTTTCAGGATATTGTTGATCATCATCAGATCTATAACCACTCTCGGGAGTGCTTGTTCCTTTTTTATTGTCTGATTGGGAATTTGAAGGCGTAGATTTTTTCCTGCTTTTTGTCAGCACCTTCTTTTTCTGCTCTATCTCTTTCTGTTTGTCTTTGCTTTCATCTGTAATCCAACCTGAATCGCTAATAGAATCAGATGCTTCACTATCTGAGAATTCAATGGCTATTCTCCTTGCAAGAATAGAAGCCATATCACACTTTGTTTTTGGAGTACTCTTCTCAGGGCTTTGTTGATTTTTATTAACTGGTTTCAATTTAAAACCTCCTCTTATTTCTGCAAATAAAGCATTTTTGGAATCTGTTTGCTCACCTTCACTATTCTTTTCTCGTTTTTCCCTATTTTGTTTTAATTTTTCATCGCGTGCTTTTTTCTGTTCTTTGCTCACACCTGCCTTACCGCCAGCTTTTTTTATACTATTAAGTAAATCATTACTACCCTGTTGAGTTGATGAATTTTGAGGAGGAGGAGGTGGTGGTGCACAGCTTGATAGAGGAGGAGGCGGCGGCTGTAGCATATTGGCACTTGGATTTGGTTGTGTTCCAAACGTTACTGGAGGTGATTGAGGAGTAGGTACATTTGATTTATTCTCCAGATTAGTACAATTTTTACACACAAATTTTTGTGGTTCTTGAGATGGAGTATGGCCGAATTTCTGTCCATTAAGACCTACTTCTTTCTTATTATCATCTCTAGAAATAGCCAGTTTAACAAGATATGTCACTGAAATAAGTGCAACAACCGCAGAAACAGCAAAGATTGCTAAAGGAACTGCTGCAATGGCACCACAACCAGAAACTGCTGCAATAACATAAGGAAGATATTGACCAGATGTGAAACTAAATACAGACAATAATTAAAGGTTTCCATATAGTCCCCTTAGTTTTAGTAAGCTCCTGACTATCTTTTAGCAATGAAGAATTATTGGATGTCGTCATTTCTTTGCCTCATTTGTTAACGATAATCTAATAATAACCCAATTAATAATTTCTGTCAATAATGAATTATGAAAAATAAAGTCAAAATTTGAATAGATAAGCTATAAGTAATATACGACCAGCAATAGCCATACAATAGACTTCTTGTATAACCCACACTAAGTAGAAAAAAGGTGTCATCCAAGTAGCTGACACTGCTCTCCTTTGTCATTCCAGTGCTTGACACTGGAATGACACCGAAGGGGCTACTGCCGTCTTGGATGGAAACCAGTGTCAAAACTAGGCTCTGTGGACAAAAAATATGAAAAGAGAGAAAAAGATGGTAGTTTAGCCTAATAGGTAAAAAATGGAGAAACTACCATATGCAATATTACATCAAAGAGGAAAATTGGAAACAAATTTTAGAGTTCATAAAAAGCGTAAAAGGAATGCACAGCAAAGATGAAAAACGTTTAAGAATATTCATAGAGGCAGTGTGGTACATAGTGCGAAGTGGTTGCCAATGGAGACTTTTACCAAAAACTTATGGTAATTACAGGAGTATACATAAGCGATTTAAAAGATGGTGTGAAAGAGATGTCTGGAAAAAATTGCTTGAATATACTAAACAAGAGCCTGATTTAGAAGTTGCTATAATCGACGGTACGATCATCCGAGGCCATCCATGTTCATCTGGATATACAAAAAACTCCAAGGATCAAGAAGCTTTAGGGAGGAGCAAAGGTGGCTTTATAACTAAAATACATGCGCTTGTCGATGCACTTGGAAATCCACTTAAATTTACTCTGACTCCTGGTCAAAGAAATGAAATTACGCAGGCACAAGTGTTGACCGAAAGTATCTATAACTCTACTGTAGTAGCTGACAAGGGCTACGATAGCAATGCCTTTGTTACAAGTCTTGAAGACAAGGGATGTACAGTAGTTATTCCGCCAAAACGGAATCGAAAAGTGCAAAGGTATTACGATGAGCATATCTACAAAGAACGTCATTTGATTGAGTGTTTTTTTGGTAAAATTAAAAATTTTAGGCGCATTTTTTCCAGATTTGATAAAACTGCTGAGGTTTTTATGGGTTTTCTCAATTTTGTTGGAGCTCTTGTATGGCTTCTCTAAAATTTTGTCCACAGAGCCTAGAGGTTGCCACTCTCTAAAATGTGAGACATACATTATCCCCGATGTCTAGGGAAGATGGAATTTAACCATCACAAAATCACGACTTTCGGGTCGCACTAGCTGTATGAACATTGTAGCCGTTATTCAAGTAGCCCGCAGAAACGAAAAACTTACTTGACACCCTTCGCCAGCCCCCTTATTATGATACTGAAGCTATTTCATTTAACTTCGCAATCTGTGCAGATTAAAACGACAAGAAAACTTGTATTTGGCGTACTATGCTTAAATTTTTGCACTATGTGTACCTTATGTCTTTATCAAATTTCTAGGTTTTTACCTATACAAGCTGAAACGCGCTTATAAAGCGTTCAAGACATCACCCAACGTCAAATTTTAAAATAGAGAGTGAATAACTAGCTACTGTGGGTTTTCTATGCCTTTTTTTTCTGCCTGGTAAATTTCTTAAATATTTATAGCTAAGGTTAGTTGCACTTAAAAGCAGCTAAATTGCAGCGTTTAAGACTTAAAAACGCCAATACTGAAAATAGACAATGACTAGGGCTTCTTTTGCCTTTTTTTTGTTTGGTAAATTTTTTAACATTTATAGCTAAACAACAACCGTCATCCCGCTACTTGTTAGCGGGATCTAGAGATACCGCGAATGAATCGCGGTATGACGATTCGTGGCGGTATGACGGTTCGCGGTGGCATGACGATAAGCTCGTCATCCCGCTGCTTGTTAGCGGCTAAGAGATACCGCGGCGGTATGACATGTTAGCTATACTTTTATACTCACCAACTCAGTATTCCAATCTGGATTGTATCTTATCGGTAAAAAAGAAGAGCTATTTTAGAAAGTTTTTATAGGGCTAAAACCAAAGAAAACTTGCATATAAGTTCATCAAGATGTAAAATTAAAGTTATTTTAAAAGAATAGGTTAATTATGAATCTTGTAACAAAATCTGCTATCGATTTTACTGCTTCAGCTGTTCTCTCTGGCGGAGAAATTGTTGATGATTTCTGTCTGAGTAAGCGCATAAAAAATAAGTATGCTGTCCTTTTTTTCTATCCACTTGATTTTACCTTTGTCTGTCCAACTGAGTTGATATCATTTAGTAATAAAATAGAGGATTTTTCAAAACGTGGTATTGAAGTTATAGGAGTAAGTGTAGATTCAAAATTTTCACATTATAAATGGCGAAACACTCCAGTTAATGATGGTGGTATTGGAGAGATTAGCTACACTTTAGTGTCTGATATCAAAAAGTCTATATCAAGAGACTATGGGGTTTTATATGATGACTCAATTGCGCTGAGAGCAACTTTCGTTATTGATGATAAATTTATTGTACGTCATCAATCGATAAATGATTTGCCTTTAGGGCGTAATATCGATGAATTCGTTAGAATCGTTGATGCAATTAAACATAATGAGGAGCATGGTGAAGTATGTCCAGCAGGGTGGAAGAAAGGTAAGCCAGCAATGCAGGCAAGCGATGAAGGAGTAGCTGATTATCTAAACTCATACAGTGAAGAATTATAGATTTAGTACAAAAGTTCTTATTATTGGATCCGGGGCAGCGGGTTATGCTGCTGCTATATATGCAGCACGTGCAAACTTAGAGCCAGTTGTAGTAACGGGAATGCAGCCTGGTGGTCAGCTTACAATTACTACAGATGTTGAAAATTATCCTGGTTTTGTTTCAATACAGGGTCCAGAACTAATGGAGCAGATGAGGTTGCATGCAGAGAAGGTTGGAGCAAAAATAATAGATGATGAGATAAAAAGCGTTGAACAACTTGAGGACTTTAATGAGTATAGATTTAGATCTTCTGGTAATATCAATGACTACTACTCGGATGCAATTATAATTGCATCCGGTGCGCAAGCAAAATGGCTTGGTTTGGAGAGTGAAAAGGAATTTCAAGGTTACGGAGTTTCAGCTTGTGCAACTTGTGATGGTGCATTTTTTAGGAATAAAGTTGTAGCCGTGATTGGTGGTGGAAATACCGCTGTTGAAGAAGCAATATTTTTAACTCGATTTGCCAAAGAAGTGATATTAATACACAGGCGTGATAAATTAAGAGCGGAAAAAGTAATGCAAGATAGACTCTTTAAAAATGATAAAATAAAAGTAATGTGGAACCATACCGTAGAGCAGATTCTTGGAGAAGAAAATCCGAAAAAAGTTACTGGTATTATAATTAAATCAACAGAATTAAAAGTGGATGGAGTGTTTATTGCAATTGGACACGCACCAAATACGGGTATTTTTAAAGGCTTTGTTGAAATGGATGAGCAGGGTTACATCATTACAAAACCTGGAACAACTTTAACTAGTAGGGCAGGAGTGTTTGCTGCAGGTGATGTTCAAGATAAGGTATATCGTCAGGCAGTAGTTGCAGCAGGAACAGGGTGCATGGCTGCACTTGATGCAGAGAAGTTTTTGGAGTCGTAATTAATTAACTCAGAATTAGGATTTTATAGCTAAAGTGACTTAAGTTTACCGATAATTTTAAAAACAAAAATTCGTCATTCCGCTACTTGTTAGCGGAATCTATGCTGAGATACCGCGAATAAATCGCGGTATGACGTAGGAAAACCTTTCTTGGGTTAGCTATAGATAAATCGCTTGCAATTTTCCTTTTCTTTTACATAATTATATTAGTAAATTATTAGGTAGGTTTAATATGCTTTATGGAGAGAATAGGACAAATACTAATGGTTACAGATATCAGAGAACTCTAGGTGTATGGTCCCAGAGTGTGATGGTGTGGATTTAGTATAAATAATTCTGGAGACTGTGTCCACTGATAACATATAAATTCATAAGGAGTAAGACCCTTAAGAGTTTTGAGTCTCTTTGCATAATTATAAGCCATAACAAAGTTATAAAGGTGTTCTTTAAGTTGCTGGTGCGATTGATAGTAATACTTCTTAACTGTAGCATCCTTTAAAGTTTTATTCATACGCTCGACTTGCCCATTCGTCCAAGGATGGCTAACTTTTGTCAAACGATGTTCAATAACATTCTCTTCGCAAACTCTATCAAATATATGTTGGAAAGCATACTTATGACGCTTCTGGTTTGTAAATTGTATACCGTTATCTGTCAAAATAGTATGGATTTTATACGGTAAAATTCTAATCAAATTACGTAAGAACTCAGCAGCTATGGGTTTTGTAGCACTGTTACGCAACTCAACATAGGTAAATTTGGATGTCCTATCAATAGCAACAAACAAATGTAATTTGCCCTCCTCAGTTCTAACTTCAGCAATATCAATATGAAAGTAACCGATAGGATATTGTTTGAATTTCTTTTTTGACTTAACTTCTCCATCAACAGTTGGTAATCTGCTAATGTTGTGTCTTTGTAAACAACGATGCAAGCTAGAGCGAGTCAAATGCGGAATTGTAGACTGCAGAGCGTAAAGGCAATCATCTAGTGGCAGTAGTGTATACTTGCGAAATGTAACTATTATAGCTTCCTCTTCTAGCGTTAAAACAGTCGATCTTGGACGCTTTGGACCCATATCAGCATCTTTCGTAAATGAACGTTTTCTCCACTTAATAATAGTTTTTGGATTAAGGTTATAATGCTTGGAGAGTTTTGCTATGCTCTCTTTTCTATTTTGTATTGCTCTACGAATCGTCTGTGTTGTTTTGGCGCACCCATGTAATATTTGTCCCATAACTCCTCCTTTGATGGTATTTTTTTCTCATATTTTATCATACCATCACACTCTGGGACTGTACACCTAGCCATTTCGAATTTAGCCATACCAATGTCAGTAAATTGATTGTATCTGTTCAGGCAATGGCGTCAACTTAAGGAAAAATATCAGCGATAGTGTATAAAATTTCTCTCTAAATTTTTTATCATTAAATTATCCAAAGAGTGCGATAAACAGCACTTTTGTTTCTGTTTTATTTCAACAAAGAAGTCTAAAATGTGTCCTTAAGTTGACGCCATTGTCTGTTCAGGGGAGTGGCTAATGTACAAATATTGAAGCAAAGTGCATGACACACAGATGTACGAACATTTGTTTGCAAAGGTAGTTTGTACAACAAATGGTGTCATTCCAGTGTCAGCTACTTGCATGACACCATTTGTTGTAAACTCACTTTTACTCTATGGTCTTGCCGCTATCCTGAACGGATACATCCAAGTATCATTTGAACACTCCCAAACTTATCACTTTATGCCACTGGTCTTCATCTAAAATTTCTACACCTAATTCCACTGCCTTTTTATATTTGGATCCTGGTTTTTCTCCTGCAATTAGGTAGTCAGTTTTAGCAGAAAGATGTGAGCTGACCTTTGCTCCTAGAGTTTTGGCTCTTACTTTTGCCTCTCCTCTACTCATAGCAAGTAGCTTACCAGTAAACACTATAATTTTATTATTTAAAACAGAGTTACTAGAGTTGGAGCTCACAGGAAGAATTTGAAGACAAGCAGTAAGATCATTTAACATTTTGATGTTATGTTCCTTAGAAAAAAATGATTCCAAAGATTCAGCTACTTTTTTTCCTATGCCGTCTATACCTACTAGCTCAGTATTATCTGATGACAGTTCAATCATCGAATTATACCAATTATCATAAGAAACATAATAATCTGCAAGCAATTCTGCTGCAACTTGGCCAATAAATCTAATACCTAAAGAAAATATAAACCTATCTAGAGTTATTACCCTTCTGCTTTGTATAGCATTTAATAAATGAGCTATTGATTTCTTGCCCCAACCAGACTGTTCTTCCAGATTAAATTCATCCAATTTTTCTTCTAAAGTAAAAATATCATGGATTTGTTTTATCAGACCAAGGTCGTAAAAAAACTCTATCTGCTTATCACCAAGGCCAACAATGTCAAATGCATCTTTCGATACAAAATGCTTTAGTTTTTCTATCATTTGAGCTTTACAGGCAAATTCCTCAGGACATCTTACTGCTGCCTCTCCCTCAACCTGACGTACTTTACTACCACATTCAGGGCATACTTCAAGAAACACAAATTCAGGTGTATTTGGAAGACGAGAATCTCTGCTTACTTCAACGATCTGGGGAATTACATCACCTGCCCTTTTAATTGTTACAATATCTCCCTCTCTTATGTCTTTACGTTTTATCTCATCTTGGTTATGCAGACTTGCTCTACTAACTAGCACCCCACCAACATTGACTGGCACTAAATCTGCAACTGGAGTTAAAACCCCTGTTCTGCCCACCTGTATAAATATCTTGTTTAACTTTGTTTTTGCATAAACCGCAGAAAACTTGTATGCAAGTGCTGAGCGCGGTGCTTTGTGAGTATTCCCTAGACGATTTTGTAGTACCAAATCATTTACTTTATAGACTATTCCATCAATATCATAATCCAAGTTATAGCGACAGTTATAGACCTCGTTATAGAACTTCAGCATTCCATCTAAACTACTCGTTAAGGACTGATGCTCATTTACGCAAAAACCAAGTGCCTCAAGCTTATTTAGTATTTCACTTTGACTTTTCTCTGCCCCACCAATTAAAGAATAAGCAAAATATCTAAGAGGTCTACTTGCTGTAATGTTTGCATCCAATTGCTTTAGAGAACCAGCGGCTGCATTTCGAGGATTGGCAAATTCATCGTTTTCATTTAACTTTAAAAAGTCGCTGTTACTGATGTATATTTCACCTCTTACTTCTAGTCTTCCTTGCACACCTTGCAAAAACTTAGGAAAGCCTTTTATTGTTGCAACATTGTGAGTGACATCTTCTCCTACAAAACCGTCGCCTCGAGTTGCAGCTTTAACAAATCTTCCATCCTCATAAATTGCAGAAAACGACAACCCATCAATTTTTGGTTCACATAATATCTCTATTTTGTCCTCAATTAAAAACCTCTTTATTTTAGACAAAAATTTCTCTACACCTTGTTCATCATAAGCATTCTCAAGGGAAAGCATAGGTTCTTGATGTTCCACCTTAGAAAACCTCTCATCAGGTGGAGCACCAACACTATCTTGTGTTGCATAAATTTCTGGCTCTATTTCAGCTAACTTTTTCTTCAGTTCATCATATTCAGCATCACTTATTTCTGGCTTATTTTTTTGGTGATACAAAACATTATGATAATTTATTTGATCTTGCAGTTTTTCTCTCATCTTTTCTAAGTTAGTCATGATACCAATATAATGCTACATTAGCCTTTGTCGTCAAGCTGTGAATTTTCTTGAATTTATCATATGGTCTTAATCCATCAAATATCAAAGGTGCCACAATGCTATAGCCATACTTATTCTTCTCTCGCTCAATTGTATTAGCAGATCTCACTTGCTTTAGCCATATATTTATATAAAATTAAAATAAATTAGAGTAAACAATATTGTTGTTTAAATGCTAACAAGATTCGCTCCAAGCCCAACTGGCTACCTCCACGTAGGAAACGTACGAACTGCCTTGGTTTGTTGGATGTACACACGCAATCAAAATGGAAAATTTTTACTCCGTTTTGATGATACTGACCTTCAGCGTTCAGATGTCAAATATATAAATGATATCATACAAGATTTGAAATGGATTGGTATCAATTGGGATGCAAGTTTCAAGCAATCAGAGCGCTTTGAGCGTTACAATGAGGTGTTTTTGCAGTTAATAAAAGAAGGGCATATTTATGCATGCTATGAAACAAGAGAAGAGTTAGACATTAAACGAAAATTGCAGTTAAAACAAGGACTTCCCCCTGTATATGACAGAAGCGCGTTACTTCTAACTGAGCAAGAGAAAATTAGTTATGAGCAAGAAGGAAGAAGACCACATTTTAGATTTAAGTTGGATAGAAATGAGGTTGTTAAATGGAATGATAAAGTTAAAGGCGAAATAAATATTGCAACCAATAGCATCAGCGACCCTGTGGTAAAAAGAGAAGATGGAATGTACACATACATGTTACCTTCTGCTATCGATGATGTTGACTTTAATGTAACCCATGTTGTACGTGGGGAAGATCATGTAACTAATACCGCAGTGCAAATCCAAATGATTAAAGCATTAAAAGCGAAAATTCCTATGTTTGCTCACCTTTCTCTGCTACATTTTGATGATAGCAAGATATCGAAACGGAAAGGCGGGCTGGATATCAAGTCCATAAGAGAAGATGAAATTGAACCAATGGCGCTAACTAGCTATTTAGTGAAGCTCGGAACATCTGATCCGATAGAAGCTTATGTTGACATACAGTCTTTAATTGACTCATTTGACATTAAAAAATTTAGCTCAGCATCTGTACAATTCAGCTTGAGTGAAATATATAAGCTAAATAGCAAAGTTCTGCAACAAATGCCATTTGAAATGGTGCAAGACCGTTTAAATCAAATTGGAGTGGACTCCTCAGAGTTTTGGTATTTTATAAGGAACAATATAGAAAGGTTTTCTGAGGTGGCCAAGTGGTGGAAAATATGCAAATCTGATATAGAGCCTGTGATTCTTGATAAGGAGCTTATAAAAATTGCGTTCAATGCATTGCCCCAAGGTGATTGTAATGAAAACACGTTGTCAGAATGGGTCAAAACTATTCGACAAACAGTGGATATAAAGGCAAAAAACCTATTTACGCAGTTGCGTTCAGCTTTAACAGGAACAGAAACAGGACCAGAGCTCGCTAAACTATTAATTTTTATCGGCAAAGAAAATATCATTGCAAGGTTAAAAGAAAAGTGAAAACTAAAGAATTATAGCTAATGCAATCCCTACATTATACCGCGATTCATTCGCGGTATCCCTTAGCCGCTAACAAGCAGCGGGATGACGATTGTCAGGGTGTCACTCCAGCGCCCCTATGATGTCATCCGAGTAGCCGACACTGGTTTCCATCCAAGACGGTGTCATTCCAGTGCTTGACACTGGAATCCAGACTTTAATTGTTATACTTGTAAATAATCTGGTGAAAATAAACGTTCATCTCAAAATGCAGTATTTTTGTTGAAATAGCTCAACTGGATCCCAGTGTCTGGGCACTGGGATGACACCATAGGAGGCTACTTGGATGACAAAAAAAGGAGCACTGACCTCTCTTGGGCTCTTTTAGCTACAAACGTTAAGAAATTTACCAAATGAAAAAAAAGGCAAAAGAAGCCCTGGGGTTATTATCCGCTTTAAAATATTGGCGTTTTTTATGTTTTAAACGCTTGACAAGCGAAATTCAGCTGCTTTTAATTGCAACTAACCTACGCTGCAAATGTTTAAGAAATTTACTAAGCAGAAAAAAAGACAAAGAATCCCCGAGTTAGCTAGTCTTTTACTATCTCTGTCGAGTATTGGCATTTTTTGATGTCTTGTAACGCTTTATAAGCGCGTTCAGCTTATTTAGATAAAAATCTAGATGTAGATGAAGTTTTGTAAAGACATACAGTATCTATATACTGCAAAAAATTAAACATAAGACGCCGATACATTAAGTAATCCTTACCTTTTAATCTGCAGATTGGCGAAAGCAAATACAATACCTTCAGCATCATGATAAGGGGGCTGGCAGAGTTTGTCAAGTAAGTTTTTTGTATTTTAACCTTAGATTTGAGAAATCTTATAGGCTTTTGTTCTCATGAAAATTATGTTCTCATGAGTAAATTAATGTTATCCTTTTTTGTTGATCTAAAGTTTCTTATGTTCATACACTTACGTGTTCATAGTGTTTATTCGCTGCTTGAAAGCTCGGTTAAAATTGAGGAGCTGATCGGCCTTTGTTTGCGAAATAAAATGCCAGCGGTTGCAATTACTGATTCAGGTAACTTGTTTGGCTCGCTCGAGTTTTCAGAATATGCGGCAAGTAGGGGAATACAGCTAATAATAGGATGCAATATTATAGTTAAACATTCAGAACAAAATTTACCTATATTATTGCTTGCAAAAAATGAGCAAGGGTACACTAATTTAGTCACTTTGGTGAGTGAGTCTTTTAGAAAGCGCAAGAATAACAGCGATATTCCTTACGTTGATTTTGATGAGCTATTGAATTTAAGTACGGGTCTGATCGCTTTAACCGGTGGATGTTTGGCTCAACTATTGTTGGGGCAAGATAAAGAAACGGTTGAAAAACTGCTTTCAGCATTCAATGGTCATTTATATGTTGAATTGCAGCGTCATGGGTTGAATAAAGAGCTAGAGCTTGAAGAAGCTTTGATAGACTTTGCTTATCAGCGCAATATACCACTAGTTGCAACGAACGATGTATTTTTTCCAAATAGGTCTGACTATGAGGCTTATGATATATTAACGTGTATATCGGAGGGGAGTTATGCCCTGGAGAATAACAGAAAGAAGTTAACTACCGAGCATTACTTCAAATCTGTGGCAGAAATGGAGGAGTTGTTCAGCGACATTCCCGAAGCAATTCATAACACTTTAGTGATAGCTAAGCGGTGCTCTTACATGCCAAGAAGCAGGCAGCCTATTTTGCCTAAATTTCCTTGTCGAGAAAATAAAACTGAGAATGAAGAACTGAGGGAGCAGGCAGTTGCAGGATTAGAATTCCGTATTGCGAATGAGACAGACATAGACCTTAAACAATACTACGATCGGCTGAATTACGAACTGAGTGTGATAACTTCGATGAACTACGCTGGCTACTTTTTGATAGTTTCTGATTTCATTCGTTGGAGCAAAGCAAATGGCATTCCAGTTGGTCCAGGAAGAGGCTCTGGTGCTGGATCAATTGTTGCTTGGGGCTTGCAGATTACAGACCTTGATCCAATAAAGTTTGGCCTAATATTTGAAAGATTTTTGAATCCTGATCGTGTATCGATGCCTGACTTTGATATCGATTTCTGCCAAGAGAAAAGGGACCTGGTTATTGATTATGTTCAGAAAAAGTACGGTTATGTTGCTCAAATAATCACTTTTGGTAAATTGCAGGCAAGGGCAGTATTGCGTGATGTTGGTAGAGTATTGCAAATGCCTTACTCTCAAGTGGATAAAATATCTAAAATGGTTCCATTTAATCCAGTAAATCCTGTAACTTTATCACAAGCGATAGAGTTTGATCAAAACCTGCAGAAAGAGCGGGATAGTGATGAGGTAATTGCAAAGCTTCTTGATATATCTCTTAAGCTTGAAGGAATATATCGTCACGTTTCAACCCATGCTGCTGGAATTGTAATATGTGATCAAAAGTTGGAAAATTTTGTTCCTGTGTATTATGATCCAAATTCAGCTTTGCCAATCACTCAATACAGCATGAAATATGTGGAGAAAGCTGGGCTAATAAAATTTGATTTTCTTGGGCTTGGTACGCTAACGCTAATAGATCATGTATGTCGTTTAATTAATCGTGATGGAAAAAAGATTGATATTTCTTCAGTTCCTTTGAATGACCAAAAAACCTATGAGATACTCTCAAGCGGTGATTCAATTGGAGTGTTTCAGCTTGAAAGTTCGGGAATGAGAGAAGCTTTAATTAAACTAAAACCGGACTGCATTGAAGATATTATCGCTTTAATTTCCCTTTATCGTCCAGGACCTATGGATAACATTCCAACTTATGTTGCAAGAAAACACGGACTTGAAAAGCCAGATTATATTCATCCGTTACTTGAGGAAGTATTAAAAGAGACATTTGGGGTAATAATTTACCAAGAACAAGTGATGGAAATAGCCCGTATTCTTTCCGGGTATAGCTTAGCGGAAGCAGATCTGCTGAGACGTGCCATGGGTAAGAAAATCAAGGAAGAGATGGATAAACAACGTGAACTTTTCATCCAAGGGGCAACAAAGAATGGCGTTGATTATGACAGGGCAAGTTATATTTTTGACCTTGTTGCAAAATTTGCTGGTTATGGGTTCAATAAATCTCATGCTGCAGCATATGCGGTGATATCTTATCAAACGGCTTACCTTAAAGCTAATTATCCATTAGAATTTTTTACAGCACTAATGAATCTGAATATTGATGATAGAGATAAACTGAATTTATTTTATCATGCAGCAAAGTTTAGTGGCGTTACCGTTCTTTCACCTGATATAAACAAGTCTCAAGCTGAATTCTCAATAGAGGATGAACGCATACGTTATGGTATTGCTGCCTTGAGGAATGTTGGTTTTTCTATAGCGGAAGGAATAGTGAACGTACGTTCAAGCGCTTGTAAGGACATATGGGAATTCATTCAAAATTCAGGTCATACAATAAATAAGAGAGCGCTAGAAAGCCTGATTAAATCCGGAGCATTCGATAGCGTGCATAAGAACAGAAAGCAGCTATATGAGTCAATGGACACGCTGATTTACTTTGCAAATAAAAACAAACAGGATAGAGAATCAAGTCAAGCTGCTTTGTTTGGTAGTCTTGATGTCCTCAAACCGAAACTTGAGAATGTGGAAGATTTTGATGAGGAGGAAAAATTAGAACATGAGTTATTTTCACTAGGATTTTATTTAACTAACCATCCACTTGAAAAATTTAGAACTCTTCTGGAAAAGTTAAATATTGGGTTTATCGGAGAAAATAGAACAGCAAAAACTGCTGGGGTAATATTAAATGCACGTATGAGAACTTCAGAGCGTGGAAGGTTTGTTATCCTCACACTTTCTGATCCCCATAACGTTTCTGAAATAGCATTCTATAATAATGAAATAATAGAAGAAAAAAGAGATTTATTTTCACCAGGAACATTTGTGATAATTGATCTTGAAGCTTCGGAAAATACGACAAGATTAGCAGGCAAGGATATATCTGAGTTTACAAAAAGAGTCACTTCTACAATAAAAGAATTAGTTCTCACCACTGAGTGCACGGATTCGCAAAAAGCCGCTATGGAATTAAACACAATATTGAAAGATGAAGGCAGAACCAAAATAATGCTAAAACTTCTTCTCGAAAAACATAAAGTGAGCATCTTATTACCAGGTGCATATTCAATTGCTCCTCAAGTTATTTATGAAATATCTCACTTAAGCTGGATTAAAGGCGTAGAAATTAATACAAATAACTTGCTTATATAAAAAAGCTTTATATAATGAAATATTTAATCGGTATTAAAGGAAGATATAGTGAATCTTTATGAATTTACTTTTATAACACAACAAGGATTATTACAGCAAGAAGTAGAGGAGATGGTCCAAGAGCTAGCTGTTTCATTGAAAAATATTAAAGCAGATGTTATGTTCCAGCAAATCAGGGATATTCTGAAAAAAGGAAATGACAAGCTTACAACACAAGAGGTAGAAGTGCGTGCTGAAAACATTAAAGAAGGTCTAGTTGCTTACTCTGATTTCTTGGAAGATCTTACAAAAATTTTATGGGTTGAATTGGAAGAAGATCTTTCAAATTTGAAAGAAGTGAAGTCAAAAATCGATAAAGAGTTGAAAGATGACCTAAAAGATTTAGGAATAACGCAAGATTTTACAAAATTTCTAGGAGGCAGTACTAAAAGTGCGTTTATCCATAACGCAGTAAATGCTTTGAAGAGAAATATTTCAGAACATCTAATAAAGATTTTTCAAGATATTTTGAAAGATTTTAGAATAAACGGTCCAACTCAATCGAGCAAAGCGTTGGAAATGCTTTTGAAAAACATTGAAGCATCAGGATTAATCAAGTATGAACATTGGGGTCTTTTGGATTTTGCATATCACAAAAATAAAATGAAGAGCGGTCATTATTGTATAATGTGCATAAGTTCTACTGCAAGCATTTTGGATGAATTTGTGCGTAGAATGAAACTTAATGAGAACGTTATTCGCCACTTGTCTGTGCGAGTTGATAAATTTTTTGAAGGTAAATCTTATATGATGAATAAACAAATTGAGGAGCAAAGCGCATAATGATGAAAAGACGAAATAGTTTTAATAATTCTTACGTATCTGTAAATAACAGGACTGGCTTTAGGCGTTCTAAAGTTTGCCCTCTTGCTGCGTCTAAAGATGAAGACATAGATTATAAGAATACAGATTTATTATCCAAGTTTACCTCTGACTATGGTAGGATATTACCTAGAAGATTAACAGGCGTATGTGCAAAAAAACAAAGGAAGTTACGCTTAGCGATCATAAGGGCACGTTTTTTAGCTCTTATTCCTTACTGTACTAAAAAAGTTTAGGTAATTTATGTTGATAATTTTAAAGGAAAATATAAGGACTTTAGGTAAGCTTGGTGAAGTTGTCAAAGTTAAACCAGGTTATGCACGTAATTTTCTTTTTCCACAAAGAAAAGCGGTGAAAGCTACCAAGGAAAATTTAACAAAGCTAGAGGAGCAACGTTTATTACTGGAAGAAGAGAATATAAAAAGATTAAATGTAGCAAAAGAGCTTGCATTGTCACTACATGATAAGTTTGTGGTATTGATAAAGCAAGCTTCAGAGGATGGTAAAATTTTTGGTTCTGTAACAACACGTGAAATTGCGAAAATTTTACTACAAGAAGGACATGTGATAGATCACCGTAGTTTATCTTTTGGTGGAGTAAGCATCAAAAACTTGGGTGAATACCAAGTAAACGTAGAATTACATAGTGAAGTAGTAGTACCAATTACTATATACGTCGTGAAATCCGAAACAGATGCAAATGAGCTAAGGCAAGTAAAATTGCAAAATCAGAAGTCTGAGCAACAAGAAGCAGAGCAAGATGCGAATAAAGAAGCTACTGATGGTGATGATAGCTGATCAAAGATGATCCCTTGTTATAGTCGTAAAGAAATGTCTGCCATGGCTAAGCTGGTGTCATCCCAATGCGTGACACTGGGATCCAGTTTATTTCATCATGGACATTATTTTATGCTTCTAGAATCCGTTGTCCATTGAATAATTTGCAAATACTTTTATATCTGGATTCCAGTGTCACGCACTGGAATGACACCATTATTGGAATAAATCAAAAATGATTCCCCGCTATAGCAGAAAAGAAATGTCTTCCATTTGGGAGGAAAATAATAAATTTAATATATGGCTTAAAATAGAAAAATTAGCGTGTGAAGCTCAAGCAAAGTTAGGAGTGATTCCGAATAATATTGCTGAGAACCTCTCTGGTGCTATTGAATTTGATGTTGAATGTATCAACGAAATTGAATCCATTGTAAAACACGATGTTATAGCTTTTCTGACATATATTGCTAAAAAAGCGGGAGTTGATGTTCGTTATCTTCATTATGGAATGACAAGTTCTGATGTTTTGGATACATGCCTTGCGGTGCAGTTGAAAGAGTCATGTGATATTTTACTCGAGAATCTAAAAAATTTACTTGCAGCATTGAAAAAAAAAGCTGAGGATTATAAAGATATTGTTTGTGTTGGGCGCAGTCATGGAATGCATGCAGAACCAACAACTCTTGGATTAAAATTTGCTAGATTTTATGCTGAATTTAAACGCAATTATCAGAGATTAATTAGCGCGCAAAAAGAGATCTCAATTTGTAAAATATCAGGTGCAGTAGGTAATTTTGCAAATGTTGATCCGTTTGTTGAAGAGTATGTAGCGAAAGAAATGGGACTCATACCTGAAACCATATCGTCTCAAGTCATTCCTCGTGATAGACATGCCATGTTCTTTTCGGTTTTGGGAGTGATTGCAAGCTCAATAGAAAATGTTGCTGTTGAAATTCGTCATTTGCAAAGAACTGAAATCGGCGAAATTTCTGAGCATTTTTCCACTGGGCAGAAGGGAAGCTCTGCTATGCCACACAAATGTAATCCTATTTTAAGTGAAAATCTGACTGGACTCTCACGTTTAATACGCAGTTATGTTTTTCCTGCGTTAGAAAATGTTGCATTGTGGCACGAACGTGATATATCACACTCGTCTGTGGAAAGATGCATTGCTCCTGATGCTTGTATAACAATGGATTTTGCTTTAGTGCGATTAACAGATTTGATAGATAAATTGGTGATCAATAAGGAAAACATTGAAAAGAACTTAAATTCTTCAAAAGGTTTAGTTTTCTCACAGCGTGTATTGCTTGAGTTAGTAAATAGTGGTTTGGCGAGGGAAGAGGCGTATAAAATTGTTCAGAGCAATGCAATGAAAGTGAAACAAAACAACAGTGATTTTCTGGCCGAATTGAAACAAGATAAACCCTTACTTAAGGTTATTAACTCGGAAAAACTTGAATCTTTGTTTGATTTGAAGTATTATACGAAACATATAGATCGTGTGTATAATAAGGTTTTTAATTAGGCTGAGTAGCTCAGTTGATAGAGCAGGAGGATCATAATCTCTTGGTCGGGGGTTCAAGTCCCTCCTCAGCCACTCGAACTAAACTATGTTTAGCAAAGCAGTGCTATTGGTGAAACCCAGTGTTAGTTACTTGGAATGAGTTGTATATCCACCCAGGTGAGGAGACAATGGATAAGAGATTGTGAAAAGGGTTTAGCTTTTGGCCTATGATCTCTTTAAATGACAGAATTTCACTACAAAACTTAACTTTCTTCTATGCAGTTAGCTAAGTCAAGAAAGGTGAATCTATCTCTTGTTGTAAACGCAAGATCGACCACTTTACAATATTGTTCTTTATTCCAACTGAGGTGCTCTGGTAAGTGTGGAATTGATAGATCTTCAAATATTTTTTGCAGGTGTTTTGCAGGTAGTAAATTTTGCTTAATTAAACTGGAAATATTATGCCATTCTTTACAAATAATCTCTTGGATTTTTTGCTGCATAATTTGCTTCTGTTCAAAAGTTCTTACAAATTCGATATTATCAAAGCACTGAGTTATATGTTTTACATCTAAAGTGGTCGGTTTGATAATCGGGTTTTGTATTGATAATATCTTTTCCTGCAAATTAGCCATGGTAATCGTCGTAACAGCAATTTTTTCGCCATGTAGTAAGGAATGATCTCTTGTTACCATTTCCATTGCGTGAGCTATCATATGCTCTCCTTGGCTTGCAGAATAGCTGCCTTTTGATATTACCATTCCAAGTCCTGAAATTAGTAGAACTTCCATAAGTAATAGGACCACTTTTCTACTTCTTTTAGTAAGCGCCGTATACTCTCTTAGCAAAATTTGCTCCAAATCGCGAACAAGTGTAAAAGGTAATTCATTGTATTCTGTGCCAAGCAACAAATGAGATAGTAGCCAGTCAGCCTGAACTGTTGAACGACAAATGAAATCTGCAAATCCGCTTAATGTGAGACGCAGTGGTGCATTGGCAAGTATGTCTATATCTATATATACTGCTCTTGGAAGATGTGCTTTGAACGATTTTTTATATCCATTTACTAATATTGAAGCATTTGCAGAGGTATATCCATTCATAGAAGCGGCTGTTGGGAACGATATATAATCTTTTTTCTCGAGGTAGCTTGCATATTTGCAGATATCGTTAACAGTGCCGCTACCAAATGCAACTATTAAGTCACTGTCTTTTGCTTTGTTTCTAACTAGATTTACGGTTTCAAGAGAGGCAGCTCTGCTTGGTGTCATGCAAGTAGCTGACACTGGGATCCAGGAAAACAACTTATGGATTCCAGTGTCACGCGCTGGAATGACAGGTGGAGCTGGAATAATTAAGTTAGGAATTTTATTAAGTACGTTTTTGTTTAAAAGTTTTGCTGTATTTTTATCTGCAACTAGAAAGACGTCATTTCCGTGTCGTGTGCATATTTCATAGATATCATCAGCAAGGTAGTAATCTGTTATTACTTCCCTTAGAAAAGTTTGTTCGGTTTGATGTAATATTTGTTTTAAATAGTGCATAGAGTGTTTACAATATAGCAGTATAAGTATTTTAAGATTGACATGAAAATTGACCCTGTAGAGCTAACTAGGAAATTGATCTCTTTTGAGAGTATAACACCAGAAGACAGCGGGGCAATAGAGTATATAGCAACAATCTTCAAGAAGAGCGGCTTTGATTGTGAGATTTTAGAATTTGGTGATAAAGTTAAAAATCTTTATGCGAAATATATAAATGGAGTACCAAATTTGTGCTTTGCTGGGCACGTTGATGTTGTACCACCGGGTCAGTTAAAAGATTGGGCATTTGGTCCATTTAATCCAGAAGTGAGGGATGGAATGCTATATGGAAGAGGGGCCGCTGATATGAAAAGCGGAGTAGCTGCATTTATTGCTGCTATGGTAAATTTGATTGCAGAGAAGTTTCAATTTAATGGTTCGATAAGTGCATTGATTACCAGTGCTGAAGAAAGCATGGAAGAATATGGAACAAAGGCAGTTTTGGAATGGATGAAAAATAAGCAGAAAAAGATAGATTTTTGTGTGGTTGGCGAACCAACCAGTAGTGAGAAATTAGGTGATACCATAAAAATAGGCAGAAGAGGTTCTGTAACATTTGAATTAATTTGCCATGGAAAACAAGGGCACGTTGCCTACCCAGACCTAGCAGATAATCCAATATATAAGGTAATATCGATATTGAGTAAGGTAAAAAATACTACTTTTGATCATGGTAATAAATATTTTCAGCCTTCACATTGCGAAGTTACTACTATTGATGTTGGAAATAATACTAGCAATCTAATACCTGGCTCAGCAACTACACGTTTTAACATTCGATATAACAATGAACAAACACCGGGTGGCTTATATAAGCTGATTGATGAAATATGCTCCAGTGTAACTAGCGATTATAAACTTTCTGTGCATAGCAGCAGGGACGTTTTCCTCTCTACTCCCGATAGAAATACTGATATTATGCTTGATGCAATAAGTAAGGTTACCAACATTGATGCTATACTTAGCACAAGTGGTGGCACATCTGACGCTGCGTTTATCAAAGATGTTTGTCCAGTGATTGAATTTGGTATAATCAACAAAACCGCACATCAGACAAATGAATGCGTATTAGTAGACGATATACACAAGTTAACAGCTATATATAAGGAATTTATAGAAAATTATTTCAATCCCACTAATAAAATATTAAATCAGGTCAACGTGATTAGTAATATATCTAGTGGTCCATTGTTAGCTTAGATGTAATCAGATCTCTTGCATAACTGTTGTTTGAATAATAACTTGTATCATTCCAGCAAAATGTGTCAAGTAAGTTTTTTCGTTTCTATAGCTACTTGGATGACAAAAAAAGAAATACTAGACTTTATACCTTTTGCACTCAAATTCACATAAATCATGAATTATGCACGTTTCACACGAAGGTTTCTGTGCTTTGCAAACATATCTACCATGCAAAACTAGCCAATGATGAGCATAAAGCAGGTATTTTTTGGGAACCACATTTAAAAGAGATTGTTCTGTTTTAAACACATCTTTTTCTTTCACAAGCCCGATTCTATTGCTCACTCTAAAAACGTGAGTATCAACTGCCAATGTTGGAATGCCAAGCCCCGAATTTAAGAACACATTAGCGCTCTTTCTCCCCACTCCCGGCAAAGACACCAAATCATCGAAATCAGTAGGCACTTTGCTGTCGTATCGTTCTACCAATATTTTACTAAGCCCGATTATATTTTTTGCTTTGGAATTATATAAACCAATACTGCTTATGCATTTTTTCAGCTCACTCTGCCCAAAGCTCAGCATTTTTTCTGGCGTATCAGCGATATTAAATAGTTCTCTTGTAATTTTATTAACGCTTACATCAGTTGTCCGCGCTGATAAAACTATCGCAACCAGTAACGTAAAATGATTGGTATAATTTAGCTCTATTTTTGGCGCAGGATTTGATTGTTGAAACTTTTCAAATATTAGTTCTACTTTTTTTGAGTCCATTTCATTTACCACACCTCTTTTAAATATTTAAACGAAGAACCCCTCTTTCCCATCATACAAATACAATTTGTCCATTCTCACCACGTCAAAATTGTGTTCTTCGAGTTTGATTAGCAAGTTATTTACATCACTATTTGTAATAGCTTGCTTTTCATTATTTGCGATAAACCTACAGGTTATTTGGTCACTTGAAGGTTTTGAGTTTCCTGGCCAAATCGCAAGTCCTTTTGAGTATATTGCTATCATTTGCAGATTACTTGATTCAAATAATCCTACTATTTGATCAACATTACTGGATTTGTCCCAAGCGAGAGTTATATCACTACCCACTAGCTTTTTAACTTTGTAATCTTGTTCGTAATTATCTTGTACTTTATTTATTTTACTATCCGAACTACTGCCAATTATAAGCTCAGCAGGTTTCTTTCCTAGATTATCTATAACAGCTTCTGCAAATTCTTTGGTACCAACTTTCTGTTTACTTCTTTTCTCCTTATATAAATCGGCAGTGTGTATTCCATCCTCCAAAGTCTTGAGCCATGCATCGTAGATTAGTTTTGCAGTACCCACTTGACCTATGTAAATTAGCATATGCACTGCAGCATTTAAAAGACCAGAAGGATTGGCTATGTTTTTTCCTGCAATATCAGGGGCAGAACCGTGCACTGCTTCAAACATTGCGTATTCATTCCCGATGTTGCTACTTCCGGCAAGCCCCACAGATCCAGAGGTTTGTGCGACTATATCTGATAATATGTCGCCATATAAGTTCTCGGTTACTATAACATCAAAATTCTCCGGTTCTGTTGCAACACGCGCCATTCCAATATCAACTATATAATGTTCTGCCTTTATATCTGGGTATTCCTTTGCAATGCGATCAAACGCGGCATGGAAAGTTCCGTCAGTCATTTTCATGATGTTATCTTTAGTCAGGCAAGTTACTTTTTTTCTGTTGTGTTTTTTCGCGTATTCAAAAGCGTACCTGCATATCTTCTCTGAGCCAGACTTAGTAATAATTTTAGTGCATTGGTAAGAGTCACCAGTGAGCCTATGCTCTATTCCGGTGTAAACGTCCTCTTCATTTTCGCGTATCACTACGATATCAAACTTATCGAATTTATTTTCTATAACAGGATGATATGAAATGCATGGTCTGATATTTGCATACAACCCTAGATTTTTTCTGAGTGCAACGTTTAAGCTTTTGTGGCCTTTACCTTGAGGAGTTGTTGTCGGAGATTTTAATAATATTTTTGTCCTTTCAATTGATTCCCAACCACTTGGAGAAATTCCGTGAGACCATTCTTTACTGTAAACACGCTCCCCTATTTCAATAATATCTATTGAGATTTCCGCTTCTGCTTCGCGCAATATCGACAGCACCGCTTCCATGATTTCTGGTCCGATACCGTCGCCATATGCAACTGTGATTGGTGTTGACATAACTTCCCTAGTTATAAATGATTTAATATTAATTTAAATAATAGAATGGCACAAGTAGCTAATATTACCCAAGTTAGTATATTTACGGTTATTTAATAACGTATTTTTATATTATATGATGATATTATGAAATATAGGTGGGGTTATGAATACTGAAATAAATGTTAAAGTAAATTATGTAGGATTTACAAGGCGTATTGTAGCAGAAATACTTGACCTCATCATATTTTCCCCTCATTTTATCTTCGGTTTTATCTATGGTGTATTCATCGTATCATTACAAGATCAAGATAAAGACTCTTTTCAGGAACTTGCACAACTAGCAACAGAAATACCATTTATAGTTTCTACAGTAGTCGCAACATTAGTACTAACAATATCCAAAATATTAATGGTAACAAAACTTGGTGGTACCCCAGGAAAACTATTGTGTGGTATGCATATTAAAGATGCTAATACATTTACAAATGTTACCCTTATGCAAGCAACAATAAGATGTATTTCTAAGGGAAGCATCTGGATTATTTTTCGCTTTTTGCTTCATCTGCATTATCATGGTTATACTTTTCTATATCTTTTAATTGTGCTAATTTTATTTTTGTTTGCAGTATTTGATCAACGCAAACAGACTTTTTACGATAAAATTGCAAAAACAGTAGTGATAGACTATAAATCTAGTTGATATTTTTCTTTATAGGTAGTACATGGATAAAAAAGTAAACTACTCAACGATGACAAGACGTACTCTAGCATTTATAGTTGATTGTATTTTATTTATCGCAATACCATTTGGTTTAATGGTGGTGGGTTTCTCACTTACACACGCAATACAAGGGATCATGGGTGCAATAATTGTAATCACCACGATTGTATTTTCTTTATTTTTAATGATACCATGTATATTTCATATATTCATGCTAGTAAAATTTGGCGGCACTCCAGGACACTTGTTATTTAGCATGCGTGTAAAAGACAAAGATACACTTGAGCAGATCACTCTAATACAAGCAATAAAAAGAACCATCGCTTTTTTCTTAATTTACTGCATATCGCTTTATAATCCTATTTTACTTTTAGCTATACTAATCTTAGTTTTAGTATGTGCAGTAGGTGATGAACATAAACAAGCTTTTCACGACAAAATTGCAAACACGGTAGTGATAGATTATAAACCTAGTTGATATTTTCCTTTAGCTGTCTGCCACCAAGGGTGTCATTCCAGTGTCACGCGCTAACTTAAGGTAAATTGCCAACTTAACTATAAATATATTTTGGTAAATCCAAATTATTTTAGCTATAAGAGCGTTTTACTTTTTGCTCAGCATATCCATCATAACTGGCTTACTTTTAGTGATTCATGGAGTTAAAAAAGTCAGCATTGCTCTTTGTTAAAAGTAGTTTGTCACGTAAAAATTCCATTGCTTCAACGGGTCCCATAGGATTGAGTATCCTACGCACCACCCATATTTTATTTAGTATAGCCTTATCAACTAATAGCTCTTCCTTCCTTGTTCCGGATTTTGTAATATCAATAGCTGGAAATATACGTTTATCAGAAAGTTTTCTATCAAGTATGATCTCAGCATTTCCTGTACCTTTAAACTCTTCAAAAATAACTTCATCCATTTTTGAGCCAGTTTCTATAAGAGCTGTGGCGATTATAGTTAAAGAACCCCCATTCTCAATATTACGAGCTGCTCCAAAAAAGCGTTTTGGTCTCTGCAGTGCGTTTGAATCTACACCACCAGTTAGAACTTTCCCAGACGAAGGAATAACCGCATTATAAGCACGTGCAAGTCTAGTAATATTGTCAAGTAGAATTACCACATCTTTTTTATGCTCAACCATTCTTTTAGCTTTTTCTATTACTATTTCAGCAAGCTGTACGTGACGGTAAGCAGGCTCATCGAACGTAGAACTTACTACCTCACCTTTTACAGAACGTATCATATCTGTTACTTCTTCAGGTCTTTCATCTATAAGTAACACTATTAATTCTACTTCAGGGTGATTTATAGCTATAGAGTTAGCCATTTGCTGAAGCAATACAGTTTTTCCTGTGCGAGGTGGAGCAACTACTAACGCTCTTTGCCCTTTTCCAAGAGGAGCTACTATATCTATAGCACGCATGCTTAAGCCTTTTTTATCATCACCATTATTACACTCAAGTACTATGCTTTCCTCAGGATAAAGAGGAAGCAAATTATCAAAATGGACGTACTTTCTTAATTCACTTACTTCAGTAGAGTTTATACTTTGAACCTTAGTTAAAGTAAAATATCTCTCTTTATCACCAGGTGGCCTTATTTCTCCATATGCCATATCTCCTGTACGTAAAATAAACTTCTTTATTTGCCCGTTAGAAATATAAACATCATCGGTACTTGGGGCATAATTTGCACTTGCTGAACGTAAGAAACCAAAACCATCAGGCAATATTTCCACTATTCCACTCCCTGTGGTTATGCCTCCTTCTTCACTCATTTTTTTCATTAAGCTGAATATTATTTCCTGCTTTAGCATTCTACCATTGCTTTTACCGTTAGTTGAAATTTTTCTTTCTTCAGCTAACTCTAACAATTCTTCTGCTGTTTTCTCTTTTAATTCGCTCAGATCTAATGTTTTTCTGTTTTTCTCAGTACCTTCATTGACCATCTGTTTTACTGTATCATTATTGTAAATTTGCTCACTTTTTTCAGGTTGAGCTGTAACCTTTCCTTTTGCAAAAACATCTTCATTGATTGTTGTCATAATCCTCCAAAAATTTTAATTGATGCTTACTAACCTAAAATGTGACTATAAGATAATAAATTAGGCTGAGTTAGTTTCGGTGCGTATTAAGCTTAATTATCATTAAACCCCGTACTTTACTTACATTATACTAATAAACACTAGCAAGTCAAGTTAATTTAATGTTAACAAAGCACAAAAATTTGAGGATTTTCAATAGCTATTCTTTATATTTTTTTAACCTTTCTTGCTTCTCCTCTTCTACTTTTGCTTTTTCCACTTCTGCTTCTAAATTTTCTTGACTACATAAGCCGAGTAGTACAGGATCTTGGGGTTTTATATTTTGCATGTTATGATGAGATCCATCTCTTACCTGCTCAACTGTGTAATTTGTTGTACTAATTAATTTAGCTATAACGTTATTGTCCAAGATAGGAAATTTTTTTACTAAATAATAAATCGCATCAGGTTTATCTCTACGCCTTGCCGTAGAGGTAAAGCCAAAAATGCTACCAATCGCTTTACTCCTTTTTTTTATATTTTTTATAATCAAATTTGGTACACGGTTTGAATTTTTTTTGCAATCATCGATTTCTTTTTCAGTAATTACCCCAGAAATAATAGGGTTATATTTTTCAACTTCTATTTCCTCATCAGCTATGTCTTGTACTTCTTCAAGGGCCAACCTACAGCATTGTGCTATTTGATTAAAAGTTAAACCAGTGTTGTCTACTAACCAAGCAGCTATTTGCATTAGAAACTGTTTATTTCTATCGTTATTGCCCTTAGAAGATTCCATTGACATCAAAAAAGCATCTCCCATTTAAAGTATCCCTTACTGTTATACAGAGCTAAAATATAAGCTATTAAAACTAAAAAAGCATTAATTTTGTCATTCAATAACTTTTTGTTTGTCACTTCCCACCTCTTAAGTTAATTAAATGCGCTTACCTTTAAGCATATTTCAAACAAAATATTTCCCCTTCCTAAGGTATAGTATAACTCAGTTAAACATATGTTCCTATTTAAGATTAGAGAGTTAAATTTTAAGTTAATATATTGTAATATTATATATATTAGCTAATAAAGCAACAGGTTTACAAGCATTAAATTATCACTATTCTATAATTAATCATTAATTAACTGGGTTTAAAATGAATATTAAAAATTTTTTCACTAAAGTAACCGTTGTCCTTTTAGCTTGCTTGTTAATCTTCATGGGAATTGGCAACCTTTTATCAGGTGATGATGAAAAAGAAGAGGTAGCTAGGGTTGGAAAAGAAGTTATAACGTCAGATGAGTATAAATCACTATATCAAAATTATGAAAAGCAAATTTCTGGATCTGATGCGAGTAGAGAACAAGTAAAAAAGCTGAAATATGATTTGCTTAACGCACTTATAGAGCAAAAACTATTGTTTAACCTAACTAGTGAGCTGGGGTTGACAGTTGGAGAAGAATCTATAAAAAACCATATTAAAAACACCAAATACTTTCAAAATGATAAAGGTGAATTTGACAAAAATAAATTCTATGAAACGCTAAATGACCTGCATATGACAGAGAAAGAGTATATAGCAAAGCTAGAGAAAGTCCTGCCTGCAATGATGTTCATGACTTCATTATTTAAAGATAATTATCCAGTAACTTTTGGCGAGAAAATTGATGAGCGGATATACAAAAGTCGCTACCAAACTAGAGTAGTTGATATTGTTAAAATAACTGAAGATGCAGTTACAAACATTCCTGAACCAGATGATCAAGCCTTACTTGATTTGTACGAAAGAAATAAATCCCATTTTTATTATCCTGAGTATCGAACTGCGCAATATATTTCCCTAGGCCAAAAGTATTTTGAAGATCAAATCAAGATCTCAGATGAAGAAGTTGATGGTATAATAGAACAACAAGAACTTAAAGATCAAAGAGATATATTCAATGCAATATTTTCTACCAAAGAAGAAGCTGAGACAGCAAGAAGAGCATTTGAGGAGGGTAAAACAAGCTTTGAACAGATAGTAGAAGAGTTTGGCAAAGCAAAACTTGAGGAAACTAGAGTAAATAATATAACTAAGGATTTTTTACCAGAAGACGTGAGAGAGAAAGTATTTGCTCTCAAAGTAGGTGAAGTAAGTGAAGTTTTAGCAAGCAGTTTTGGTTGGCACATAGTAAAAGTGGAAAGTGCGCATCAAATCTCTGATGAAGACTTAGTTGATTTAAAAAAAGACATAAAGTCAGTTCTAACTAACCAAAAGTCTTTTGAAAGAGTCAATGATTTCATAAACCAAGTGAACTATAAGATATACAATGGTTCAGAAATTGAAGAAATATTGAGTGAATATAATTTACCTATACAAACTATTGGTCCAGTAGATGCGAGTGGAAAAGATCAAAGCGGTAATAACGTAGGAGATTCTGGTGATTTGATTTCTTTCATTTTTTCGCGAGAAAAGGATCAGAAAGGTTATTTTAAGGGCGTTGGGGACGCTGTTGTTAGTGTAAAAATCGTCGATATCGTTCCACCCAAATTGCAAAGTTTTGAAGAAGGCAAGGCATTAGCGGTAGAGCTTTGGCGTAGTGAGTTTATAAAAGAAAGAATGTTTAAATTCGGACAAGAGGTTGCAGTTCAACTAAGAGAAAAAACAGATTTGGAAGAAATTCAAGGTGTGGAATTAGTTAAAGGTCAGCAGATGCACCGCAATAAAGTGGATCAACAAAACTACCCCTTTTCTTTTGTAGAAGAGATTTTCAATATGAAAACAACTGGTTCAGTGACAGATCCTATTCAATACAATAATGAAATTATAATAGGTGTTCTAAAAGAAATGCATTCATCAAATGGCAAATTAAACACGCTTGACACCGGAAAACGTGTGATGATATCGCTAAAAGAGCAATTAATTAGCTATCTGGAATCAAAGTATAAAGTCGAAGTTAATCACGCTATACTTGATGATATATAATCAAAAATCTTATAAGTTGCTTCAAACGCATCCAGTGCCCAGACACAGTTATCTAAGTGGAGAAAGTCACCTCTCCCCACTCGACTTCAAAACCGGACTTGTGACTTTCACCACATCCGGCTTCTCTCTAACTTGGTGTTTGTCATACATACTTCTCCATGTAATTAACATTTCAAAGCTTGGTAAATTTGTTTTTATAGCTTAAATACAGCATTCTCTATATTACTAGAGAAGTCGTATTCATTCATACCTAACACTTAATGTTGGCTCATAACATATTAACCACTACTCACAACTTTACCTTCCAAATTACAGTGTCCACGTCAGCATATCCTAAACATTATTTTAGGCCTTGGCTTCTTAGACAATCCCTCATTATAGGTGCATACGGGTGGCTCCCTGCTTAAAGAATAAGAGCATCTATAATGTTACTCCGTTCCATGAAATTGTTTCATGTTAGACTTAGGTTCCAACTTTTTGCCGGGAGATGGGAAACATCTTAATCAGACCAGTCAAGTTCTAATTATCCACTTTCTCCGTACCTTTTGGTCTATGCGTTAACCAACCTTATTTCGCATATCGTTCGTTACGACAATTCAGGCATTGGTTCCTCTCGTAACCATATCTAACTCTGTTTGCAGGGATTCACTATAAGGTTTAGTGTTACCTGCTTTTATCTCATGCTTGCATCCTAGAGGTTGCCACTCTCTAAAATGTGAGACATACATTATCCCCGATGTCTAGGCTCTGTGGACAAAATTTTAGAGAAGCCATACAAGAGCTCCAACAAAATTGAGAAAACCCATAAAAACCTCAGCAGTTTTATCAAATCTGGAAAAAATGCGCCTAAAATTTTTAATTTTACCAAAAAAACACTCAATCAAATGACGTTCTTTGTAGATATGCTCATCGTAATACCTTTGCACTTTTCGATTCCGTTTTGGCGGAATAACTACTGTACATCCCTTGTCTTCAAGACTTGTAACAAAGGCATTGCTATCGTAGCCCTTGTCAGCTACTACAGTAGAGTTATAGATACTTTCGGTCAACACTTGTGCCTGCGTAATTTCATTTCTTTGACCAGGAGTCAGAGTAAATTTAAGTGGATTTCCAAGTGCATCGACAAGCGCATGTATTTTAGTTGTAAAGCCACCTTTGCTCCTCCCTAAAGCTTCTTGATCCTTGGAGTTTTTTGTATATCCAGATGAACATGGATGGCCTCGGATGATCGTACCGTCGATTATAGCAACTTCTAAATCAGGCTCTTGTTTAGTATATTCAAGCAATTTTTTCCAGACATCTCTTTCACATCATCTTTTAAATCGCTTATGTATACTCCTGTAATTACCATAAGTTTTTGGTAAAAGTCTCCATTGGCAACCACTTCGCACTATGTACCACACTGCCTCTATGAATATTCTTAAACGTTTTTCATCTTTGCTGTGCATTCCTTTTACGCTTTTTATGAACTCTAAAATTTGTTTCCAATTTTCCTCTTTGATGTAATATTGCATATGGTAGTTTCTCCATTTTTTACCTATTAGGCTAAACTACCATCTTTTTCTCTCTTTTCATATTTTTTGTCCACAGAGCCTAGGGAAGATGGAATTTAACCATCACAAAATCACGACTTTCGGGTCGCACCAACTGTACGAACATTGCGATTTGAGAGCAATCTTCACTAGAAAGGATGTCATCCCAGTGCCCAGACACTGGGATCCAGGAATTTTATTAAGTTGGTAAGCATAAAAGTAGCCGTTTTATGTTAAAATACAACGTTTTAATGATTAAAAAAAGGCTGGATTCCAGTGTCAAGCACTGGAATGACACCATTTGCTGTGCAATTTACCTTCAAAAATGAATGTTCGTATAGCTGTGCACCCGGCACTGCCCTACATTATTGGTAATTATATTATAAGGTGCAAAAGTTGTATAATTCATTTGACTTAAAACGGCTCATTGTATAAAATTGTGGCTAATATATGAATAAAGGTTAACATGGCAGTTAAAATAAGGTTGGCGAGGTTTGGCGCAAAGAAACGCCCTTTTTATAGGATAGTTATAGCTGATTCACGAGCACCAAGAGATGGGCGTTTTATTGAGAAAATAGGACAATATGATCCAATGTTACCAAAAGACAATAAAAATCGTGTTGTGGTGAAAGCTGATAGATTAAAACATTGGCTAAGTGTAGGCGCGCAGGCAACTGAAAGAGTACTGTGGTTTATCAAAAAAGGCATAGTAACTTTAGAAACAGAACCAAAGAAAACAGAAAAGAAGAAAGTAGAGAACGAGAAAGCACAAGGGCAAGAGGCATAAGTCTCTTAAAATGCTAAATACTGATTTAACAAACAGCGATAAATTAGACGATATTGTATCTTCTGATTTGTCAGCTATGAATGACTTTGTCTTCAAAAATGTCAATGATGAAGATGCTAAGCTTGCTACTGATATTATATCTCATCTTGTTAGGTCAGGTGGAAAAAAAATAAGGCCTAAACTAGTTTTTATTATATGTAAAATGTTAAACTATTCTGGGGAGAATAGGATCAACGTTGCTGCATCGGTAGAGTTTATACACAATGCTACTTTACTTCATGATGATGTGCTCGATGAAAGTGAGGCACGCCATGGAGTTAAAACAGCGAATAAGATTTGGGGAAATAAATCAAGCATTTTAGTTGGTGATCTATTGTTGACTCTAGCATTTAGATGGCTTATAGAGTGTGGAAATTTAAATATTCTCTCTATTTTATCTAAAGCATCGCATTTACTTGTGAAGGGTGAAATAAAGCAGATGACAGCACGCTTTGACCCCCACACAGTCAGGGAAAATTATTTTGATATCATTGGAGAAAAGACAGCATCTTTATTTTCTGCATGCTGTGAAGCTGCATCAACAGTATCTGGTGCAACAAATGACGAAACAGAGAGGCTAAAGAATTTTGGTTTTAATTTTGGTATGGCATTTCAAATAGTTGATGATATGCTCGATTATACTGCTAATCAAGGCACTTCTGGAAAGCAAGTCGGAAAAGACTTTTTCGAAGGTAAAGTCACCTTACCTGCTATTATAGCATACGAAAAGGGCAGTCCAGCAGAGCAAAAATTCTGGGAAAAATGCTTTTCTTCAGCTAGACACAATTTTGACCAAGCATTACACTATATTAATCACCATAATGCCATTCAGCTTTCTATGGAAAAAGCTAGACACTACATTAATATGGCACAAAATGATATTAGTACTTTTTCTGATTCTTTTTATAAAACTACTTTAATTAACTTTTTAAATGCGAGCATAGAAAGACGAATGTAGCTGGCGCTTGATATTTTCAGATTAATTGTTATATATTTATTAGATTCTTAAGGGTAATGATATGTCAGATAGCAGTAAGGAGAAAAAGAAGAAGTTTGCTGATATGGTAAGTAGGCAGAAAGGTGACGACCAACAAAGTGATAACCATAAGCAAACTGATGATTTAAATGAAGATCTCAATACATTAAAAGAACGTGCAGTTCAGCTTGAAGATCATTTACGCCGTGCTGTTGCAGATAATGAAAACATCAAACGTATAATGCAAAAGCAAATTAGCGATGCAAGTGACTACGCAGTCACAAAACTTGCACGTGATATGATCGACTCGTGCGACAATTTAAAAAGAGTAATGGAAATTTTGAAAGACGGTGATCCTGTTCATGAGGGGATTAAAGTAGCTTATCAAAAAATTATAAATGATCTAAAAAAACATGGAATAGAGGAAGTAGATCCACTTGGTGAGCTTTTTGATAGTAATTTACACCAAGCTGTTGTGGAAAGAGAAGACAATGAAAAAAAGCCTGGCACCATTGTAGAAGTACTACAAACTGGTTATACTATCAAAAATAGGTTGCTCCGTCCTGCAATGGTTATTCTTTCTAAGAAATCTGCTGATTGTGGAAGCGATTAGCATGAGGTAAATGTATAATGACAAGTATTGTCTTTTCAGGTATCCAGCCAAGTGGCGTACTACATTTAGGTAATTATCTTGGTGCAATCAAACAGTGGATAGACTTACAGGATAAATACAAATCTCTTTTTTGTATTGTCGACCTACACGCAATCACAGCAAATAAGCTTCCCGCAAGTGAATTAAAAAGTAATATTTTCAAAACAGCAGCAGCTTATATTGCATGCGGAATAGATCCAGAAAAGTCCATTATTTTTAGTCAGTCCACAGTTAGTGGTCATGCAGAACTGGGCTGGCTGCTTGGATGCTATACACCAATTGGTTGGCTTAATCGCATGACTCAATTTAAAGATAAAGCTGGCAGCGATAAACAAAAAGCCTCTCTTGGATTATATAGTTATCCAGTACTTATGGCTGCAGATATATTGTTGTATCAAACTAAATACGTTCCTGTTGGTGATGATCAAAAACAGCATTTGGAGCTTGCACGTGATATTGCATCAGCTTTTAACAATCATTATAAGCTGGATCATTTTATCGTACCTGAAATCTTAACTTTGGATTGCACATCAAGGATAATGAGCTTAAGAGATGGTACAAGCAAGATGAGTAAATCTGACCCTTCAGAATATTCGTGCATTAACCTTGATGATACGGATGACTTAATTGTTAAAAAAATAGAAAAAGCAAAAACAGATTCAATTCTAGGCTTTGCTACTTTAGAGTGCCGACCAGAAATAAGCAATTTGATAAACATTTATTCAGTGCTTAGTAATGTAAATGCGGAAAAAGTATGTGAAGAAGTGAACAAACATGACATGAAGCACTTCAAAAAAGAGTTAGCTGATTTAATTATCAGTGTTATATCACCCATACGTGAGAAAATGAATGATCTTTTAAAAGACCAATTCCATTTACATGAAATATTAAAAAAAGGCACAAAGAAAGCAGCAGAAATTGCAACCCATAATATAAAAGAAATCAAGGATATTATTGGATTTGCTCAATATCTGTAAGGTTCCAAAGTGTGATGGTGCGAACCGTCATACCGCCGCGGTATCTCAGCCGCTAACACGTAGCGGGATGACGGTTTTTCAAATTGTCGGTAAATCTAAGTCAGTTTAGCTATAGGCAGCAATTTTCTGTATTTATTTTAAGTTGAAGAAAGCTCAAATGAAAAATCGTGTTTTGCTAAAAATCACAGAATGCAGTCTGGTTACAAAATTCTCTAATGGTCTTAAATAAAACTTCCAGTGAATGATTGTCAGACATATTGTGCTCTGCTGATTTTATTAAGTGTACTTCAACATCGGTTGACTTAATTTTTTCAGCTAAATTCAATGAAGTTTGATAAGGAACATCTTTATCATTAATGCTATGCAGCAAGCGCACAGGACAGTTTATATCTATTGTCTTTTTGTTTAAAAGAAGGTTCTTTCTGCCATCTTCGATCAAATTTTTAGTTATTTTGTATGTACAATGCTCTGAAGTAAAATCTATTACACCTTTAGAATCTAGTTCTTCTTTTTGCTTGCCTGACAATTGCTTGAATATCAAATCTTCAGTAAAATCGGGAGCAGACGATATACCAATTAGTGCTGCAATTTTTTCTGGAAATTGAAGGGCAGTGAGCAACATCAGCCATCCTCCCATACTTGAACCTATAATTATTTGTTTATCGCTAGTTAATTCACTCATTACTTTAGCACAATTTTTTTGCCAATCACTTATCGTGTAATCAATAAAATTACCACTTGAATGACCGTGACCAAAATAATCAAATAGCACAAGTGCTACGTCATTTTCTTGGCAAAATTTGTAAATAGCAGTTGCTTTAGTTCCATCCATATTGGATGCAAATCCACCGAAAAAAACTACAGAAGCTTTCTTTCCTTGTAGCTTTCGATATGCTATGTGACCATTATTTCCATCAAACAATTTACAATAATCCATACTACTTTGGCAAAGCAACCGGGCTATCACTCAATTGATGCAAATAACTAACTAGATCTGCAATTTCTTGTGGATTGGAAATACCTGCAAATGCCATACGTGTACCTTTTATATAGGCTTTTGGGTTCTTTAAAAAGGCAAATAGCTCCTCATACCCCCATTTTCCACCTCTTTCAAGCACTGCTTTTGAGTAATTGAATGAGTTACCAAGATGGGCCTTTTTATTTCCAACTATGTTCCATAAGTTTGGTCCTACTTTATTCATTCCACCTTTCTCAAAACTATGGCAGGCTATACATTTTTTTGCTGCTGATTTACCTTTCTCAAAGCTAGCATTCTGCATGAGCGCTCCAATATCAAGCGCCACTTGCTCGATTTTTTGCTGGAACTCATTGCTGCCAGCAGCTACTATCGTTTGGTGTTCAATCTTATATTCTTCTGGACTGTAAAGCATATCAACTACATTACTAACTATCATAATGATTAGCCCAGAAAGTAAAATCGATGCTGCAATCTTATTAAGCTCCATAGTTAATTTTTATTAAGTAATGTTACTTAAATTATGCGAATATTTTCGCAAATAGCAACCAATTACCTTGAAGCTCGCTAAAGATGAGAGTCTCTATAGCTGACCCAAGAAAGGTTTTCCTACGTCCATACCGCCGCGAACCGTCATACCGCGATTCATTCGCGGTATCTCAGCCGCTAACAAGAGATCCCGCTAACAAGTAGCGGGATGACGAGGTCCACTGCCATTAAGTTAAGGAAAGAATGGTTAAAAACTGAACTAAAAAGTCAGAAACAATTAAGGATTTATGACAAATGCTGAAACAGAATAGAGTAAACTTTAAAGCAGATAAACTCTGAAGTGTAAATTACTTAAGAAATAGTTTGTTTAGAAGTCATTTTACAGGAGCTATGGCAATAAGCTACCCAGTTATTATCAGAAGATATGAATACTACCTCTAGGTGTACAGTCCCAGAGTGTGATGGTATGATAAAATATGAGAAAAAAATACCATCAAAGGAGGAGTTATGGGACAAATATTACATGGGTGCGCCAAAACAACACAGACGATTCGTAGAGCAATACAAAATAGAAAAGAGAGCGTAGCAAAACTCTCCAAGCATTATAACCTTAATCCAAAAACTATTATTAAGTGGAGAAAACGTTCATTTACGAAAGATGCTGATATGGGTCCAAAGCGTCCAAGATCGACTGTTTTAACGCTAGAAGAGGAAGCTATAATAGTTACATTTCGCAAGTATACACTACTGCCACTAGATGATTGCCTTTACGCTCTGCAGTCTACAATTCCGCATTTGACTCGCTCTAGCTTGCATCGTTGTTTACAAAGACACAACATTAGCAGATTACCAACTGTTGATGGAGAAGTTAAGTCAAAAAAGAAATTCAAACAATATCCTATCGGTTACTTTCATATTGATATTGCTGAAGTTAGAACTGAGGAGGGCAAATTACATTTGTTTGTTGCTATTGATAGGACATCCAAATTTACCTATGTTGAGTTGCGTAACAGTGCTACAACATATATTTGATAGAGTTTGCGAAGAGAATGTTATTGAACATCGTTTGACAAAAGTTAGCCATCCTTGGACGAATGGGCAAGTCGAGCGTATGAATAAAACTTTAAAGGATGCTACAGTTAAGAAGTATTACTATCAATCGCACCAGCAACTTAAAGAACACCTTTATAACTTTGTTATGGCTTATAATTATGCAAAGAGACTCAAAACTCTTAAGGGTCTTACTCCTTATGAATTTATATGTTATCAGTGGACACAGTCTCCAGAATTATTTATACTAAATCCACACCATCACACTCTGGGACCATACACCTACATGAATTTATCGTAAATTACTACCGCATAAGGTGCGATGCAACAAAGCCATCCCAGTGTCAAGCACTGCCGTCATAAAGGAACCAGTGTCAGCTACCTTCATGACGTCGTTTACTATGTGATATCGTACCATATTGCAGTGTTCGTACAGTTGTGGGTCAAGCCATAGGATGACAACAATGATTAACTTTCTCCAAATTTAGAATTATTTCGGTTGCTTTTTTTATCTCATCAACAGACGGCAAGTCTTCTGTGCTGAGCGGTAGGCGGACAGTTTGATGTTCTATAAGACCAATATCATGCAAAAGTGCTTTAGTAGGTATTGGGTTGCTGGCAGTAAATAACGCTTCGCAAGCCTGTTGCCAGATATCTGTTGAACTTTTCATGTCATTTCCTGTCATTTGAACAGGTTTCCTTCTGGATTCCAGCGTCACGCGCTGGAATGACAGTGAAGAGAGTTCGTCGTTCAGACATTGCTTAACGTATTCATGCGCTATGCGTGGCCAAACATTGGCAGCAACGGAAACCAGGCCAGCCGCACCATAAGCGGCCATATCAGATATCATATTATCATCTCCGCAAAAGACCTCAATATTTGGTGCAACTTTCTTATACTGAGTTAAAGTATCAACAGTGCCACTTGAATCTTTGATAGCCCAAAATTTTTCGTGACTGGATAAGTTGCGTACAGTTTCAGCGTGAAGACTCACTCCTGCTCTCGATGGAATATTGTAAAACATAGCCGGCACATGTGCTTTTTCAAGTAGCTTTTCAAACCATAAAGTCTGCCCCATAATTCCGGGCTTTGCATAAATGGGAGTTGTCATTAGATAGCCGTGAATAGGCATACCCTTGCAAAAATCAAGCCATTCAAGAGTCTGATATAGATTCACTCCTGGTACGCCAATTATAATTTTCGTATTTAATTTTAGCTTACATACGAATTCAACTAATGTACGCTTTTCAGAATCAGTAAGCGATAGGCTCTCACCTGTGCTACCTAGCAACACTACGCCATTTTCAGCTTTAACTTGCATTGTCAGTAAACGCTGCAAACTGCTATAATCTATGCTATCCCCATTGCAATTAAAAGGAGTAACACAAGCAGTCCATAAAAATGTAGATTTCAATTTAAATTGTTAAAATGGTATTTCATCGTCGAGTAGTTCATCTTTTATATCGTTGTCAAAACTTTCGTGTTTATCTTTTTGTTCTGTTTCACCTTGTTTGTATTCACTTGGCTTGTAATCAGGATTTGGCGCACTATTTCGTGAATCCAAGAGAGTAAGAGCGCTATTAAAATTATATAGAACCACCTCTGTTGTGTATCTTTCACTACCGTTTTGGTCAGTCCATTTTCTAGTTCTCAAAGAACCTTCAACATAAACTTTACTGCCTTTACGTGCAAAATCTTTGACGATTTTTACTAATCCTTCACTAAAAATTACGATATTATGCCACTCTGTCTTTTCAGAGCGCATACCGGAAAGTTTGTCAGTCCAACTTTCAGATGTGGCTATTGAAAAACTTGCCATTTCTTTTCCATTTTGTGTAGTCCTAATTTCAGGATCTTTTCCTAAATTACCAACTAGTATGACTTTGTTTATGGTACCACCAGACATAATTATGTTCTAAATAAATCCCTTTATTATCTTATATGAAAGTACTATTGTCAAATTTTATTAAAAGTGCGCTTGGAGGGATTTGAACCCACGGCCTTTGCCTCCGGAGGGCAATGCTCTATCCAACTGAGCTACAAGCGCATGTATAGCTACCCACCTGCGGTATCTCTAGATCCCGCTAACACGTAGCGGACCGTCATACCGCCGCGGTATCTCATCAGCTAACAAGCAGCGGGATGACGATTTTTCAAATTGTCGTAAGTCACTTTGGCCATATACTAAATTATTTAATAGATAAGCTATCCAAGTCAAATTTTTGTTTTGGATAAAGCGTAAACATAATACTCCCATATCCAAAATATACATTTTGAGAATCATTCGCATGCTTTTTTATTGCTTTTTGATCTACGGTCCATACAAAAGTTACATAATTTTCAGTGACTGAGTGCACTTTTAAATCCTTAGTGTTTATAAACAACTTTCCATTTACCCATATTTTCCATGTATCGGGAGAAAGATATAAAATTGAGTCTAAACTCACTACCTTACCGTTGAAATTATCTGATACCTCCTCTTTTGCAGCTCTTGAAGATCGTAAATTGAACTTTTCCATTTCATTGACCATTCTATTAACTGGCTCTTCATCAAAAAAAATGCTTTTTACGTTACTATATTGTGACAAAACGTCAAAGTCACTTTCCACTGCTTCTCTTATTATATCGTCCCGATCTGTATAGCTTAGTTTTTGATTGTTGATAAAGAAACACTCTTTTGCACGCAAATTTGCTATATCAATAAAATCATCAATTTCTTGATTGCCAACTTTAAGAATACTTTCAAAATATCTTTTTTCTATCATCATTCCATACTGAGAATGATGACAAACCATTTCATCATCACCTTGTTTTTCTATATATACGCATAAATTTCCACTATTTAATCCTAATATTTTATGCTCAATAAAATCTTCATTGCCAATATATTGTCGGCAAGAATACTCCTTACAAATTGCTATGCTTTCTATGATATCTTCACAACTGCAATATGCATTAACATTGGAAATGAGTAGCGTAAAAATAAAAAACAGCTTTATGTTCATCACCTTATCTACTTAATATAGTATACCAATCAAAGACTATATTAGCTCTCACTATCTCTATCATATTACCATTCAAAATCTGATTCATAGTTGCAGCATCAATATTTCTCTGCTTATTTAAAATAAGAGATTTGATCATAACATAACCGGGCAGATTTGGAATAGACTGTAGAAATAAAAAAATATGCTTATCGCTGATTGAGCTTAAATTTAGGACCACTTCACTTTTTATTACTTTTGTGCGTTCACTTTTGTTGTGGAGCTCAACTTCTTCGGGTATAGAAATTGATATTTCAGGTTCTAATATATAGTACTTTTTATATAACTTGCTAAGCTCGAAATTTAAATTTGCAATGTATCTGCTACTGTGTAAATTTGAAGAAGAAATTTTTTTCCATAAATCTAGGTTTTTATTTAGAACAACTTCCTTTTTTTGAATTCCAGTAATCTGTAAATTAATAGAACGTATTTTATCAATCGCAATTTGGTTTTTATTATAAATCTTTTCGTTATAGATAACAACATATGTTAATAACCCTATTAATCCAACAGATAATAACAAATACGATATAAACTGAATTGTAGCTTTTCTTTTTAATTGAGAGATAGTCATTAATCTACATTGCCTCTCCTATTTCAACATCAATAGATAGATTTTGCTCTTTGGCAGCAGGTAAGCTAGAAATATTAATGTCATAGGTACGAAAATTATCGTTTAAATTTTTTCGTAGTTTCTCGTATTGATGAGAAATATTTTTACCGGATTGAAAATTAAACTTTAAAGTTGTGGTAATATAACTTTTTGCCTCATTATAATTCCATTCAAATGATCGAAGCTCTATACCTGGTATTTTTAACTTTTCTACATACTTAACTTGTGTAAGAGGAGAGTATTCTATTTTTGATAAAATATTATTGATATTAATAAAATCATAAATTTCATCTATTTTTTTTACATTATAGCTTTGGCTAAGTTTTGTTAATTGGTTATTTAAGGTGTTCTGCTTTGCTGATAAATTATCAGCGACATTAAAATTTGAATACAAATTTAGCAAACAAAGGGTGTTTGTTATAACTAAAACCAGGGCGAAGTATAGAAAAATTCGAGGAGAGTTTAAATAAAGGTAATTGAATAGATAAAATTCTTTAGTTTCCTTTGTATTAAAAATAGCTGCTAATTTATTCTTAAAGCTATGAAACAAAATTATGGTATCGCAAAAGTTATCTTTTTCACTTATAGCTAGTTCTGCTCCTAATAGTTTGCCTAACTCATATGGAGTTAATATGTTCACACTGTTCTCTGAAAAATTTATGACTGATAAACTAGCTTTAATATCTTCTGACACTATGATACAAAGGTCGATAGGGTTATTTTTTTCAAACCCAAACTTAGTTAAGGATCGAATAGTATCTTGCACTTCCTGATATATTCCACCAGCGATAATTCCTGGTAAATTATCATTAGTAAATGATGTTAAACGCGTAAATACCATTTTATTCTCTTTAAGAACCACTTGTCTATAGCCTCCCGTTTTAGTTGCAGCAACTATAATTTTCCAATTATTAGGATCTTTATGTAGAATCTTTTTTGTTATATTACTTATTTCTATAGGAAACATTAATATTCCCTTAAAGTTGGAGCCTATCTCAATAAACACATTCAACCAATATTCTACTAAATGCTTTGCTTTTGATGAAACAAGAAGATAGCACCAGTTTTGATTGAATTTGTTTGGCTTCTCAACCAAAAAAACTGAACTTATGTCATTATTACGAGAAAAATGCTCCATCTTTGTTTTTGCTGATAGATAGGCACTAATCTTGTTTGCCCTTGTAATAAACTGTAGCGAGTAATTTTGATCTGCATGATTAAGCACCAGGTATAAAGGTGCTTTTTTATCTGACGAAAGACATGAAATTAAATCGGAAACTGCTTTATCGTTTTTGCCCTTAACAAAATACCTTTTATTTAAAGTATTATTTTTAAAATATAGTAACATTATGCCTTCTTCTCCAATAGAAAGCATAAACTTACTTTTGGATTTTGAACTAAACATATTAACAAAGCATATACTTATCTAGGCTCTGTGGACAAAATTTTAGAGAAGCCATACAAGAGCTCCAACAAAATTGAGAAAACCCATAAAAACCTCAGCAGTTTTATCAAATCTGGAAAAAATGCGCCTAAAATTTTTAATTTTACCAAAAAAACACTCAATCAAATGACGTTCTTTGTAGATATGCTCATCGTAATACCTTTGCACTTTTCGATTCCGTTTTGGCGGAATAACTACTGTACATCCCTTGTCTTCAAGACTTGTAACAAAGGCATTGCTATCGTAGCCCTTGTCAGCTACTACAGTAGAGTTATAGATACTTTCGGTCAACACTTGTGCCTGCGTAATTTCATTTCTTTGACCAGGAGTCAGAGTAAATTTAAGTGGATTTCCAAGTGCATCGACAAGCGCATGTATTTTAGTTGTAAAGCCACCTTTGCTCCTCCCTAAAGCTTCTTGATCCTTGGAGTTTTTTGTATATCCAGATGAACATGGATGGGCTCGGATGATCGTACCGTCGATTATAGCAACTTCTAAATCAGGCTCTTGTTTAGTATATTCAAGCAATTTTTTCCAGACATCTCTTTCACACCATCTTTTAAATCGCTTATGTATACTCCTGTAATTACCATAAGTTTTTGGTAAAAGTCTCCATTGGCAACCACTTCGCACTATGTACCACACTGCCTCTATGAATATTCTTAAACGTTTTTCATCTTTGCTGTGCATTCCTTTTACGCTTTTTATGAACTCTAAAATTTGTTTCCAATTTTCCTCTTTGATGTAATATTGCATATGGTAGTTTCTCCATTTTTTACCTATTAGGCTAAACTACCATCTTTTTCTCTCTTTTCATATTTTTTGTCCACAGAGCCTAGAATTAAAAAGGCAATTTATTGAAATTCATTAAACGTTAGAGGGAAATATTGTTATAAATTTTCGCAGCAACATTATTTATATTATAATTTTTTTATAAAATTACCACTAATATTAAGTTATTTAGATAACAAATTAAGAAAATTCATTAAGAAGAATTTGTTGTTTTTCAAATTGTAGGTAAACCTAAGCCACTTTAGCTATATCTGCCGATTGACTTTAATTAATAAGAGTTATTAATCTATTTACTATTCTTGTAATATTATTTCTAATGGTAAAGAAATATATATTTTTCTGGAACAGTTGTTATTTCAGATACAGAATTTATTGTAAGTAAACTAACCATTTGCTGAAGAGCTCTCATCTTCTGTGGTACTTGATGATGGAGCAACTAATTTGCTCAAAATCTCATCTTTTGGGCCCATAGCGTAAATAACACCATCTGACATGAGGATCACCTTATCAACTACGGACAATAACGGTAGCTTGTGAGTGATGATAACAGTAGTAGTATTTTGCTTTCTTGCAATGCCAATTGCATTAATTAAGCATGCCTCTCCATTGCTATCTAAGTTAGCGTTTGGTTCATCAAGTACTAAAAGTTTTGTGTGACCATAAAAAGCTCTGGCAAGTCCAAGAAGCTGTTTTTGGCCGCCAGAGAGCGTTACTCCTCCAAGACCTCCTATTGTTGTATCATATCCATTTGGTAAGCTTAGTATTAGTTCATGTATTCCTGCAATTTTTGCTGCTTTGATTATTTCTTCAGGATTTGGATCTGGTCTCATGCGAGCAATATTAGCTTTGATACTAGTGTTAAATAACTCAATATCTTGAGGTAAGTAGCCAACATAATTACCAAAATTTTCTCGATTCCAAGTATATACATCAGCGCCATCTAGTCTGACTACACCAGATATTGGCTTCCATACACCAACAGTTAATTTTGCGATAGTGGATTTACCAGAAGCACTTGCACCAATCACACCTACTACGTCCCCTGGTTCTATAATAAATGATATTCCTTTTACTGTTGGCTTATTGCTTCCATAAGGAGTAAAAAATACTCTATCAAATTCCAATTTTCCTTCAGGTTCTGGTAGAGCCATCGTTTGCTCTCTTTTTGGCGATGTTAATATAAGTCTTTGTAGCCTTCCATATGACATTCTAGCCTGATTTAAAAACTTCCAAGTATGAACCGCAGCGTCAAATGGTGCTAACACTCTACCCATTAAAATTGAAGCAGCGATGATGCTACCAGCAGTTTTATGAGCTGTAATTGCAAGTAATGCACCTGTTCCAATTACTGATATTTGCAGAGTTGAGCGCAAAAACTTAGTGATTCCAGTAATTACATTAGAGCGATTTTGTGCTTTAATTTGCATTGCTCGATTCTGATCATTTCGTTTACACCAATCAGAGACTATGAATTCTGACATGCCCATAGCTTCAACTACTTCTGCATTTCTTGTTGCAACATCTATAGCATTGATATTCCGTATAGTTTCTTCGTTGGTTTCTTGTAATATTCGTTTAGTGGCAAGTTCATTCCATATTGCCATAGAGACTAATATAATAATTCCAGCAATAGCTATAAACCCCGTGGAGGTGTGTATCATGAAAATCACAACAAGGTAAATTAACGACCATGGAGTATCAAACAGTGAGAATATACCATTTCCTGTAATGAAATTTTTTATTACCCCGAGATCTCGTATTGCTTCACCACTTGAAGTTGAGCTCTGCACTGACGTTAGCCTGATTGACCTTACTATCAGATCTGGTGTTGCAGTTTTATCGATCCAATCACCTATTTTTGCCATGGCTAAATATCGACAAGTTTCAAGCATTGCAGAACATGCAAATGCAGATAAAGTGATAATTGTCAGCATAGTTAATGTTGACACACTTTCGCTTGATATCACCCGATCAAGCACTTGAGAGGTATAAAGTGGTAGGAATAACATTAATAAATTGATTCCCGCACTAAACCAAAAGATGAACCAAAATGCACTTTTGCATTTTTCTAGACAAATATATAGAGTACTTTGCTTCAATTCTTTTTTTATTGATGGCGTAATTTCCACAATCTTCCTCTTAATTTGATTATATGCACCATATACAATTTTTATTACAAAAATATTAATAACGGTAGTTAGCTTACTTTAAGTGAGTAAAATATTAATATATGTGAATAGGAAATATAAACAATGGTAAAAAGAAGTATAGTTGATATCAACTATGTTTTTTAAAAATTTTTTTATTTGTGTAATTTTGCAAATTATATGGGCAATAAAAACCCGTTTGTCATAGAAATAGAATTTTATATCAAACAGCTACCACAGCAATTTCTGCTTAAGCTAATGAATATGTGCTTTAAGTCTGTGTGGACGCACATATTCATTAGCCGATTTCAGTTACCGTTGTGAAGATTTTTAAGTATGCAAATTAATTGCTTCTTTAAGTCTTGTATTAGCAATTACTATAATTTTAAGCATTAGGGCTGTTATAGCCACCATCTTCTTCTTACCACTTTCAACAAGCTTAGAATAAAAGGCGCCAAGTATAGATTTTGACCTTGTAGCAGCCATAGCGGCTGTAAAGAGCTTTGAACGAACGTTACTTCTACCACCTGTAATCCTTCGGTAACCAACAGCTTTACCACTTTCTTTTGGATGCGGTGCAACTCCGGCAAGACTTGCTACTTCTTTTCTGTTTAAGTAACCAAGCTCTGGCATTAAACACAAAAAATCTTGTGATAACTTTTTACCTATTCCAGGAACTGTTTTAAGAATTTTTTGGCGTTGTTGTAATTCGCGGCTTTCATCAATAATCTTTTGTATAGTATCATTGAGTTCGTTTATTTGACTATCGAAAAACTCAATGGTCTTTTGACAGCTTTCTTTTATATGATCATTTTCCGGTGCTTCAAGTCTGCATTTTTCTTGAGTTCTCATTTGCGTAATATCATCACGACGTTGACAAAGTGCAGCCAAAGTTGATTGTTCTGTAGAGGTAGGTACAAATAGAGAGATAGTTCTATGGCGTTCAAATCCATATTGAGCAAGAGCTCTTGCATCTGATCTATCAGACTTTGCTAGGCTCTGTGGACAAAAAATATGAAAAGAGAGAAAAAGATGGTAGTTTAGCCTAATAGGTAAAAAATGGAGAAACTACCATATGCAATATTACATCAAAGAGGAAAATTGGAAACAAATTTTAGAGTTCATAAAAAGCGTAAAAGGAATGCACAGCAAAGATGAAAAACGTTTAAGAATATTCATAGAGGCAGTGTGGTACATAGTGCGAAGTGGTTGCCAATGGAGACTTTTACCAAAAACTTATGGTAATTACAGGAGTATACATAAGCGATTTAAAAGATGGTGTGAAAGAGATGTCTGGAAAAAATTGCTTGAATATACTAAACAAGAGCCTGATTTAGAAGTTGCTATAATCGACGGTACGATCATCCGAGGCCATCCATGTTCATCTGGATATACAAAAAACTCCAAGGATCAAGAAGCTTTAGGGAGGAGCAAAGGTGGCTTTACAACTAAAATACATGCGATTGTCGATGCACTTGGAAATCCACTTAAATTTACTCTGACTCCTGGTCAAAGAAATGAAATTACGCAGGCACAAGTGTTGACCGAAAGTATCTATAACTCTACTGTAGTAGCTGACAAGGGCTACGATAGCAATGCCTTTGTTACAAGTCTTGAAGACAAGGGATGTACAGTAGTTATTCCGCCAAAACGGAATCGAAAAGTGCAAAGGTATTACGATGAGCATATCTACAAAGAACGTCATTTGATTGAGTGTTTTTTTGGTAAAATTAAAAATTTTAGGCGCATTTTTTCCAGATTTGATAAAACTGCTGAGGTTTTTATGGGTTTTCTCAATTTTGTTGGAGCTCTTGTATGGCTTCTCTAAAATTTTGTCCACAGAGCCTAAAGTTCCGTGAGATAAAATAAAGCTTTTTACTTTACGAGTATTAGCTCGATGCACGGCAATATTTTTGTCGGTAAGAAAATGTGATAAGCCAAGCTCATATTTCCCTGTATTTTCTAAAGTCACTAAAGCATTAGGTAGAATATCTGAAAACTCTTGAAATAATTGTTGCCAACCAGAAGCATTATTATCAAATTCGACAGCATTCTTCTGTTTGTGAATTGCAACGACATTTTTAAATTTTCCGATGTCAATGCCAATAAAATTTTGATAAGATGTAACCATAATAAACCTCGATAGTTTTAGTTAATTTAAGATTGTAAACGGGTGCATATATATGTCCCAAGCAACTATTCAAACGTATCGAGAGATAGGGCTAGCGTACCTTGATACCAACGGTTGTAATACCAATTTCCTTTCGGTCGCGCACGCCCGTGATAGCCCTATTCCTAGTGAGCAGGGTTATCTTTCTCTCTTATCTCTTTTATATCACGTTTTTAACTTACAACTCCTACATATAATTTGTAATAGGGAAACGCTTCAGCTTGGAACGGTTGATAGTACAATCTCCTAACCGAGGTAGTCTAAATGACTCCATCAATGATTTGACCGTTCCTTCCAAAACCATCCTTGCATACGGGCACTTAGGCACCATTGAAAATGTCGGTCATAACTGCAAAGGCGCTCCCTGTACAACTATACTTGAAAACTACTAAAAACTTAAATTTGTGTGTTTCTTTCTGATTTGACAGATTTCGTCTGTTCGATGCTTGTATCATTAAAGCTTCTATAGCTACTCACGCTGTTGTAGTTTGAGAGCAGTTCCCACCGGAAGGGTGTCATTCCAGTGCTTGACACTGGAATCCAGTTTTTGATCAAAAATGTTGCTATAGTGCACAATCAATTTTCCTGGATCCCAGTGTCTGGGCACTGGGATGACACCATAGGGGGCTACTTGGATGACAGGGGAGGGAGGCTGCTGGGATGACAGCTACCCTGACAACCGTTATCCCGCTGCTTGTTAGCGGGATCTAGAGATACCGCGGCGGTATGACGTAGGTGTACAGTCCCAGAGTGTGATGGTATGATAAAATATGAGAAAAAAATACCATCAAAGGAGGAGTTATGGGACAAATATTACATGGGTGCGCCAAAACAACACAGACGATTCGTAGAGCAATACAAAATAGAAAAGAGAGCATAGCAAAACTCTCCAAGCATTATAACCTTAATCCAAAAACTATTATTAAGTGGAGAAAACGTTCATTTACGAAAGATGCTGATATGGGTCCAAAGCGTCCAAGATCGACTGTTTTAACGCTAGAAGAGGAAGCTATAATAGTTACATTTCGCAAGTATACACTACTGCCACTAGATGATTGCCTTTACGCTCTGCAGTCTACAATTCCGCATTTGACTCGCTCTAGCTTGTATCGTTGTTTACAAAGACACAACATTAGCAGATTACCAACTGTTGATGGAGAAGTTAAGTCAAAAAAGAAATTCAAACAATATCCTATCGGTTACTTTCATATTGATATTGCTGAAGTTAGAACTGAGGAGGGCAAATTACATTTGTTTGTTGCTATTGATAGGACATCCAAATTTACCTATGTTGAGTTGCGTAACAGTGCTACAAAACCCATAGCTGCTGAGTTCTTACGTAATTTGATTAGAATTTTACCGTATAAAATCCATACTATTTTGACAGATAACGGTATACAATTTACAAACCAGAAGCGTCATAAGTATGCTTTCCAACATATATTTGATAGAGTTTGCGAAGAGAATGTTATTGAACATCGTTTGACAAAAGTTAGCCATCCTTGGACGAATGGGCAAGTCGAGCGTATGAATAAAACTTTAAAGGATGCTACAGTTAAGAAGTATTACTATCAATCGCACCAGCAACTTAAAGAACACCTTTATAACTTTGTTATGGCTTATAATTATGCAAAGAGACTCAAAACTCTTAAGGGTCTTACTCCTTATGAATTTATATGTTATCAGTGGACACAGTCTCCAGAATTATTTATACTAAATCCACACCATCACACTCTGGGACCATACACCTAGAGCTACGTGTTTAGGTTTAATGAATCCACTATATCTTTTACTTGAGAAAAAACATACTCTTTGCTTACACTGGTATCGATAATAAAGTCACTCATCTTCCTTTTCTCCTCAATAGATAACTGAACATCGGAGATTAGATTAAGCTTTTCTTTATCTATGTTGCGTTCGTTAAGTCTTTGAGCTTGCACAACGCTATCTGCATGAACAAAAACAATAAGGTCGCAATATAAATAAAATTTTGTTTCTAATAGAAGTGGCACATCTAAAACTAAAAGTTTTCTATCGATCTTTTTTTCCTTGGCAATAAAAAATTCTAATTCACGCAGCACAGCAGAGTGAACCAAAGATTGAAATTGTTTCCAATTTTCATCGTAGGCTAAGAAATATTTAGACAGTACTGTTCTATCTATTTCACCATTTACTACCACTCCAGGAAAATTTTTCTCTGCATAACTTATTATGTTTTTATCCACTTTATAAAGTTGGTGTACAACAGAATCAGCATCAAATACAACAGCACCAAACTCTTGAAAGCAATTAGCTACAAAGCTCTTTCCTACCCCAATTCCGCCTGTTAGACTTATAATCATATAACAAAATACATTCGACTTCTTTTGAAACTATAGCTAAGGTTTCTCTATATATATTAACTAGATTTTCTAGATCCCAGTGTCAAGCACAGTTATCTAAGTGGAGAAAGTCACCTCTCCCCACTCGACTTCAAAACCGGACTTGTGACTTTCACCACATCCGGCTTCTCTCTAACTTGGTGTTTGTCATACATACTTCTCCATGTAATTAACATTTCAAAGCTTGGTAAATTTGTTTTTATAGCTTAAATACAGCATTCTCTATATTACTAGGCTCTGTGGACAAAAAATATGAAAAGAGAGAAAAAGATGGTAGTTTAGCCTAATAGGTAAAAAATGGAGAAACTACCATATGCAATATTACATCAAAGAGGAAAATTGGAAACAAATTTTAGAGTTCATAAAAAGCGTAAAAGGAATGCACAGCAAAGATGAAAAACGTTTAAGAATATTCATAGAGGCAGTGTGGTACATAGTGCGAAGTGGTTGCCAATGGAGACTTTTACCAAAAACTTATGGTAATTACAGGAGTATACATAAGCGATTTAAAAGATGGTGTGAAAGAGATGTCTGGAAAAAATTGCTTGAATATACTAAACAAGAGCCTGATTTAGAAGTTGCTATAATCGACGGTACGATCATCCGAGGCCATCCATGTTCATCTGGATATACAAAAAACTCCAAGGATCAAGAAGCTTTAGGGAGGAGCAAAGGTGGCTTTACAACTAAAATACATGCGCTTGTCGATGCACTTGGAAATCCACTTAAATTTACTCTGACTCCTGGTCAAAGAAATGAAATTACGCAGGCACAAGTGTTGACCGAAAGTATCTATAACTCTACTGTAGTAGCTGACAAGGGCTACGATAGCAATGCCTTTGTTACAAGTCTTGAAGACAAGGGATGTACAGTAGTTATTCCGCCAAAACGGAATCGAAAAGTGCAAAGGTATTACGATGAGCATATCTACAAAGAACGTCATTTGATTGAGTGTTTTTTTGGTAAAATTAAAAATTTTAGGCGCATTTTTTCCAGATTTGATAAAACTGCTGAGGTTTTTATGGGTTTTCTCAATTTTGTTGGAGCTCTTGTATGGCTTCTCTAAAATTTTGTCCACAGAGCCTAGAGAAGTCGTATTCATTCATACCTAACACTTAATGTTGGCTCATAACATATTAACCACTACTCACAACTTTACCTTCCAAATTACAGTGTCCACGTCAGCATATCCTAAACATTACTTTAGGCCTTGGCTTCTTAGACAATCCCTCATTATAGGTGCATACGGGTGGCTCCCTGCTTAAAGAATAAGAGCATCTATAATGTTACTCCGTTCCATGAAATTGTTTCATGTTAGACTTAGGTTCCAACTTTTTGCCGGGAGATGGGAAACATCTTAATCAGACCAGTCAAGTTCTAATTATCCACTTTCTCCGTACCTTTTGGTCTATGCGTTAACCAACCTTATTTCGCATATCGTTCGTTACGACAATTCAGGCATTGGTTCCTCTCGTAACCATATCTAACTCTGTTTGCAGGGATTCACTATAAGGTTTAGTGTTACCTGCTTTTATCTCATGCTTGCATCCTAGAGGTTGCCACTCTCTAAAATGTGAGACATACATTATCCCCGATGTCTAGGGAAGATGGAATTTAACCATCACAAAATCACGACTTTCGGGTCGCACTAACTATACGAACATTGCAATTTGTAGGTGGTGTCATCCCAGTCTGGAATCTAGCTTTTATGTTGTATAGTGCACAATCAATTTTCCTGGATCCAAGTAGTCAGGGCACTGGGATGACACCCTACTTAACCGTCATACCGCCGCGGTATCTCTTAGCCACTAACACGTAGCGGGATGACGATTGTCGATAAATCTAAGTTACTTTAGCAACAGTTATTCTCCACTAAATTACTCTGAATTTTGGTTATATTATTTGCGGATTTCACTGCTGAAATCTCAAATTTTGAGCTTGTGTTCAAAAATGATTCAACTGACCTGCCAAAAAAATCATATCTCCATCCCTTGAATAATTTATCTGTCTGTCCAGATATTGACCCGGTTAACTCATCTTTTGAAGAAACTAATTTCCTTGATATGTTACTTTCTTTACATTTACTATCTAAAATAATTGAGAGTATATCAAGTACAGATTTGTCATAATTACTCGATAAGGTGTTGTTTTGCTGCATCCAATTTCTCTCATTTTCATTAAAAATATTCACAAACTCTAGTAAATCCGCATCTTTTATATTTTTTGTATTCCTCTTGAGATCATCTAAAATCTCATCAACATGCTCTACATTTTTTTCAATAAAATCAGCTATTACAGCATTATTGATTATTTTATTACGGTTCATATTATAGCGCTGTGCTAAGGTTTCTTGCCACTCACTAACTGCTTTAACAGTTAGTATCAATCTTGGATTTACTCCATAATTAAATTTAATCCTCTTCCATGCATCTTTTGGGCTATGTAAATACTTATTTATATCAACTATTGATTCCATCTCTTCTTGAAACCAACCCATCCTATTATTTTCTTCAAGTTTATTGCACAATATTTGGTATAGGTCATATAGGTGTACCACGTCGTTTACTGCATAATCTAACTGATCTTCGGACAACGGACGCCTTAACCAATCTGAATTTTTAGCTTTAATTTTATCCAGTGCTATTCCTTGATATTGCTCCACTACTTTTGAGTAACCAATAAAGTCATGATAATAATGACAAAACATAGCAGCAACTTGGGTATCAAAAATGGGAGTGGGAATACATTTAAACACAGTGAGTAAGGATTCTATATCCTGCCGGCAGCTATGAAACACTTTGGTTATCCCCTGATTTAGCATTATTTTCTTAATGAATGATAAATCAATTTCTGGCACTAATGCGTCTACAATAAAACTCTTCTCTCCGTAAGAAATTTGAATTAACGATAATTTTGGGTAGTAGATTAAATTATTTCTAATGAACTCCGTGTCAACTGCTATAAATTTTGGCTTTTTTGCTATCAACCCCTCACATATGTCCTCCAGCTCCGACGTTGTATTAATTAACATATGTTTTTTATTCAGTGGTTCTACTTTACCACTTATATTAAATTTTTGCAATTAATGACTTCTTGCAGAACTTTCTATCACTCATTGGCATCACACAAATAGCCTTTTCCATCCCAATCCCAGTGCTTCCTTCTCCTGTCATCCCAGTGCCCTGACTACTTGGATCTAGGCTCTGTGGACAAAAAATATGAAAAGAGAGAAAAAGATGGTAGTTTAGCCTAATAGGTAAAAAATGGAGAAACTACCATATGCAATATTACATCAAAGAGGAAAATTGGAAACAAATTTTAGAGTTCATAAAAAGCGTAAAAGGAATGCACAGCAAAGATGAAAAACGTTTAAGAATATTCATAGAGGCAGTGTGGTACATAGTGCGAAGTGGTTGCCAATGGAGACTTTTACCAAAAACTTATGGTAATTACAGGAGTATACATAAGCGATTTAAAAGATGGTGTGAAAGAGATGTCTGGAAAAAATTGCTTGAATATACTAAACAAGAGCCTGATTTAGAAGTTGCTATAATCGACGGTACGATCATCCGAGGCCATCCATGTTCATCTGGATATACAAAAAACTCCAAGGATCAAGAAGCTTTAGGGAGGAGCAAAGGTGGCTTTACAACTAAAATACATGCGATTGTCGATGCACTTGGAAATCCACTTAAATTTACTCTGACTCCTGGTCAAAGAAATGAAATTACGCAGGCACAAGTGTTGACCGAAAGTATCTATAACTCTACTGTAGTAGCTGACAAGGGCTACGATAGCAATGCCTTTGTTACAAGTCTTGAAGACAAGGGATGTACAGTAGTTATTCCGCCAAAACGGAATCGAAAAGTGCAAAGGTATTACGATGAGCATATCTACAAAGAACGTCATTTGATTGAGTGTTTTTTTGGTAAAATTAAAAATTTTAGGCGCATTTTTTCCAGATTTGATAAAACTGCTGAGGTTTTTATGGGTTTTCTCAATTTTGTTGGAGCTCTTGTATGGCTTCTCTAAAATTTTGTCCACAGAGCCTAGCAAGCTTTGCTTGCAAATAAGTCTAATACGCGTCGCGTTTTATGCCAAAACACAATTGGAGTTACATGCAAAATAGATCCCAGACTGGGATGACAGCAGTCCTACGTCATACCGCCGCGGTATCTCTAGATCCCGCTAACAAGTAGCGGGATGACGATTGTCGTTTAGCTATAAATATTAAGAAATTTACCAAATAAAAAAAAAGGCAAAAGAAGCCCTGGGGTTATTATCCGCTTTAAAATATTGGCGTTTTTTATGTTTTAAACGCTTGACAAGCAAGATTAAGCTGCTTTTAATTGCAACTAACTTACGCTGCAAATGTTTAAGAAGTTTACTAAGCAGAAAAAAAGACAAAGAATCCCCGAGTTAGCTAGTCTTTTACTATCTCTGTCGAGTATTGGCATTTTTTGATGTCTTGTAACGCTTTATAAGCGCGTTCAGCTTATTTAGATAAAAATCTAGATGTAGATGAAGTTTTGTAAAGACATACAGTATCTATATACTGCAAAAAATTAAACATAAGACGCCGATACATTAAGTAATCCTTACCTTTTAATCTGCAGATTGGCGAAAGCAAATACAATAGCTTCACTATCATGATAAGGGCGCTGGCGAAGGGTGTCAAGTAAGTTTTTCGTTTCTATAGCTACTACCACGATTGTATAGGTAATTCTTCACTTATAATAATGATTCAAGCCTTCAGCTCCTCAAACACTTCACTTGCTCTATTTAAAACAGAATCAGGAAAACCAGCAAGTTTTGCTACATGTATTCCATATGACTCATCTGCAATGCCTTCAATTACTTCATGTAGAAAAATAACCTCTCCGTTCCACTCTCTTATTTTTACACAAAAACATTTCACGTTCTTCAAGTATTTGCTTACTTTAGTTAATTCATGATAATGAGTTGCAAAAATGGCGCGGCACTTATTTACATTGTGAATATGTTCAATCACTGCCTGTGCAATAGATAATCCATCATACACCCCTGTGCCCCTACCAATTTCATCAAGTATCACCAAGGAACGGTCCGTTGCCTGATTTACTATCGTTGCTGTTTCGATCATCTCTACCATGAAGGTAGAATAACCAGCTGTTATATTATCCGTTGCGCCAACCCTGCTGAATATCTTGTCAATCACTCCAATATGTGCACTCTCTGCTGGCACAAATGACCCCATGTGAGCTAAAATTGCAATGAGAGCGTTTTGCCTCAAGAAAGTGCTTTTTCCAGCCATATTAGGACCAGTAATTAGATGTATACCAGCTAAATTGATGCTATTTGCAATGAATTTATCGTTAACTTCAACCACTGGATGTCTTCCGCTACAGATATTGAACTCTTTGCTGTTATCAATAATGGGTTTTACGTAATTATTTTGCACTGCAAGCTCTGCAAATGCGGTTCTAATATCAAGTTTTGCCAAAGCATTTGCAGCAAGAGCAATTTTTTCAGATTCTTTAGCGACTTCACTACACAGTTCACTAAAAATTTTCATTTCTAAGCCGATTGCAGCATCACGTGCCGTAAGAATTTTATTTTCTAGTTCTTTCAATTCATTAGTAGTGTAGCGCATGCTATTTGCTAAGCTTTGCCTATGAATAAATATATCCGAAGTTATTTTGTGATTTGCCGACACTTCAACGTAATAACCAAGTATGTTGTTGTGTAATATTTTGAGTGCGGCAATGCCAGTTAGGTCGCGATAAGATTCACGGAGTTTGGTTATTAGTTTATTACTATTATTTAATATGTAGGATAACTCAGATAATTCTGAGTTGTATTTTGAGTGAATAAATCCTCCTTCTTTCACGGAACTGAGGTTATTATCGAGTATAGCACTATTTAACAGTTCAAATAGGTCTTTATCATTGCCAAGGCTTTTATGTATTGTGCTTAGTTCACTCTCGTCTGATTTTACTGTCATTCCAGCGCGTGACGCTGGCTGGATCTCAGTTTGGATGACATATTGTTGGGGGAGAGATCCATTTTCACCTGATTCAATTTTACATAAGAACTCAGACAATTCTAAAGTCTTTCCTAGGCCTATTTTCAATAGGTTCATATCCTTTGGTGAACCACGCCCTAGTATTAAGCGCGATAAAGACCTTTCAATATCCGGAATGTTAGATAATATCTCTCGTATTTTTCTGCGTGGCTCATGATTATTTACAAAAAATTGAGCGGTGCTGAGCCTCAAATTGATTGCCTTGGAGCAAGCAAGGGGTGAAGCGAGCATTTGTTTGAGCAGGCGTCCACCAGAAGCTGTAACTGTATGATCAATAACTGAAATTAGTGAACCTTTCTTTTCACCAAATTGAGTTGAAAACAACTCAAGATTTCTCCTTGCTGAAGCATCAATAAGCATGAAATTTTGTTGCTTATAGGTTTTTGGGAATTCAAGCCTTGGAATGGAGCCCCTTTGTGTTACTCTGACATATTCAAGCAGTGCACCACACGCCATGATTTCTACTTTGCTGAAATTTCCTATACTCCCAAGTTCCCTGATTTTATAAAACTCGCATAATGTTCTGTGAGATTTACTATACTCAAAAAAGCTCTGTGCGTGTTGCGTAATTGATATTTTATAATTTTTTAAAATCGATCTAATTTTTTCGTCCTCAGTGAATTTTTCAGAAATTAATAATTCTCTTGGTGATATACGCAATAAATCACTATCTAGAGCTTTCAAACTCGTTAAAGTGTGAAAAAATTTTCCCGTCGATAATTCAAGCCAACTAATAGCATATTCGTCATTTTGTTCAACTATGGACGCGAGATAATTATTGCTTTTATCCTCCAGTAGTGAATCTTCTATAATTGTACCTGGAGTTACAACTCGCACTACATCACGTTTTACTATGGATTTATAGCCCCTCTTTTTTGCTTCATCAGCAGTTTCTAATTGGTCACAGATTGCTACTTTGAATCCTAAATCTATTAGCTTGTGTAGGTAAGATTCACTACTGTGTGCTGGCACTCCACACATTGGTATGTCCTGCCCACACGAATTACCTCTCTTGGTTAGCACTATATTCAGCAATTTCGCAGCTTTAATAGCATCATCGAAAAACAATTCATAAAAATCTCCTAGCCTATAAAATAGCAGATGATCCTTGTATTGAGCTTTCAGGTTCAAATACTGCTCCATCACAGGGGTGTTTTTTTCTTTCACGAAGCTCATAATATTTTTTAATATATTGTATTGATAAACGTTATTATAGATTATATTGCACATGTGGATAACATAAATTTTAAATAGGTGTATAGAGGGAAAAATTTAAAACAATTAAATTTCTTGGATCCAAGTAGTCAGGACACTTGGATGACATAAAGAGTAGGAGTATTTGATGACAAAAAAACAAAAAACGCAGTTGTCATTCCAGCGCGTGACGCTGGAATCCAGCTTCTATGCAACCTCATCAAAAACATTCATTTAGTGTAAGATCAGCTACTTTCCATGCTAGTTTGCTTGTTCACAAGCAAACTTTTCTGGATCCCAGTGTCAAGCACTGGGATGACATCATAGGGGCGCTGGGATGACACCCTCCTTGTGTGTATTATAGCTAAAGTGACTTACGACAATTTGAAAAACGACACATTCGTCATTCCGCTACTAGTTAGCGGAATCTATACCGCGAATGAATCGCGGTATGACGTGTTGCTTGGGTCAGCTATATGTAAGTTGTGGCCCTTCTTTATTATTTTTATTAGCGGCAGTTGTATCATCAACAGATATTTCAGAGCTAACAGTGCTAATAGTTTTTTCTATCGCTTTAGCCTGTTCATAGTCTTGACTCAAAAAATACATGGCCAGCCCAACAGCTATACTAGCAACAAGAACAGATGCTATCATTACACCTAGTATCATACCACTAGAAAGACTTACTGCAACATACACACCAGCTCCAAGTACAACACCAAGAAAACCACCAATCATTATGCCAGGCACCAAACTGCCTACCATAGCGCTTTCTTTTTTCGTATTAGCTTGTTTTTTCATACTTTTAATAAGCACTTCTTTTGTTTTTCCTTGAGCTAAATCTGAAGGAATTTTATTATCCGCGTTTTGTATCAAAGGATTTGCACTATATGTAACAAGAAGGGTGGTTATTTCTTCAGTTTTATTACCTATAACTGCATGATGTAGTAATGTATTTCCCTCTTCATCTTTAAAGTTTATATGAGTACGAAATTCTTCATCTAGATTTCTTATTGGGTTGTTTTTTGCATATATCCTAGATTGTATTGCTCCATCTAAGTATTGTATTACTTGTTCTAGTGATTGCTCGCCAGGATTTTGTATAAAATGAAGCAGAATTTCGTGTACTATCGCTTCCTTTGTAGTTTTTGGGCATCGTAAAGCACATGCAAATGTGTCTTTATTAATAGTTATTTCTTTGTTTTGTTTAAGGAAATCTTTTAACTTTCTAACTCTATTTATACTGTTATTTTCGCTAGTAATTATCGATTGTAAAGTTTTTCTGTTATTGTCACCAGTCATGCTATCCTCCTTGGTTTGATTGCATTGCTCATTAATAAATAATATAATAAATCCTGCTAAAAGTCAAGCAATTGATTAATAAGTTAATATAATCCTCCAAAAGGAGCTCCTTACTTTTTGTTCAGCATGTCCATTGGATCAGACTCTTTAAGCTTGCTGTTTGCTGAATTTATTCATCACAATAGCTACAATGTGCTATCGAAGTTCTCTGTAATCTTAGTTGGTTCTTCTAGAATATTCAAAATATCAGTTGCACAATAAAACCGATCTCTCTTTCCTTGAGAAGTTTGTGAAACGATGCCTAAATCTTCAAGCTTTACGATTGCTCTTTGGGCTGTTGTAAATACGACACCTAAGTTTTCAACCACTTTCCTTATAGTAAAGTAAGGGTTTAAAGACTATTAACTAAATCATTGTCCCATTCAAATTTTGGTGGCAAGGGGCTTGGTATAAATGCCTGATAACCAGCGAATACTTTGCCTGATGGTGATCCTTTAATATACATTAATTCAACCTAGGTGTATGGTCCCAGAGTGTGATGGTGTGGATTTAGTATAAATAATTCTGGAGACTGTGTCCACTGATAACATATAAATTCATAAGGAGTAAGACCCTTAAGAGTTTTGAGTCTCTTTGCATAATTATAAGCCATAACAAAGTTATAAAGGTGTTCTTTAAGTTGCTGGTGCGATTGATAGTAATACTTCTTAACTGTAGCATCCTTTAAAGTTTTATTCATACGCTCGACTTGCCCATTCGTCCAAGGATGGCTAACTTTTGTCAAACGATGTTCAATAACATTCTCTTCGCAAACTCTATCAAATATATGTTGGAAAGCATACTTATGACGCTTCTGGTTTGTAAATTGTATACCGTTATCTGTCAAAATAGTATGGATTTTATACGGTAAAATTCTAATCAAATTACGTAAGAACTCAGCAGCTATGGGTTTTGTAGCACTGTTACGCAACTCAACATAGGTAAATTTGGATGTCCTATCAATAGCAACAAACAAATGTAATTTGCCCTCCTCAGTTCTAACTTCAGCAATATCAATATGAAAGTAACCGATAGGATATTGTTTGAATTTCTTTTTTGACTTAACTTCTCCATCAACAGTTGGTAATCTGCTAATGTTGTGTCTTTGTAAACAACGATGCAAGCTAGAGCGAGTCAAATGCGGAATTGTAGACTGCAGAGCGTAAAGGCAATCATCTAGTGGCAGTAGTGTATACTTGCGAAATGTAACATTATAGCTTCCTCTTCTAGCGTTAAAACAGTCGATCTTGGACGCTTTGGACCCATATCAGCATCTTTCGTAAATGAACGTTTTCTCCACTTAATAATAGTTTTTGGATTAAGGTTATAATGCTTGGAGAGTTTTGCTATGCTCTCTTTTCTATTTTGTATTGCTCTACGAATCGTCTGTGTTGTTTTGGCGCACCCATGTAATATTTGTCCCATAACTCCTCCTTTGATGGTATTTTTTTCTCATATTTTATCATACCATCACACTCTGGGACTGTACACCAGGCTCTGTGGACAAAATTTTAGAGAAGCCATACAAGAGCTCCAACAAAATTGAGAAAACCCATAAAAACCTCAGCAGTTTTATCAAATCTGGAAAAAATGCGCCTAAAATTTTTAATTTTACCAAAAAAACACTCAATCAAATGACGTTCTTTGTAGATATGCTCATCGTAATACCTTTGCACTTTTCGATTCCGTTTTGGCGGAATAACTACTGTACATCCCTTGTCTTCAAGACTTGTAACAAAGGCATTGCTATCGTAGCCCTTGTCAGCTACTACAGTAGAGTTATAGATACTTTCGGTCAACACTTGTGCCTGCGTAATTTCATTTCTTTGACCAGGAGTCAGAGTAAATTTAAGTGGATTTCCAAGTGCATCGACAAGCGCATGTATTTTAGTTGTAAAGCCACCTTTGCTCCTCCCTAAAGCTTCTTGATCCTTGGAGTTTTTTGTATATCCAGATGAACATGGATGGGCTCGGATGATCGTACCGTCGATTATAGCAACTTCTAAATCAGGCTCTTGTTTAGTATATTCAAGCAATTTTTTCCAGACATCTCTTTCACACCATCTTTTAAATCGCTTATGTATACTCCTGTAATTACCATAAGTTTTTGGTAAAAGTCTCCATTGGCAACCACTTCGCACTATGTACCACACTGCCTCTATGAATATTCTTAAACGTTTTTCATCTTTGCTGTGCATTCCTTTTACGCTTTTTATGAACTCTAAAATTTGTTTCCAATTTTCCTCTTTGATGTAATATTGCATATGGTAGTTTCTCCATTTTTTACCTATTAGGCTAAACTACCATCTTTTTCTCTCTTTTCATATTTTTTGTCCACAGAGCCTAGTAATATAGAGAATGCTGTATTTAAGCTATAAAAACAAATTTACCAAGCTTTGAAATGTTAATTACATGGAGAAGTATGTATGACAAACACCAAGTTAGAGAGAAGCCGGATGTGGTGAAAGTCACAAGTCCGGTTTTGAAGTCGAGTGGGGAGAGGTGACTTTCTCCACTTAGATAACTGGAATAAATCGCGGTATAGCTATAGATAGTGTCAACTGTTTAATAAAAAGATCGTAGCTAAACCAAGAAATATAAGAGCTGAGAGAATATCAGTTGTTGCCGATGTTAGGATTGAAGAAGAAACGGCAGGGTCAGACTTTAAGCGATGAAGCATTATAGGAATGAAAGTTCCGATAAACGTTGCAATAATTGACATCATAATCATGGAGACCACAAAAATCATCTCCACTTTGAAGCTGTGAAACCTTATTGCTAACACTACTAATGAAATAGTAGATAAGATCACCCCGTTTATAAGACCTATTAAAAATTCTTTCATCAGTATTCTTTTTGCATTTTGCTCAGTTAGATATTTTGTTGCGATTGCCCGGATGGTTAACGTTACTGTTTGGGATCCTGCATTTCCGCTCATTGATGCAATTATCGGCATGATTATTGGCAGTACTATAAAACTTTTTATTACATCATCGAAAAAGCCAACTACTATGGAACACATTGTTGCAGCTAAGAGGTTAAACAGTAACCAAGGTAGCCTTTTAATTATAGTTTTATGTATAGGGGCATTTATATCGGCTTTAGAAGATACACCGCTTATTTTGAGTACATCCTCTTCTGTTTCTTGTTGAACAACTTTTATCACATCTTCAATTAAGATCACACCAATAATTTTACCATTCTTATTTACGACCGGAGCTGATAATAGAGAGTAGTCTTTAAATATTCTTGCTACTTCCTCTTGGTCTACTCCAGTTTTAATGATTTTTATGTCATGATCCATTATCTCTTTTATTATTGTGTCTCCTGAGTGAGATATTACCTTATTTAAATTAACACTGCCTATAGGCTCTAATTTTGAGTTGATAATAAATATCTGGTGAAATCTTTCTGGTATTTTTTTATAGTTGCACACAAATTCTGTCAGTTGATTTATTGTCCAATAATATGGAGCTATAACCATATCTTTATGTATTAACCTTCCTGCACTTTCTTCTGGATATGATAGCAACTCCTCTACCGATTTCTGAGTTTTGCTGGGCAAATAGTAAAGTATATTTTCTACAGACTTTCTATCTAAATCTTTCACTATGGTTACTATATCTTCTACATCAAGGAGCATTAGTAACTTTGCTGTATTTTCTATTCCCAATGTTTCTATGATCTCTATTTGTAAATCTGGCACTACATGCACTAGGGCATCACTTAACAAATGTTGATCGAGGATATTAACTAATTTCTCCCTGTGATCACTGATTGAAGTAGATAAAAAATAAGCTAACTGAACGCTATCTATCGTTTTTACAATATTACGAACATTTTCTAGCTCATCGTTATCAAGTGACTCTATTAAGTCATCAATAGCCTTTTTGTCTAAACCATAATGAGAACTTATTTTAATATTCATTACTTTACCTTATTTTTTAATAAATATACGCGCTTGATTTCCTTAAACATTAAAGTATAATGAAATTATTTAAATTAACTATCATATGGTTAAATTTCTATTTTGTTTACTGTTATTGTTATTGATAGTAAATATATTAAAATCTAAAGTATAATGAAAACTTATCCAGAAATTCTTGAACACTTTCAAAGCTTAAATAAAAGTATTTCTCTTATCAGGAGGTGTCTTTGACATAGAAAAATTAAAGTTGCGTCTTGAAGAGCTTGACTCCCAAGCGTCGAATGATGACCTATGGCAAGATAACCAAAAAGCACAAGAAGTTTTAAAAGAACGTTCTAAAATTAAGAATGACGTAGAGTCGTTTTTAAAGCTGGAAAGCGATTACAACGATGCCATCAGCTTAATGAAGTCTGCTATTGATGAAAATGATGAAGAATTTTTCTCTGAAGTTGAAAATGAATTAGCTAAGCTAGAGAAATTAATCAAGTGTAAAGAAACAGAATCCTTATTTACTGGCGAAGCAGATAATAATGACTGCTTTTTAGAAATTCACTCAGGAGCTGGTGGAACAGAGAGCAATGATTGGGCTGAAATGCTGATGCGCATGTATACAAGGTGGGCAGAAATTTATCACAACTTTAAAGTTGAAGTTGTAGAAAAATTAGATGGTGATGCGGTTGGTATAAAGTCTGCAATGATAAAAATCGTTGGAGAAAAAGCTTATGGGTGGGCAAAAAGTGAAAGTGGAATTCACAGGCTGGTTAGAATATCTCCGTTTGATGCAAATGGTAAACGTCATACCAGTTTTGCAAGTGTAGGAGTAACTCCAGTGATAGAAGATTCAATTGATATTGCTGTGGATGAAAAGGATCTAAAGATCGACACCTACCGAGCTTCTGGAGCAGGCGGTCAGCACGTGAACAAGACTGAAAGTGCGGTACGCATTACGCATATTCCAACTGGTGTTATAGTTCAATGCCAAAATGGTCGTTCTCAACACAGAAATAAAGATGAGGCGTTAAAATTACTTAAAGGACGTTTATACCAAATTGAACTGGAAAAAAAAGAACAGAAAATGGCTGAAGAATATGGTAAAAAATGCGATATAGGCTGGGGCAATCAGATCAGATCGTACGTTATGCATCCATATCAAATGGTGAAGGATTTAAGAACCGGACATGAAGTGGGCAATATAAATTCTGTTTTTGATGGTAATATAGATTGTTTCATAGTTAGTGTGCTCACTAAGCAAAATTAGGTAGGGTTGACTTTCTTGCCATAATATATGATAATTAAAATATTGTTAAAGTAGGAGTAAAGTTATGGCGATTAAATATGATCAGTGAAAAAGAATATTAAGTACAGTTAATGAAGAAGGGAATTTAAGTAAGGACAATGTAATTGAGAAAATTAGAGAGAAATTGTCACGATATTCAGATGAATATACTCAGTTGAGCGAAACTAGTTTTGATGCGAGTCTCACCTGCTTAAATATAGAGTATACTAGTAGTTGCACAGAACCTGGATTTTTTGGCTTACCATCCATACGTAACCAAGTGGAAATCCATCATAGAACATTATTTATTTTAGCTGCTATTACTGGTCATGTGAAGATTGACCTTACCCAGAAAAAGTGGAGAGAAAGTTTGGAATGTTTTTTACAAAAAGAATGATGCATCAAATTGTTCTGGAATGCAATAGTTAATAGTGACGTTGTTTGTTATAAAAAATTTCTATGTATTCAAATATTGCAGTTCTAGTTTGTTGAGCAGAGTGTTGTGAAGTATCAATAAGTATTTCTCTTTTCAATGAGCTAAAGAAGCTTTCTGCAACAGAATTGTCGTAACAACAGCCTTTATTATTCATCTATATTCTTTACAGCTAAGAGATATTGATACCCTTGCGCAGTATATTGTGAACCTTGGTCACTGTGCAGCAGTAGATTTTTAACAGGTTTACGCCTATTAATGGCCATTAATAAAGAGTTCATAACCAATTGTTTATTTATTGCACTACTCATTAACTACCATACGTGAGAATTATTGCTGCCAAATATAGCCATCCCTCCTTGGTTTTGATGTAAGTAATCCCATACTTTATTTGGTTGATCAACAATAAAGTTTTGATCTGGTATATTGGGAGCTACAGCTCTATTATCTGTTTGTTGTTTTTTAATTTTAAACTTTCTTCTCAGTATAGCCCTGATGTCATTTTTCTGCATAATACTTTGCACCGTTTTCAAATTGCAACTTTTACCCAAAGCCTTCAATTCAGCATGAATTTTAGGAGCTCCATATCTACATTTAGAAACTTGATATATTTTTTGAATAGCTGCGAGTAGCTCTTTATTTGCTGATTCTCTACTGCTTATTTTTCTTGTGGTCCACTTATAGTAGCCACTAGGTGTACAGTCCCAGAGTGTGATGGTATGATAAAATATGAGAAAAAAATACCATCAAAGGAGGAGTTATGGGACAAATATTACATGGGTGCGCCAAAACAACACAGACGATTCGTAGAGCAATACAAAATAGAAAAGAGAGCATAGCAAAACTCTCCAAGCATTATAACCTTAATCCAAAAACTATTATTAAGTGGAGAAAACGTTCATTTACGAAAGATGCTGATATGGGTCCAAAGCGTCCAAGATCGACTGTTTTAACGCTAGAAGAGGAAGCTATAATAGTTACATTTCGCAAGTATACACTACTGCCACTAGATGATTGCCTTTACGCTCTGCAGTCTACAATTCCGCATTTGACTCGCTCTAGCTTGCATCGTTGTTTACAAAGACACAACATTAGCAGATTACCAACTGTTGATGGAGAAGTTAAGTCAAAAAAGAAATTCAAACAATATCCTATCGGTTACTTTCATATTGATATTGCTGAAGTTAGAACTGAGGAGGGCAAATTACATTTGTTTGTTGCTATTGATAGGACATCCAAATTTACCTATGTTGAGTTGCGTAACAGTGCTACAAAACCCATAGCTGCTGAGTTCTTACGTAATTTGATTAGAATTTTACCGTATAAAATCCATACTATTTTGACAGATAACGGTATACAATTTACAAACCAGAAGCGTCATAAGTATGCTTTCCAACATATATTTGATAGAGTTTGCGAAGAGAATGTTATTGAACATCGTTTGACAAAAGTTAGCCATCCTTGGACGAATGGGCAAGTCGAGCGTATGAATAAAACTTTAAAGGATGCTACAGTTAAGAAGTATTACTATCAATCGCACCAGCAACTTAAAGAACACCTTTATAACTTTGTTATGGCTTATAATTATGCAAAGAGACTCAAAACTCTTAAGGGTCTTACTCCTTATGAATTTATATGTTATCAGTGGACACAGTCTCCAGAATTATTTATACTAAATCCACACCATCACACTCTGGGACCATACAACTAGGCTCTGTGGACAAAAAATATGAAAAGAGAGAAAAAGATGGTAGTTTAGCCTAATAGGTAAAAAATGGAGAAACTACCATATGCAATATTACATCAAAGAGGAAAATTGGAAACAAATTTTAGAGTTCATAAAAAGCGTAAAAGGAATGCACAGCAAAGATGAAAAACGTTTAAGAATATTCATAGAGGCAGTGTGGTACATAGTGCGAAGTGGTTGCCAATGGAGACTTTTACCAAAAACTTATGGTAATTACAGGAGTATACATAAGCGATTTAAAAGATGGTGTGAAAGAGATGTCTGGAAAAAATTGCTTGAATATACTAAACAAGAGCCTGATTTAGAAGTTGCTATAATCGACGGTACGATCATCCGAGGCCATCCATGTTCATCTGGATATACAAAAAACTCCAAGGATCAAGAAGCTTTAGGGAGGAGCAAAGGTGGCTTTACAACTAAAATACATGCGCTTGTCGATGCACTTGGAAATCCACTTAAATTTACTCTGACTCCTGGTCAAAGAAATGAAATTACGCAGGCACAAGTGTTGACCGAAAGTATCTATAACTCTACTGTAGTAGCTGACAAGGGCTACGATAGCAATGCCTTTGTTACAAGTCTTGAAGACAAGGGATGTACAGTAGTTATTCCGCCAAAACGGAATCGAAAAGTGCAAAGGTATTACGATGAGCATATCTACAAAGAACGTCATTTGATTGAGTGTTTTTTTGGTAAAATTAAAAATTTTAGGCGCATTTTTTCCAGATTTGATAAAACTGCTGAGGTTTTTATGGGTTTTCTCAATTTTGTTGGAGCTCTTGTATGGCTTCTCTAAAATTTTGTCCACAGAGCCTAGGGTTTTTATTGCCAAAAATACATTTTTTAATTGAATAAAAATACAAAGTTATAAACAAGAGTTGTAATAAGACTAAATTCAAAAAATTTAAAAAAACATAGTTGATAGCAAGATTAGGAGAAGATGTTAGCAAATTTGTATCAAAAGGCGTTCAAAACGAATTGATTAACCTGAATAGGGTAAAAAATGGAGAATAGTGCTTGTTGTCTTTTATTTCTGAATGAGTATATTTAATATATAAATGTTATAAGCTAAAGGAGTAGCATGTCAAAAGTGAGGGTTAATAATAGAAAAGTTTGTTGTCATGGTGATGAAAATGATGATGGTTCCGGCCATCCATTAATATATTTAGATATGGGAGAAGAAGAGGAAATAGCCTGCCCTTATTGTGAAAAGACGTTTGTCCATGACTGTACTGTAGAAGCGGTTGGGGAGCTGACTAGGGATGATCTCTAATGGCACTTCTGCAGACTTAGCTTATGTAAATAGCAATAAGAGGGGCAGTAAAAATGAAACTGTCCATACGGTCGAGCACTCCCCCATGGCCAGGTATCATATTTCCACTATCTTTAACACCGTAAGCTCTTTTAACAAGCGACTCAGTGAAATCGCCAAGTTGCGCTAGAATAGCAATTGCAAGGCCAATGATTGGAGAATAAAAAATTGAAAATAGACCAAAAAATATTGATCCAAAAATTGTGCACACTACTCCAGCTAAAATCGCACCAAGAAGCCCTGCCCAAGTTTTTCCAGGGCTAATAATTGGGCAAATTTTAGCTCCACCAAAATTCTTACCAAATAGGTAGGCAGTAACGTCAATTCCCCAAATGGTTAAGACGAACCATACTAATGCGTATTTTCCCTGTGGTAGATTATATAAATATATTAATGAGGCGCTTGGTAGTGCAATCAATAATAATGCAAAAACGTATAAAATTTTATTTCCTTGGGTTAGATTATACCATTCAAAAGAAGATAAAACTGCTATTGAAAAAATCAATAGGTAAAACGATAAATCACTGAAATATGTAGCAAAGGAAAATATGAATAATATTACTATTGAGGACAACATTCTAATTATAAAATTATTATCTACCATATTTTTTCTCTCTTTTTGTATAATCTTCTAATGCTTTACTCAAATCTTGACAAGAAAAATCAGGCCATAAAGTATCACAAAAATACAATTCAGCATAAGCTGCTTGCCATAATAAAAAGTTGCTTAACCTTTTTTCGCCGCCAGTGCGAATTAATAAATCCAATTTTGGCAAATCTTTAGTATATAGAAATTTTTCAAATTCCTCTTCTGATACATAAGCAATATTTTCTTTTATAATATTGCTTATAGCTTGTGTAATTTCTTGCTTTGCTCCGTAACTGACTGCCACAGTGAGTAATAAACCATCGTTCTTATGTGTCATTTCTTCTGCTTTTTTAATTTGATCCAATATTTTACTGGATAACAGACTTAAATTGCCAATAAAATTCAACTTAATGTTACAGTTGCAAATAAAATTGACTTTATCTTCATTAGTTAAGACAGAGTAAAATAAATCAAATAGACAGTCAGTTTCGTTTTTGGGTCTAAGCCAATTCTCCATAGAGAATGCATACAAAGTTAAGTAGGGTATGGTTAAGTCCGTACAATACTTGGCAATATCGTATGCAACTTCACTGCCCTTTTTATAACCATCAATTTTTACCCTTCCTTGATTGTTCGCCCATCTACCATTACCATCCATAATAATTGCTAAATGTTTCGGTAAAGATTCTTGATTCAACATTTAAATTTAACCTAATTTTGACTTGAGTGAAATTTTTTGGATTTCAATGGACACCTGGAAGGTGTCAGCTACTTGCATGACAGGAAGAGAGTTACTGTAGTGACACCAATAGTTGATACTTGAATGCAAAATTGGTGTCATCCCAGTGCTCCGACACTGGGATCCAGGAAATTTGATTTCAAACAAGTGCATCAGATAGTTGTATAGTAAAGACTGGATTCCAGTGTCAAGCACTGGAATGACATCATTTGCTATGTAAGCTTTCTCCATATCATTTAGTGATTCAGTATATCCTTTCCTTTGATGGATAATTCACCATCAATCTTTTTTATATTATCATCAGTAATATTTTGTATTTCCTTTTTAGCACCATGAAAATCATCTTCTGAGATTTCTTTATTTTCCTTCATTTTTTCTGTTTCTTCCATAATATCTCTACGTATATTTCTAATGGCAATCCGTGCATTTTCAGCAAACTGATGCAATAATTTCACTAATTTTTCACGGGTTTCTTGTGTTAAGTCCGGAAGAGCTATACGTATGGTATTGCCCTCAACAACAGGATTTAAATTCAAGTTGGCATTTAATATAGCATTTTTCACTTCACCGACAACATTAATATCCCAAATTTTAATTGATAGAGTTTTGTTATCTATAACCGAAACACCTGCAACCTGATTTAACTTTTGATGTCCACCATAGATATTTACAACTATACCATCAAGCAACGATGCGCTAGCTCTACCAGTGCGTACGCCTTTAATATCATCATGAAAGGACTGAATAGTTTTTAGCATTCTTTCTTTTGTTTTAGCTTTTATTTCATTTAACATAAATTACCTACTGTTTACAATCTGAAACTATAGTATAAGTACCTTGACCCTTAATAATATTGACTATTTTTTCTCCCTTCAAAGAAAAAACTATAATTGGAATAGAATTCTCACGAGCAAGTGAAATTGCTGATGCATCCATAACTTTTAAATCACGAGTCAATAAATCCGTGTAAGAAAGCCTATCATACATTACAGCATCCTCATTTTTTTTCGGATCAGCGGAGTATACACCATTTACTTGCGTACCCTTTAGAATAACATCACAATTCATTTCAACAGCACGTAAGGCTGCAGCTGTATCTGTAGTAAAAAATGGGTTGCCTGTGCCTGCTGCAAAAATTACCACTCTACCTTTTTCTAAATGACGAATAGCTTTCCTTCTTATGTAAGGTTCACATACAGTGGCCATGGGTATTGCAGATAATACCCTAGAAGCTATTAAATTTTTTTCTAAAAAGTTTTGTAAAATTAAAGCATTGATTATAGTTGCAAGCATTCCAATATAATCACTACTTGCTCTTTCACAGCCACTTAAAGACGCAGATGTGCCACGAAAGATATTACCACCACCAACAACAATACATACCTGAACTCCAAGCCTGTTAATATCAGCTATATCTTTGCACAATTGGCTTATTATTCCCATATCATAGCCAAAAGACTGTGACCCCATTAAAGCTTCACCAGAGATTTTAAATAACACTCTGGAATATTTTATTTCGCTTTTTTCATTTGTTGAGGGAAACATTTTTTACCATTTAGTTTGCACCACCCAAAACAAGTAACTTGTAATTAGATAATTTAATAGCACTCACCTCGCTTGATTTTATAAAATCAGAAACCTTCATTTTATCATCCTTTATGAACTTTTGTTCTAGTAAAACAACTTCTTCATAGTACTTAGCCATTCGTCCATCTACTATTTTTTTTGCTACTTCTTCAGGTTTATTTAAGCCCCTCACTTGCTCTTCAATTATAGAACGTTCATTTTTCAACTTCATTTGATCTAAATCATCTATAGACAAAGCTTCAGGCTTCATAGCAACTACATGCATAGCTATTTGTTTCCCAATCTCTTGTAACTTCGCCTTATCACCAGATGATTGCAATGCAATTAAAGCACCAATCTTACCTAAGCCACACACATCACCATGTACGTAGCCAGCAATAACTCCATCCTTAGCTTCTAAGTAACAAAGCTTGCTTAACTCTAGCTTCTCACCAAGAACTGATGTACCATTCATAATAGCTTCCTGCACTGTGCCAATGCTTTCATACTTGGCATTTTTTAACTCATCAACGCTAGTACAGCGTTCTTGATGAGCAATTGATGCTAAATTTGAAACTAACTCTATAAATTTCTCATTCCTTGCAACAAAATCTGTTTCGCAATTGAGTTCAACCAATGCACCATAATTTTCAGTCAAACACATAGCAACGAGTCCATCTGAAGCTATTCTATCAGATTTTTTGTCAGCTTTAGCAAGACCTATTGTACGTAACTTATCAACAGCCTTCTTGATGTCACCATCACATTCTTCTAATGCTTTTTTACAGTCACTCAAGCCAAGCCCTGTTCTATCACGTAATTCTCTTATATCATCTGGATTCATCTTCATTTGTTACTACCTCCCTTTCTTCTTCTTTGTAAACTTTATTACGTCTCCTTTTAGTTTGCACAATACCGTCCTCTTTTTCTTGAATAAACTCATCACCCCTTATATCATCAATCTTAACTCCAGATTTTGCTAGACTAGACTCTATTCCAGCTAATATAGAGTCGGTAGCTAATTTACAATAGAGCTCTATTGATTTTCTTGAGTCATCATTTCCAGGTATTAGATAAGTAATACCATCTGGATCAGAATTAGTATCAAGTATTGCAACTATTGGAATTCCTAACTTCTTAGCCTCCTTAACCGCTATATGCTCTTTATTAGTATCAATGATGAATAAGATATCAGGAATTGCTCCCATTTCTCTAATACCGCCAAGCGCCTTATCAAGCTTTTGCTTTTTCTTTTCAATGTTTCCCAATTCTTTCTTTGTTAAAATGCTATCCTCGTCATTTAATATTTTCTCATATTGCATCAAGGTTTTTATCGAAGAAGAAACAGTGCCCCAATTAGTAAGCATACCACCAAGCCAACGATGATTCACATAATATTGACCACAACGAATCGCTTCACTTGCAATAATATCAAAAGCTTGAAACTTTGTACCAACAAATAGAATGCGACCACCTTGAAATGCAACGTCATATAAAGCCTTCATGGCCACCTGTAGCAATGGTAGTGTTTTTCGCAAATCAATTATATGTATACGATTTTCTTGATGCACTCCATATATGTATGGAGCCATTTTTGCGTTCCAGCGACTAATTTTGTGACCAAAATGTACACCAGATTCGGCTAAATCACGTACAGTGACCTTAGGCAAATTTGTCATATATCATTCCTCCAAATAGTTTATCTTCCATGGCATAACCCTAATGGGACTACTTGTACAAGCCATGTGTGAAATTAAATTATTTACATAGTAATAGAAAAGACAGCAAAGCGCAAACAAAAAATATTGACAAAGGGCAACATGTTTATTAGCTTTAAAGTTGAAGCCCGAAAACGCTAAAAAGAAATTAGGGGGGTGTAGCTCAGTTGGTTAGAGCGCATGCCTGTCACGCATGAGGTCGTGAGTTCAAGTCTCATCACTCCCGCCATATTAGTTTTAGCATAACTTAGAATTCGCAACCGGTATTGAGAAATGCTTTCACCAAACTTGACATGGTATGGTATTGCAATTAATACTTAAATAGGTTTATTTTTATCGTTAACAATTAGGATTAAATATGTTCATTTCTGAAGTTTTTGCAGCAGATGCAACTAGCAATGCATCAAGTATCGGCGCATCTTTTGCTAGTTTTATTCCATTGATTTTAATATTTGTAGTATTTTATTTTCTTATTATTCGCCCAAACCACAAAAAACTAAAAGAACATAGAAAGATGATAGATCAAATAAAACGTGGTGATACAGTCATTACTTCTGGTGGAATAATAGGTGAAGTTAATAAAGTTGATGAGGCAAGTGCACAATTTATAATAGAAATAGCACCAAAAGTTGAGATAAAAGTCCTAAAGTCCGCTATATCTGAAGTTTTAAACAAAGAAACTCAAAAAGTGGCAGCTAAACCAATTGAAAAAGGCAAAATCGAAAAGAATGATAGAAAAAATAAAAATCAACCAGAGGAAAGTATAAAGGGAAAAGACGATAAAGGTAAAAATGCCTCATAACTCTAAAAAAAGGTTCATTTGGTTGTGTGCGGAATATTTGGTGTAGTAAGTAGCGGTGATTCAGTAGTACCAACTTTACTAACTGGGTTGCAAAAATTGGAATATAGGGGATATGACTCTTCAGGTATAGCAATCATAAATAACGAAGGTAAGATAGAAGTCAAAAAATCAGAAGGTAAAGTCGAAAGGTTATGTGAAGTTGTTGATGATAGCAAGATGTCTCACAGTACAGTTGGTATAGCACATACTCGCTGGGCTACACATGGAGTTCCAGGCCTTAAAAATGCTCACCCCATTCGTACAAATAATGTTGTTGTTGCTCATAACGGCATAATTGAGAATTACAATCTGCTAAAAAAGGGTCTAGAAGAAAGGGGAATGTCATTCCATACTGACACTGACACAGAGATCATACCAAACATGCTAACCTTATATCTTGATGAAGGATTGTCGCCAGTTGATTCTCTATTTAAGTGTTTAAACAACCTACACGGCTCATTTGCCTTGGTCTTATTATTTGCAGAATATCCAGACGCCTTATTTGTTGCGAAGAGAAATTTGCCTTTAGCAATAGGCTATAACTGTAACACAGTGTTTGCTGCATCTGACTCTAATGCTTTAAGTGCATTTGTGGAAAAAATATCGCATTTGGAAGATGATGACATTGCAGTGATAAAATCTAGTGGAGTTAGTATATACAACAATGGTACACAAGTTAAACGTAGTATAGAAAATAGTAGTCCAAGTGATTTTCTAATTAGCAAAAATGGTTACCCTAGCTTCATGTTAAAAGAGATTTTTGAGCAACCGCCTGCATTAAACAAAACAATAAATCAATTTTACAAGCAATATAAAGAGGTAATATTTGCTAACAAAAAATTGTTTTCTGAGCTGAGTTACATTACTATAGTTGGATGCGGGTCATCTTATTTTGCTGGGCTAATAGCAAAGTATTGGCTGGAAAGTGTCGCTCAAGTTCGAGTATATCTAGAAATCTCATCAGAATTTAGGTATAGCAACGTCAAGCTGGAAGAAGGCAGCATTGGGTTATTTATCTCTCAATCTGGCGAAACTGCAGATACCATAGAAGCGCTGCGTTATGCGAAATCACAGAAGCAAACAATCATAAGTATAATTAATACATTTAGCAGCAGCATTGAAAAGATCTCAGATATTGTGTTACATACTCTTGCTGGGCAAGAAATTGGTGTTGCTTCAACAAAAACCTTTTCTGCGCAACTTGCAACTTTAGCATGCTTTGCCGTGGAGCTTGGAAAAATAAAAGGTATACTGGGTGGAGAGAGAATAAAACAGCTAAGCAGTGCTATCAATTCTATTCCCGAGTATGTTGAGCACGTTTTGAATGTGATGAAAATACAACATATATCGGGCAGTATATTAGAACACAATAACGTTATTTTAATCGGCAGAGGAAGTTCATACGGAGTTGCAATGGAAGGCGCATTGAAAATAAAAGAGCTTTCATATATCAATACAACTGGTATTGCAGCGGGAGAAATGAAGCATGGTTCTATTGCTTTAATAGACTCTACTGTGCTTGTTATAGCAATTATCCCTTATGATGATTTATTCTTTAAAACGCTATCTAATATACAAGAGATTATTGCAAGAAAAGGCAAAGTAATTGCCTTCAGTGATAAACAAGGAGCGCCATTCCTAAGGGGAGTTTGCGCAGATGTGGTGCAACTTCCAGACACTGATAATTTTATCTCTCCAATCATCTACAGTGTTGCTATGCAATTCCTTGCTTACTTTACTGCAGCAAAAAAAGGGTTAGATGCAGATTGTCCAAGAAATTTAGCTAAGTCTGTCACGGTTGAGTAGTCCATTTAAAGTTAAAGCTAAACTTCTAATTAAGGTAACCAGACTGCATTCTGTGATTTTTAGCAAAACACGATCTTTCATTTGAGCTTCCTTCAATTTAAAATAAATACAGAAACTAGGCTCTGTGGACAAAATTTTAGAGAAGCCATACAAGAGCTCCAACAAAATTGAGAAAACCCATAAAAACCTCAGCAGTTTTATCAAATCTGGAAAAAATGCGCCTAAAATTTTTAATTTTACCAAAAAAACACTCAATCAAATGACGTTCTTTGTAGATATGCTCATCGTAATACCTTTGCACTTTTCGATTCCGTTTTGGCGGAATAACTACTGTACATCCCTTGTCTTCAAGACTTATAACAAAGGCATTGCTATCGTAGCCCTTGTCAGCTACTACAGTAGAGTTATAGATACTTTCGGTCAACACTTGTGCCTGCGTAATTTCATTTCTTTGACCAGGAGTCAGAGTAAATTTAAGTGGATTTCCAAGTGCATCGACAAGCGCATGTATTTTAGTTGTAAAGCCACCTTTGCTCCTCCCTAAAGCTTCTTGATCCTTGGAGTTTTTTGTATATCCAGATGAACATGGATGGCCTCGGATGATCGTACCGTCGATTATAGCAACTTCTAAATCAGGCTCTTGTTTAGTATATTCAAGCAATTTTTTCCAGACATCTCTTTCACACCATCTTTTAAATCGCTTATGTATACTCCTGTAATTACCATAAGTTTTTGGTAAAAGTCTCCATTGGCAACCACTTCGCACTATGTACCACACTGCCTCTATGAATATTCTTAAACGTTTTTCATCTTTGCTGTGCATTCCTTTTACGCTTTTTATGAACTCTAAAATTTGTTTCCAATTTTCCTCTTTGATGTAATATTGCATATGGTAGTTTCTCCATTTTTTACCTATTAGGCTAAACTACCATCTTTTTCTCTCTTTTCATATTTTTTGTCCACAGAGCCTAGCACACTATTTTTATAGTATATATTATTTTCAAATAAAGTCAAAAATGAAAATAAGGCTTTATCTTATTTGCGTGCATGAAAATAAGAAACTCTCTTATTATTGATTTTGCTCAAAAACGAAAATAGAAGAAGCTGCTGAACTTTATATATCCTGTTTTTCTGGAGAACTGCTATAAAACTTCTGAGTGAAGTCACTTAATTTTTACACATCTATTGTAGAGTAAGAAGAACCGAATTTGAAACAAAAATGCTAACTGATGCTTGGACTTTACTGACACTTACACTACTTGAAACTATACTTAGTGTAGACAATTTAATCTTTATTTCTCTAGCAATAGATAAGGTACCAAATGCGCTGAGAGAAAGAGTGCGCCTTATGGGCCTTGGATTAGCACTATTAATGCGTTTTATAATACTATTTTTTACATCATCTATATTGTCAATGCAAAAACCTATATTTCACACTGCATCAGCAAGGGATTTACTTATGATCGCAGGGGGATTATTCCTTATTGTTAAAAGCTCTATGGAGTTACGGGATGACATCTTTGTATGTAAGAAAAATAAAAAGAAAGCAAACGTTAAATCAAAATTTTTTTTAGTTGTGCTACAAATTATATTAATAGATTTAGTTTTTTCGGTTGATTCGATATTAACTGCTATAGCACTAACTTATAACATGGTAATAATTGCTACAGCATTTACATTTTCCATACTAGCAATGCTGTTTTTATCAAGTTATACCGCCCAGTTAATCAAATCTAACCCAGGGTTAAAAATAATCGCCATTTTATTTATTTTACTTGTCGGTGTGTACCTCATACTTCATGGATTTCATATAGAATTACCAAAAGGATATTTGTATTCTTCATTTATGTTTGCACTGCTTGTGGAAATTATAAGCAAAATAAAGAAAATTAACCGTCATACCGCGATTCATTCGCGGTATCTCAGCCGCTAGCAAGCAGCGGGATGACGAGGTTATCGTCATGTTGCCGCGAACCGTCATACCGCGATTCATTCGCGGTATCTCTAGATCCAGCTAACAAGCAGCGGGATCTTTTTGATTTACTCCCACTCAATAGTTGCGGGTGGTTTAGAAGTGATATCATAAACAACTCTATTTACTCCGGGAACATTATTAACAATTATACTGCCGACATTGCGTAAAAAATCCCAAAATACTAGCAAGTGTTGATCCTTATCTTCAAATGGAAATGCATCGGCTGTCATACCATCAGATGATGTTACAGCCCTTAAAGCACAAACATATCCATACGTACGACCATCTCCCATAACGCCTACAGTTTTTATTGGTAATAATACAGCAAAAGCTTGCCATATCTTGTCATATAGATCGTAATTTTTCATCGTATTAATATATATTTCATCTACTTCTTGCAATATTCGCACCTTTTCTTCATCGACTTCACTTATAATCCTCACTGCAAGTCCGGGTCCAGGAAATGGATGTTGAAATATTATCTCATCTGAAAGCCCAATTTCTTTTCCAAGTAGCCTTACCTCATCTTTAAAGAGGTAACGTAAAGGCTCCACTAACTTCAGATTCATCTTTTCTGGCAACCCACCAACATTATGGTGAGACTTAATTGTACTAGTGTTGTCTGAGGCATGCCCTGACTCAACTACATCAGAGTAGATGGTACCTTGCATCAAAAAATCCACATCACCTATTTTTTTTGCTTCTTCTTCAAACACTGCAATAAAAGTGTTACCGATAATTTTTCGCTTTTCTTCTGGATCAGTTATTCCCTTCAACCTACTCAAAAATAAATTTGATTTATCAACGTAATTTATCGGAATCTCTTTCAACATAGCAATGGTTTGGTTCTTGCGTAATAACCCAGTATCAATGAAAATACAGTTCAATTGTTTTCCTATAGCTTTATGTGTGAGAGCCGCTGCAACACTTGAATCAACCCCACCACTTACTGCAGCGATTACTTTTTTCTCTCCTACTACATTTTTGATTTTTTCCTTTTGCTCCTCAATAAACGACTTCATTGTCCAGTCTCTTTCGCAATTTGCAATATCCAAGAAGTTAGAGAGCAATTTACTGCCATTTGTTGTGGGCTTCACTTCAGGATGGAATTGAGTACAGTAAATCTTCCGCTGTTCGTTAACAATCATTGCAATTGTTTGATTTATCACACCTGATGCGATAACAGTAAATCCCTGTGGTATAGTATCAACACTGTCCGCATGGTTCATTAATACATCCACTTCAGAATTAACATCCCAGGTATCCTTTATAATGGGGGATTCTTTTAGTATCCTGATTTTAGTTCTGCCAAACTCCTGTTTGAAACTCTCTTTTACTTTTGCTCCAAAATAATGACAAATGAGTTGCTGTCCATAGCATATTCCAAGTATAGGAACGTTTGTTGCTTCATTAAGTTTTATAATTTCATGTACTACTCTACTTGTTTCAGAACAATCATCATTTACAGATTGTGGTCCTCCAGAGAGAATAAACCCATTGAATTTTGATATTGTTTCAAAACTGATGTTGTTTGGAAATATTTCACAATAAACGCCCATTCCTCTTACTTGTCTTGCAATAAGCTGTGTAAACTGTGAACCAAAATCAATAATGGCAATTGCTGACAATTTGCTCCTCCATGTTATTTAAAAGTGATATCTGATAATAAAGAAAATAATGGAGTAAGTAAACCAAGACCTCTTTAAAAGCTTTAACGTGTGGTGCAAGTTAGCTATATAGCTAATTTTCCTACACCATACCACTGCGGCGCTAACTAGTAGCGGAATGACAGCAATCTACGTCATACCGCCGCAGTATCTCAGCCGCTAACAAGTAGCGGGATGACGGTTGTCAGGCTAGCTGTCATCCCAGTGCTTGACACTGGGATCCAGGAAAGTTTGCTTGTGAGCAAGCAAATTAGCATAGAAAAACGTTTTCGATGAGATTGCAGAAAGGCTGGATTCCAGCGTCACGCGCTGGAATGACACCTTCCGTATAAATATTAAAAAATTTACCAAATAAAAAAAAGGCAAAAGAAACCCTAGTCATTGTCTATTTTTAGTATTGGCGTTTTTTAAGTCTTAAACGCTGCAATTTAGCTGCTTTTTAATGCAACTCACCTTAGTTTAAATGTTTAAGAAATTTACTAAGCAGGAAAAAGGCAAAAAAACCCCGTGTTAGCTAGTTGTCACTCTCTAATCCTGCAAATCGGCGTACTATACTGTCTTAAACGACTTATAAGCGCGTTTCAGCTTATATAGGTAAAAACCTAAAAATGTTGTGAAGACGTAAGGTGTGCATAGTGCAAAAAATTAAAAATAAGACGCCAACTACGTAATACTGTTGTCGTTTAATCTGCACAGATTGAAGATAAATGAATACCTTCATTATCATGATAAGGGGGCTGGCGAAGCTTGTCAAGGAAGTTTTTTCGTTTCTATTCCCAATAAAAGTGCGTTATATGGTTATGCAAGAAGTCTATTTACCCATTTGCTTAACTTTCTCTCTACTTTTTCTGAGTAAGGCCGCTATTGGCATGACAGACATTCATCGTAGTCAATATCTGTTTTTTGTTGCAATATTTCACTTTTTTTGAATATGTCATGCGAGACCTTATCGGCTCTCTGCATTGATTGTGATCTGCAGTAATATAAGCTCTTCAATCCTTTTTTCCAAGCAAGCATGTGTATTTTGTGCAAGTAACGTTTATGTACGTTGGCAGGTAAGAACAGATTTACTGATTGAGATTGACAAATATACGAAGTTCTATCACTTGCATGTTCTATAATCCATCTTTGGTCAAGCTCGTACGCTGTTTTAAATGTCAATTTTTCATGCTCACTAAGAAAATCTAAATGCTGAACGGAACCCTCGTTTGTTGAAATTGAAGACCATATTTTATCATTGTCTTGATTTTTTTCTGCTAATAGTTTTTGCAAGAATTTATTTCGCACTACAAATGAACCTGTAAGTGTCTTTTGTATGAATACGTTTGCTGCATATGGTTCTATTCCAGGAGAGGTATTACCTGCAATAATGGAGATCGAAGCAGTAGGAGCAATAGCGAGCTTGTGTGTAAACCTTTCCATTAGATCAACTTCTTTGGCATCAGGACATGCTCCCTTTTCTTCTGCTAATTTTTTAGAAACTATATCTGCTTGCTCGCGTAAATACTTAAATATTTTTTTATTCCATTGTTGTGCTGTTACTGATTCAAAAGGAACCATTTTGCTTTGTAAAAATGAATGAAAGCCCATCACACCAAGACCAATACTGCGTTCTCTTATTGCAGAATATTTTGCTCGCTGCATTTCATTCGGTGCTTTATTTATGAAATCTTCCAATACATTATCAAGAAAGCGCATTATATCTTCTATGAAGAGTTTATTGTCTTTCCATTCTTCGTAGTACTCAAGGTTTACGGATGATAGACAACACACAGCAGTGCGTGACTTATTCAGGTGATCATAACCTGTGGTTAAAGTTATTTCACTGCATAGATTTGACATCTTGATGTCTAAGTTGAGCTTTTTGTAAGATTCTGGCTTATTGTTATTTGTTGCATCAAGGAAAATAATGTAAGGTTCTCCAGTTTCAACTCTTGCTGTTAATATTTTGATCGATATATCCCGCGCTTTTACAGTTGAAATAACCTTATTGTTGTGAGGGCTTATTAAATTCCATTCTTGATCATTCTCAACAGCCTGCATAAATTTATCTGTTACTATTACAGCATGATGTATATTTAACGCTTTGCGATTTGGGTCACCGCCTGTTGGCTTACGCAAATCCAGAAACTCTTCTATCTCCGGATGAGATACAGGAAGATAGACTGCTGAACTTCCTCGCCTTAAGGATCCCTGACTAATTGCAAGCGTTAGAGCATTTTGCACTACAATAAATGGAACAATTCCTGATGTTTTGCCGCTACCCTTTACGCTTTCGCCTATTGAGCGTAAATTTCCCCAATAACTACCTATTCCACCACCACGTGCAGCAAGCCAAACATTTTCATTCCATAGATCAACTATTCCCTGCAAGCTGTCTTCGGTTTCATTAAGAAAGCAAGAGATAGGTAACCCTCTCTTAGTGCCACCATTGCTGAGTATTGGTGTTGAAGGCATGAACCACAAGTTGCTCATGTAGTCATAAAGACGCTGTGCATGTTCTTTATTATCAGAATAGTAATTAGCAATACGTGCAAAGAGGTCTTGATAACTTTCATTTTCTATTAAATACCTGTCTGATAGAACTGCTTTTCCAAAGTCGGTTAATTTGCTGTCCTTTGCGTAATCAATAGTAATATTATTCATAAAATTCCTTTTATCCTTTTATTCTTTTATTATATATAGATACTTAAAAGCCACTTTGAGTAATTTTTAAGTTAGGTTTTTCGGACTTTCTTGTTGATGCTGTAATGCAAACAAGATACCGTCAACCTGACTGCCATATATTTTACAATAACTCATATAACTTATTTGCATATTTATTTCTTTTGCAACATGTTGAACATAACTTTCTGAGTGACGAAAATAGTCTCCTTTGTTTACAAAGTCAATACCTTCACCTTCCTTTCTTCTTATTAAACATACAATAACTCCTTTTTTGCTCGTAGATCTTTTTGCTAATTCCAATTCTTCTTGAAAGTCATGTAGATAATGTAGCACTTCAGCAAAGATAATTACATCATACTGCTGGTTTTTCTCTTGTTTAAGAAACTCTTTCATTTCCATATGTATTAATTCATTGTAAACAGGCTTACCTTTTATAAAGCATCCTCTTGCGATATTTAGCATTCTACTTGAAATGTCAATTCCTGTTATATGGTTTCCAATACTATTTATTTTCAAGAAATGACCACATATTCCAGTTCCACAACCAAGGTCAAGTATATTGAGCTCAGAAGTGGAGTTGTTGAAGATTTTTGTAATTATCATGTGTACAAGTTCATGCCCTCTATATTGTTTGGCAATCAACCAATGCTCAACAAAATATTCACCTGTGTAATCAAAATATTGTCTTATGAGGTTTTTTGGCAATTCTGTAATAGGCGCTGAGTTTGTCATTTTTTTTATATAGTAAGACGCCTCCTCGTGGTCATTATCTAATTTTAGTGCCCTTGTTAAATAATTATAAGCTTTGTTAGTATTCCCTACCGCAAAATGACACCTTCCGATGTTATACCAGACTATAGGTAAATGGGGGTAAAATATGCTAATTAACCAAAATCGTAATTTTGCATCTGATATGCTACCTTTATAAAAGTGATATAAACCGATTTCAATGTTGGTGTTTAACAGGTTCTTAGATTTTTTAAGAAGCACTGTCATTTCTTTATGAAGAGTATTATATTTATTCACAATGAAGTGTTTTACTTTCTTAATATTTAATACGCCAATGAGCTTAGACATACAATTTAAAGCAACGTTTTTTATAAAAGAGAGATTACTTTTCATACGTTAGAAATACTCCGAATGTTTATTATCATTTTTAGGCAATTGATTTTAACACATTTTATCTTACAAAATATCTTTTTTATTAATTTTTACTGTATATATAAGTTTACCACATATTTCTCAGATTATACTGTTTAGGATTGCTAATATATTGTTGTTGATAATATAAGTAAATGTTTTGTGCAAAAAGGCGTTGACATATTGTTTATTAGGTTATAATATATAAAAGATTAATTTAGCTTTTAGATGTTTGACAAGTTTTATGGTAGAGATTAATTTAATCTCAATTCAATTTTAATAATATTTAACTCTGCATATTCTGCATATAGTCGGATAAATAAATTATTAAGAGCACTTGATGGATGCCTTGGCGTTAAGAGGCGATGAAGGACGTGGCAGGCTGCGATAAGCTGTGGGGAATTGTCAACAAATTTTGATCCGCAGATTTCCGAATGGGGAAACCCAACTAGTTTAGCTAGTTATTACGTACTAAGTATGTAAAGCAAACTTGGTGAACTGAAATATCTAAGTAGCCAAAGGAAAAGAAATCAACCGAGATTCTGTTAGTAGTGACGAGCGAAAGCGGAAAAGGCTAGTGATTTAAGAATAAGAATTAGAATACTCTGGAAATAGTAACCATAGAAGGTGATAGTCCTGTATAAGTAGAAAGTTTTTAAATCCTTGAGTAGAGCGGGGCACGTGAAATCCTGTTTGAATATGGGGGGACCATCCTCCAAGCCTAAATACTCCTTAACGACCGATAGTGAACAAGTACCGTGAGGGAAAGGTGAAAAGAACCCCGGGAGGGGAGTGAAATAGAATCTGAAATCAAGTGCTTACAAACAGTTGGAGCTCTATATCAATTTATTGATATTTAGAGTGACAGCGTACCTTTTGCATAATGGGTCAGCGAGTTAATCTATGAAGCAAGCTTAAGCCGTTAGGTGTAGGCGTAGCGAAAGCAAGTCTGAATAGGGCGTTTTAGTTTTATGGATTAGACCCGAAACCAAGTGATCTAGTCATGACCAGATTGAAGGTGTGGTAAAACACACTGGAGGATCGAACCAGTTAATGTTGCAACATTATTGGATGAGTTGTGATTAGGGGTGAAAGGCCAATCAAACTTGGAAATAGCTGGTTCTCCGCGAAATCTATTTAGGTAGAGCGTTGTATGTATGTTGTTGGGGGTAGAGCACTGGATAGACTAGGGGGATTCACCGTCTTACCAAATCTAACTAAACTCCGAATACCAACAATTAATTATACAGCAGGCACACTACGGGTGCTAAGTCCGTGGTGAAGAGGGAAACAACCCAGATCACTATCTAAGGTCCCAAAATTACAGCTAAGTGGGGAAGGAAGTAGAAAAACCATTACAGCTAGGAGGTTGGCTTGGAAGCAGCCATCCTTTAAAGAAAGCGTAACAGCTCACTTGTCTAAATAAGTTTTTCTGCGCCGAAAATGTACCGGGGCTAAAGCTGTATACCGAAGATGTGAGTGCTTATTGATTTCGATCAATAGGCGCGGTAGCGGAGCGTTCCGTAAGTCTGTGAAGGTAGTTTGTGAAAACTGCTGGAGATATCGGAAGTGAGAATGCTGACATAAGTAGCGTAAAAGAGTGTGAAAAACACTCTCACCAAAAATCTAAGGGTTCCTACGTTAAGTTAATCTGCGTAGGGTTAGTCGGTTCCTAAGGCGAGTCCGTAAAGGAGTAGTCGATGGCAATTAGGTTAATATTCCTAAACCTCTTAAGTGTGACGGGTTTCGTATTTGTATAGATCTTATTGGATTGATCTATGCTTAAAAGAAGCTCCAGGAAATAGCACTTATATTTATGAGGCCGTACCGCAAACCGACACTGGTGGATGAGTAGAGTATACTAAGGTGTTGAAAGAATGATGTTGAAGGAACTCGGCAAATTATACCTGTAACTTCGGAAGAAGGGTAACCTGCTTTTAGGCAACTATGAGTAGGTGGCACAAAATAGGGAGTAGCGACTGTTTACTAAAAACACAGGACTCTGCAAACACGTAAGTGGAAGTATAGGGTCTGACGCCTGCCCGGTGCTGGAAGGTTAATAGGAAGGGTGCAAGCTCCGAATTGAAGCCCCAGTAAACGGCGGCCGTAACACTGACGGTCCTAAGGTAGCGAAATTCCTTGTCGGGTAAGTTCCGACCCGCACGAATGGCGTAACGATTTCTCCACTGTCTCCAACATCACTTCAGCGAAATTGAATTCCCCGTGCAGATGCGGGGTACCCGCGGTTAGACGAAGAGACCCCGTGCACCTTTACTATAGCTTTACATTGCTATTAAAAGTGTGATGTGCAGGATAGGTGGGAGACTTTGAAGTTATGGCGCTAGCTATAATGGAGTCAACCTTGAGATACCACCCTTTACACTTTTGATATCTAACTATGTTTCATTATCTGGAACTAGGACATTGTATGGTGGGTAGTTTGACTGGGGCGGTCGCCTCCTAAAAAGTAACGGAGGCGTGCGAAGGTAAGCTAGAGCTGGTCGGAAATCAGCTTGATAGTATAATGGCATAAGCTTGCCTGACTGCGAGGCTGACAAGCCAAGCAGAGACGAAAGTCGGTCATAGTGATCCGGTGATTCTGTATGGAAGGGTCATCGCTCAACGGATAAAAGGTACGCCGGGGATAACAGGCTGATGGTGTTCGAGCGTTCATAGCGACGACACCGTTTGGCACCTCGATGTCGACTCATCACATCCTGGGGCTGAAGAAGGTCCCAAGGGTTCGGCTGTTCGCCGATTAAAGTGATACGTGAGTTGGGTTTAGAACGTCGTGAGACAGTTCGGTTTCTATCTGCCGTGGGTGAAGGAAATTTGAGAAGGTCTGACTCTAGTACGAGAGGACCGAGATGGATATACCTCTGGTGTACCAGCTGTTATGCCAATAGCATCACTGGGTGGCTATGTATAGATGGGATAATTGCTGAAAGCATATAAGCAAGAAGCCCTCTTCAAAAAGATTTCCCAATTAAGGCCGTGGAAGACTACCACGTTGATAGGCTAGGTGTGGAAGCATGGTAACATGTGAAGCTAACTAGTACTAATAGCCTGATTGATTTATTTGCTTTCTATATGTGTGTATGCAGTGTTAAATATTAAGTTAAAATTGTTAAGTTAGAAATTTTTATTGACTTGGTGGCTATAGCAAAAATGAACCACCCGATCTCATCTCGAACTCGGAAGTGAAACTTTTTAGCGCTGATGGTACTTGAAAAGGGAGAGTAGGTCGCCGCCAAGTTTATAAAAATTTCTTTGTTAATTAGACAGTAGGTGTACTTATATTTTAACTTTCTTGTTTTGTTACTATTCTTTAAGTTTTTACTTTAACCACGATATCTTTTTTTTCTTATATGTTCTTGGTCATTTTCTACATTATTTAGCATTGTTCGTACTTCCCCTAATTGATTCCCTTTTGAAGGAGAATTACTGATTTCTGGTAATATTACATTACCTCCCACTTTTTTAAATAATTCTTCTTGTTGGCGAAATGCTGACCTCCAATCTGTTCCTGTTCCTTTAGGAAGAAATAAGAATTGATACATCTGACCAAAGCCTGTGTTATTTACCTCTTTTATATGCTCTACCATTCACCACAGCCATTAACTATTTTTAAAAATTTTACCTATATTATCATAAAAAATATAGTTGTAAATACCTTAATTGAGATTTTTTTTATTTTATCTTTTTTAAGCAAATAGTTAGATCTTTTTGTAAGTTTTTATAACTTGCTTGCATAATGTTTCTATGAGTTAGTATTATGTAGTAGTGCCCTATATTACTTATATTTAAAATGCTAATTTTAGCAAGCATTCGTAGTTGCCTTTTTATTTTATTTCTTTTTGCTGCTTTTTCGGTTTTTTTACTGATAGCCAGACCTACTCTAATAGTATGAATGTACTTTTCAGGTTCTCTTTCTTTTATAGCGTACAGTGATATATAAAGCCCACGATAAAAAAGACTGTTGAGTGCTAACTTATTTTTGAAAGCAGAAGAAAAATCTTTTTTTTTATACTTACTATGCGCATAATTTGTTACACCCTAATGAACGGCGCCTATTAAGGATTTTTCTTCCAGCTCTTGTTGCCATACGTGAACGAAATCCGTGTCTGCGCTTTCTTATCAAATTTTTTGGTTGAAATGTTCTCTTCATTGTTTTTATATTAATATAATTATTTATTTTAAATTGTTTTACTTTATTGTCAAATAATGGTGAACTTGTATGACATTTTCGTAGAATAAAATTTGATGCATGGAAGAATGAATTTGGTGATAGTCATACCTGTCTTACTAATCCTTTTATTTTGTTTTAGTAGGTTTCAAGAAGTAAATAAGGTTAAATCTTATCTATATCTTAGTTGTGTATGGATGCTAACTTGGTTGTTAGTATTCTATAATAATTGTTTTGTAACTTTTATTTCTATAGCGTTACTTTTTTTCATGCTTGCTTTTATCTTTAAAAATAAAAGAAATAAGATAATAAAACTTTCGTTATTTGTGGCTTTGGCCATATCATTTTTTATCACTTTATTTATAATGCTGTCTATTTTTATTCAATCCATTAGTTTTTTTAATAAAGTAGCTATTTCAGAATTCTTGTTCTGCTTGAAATGGGGCCACAATGTAGTCACTATCAATGAAGAGAAGATAGGATGTTTTGGTATAGCGCCGCTTTTAGTTGGTACATTACTTATAACTATTATAGCAATATTAGTTGTCGTTCCGCTTGGTTTATTTTCTGCAATATATATTAGTGAATATGCGAGTGAGAAAGTGCGTTATATTGTTAATACAACTTTGCAAGTTTTGTCTGCTATTCCTACGGTTGTATATGGATATTTCGCGGTTGTGTTTTTGTCTTTCTTTATAAAGCAGGTAGCAAATTTTTTTGGTTTAAGTATACACTCAGAAAGTGCCTTAGTTGCCGGTTTATCGATTGGGATAATGATTCTTCCTTTTATTATTTCTTTACTCGAAGATGCCATAAGATCTGTTCCAAAAAGCTTGCGTTATGGCTTCATGGCACTTGGTGCAACTCCAGCGGAAACTATATGGCATATAACAATACCTTATGCAATGCCTACAATTTTAAGTGCAATTTTATTGTCAATTTCAAGAGTGATAGGTGAAACAATGATTGTGCTAATGGCTGTGGGAATCAACGCAAATTTGACTTTTAACCCTCTTAATTCAGTTACTACCATTACCGTGCAGATCGCTACATTACTTACCGGAGATCAGGATTTCAATAGTGTACAAACTCTTGCTGCTTATGCGCTTAGTTTAGTATTGTTTATTATTACTTGGCTATTAAATGCATTTGCATTGTTTGTAATGAAGCGTAACTAGTAAGCGTTTTAATGTTGCAAAATTTCTATTAATAATATAAAATTTATTTTCTTTAGAAGTTCTTTTATGGAATTATAGTGTTAGGTGATAAAAATAAAGAGATGAATATAGGTAGAGCGATTAAGGTAACTCAAGCAGTTGTTGATATAAAATTTGAAGGTGAATTGCCTAAAATATTTAATGCTTTAAAAAGCAAACTAAAATATAAGGATAAGGAGCTGGTTTTAGAAGTTTCGCAGCATATAGGTGACAATATAGTTCGTTGTATTGCTATGGATAGCACAGATGGCATGTCAAGGGGGGATGAATTTGTTGATACAGGTGCACCAATATCGGTGCCAATTGGGCGTTCAACTTTAGGAAGGATTTTTAATGTTGTTGGAGAGCTTATAGATGAGTGTGGTCCACTGAAGGGAAAATATAACTTAGAGCCTATACACAGAGCACCTCCAAGTTTTACTGAACAGAGAATACAGGAAGAAGTTTTAGTTACAGGAATAAAAGTTATAGATCTTCTTGCACCTTATCTTAAAGGAGGAAAAATTGGCTTATTTGGTGGAGCCGGTGTTGGTAAAACAGTCCTAATAATGGAATTAATTAATAATATAGCAAAAGCTCATAAAGGATTTTCTGTGTTTGCCGGGGTAGGGGAGAGAACGCGTGAAGGTAACGATCTTTATCACGAGATGATCACTTCAAATGTAATAAATATAAATGAGCATGAAAAATCTCAAGCTGTTTTGGTTTATGGTCAGATGAATGAGCCTCCTGGAGCAAGGGCTAGAGTTGCTTTAACAGCACTTACTATGGCAGAGTATTTTCGTGACCGTGAAAACCAAGATGTTCTATTTTTTGTGGATAATATCTTTAGATTTACACAAGCTGGTTCTGAAATTTCTGCTTTACTTGGAAGAATACCGTCAGCTGTTGGTTATCAGCCAACCCTTGCAACTGATATGGGTGCAATGCAAGAAAGAATAGCTTCAACAACTTCTGGCTCTATTACTTCTGTGCAAGCTATATATGTTCCTGCGGACGATTTAACTGATCCAGCCCCAGCAACTACGTTCTCTCACCTTGATGCCACCACAGTGTTGTCAAGGCAAATAGCTGAAATGGGAATATACCCTGCTGTTGATCCACTTGATTCAACTTCTCATTCTTTATCTGCTGAAATCATTGGTGAAGAACATTATAAGGTAGCTTCTGAGGTGAAACGTATATTGCAAACTTATAAATCACTGCAAGATATTATCGCAATACTTGGTATGGATGAGCTATCTGATGAAGATAAAATTATTGTTGATAGGGCTCGTAAGATTCAGAAATTTCTTTCTCAACCTTTTCACGTTGCAGAAATATTTACTGGCATGCCTGGTAAATTTGTTTCACTTTCTGATACTGTTTCCAGTTTTAAAGGGATTGTTGAAGGCAAATATGATCACTTACCAGAGGCTGCTTTTTATATGGTGGGGAATATAGATGAAGCAATAAAAAAGGCTGAATTAATACAAGCTGAAGCTAAATAAAAGTTAAAGATTATGAATACTTTTAAAGTGCAATTTTTCTCTCCTGATGATCAAATTTCATTCAGTGGAGTGGTTTCTCTTTCAGTAACTGGGCTCGAAGGGGAGCTTATGATTTTAGCTCACCATGCTCCTTACTTAATTTATTTATTGCCTGGTATGATTACTGTTAAAATGAGTAACCAAACAGAAAAGAAGGTTGTAATTGATAGTGGCGTATTAGAAGTTGCAAGTAATAATTGTAGCATTATAACAAGTCAAATTCAGGTTTTTGATCGTGCAATTCATGATGAGAAATCGTTTAAAAATAAGAGAATTAGTATATATTTAAGTTATCTTGATGAGAAGTTTCTTTCTTAGTTATTTTAGGCAAAAAGTCAATTATCATTCAAGTGGCTATAAGATTTTTGCTCAGGGGGCTCTTTTTTGTCATCCCAGAAACCCCGGGGTGTCATCCCAGTGTTGGAGTACTTTAGGTGTATGATCCCAGAGTGTGATGGTATGGGACCATACACCTAATCAAATAAAAATTAAAGAAGGAGAGTTGGTTGTAACGGTTGGAGATAACGACTTTGTTTTACCTGGAATTTACGTTGGATAAACTACAAAAAATAACAGGTAAAAATCAACGTAAATTTAAGATAAATCGATTTTATTAGTATTATCAAATCAAAATCTGTTTTTAATTAATCAATAATACTTTTTTACATATTTTCATCCCCTTTCATGGATTTTTTAATTTTATAGATGATATCTAATATTATTAGAAGCATTGTAAAATATCTTATGAGAAAAGTTATAAAATATATTAGCATTATTGGTATTGCATGTTTAGTATTGTTATTTTTTATATCTAATGTGGAAACACGCGTAAAAACACAGGAAGAACAATTATTCCTAGGTGTACAGTCCCAGAGTGTGATGGTATGATAAAATATGAGAAAAAAATACCATCAAAGGAGGAGTTATGGGACAAATATTACATGGGTGCGCCAAAACAACACAGACGATTCGTAGAGCAATACAAAATAGAAAAGAGAGCATAGCAAAACTCTCCAAGCATTATAACCTTAATCCAAAAACTATTATTAAGTGGAGAAAACGTTCATTTACGAAAGATGCTGATATGGGTCCAAAGCGTCCAAGATCGACTGTTTTAACGCTAGAAGAGGAAGCTATAATAGTTACATTTCGCAAGTATACACTACTGCCACTAGATGATTGCCTTTACGCTCTGCAGTCTACAATTCCGCATTTGACTCGCTCTAGCTTGCATCGTTGTTTACAAAGACACAACATTAGCAGATTACCAACTGTTGATGGAGAAGTTAAGTCAAAAAAGAAATTCAAACAATATCCTATCGGTTACTTTCATATTGATATTGCTGAAGTTAGAACTGAGGAGGGCAAATTACATTTGTTTGTTGCTATTGATAGGACATCCAAATTTACCTATGTTGAGTTGCGTAACAGTGCTACAAAACCCATAGCTGCTGAGTTCTTACGTAATTTGATTAGAATTTTACCGTATAAAATCCATACTATTTTGACAGATAACGGTATACAATTTACAAACCAGAAGCGTCATAAGTATGCTTTCCAACATATATTTGATAGAGTTTGCGAAGAGAATGTTATTGAACATCGTTTGACAAAAGTTAGCCATCCTTGGACGAATGGGCAAGTCGAGCGTATGAATAAAACTTTAAAGGATGCTACAGTTAAGAAGTATTACTATCAATCGCACCAGCAACTTAAAGAACACCTTTATAACTTTGTTATGGCTTATAATTATGCAAAGAGACTCAAAACTCTTAAGGGTCTTACTCCTTATGAATTTATATGTTATCAGTGGACACAGTCTCCAGAATTATTTATACTAAATCCACACCATCACACTCTGGGACCATACACCTAGATCTTTTGCTATTTTTGTACTTGCTTGACCTGTTTCTTTAACCAGCTTAACAGCTTCTAATTTGAATTCTGCTGTATATTCTCTTCTATTTGTCATATTTTGAAAAAACGTTTTATTTTACTCCAAAAACGTCTTAACTTTCTCTCTACTTTTTCTGGGTAAGGTCACTACTTGGATGACAGATAGTAGTGCGAAAGTCTCTTACAACTTACTTTTAATTAGTCTAACCCATGCGTGCCAATCCCTCTCACCAAGATTGCTTTCAAAAGATAGGAGATCCTTTACAGCTTTTGAGCAAATTTCTTCACTTGGAATTGATAACTCCTTATTCATTGCTAACGTTAAACATTGAGTTTTGCACGCTCGTTCTAAATGATACGTGTAAAACATTGCTTCTTGTATAGTCTGACCACACGTTATAGATCCATGATTACGCATTAACATGACAAAATTTTCTTTCAGATCAGCTATTAACCTCTTTCCTTCTGTATCGCTAAGTGCTAGGGAATTATAATTATGGTAAGAGATTTTATTGTAAAAGTGCAGTGCCCATTGACTTGTAGGAAGCAGCCCATCTTTGAGAGAAGAAACCGCTACAATAGAAGGTGTATGCAAGTGAAAAATTGCTTGAATATCTTTCCTTGCTTGATAAACAAAACCGTGGATTATATAGCCAGTTTTATTATATTGATATTCTGCACCCTCAATCACATTTCCATCAAGTGATACTCTCATCAATGAATTCTCATTTACTTCACTAAAGCGTATACCAAATGGGTAAATATAAAACGACTTTTGATCTTCAGAACGCACTGAAAGGTGAGTATATGTATGATCATCGAACTTAAGGTAGGACAAAATTTGATAGGCGTAAACCAGATCCCTTTTTACTTTGCTTTCTGTTAACATCCCTGTTAAAATCTTCTGAAGGTTTATACGCGAAAAGAGACTTGTAGTAAACTAATAAGTCTATGCCACTCTGTCTTGCTTTCTGAATACCAAACACTTTTGTGTTGTAGCTTGCTTAAAAATAGTTATCGTTATTATAGAGTTTATATACAGAATTTATGTTTTTAAATTACATAATATCTTAACTACAAAAATAATTTTCTATATAATATTTCATATGTTTTAAAGCTTCATTTTTATGTTATTATAAATGTAAGTTTCAAGATTGAAAATAATATGGTAAATATTAACACAAAAAAACAGCCAGCAGGATTTTTCATATATCTCTCTGGTCTTTCGGGAAGTGGTAAACTTTCCACAGCAATAGAATTATCTAATATGATAAACGCATTAATTGTAAATAGTAAGTTCTATAACAATGTTCAAGCTTGCTCTATATACGATGGTGTCTTTGAACGTGATCAAATACCTAAAGAAGTTCAAGATAGAATATATGGCATTATGCAAATTATGCTTCAGGTAATAGAAAATCATCCGATTCACTCAAAAAATTACATATTTATTGATGAGTTGATGGAAAATAATGACCAGAACATGAGGATGTATGATTCAATAGTAAGGCTTAGTAAAAAAATGAACACAGAAATCCTTCCTGTGGTACTTAGGTGTGATCTACCGACATTACAAAAGCGTATTGCATTAAAAAGGCAAAGAAAAAATAGGAAGGTGATTAATGTAAATAGCATGATAGAGCAATGTAGGATTAACAATTTATTTACACCACCGAGTGCTATAGAGATAGAAAATTCAGATATGAGTATAAAAGAAGTAGCTCAAGAGATAGTAAACCAGATGCACAAGCTTAGCCATATTGCATATACGCGAAAGAATAGTCTATAATGATTTCATATACTGAGGCTCATTTAAATATAGAGCCTCAACTTCATTTAATTTTTGCTTATTCTTCAGTCTATAATGAACCAATAGTCCTGCATGGCCAGCATTTAAATTGCAATCCATATGTGTACTGCTTGTAGCGTGACACTGGGATCCAGATGCAGTTGGACCAGATAGCGGCAATAAATTGAAATCAAATAACTGCGTATAAAACCCTTGAGCATTTTTGATTATAGCTCTGATATTTTTTTTGCTGCTCGTACAAAGCAAAGATATTGCGTAGGCTTGAACTTCCAGCGCACTAACTCCGTATAATGGCTTATTTGTAACAAGATTTATACCCTGTACTGCTGATATACCAACTCTAATTCCAGTGAAACTTCCCGGGCCAACTACTACCGCTAAATGATCTATTTTATCATAATTATAATTGTGCTTATCAAACAAAGTATTCAGAATTTGAAAAAATGATTCTGCATGATTGTTGCTGGCGGAATTGCGCTCTACAAAACAATTACCATCATAATCAACGATTGCTATTGAACTACCAATACCTACAGTATCAATCGCTAAAATAGACATTACTTAAGCTTATCATAGAGTTTTGAAAATATCATAGTAAAGGCACCATTACCCATAACATTTGCTGAAGTGATTATTGGATCAAACACTATATACAATGCTGTGATTAACGAAAGCATTTCTGGAGAAAATTTGAGGTATTTCTCAAGAATAGGTAGCATTACCATAATTCCTCCTGCCGGCACTGCAACGATAGCAAACTTAAATAACAAAAAATAGAGAAGGAAAGTTACATAGTCTGTTGTGCACAATGAATAACCGGAGGCAATTATCATTGATAATATTATGATAAAAAAGCAATCACCTACTAAATGAAAGCTAGCAGTTATTGGCACAACAGACGATGCTATGTCAGGTTGCTTTACATTTTTTTTGCTTCCTTCAAGACTAAGAGGCATAGTTGCATTACTAGACATTGTGCTCATCGCAGTAATAAATGCCGGTATCATATTGCCTATACTAGCTATCCAGCTTGTGATCTTGAATGAATTTGCTGCTCCATATAAGAGGAAAACATAAAGGTAGGTTGCAGATGCTATAATAATGAAAATTATTGAGTAATCCTTAAATATTATAGATAAAACTTGATCATGCTGCATTTTTAAAGCAAGCCCAAGTACAAATATTGGAATAATCGGCGTCAAAAACGTCTTCAAAATAAAGAGAGTTAAATCTAACATTTTGTTCGAAAGCTCTTTGCTTTTCTTGGGTAGCAGTGTGGACACTACTATGCTGGACACAAATCCACAGGCAAGGGCATAAAAATTAGAAAGCAATGCAGGCAGCCTAAACGACCATAAGGGAACAATTGTTTCTTCATACGTTATATCTTGTATTGAATGAGTGTTTTGTATGATGAAATGCCCAACAGAATAAGCTATTAAACTTGAAGCCAGATTTGACAAGAAGATCATTATAATAAGTAACAATATGAACTTTATAGCTGACTGCTTAAGATTGTTAACACTGCTAAAGATTAACGCAAAAATAAGAAAAGGCATTATAAATAGCAAAACCTCTTTTATACTCAGGCTCGTTGAGTACAAGAAGGTTTTTGCTTCCATTGGAACTAAATGACCAAAGAATGCAACTGAAGTGATGACCGTGAGTAAGATTAATAGTTGTAGCACGTTCTTATATACCAATGTCCTATGGACATATATATGGTAAGTTAGTTGTTAAGTAAAGCAAAACTGTCTAAACTGCACAGCAAATGGTGTAATGAAAGTAGCTGACACTGGAATGACAAAGAAGAGTGAAATTAGCACTCACTTATTATTCGTGTCGTTTTCAGTAAAAGCCTCCTCCCATGTGCCTTGAGTTGCTGCACGGCTATACTCTGTTACTCTATTTTCAAAGAAATTCGTATGTTCCACGCCATTTAGTATTTCATCAAGCCACGGAATAGGATTATCATTAACATCATATATGGACTCAAGACCTAATTGCATTAACCGTCTGTTTGCTACGTAGCGTATGTAATTGCGCACTTCTTCTGCAGATAGTCCTTCAACGTCTCCGAAATTAAAAGCAAGCTTTATAAACTCATCCTCAAGCTCAACAATAGTGCGGCATGCAGAATATAATTCCTCTTTAAACTCATCGTTCCAAATTTCATTATTCTCTTTAATAAATGTATTAAATAACATAATAATTGAATTGGTGTGCAAAGTTTCATCACGGGCTGACCAGGCGATTATCTGCCCCATTCCTTTCATTTTTCCAAAGCGTTGGAAATTGAGCAAAATTGCAAACGATGCGAATAACTGCAACCCCTCGGTAAATGCACCAAACACTGCTAGGGTTTTAGCTACATGTTTTTTATCATGTTTTTTGCTTTCCTCAAATTCTAGCATATACTCATACTTCTTTCTCATAGCATCATACTTTAAGAATGCTTGATACTCGCTTTCTGGCATGCCAATTGTGTCTAAAAGATAAGAATAAGCTGCAATGTGTATAGTTTCCATATTGGAAAAGCTTGCAAGCATCATGCATATTTCTGTTGGCTTAAATATATTTGAATAATGCCTCATGTAGCAGTTATTTACTTCAATGTCTGCCTGAGTAAAGAATCTAAAAATCTGAGTTAGTAGATTTTTCTCTACGTTTGAAAGTTTAGTTTTCCAATCCTTTACGTCATCAGCAAGCGGAACTTCCTCAGGTATCCAATGGATTCTTTGTTGCTGCAGCCACGCATCATACGCCCAAGGGTAATTAAAAGGTTTGTATATTGGATCTGCTTCTAACAATGACATAAGACACCTATTATTTTCTAAAGTAAATATTATATTAAGTGATATTGAGAATCAGTCAATTTAACTTTTTTGAAATTTGACGGCAGATAATTTATTAGTGTATTATAGCTTCAAGTAATTTATCAACAGAAATGCGAGTATTAATATCTTTTATTTTATTATTTACAGTGAGCTGCACTCACACTATTCACAATCACGGAGCTCCTGGCATTAGTGTTGAATTGTGGAGCAAGATAAAAGTAGGTGACGATAAAGAAAAAGTGGTTCACACTTTAGGATCACCAACATTAGTATCAAAGTTCGATGACAATGTTTGGTACTATATCTCATATAAAATTAAACAAGCCAACTTTTTAGGAAAAAGGAAGTATAGTAGTAAGTCTCTGCAAATTTCATTCGATCAGAACGGTAAAGTTGCAGATACAAAAGAAACTGACATCTTAGAGAGATCTTTGGCTGTTTCTGATTGAAAGTTTGCTAACTATAGAGTTTTTCTCACTCTTCTTTGCATCCAAGAACCGTATAACGTCATCCCAGTGCCCAGACACTGGAATCCAGGAAACTTAATTGCAAGTAATGCATTGGGTTTGGTGAGTATGGGTTTTGCGTTATAGAATGAAGCACTTTTGGTGAATTTGTAAAGAAAACTGGATCCCAGTATCTGGGCACTGGGATGACACCCTACTTAGCCGTCATACCGCGATTCATTCGCGGTATCTCAGCCGCTAACAAGAGATCCCGCTAACAAGCAGCGGGATGACGAATTATTTAACCGTCATACCGCCGCGGTATCTCTTAGCCGCTAACACGTAGCGGGATGACGGTTGTCAGGGTGTCATCCAAGCAACCTCCTTCTCCCGTCATCCAAGTAGCCCCCCCTATGGTGTCATTCCAGTGCTTGACACTGGAATCCAGGAAACTTAATTGCAAGTAATGCATTGGGTTTGGTAAGTATGGGTTTTGCGTTATAGAATGAAGCACTTTTGGTGAATTTGTAAAGAAAACTGGATCCCAGTGTCAAGCACTGGGATGACACCATTTGTTGTAAACTCACTTTTACTCTATAGTTATACTACCTTGCTGCTATCCTGAACGGATACAGTGGGCTTATTAAATTATAGAATTACTTTAGCTATAGAATAAAATCTAGTGTTACTTCACGCCAAATGTGGTGGTGCTGAGTAGGCAAGCCGGTCAATGGGCTACATTTATATACTGCACGCATTGCGTTATCTGCTATCGACCTGAAAAGTGGATTATTTCGATAGGAATCACTGTCTGCTACATCGGCCATAATTATCTCGCCTTGACTGGACAATAATAAGTTAATTTTTACATTAAAATTTTCTTTGTAAGCTACGCTTTCAGGAATGCTCCAGCATTTTGTGAGCTTGTCTCTTATAGAGTTAATAATTTCTGTTACAACTAATTCATCCTTTTTACTCTCAACGCTTTTTTCGTTTCCTATTTCATTTTTTGCCCCTCTAACATCCCTTCTTAGTTTTTTCTCTACACTTTTTTTTCTTTTTGGAATTGGAATGAATTCTTTACCCTCGTTAATAATGACTTCTTCTTGCATTTCGATAATTTGCCTCGGTTGTGCTACAACAGTGTGCTCAACTATTTCTTTTTTCCTTTGTGGTATAGGAACAGCTAACGTATCATTCGTTTGGGCTTTTGTTGAAGATAATGAAAAAAGCAAAAAACAACATAAAGACAAAAAAAGAATATAATTCGAATAGAAAAAACGCATATGTTAAGCAGCTTGTTTTACTGGTTTAAAGCTAATATTGCACGTAAAGTCAATATATTTTAGTTGATAGACGAGTTTGAAGTCAATAAGGAATCCCTTCAAAGCTGAAGGCAAGCGAAAGATTGTCTTCTCGACAGACAAAGGAATTGTATAATGGATTAAAAGGAACCGTATGACAAAAATTATAGCAAAAGAATATACAGAATTTTTAGAGCAGTTGAAGGATCATATTGCAACAAACCGTTATAAAGCAGCACTTGCAGTAAATAGTAAGCTTATTTTGCTTTACCACCATATTGGTACAGAGATCCTAAAACGCCAAAAAGAACATACCTGGGGAGCTAAGGTAATTGATCAATTAAGTAAGGATTTGAGAAGTACATTTCCAGAAATGAAAGGCTTTAGCATGAGAAATCTGAAGTATATGCGTAAGTTTGCCGAAGAATATCCTGATGTTGAATTTGTGCAGGAGCCTCTTGCACAATTAACTTGGTATCACAATATCACTCTTTTGGAAAAAATAGAAAGTCATGAAATAAGATTATTTTATGTAAAAAAAGCTATTGAACATGGCTGGTCACGTAACATTATGGTGATGCAGATAGAACTTGGACTACATAAACGTCAAGGAAAAGCAATAACTAATTTTAAAGAAAAATTACCATCTCCACAATCCGATCTAGCACATTACACATTAAAAGATCCGTATATTTTTGATTTTTTAAGTATAGGTAAGGATGCTCATGAAAGAGAAGTAGAAAAAGGACTCGTAGGGCATATGGAAAAATTTCTGTTAGAACTCGGTGAAGGATTTGCATTTGTTGGTAGACAATTTCATTTAGATGTTGGTAATAAAGACTTTTATATTGATTTATTATTCTATCATTTAAAGTTACGTTGCTTCGTAGTGATTGAACTAAAAGATAAGGATTTTAAGCCGGAATATGCTGGTAAAATGAATTTTTATCTTTCTGCAGTTGATGATTTACTGAAGCACTCGACAGATCAACCTTCTATAGGGTTAATCTTATGTAAATCTAAAGACGATGTACTTGCTAAATATACACTCAAAGACATAAATAAACCAATAGGATTAGCGGAATATCGAATAACTGAAAATCTACCAGAGAACATAAAAACAGCTTTACCGACGATAGAAGAATTAGAAGCTGAATTATCCAAAATTTCAGATAAGGAAAAGTAATGGTTACTAAAATCATTCAAACAATTATTTAGCAAACCAAAAACCAAAAGCTCAGCATGGAGGCTCAGGAAGAAGGGTGGCAGCCAATACCTTACTCTCTCATAGCCTTGAAACTTTGGAAGCAGACAGTAACGGAGTAAGTGATTTTTATGGATTACAAGCTCTAGGTGTATGGTCCCAGAGTGTGATGGTGTGGATTTAGTATAAATAATTCTGGAGACTGTGTCCACTGATAACATATAAATTCATAAGGAGTAAGACCCTTAAGAGTTTTGAGTCTCTTTGCATAATTATAAGCCATAACAAAGTTATAAAGGTGTTCTTTAAGTTGCTGGTGCGATTGATAGTAATACTTCTTAACTGTAGCATCCTTTAAAGTTTTATTCATACGCTCGACTTGCCCATTCGTCCAAGGATGGCTAACTTTTGTCAAACGATGTTCAATAACATTCTCTTCGCAAACTCTATCAAATATATGTTGGAAAGCATACTTATGACGCTTCTGGTTTGTAAATTGTATACCGTTATCTGTCAAAATAGTATGGATTTTATACGGTAAAATTCTAATCAAATTACGTAAGAACTCAGCAGCTATGGGTTTTGTAGCACTGTTACGCAACTCAACATAGGTAAATTTGGATGTCCTATCAATAGCAACAAACAAATGTAATTTGCCCTCCTCAGTTCTAACTTCAGCAATATCAATATGAAAGTAACCGATAGGATATTGTTTGAATTTCTTTTTTGACTTAACTTCTCCATCAACAGTTGGTAATCTGCTAATGTTGTGTCTTTGTAAACAACGATGCAAGCTAGAGCGAGTCAAATGCGGAATTGTAGACTGCAGAGCGTAAAGGCAATCATCTAGTGGCAGTAGTGTATACTTGCGAAATGTAACTATTATAGCTTCCTCTTCTAGCGTTAAAACAGTCGATCTTGGACGCTTTGGACCCATATCAGCATCTTTCGTAAATGAACGTTTTCTCCACTTAATAATAGTTTTTGGATTAAGGTTATAATGCTTGGAGAGTTTTGCTATGCTCTCTTTTCTATTTTGTATTGCTCTACGAATCGTCTGTGTTGTTTTGGCGCACCCATGTAATATTTGTCCCATAACTCCTCCTTTGATGGTATTTTTTTCTCATATTTTATCATACCATCACACTCTGGGACTGTACACCTAGGATTAACTGCACTATAGAGATAAAAGTTTTGCCTACCTAATTTTACCTTAACCTGTGTCCTAATGCCTTTTTTAAACCACCCGTGTCCAATTTTTGAATGTGTGCCAAACCGCGATTCATCGAAGAAAAATAGCTCTTTTTCGGGATACGTGACAATAGTTTCATTAAGATTTTTTTTTAAACTCTTCTTGTTTATTTTTATCCTGTTTATTGTGCACAGGCCTTGGAGTAATATACGAAAAACCTAACTTTTGCATCAGTCTATGTGCTGTAGACTTACTTAGGGAATGTTCAAAAAAGTGTGTCAAACCGCATTTTTAATTCAACTCAATTTTCAATCTGCCGGGAAAGAAGATATCAAGTTGAGATATAGTTAAAGCCCAATTAGGATAGTCCAATTTTGCTCTGCCTTTTTTATAGCACAATATACCTGTTTGTACAAGCTGGTAAATGAGCCCTTAGTTTTAGTAAATTTTCTAATCTGTCTATGCAATCCCTCAATAGGATTGGTAGTATAAATTAGCCTCCTAACTGGGCCAGAATACTTAAAATAGCCGGATCCAATTATTCTGCCAGGATTTTACAACCAATGGGTACTTTTCTCCCCATTTTTCTTCCAACTCAAGCAGATAATTTTCAGCTATTTCTCTACTTGAAGCCTGATATACTTTTTTTAAATCACTCATGAAAATCTTTACATCTTTGCTAGATACATATTTTAGAGAATTGCGTATCTGATGTACCACACATAGCTGTACCTCTGCATTAGGAAATACACTATTTATCGCTGCAGGAAAGCTTTTTAGCCCATCTACACAGGCAATCAGGACATCTTCTACTCCTCTTTCTTTGAGATCATTTAGCACTCCCAACCAGAAGTTAGCTCCTTCACTTTCAGCCAAATAAAAGCCCAAGACTTCTTTTCTGCCATTTTGGTCTATGCCCAATATATTGTACATACATTTACTTACACAATGTCCGTCCTCTTTGACTTTAAAAAGCCATGAAAACTATCGGATATACAGATTGCAGCGGACGACTGCGCCATTCATTGATTACTGGTAGCAATTTATCAGTAATACTTGATATCTCTGCCGCCGATATTTTGTGATCATAAATTTCCTCAACATGTGACGCTATATCTCTATAGCCCATACCACTGGCAAATGTGCTCAAAATCTTCGTTTCAAGCTCTGGTTTGTTTGCCTTTTTTTGACTATTTGGGGTTCAAAGCTTCCCTCCCTATCTCTAGGCTCTGTGGACAAAATTTTAGAGAAGCCATACAAGAGCTCCAACAAAATTGAGAAAACCCATAAAAACCTCAGCAGTTTTATCAAATCTGGAAAAAATGCGCCTAAAATTTTTAATTTTACCAAAAAAACACTCAATCAAATGACGTTCTTTGTAGATATGCTCATCGTAATACCTTTGCACTTTTCGATTCCGTTTTGGCGGAATAACTACTGTACATCCCTTGTCTTCAAGACTTGTAACAAAGGCATTGCTATCGTAGCCCTTGTCAGCTACTACAGTAGAGTTATAGATACTTTCGGTCAACACTTGTGCCTGCGTAATTTCATTTCTTTGACCAGGAGTCAGAGTAAATTTAAGTGGATTTCCAAGTGCATCGACAAGCGCATGTATTTTAGTTGTAAAGCCACCTTTGCTCCTCCCTAAAGCTTCTTGATCCTTGGAGTTTTTTGTATATCCAGATGAACATGGATGGGCTCGGATGATCGTACCGTCGATTATAGCAACTTCTAAATCAGGCTCTTGTTTAGTATATTCAAGCAATTTTTTCCAGACATCTCTTTCACACCATCTTTTAAATCGCTTATGTATACTCCTGTAATTACCATAAGTTTTTGGTAAAAGTCTCCATTGGCAACCACTTCGCACTATGTACCACACTGCCTCTATGAATATTCTTAAACGTTTTTCATCTTTGCTGTGCATTCCTTTTACGCTTTTTATGAACTCTAAAATTTGTTTCCAATTTTCCTCTTTGATGTAATATTGCATATGGTAGTTTCTCCATTTTTTACCTATTAGGCTAAACTACCATCTTTTTCTCTCTTTTCATATTTTTTGTCCACAGAGCCTAAGCTCTTTAAGGAAAAATCCAGAAACATAAGTAAAGCATTTTCTAGCGAAACAATTAAGATCAGTGCTATTCGCTCGAGAAGTATTGAAAGTAATATACAAGAATTTTCATTTGAGCTAACAGCAACAGATAAAGACACCTTTAATATAAGATTATTTCAAATAAACTCTTTAATTGATTTTTTCAAAATCTGCCTTTCCCGGGAAAAAAAATTTACAGCCAACATAAAAGTGCCCAAAGAAAGCAGTGAACTATATAATAACTACTGTAAAACTAACAGTTATAAAACTGTAGAAGAATTCGTAAATAGTGCTCCGCCTCAAATCCTTCTGCAGGGCACAACGATAACGCTACAAACAGACGTTGAAAACATTAACCTGGACAACTTGTACCAAATCGAGTTATTTCTAAATGAAAAGCTACAACATGCAGAAAAAACTGAAAATGAAGACAAAAAAGAACAGAGTGAAACTAACCAAAAAAATGCACAAAATAAACAAATCGTACCAGTTACAGGCTCATTTGGCTTCGATGTAACAAATAATGGAAAACAAGTTACACGTGTTTCGATAGTAGTTGCTGCAATGCATGAAAACGTTTTCTGGTTTAGATCTTTTTTCTGTCTACCCAATTTTTTTAATACGTCACAATTCTTTTCCCAACAATTGCCAAAATTTTCTATACAGAGCAACAATATACCATTTGGTGTTATTCCAGCGTTTGACCAGGAAAAAAGAAACATGGATCCAAGTAGTCAAGCTACTCGGATGACAGGGGGTAGTATAGAAAATCCAATACCTCAAGAAGCAGAACAGAATGTAGGTCAAACTACTTCGCACACAGAGTATTTTAAAGCTAATAGAAAAAAATCGAAAAAGCAGGCTAAAGAACTATCAGAGGAAGAAAAACAACCTACCATAAAACAAGCACGAAATGATACTAGAGTAGCTATGATAGATAACCAAATTGAGTACAGGGGGAAAAAACTCGATGAAATATTTATTGAAGTGATGAGTGGATACAAAGATCAAGATCCAGAAACATTTCGCAATATTTTCAGCTCAGTATTCAATATTGTTTACTTTCAAGATAAACAATTACGTGCAATATTAGAGCCAGGTGAAATATCAGAAGTATTACAGATACTCGAAAGGCCACAACCTCTTAGTAACTCACTTTTAGGTAAAGAATATTTACAAAAACAAGTATATAGAAAAAAAGAGCAATTGCTTAAATTAGTTTCAGGTGTTTATATACAACAACCTTCTCCACAACCTGAAAGCATTTCTCGTGAAAACAGAAATCTACCAAATAAAACTACACACCCTTCACCAGCAACAAATGAAGCTAAAACTCTACCACCTACTAACATTACACTCAAATCACCGTTAAAAACTGTATTTTCCTCAAAAAAGGCTTATTTTTGTCTATTTATAATAGTAGCATCTGCATCAACACTTTGCTTATGGCATTTTCCATCAGGAAAAGTGTCAATGTTAAAAGGATTAGTGCCACCAGAAAAAAGAGAAAGTATTGGGCTAGCATTGAACATAGGGTTACCAATATTAACTGCATTATGTGTTTTGAGTTTAGCTTACTTTATATATTCTGAATATTCTATAGAATCTATTAAGCAAGTAAGTGAAAACGATCCCCTTTCTCGCACCTATAGCTAGTGCAGACTCAGTTTTCCTGCGTCATACCGCGATTCATTCGCGGTATCTCTAGATCCCGCTAACACGTAGCGGGATGACGAATTTGTCGTTTTTTAAATTGTCGGTAAACCAGAATTACTTTAACTATAACAAAATAGAAATAAGTTGTTGTAAAAAATTTTTCATGGTAAAATTATTTATTTTCACCATATGTTTAAAGGAATTATCACGGATATCGGGACTATAACTGATACTACCACTCACTCCAACTCTGATCAAATTTTCCATATCAAGACACAAAATTTATCCTCTATAAATAAAGGAGATTCAATAGCTTGCTCTGGTGTGTGTTTAACTGTTGTTGATATAATGAGCGATACATTTACAGTCCAAGCATCTCAAGAAACTATGAAGGTTGCTAACTTAAATACGTGGAGAATAGGAAAAAAAATAAATCTCGAACAAGCAATGAGATTAAGCGATAAGATCGATGGCCACCTGGTTCAGGGTCATGTTGATGGGATAGTAAAAATTTTAACAATTAATCAAAATTTAGATTCTCATGAAATCAAACTATCGTGCCCACAAGAATTAATTAAATTTGTTGCAAAAAAAAGCTCCGTTACACTAGATGGGGTTTCCCTCACAGTGAATTCAGTTATTAATCAGGAATTTACAGTAAATATCACTCCCTATACATGGGAAAATACAACTTTTCAGTACAACAAAGTAAATGATTATTTGAATTTAGAAATTGACATGATCGCTAGGTATTTAGATCAATTGATGCAGCATAAATACAATTAATTTTACAACCTTGTTATTTACAACTATTATATCTTGAAAACCATATAGATATAAAACATGCTTTTCGATAGCCTAATTATCTTCATTGTTGTTCTATGCGTAATAATCTCGGTAACTAGAGGCTTTATAAAAGAGCTATGCGCACTAATGTTTCTATTTTTATCGGTCTTTCTGACAGCTAATCACTATGATTTTTTCACTCCAAATTATAGTAAATATTTTGATTCTAAAGTTACACTAAACATACTTTCTACAATCTCTGTATTTATTATACTTAATCTTATATTCATGATAATAAATAACTGGCTAATGTACATATTATCACCCATAAGGTTGGGGTTTATCGATAGAGTTACTGGAATCTTTCTCGGAGTGCTTAAAGGAATATTGCTCTCTTATGTATTATTTTTTGCTGTGCACTTATATTGCTACACAGTATATGACAAAAAAGAGGGAGAGTATAAAATAGAAGCAGAAGACATATTGCCTAATTGGATAATAAATTCACACTCTTATCAGGCTTTATTTGTGACAGCAGAAGAAGTAATTGACATGTATGTACCAGAGTCGTTGATACTAAAAATAAAAGAGATCGGTGGAGAAATGGTTGATCAAGAAAAACCTAAAAACAATAAAAAAGAAGAGTAAATATTTATTTATAAATATTTTCATTGGGAGTATTCAAAAAGCCATATGTGTCAGGTTAAGAGCACAGAATTTTTTACTGGAAATATTAATTTTGTTTTAGCAATAAATCAACTTAAGGTCATAATATCTTGACATTTATTTAATGTTGCTATATAATAGCTATGTACATTTTGTGTACTATAGCGATAAAATTACCTTGTAATAGGTGTATTGGACCCGAGGGCAGTACTCGGCGTCTCCACCATGTTTTTTAATTTATACGGGGACGAATAAGGATCGACATGCATAGTAAAGATGGTAGCTTTGCTCGGTTAGACACCACCGCTAAGAGTTCATAATTTAAATGCAAACGATAACTTTGCTGCTGGTAGTAATGAATGTTGTGTTGCTGCTTAATTTAGCACAACCAATTTATTACTAAAGCACGGTTCAGGGAACGCCGGGTAACAGAAGTTCCCCCAAAATTTACGTATGTGAAAGTTATATGGAGCAAACAGATTACAAAAAACTGCTTAATTCTGCTAAGTTTCAAGTTATCAAAAAGACTTTAGATGTTATATCAGGTAATGGTTTTATCCCTCACTTAGAAATATTATTTTTCACATATTTTAATGGTGTGACCATGCCAGATCGTTTGAAAAAGTCATACCCTACTCAAATGCTTATTATATTACAGCATCAATTCTATGATTTAAAAGTTTCTGAGGATAAATTTAGCGTCAGTTTGAGTTTTCAAGGAAAACAAGAGCGAATTACTATACCGTTTTTTGCTATTAGTGAGTTTCGTGATAAAATTTCAGGAGATGTTTTAATATTTGACAAAATCAGTATCGACTCTGATAAAGAATACAAAAGTGAAAAATGTACTGAAAAACTATCAAACGGTAGTATTATATCCATAGATCAACTGCGTGATGAGTAACTGCTCATCTTTATAAACAAAAAATATTAATAGAAAAAAGTGGTCTAACTTAAGTAATAGAATAGAGGGTAGATAAATATGCTAAATCTTTAATTATTTATTAACGCAGGTGGCAAAATTTTTCTTACATATCATCAACTTCCTTTATTGAAAAATTCAGAAAAATGTTGTATAATTATTAGTAGACTTTGGTAAAACATATGACAGATTCAGGAATTAGTATAACTTTTGACCCAAAAACTTCACATAACCTTACTAAGTTAGCTGAAATCACCAAGGAATCCGTTCAAGAACTAGCAAAAAGGTTAGTCATCGAAGGAATCGAGTGCGAAGTAGAAGATATTGCGTTATATAAAACTATTAAGGAATGTGAGGATGTAGACTGGAACACAGTACTATCTGAAAGGGAGAGGACATAAACTGAAATACGATATTGTCTACTCAAAAAACTTTACTGAAAGAGATTTTCTAAATCTTCCAAAAACAATAAGATCAAGGATTACAAAAGCGATAAACGAGCGGCTTACAACTGATCCAATTAAATTTGGTAAACCATTACGTGGCAGGCTAAAAGGGTATAGAAGAATAAGGGTTAGTGATTATCGAATTATTTATACTGTAAATATTGCAAAACATAAGGTATTTGTTGCTACAGCAGGACATAGAGACACCATTTATGAGAAGGCTACTTGATAAACATTAAATATATTTTTATACAGCCCTCCTTCCTTCCTTTCTTTATTCAAAAATTAAAAAAAATGTTGTAAAATAGCTATAGTAGTAGACTTTGGTAAAACTTATGGTAAATTCAAAAGTTAGTGTAACTTTCAACCCAGAAACTTCGCAGCATCTTGTTGAACTAGCTAGAGCCACCAAGCAGTCTGTTCAAAAATTAACAGAAAAGCTAGTCAAGGAAGCAATCGAACTTGAAGCGGAAGATATTGCATTTTCCAAAATTATTAGGGAGTTAAATTCTGATGATGCAGAAGAAGTAGAGGATAGTGAAGACATCTGGAAATAAGCAATACACCATTAAATATCTAAAGCATGTTCTTAAAAGAAATTTGCCTTCCTTGCCGGAAGATGTAAAGCCAAGTATTAAAGATGCAATAAAAGAGTATCTTGAGACTGATCCTATTGGTAACGGTGTGTTGCTACGCAAGAGATTAAAGGAACATAGAAGAATAAAAGTTGCTGATGATTATCGTATTGTCTACCGTGTAAATACTGTAAAACGTATAGTAATTATTGTTTCAATAGGACACAGGGACAATATTTACAAGCAGGCAATATTGGACCTACTGAAACATTAAATATATTTTTATACACCACTCCTTTCTTTATTGAAAAATTAAAAAAAATGTTGTATAATTATTAGTGGACTTTGGTAAAACATATGGCAAATTCAGGCATTAACATAGCTCTTAGCGAAGAAACTTTAAAGCATCTTGCTGAATTATCTGAATTTACTAAACAGCCCGTTCAAGAATTAGCAGGAAAACTATTTAGAGAAGCAGTTGAGCTTGAAATGGAGAATTTTTTAGTATCTAAAATTTCTGATGAGCGTGATGTTGAAGGTGCAGAAACAGTTGATTTTGAAGATATTAAGTGGGATTAGAGCGTTACAAGGTTAAGTCTCTAAAGAGTGTTGTTGAAAAAGATTTACCAAACCTTCCAAAGATAATAAGGCTAAGAGTTCAAAAGGCTATAAAAGAACGTCTTACAGTTGACCCAATAAATTTTGGTGAACCACTACATCATAACTTAAAAGGATTTAGAAGGCTAAGAGTTGGTGACTATCGTGTAATTTACAGAGTAAATCAATTAGATCATATAGTAACTATCACAGAGATAGGACATAGAGATGATATTTATAAGAAATAAATATCAACATTAATATATATTATACACCCCTCCTTCCTTGTCCATTCTCTACTTTAGGTGGCTTTGCGCAGCTCAAAAAATGAAGTTTTTTTTGGTTCAGCAAAAACAACATTTTGAGTTTGAAAAGGCTAAATACTTGTCTTTTATATAACTTTCGTGTAATAGATATGTATGCATCCAATCATATATCTACTCAATACGTTACTTGATCTTTATAGCTTCATTCTAATATGTTGGGTTGTCCTAAACTGGCTGGTTAAACTTAATATGGTGAACATATATAATGAAACTGTCAGTAGCATAATGCACATCTTGAACCAATTGACATATCCACCACTAAAGATTATTAGAAGATATATACCACCGTTCAACGGATTAGATTTATCTATAATGATATTGCTAATAGCAATTCACTTTGTAAAATATACAGTAGCTTACTACTTTAGGTAGATGTTAAAAAAATATCTCAAATCAGCGATATACCTATCACTCTTAATATATATATCAGTTTTTAGCTACAACTATAAAGATCCTTCCTTAAACACGGCTACAAATGAGGAAGTGACAAATTTAGGTGGAATAGTAGGTTCATATTTAGCTGATATATTGGTTCAATTTCTTGGATTAACTAGTGTTACAATAGCTACAACCATAGTTTACTTGTTGATCTTCAGGCCAGCAAAAATACTGCTGAAAATTCTCTATTTAATATTAATCAATTTAGGGGTATGTGCTATATTACCACAACTTTCGCTAGGCATCACTGCAAGGTACAGACACAGTGGAATAATAGGGAATGCACTCATTAATAACTGCCCATTTTATGTATTTGTGATAGTAACATCAATAGGTCTTGTAGGACTAATTGGTTGGAAGAGAACAATTTACTCTATATTTTTCCTATTCAAAAAAATAGTTTGCTTATTTGTAAATGTTCCATTCTTCAGATCACATAAAACTGCTGAATATTCAGTTGCACCATTAGTAGTAGAAGAAAAACATAGAACTCAAATCACCACTAAACAGCAACCAAGAAAAAGACAGGAAAAAGCCACTGAGGAGATTTTTAAACCGTCTAGTGATTTTGAGTTTCCAAGCATCCATTTACTTTCCAAAGCAGAAGAGTCTTTGCAGAGAAAGCAGCTGAATGAAATGGAGAGCAATAAAAATTTATCTCTGCTGGAACAAGTCCTGAGTGATTTTGGCGTGCAAGGAAAAATTATCAGTGTATGCTATGGGCCGGTTGTGACTTTATACAAACTTGAACCACAAGCTGGTACGAAATCTGCAAGAGTAATTGGCCTTGCAGATGACATTGCACGTTCGATGAGTGCACTCTCTGCACGTATTTCAATAATTCGTGGGCAAAATGCTATGGGAATAGAGTTGCCGAACAAGGAACGGGAAATTGTAATACTGCGTGATTTGCTTGAATCACCAGAATACCAAAATGCAAACTTAAATCTTCCAATTGCACTTGGCAAAGAAATAAGTGGAAAACCAGTTATTGCAGATCTAACTAAAATGCCTCACTTGCTCGTTGCTGGAACCACAGGGTCTGGTAAATCAGTTGCGATTAACACTATGATTCTGTCGCTCGTTTATCGATTAAGTCCTGACGAATGCAAGATGATAATGATCGACCCAAAAATGCTTGAGCTTTCAATATATGATGCAATACCGCATCTAATAACGCCAGTGGTAACAGAGCCAAAAAAGGCTGTTATCGCTCTTAAGTGGATAGTGAAAGAAATGGAAAACCGCTATCGCATGATGTCGTATTTGAATGTACGCAATGTTATAAACTATAATCAAAAAATCACAGAAGCGATGAATAGTGGAATAGAATTAGAGCGCGTTGTGCAGATTGGCTTTAACTCAACAACAGGTAAGCCTTTGTTTGAAAAAATACCAATCAAGATGGAGACATTTCCGTATATTGTAGTGATCGTGGATGAAATGGCAGATTTGATGCTTGTTGCCGGCAAAGAAATAGAGTGCTCTATTCAACGCTTAGCTCAGATGGCTCGTGCTGCAGGAATACACATCATAATGGCAACACAACGCCCATCTGTGGATGTGATTACAGGTGTGATAAAGGCGAACTTTCCAACGAGAATCAGTTTTGCTGTTACTTCTAAGATAGATAGCCGTACAATACTTGGCGAACAAGGGGCTGAACAATTGCTCGGCATGGGTGATATGCTCTATATGGCCTCTGGTGGTAAGATCATTCGAGTTCACGGCCCATTTGTAAGTGATAATGAGGTACAAGATATAGTTGATCATCTGAAAATGCAAGGTGAGCCAAACTACATGGAGGAAATCACCAAAGAAGATGAAAATTCTTCTGTGGAATCAGAAGGTGAAACAGAGGATGAAGAAAACGACCTTTACAACCAAGCAGTGGCCATCATTCAAAGAGATCAAAAAGTTTCAACCAGTTACATTCAACGACAACTTAGAATAGGCTATAACAGAGCCGCAAACATCGTTGAAAGAATGGAAAAGGAAGGTATTGTCAGTGCTCCAAATTATTCAGGAAAGAGAGAGATATTGGTTGAATAACAGGGCTTCTTTTTTTGCAACCTTGTAAATACCTTAATTTAAGTTTCCGCACTTTCAAAAAGCAAGTTAAACAAAATTATTAAAAAGTCAATACATAATGACAATTGATTTAATACTAATTTAAGTACTAAGAACGTACAATAGTAATATATTAATTAGCTAGGGGGTTAGAAATGGGTATAACTAAATTTGTGTTCGGTTTTGACAAATCAGATGTAACAGCACTGCAGGAAAGCCAATTAGGTGATGCTACGCAATTCCAAAAAATATCTGATCTATTAGGAGAATTGCAAAAAAGCCAAACAGGTGATGCTGAGAAATTTCAAAATATACTCAGTGAGCTGGGGAATTTGCAAAGTAGTCAAACAGGCGATGCTACACAATTCCAAAAAATATCTGATCTGTTAGGGGAATTACAAAAAAGTCAAACAGGTGATGCTGAGAAATTTCAGAAGGTACAAGAGTACCTAGATGGTTTGCAAGAAAAATTTACAGGCTTAGAAGAAAAAGTAGAGACATTTGCAGAGGTAGTAGGCGGGCAAGAACAAGCAATACTAACTTGTGCCATAGTCAGTGCTGTTGCTGCGATAGCGATAACTTCTTTTGTTGCATTCTGTATCTATCAGGGAGTTAAGTGTGAAAGGGAGAAAGAAAAGAACTCGTCTAAAGATACGCCAGACGCAAAACTTAATAATGTAGATGCTATCGATGGCAATGAAAAGAAGCATATGCAAATGCCAAACTAAGCTGCATAACACTCTTCTTGAAAAGGTGTTACACAACTTGTAACACCTTACTCTTCTCTTAGCTTATGTAGGTTTTTGATAGTAAATATATCACTTTTTAGAAAAATATTTGTATTGTAAAGTTAGTAAAGATTCTGGTTTACTTAAAGTTTGTTAATTGCTATCTTTTAAAACACGATATTTACTATAGCACCATATGCTTAGGATTTTTTCTAAAGTTTTGTTTATATTAATGTTTTTGGTTTCTAGCTTTTTTACTGTGCATAGTGCTGAAGCTAAATCTAAGCTCAGTAAGAAATACATACCTCCTGGTAACCCTGGTGGTGCAAACTTTCATACAGATGAGGATTTTGCTGAGTCATATAAACTGTATGAAAAGCGCAGGGAATTGCTCAAGAAAAAAAAGTTACAAGATCGAGCTATAAATAAAGAAGATTTAATCAAAAAATTAAAAGAGAAAAAAATTGCTAGTCTTGATAATGAGCCAAATGACATGGAAGCGTGCATAGTCGACGATGAAGAGAGCGCTATGATAAATCAGCATGGTATTAATATCGCACGTTTAAAGGGTGCTGTATTTATAGATCAAGAGCCAGTTTCCCAGTATGAAAATAAGCAGCATGAAAGTGAACAACAAGAAGAGAAGAAAGTTACTTCAACACGAGAAAAGAAAGTTTCTCCTATAAATATCACTATAAAAGAAACTCCATCAAGAAGAACGTGCTCACATGATTCTATTGCTAATTTGGATAACGTAGATGCTTATAGTTTGAATGGTTCAAGTTCATTTGGCAGCGTAGCTGACACAGTAAAATAGTATCACAATTAATAATATGCTAGATAAAGACCTGATATTGAATGATGATGCATATGAATTACTGCCGATTTCCAGGCACAAAACTCATGTTGTAGAAGTTGGAAAAGTAAAGATAGGCGGAAATAATCCTGTAGTTGTACAATCTATGGCGCTTGGTGTGCATATAGATTCTGATGATATAAAAAGTAGCGCAAAACATTATGCAAAAGAGATAACAGAACTAGCGCGTGCAGGTTCAGAGTTAGTACGGATTGCTTTGAATTCAGAAGAAGTAGCAAGGGCCATACCTTATATAGTAGAAGAGATAAATAAAGAAGGTTTTGACGGTAAAATATTGGTAGGCTGCGGTCAATATGAGCTAGATAAATTAGTTCAAGATTATCCAGACAACATCAAAATACTGGGTAAAATTAGAATCAATCCAGGCAATATAGGCTTTGGTGACAAACGTGATGAGAAGTTTGAAAGGGTGATAGAGTATGCAATAATGCACGATCTTCCGGTTAGAATTGGAGTAAATTGGGGTAGTCTTGATAAATACCTTTTGCAAAAATTGATGGATGAAAACTCTTCGCTTAGTAATTCAAGGCCTTCTGATGTTATACTGCGCAAAGCACTTGTAATGTCTGCTCTTGATAGTGCAAAAAAAGCTGAAGAAATTGGTCTAAATTCAAACAAAATAATCATTTCGTGTAAAGTCAGTAGAGTACAAGATTTAATTTCGGTCTACACAGCGCTTGTAAAATTTTCTAATTATGCTTTGCACTTGGGCTTAACTGAAGCTGGTATGGGTAATAAAGGCGTGATAAATACCACAGCAGGGCTTACTTATTTATTGCAAAATGGTATTGGAGACACAATACGTGCTTCTTTAACTCAACGCCCTGGTGAATCTCGTACTAATGAAGTGGTGGTGTGTCAGGAAATATTGCAGTCTATAGGCTTGCGATACTTTAACCCTCAAGTTAATTCATGTCCTGGTTGTGGGCGCACGAGTAGCGATCGTTTTCGTATATTAACTGAAGAAGTGAATGGCTATATAAAAACTCATATACCGATGTGGAAGAAAAAAAATCCAGGTGTAGAGCATATGAGCATTGCTGTTATGGGATGCATAGTAAACGGTCCTGGAGAAAGCAAACACGCAAACTTGGGAATTAGCTTGCCTGGATATGGAGAAAAACCTGTTTCAGCAGTCTACAAAGACGGCAAATATTTCAAAACTTTACAAGGTGATAATGTCTCTGAAGAATTTAAGGCAATTATTGATAATTATGTGAAGGAGCATTACACGTAACCTTTCACGGTTGATTAATAGATAAATCGCAAATAAAAAAGAAAATTAAACCTTGTTTTTCTTTTTTCGTTGGGAATGTTCAAAAAAGTGTGTCAAACCGAAAAAAAAGTAATAAATTGATATAAAAAAAAATGGAGGTTTGACAATGAGTCAAAAAATAGTAAACAGAATTACCGGATTGGTAGATTATAAAGAATTAGAAACAAATATCCTGTCGTATATACGAGAAGGAAAACCGTTGACAGGAAGGGATGGAGCATTTACACCATTTATAAAAAAGCTGCTGGAGGCAAGTTTGGAAGGTGAAATAGAAAATCACTTATTAGCTGAAAGTGAAGAGAATAATCGAAGAAATGGGAGAAATGGAAAGACTTTACGGACAAGTGCAGGTTCATTTGAGCTTTTGACGCCTAGGTGTATGGTCCCAGAGTGTGATGGTGTGGATTTAGTATAAATAATTCTGGAGACTGTGTCCACTGATAACATATAAATTCATAAGGAGTAAGACCCTTAAGAGTTTTGAGTCTCTTTGCATAATTATAAGCCATAACAAAGTTATAAAGGTGTTCTTTAAGTTGCTGGTGCGATTGATAGTAATACTTCTTAACTGTAGCATCCTTTAAAGTTTTATTCATACGCTCGACTTGCCCATTCGTCCAAGGATGGCTAACTTTTGTCAAACGATGTTCAATAACATTCTCTTCGCAAACTCTATCAAATATATGTTGGAAAGCATACTTATGACGCTTCTGGTTTGTAAATTGTATACCGTTATCTGTCAAAATAGTATGGATTTTATACGGTAAAATTCTAATCAAATTACGTAAGAACTCAGCAGCTATGGGTTTTGTAGCACTGTTACGCAACTCAACATAGGTAAATTTGGATGTCCTATCAATAGCAACAAACAAATGTAATTTGCCCTCCTCAGTTCTAACTTCAGCAATATCAATATGAAAGTAACCGATAGGATATTGTTTGAATTTCTTTTTTGACTTAACTTCTCCATCAACAGTTGGTAATCTGCTAATGTTGTGTCTTTGTAAACAACGATGCAAGCTAGAGCGAGTCAAATGCGGAATTGTAGACTGCAGAGCGTAAAGGCAATCATCTAGTGGCAGTAGTGTATACTTGCGAAATGTAACTATTATAGCTTCCTCTTCTAGCGTTAAAACAGTCGATCTTGGACGCTTTGGACCCATATCAGCATCTTTCGTAAATGAACGTTTTCTCCACTTAATAATAGTTTTTGGATTAAGGTTATAATGCTTGGAGAGTTTTGCTATGCTCTCTTTTCTATTTTGTATTGCTCTACGAATCGTCTGTGTTGTTTTGGCGCACCCATGTAATATTTGTCCCATAACTCCTCCTTTGATGGTATTTTTTTCTCATATTTTATCATACCATCACACTCTGGGACTGTACACCTAGGTAAATCCTCTATTTTATACTTATTCTTAGTTTCAGTGTTACTGTTGTGCATAGTTGATACAGCAAATTCATCAACGCAAAGGTAAATAAAAAAGATTAATTAGTCAATAAATTAATAATCAGAATAGGGCAATTTTTCGGATTGTTGATGATATTTAAAATTTCACTATAATGAAAGTTTAAGCCAGCATTTTTAAGATGAATAAAGAGTTATTAGATGACATACTTTCACTTGAAGATAAAGCAGTTTCCGAAATTGAGAATGCTTCTTCTTTGCAAGATTTAGAAAAAGTTAGGCTATTATATTTGGGAAAAAAGGGTGTAGTTAGAGCGTATTTTGATAACTTAAAAAAGATAGAAAATGCAGAGAAAAAGCGTGATTTAGGTGCAGTTATTAACGCTTTACGTGATAAGATAGATCATCTTATCATGAATAGGGAAAATGTGCTAAAAACAGAAGAAGTTAGCTTTAAATTGCAGAACGAGGCAGTTGATATTACGTTGCCTGTTAGACCAGAAAAAATCGGCAAGATCCATCCACTCAGTAAGGTTCTAAATGAAGTAAAGCTTATTTTTGCACATATGGGTTTTAAAGCAGTTGATGGCCCTGATATTGAAGATGAATTTCATGTATTTGATGCACTGAATACTCCAAGTCATCATCCTGCGCGAGAGGAGCAAGATACCTTCTACTTAAAGAATAAAATAAACGATAAAAGAATGGTACTGCGCACTCACACCTCATCTGTACAGATTAGAATCATGGAAAAAACAAAAAAGTTCCCAATTAAAATAGTAGCCCCTGGTAGGGTATACAGAAATGACTTTGATGCAACTCATACTCCTATGTTTCACCAGATAGAAGGGTTATATGTCAATGAGAATGTCAATATGGGCCAGTTAAAATTTACTATTCATCACTTCCTTAATAAGTTCTTTGGAGATAAAGGGCTGAAGATACGTTTTCGTAATAGTTTTTTTCCTTTTACTGAACCCTCTGCGGAAGTGGACATAAGTTATAAAGGTAGTAAATGGATAGAAGTGCTTGGATGTGGTATGGTGCATCCAAATGTCTTTCAAAATGTTGGAATAGACCATACTAAATACAACGGTTTTGCGTTTGGCATTGGTATAGAAAGGCTTGCGATGCTAAAATATCAAATCAGCGACCTAAGAAGCTTTTACGATAACAAAATCAGTTGGCTTGATCATTATGGTTTTCATTTTTCATCTTTAAGATAAGTGATAAATAAAGCTCATACTTTTATCATACTTGCTGCCGGGCATGGCAGGCGGATGAATTCAGATTTGCCTAAGGTTCTGCACAAAATAGGCAATTTTTCCATGCTCCAGCATGTCATTTACAATGCAAAACAGTTAAATCCTGAAAATATTGCTGTTGTAGTTGATCTGCCTTTAATTGAAAGACTAAAGTGCTTTAAGGATATACAGTTAATTACACAAGAATTAACACTTGGCACTGGAGATGCAGTCAAAACTGCAATGAGAAACCTAAGAGAATTGCCAGATTCAAGCATAGTTGTTGTGCAGTATGGGGATACTCCGCTCATAAAAAGCAGCACAATAACTAAAATGATTAGTTATTTAGAAGGCAAGGCTCTAGTTTGCCTAGGTTTTATGACAAGCAATAAAGAATACGGTAGGTTAATTATTGAGAATGGTTCCTTAAGAGAAATCGTAGAAGCAAAGAGTGATAAAAATAATCATGAAGAATTTCTTGCCAATGCTGGAATAATGGTGGCATGTGCAAAGAATTTACGTGAATTGGTGGAGAAAATAGAGTGCAATAGCTCAACTCATGAATATTATTTGACTGATATAGTTTCTATTGCAGTGAAGAGTAATTTAAATGTCGGTTACGTTATTACCGGTGGAGAAGAGGCAACTGGAATAAATAACAGAAATGACCTTATAAAAGCTGAATTTTACTTTCAAGAAAATAAAAGAAAAGTTTTTACCGACTCCGGAGTAACGCTTGTTGCACCAGAGACTGTTTTCTTTTCTCTTGATACGCAAATTGCCAGAGATTCAGTTATTTACCCATATGTTTTTTTCGGTACTGGAGTGAAAATAGAGTCTGGTGCGAAAATACTGCCATTTTCGCATTTAGAAAACTGCTTAATTAAAAGTAATGCTGAGGTCGGTCCATTTACCAGAATACGCGGAAACACAACAATTGGTAATAAGGCAAAAATAGGAAATTTTGTGGAAGTGAAAACAAGTGAAGTTGGTCAAAACACTAGAATAAAACACTTAAGTTATATAGGAAATGCTAAAGTAGGGCAGGAGAGTAATATAGGAGCAGGCACTATTGTTTGTAATTATGATGGGAAAAATAAACATGAAACGAATATAGGGAGCAATTGCTTTGTTGGTGCCAATAGCTCACTAATTGCGCCGCTTAATATTCATGATGAATCTGTAATTGCAGCAGGTAGTGTTATAGTTGAGGATGTACCAGAAAAAAGCCTTGCAATAGCAAGGGAAAAGCAGGTGATTAAGAGAATAAAGTAATTCGCTGTAATTATATTAGACTTCTTGCATTACCTCCCAGGCCACAACTGTCATTCAATAGAAACAAAAAAAATTGCTTTACAAACTTCGCCAGCCCCCTTATTATAGTATTAAGGGTATTTTTGACTCAAAACTTGTTTTTGATCTGCGCAGGTTCAATGACAAAATTCAGTAAAAAACTCAGGGTATCTTTTGGCGGATTACATAAAATTATAGCTGCTGCATGCCTTTTAAATTTTTTCTACATTCAGCCAAACCGCGCTTAAACTAAGCGTCAGCACATTATTATAGCGCCAATTTAAAGTATTAGAGGGTCAAAACCAGCACCACGGGGTTTCTTTTGCCTTTTTTTTCATTTGGTAAGTTTCTTAAATATTTATGGCTAAACGACAACCGTCATCCCGCTGCTTGTGAGCGGGATCTAGAGATACCGCGAATGAATCGCGGTATGAAGGTTAAGTATCCCGCTACGTGTTAACGGATGAGATACCGCGAATGAATCGCAGTATGACGTAGAGTTAGCGTTAGCCATAACACAACACTTTTATACTCACCAACTCAGTATCCAACCTGGATCCCAGTGTCTGGGCACTGGGATGACAGGAGAAGGAGGCTACTTAGATGACAGGAAGAGAAGGCTACTTGGATGGCAGGGAGGGGCTACTTGAATGACGGTTCTTATCGTCGGTAAACTTAGAGCTATAATAACTATTTGCCTTTTTTCTGCTTAGGTTATGCAAGAAGTCTACTGTCTGAGAAAAAGTAGATAAAGGGTGAAGAAAGATAGAAGTGTTTAGATAGCTAAAAAAGAACGTTAAGTCATGCTTTTTATTTATATTGACAGCGTATATGACATCGTTTACGATTAAAGTTAATAACAATAATTTATATTTATCATGTTTGCAGTAATTGAGACTGGTGGGAAGCAATATTTAGTAAAAGAAGGCAGTATAATAAAAGTAGAGAAGTTAGAAGCTGAGGAAAAAAAAGAGGTGGAAATCAATAAGGTGATTTGTGTTTCAAATAATGGCTTATCTTATTCATCTAATGCTACTGTTAAAGCTGAAGTATTGGAGCAGTGCAGGGGGGAAAAAATTATAATCTTTAAGAAGAAAAGAAGAAAAAATTACCGTAGGAAAACTGGTCATAGGCAGTATATAACTGTTCTTCGTATAAATGAAATTAGTCTTCAAAAGTAAGAGGTAAGATATGGCAACTAAAAAATCAGGTGGTAGTTCCTGTAATGGTAGAGATTCGGCAGGTCGTAGGTTAGGGATAAAGAGGAATGGAAAAGTTATTCCTGGTAACATAATTGTACGCCAAAGAGGCACAAAATTCCATCCTGGAAAGAATGTTGGTATAGGTAAAGATCATACGATTTTTGCTAAAATAGAAGGCTGGGTCAGCTTTAGAAGATCAGCAAATAAAAAGACTTTTATTGATATCTTGCCTACAGATAATATGAAAGCTTCAGCTTGAATAAATCAGGGGTCTGTAGCTCAGGTGGTTAGAGCGCACGCCTGATAAGCGTGAGGTCGGAGGTTCAACTCTTCCCAGACCCACCATTTAGTAGTTACTAACTGTGTTTTCTATAGCGGTTTTGATGTTGTATAAGCAAAAACATGAGTTTATATAAAAATTTAATAACCAGTGAATCAGTGGCGGCTGGTCATCCAGATAAAGTAGCAGATCAAATTTCAGATGCAATACTTGATGAATACCTTTTCACTGATCCTTTTGCGCGAGCTGCAATAGAGACTTTAGTCACCAAAGATAACGTTATTATAGCTGGGGAAGTATTCGGGCCTAACATCAAAAAGAGCAGGATTGAAAGTATTGTACGGAATACAATAAAAGATATTGGTTATGAGCATGATGGTTTCCACTGGAGAAAAGTGAAGGTAAATATATTATTACATGAGCAATCAAATGACATTGCAATAGGGTTGGATCAAGGTGCTGGAGATCAGGGCATAATGTATGGCTATGCAACAACAGAGACAGAAAACCTTATGCCGGCTCCCATTTTTTATGCGCACTCGATTCTGAAAAATATCATGAGCGCAGTTAAAGAAGCAAAACTTGGTCCGGATGCAAAGTCACAAATCACTTTGGCATATGAGAATAACCTCCCGGTACGTGCTGAAAGTATTATTGTCTCAATACAGCACCCTGAGGATTTGGATCAATCAAAAGTAAAAGAAATAATTTACCCTTACATAGTTTCATATTTACCTGAAGGATGGATGTGTCCTGAGGAAAATCTCTTAGTCAATCCAACTGGTAGATTTGTTATTGGTGGGCCGGTTGGTGATTGTGGATTAACCGGACGGAAAATTATGGTTGATACTTATGGAGGTTATATTCCACACGGTGGAGGAGCGTTTTCCGGAAAAGATGCAACCAAAGTTGATAGATCTGCGGCTTATATGGCAAGATATCTTGCTAAAAATATTGTCTTTGCAGGGTTGGCTGAACGTTGTCTGGTGCAGTTTTCTTATGCAATTGGTATATCAAAACCTACTTCATTCTATATTGATACATTTGGTACGAATATGGTAGAGGAAGGAGTAATTAAAAAGTTTATCGAGAATAATATAGATTTATCAACAAAAGGCATAATCAAGCATTTATCGCTTAATCATCCTATATATAAACGTACAGCCTGTTATGGACATTTTGGTAAACAGTCGGAAAGGGACGGTGGATTTTCTTGGGAAAGCATGAACTTGTCTGCTGATCTTTGTAGAGAATTCAATATAGAAGGTAATAGTAAAATTTCTTTAGATTGCTAAAATTTTTGATTTACAGCCCAATATTTATATACTAGCTTATTGTTAAAGTATAATTGCTTTTTCATAATAATGATACTATATTAGTAATAATTATTATATTCAGTTTTTATTGTGAGGCTCATAAAGTGTATAACGAAATAGAAGGAGAACTGTACAACATAATTGTAAAAGAGTTTTCCGATCTTATTGATAAGATGAAAGAACATCCTTTTTATGTTGAATTGATGAATGGTACTTTAGATTATAAAAGATTTAAATTTTACCTTCAGCAGGATTTTCTAGGTTCTGTAGATTGCGCTCGTGCTCACTTAGTTGTTGCAGCTAAAGTTAATGATGTTGAAACAATAAGTAGGTTAATTGATATAGCAAAAGGAGCATTTGATTTTCGAGAACAATATAAAAAATATTTCGAGGATTGTGATCTATCTGATAATCATAAAAAGTCAAGAGCTTGTTCTGCCTGTGTTGACCTTTTCATGAGTACTGCGTATCACAATTCTGTTACTGAGACCTTAGTGTTGTCTTATTCTTCCTTTAATGTATACCAAATTGTTATATGCCATATGGCAAATGAGATAACAACTAAGGGGATTAAAAGTAACAAATACAAAAAGTGGATTGATATCTGTAATAGCAAAGGAATGGACGCGGTGGTTGAAGAGGTTAGTGATATTACAAGTGAGCTATACAAAAAAGCTAGTGATTGTGAAAAGGAAAAGATATATGAGCTTTGTAGAAAAGGACTGGAGCTAGAGATAGTGTTTTTGAATGAGGCATATTACTCTAATATACCTCAATAAAAACGCATTAGCACAAATTGTTTGCGTTGGCAGTATTGTAGTGTTCAGTGGTATAATTAAGAGTTGTTATGGATCAAATCTTTTAAAGGATATAATTGAGCATCCTTTTAATGTTGAATTGGCGAATAACACTCTAAGTATAGAAAGTTTCAGATTCTATATTCAACAAGGTACATTACTCTTGAGTGATTATATTCGTACCGTTTTAATTACTGCATCCAGGGTAGAAGACTGTAACAATGTTGTTTCACTTATTAGGGTGGCTCGAGGGGCAATTGCTATTGAAAGAATTTTGCATAACCACTACTTTGCTATATATGCTATAAATCGTGGAGAGAAATCTCTTGAGTGCTTAAATTTCACTAATTTTCTTTTGTCTACCTCATATAGCAACACTTATGAAGCCATAACAGTTTTGTATTCTTATATGTTTATATACAAGACTATCGTTGATAGTATGAAAAATAGATTCAAGAAAAATAATAGATATAAGGATTGGTTTGATTTTTATAGCGGTAGTTTTATAGAATCTGGATGCATTATTTTAGAAAATATTGTTGATGAATATTGCAGCAGGGCAAGAGAAAATGAAAAGAGCAGGATGCTTAAGTTATTTAGAATAAGCGCCCAATTCATGTTAGATTTTTTGAATGGTGCATATAATTTTTCACAATTCAATCAAGATTTTAAGGAATATTGACAATTTTAAGCTAATTTGTATCCTTAATAAGTATTTTTTAAAATGCTATGAAAAGTAAAGAACATGATTTTCATTTAGTAGATCCAAGCCCTTGGCCAATTGCTATATCAGCAGCAATTCTTATTCTTGCACTTGGGTTAGTTGGCGCGCTTCATAAACAAATTTTCGGAATGTTTGGTTTAGTTTTAGGCATCCCCGCAGTATCAGGGGTGCTGTTCTATTGGTGGAGAGATGTAATAAGGGAGGCCATTTATGACAAATGTCACACTGCCATTGTAAAACATGGACTCAAATTTGCAATGTACTTATTTATTCTCTCGGAGGTCGTATTTTTTATAGTGTTCTTTTGTTCATTCTTTAAAGCCTGGCTTGATCCAGTTTTTTTATTTGAGGCGTTTTCTCCTGCAAAAAAAGTTGAATGGCCCCCTGAGGGAATTTTGCCACCTGATCCGTGGTCACTACCGTTCATGAATACGTTAATATTATTGCTTTCTGGTACAACAATTACTTGGGCAAATCACTCTTTACTTAAAAATGATAAAAAGAGCATGATTAAAATGCTGTCCATAACTATATTGCTTGGAGTTTTTTTTATAATAGTGCAAGCAATAGAGTATCATGAAGCGAGTTTTTCTCTACAAGAAACAGGAGAAAAGCTTATTTATACATCCAATTTTTATATGATTACCGGTTTTCACTGCGCACACGTTATAATAGGAATAATATTTTTATCAGTGTGTTTATTTAGAGCACGGAAAGGCCAATTTACACTTCAGGACCATTTGTGCTTTGAGTTTGCCTCCTGGTATTGGCACTTTGTAGATGTAGTCTGGATATTTTTATTTTTGTTTGTCTATTGGTTAAGCGTTTATTAAGTGGTTAAAATAATAGGTCTAGATCCAGGAATAAGCAAGACTGGGTGGGCCATTATCAGCCTGAACGAAAAAAATAATATTGAATTTTTGGGCGGCGGTACCATATCAACTGATGGTAAATTGGGTACAGGTGAACGCCTACATATAATTTTTGAACAATTAAAGAAAGTAATTTCCCTATACTCTCCGAATGAAGCTGCGGTGGAGAAAATTTTTGTTAATAAAAATCCTAAATCTTCACTAACTTTAGGATATGCAAGAGGGGTTGTAATTTTAGCGTTAAAAATAACAAAGCTAACTATGAATGAATATGATGCAAACTATGTAAAAAAAAGCATTACCGGAAATGGCCATGCTGATAAGGATCAGATTATATTTATGGTGAAGCAAATAGTTAAAAATTTGAGTATAAAATGCCACCATGCTGCTGACGCTCTTGCTGTAGCAATTTGTCATGCTTATACGAAAGGTTCTTGTTTTGTTGAGTAACTTTTATATGGGATTCAGTTTGAAGATTTCCAGATCTGGAAAAACTATTTGATTGTATTTATCTTGTCTAACGTTCGTTGCAAAATAATACATGCGGAGATTTTATCATCTATTTTTTTCGATTTTGTGATTGATATTCCAGTAATTTTTAGTGTATGAGTTGCGATAGATGTTGAGAAGCTTTCGTCTTGTAAGTATATATTTACTTTATATTTTTTTATTATTTTATTTGCGAATTGGATTATAGTTTTACACCATTTAGTTTCTTGCTCGTCCATTTTTAATGGTAGTCCTATTACCATTGATCCAGATTCATTTTCTTTGAATATTCTATGCAGATAACCTAAATCTTTGCTCATATTTTTTCTGTGATATATGCTATGAGCTGTGGCTATGAGCTGTGTTTTATCGCTAAATGCTATGCCTATTTGCTTTTCTCCCATGTCAAGGCACATTATGCGCTTATCTTTTGGAATAGACTTTAGAAACTCATCTGGATTTCTATGTAGCATCTATTAGACTTCCTTTAAAGTGACCTTACCCAAAAAAGTGGAGAAAAAGTTAAGAAAATTTTTTACAAAAAGAATAATGAATCAAATTGCTCAGGAATGCAATAGACTTCTTGCATAACCCAAACTAAGTAGAAAAAAGGTATCATCTAAGTAGCTGACACTGGTTTCCATCCAAAACGGCAGTGCCCCTATGATGTCATTCCAGTGCTTGACACTGGAATCCAGACTTTAATTGTTATACTTGTAAATAAGTCTGGTGAGAATAAACGTTCATCTCAAAATGCAGTATTTTTGTTGAAATAGCTCAACTGGATTCCAGCGTCACGCGCTGGAATGACACCTTTGTATTTGCATAGCTGTACGAACATTGTGATTTGAGAGCAATCTCCACAAGGGAGGATGTCATTCCAGTGCCCAGACACTGGAATCCAGGAAAAAGAATGGTGTCATCCAAGTAGCTGACACTGGGATCCAGAAGACTTAATTTCAACCAAGTGACTGCATAATAAAGGCTAGATCCCAGTGCTTGGCACTGGAATGACAGCAATCCTACGTCATACCGCGATTCATTCGCGGTATCTCGGCCGCTAACAAGCAGCGGGATGACGGTTGTCGTTTAGCTATAAATGTTTAAGAAATTTACCAAATAAAAAAAAAGGCAAAAGAAGCCCTGATCATTGTCTATTTTCAGTATTGGCGTTTTTTAAGTCTTAAACACTGCAATTTAGCTGCTTTTAACTTGCAACTAACCTACACCGCAAGTGTTCAAGAAATTTACTAAGCAGGAAAAAAGGCAAAGAAACCCTAGGGTAGCTAGCATTCAAATTCTCCCTTGTCAATTTGACGTTTTTTGCTGTCTTAAACGCTTTGTAAGCGTGTTTCGGCTTATATAGGTAAAAACCTAAAAATTTTTAAAGACATGCGATGCACGTAGTGCGAAAAATTAAACATGAGACGCCAAATACCCTAAGTTTTTTGTCATTAACCTGCACAGATTGCGAAGATAAATAAATAGCTTCAGTTTCATGATAAGGGCGCTGGCGGAGTTTGTCAAGTAATCTTTTGCATTTAACCCGTTTCTATGGGTAAAACAATCTGCATACTACTTAGCTAACATGAGTTTTGTTTTGACTTTTTGTGTTAATTTTGCAGAATATTAAGATTATCATTTAAATAAAATACATGACGAAAGAGGATTGGGAAGCGGTAATTGGGCTTGAGGTGCACGCTCAAGTTTCTTCTAATACGAAGCTATTTTCTAGCTCATCAACGGAGTTTGGTGCTGAGCATAACACTCAAGTTTCTCTAGTTGATGCGGCAATGCCAGGTACGCTGCCAATACTAAATTATTACTGCATAGAGCAAGCAATACGCACTGGTCTTGCACTTTCTGCAGAAATTAATAAGTGTTCTTACTTCGACCGGAAAAATTATTTTTATCCCGATTTACCGCAAGGTTACCAGATAACCCAGTTTTTTGAGCCAATAGTTAAAAACGGTAGAGTATTTATCAACGATAATGAAAAAGAAATAAGAATTGCGAGAATTCATTTAGAGCAAGATGCAGGAAAGAGCGTTCATGAGGAAAGCAAAACTTATGTAGATTTAAATCGTGCAGGGGTTGCTTTAATGGAAATTGTTTCAGAACCAGATCTCCGTTCATCTGCAGAAGCTGCAGAATGCATGAAAAAATTGAGGCAGATTTTGCGTTACATTGGTTCATGTGATGGTGATATGGAAAAGGGATCACTTCGTTGTGATGCAAATGTTTCTGTCCGCCTAAAAGGCAGTAGCACATTTGGCACTCGTTGTGAGATAAAAAATCTGAACTCGATACGTTATATTGTGCAAGCTATAGACTATGAAATACAAAGACAAATTGAAATTTTAGAAGGTGGGGAAGAAATAAGTCAAGATACCTTATTGTTTGACGTTGCTTCGGGAAAAACAAAAGTGATGCGAAACAAAGAAGATGCAAGCGACTATAGATACTTCCCTGAGCCTGATTTATTACCTGTTGAGGTAAGCCAGGAGAAAATTGATTTAATTCAATCATCTTTGCCTGAGTTGCCAGATCAAAAAAAACTGCGGTACGTTAAAGAGCTCAGTATCAATGAATACGATGCAGACGTTATTACTTCTGATAAAGCAATTGCTGATTATTTTGAAGAATTAATAAAAAAGCACGATTCAAAGCTCGCTGTTACTTGGCTCACTGTAGAGCTTTTCGGTCGTTTAAATAAAGCAGGTATCGATATTACAAGCTCTCCAATCAAAGCAAATGCCTTGTCCGAGCTCCTCAATTTTATCGTTGATGGAACGATCTCTGCTAAGCTCGGCAAACAAGTTTTTGATATTATGTTTGAAACTGGGAAGCCTGCATCCCTTATTATAGAAGAGCAGAACCTAAAGCAAATAACCGATAAAGGTCAAATATCAGAAATCATTGACAAAATCATCAATGACAACCAAGATAAAGTTCAAGAATACAAAAGCGGCAAAACAAGACTATACGGATTCTTTGTCGGCGAGGTCATGAAATCTACCAAGGGAAAAGCCAGCCCTGATATAGTGAATTCAATCTTGAGTGAGAAACTGAACAGTTAGTTTTTTATTTGCATAACAGCACATATTGTAGTATTCCCAAGTCTACGTTGCAGTATATCGTGACATATCGATTTATTACTCTTTTACCATTTGTTGGTACTATTTTTAAAATTATGTGAGGCTGAGGGTGTCTAGAAGATCGTCCTGCTTGGTGGTTAAGCGCACCTTTCATGGTATTATGTATCAAGCAAGATGGCTAATGCTGTTTCCTAAACATGCAGTAGACAGAGAGTATTCTTTCCGCCTATTCACAGAGAAAAAATCAGCTAAGGATTTTGATGATATTGTTCTTCGGTATGAACAAGATGGGAAAATAGTACTTAGATTCATACAAGTCAAGCACAGGAAGGGTAGGCACAAAAAGATCAGTATAGGTGACTTATTAACACCGGGAAAGAATGGTGCGTTTGGCTTAATAAAATATCTCATTGCTTATTTAAAGATCAAAAGTAGTGGAGAGTTTGAGGGTGAAATAGAGGATTTTGTCATTATTACAAATGATGATTTTGATTCCGCGGATTCGACATCGCATCCAGTAAGAAAGCTGAGAATGATGCCGAGTGGGAAGAATAAAGGAAAGGAAATTTCAGTCATAAGAATAGACACACAAGATGAGTTTCTGGATGTAGGTGATGGTGTAAGATATAAATTTGATGATAGCATTATCTCATATTTGCAGGAGAATAAGAATTTTATAAAGCGTGAGGTAGGTAGAGAAGTCAGCGATAAAGAAATAGAAGACTTTTTAAATAAATTAGTATTTGCAGTCAATTTGCCAAGCGGAACTGAACTTAGTGAAATTATTAAGAGTGAATTGGGCAAGGAATTCAGCAATACTGATGAAAAGCACTTTTACAGCCGTTACCAGGAAGAAGTGCTGATTTTGCTGGAGAAAGAAGAAGAGGAGTTTCTATCATATGAGAAAGCAAAAGCTCTTCTTGAAGAAATAAGAGAGGAAATTTTAGGAGCGGTTTGGTTTGGCATAATAGAGCCAGTGGCATCTTTTACTGGTAGAGGCAGAGTATTAACAGCTCTGCATAATGTACTACAAAGAAGTGCAAAAAAACAAGCGGTGATATCGCAGGTTGCCTCTATTAGTGGTCTTGGAGGGGTAGGTAAGAGTGAGTTAGCTAGGAAATATGCTTACAAATATGGAAAGGATTATTACGATAATGTGATATGGATAAGTGCTGAAAACTCTAAGACTATGGAAAGTTCTTTTTTGAACTTAGCTAAAGATGATAAACTAGGCTCTGTGGACAAAATTTTAGAGAAGCCATACAAGAGCTCCAACAAAATTGAGAAAACCCATAAAAACCTCAGCAGTTTTATCAAATCTGGAAAAAATGCGCCTAAAATTTTTAATTTTACCAAAAAAACACTCAATCAAATGACGTTCTTTGTAGATATGCTCATCGTAATACCTTTGCACTTTTCGATTCCGTTTTGGCGGAATAACTACTGTACATCCCTTGTCTTCAAGACTTGTAACAAAGGCATTGCTATCGTAGCCCTTGTCAGCTACTACAGTAGAGTTATAGATACTTTCGGTCAACACTTGTGCCTGCGTAATTTCATTTCTTTGACCAGGAGTCAGAGTAAATTTAAGTGGATTTCCAAGTGCATCGACAAGCGCATGTATTTTAGTTGTAAAGCCACCTTTGCTCCTCCCTAAAGCTTCTTGATCCTTGGAGTTTTTTGTATATCCAGATGAACATGGATGGCCTCGGATGATCGTACCGTCGATTATAGCAACTTCTAAATCAGGCTCTTGTTTAGTATATTCAAGCAATTTTTTCCAGACATCTCTTTCACACCATCTTTTAAATCGCTTATGTATACTCCTGTAATTACCATAAGTTTTTGGTAAAAGTCTCCATTGGCAACCACTTCGCACTATGTACCACACTGCCTCTATGAATATTCTTAAACGTTTTTCATCTTTGCTGTGCATTCCTTTTACGCTTTTTATGAACTCTAAAATTTGTTTCCAATTTTCCTCTTTGATGTAATATTGCATATGGTAGTTTCTCCATTTTTTACCTATTAGGCTAAACTACCATCTTTTTCTCTCTTTTCATATTTTTTGTCCACAGAGCCTAGCTTTAAAACAAGCAATTGCATATATTAATGAAAAAAATGTTGTACTAAGTTACAGGGGTAAAGAAAAAATTGGTGTTAGTGACTATCTGAAAAAGTATGAAGAAGAAGCAGAGAAGCTGCTTGACTTTGAGTCCAAATATGGAGGTGACCGTTATACTAAAACAACATTCATAACTTGGAAAATTACAATTGACGCTATAGCACAAAAAGAATGTGGTTTTGAAGCTTTGAGTATTCTGGAAATAATGGCCTACCTTGCTCCTGACAAGATTCATATAGAAGAAATCTTTTCAAAATTAATAGCAGATGATGAAGAAAAGCTGTGGAATGCTGTTAAGTTACTCGATAGATATTCAATGATTGACTTAAAAGAGGGAGTGGCAAACATTCACAGACTAGTGCAGAAAGTAACTGAATTGAATTTACAAAAGGAAGGCAGAGAAGAAGATACCTTAAGAAAAGTTCTGGAATTGATAAACAGTGGTGATTTAGCGAAAGATAGTAAAATTCATGTTGCATCTATTTGGGGATATTCAAGTAAACATGGTAGGTTAATTGATGGCTTTTACAGAAACACTAATTTACATTTGCTTGTTGAAAATGGTGATTATAAAGCGATTAAAAACTTATTAGCACATATAAAGAGGAAACGTCAAAATAAGCTTAGTGATATTGTTAATGCTAAAGATGGGTGTGATATTGCCCCATTGCATTTAGCTGCTGGGAATGGAGAATTGGACATAGCAAAATACCTGATCAATGAAGGTGCTAATATTGATGCTAGGGACTGTTTTTACCAAACGCCATTGTACTGGGCTGCTAAGAGTGGAGAGTTAGACATGGTAAATATCTTGTAAATAAGGGCGCTAGTGTTGGTATTGAAGATAATTATGGCTGGACTGTGTTGTACTGGGCTGTTGAAAGTGAAAATTTTGATATAGCAGAATACCTTATAAAAGAAAAAGGTATGGGTATTGATGTTAGCGCTAAGTATAGCAATGGCAAAACTATGTTACATGAGGCTATTAGGTTTGCGAAACTAGATGCAATAAAGTACCTGATTGGTAAAGGAATTGATATTAATATCAAAGACGGATATGGTGATACTCCATTACATTGGGCTGCTATCAGGGAAAAAGTTGATGTGGTAAGATATCTTGTAGAACAAGGCGCTTATGTTAATGCCAAGGATAGCGATAATCTAACACCATTGCACTGGGCAGTTCCGTACGCGAACTTGAAGATAGTAAGATGTCTTGTTGAAGGGGGTAGTGATATTGATGCCAAAAGTAAACGTGGCTGGACACCATTACACTTGATTGCCAATAATAACCGTCTATTATGGGGAGGTGTAGAAGTAACGGAATACCTTGTTCAAGAAGGTGCTAATGTTGACGTTAAAGATGAAAATGGCAACACCCCGCTACACTTTGCTGCTATTATGGGAAGGGTTGATATAGCAAAAATATTACTAAAACACAATGCAGACGTTAACGCAAAAAATAATGAAGGCAGAACGGCATTGTGTTATGCTACTAAATATAATCACCAAAAGCTTGTGGAGTTGCTTTTAGCTCATGGTGCATCCTTATAACTATTGAAATTTTGCATTTATAGCTCTTTTCATAATAGTCCGGAAAGTTCATAGAAAAGCAGAATCAACAGCATGACGAAAAGATGTGAATAGAGGAATGTTTTTCCTAGCTCTGTTTTTTATAGCAAACCAATGATGCTCAATTTTGTTAAAATCGGGAGAATAAGGCGGTAGATATAAAATTTCTGCACCAACTCCTTTAGCAAGTTCAGTAATCTTATTAGACTTATGAAAAGTAGCATTATCAAGGATAACAGTTTGTCCAGGTTCCAAAATCGGTGTTAGGAACTGCTCAAACCATTTATTAAAGATATCCATATTACAGTGGCCTTCAAATGTTAACGGAACAACTATTTTTCTGCCGTTTAAGGCTGCAATCATACTGATTCGTTGAATTTTTTTACCAGATTTTAGAGCATAAAACCGCTGTCCTTTCTGAGAATATCCATAGGGATAGTCTTCGGTATTATCAATACCAGATTCATCTATATATACTAAGTTTTGAGGTTCTTTTGTTGCTATAATTTTCAAAAATTCAGCACGTTTTTCTTCATTCCTTTCTTTGTATCCATATGTCTTTTTTTTGCGTGTGAGTCCAATTTTTTTAAGAGCTCGATGAATCGTTGGGATACTAACATTACTCCAAAGCTTAGCCATTTCCGATAGAGTTTTTCCACCATGTTTTTTGGCAAATTCAGTAAATTTATTCCAGTCGGTAATTTTGTGATTATAACCTCCATTTCCAAGTTTTTTCGACTGAAAATCTCCTGTTTCTTTTTTTCTTTGCTGCCACTCCCATAATGTAGTTCTTCCAATTTTAAATCTTGCTGCTACCGTTTCTCTGCTTTCCCCTTCGTCTAGGCTCTGTGGACAAAAAATATGAAAAGAGAGAAAAAGATGGTAGTTTAGCCTAATAGGTAAAAAATGGAGAAACTACCATATGCAATATTACATCAAAGAGGAAAATTGGAAACAAATTTTAGAGTTCATAAAAAGCGTAAAAGGAATGCACAGCAAAGATGAAAAACGTTTAAGAATATTCATAGAGGCAGTGTGGTACATAGTGCGAAGTGGTTGCCAATGGAGACTTTTACCAAAAACTTATGGTAATTACAGGAGTATACATAAGCGATTTAAAAGATGGTGTGAAAGAGATGTCTGGAAAAAATTGCTTGAATATACTAAACAAGAGCCTGATTTAGAAGTTGCTATAATCGACGGTACGATCATCCGAGGCCATCCATGTTCATCTGGATATACAAAAAACTCCAAGGATCAAGAAGCTTTAGGGAGGAGCAAAGGTGGCTTTACAACTAAAATACATGCGCTTGTCGATGCACTTGGAAATCCACTTAAATTTACTCTGACTCCTGGTCAAAGAAATGAAATTACGCAGGCACAAGTGTTGACCGAAAGTATCTATAACTCTACTGTAGTAGCTGACAAGGGCTACGATAGCAATGCCTTTGTTACAAGTCTTGAAGACAAGGGATGTACAGTAGTTATTCCGCCAAAACGGAATCGAAAAGTGCAAAGGTATTACGATGAGCATATCTACAAAGAACGTCATTTGATTGAGTGTTTTTTTGGTAAAATTAAAAATTTTAGGCGCATTTTTTCCAGATTTGATAAAACTGCTGAGGTTTTTATGGGTTTTCTCAATTTTGTTGGAGCTCTTGTATGGCTTCTCTAAAATTTTGTCCACAGAGCCTAGCACTTCCATTGCTTTTTTTCTTAAATCATAACTATATGCTGCTGGCATACTTACCTTCACTACTATAAACTCTTATTTTAACCCGTTTGGACCATTATGAAAAGAGCTATAATTTATAGCTCAGCCTCTGTCAGGCCATAGGATGACAGAAGTGGGCTTTAATAGCTGTAGTACTATAGCTGTTATACTCCAAAAGTAAGTATTAGATATAACAAATAGAAGAAATTAGATAGAATGATTAAAGGGGCAAGGATATAAAGGTTTAACTTGAAATAACCTGATAAAATTTGAATCACACTTCCAAGTGCTGGCACCCATGAAAGTAATAAAGTTGCAAAAATTAGCAAATTTTTTGTAACTTTTGGCGTTGTATATTCGTTTTCTAATTTGTGGTATGATTTTCGTATAGAGATTGTTATTCTACCTAAAGACCAGTTAACCATTCCACCAAGGCTTGATCCTAGTACTCCAAAAAATAACATCAGTAGTGGAGTGTAATACGACCTGAAATAAAGCATCGTATTGAACACAAAACCTTGATGTATGGGTAAAACTAACGACGATACTAGACTATCTGTGAACAAGAGGAAGTAGTTTTCCATATGAGTTTACCAGGTTGTTGTACCATCTTCATTGTCAGAAATTGTAATCCCCATTTGTTTCAACTGATCCCTTATTTTGTCTGCAGTATCGTAATTTTTATTTTTTTTTGCAATTTTTCTTAAGTCTATCAACCTTTCTATTTCTTGATGATTTACATCCACAGCAAACCACTTTTCATAACTTGACTCAAGAAGACCAATAAATCTGGCACTCTTAACAAAACTCTCAGTTAATTTAAGCTTTTCACTTTCATTACTCATTTTGTTAATTTTTGCAGCCATTTCATGTAATATAGCTAGAGCTTCAGGGATGTTTAAGTCGTTTTTTAAAGCGTCTATAAAATCTTTAGAAATCTCTGCGTTACTTTCATCAATATTCGTTGTATCTAAACCACGTAATAACCGATAAAATTTGTTTAAGGTTTCCTGTGCATCAGAAATAACGTTTGCTGTCCAATCAAGTGGTTTTCTGTAGTGAGTTTTGAGCAGTGCATAGCGTATTACTTCACCCTTTATTCCACTATCTAGCAAATCCCTTACTTTGACTATATTAAATAAGGACTTGCTCATTTTCTCTTCATTTACTGTAAGAAAACCGTTATGTATCCAGTATTTTGCAAACATTGATCCAGCAAATGCAGACTTACTCTGTGCAATTTCATTTTCATGGTGAGGAAATTGTAAATCTATGCCGCCACCATGAATATCAAAATCTTTGCCAAGGTAAGCATATGACATTGCTGAGCATTCTATATGCCATCCAGGCCTGCCCTCTCCCCATGGGCTATCCCAATAACTTGAAAGTTTGTAGTCAATATCACTTGCAGGCTTCCACAGCACAAAATCTCCCGGGTGCTTTTTATTTTCATTAACTTCAACTCTGCTACCTGGAACCAATTCATCAGTTTTTTTTCCTGATAAAGCACCATATTCATGGTAAGATTCTATATTAAAATACACGTGTTTGTCAGATTCATAAGCGTGGCCTGATTGCAGCAAATGTTCAATTAATTTTATAATATAATCTATGTTTTCCGTTGCTTTTGGTTCGTATGTTGGCTCTTTACAATTTATGCTTTCCATATCATCATGAAAAGCTTTAATGTAATATGTGGTTATACTTTCTATGTTGCTATTTTTCTCACTTGCTGCATTAATTATCTTATCATCAATGTCGGTTATGTTACGCACATAAGTAACTTTGCCATAACAAAACTTAAGTAGCTGAAATAACACATCATACACAACAACAGACCGTGCATTGCCTATATGTGCTGTGTCATATACTGTTGGTCCGCAAACATACATTTTCACATGATCTTTATCGATTGGTGTAAAAAGTTCCTTTTTTTTTGTTAAGGTATTGTAAAGCCTAACCATATACGAAGCTTTTGAGAAAAGAAAATGCCCCAATGATAAGTTGTGGCCCTTTGACTACTACAACAAGAGTAAGCAATAGCCCACACAATGATATTAAAACTCCCAATATGGATAGAAACCCATCTTTACTCATAATGCCAAGCGAAATAAGAGTCGTACCAATTGCAGGAATGAAGTTAGTAAGAGGTAGTGGAAGAGCTATCGATAATGCACAAAGCAACATTACAAAAGCTAAAATCTTTTCACCGGGCCCATAGAAAATAAAAGACATTCTTGGTTTCATGAACTTTTCTATTTTTTTTAATGCTGGAGAAGTTTTTTCCACCACAAGAGCTAGTGTTGAACGCTGAAAAGACCTTCTTTCCAACCAATCCGGCATCCAAGGAGAATCAAATCCAAATAGAAGCTGCAGTGAGAATAAGATTAAAGGTATAGAAAGAATAGTTGTATAACCAGGTGGAACCGGTATAGGCACCGATAGCGGCAAGGAGAAGATGATTATTAAAATACCAAAACCGCGCTCATGCAAAGCTGTTTTAATGTCAAACAAAGTTACTTTATTGCTATCATTGTTATTGGTATCTGCAACCTCTTTTAGAATATCAGAAGCTAGTTTTTTATCTTTAGTTAGTTTCTCACTTTTTTGCACAATTATCTTTTAATAAAATATTCCTCCTAAGCTAACATAGTTGTTGCTGTATTTCAATATTTGTTATTTATTTCATACCAACACTTCATCTCTTTCATTCTTTAACCTGACTAAGTTTTTAAACAGATGACATGCACTAAGGTGCATGTCACGAAGTATGAGGACGCTAACGATCTGGTTCGTTAGACGATAATTTTTCTGAGTCCTTAAGCTCCTGTTTAAGGTTTTTGATGCCTTTTCCTAAATCACCCATAACTTGCGGTAATCTGCCTGCACCAAACAGAACTAAAATTATTATTAAGACTAGAAACAATTGCCATGGTCCTAAACTCATTTTCACCTCCATTTAAAATATTGACCTTTAAATATTAAAACTTGACTGAAGTCAAGTAACACATAGATTATATCACCTTTATTTAATTATAAATCAAGGTTTTTTAATTATTTTATAACAATCCCAAACTAGATTATTTTCTCCTAAGAAACTCACTCAACTAACTCTTCTTGTTGAACTAATATGTAGCCAAATTCGCTCGCTTTTTTGATCAAATTTTTTACAGTTCTATCTTTATAGCGTGTTTCATAGTATTCCATTCCTTTTTCTACATATTCCTGTCCGTATTTGAGCATACTATAAAATATGCATGCCATTTTTCTTGCAGTAGCTGTTATTGCTTTTGGTGCTCCTAGTCGTTTTTTCAATCTTCTGTAGTATGCACCCAACGCACTTTTACTATTTCCTACAGAATGAGCAGCTATTCGCAAAGCATTTGCAGCACGGTTAATGACTTTACGTGTTCTTGTGTTAAACACTTTTTCCCCTGTAACTTTATTAGCAGGACTGAGTCCCAACCACGATGAAAAGTGCTTTTCTGTTGGCCATTTACTATGGTTTATACCAACTTCTGAAATTATGGTTTGTATACTTAATACATCAATCCAGGAATTTTAGTGAAATCCATACCAGTTATTCGGTGCAGTTCCTCATACAAAGCAAAGCTTGGCTTACTTTTGCTATTTTTATTCTTTTGCTTACTTAGCTGTTTGCTTTCACAAGACTTTGTTTCAAACGTTTTGTAATAGGCTTCAATATTTCTATCACATTCTGCTATTTTTTCTTGATAAATATTATATAGTTCAAATTCTTGCTTTAGCGTGAATAAGTGTTCCTCTCTATAGTCACCAGCTAACGCTTTTGCAATAGTAGACTGATCATTTTTTATTCGTGCATCCCTGAATTTAGCCAATTTCTCAGGATCTCTTTCGCCTTCAATTATAGCTTCAATGATTTTCATACCAGTTATCCCAGTAATATGACTAATAACCTTGTGTAATTGTATATTCATTTGAATTAATGCCTTCTGCATACGCAGAATATGTGTAGATGCACTTTCAGTGAGATTTTTGCGTTGCCGCACGTAACTGCGCAATACACACATCTGATTATCTGGCCTAAACGATCCATGAAGCAGTCCGTAGCTATGCAGTTGTTGGAGCCATTGGCAATCTTGAACGTCAGACTTCCTACCAGGTACATTCTTTACATGCCGTGCATTTACCAATCTTACCTCGAATTTGTATGACTCAAGTATTTGAAATAAAGGAATCCAATATACTCCTGTTGATTCCATAGCTACTGTTGTAACTTTACACTTTTTCAACCACTGTGCTAAGTTATGAAGGTCTTCAGTAAAGCAGCCAAATTTCTGAACGCGTTGTTCATCTCTTCCTTCAGGTACACACACATAGTGTACAGCTGAACCAATGTCTATTCCTGCTGCATTAGGATTCACTATTTCTAATTTACTTTTTGCTTTTTTCATGGTAACTCCTACATATAATTTGTAATAGGGAAACGCTTCAGCTTGGAACGGTTGATAGTACAATCTCCTAACCGAGGTAGTCTAAATGACTCCATCAATGATTTGACCGTTCCTTCCAAAACCATCCTTGCATACGGGCACTTAGGCACCATTGAAAATGTCGGTCATAACTGCAAAGGCGCTCCCTGTACAACTATACTTGAAAACTACTAAAAACTTAAATTTGTGTGTTTCTTTCTGATTTGACAGATTTCGTCTGTTCGATGCTTGCAGCGAATAAGTGGAAACTTTTCGCTTAACTGTAGAGTAGAAGAGAGCTCACTAAAAAACTTTGCTAGCGTATCGTCTTTAGGCTTATGGTATATATCGCTAGAAACTCCTGATTGAATAATTTTACCATTTTTCATTACGTAGATAAAATCTGCAACTTTCAATGCTTCTTGCGGGTCATGAGTTACCATTAGCACAGGGATATTTTTACTTCTAAAAAGGGACAATATATGTTGTCTTATTCGGCACTTGAGCAGTATATCTAAATTAGAAAATGGTTCATCTAACAACACAACATCAGGGTTTTGTGCCATCACTCTTGCTATTGCAACTAATTGTTGCTGTCCTCCAGATAAGGCGTTAGGGTACATATTTTCATATTTTTCTATATTGAGTAACTTCAAGATTTCCAATGCAATTAGGTGCTTTTCTCTCTTGGAAGAGCTGCGGATAGCAAAGGTTATATTTTCTACTACTGTTTTGTGAGGAAATAATGCAGAATGCTGAAAAATCAATCCGATATTTCTATGCTCTATAGCGACTGATGCCTTATTGCTCGCAACTAACCTATCATTTATAAAAATAGTTCCAGATTTTGGATTTTCTATCCCTGCAATTAATTTCAAAATTGTTGACTTGCCACAGCCAGAATGCCCCAATAAACATGCAACACTTCCTTTTTTTACTTTAATGTTTATATTGCTTAAAGCAAAGTCGTCTTGATTGTTATAGAAATAACCAATATTGTTAACTAGCATTAATCTTACTTAAACCATGTTATTAAATATAATAGCATCATACTCAAGAAGTACAGAAATGTTTTTTGTCGTCATAAATTGGTTATGCAAGAAATCTAGAAAAGAGAAGGATTTTTTGCTATAACTTTACATAAATGGTAGGAAACACGGGACTATAGCTCAGCAGGATAGAGCGTTGGACTCCTAATCCGAAGGTCGTGCGTTCGAATCGCACTAGTCCCACCACATTGCTTCACAAATTTTATGGAGATTTTTTTTCACAAATACGCACACCTTTTTTTGCGGTTTTAAGATATAAATTCCCTAATAATAAAACGGGTTTTGTGTCATTCCAGTACTCCTCTCTTATAATTCACGTATTTAAGAATGACTTCTGCTAAACCTTTACTAATTCCAGGTACGTTTTGAATTTCAGCCAGAGAAGCTTTGCTTATATTTTTCACTGAACCAAAATAAGACATCAACGCTTTTTTTCTTTTGTTGCCAATGCCGGGTATTTTGCTTAATTGTGAAACTATAAACTGTTTATCGCGTTTTTTTCTATGTGAAGTTATCGCAAAACGGTGGGCTTCATTACGCAGCGATTGTAAGTAAAGCATGACTTTGCTGTCATTTGCCAGACTGAATTCTTCCCTGCCCAGCATATAAAATCTTTCATTTCCTGCGTTACGATCAGGACCTTTTGCCATACAAGCAAAAGGAACGTTTATATTCAATACTTCCAGTACATTCTGTACTATGGAAACATGTCCTGGTCCACCATCAATCAGTAAAAAATCAGGTATTATGCCTTTTATATTGCCGGAGAAACGTCTGGTTAGCACTTCCCTCATCATTTTATAGTCATCGCCTGAAAATTTTTCCTTTATAGTAAATTTTCTGTACTCACTCTTTAAAAAACCCTCCTGCCCTGCAACAACCATTACACCAATTTGTTGATTTCCAAATATATGGCTATTGTCATAAACCTCAATACGCTTTGGAATATTTGGTAACAAGAAGATTTTGCTAAGCTCCTCAAGCTTTTCTAGGTTATTTCTATAATCGATAAGCTTCTGCTCTAAGCTATGCTGAGAGTTATCATAAACAAATTTCAATAAATCACGCTCTTTTTTATTCTTTGCATGCAGAACTTTTACTGGCTTTTGAGCAACCTTATATAGTGCTTGTTCTATAATTTCCTTATCCACAATAGAATCTGGAACGTAAATTTGTATTGGAGGTATGTTAGCTGAATTATAAAAATTGACCAAAAAGGTGGATAAAATTTCATCATTTGAGTGATCACCACAGTTCTCGGCAAAGTAAGGAGTGCTGCCGTAGTTGTCTTTATTTCTGAACGATAACACACTAATACATGCTAGATCCTCTTCACGTACAATACTGAAGAAATCTGCATCTTTTTCAAAAGAAAAATCCGTGTGCTGTATTTGAATTTGCTCAAGAAACTTTACCCGATCTCTATATATAGCAGCAAGCTCATAGTTTTCTTCACTGCTGCACTTTCTCATTGTGAAAAGTAACTGTTCTTTCACTTCCTTATTTCTTCCAAGCAATGTATTTCGTGCCTGTTTTACTGATTGGCAGTATTCGTCTTTTGTGATTTTGTTTATGCATGGTGCTGAGCAGCGCTTAATTTGATATTCAATACATGGTCTTTTTGTTGAGGAAAAGTATTGATCTGAACATACTCTTAGGAGAAAAGCTTTTTGCAATGACAATATAGTTTGCTTAACAGCAGCAGCAGATGTAAAGGGACCATGATAATGAAACTCATTCTTCTTAAATTTGCCTCTATATTTTGCTATTCTTGGATAATCGTGCTTGGAAATTGTTATATAAGGATAAAATTTTCCATCCTTGAGCACAATATTATAAAGTGGTTTCAATGATTTTATTAACTGTGCTTCAAGAAACAGTGCTTCGATTTCATTCTCAGTGATGAATATTTCAACCTTAATAACCTGTAAGAGCATAACTCTAATTCGTTCAGAAAGGTTTTCGAATTGAAGGTAGTCGGATAACCTCGACTTCAAGTTTTTTGCTTTTCCAACATATAAAACTTTATTCTTATCTCCAACCATCTTATACACGCCACAGGACTGTGGAGATGATTTGATTTGTTCTTTATATTGCCTGAGCATTTATCCATTGCTTAACCTGTATGAGGTTAAAATCTGCTACTAAATGAAAGATGGAAACTACATTTTCAAGCAAAGATAATCTGTTTCTTCTCAGCTTATCAGAATCACAGTTAATCTTTATACTGTCCATAAACTGATTGATAAACGGAGCAAAACCAGCAAGTTCATCAAGTGCTACATTAAAGTGGTTATTTTTTATCGCTTGTTTTATGTTTTTACAAGCAGTTATAGCACAATTTGATAGCGCAATTTCTTCACTTTCAATCAAAAACCTCTTACCGTAAGATGCACTATAAGTAGTGCCATCACTTTTCCTTGCTTTGCTCATCATGTTACTGACTCTTTTGTAAGTGCTTAGAATTTGTTCACCTTCTGGAGTACTAAGATAACGATCCAATATAACAGTTTGCTTTTCTGCTGTCAGCAGATCATTAATATCGATTTTATATAGTATTGAATCTACAACATCTTGCCTTATATCTCTATTTTTTAAAATAACCTTGAATCTTTCTAAGCAGAATCTAAATACTAGTTCTAAAATTTGTTTTCTATTTGGCTTATCAACTGACGCTGTATTTTTATTAAATAGAAGCCTTGAATATAAAGATACTGACTTGTCTATCATTAGCCTAATTGGAACATGCAAATTATTTTCAAGTATTGTCCTAATTATACCAATTGTCATTCTCCGCAAACCAAATTGATCATACGAACCAGAGATTTTCTCACCTGCTGCAATTAAACCAACTAAGCTATCCACTTTGTCTGCAATTGACACAGCAATTGCAGAAGGAGATTTAGGACACTCCTGCTCTGGCCCGATTGGCTTATAATGCTCAGTTATAGCTTCCACTATTTCTCTATCTTCTTGAAAATAAGAAGCATAATATCCACCCATTACTCCTTGTAATTCTGGAAACTCTCTTACTATCGATGTTGCCAAATCAGCTTTTGCCAAATATGCAGCACGTTCAACTTTTATCAGCGAAGCATGTGGAATAAATATAGCTATATACTTTGACAGAGCCGTAATACGCTTCACCTTTTCCCCCACGCTGCCAAGTGAAGCATGAAATAATATTGAACCTAATCTTTTGACATAATAGTCTAGATTTTCCTTTTTATCTTGAGATATTAAAAATTGGGCATCAGCAAGACGTGCTTCTAATATTCTTTCGTGTCCTTTAACAACTTCACCATTGTTGACGTTGACAACAGTGACAAAGTGTGAAATTCTCTTTCCATTACTTAAAGCAAGGTATTTTTGTTGTGTATTAACTATACTAAGTATTACTTCCTTCGGTAATCCAAATGACTTTTCTTGATTCACTTCACCAAACAGTACGATTGGCCACTCTATAAGCCCTGTCAATTCATTTAGTAAATAATCATTTTTCTCAAGTTGTAAATTCTGCTCTTTTGTGAATTTATTAATCTGATCTAGTATAAATTGCTTTCTTTTGTCCATTTGGAGAATTACACTGTTTTTTTCTAGCAATTCAAAATAGTCTTTAGGTGTTTTAACAGTAAGCGCTGTACCACTTGAGAGAAATCGATGGCCATATGTTGTGTTAGATGCTGTAATCCCTGCAAAAGATACAGGTATTATTTCATCATTTAAAATGCATAAAATGTTTTTAATTGGCCTAACCCACCTTTCTTTTCCTTTGCCCCATCTCATACTTTTTGGCCAAGAGAAATTTTTTAATATTTCTCCTAGTTGATTTTTAAGAAACTCTTGAATGTTAAATGAGCAGCTTTCTCTTTTAATGAAGTAAAAATCCTCATTATTTACTTTTCGAACGAGCAAATCTTCTTCATTTTTCTGATATTTTCTTAAAAAACCTTCGATAGCACTTTTTGGTGCGTTAATGTTTGGTCCCTTAACTTCGTTATTGGAATCCTTTAGCTCCAAAGCATTTATGTTGTCGACAAATAGGGTAATGCGACGTGCCGTTATAAAAACCTCCATTGATGTAAATTTTACATTATTTTTGTTAAAAACATTGGCAATACAGCTCTTAACTTGAACTGTAGCTGAATTCTGCATTCTCGGTGGTATTTCTTCTGAAAGGCACTCAAATAACAACTGCAACGACATACGCTATTTACTCATGTACAATTCACAACATTTTTTTGTCAGCTCTCTAACTCTACCAATATAAGCTGTACGTTCATTCACACCAAGCACACCTCTTGCATCAAGCAGATTAAGTAGGTGACTAGTTTTAATACATTGGTCATAAGCTGCCATTGGTAGCTCCTTTTCAATAAGGAACTTGCACAATTTTTCCGTATCTTCGAATTGCTGCTGTACCACTTTAGTATCATAATAATCTAATGCTAGATAAGAAAATTCATATTCTCTTTGTTTAAAAATATTTCCGTAAGTTACACCGTTATCGTTCCAAATTATATCGTAAACATTATCTACACCTTGTATGCACATTGCTAAACGTTCCAACCCATATGCCACCTCACCAGGAATCATCTTGCAGTCAATCCCTCCAACTTGCTGTATATAAGTAAGCTGTGTTACTTCCATTCCATTGCATGTAACTTCCCATCCAAGTCCTGATGCTCCAACGCTCGGATTTTCCCAATCATCTTCAACAAACTTAATATCATATTTTTCTGTAGATATGCCAAGAACTTTTAAGCTATCTAAATAGACGTCTTGTAAATTATTACCAGATGGCTTTATTATAACTTGATATTGGTGATGTTGATACAAACGATTAGGATTATCACTATAGCGCCCATCTGCTGGCCTAATTACTGGTTGTAGATATGCAATTTTTGTCGGTTTTGTATCAATTACAGACATAATTGTTGCGGGATGTAATGTGCCAGCACCAACTTCAGATGTGTATGAGTGAAGTATAACACATCCTTCACTAGCCCAAAAATCTTGTAACTCTTTTATTATACTTTGTAAGTTCACACAAATTGTACACTTTTTATACTAAATATATAAATAAATAAGTACTATTCAATACCTATTTTTTTAACAGTATCATGTAAATAATCACCTAAAACTGCTGAACTTTCCCTCACATACTGAATTATGCTTTTATTTAGGACAATTGCATCATGCATAGTTAAATCGCAGAATATAAATGCTGTTAAATACAGTAAAATCACCGCATAAAATGTGTGAAAAATCCCCTCAAATGTAATTGACATTGCATTATTATAGCTGAGCTGTATTGAACTTATTGGCCATGGTTTTATCACTTCTACGACATTAAAAAATACGTAAGGTATCATAAGAAAAAAGAAAAAGTGCATAAAATCATTAAACCAAAATGGGCATTGAAACATCTGCTTACATATATTCCCATAGAGTTTACTTACAGCATAATAAATTGACATTATTGCTGGCATTGAAAGTGCTACAGTCAGTACTTGCCCTGACGCTATTTGTATTACTATTTCTTCACCACTGTTTGCTGAAGGGTCTTGAGCATGAAAAATAAATATTCCAATTAATTGCATTACTAACATAACTATTGCCAATTTTGTAAAAACAGCAGCTACAACTATTCCTGAGTCTGGCATTTTATATAGTAAGTATTCGCCTCCATATGTAAGAATTAATATAACATCGACAATAAATAATATTAAAAAAGAAGACCAATAGTTCTGCCAACTTGGTAAATATCCTATTCCTAAAAGAGAGCTTACTGTTTTGGCAGGAAAAACCTTACCTAGCATCTTTCCCAAAAATTTAAAAAAAATCCCCATGTTCTAAGTAACACTTGGTTTATATTATTTATAATACTGTATTGTAACGGACTTATCAACAACTTAAAACATGTATTGGAAAACTTTAAGCAATATGCAGCAACAGTAGAAGAACGTGCGCCAAAAATTTAATAATTTTATAGGGCTTATGCACTTAAATTTTTTGCAATATCAAGTGCAGCGTAAGTGAATATTGCACTTGCACCCGCACGTTTGAAACCAATCAAAGATTCATAAATCACCTTGTCATAATCTAGCCAGCCATTATTTGCAGCAGCTTTTATCATTGCGTACTCGCCGCTTACTTGGTAAGCAAAAATCGGAAAATTAAACTTATCACTTGCTGTTTTGATAATATCCAAATATGGCATACCTGGTTTAATCATAATAAAATCTGCACCTTCATTTATATCCATTTCAATTTCGCACATTGCTTCGTGCGCATTTTTATAATCCATTTGATAACCACTTTTGTCTATAGAATGTGATAGCCCACATGAACCAACGACTTGCCTGAATGGAGCACAGAAGCTAGAGCAATATTTCACCGCATAAGATAATATTAATACGTCTTGAAAGTTATTATCATCTAATGATTTTCTGATTCTTCCTATTCTACCATCCATCATATCAGAAGGAGCAACTATATCACATCCTGCCTTCGCTAAAGCAAGTGCTTGCTTACACAGTACTGATATAGTTTCATCGTTTTCTACATCCATCTGATTATCTTTTAAAATGCCGTCATGGCCATGAATAGTGTATGGATCCAGTGCAACGTCTGCAATAATACCAATTTCAGGTACCTTTAATTTTACAGCACGGATTGCTTTGCAGATTAAGTTGTCAGAATTATATGCTCCCTCAGCGTTTTCAGATTTTAGTTTACTATCAACTACAGGAAAAATTGCAACAGCATTAATTCCTAAATCTTTAGCTTCCTTAACTATAGACACTAACCCATCTATTGAATAACACTTTACGCCTGGTAAGCCAGAAATTGGTTCAGTTGTTTCTTCTCTGTCGTGAACAAACAGAGGAAGAACCAGATCATTTACTGATAAACTATTTTCACTTGTTAAATTGCGAACCCATTTGCTCGAGCGCCTGCGCCTTAATCTTGTATTTGGAAAATTAAACATTGGATCCAGGTAAATTCCCAGTAAAGAGCAACACTCCTGAAATGAGTACCACCCAAAGCACCGATATTGGCAGAAACACTTTCCAACCAAGGCGCATTAGCTGATCATATCGATAACGAGGTATTGTTGCTCTAATCCAAATAAATACGAACAAAAGTATAACTATCTTCAAAACGAACCAAATCAAACCTGGAATTTTGTAAAGTAAACTGAACTCCAGCGGCGGATACCATCCTCCTAGAAAGAATATCGTCATCATAGCACTTGCTAGAATCATATTTGCATATTCTCCAAGAAAAAAGAGGGCAAAAGGCATGGATGAATATTCAACGTTATATCCAGAGACAAGCTCTGCTTCAGCTTCTGGTAAATCAAATGGGTGACGATTAGTTTCTGCAAGCAAAGAAATAAAAAATATTATTCCTATAGGCATTAGTAGCAAATCAACCCAAAATGGCATATTGTGTTTCGCTACCACCATCTCTCCAAGATTTAATGTTCCAGTGGTAATAACGACTGTAGCAACTATTAAGCCTATTGAAACTTCATACGAAATCATCTGAGCAGCCGACCGTATAGCGCCAAGAAATGCATAATTAGAATTGCTTGACCAGCCTGCAATAATCACGCCGTATACTCCCAGCGACGATATAGCTAGCACATAAAGCACTCCAACATTAATATTTGCTATAACCTTAGGAATAACTACTTGCTGGCCATTTTCTACAATTACTTCAGCACCAAACGGTATAACTGCCCAGGCAATTAATGCCAAGATAAAGGTAAGCATTGGAGCCATAATGAACAGTATGGTGCTCGCTCTAAATGGTATTATCGGCTCCTTAATCAGGAGCTTAATAGCATCTGCAAATGGCTGCAATAGCCCAAAAGGTCCAACTACACTTGGGCCGTGCCTCAGTTGAATTGCAGCAAGGACCTTACGCTCAAAGTATGTCAAATATGCAACTGAAAGTAGTAGCGGTACTAAAATAAATAAAATATTAACTAGCGTGTTCATAAAAAGCTTTAGTACAATCTGCCATTATTTTTGAAGCGCGACTTATTGAATCCGTCATATAAAAACTACACTCCTTTAAAGTAAAAGGTGTATTACTTAAATTTATTTTACCATTGCTGATTGGTACCCATGTGTTTTTTACCACTTGATCAGCATTTCTAAACTGTGGACCGATAGTATCTAATTTTTTTCTTACGTCAAATAAACTATCATATGGTAAGGAAAGATCCAAATATTGCAAGAGATTTTTAATAATTAACCAATCCTCCTTTGCTTCACCTGGAGGAAATACAGCTAAATTTGTTCTTTGCACTCGACCTTCAGTGTTTACATAAGTTGCATATTTTTCTGTATATGCAGCACCAGGCAAGATAACATCTGCCACATGTGCACCCTTATCACCGTGATGACCTTGATAAATTACAAATGTATTTTCTAATTTTGATGTATCAATTTCATCTGCACCAAGAAGATAAACCACTTCTATTTCACCACTTTCTGCATGTTCCAATATTTGATTAATATCCCTTTCGCCTTTTTTAGGAACAAACCCAGTATCTAGCCCACCAACTCTTGCTGCAGCTTTATGCAGCATATTAAAGCCATTCCAGTCATCTCTGATCATGTTAAATTTTTCTGCAATTTTGCCAGCTAGAACTAGAACTGATTCAGAATCGTCTCTTACTAATGCATCTTGACCGATAATCAGCATAGGGTTTTGAGCAGCCACCAGCAGCTCACAGAATTTATGACTTCCATTTGCTATTTCACTCAAAATATCAGGATTATCGCCCAATTTCTCGACATGATATAAATATTCAATGTTAGGACCAACACTTGCAATAGGAAAGTTGCCCTGTAAATATCTCTTTCTCAATCTTACGTTAATGATCGGTGCTTCTATCCTTGGATTTGTATTTATAAGCAGGCATAAATCTGCATTTTCTATACCTTCAATAGTGGTATTGAACACATACGATCCACGATTACTTGGTATAAGCTTTGCACCATCCTGCCTGCAGTCTATATTCCCCGAGCCGAGCTTCTGCATCACTTCTTTGAGTAGAAGCATAGATTCACAATCTGCTAAATCACCTGCAATTGCAGCTATTTTATTTGATTTTGTATTCTTTAATTTCTTTGCAGCAATAATTAATGCTTCATTCCAATCAACTGGGGCTAATTTACCATCTTTTTTTACATAAGGTCGGTCAAGGCGCTGAACTTTGAGTCCATCATAGGCAAAGCGAGTTTTATCTGATATCCATTCTTCATTTACTTCTTCGCTCAGTCTTGGCAATATTCGCATAACTTCCAGGCCACGGTAGTCAACTCTAATGCTACTTCCCACAGCATCTAGCACATCTATAGTTTCGCAGTGTGATAGCTCCCATGAACGTGCCGTAAAAGAGTAAGGCTTTGAAGTTAAAGCTCCTACCGGGCAGAGATCTATGATATTTCCGGACAATTCAGAGCTAATATGCCTTTTTATGTAAGTGCTAATCTCTATGTTTTCTCCCCTTCCTATTCCTCCAAGTTCATTTGTACCTGCAACATCGGACAAAAACCTAACACACCGAGTGCAATGAATGCACCTATTCATCGCAGTTTCAATCAGCGGTCCGAAGTGTTTTTTCGGCACAGCTCTCTTATACTCATCAAGCCTGCTGATTCCTTTTCCATAAGCCATCGTGATATCTTGCAAATCACATTCACCTCCTTGATCACAAATTGGGCAATCAAGCGGGTGGTTAATTAGCAAAAATTCTAGTACTCCTTCACGTGCCTTTTTAACCTTAGGGGTATCAGTATAAATAACCATTCCCTCTGCAACTGGCATTGCACAAGAAGCTACTGGTTTGGGAGGTCCACCCTCCACTTCAACCAAACACATTCTGCAGTTACCAGCAATTGCTAAACGCTCATAATAACAAAAACGTGGAATTTCAACGCCCACAATTTCACAAGCTTGAATTATAGTGAGCCCATGCTCTACTTCACATTCCTTAGAATTAATAGTAACTTTAACCACAACTATTATACAGCTTCCCACTTTATAGGATTGCCGCTCACCTCATCTTCAACCAGATTGCCGTTGTCATATTGAGCAGACATGTAATTCATGCGCGAGTCACGATCTATATATCTAACAGGTTTTACCGGTTTATCTTTATACATTTTTTGCTCAGCTTTCTTACGCTGAGTAGGGTTATTTTTACTAGCTGTCTTTGCTTTCCCACCTGCTGCCATATAAACTCCTAAAAACTTTTCATTCTATTTTAACACTTAAGTATACAGCGTCAATATTTAATAACTTTAAAATTTCAATAGATCTCTTATTATAATCATTTTACAATCATTGTTTAAATAAAAAGTTACCCCTTGATGCCATTCCAGCGCATGACGCAGTTATCTAAGTGGAGAAAGTCACCTCTCCCCACTCGACTTCAAAACCGGACTTGTGACTTTCACCACATCCGGCTTCTCTCTAACTTGGTGTTTGTCATACATACTTCTCCATGTAATTAACATTTCAAAGCTTGGTAAATTTGTTTTTATAGCTTAAATACAGCATTCTCTATATTACTAGAGAAGTCGTATTCATTCATACCTAACACTTAATGTTGGCTCATAACATATTAACCACTACTCACAACTTTACCTTCCAAATTACAGTGTCCACGTCAGCATATCCTAAACATTATTTTAGGCCTTGGCTTCTTAGACAATCCCTCATTATAGGTGCATACGGGTGGCTCCCTGCTTAAAGAATAAGAGCATCTATAATGTTACTCCGTTCCATGAAATTGTTTCATGTTAGACTTAGGTTCCAACTTTTTGCCGGGAGATGGGAAACATCTTAATCAGACCAGTCAAGTTCTAATTATCCACTTTCTCCGTACCTTTTGGTCTATGCGTTAACCAACCTTATTTCGCATATCGTTCGTTACGACAATTCAGGCATTGGTTCCTCTCGTAACCATATCTAACTCTGTTTGCAGGGATTCACTATAAGGTTTAGTGTTACCTGCTTTTATCTCATGCTTGCATCCTAGGCTCTGTGGACAAAATTTTAGAGAAGCCATACAAGAGCTCCAACAAAATTGAGAAAACCCATAAAAACCTCAGCAGTTTTATCAAATCTGGAAAAAATGCGCCTAAAATTTTTAATTTTACCAAAAAAACACTCAATCAAATGACGTTCTTTGTAGATATGCTCATCGTAATACCTTTGCACTTTTCGATTCCGTTTTGGCGGAATAACTACTGTACATCCCTTGTCTTCAAGACTTGTAACAAAGGCATTGCTATCGTAGCCCTTGTCAGCTACTACAGTAGAGTTATAGATACTTTCGGTCAACACTTGTGCCTGCGTAATTTCATTTCTTTGACCAGGAGTCAGAGTAAATTTAAGTGGATTTCCAAGTGCATCGACAAGCGCATGTATTTTAGTTGTAAAGCCACCTTTGCTCCTCCCTAAAGCTTCTTGATCCTTGGAGTTTTTTGTATATCCAGATGAACATGGATGGCCTCGGATGATCGTACCGTCGATTATAGCAACTTCTAAATCAGGCTCTTGTTTAGTATATTCAAGCAATTTTTTCCAGACATCTCTTTCACACCATCTTTTAAATCGCTTATGTATACTCCTGTAATTACCATAAGTTTTTGGTAAAAGTCTCCATTGGCAACCACTTCGCACTATGTACCACACTGCCTCTATGAATATTCTTAAACGTTTTTCATCTTTGCTGTGCATTCCTTTTACGCTTTTTATGAACTCTAAAATTTGTTTCCAATTTTCCTCTTTGATGTAATATTGCATATGGTAGTTTCTCCATTTTTTACCTATTAGGCTAAACTACCATCTTTTTCTCTCTTTTCATATTTTTTGTCCACAGAGCCTAGAGGTTGCCACTCTCTAAAATGTGAGACATACATTATCCCCGATGTCTAGGGAAGATGGAATTTAACCATCACAAAATCACGACTTTCGGGTCGCACCAACTGTACGAACATTGCAATATGGCACGATATCACATAATAAACGATGTCATTCCAGTGCTTGACACTGGAATCCAGCTTTTTTGTAATTTTATTGAAAATGTTGTATAGTCGTTTGTTTACAATCAATTTTTCTGGATCCCAGTGTCTGGGCACTGGGATGACACCATTTGCTGTGCAATTTACCTTCAAAAATGAATGTTCGTACAGCTATGGATTCATTCGCGGGATAGATTCCGCTAACGAGTAGCGGAATGACGAATTTGTTGTTTTTCAAATTGTAGGTAAACCTAAGCCACTTTAGCTATACTTGTGGAGAAAAAAGAATAGATGATGATCCTAAATATTTAATAAATTTGACTACTGAGGAATTTCAAAAATCTCAATTTTTTATTAATTGTGATATGGTACATTCTATCTTCATATAGCTTTCCTCTTCATACCTCAACTAATGAAATCAGAAGCATCAACTCCCTTCTGCAAGCAAGCAGCAATAACAGTGTTCATCATTAGAAATGCAATGGTCATTGGGCCAACGCCCCCGGGTACTGGGGTCATAGCTTTGGCTTTCCCTTTTATTCCCTCGAAGTCAACATCACCTACAAGCTTACTTTGTTCTTCTACATTAACGCTATTTATGCCAACATCGATCACTATTGCACCTTTCTTTATCCAGTCTGCTTGAACAAAATTTGGCTTTCCGACTGCTGCAACTACTATATCCGCTTTAGAGCAATATTCAGCTAAATCTTTGCTCTGTGAGTGCAAGATGGTAACAGTGCAATTTTCCTGCAGCAATAGGTGAAACATTGGTTTACCCACAATATTTGACCTACCAATCACCACTGCGTTTTTACCGGAAAGGTTCTCTTCAATTGATTTAATTAAATGCAAAGAACCTTTAGGAGTGCAAGGTATAAGGCAATTTTTTTCACCCTTAACTAATTTGCCAACGTTTTCATCATGAAAGCCATCTACATCTTTTTCAACACTTACTGCATTAATTACTCTGCTTGCACTAATGTGGTTTGGCAAAGGCAATTGCACTAAAATCCCGTGCACAGATGGATCTTCATTTAACTCATTGATTTTTTCAATCAATTCATCTTCTGAAATATTATTAGGCAAAACAATGGTCTCAGAACTTATGCCTATTGATTCTGCTTTTTTCTGTTTGTTGCGAACATAAACCTGACTTGCTGGATTGCTGCCCACGAGAATTACTTTCAAGCAAGGAAAAATGTTATACTCTCTCTTTAAAATATCAATTTTTTGTGATAGCCTCTCACATAGGTCGTTTGCTATTTTTTTACCATCAATAATAATTGTCACTTCCTTGCCACTCCTTAAAGTCGGGTAATTTGATATCAAATAAATCCAATACTTTGCCAACAGAATGATTAATAATATCATCCAACGATTTTGGTTTAATATAAAAAGCTGGTACTGGTGGAGCAATAATTGCTCCCATCTTTGTTAATTTTAACATATTTTGTAAATGCCCAAGGTGCAGTGGTGACTCTCGCACCATAAGAACTAACTTTCTTCTTTCTTTTAGTGTTACATCTGCAGCTCTTGTCAATAGATTGGAAGTAACACCTGATGCGATTTCAGACATTGTCTTCATAGAACATGGTGCTACAATCATTCCTGAGGTTTTAAATGAGCCACTTGCTATTTTTTCTCCTATTTTTTCTTCAGAATAGTAAAAATCTGCAAGTGATGTAATATCTTCAAGTTTTTCTGTAATTTCATGAGCTAAAGTTATTTTCCCAGCACTGCTTATCACTAAATGAGTTTCATAATCGACGTCTTTCAACGCTTCTAAAATACGTACACCGTAAATAGAACCAGATGCTCCACTTATTCCAATTACAATTCTGCTATTCACTTAACTCTTCTTCGTAGCTCATTCCCAATGCACGTTTATAGGTATCAAGCAATATTTCCTGTTCCTCTCTGTCATCATCATCCATCTTCCTCAGCCTAACAATTTGTTTCATCACTTTTGTATCCCAACCTTCATCTGCAGCTTTTGCATATACATCACGAATGTGATCTTGCACATCCCTCTTTTCTTGTTCAAGTTTTTCGATTCTCTCTATGTAACCCTTCAACTCTTCAGCCGTTATTTTTACTGTATCTTCCATGAAACTCCACTAATTAATTGCTGCTACTAGTATTACCAGTTTTTACTTGCACTTCAACAACAGTAATAATATTTTTATCTTTTTTTAAAATCTTAAAGCGAAAACCATACATGGAAAACTCCTCGCCTTCGTCAGGAATGCGCTCTATTTCATTCACAATCATACCTGCTAGAGTTGTAGCTTCTTCATCAGGGAGATTCCAGTGTAACTGCCTGTTAATGTTCCTAATAGTAGATTTTCCTTCTATGTGATACATATTATCAGATATTTTCTTTATAAAATTTTCCGTGATCAAATCATGTTCATCCGAAATTTCCCCAACTATTTCTTCCAGTATATCCTCAAGAGTTACAATTCCCTGCAGTGCTCCATACTCATCAATAACAAATGCAAGGTGTTTCCTGTTCTTACGGAAGTTGTGAAGTTGCACGCTGAGCGGCGTACTTTCTGGTATAAACCAAGGCCTTGACATAACTTGGGCAATGTTAACTTCTTCTGTTTTACTATCCTTTTCACGCAAGGCGTTTATTAGATCTTTCACGTGAATCACCCCGACAATGTTATCTGGTTCCTTCTGCCATAAAGGTACTCTACTGTGACTACTGGTTAAAATCTCTCTTATTAACTCTTCTTTATTCCGATCTATATCAAGAGAAAATAGGTTTCTTCTATGGGTCATAATTTGTGATATTTCTGTCTCAGCCAAATCAAGTATGCTGCTTAGCATATCTAAATCCTGTTGTAACATAGTTCCTTCACTGCGGTGAAGAGTAATCATATTACGCATTGCATCCGCTGCAGATATCACTTCCTTATCTTTATGCAGTCCACATAATTTCAAGATGAGGTTAACAATAAATTGAATACCTAGCGTCAATGGAGAAAAAATCTTTACAAAAAACAATACAAAATAAGCAGAAAATGATGCAAATTTTTCAGGATTTTGAATAGCATAAGTTTTTGGTAGAACTTCGCAGAACAATAAAATACAAAATGTCATTATAATTGTTGATAGGAGAATGCCCTCATTTCCAAAAAGATTGATAAATATTGCTGTAAATAAAGCAGAGCAAGTAATATTAATAATTGTATTGCCGAGCAATACCGTTCCTATTGTCAATTCTTTCCTATTTAATAAGCGGTCTATTATCCTGGCTCTTTTGTTACCGTCTAGCTTTAGCTTATTAACTCGAGAACGGCTAATTGAGGTTAAGCCTATTTCTGCTCCTGAGAACAAAAACGATAAAACTAACAAAACAAAAATTGCTGATGATACTAAGACCAATAACCAATCCATTAAAGTACGATGTTATTGTGATAAAAAATAAAATTAATTTTACATGTTATGAGAGGCATTTGCAAGCCTGAATTTATATTGCCGAATTTTATATACCTTTAATCTTAAAAAACAAATCATAAAGCATATTACACGCTGCGTTCACATGCTCATCCTCAATGATAAGTGGTGGGGTTACCCTTACTACTTTGTTGTTTAAAACCCTAGTTATTATTAAACCTTTATCAAGAGATCGACTAATAATTTTATCAGCTACAGGAGTTGCTAGTTCTATTCCCATTAGTAACCCTTCTCCACGAACTTCTAAAATCATCTCAGGAAATTCTTTAGCTAAAAGCAACAGCTTTTCTTTTAAATCTTTACTAATTTTTTTAACATGATCAAAAAAGCCTTCTTTTAGCATTATATCGAGCACTGCATTACCAACAGTCATGGCAAGTGGATTGCCACCATAGGTTGATCCATGAGTTCCTGGAGTGATTGCTTCTGCTATGTAATCTTTCACTAAACATGCAGCTAAAGGAAAACCGTTACCCATAGCTTTTGCACAGGTTAGCATATCAGGTTCAATGCCGACATTTTGATAATGAAATAAAGAACCGATGCGTCCATATCCGCACTGCACTTCATCAAAGCACAAAATTATTCCTTGAGCTTTTGTTATTTCCCTTACTTTTTGAAGATATTCCACGTCTAGTGGATATACTCCACCTTCGCTTTGTATGGGCTCTAAAAATACAGCAGCTATTTCATTGTTGATTTTTTCTTCTAATGCTTTAATGTCATTTCTTGGCACTTTATCAAAACCAGAAAGGAGCGGAGCAAAACCTTCGCGTGATTTTTCATTGCCTCCAGCAGAAATTGCAGCAATACTGCGGCCATGAAAGCCTCCTTCAATTGTAATAATACGATTACGTTTTGCTTGCCCTTTTGAATAAAAGTAACGACGAATAAACTTAATTGCAGCTTCTGTTGCTTCAAGCCCACTTGAGCAGAAAAAAACTTTATCTGCAAAAGTAAGGGTTGTTAAACGCTCGGCAAGCCTTTCTTGCTCGGGAATAGTGAAAATGTTAGAGCAATGCCATAGTGAGCTCAATTGCTCTTTCAGCTTATCTGTAATGTATGGATGACAATGCCCTAAAGAAGTTGTAGAAATACCTGCAGCAAAATCTAAATATTTTTTACCATCTTTATCAAAAAGATATGCCCCTTCTCCCCTGACTATAGGAGTGTCAAGTCTATTATACGCATTAACAACATGATCCATTTTATAAGTATTGTGGTATTATCTATACTATACCTGAAATGAATCCATTAACACAAAGCTTTTCCTTTAACCTCTTATGCTACTTCAACTAAAAATTTGGCTAATGCAAACCTTTTTTGTCATTCTATAGCTAAAGTGACTTAGTTTTACCAACACTTATTAGCCATTGTAAAAGTTTTTGTTTCTATTGAATGATAGTTGTAGCCTATGCAAGCATCGAACAGACGAAATCTGTCAAATCAGAAAGAAACACACAAATTTAAGTTTTTAGTAGTTTTCAAGTATAGTTGTACAGGAAGCGCCTCTGCAGTTATGACCGACATTTTCAATGGTGCCTAAGTGCCCGTATGCAAGGATGGTTTTGGAAGGAACGGTCAAATCATTGATGGAGTCATTTAGACTACCTCGGTTAGGAGATTGTACTATCAACCGTTCCAAGCTGAAGCGTTTCCCTATTACAAATTATATGTAGGAGTTACCATGAAAAAAGCAAAAAGTAAATTAGAAATAGTGAATCCTAATGCAGCAGGAATAGACATTGGTTCAGCTGTACACTATGTGTGTGTACCTGAAGGAAGAGATGAACAACGCGTTCAGAAATTTGGCTGCTTTACTGAAGACCTTCATAACTTAGCACAGTGGTTGAAAAAGTGTAAAGTTACAACAGTAGCTATGGAATCAACAGGAGTATATTGGATTCCTTTATTTCAAATACTTGAGTCATACAAATTCGAGGTAAGATTGGTAAATGCACGGCATGTAAAGAATGTACCTGGTAGGAAGTCTGACGTTCAAGATTGCCAATGGCTCCAACAACTGCATAGCTACGGACTGCTTCATGGATCGTTTAGGCCAGATAATCAGATGTGTGTATTGCGCAGTTACGTGCGGCAACGCAAAAATCTCACTGAAAGTGCATCTACACATATTCTGCGTATGCAGAAGGCATTAATTCAAATGAATATACAATTACACAAGGTTATTAGTCATATTACTGGGATAACTGGTATGAAAATCATTGAAGCTATAATTGAAGGCGAAAGAGATCCTGAGAAATTGGCTAAATTCAGGGATGCACGAATAAAAAATGATCAGTCTACTATTGCAAAAGCGTTAGCTGGTGATTATAGAGAGGAACACTTATTCACGCTAAAGCAAGAATTTGAACTATATAATATTTATCAAGAAAAAATAGCAGAGTGTGATAGAAACATTGAGGCCTATTACAAAACGTTTGAAACAAAGTCTTGTGAAAGCAAACAGCTAAGTAAGCAAAAGAATAAAAATAGCAAAAGTAAGCCAAGCTTTGCTTTGTATGAGGAACTGCACCGAATAACTGGTATGGATTTCACTAAAATTCCTGGATTTGATGTATTAAGTATACAAACCATAGTTTCAGAAGTTGGTATAAACCATAGTAAATGGCCAACAGAAAAGCACTTTTCATCGTGGTTGGGACTCAGTCCTGCTAATAAAGTTACAGGGGAAAAAGTGTTTAACACAAAAACACGTAAAGTCATTAACCGTGCTGCAAATGCTTTGCGAATAGCTGCTCATTCTGTAGGAAATAGTAAAAGTGCGTTGGGTGCATACTACAGAAGATTGAAAAAACGACTAGGAGCACCAAAAGCAATAACAGCTACTGCAAGAAAAATGGCATGCATATTTTATAGTATGCTCAAATACGGACAGGAATATGTAGAAAAAGGAATGGAATACTATGAAACACGCTATAAAGATAGAACTGTAAAAAATTTGATCAAAAAAGCGAGCGAATTTGGCTACATATTAGTTCAACAAGAAGAGTTAGTTGAGTGAGTTTCTTAGGAGAAGTTTATTGACTTTGAGCGCACTTTAGCCTATACAATTTTAATATCTTAAACTACTGGACATGCCCGATCTAAAGACAATGATGTTAAATTTTGGACCTCAGCACCCAGCTGCACATGGAGTGTTGCGTCTTGTTTTAGAGATGGATGGTGAAGTGATCGAGAGGGCAGATCCCCATATTGGGCTTTTGCACCGCGGTACTGAAAAATTAATAGAACATAAAACGTATCTTCAAGCTTTGCCTTATTTTGATCGCCTTGATTACGTATCACCAATGTCACAAGAGCATGCATATTCACTTTGTGTGGAGAAATTGTTGCAATGTGAAGTGCCAATTAGGGCAAAGTATTTACGTGTCTTGTTTTGTGAACTGACGAGAATACTAAATCATTTACTGAACGTTTCTTCTCAAGCACTTGATGTTGGAGCAATGACCCCTCTTTTATGGCTCTTTGAAGAAAGAGAAAAAATACTGGAATTTTATGAAAGAGCTTCAGGTGCAAGGTTTCACGCAGCTTACATCAGGCCAGGTGGAATTGCAGCAGATGTTCCAGAAGATTTGATTGAGGATATTGCAAAGTTTATAGAGCAATTTCCAAAATATATAGACGATGTTGATGAACTTTTAACAGAAAATAGGATATGGAAGCAACGCACTGTAGGAATTAGTGAAATATCAATTAAACAGGCACTTGATTGGGGCTTTAGTGGCCCAATGTTGCGCGCTGCTGGGCTTGCTTGGGATTTGCGAAAAAGCCAGCCATATGAGATATATGATCAACTAGATTTTGATATACCGATCGGCCAAAATGGCGACTGTTATGACCGTTATCTAGTTAGAATGGCAGAGATTAGGCAATCTATCAGTTTGGTGAAGCAGTGCATAGAGAAAATGCCTGAAGGGCCAATAAAAACTGAAGATAGAAAAATTTCTCCACCGTCAAGAGCAGAGATGAAAAAATCTATGGAAGCTCTGATTCACCATTTTAAGCTCTATTCAGAAGGATATCACGTACCAGAAGGTGAGGCTTACGCAGTTGTTGAGGCACCAAAAGGTGAGTTTGGAGTGTATATAGTTTCAGATGGTACCAATAGACCTTATAGGTGCCGAATAAGAGCACCTGGCTTTGCGCATTTACAAGCCTTAGACTTTATGGCAAAAGGACACATGCTTGCTGACGTTGCAGCAATTATTGGCTCACTCGATATAGTTTTTGGTGAGATTGATAGGTAATCATTGGTACCCGTTCAGGCAATGGCGTCATGCAAGTAGCTGACACAGTTATCTAAGTGGAGAAAGTCACCTCTCTCCACTCGACTTCAAAACCGGACTTGTGACTTTCACCACATCCGGCTTCTCTCTAACTTGGTGTTTGTCATACATACTTCTCCATGTAATTAACATTTCAAAGCTTGGTAAATTTGTTTTTATAGCTTAAATACAGCATTCTCTATATTACTAGGCTCTGTGGACAAAATTTTAGAGAAGCCATACAAGAGCTCCAACAAAATTGAGAAAACCCATAAAAACCTCAGCAGTTTTATCAAATCTGGAAAAAATGCGCCTAAAATTTTTAATTTTACCAAAAAAACACTCAATCAAATGACGTTCTTTGTAGATATGCTCATCGTAATACCTTTGCACTTTTCGATTCCGTTTTGGCGGAATAACTACTGTACATCCCTTGTCTTCAAGACTTGTAACAAAGGCATTGCTATCGTAGCCCTTGTCAGCTACTACAGTAGAGTTATAGATACTTTCGGTCAACACTTGTGCCTGCGTAATTTCATTTCTTTGACCAGGAGTCAGAGTAAATTTAAGTGGATTTCCAAGTGCATCGACAAGCGCATGTATTTTAGTTGTAAAGCCACCTTTGCTCCTCCCTAAAGCTTCTTGATCCTTGGAGTTTTTTGTATATCCAGATGAACATGGATGGGCTCGGATGATCGTACCGTCGATTATAGCAACTTCTAAATCAGGCTCTTGTTTAGTATATTCAAGCAATTTTTTCCAGACATCTCTTTCGCACCATCTTTTAAATCGCTTATGTATACTCCTGTAATTACCATAAGTTTTTGGTAAAAGTCTCCATTGGCAACCACTTCGCACTATGTACCACACTGCCTCTATGAATATTCTTAAACGTTTTTCATCTTTGCTGTGCATTCCTTTTACGCTTTTTATGAACTCTAAAATTTGTTTCCAATTTTCCTCTTTGATGTAATATTGCATATGGTAGTTTCTCCATTTTTTACCTATTAGGCTAAACTACCATCTTTTTCTCTCTTTTCATATTTTTTGTCCACAGAGCCTAGAGAAGTCGTATTCATTCATACCTAACACTTAATGTTGGCTCATAACATATTAACCACTACTCACAACTTTACCTTCCAAATTACAGTGTCCACGTCAGCATATCCTAAACATTATTTTAGGCCTTGGCTTCTTAGACAATCCCTCATTATAGGTGCATACGGGTGGCTCCCTGCTTAAAGAATAAGAGCATCTATAATGTTACTCCGTTCCATGAAATTGTTTCATGTTAGACTTAGGTTCCAACTTTTTGCCGGGAGATGGGAAACATCTTAATCAGACCAGTCAAGTTCTAATTATCCACTTTCTCCGTACCTTTTGGTCTATGCGTTAACCAACCTTATTTCGCATATCGTTCGTTACGACAATTCAGGCATTGGTTCCTCTCGTAACCATATCTAACTCTGTTTGCAGGGATTCACTATAAGGTTTAGTGTTACCTGCTTTTATCTCATGCTTGCATCCTAGAGGTTGCCACTCTCTAAAATGTGAGACATACATTATCCCCGATGTCTAGGGAAGATGGAATTTAACCATCACAAAATCACGACTTTCGGGTCGCACTAGCTGTACGAACATTTGTTTGCAAAGGCAGTGTGTTAAGTGTTATAGCCGGTTTTGCCTCAAACACAAAGGGGTGTCATCCCAGTCCCCAGACACTGGGATCCAGAAATTTTATTAAGTTGGTAAGCATAAAAGTAGCCTTTTTATGTTAAAATACAACGTTTTGATGATTATGAGAAGGCTGGATTCCAGTGTCAAGCACTGGAATGACAAGAAGAGGACACTGAGATGACATTATAGGGGCACTGACTACCTGCCACACAAATTACCTGCAAACTGCAATGTTTGTACAGCTGTACGTTACGTGCTGGCATGACATCATTTGTCGTGCGAATTACCTTAGCAAAAACGAATGTGCGTATAGTTGTATGTGCAGTACGGAGTAACAGGAGAGGTATCACTATAAAATTTGACATTAACCGCTAATAGTCGGAATATTAGTAGGGTAAGAATTACTCAAGAAGGCATGCATAAATATGATGTAGTAGTAGTAGGTGGTGGTCATGCAGGGTGCGAAGCGGCTGCAGCCGCAGCTCGCCTTGGTGCAAGCACGCTGCTCATAACTCATAAAATTTCAACTATAGGAGAAATGTCCTGCAATCCAGCAATCGGAGGAGTTGCAAAGGGTGTTGTAGTCAGGGAAGTTGACGCTCTTGATGGAATAATGGGAAGAGCAATCGATCAAGCAAGCATACACTCAGTCATTTTAAATAGCAGCAGAGGTGCGGCGGTGTGGGGACCACGTGCACAGGCAGATCGAAAATTATACAAGCAAGCAATACAGGAAATCATTCTAAATTATAACAATTTGACGGTAAAAGAAGAGTCGGTTGACGATTTCCTTATAGAGAGTAATAACAATGGAGAATTGTGCATTAAAGCTGTAATAACAAGCTCAGGGGAACATATACTAACAGGTAAAGTTGTTTTAACTACGGGAACTTTCCTGCAAGGTGTAATTCATATAGGAGAGCAAACAACTCCTTCAGGGAGAATGGGAGATAAGCCTGCCGTAGAACTTGCAAATACGTTGAAGAAATATAATTTCAAATTAGGTAGACTGCGCACCGGAACTCCACCAAGGCTCGATCGTGGCACTATAAATTGGTCAATATTGCAAGAACAAGTGGGTGATAATCCACCTGTGCCGTTTTCTTATCTCACAGAAAAAATTAACCAACCTCAGGTATCATGCTTTATTACCCATACTAATGAAAACACGCATAAAATAATTAGAGAGAATCTGCACAGGTCAGCTTCTTCGTATTTGGATGATATTATAGCACCAAGATACTGTCCATCCATTGAAGTTAAAGTTAATAAATTTGCAGAAAAAAGTAGTCATCAAATATTTCTAGAGCCAGAAGGCCTGGATGATGATACTGTATACCCGAACGGAATTTCAAATTCATTGCCTATTGAAGTGCAGCGTGAAATGATAAAGAGTATCAAAGGACTTGAAAATGCAGAAATATTAAGACCTGGATATGCGGTTGAGTACAATTATATTGATCCACGAGAGCTGTTTCATACTCTTGAAACTAAGAAAGTTAAAGGCCTATATTTTGCTGGCCAAATTAATGGCACCACTGGATATGAAGAAGCAGCAGGGCAAGGAATTATCGCCGGAATTAATGCAGCACTCTTCTCATCTGGCAAAAAAGAAAGTTTTGTTCTTCATCGCACAGACTCATATATCGGCGTAATGATAGATGATCTAGTCACCAAAGGGGTGATCGAACCTTATAGATTATTTACCTCGCGTGCAGAATATAGGCTAGCTATCAGGTCAGACAATGCAGATAGAAGATTAACACAAAAAGGTTATGATATTTCCCTTGTTTCGCATGAGAGATACTCTGTTTTACAGAATAAACTTGAATCCATTAAGCAGCTTGAAGAGAAGTTAGGGAGTCTGACGATTACTCCTGAGCAGCTTAGGTCTTATGGTATCAAAATATCTTATGATGGGATAAGAAAAACGGCACTAGATTTACTTAGCTATCCAAACATCGACTGGAATAAATTACAAGAAATATGGCTGGAGTTAAGCAGCGTCACGCGCTGGAATGACAAAATGGGACACACCAAAGCGGATAATAGAGCTAAGAATGAAATATGCGAAGCGGTTGAAATTGAAGCAAAATACAAACCTTATCTAATAAGACAAGAAGCGGATATGAAGTTTTTACGAGAGGAAATTAACACTCAAATTCCAATTGATTTCAACTATTCACAAGTTAAAGGCCTGTCAAATGAAGTAATAGAAAAGTTGCAGATGATAAAACCAGCGACGATTGGCATTGCAAAGCAAATACAAGGCATCACTCCTGCAGCGATAGTGAGCATATTAGTGTATTTGAGAAACAGGAAAACGAAAGTGGCTGCTAATTTTGTATGAGGTGTTCTATGTCAAAAATCGAAGAATTTCGTTCTTTTATGCACGAGATAAACGTTGATGCATTTATGTTGCATACTAAAGATGAATATTTAAATGAGTATTCAGAGGAGCTAACAAAGCTGTGTGGCTTTACAGGAACAAATGGGCTACTTATCGTTACAAAAGACAACAAGTGCCCATTTTTTACGGATGGACGCTATATCACACAAGCTCGCAATCAGCTCGATCGGGACAATTTTCAAGTATATAATATACAAGAAGAGGATCCACGCGAATGGATAAAAGCAAACTTAACATCGACTGCCTCACTAGGTTATTATTTGCAATATTTTACCATAGAAGATATAAGAAAGTATGAGAATATCTGTAAATTAATACCCTGTTTAGCTGGAAAAAAAAGTGACTATCGAAAACAAGCAGTGGTTTTACATTCTATTAAATATGCTGGTAAAAGTAGTAAGGACAAATGTGAAAAAATAGCTAGAAGCGTAGATAAAGAAGCTGAAGCAGTGCTTTTAACTGATCCAAATTCAATTTCATGGTTATTAAATTTAAGAAACGAAAATGCTAAATATACTCCATGTATATTGGGTCGTGCTATATTGTATAAAAGCGGTAATGTTGATTTGTTTATTCAAGATAAAGAACATTCAACTATAGAAGCAAATTTAGGCAATCATATAAATATTTTTGATATTAGTGAGCTAGAAAATTCGCTGCACAAGCTAAATTCAATAGTTATAGATCCAAACACAACTCCAATGAGTATCATGGCTGTAATAAAAGATAAACAGGTAATTGAAAGAGAGGATCCTTGTCTAATTTATAAAGCAGTAAAAAACCAAACTGAAATAGCTGGGGCTATAAATGCACACATTGAAGATGGAGCAGCAGTTACAAATTTTCTACATTGGCTTGAAAGTAATGTTGGTACAGAGCTTGAAGCTGAAGAAAAGATTTTAGAATACAGAAAAGAGCAGAATTTGTTTAAACAATTGAGCTTTCCAACAATTTCCGCATTTAATGAAAATGGTGCAATAATTCACTATCGTGCAAGCAGTAAGACGAATAAGGTAATTCAGAAAAATGGACTATATTTGATTGACTCTGGTGGCCAATACCTTAGTGGCACAACTGATGTGACAAGAACTGTAGTAGTTGGTAATCCGACCAATGAGCAAATAATCCACTATACAATAGTGTTGAAAGCTCACATTGCTATAGCAAGTGTCATCTTTCCTCCTGGCACTACTGGTGGAGAATTGGATATATTGGCACGTACGCATTTATGGAAATTTGGAATGGACTATATGCATGGTACAGGGCATGGAGTAGGAAGTTACCTATCAGTACACGAAGGACCACAAGCAATATCAAAGGGAAATAAAGTGAAACTCACGCCAGGCATGATACTATCCAACGAACCTGGCTATTACATTCCGGGAGAGTATGGAATAAGAATTGAAAATCTGATATATGTCGACAGACAAGAAGACGGCTTCTTAAACTTTAAACAACTGACCTCTATTCCATATGATAGAAGACTAATAAATGTGCAAATGCTTACTAAGGATGAAATTGAATGGATAAATGGCTACCATCAATTTGTCTATAAAAACTTAGAAAATAGCGTAAAAGATAAGGAATGGTTAAAGAAGGTATGTGACCCTTTATAAGCAAAGGAGCATTTTTTATTATTTAAAAAGTATTAATGCAATTGTGACAGGTATTTTGTATTGTTTTTAATTTTAAAATAATATATAATAAAGAACACGTATTTTTAGGTAGGTTATAATTATGATAGGCAAAGGGCAAGAAGATGAATTTATGAAGCAGTATATGGATACTTGCAAAGAGCAAATAGAAAAATTAGCCAAGGATCCTGAATTGCTTAATCAGACTTTAAAACCATTTATGCAAATGTCTCAGCAGCTTATGGCTGGCGGTATGTTAGAAGGGGCTATGCCTGGCATGATACCTGATTTGGGCAGTATGGATATCAACAAGATGATTGCTCAGATGAAGGAAATGAGTGACTACATAAGAGGTAACTATAAGGAACTAATGAAAGAGCACAGCTCGCAGATTCAAGAGCTTGATGAATCCAGTAAAAAGCTAAGAGGCTTAGTTAAAAAATTGATAGAAAAGATCGAAAGTAAATGAATAACATCTGGATTTCTGTCGTTCTATATACAACTTTCTAGTTGGACGGTAAGTCGAGGTCAATTATTGATGTCATGAAAGTAGCTGACACTGGTTCCTTTATGACGGCAGTGCCCAGAGGTGTCATCCCAGTCTGGGATCCAGTTCTTATTACCTGGTGTAAAGTTAAGTTTCCTGGATTCCAGACTGGAATGACAGCAATCCTACGTCATACCGCGATTCATTCCAGTTATCTAAGTGGAGAAAGTCACCTCTCCCCACTCGACTTCAAAACCGGACTTGTGACTTTCACCACATCCGGCTTCTCTCTAACTTGGTGTTTGTCATACATACTTCTCCATGTAATTAACATTTCAAAGCTTGGTAAATTTGTTTTTATAGCTTAAATACAGCATTCTCTATATTACTAGAGAAGTCGTATTCATTCATACCTAACACTTAATGTTGGCTCATAACATATTAACCACTACTCACAACTTTACCTTCCAAATTACAGTGTCCACGTCAGCATATCTTAAACATTATTTTAGGCCTTGGCTTCTTAGACAATCCCTCATTATAGGTGCATACGGGTGGCTCCCTGCTTAAAGAATAAGAGCATCTATAATGTTACTCCGTTCCATGAAATTGTTTCATGTTAGACTTAGGTTCCAACTTTTTGCCGGGAGATGGGAAACATCTTAATCAGACCAGTCAAGTTCTAATTATCCACTTTCTCCGTACCTTTTGGTCTATGCGTTAACCAACCTTATTTCGCATATCGTTCGTTACGACAATTCAGGCATTGGTTCCTCTCGTAACCATATCTAACTCTGTTTGCAGGGATTCACTATAAGGTTTAGTGTTACCTGCTTTTATCTCATGCTTGCATCCTAGGCTCTGTGGACAAAATTTTAGAGAAGCCATACAAGAGCTCCAACAAAATTGAGAAAACCCATAAAAACCTCAGCAGTTTTATCAAATCTGGAAAAAATGCGCCTAAAATTTTTAATTTTACCAAAAAAACACTCAATCAAATGACGTTCTTTGTAGATATGCTCATCGTAATACCTTTGCACTTTTCGATTCCGTTTTGGCGGAATAACTACTGTACATCCCTTGTCTTCAAGACTTGTAACAAAGGCATTGCTATCGTAGCCCTTGTCAGCTACTACAGTAGAGTTATAGATACTTTCGGTCAACACTTGTGCCTGCGTAATTTCATTTCTTTGACCAGGAGTCAGAGTAAATTTAAGTGGATTTCCAAGTGCATCGACAAGCGCATGTATTTTAGTTGTAAAGCCACCTTTGCTCCTCCCTAAAGCTTCTTGATCCTTGGAGTTTTTTGTATATCCAGATGAACATGGATGGGCTCGGATGATCGTACCGTCGATTATAGCAACTTCTAAATCAGGCTCTTGTTTAGTATATTCAAGCAATTTTTTCCAGACATCTCTTTCACACCATCTTTTAAATCGCTTATGTATACTCCTGTAATTACCATAAGTTTTTGGTAAAAGTCTCCATTGGCAACCACTTCGCACTATGTACCACACTGCCTCTATGAATATTCTTAAACGTTTTTCATCTTTGCTGTGCATTCCTTTTACGCTTTTTATGAACTCTAAAATTTGTTTCCAATTTTCCTCTTTGATGTAATATTGCATATGGTAGTTTCTCCATTTTTTACCTATTAGGCTAAACTACCATCTTTTTCTCTCTTTTCATATTTTTTGTCCACAGAGCCTAGAGATACCGCGAATGAATCGCGGTATGACGGTTCGTGGCGGTATGACGGTTCGCGGCAGCATGACAATAAGCTCGTCATCCCGCTACGTGTTAGCGGGATCTCTTGTTAGCGGATGAGATACCGCAAATGAATCGCGGTATGACGGCTAAGTAGGGTGTCATCCCAGTGCTTGACACTGGGATCTAGAAAAATTGATTGTAAACAAACGACTATACAACATTTTCAATAAAATTACAAAAAAGCTGGATCCCAGTGTCAAGCCTGGGATGACATCATAGAGGCACTGGGATGACACCCTGACAACCGTCATCCCGCTACGTGTTAGTGGCTGAGATACTGCGGCGGTATGACGTAGGACTGCTGTCACCCCGCTACGTGTTAGCGGGATCTATTATGAAATACCGCAGCGATATAGCTATAGAAAACTTGTATAGATTTTTTCTACTTCTGTGATATCATAAGCCCGTGATGATAAAATAAGTAAATATGGATAAGTCAGCGTATGAGATCATAGAACATGAGTATGATGTGGTAGTAGTAGGTGCAGGTGGAGCAGGGCTCAGAGCAACGCTTGGGATGGCTGCAACTAATTTTTCAGTTGCCTGCATTTCTAAAATTTTCCCTACACGAAGTCATACAGTTGCAGCACAAGGCGGAATTAGTGCAGCTTTAGGTAATATCGGTGAAGACGATTGGCGCTGGCATGCATATGACACAATAAAAGGTTCAGACTGGCTTGGTGATCAAGATGCAATAGAATATATGTGTAAAAACGCTGCTAAAGCTGTTATTGAACTTGAAAATTTTGGCGTACCTTTTTCTCGTACAGAAGATGGCAAAATATACCAGCGCTCTTTTGGTGGAATGACAACTCACTTTGGTAAAGGAAAATCAGCTCAACGCACTTGTGCGGCAGCAGACAAAACTGGGCACGCAATCCTTCACACTCTATATCAGCAGTGTCTTAAATTCAACGCTGAGTTTTTTGTTGAATACTTTGTGATTGATTTAATTATGGATAGCGAAACCGGAGCATGCTGCGGAGTTCTTGCTTGGTCGCTATGCGACGGTACATTACATAGATTTCGCGCGCATAGGGTGGTGCTAGCAACAGGTGGATATGGACGTGTTTATTTCTCTGCAACAAGTGCGCATACCTGCACAGGTGATGGTAATGGCATGGTAGTAAGGGCTAGATTACCACTTGAAGATATGGAATTTGTACAATTTCATCCAACAGGAATATATGGCTCAGGGTGCTTGATGACAGAAGGGTGCCGTGGCGAAGGGGGATATCTCGTTAATTCTCAGGGCGAAAAGTTTATGGAACGTTACGCACCAAAAGCAAAAGATTTAGCTTCTCGTGATGTGGTAAGTCGCGCAATAACAATTGAAATTAGAGAGGGAAGGGGAGTTGGACCAAAAAAAGATTACATGTATTTAACTATAGCACATCTTGATCCGGAAGTAATAAAACTCAGATTGCCGGGCATTAGCGAAACCGCAAGAACTTTTGGTGGAGTTGATGTCACTAAAGATCCAATACCGGTCATTCCGACTGTTCACTATAACATGGGTGGCATTCCAACCAATTATTATGGAGAAGTGATCACGCTGAAGCAAGGTAAGGAAGAAGTGGTAGATGGACTATTTGCAATTGGAGAAGCTGCGTGTGTCTCTGTGCACGGTGCAAATCGACTTGGTTCTAACTCGCTTCTTGATCTTGTGGTTTTTGGCAGAGCTGCAGCGCTCAGAGCAAAAGAGAAACTAAAATCCTGTACACCACATAAAAAATTGAGCTCAGATTGTACAGATTGGATAATAGATAGGTTTAATAAAATGCGATTTGCTTCTGGGAAGCTCAAAGTAGCAAAAATACGCAGCGAAATGCAGCACACTATGCAAAAGTACGCATCAGTGTTCCGTGTTGCTGAAGTTTTAGAAGAAGGCAAAAAAGCTATAAAAAAGGTAGCAAAAATGATGCCTGATATTTCACTTGAGGATCGCAGTATGATGTGGAATAGTGATTTAGTTGAAGCACTGGAGCTTGCTAACATGATCCCACAAGCGGTTATTACCATGGAATGCGCAGCCAATCGAAAGGAGAGCAGAGGTGCCCATGCTCGTGAAGACTTTCCTGAACGTGATGACAAAAACTGGATGAAGCACACTATAGCGTGGCTTGAAGAAAAGAAAGGGCAAATTAACGTAAAAATTGATTATAAAAAAGTGGCTGAAAAAACTCTGAGCGGTGAGATTGATTTCATAGTGCCAGAGAAGAGGGTTTATTAGTCAGCCCATCTAGCTTATTCATGAATTGACGTAGTATTGATACATCGCTCATTTTAGTAGCTGGGTTTTCTGTATGCTCTGGTTGATTTGGTGACTCTTGTACTGCTTGATTTTTAGTCTCATTTCTTAAATTCTGTTGATCATTATTAACAAGGTTCTTCGAAGCTTGATTCTGCTCTGTTGTTGAATTAGAGCGGTTTTTGTCGTTAAATGTGTCCTGTGCTTTGTTGGTTGATTTTTCAAAAAGTTTCTTAATACCACTAAATCCTAAAGTTAAAGTAAGGCATATAACTCCAGCAACAGCTATGATAGGAATGGCTGCTCCAATTGCCATTTGACCCTGAAAGAAAGCAAATGTTACCATTGCAATAACAGTAATCGTTATCGTGATTGCTAACAGTTCGCGGGTCCTTTTTGCTGGATCTATGAATCCTGCTACAGCAGATACTCCTTTTTTTATACCAGAACCTGCTTCTTTAATGCCAGACTTGCATTTTTTTGAAGCAGTTTTACAGTGGTATTTTTCTTCAAGCTTCTCTTTTAGTTCTTTAGCTTTCTCCTGTGCTTTCTGTGGAGTCCCTGAATAATCTTTTAGATCTCGTAAAGTTAAATAGTACTTTTTAGTATGGAATTTTGGATCTTTCAGCTCCAGAGAACAGGGATCAGCGCCTATTTCTAGCAGCATTGTACAAAATTTTGTTGTATTGTCATAAGCAGTTGCTGTATCAAAAATTGTTCCTTGCGGTAGGTATTCGATACTTCTTTTTTCTGCTTTTTTCTTTAATGCCAATTCTAGGGGTGTGTTCCCTTCTCCATTCTTAGCATTTATAGCTTTACCTAATTTATCTTTAGATATTGTTCCATTTTTTACTAAACCTAAAATCAATTCCAAACATGTAACTTTTTGTTCTCCTTTGAATGAAGCAATATAGTGCAGAGCATTTTTTTCATCTTTATCTTGCACAGTAATATCTGCACCGTTTTTTAGCAATAGTTCTAGGGTTTCATACCTTTTAGTTTTTTCAAATTTTCTATCTGTACATGATCGATCCTCATTCTTTCCTTTTATATGCTGAAGCAGCTGATGAAGAGGTGTTAATCCTTCCCTGTTAGTAGTATTTACAGCATCATCTTTATTTGAAATCAACTCTAAACATGTAACTTTTTGTTCTCCTTTGAATGAAGCAATATAGTGCAGAGCATTTTTTCCATCTTTATCTTGCACAGTAATATCTGCACCATTTTGTAGAAATAACTCTAAGGCTTTATACCTATTTGTTTTTTCAAATTTTCTATCTGTACATGATCGATCCTCATTCTTTTCTTTTATATGCTGAAGCAACTGATGAAGAGGCGTTTGTTCTTCCTGATTTTTACTATTAATGAGTTGTGCTAAATCTTCCTCGGTGACCGTTTTTATTAGGGTACCTAGAAACTTGCATTTCTGTTTCTTTTCCAACGACACGATAAGGTGTAAAATATTGTTGTCTTTTTCACCTTTCACACTATTAATATCCGTACAATCTTTTAGATATTTTTTAAATTTCCTGTTATTTCCATTTTTGATCGCTTTTAGTAATAGAGCATTGCTATTTGTTATTTCGTTGCTTATTTCTACTTTATGATCATCTTCAATATCGCTACAGTAGCCACTTTCTGCTTCACTATCTTCACTATTCCTACGATCATTTTTGTTGTGGGTAATACTATTAGAACAATATTTGCTATTATCAGTAATTTCTGAAATTACTTGCTTTACTCGTTCTTTTGTTTCATTTGATATTTTTTTCGATCGTTTTATTGCTTTATCTAGCACTGGAAGGAAGCATTGGACATAATACCTATAATATTTTTCTTGTTCTCTAAGTGATTCTTCTAATTTAGTTAATACTTCAGGGCTAGCACCTTCCTTGAATAACCTTTTACACTCCTTGAGAGCTCCATCTTGACCTCTTGGTTTTTCACGCTTGTGTTCTTCTTTTTTTACCTTTCTCTCTATAATGCCATACAATTGTTCGTCTTTTCTATCCCGCTCTTGCTTTTCATTTTTATCTATGTATTCATCTAATTTTTTTGCATTAGTAGTTAGTGCGTTTAGATCTATATCCATACTAAAACCTCAATATTAAAAGCTATTTAAGTTGTCAGCTAAGATTCAATTTTTTTAATTAAGTCAAACGTTGTATATAGCTAACAAAGCCCGCTTCTGTCATCCTATGGCTTGACCATAGGATCCAGTCTAAAAAGATCTGGATTCCAGCGTCAAGCGCTGGAATGACACCTTAAGATATCACCTATAATTAACCATAAACATATTTCGGTAAACCTAAGTTACTTTTAGCTATATGTAGTTGAAATACAGATAGAAAGGCAGGTAAGAAGGCAGAAAATTAATTTCTGTAAGAAAGTTTGCCGTCATAGTTAAACCTCACTTGAACAGTTGTCTACTATTTTAACCATTTTGTCTTAAAAAATAATAAATATAGCTAAACTGCAAAACGTGCCACTGGCTAAAATAGGATAAGAAACTATAGCTGCAAATTGATGTTTTTATCAGTCTTCCAGGCTTGGTTTTTCTTCTGATTTTTTAAGTCTTTCTTTATTTAGTATGGAGCTTATCTCTTCTACACTTTTATCAATATCATCATTGATTATTACATAATCATATTTATCACGTTTGCTTATCTCTTTTTGAGCTTCGGCTAATCTGCGCTCTATTTCGCTTGCATCATCACTATTACGCTTTTGCAAACGCAACCTAAGCTCTTCCATTGAAGGGGGAAGTATAAAAACACTCACAACTTTTTTTCTCATGAGCTTGAATAAGTGAAATGCTCCTTGCCAGTCTATGCTTAGTAAAACGCTTATTCCACTGCTTAAGTTTTGCTCTATAAAATCTCTTGGTATACCATAAAAATTCTCAAAAACTTTGGCGTATTCAAGCATCTGACCAGCTTCGCATAACTCGTGAAATTTTTCTTCGGTAACGAAAAAATAGTCTTTTCCATTTATTTCGCCGGAGCGAGGCTTGCGCGTAGTCATAGAAACAGACCTAACTAAATTAGTTGATTGCTTAAGTAATTTTGCTGATATGGTAGTTTTTCCAGCTCCAGAAGGGGAGGATAGAACCAATAATACGCCCTCACTTTTTACGGTCATTTTTCTTTGCATTTTTTAACATGACGCTTTTTGGATCAGAGTTTAAGAAGCTAGAACCTTCTAAATTAGAATTTGATAAGTTGGTGCCAATAAGAGAAGAGTTATCAAAGACGGGATAGCGCAAATCGGTTTTTTCAAGATTTGCCTTATTCAAATTAACGTTTACAAACTTTGCTCTACTCAATGTTGAATTAGAAAAATCGGCATTTTCTAAATTCATATCCTTAAATTCAAAGTAAGAATAATTTACATTAAATTTTTCACCCTGTGATATTTTCTCTTGCAAATTTTCAATTGAAGTTATAGCATTTTCTGAACCTGTGAGTTTCTCCTGCCCTTGATTGTCAATCAAAATTGAATTATCAAATTTGCAACCTGTTAAGTGAACATCAGCAACTGAACTTTTATATATGCTTGAAGAGTGAAAAGACATATCACTAATTGTTGAATTGCTCAAATTGCTAAGAAAAAAGCTAGTTTTCCTAAAGGCATTAGCGTGAAGCAAAGAAGATCTGAAATCGCTTTCAATAAAATTTGAATTGGTTACTTTTAAATTGGACCAGCTTGAATTATCAGCTAATAAATTAAAGAATGTTGAATTTTCTATTTCACTGGAATCAATATTATGGTGAGAAAGCGTACTGTTATAAACTTGAGAGTCTTGGATTTTTATCTTATACATTGAAGTTGTAGAAAGGTCTGAATCTTCTATCTTCGCAGAGGTGAATAGTGAATAGTCAAAAAATGAGCCATTCATGTTAGAATTCGCAACTTTAGTATTATGAAACTTTCCGTGACGAATATCAGCATTAGAGACATTAACTTGATGCAGTTCACTAAAACTAAAATCAATATTAGATAAATCAGCATCCTGAAGATTTGCTTCAGAAACATATGTATGCTTTATCTTGGAACCATTTAGTATAGATTGAACAAAACTTGAATTATCGTCATTCACATAGGAAATTTGTGTGTTGCTTAAATTAGTTTCGTCGAAGTTACTATTAATTATGATAGAAGAATTAAGGTAGGCATCGGAAAGATTGCTACCTGTAAAGTCTGATTCTTTTAACTCTGCACCATATATGTTAGCATTTTTTAATGAAGAAAATTGTATCTTTAATTTATATGCATTCACTCCAAAGAAACTTGCATTATCAAGGTTGTTTTTCTGCATAACGGTATCGTTTATTTCACTATCACTAAAATTTACGTGGCCAACATTCGAGTTTGATAAGTTGGAGAAATTCATTTTCACATTCGAGAAATTAGTATGCAAACCAATTACGTTGTGCATACTTACTTTTTTGAGATCGGAACTGATAAAATCAGCATAACTAACATTAGACTGATCAAATACGATATCTGTTAAGTTTGCAGAAACAAATTTTGTAAAACTCAAATTTGTACCTTTTATTTTAATGCCATGTAAATTAGCATTGGAGAAATTAGCACCACGTAAATCAACATTAATGAAAGACACGTCGGATAAATCGGTGTTAGAAAAATCGGCACCAATCAGACTTACTCCATCAAAAACAGATTTACTTAGGTACAGTTGGTTAAAGTTAGCTCCATTTAAGTTAGAACCAAAACCTTTCTTAAAATCTTCTGGCACGCCCTCTTTGTGGCACTGCACCAAAAATTCAGCAAAGTCTTTCTTACTGTAAGATACGTATTTTGCATCACGCAGAGCATTTAAAAAATCACTAATCTGATTTTTTTCATCATTTATTTCGTTTCCATAACATAAATGACCAACTAAAATTAATATCAAAAATCTAATCATCTTGCTTATCGCACTGCATTTCTTTCGTTTTCACAGCCCAATCGTACATTGCTGAGCTTTCTTTATTGTCTATTTTTCTATCCTCCAAAAGATGTGGCATCATTTCGGCAATCGCATTTATTATATTGATCTGCTTTTTTTCGATTGCTATATCAATTGGGGATTGAAAATTATTGTTAACTACTCTAAGATCAGCACCTTGTAATAAGAGAAAGCGCACTATGTCTACCTCACCTTGTTTAACTGAATAAATGAGAGGAGTATCACCCAATTTATTTCTAAACCTTAGTATCTCTTGAATTGTTAATCCAATTTTTTCTAGCTTACTTATTACTCCTCTTAAGCAAGTTAAGTTGTTCTTCTTAATGCAGTAAAAAAATTGCTTACTGTAATCATCAATAAACACAGTTGTAGGAAGATGCTCATTAAGGCTATCATATTGTCGTTTATATATTGACTTGCTTTGTATGTCTTTATGACCCCATTCTTTTATTGGTTCTCTGTTTAGCTTTGTCCATTTTTGTAAACTTTTCTTTTCACTTTGCTCTTCTTCATCTTTTTTAGTTATAGGTTTTACTCTATTGTGGTCCTTGGAATTACTGTTTGTTTCTTTCACTTTTTTTTCTTCAGACTGATTCTCTACTTTTTCTTTTTTTCCCTCTAATAATTGACTCGCATCACTTTTTGAAAGTTCATTATCTTTTATATCAATCTTCTGATCAGCTTGTAGATTTTTTTGCGGGTTAGCTATATTCTCATTTAAATCAGCACTTAAAGGCAAAGGCTCTGGTTTCAAATCTTTATTCACTTCTTTATTGGCCACATTTGGTAAATTTTGAGCAAATTTGTCTGTGCTTCCTTCTAGCTGGTCATTTGGCAAATCTTTATCAATCCTTTCACCTTCACTTATAGTTTTTTCAACCACGAAAGCTTTGTTCTCGTTGTGTTGCAGTTTCTCTTTATCGGTAGTGCCGTCTAATCTTTTGCTCTCAGCCTCTTGTGTTTGTTTAGCATCGACGTTGCTTTTTAACTCATCTTTTTGATTTGTGCTATCTTGCTTCCTTACACCTACATTTTCGTTTTTATGAACTGATTCAATTTTCTTTTCTTCAAATTGCTCTACAGCAAATAGGCTCAGTGATCCGAATACAACAGCTAATAATATAAAATATAAAATATTTTTCATAAATATCCCAAGCATAAGCTTAATTAAAATGATACTATAATCAAATGATTAATCTACAGTAAAAAATGCCTTAGGATTTAATTTATAAAAAAACAATAGATTTTTTGTATCTGTTCAGCAACTATGTTAAGTTAATGCAACTATGTTAAGTTAATGCAACTATGTTAAGTTAATGCATTTTATTGATAATGAGGATGAAATACAAAAAAGAAAGAAAAAAGGTCCTTCATTACCACAACGGTATGATCAGCTTACTGATAATTATGATCGGCTAAGTGATATGAGGTTGTATTTATATGAGCATTTTAATCTTCTTAAGCAGCTGTACTTAAAGGGTTCATCATATGAATATGAATATAAGCTAATCAAAGTGCAATTTGCAAAGGAATTGAAAAACAGATATGGAATACTAAAATCTAGTTTTGATTCAATGATTAGTCTATATGTGGAATGTAAGAATAATATAAATGGAGATCAGTTCATTAAAAGAATTTATGATGACATTGGCACTGTATCTAAAATAAAAGGGAAAGTCAAGGATCTTAAGATTAGTGATATAATCGAATCTTATGGCAAGAGGGAAAGCTTGCAAGCCAAAAAGGGATCTACTGAAGAAAAATTCAAAAGTATTCCTAAAGGTGAGATAGTAAATATCAATGGAGTAGATGTCAGTACTGATAGGTTTGTTGTAAACATACTTAAGCTATTTGACAGTATAGCTAGCCAATATAAAAACGTCTTTAAGAATGTAGAGGAAGCTTTCGTGACGAAACTTTTCTTAGCTTCTTAACGCATAATAACATAAATTTCTCCAGTCAAGTTTGGAATAAGTTACTAGAAATACGGTGTCTCTCTCCTTACATTGTAGAATTGATTGTAAGAGATCAACTTAATGATGGAAGTGGACTAATAAGTAGTGGCTTAGTTAATTCTGGTACGCTTGATAAAATAATAGAAAAATTATTAGAAAGTGATTTATATGCTACACACATTAAGAAGTTATTATCTTTGGATAAGGAGAAGCTATTAAAAATACTTAGTACACAAAACCAAAGCTTAGGGAGCAATGGTTTGGAGCTTTATAAGATAGTTTGTCAAAAGCTAAATGTAAATAATATTGGAAATATATATAATCTGCTTAAAGATGAAACTCATGCAATTCCTATTTTAAATAAGTTAAGTGAAAAAATCATCACTAACAATGGTTTAGATCCGCAAAAGATTGATTTAGCAAAGGAAATTGTAAGTTAAAAATGTGATATAAAAGAGATAAGAGGGAAAGATAACCCTACTCACTATAGGAATAGGGCTATCACGGGCATGTGCGACCGAAGAGCCATTGGTATTACAACCGTTCAGATCAAGGTACACTAGCCCCATCTCTCGATACGTTTGAATAGTTGCATGGGACATATGTATGCACCCGTTTACAATCTTAAATTAATTAAACTATCGAGGTTATTTATTATGATTACATCTTATCAAAATTTCATTGGAATTGATATCGGAAAATTTAAAAATGTTGCCGCAACTCACAACCAAAAGAGCACTATCAAGTTTGACAATGATGCTACTGGTTGGCAACAGTTGTTTCAAAAATTTTCAGATATCCTACCTAATTCTCTAGTAACTTTGGAAAACACTGGAAAATATGAGCTTGGCTTAGCACATTTTCTTGTTGATAAGAATGTTGCTGTACATCGAGCTAATACTCGCAAAGTAAAAAGCTTTGTCATATCTCATGGAACTTTAGCAAAGTCTGATCAATCAGATGCAAGAGCTCTTGCTCAATATGGATGTGAACGCTATAGTACTCTATCTCTATTTGTGCCTATGTCAAAAGAACAAACAGCCTTAGTTGCACTTTGTCAACGACGTGATGACATTACACAAATGAGAGTTCAAGAGAAATGTAGACTGAAAGCACCTGAAAACGAGCATATAAAAGAAAGTTGCCAAAAAACCATTGACTTTTTTAACGGTCAGATAAATGAGATCAATAATGCAATACAAAAAATCATTGATGAAAATCTAGGCTCTGTGGACAAAATTTTAGAGAAGCCATACAAGAGCTCCAACAAAATTGAGAAAACCCATAAAAACCTCAGCAGTTTTATCAAATCTGGAAAAAATGCGCCTAAAATTTTTAATTTTACCAAAAAAACACTCAATCAAATGACGTTCTTTGTAGATATGCTCATCGTAATACCTTTGCACTTTTCGATTCCGTTTTGGCGGAATAACTACTGTACATCCCTTGTCTTCAAGACTTGTAACAAAGGCATTGCTATCGTAGCCCTTGTCAGCTACTACAGTAGAGTTATAGATACTTTCGGTCAACACTTGTGCCTGCGTAATTTCATTTCTTTGACCAGGAGTCAGAGTAAATTTAAGTGGATTTCCAAGTGCATCGACAAGCGCATGTATTTTAGTTGTAAAGCCACCTTTGCTCCTCCCTAAAGCTTCTTGATCCTTGGAGTTTTTTGTATATCCAGATGAACATGGATGGCCTCGGATGATCGTACCGTCGATTATAGCAACTTCTAAATCAGGCTCTTGTTTAGTATATTCAAGCAATTTTTTCCAGACATCTCTTTCACACCATCTTTTAAATCGCTTATGTATACTCCTGTAATTACCATAAGTTTTTGGTAAAAGTCTCCATTGGCAACCACTTCGCACTATGTACCACACTGCCTCTATGAATATTCTTAAACGTTTTTCATCTTTGCTGTGCATTCCTTTTACGCTTTTTATGAACTCTAAAATTTGTTTCCAATTTTCCTCTTTGATGTAATATTGCATATGGTAGTTTCTCCATTTTTTACCTATTAGGCTAAACTACCATCTTTTTCTCTCTTTTCATATTTTTTGTCCACAGAGCCTAGGGTTTTTGTTGCCAAAAATACATTTTTTAATTGAATAAAAATACAAAGTTATAAACAAGAGTTGTAATAAGACTAAATTCAAAAAATTTAAAAAAACATAGTTGATACCAATTATCTATGGCACTGCTCGTGTTGCAGGGAATATTATTTGGGCACAGCCAATAAAAGAAGAGGCGATAACCACCAAAAGTAAAATTGGAAGAGGTATGAACGTTACATATAATTACTATGCAACGCTTGCAATTGCGATCTGCAAGGGGAAAGTAGAAAAATTAAACAGAATCTGGGCAGATACAACATCACTTAGCTTTGATGAAATAGATTATACTTTTTACAGCGGCAGAGAAGACCAAAATCCTGATCCATTCATATCATCAATTGAAGGTGAGAAGAATGTACCAGCTTATAGGGGAATATCTTACATAGTTATCAAGAATTTTCCTTTAGCAGACTATAACAATCGCGTCCCGATATTTACATTTGAAGTGCGAACTGCATTAAAACCCAGTGGATTTTCAATAGCAGAAAATATTCGGAATATCAATATAATACCAGGCTCAGGAGAGTTTGTATATGATACAAAAATACAGAAGAAAATCGCGCAAGAGAAAATAAGCAGCAACCAATATATCCCGTATGGACTGGCGCAAAGGGTAAATCACAACAACCACACTAAAAAGAGCGATGCAGTGCTTTCTTTGGATCAATTAAAGGGAGATTTACCAAATGTTGAGTGGGTATCGGTAGTAGTCAATTGGTTTGTGAATGATCTGAACATTAAAGATTGTAAAATATATCCTGCAGTTGAATTTCAAGATGATTCCGCAATATTACCTGATGATTGGCAAGTAGGGGATGTAACCAGAAATAATGCTCAGCTAATTTCAAAAGATGCGAGTGGAAACCCAAGGTATGGTGGCACAGTTAGTGATGCAGCGCTAATAAGATATATAGAAGAGCTGCATAGCAGAGGCTACAAGGTGATGCTCTATCCGATGCCCTTGCTTGACACAAAGAACAAAGAGTGGCGAGGAAAATTGAGCGGGACCCCTGGGGATATAAGTGATTTTTTTGAGAATCAATATGACAAATTTATAGAGCATTATGCAAGCATTGCCAAACAAACTAAAGTGGAAGGGTTTATCATCGGATCTGAATTTGCGCAACTTACCAAAATCAGGGATGAACAAGGGAATTACCCTGCCGTTATAGAGCTAGTTAAGCTTGCAAAGCGAATAAAACTTCAGCTTGGAAAAGAAGTAACGGTAACTTACGCTGCGGATTGGAGCGAATACCATTCATATGATGGTTGGTATAATATGGATGAGCTTTGGTCTTCAGAGTACATCGACGTTATTGGCATAGATGCTTATTTTCCACTGACTGATGGTCCAGAGCCTCCTTTTGGCTATTCTGCGGAAGATGTAATGGGTGGTTGGAGCAGTGGAGTGGGGTATGATTATTTCTATGATGACTCAAAGAGTGAGCCTGAAAAAGTAAAGTATAACGACAGCAGGTATGCGTGGAAAAATATAGAGAAATGGTGGAGTGAAACTCATACAAATCCAGGTGGTAGCAAAACAAAATGGCAACCAAAAATGAAAAAAATATGGTTTACTGAGTATGGATTTCCCAGTATGAACGGCTGCACTAATGAGCCAAATGTGTTTGTTGATAAAGGCAGCATAGAGAGCAAATATCCACGATATTCAAACGGAGAGGTGAGCTTTCTTTCGCAAAAAATTGCAATTGAAGGAACGCTAAAGAAGTGGCAAAGCTCGGAAATGGTAGAAAAAATGTTTCTCTGGGCATGGGATGCAAGGCCATTTCCTTATTTCCCCAATTTGTGTGATATGTGGACTGACTGCCATAACTGGCAGACAGGAACATTGGATTCAGGGAAAGCTTTCACAGCTTAATATTTCCGATGTTTTATCGGATCTGTTACAAAAAGCAGGTTTAAAAAGCGATCAGTTCGATACAAGCAACGTCAAAGGGTTATTGTCTGGATATGTGATAAACGACCAGCAACCCGTACGTTCTATTATTAAAATGCTGCAAAGTTGCTATTTTTTTGATGTGGTTGAACAGGACTCTAAACTGAAATTTGTCCAAAAGGGCAGGGGAGTTACAACTGTAATGCCAATTGGTGAAACGGTTTTCAGTAACAATTCAAAACTTGTTAATATTAGTCAACTGGATTTAAACAATAAAGTTAACATCGTTTATTTTAATCGCAATTTTGGCTATCCAATTGATGTTAAATATGCTGAGTTGCCAAAGCAAGGCACTGCTATAACAGTTGAAATACCACTCATTATGGAGGAGGGGGAGGCGCAAAATATCGCTGAGGTTTTACTTTATTCTTCGTGGCAAGAGAGAAATATATATAATTTCAAGCTGCCGATAAAATATGCATGGCTTGCGCCAAGCGACGTGATAGCGATCTTAGACGGTGAGAAAAAGGATACGGTGAGAATTATAAAAATAAAATTTGAAAGCATGTCCATTCAAGTAAGTGGTGTTGGTTATGACAGCTCCATATATAAGCTTTCTTTTCCTTCAACAAGGTCTCTTATGCTGAAGGAATACCCTCCTTCTCATATCAGCAAAACCATCGTAGAAATGATGGATTTACCGCATGTTAAAGGTAATATCGCAAGCTTTACTTTAATTGGTGAGGAAAGGAATTGGAAGGGAGCAACACTCTTTGTTTCGTACAACGATAAGGATTATAAGCCTATCGCAAGCACAAATAAACAGTCTACTTACGGATATGTAATGGAACCTACCGACGAGGGGCTTATAGTAGTGCTACGTTTTGGTGTATTGAGTTCTTCATATAACCATTATTTAAGTGATGGTGTCATTCCAGCGCTTGACCATATTTCTCCTGGATCCCAGTGTCTGGGCACTGGGATGACACCCTACTGGATAGAGCCTTCACAGGCTTTTTCTCGAATAGCTGCTCTTAATTTCAGTAGTTAAATTAATATACTAATGAAAAAAATATATTATAATTAAGCATATTTACCAATAAATCATCAAGTGAAAACAGCTCTTTCGCAAAATATCATCTCTCTTATTATGATATTGTCTGTAGCAATTGTCGATATGGCAACTGATTTGTACTCAGTTGCACTACCAAGCATTGCCAATTATTTTAAAGTAGAAGGCAGTGTAGTGCAGCTTACAATTAGCTTGAATCTAGTTGGATTTGCGGTATCTGGATTAATTTATGGTCCATTATCGGACCATTATGGTAGGCGCCCAATGATGCTGATTGGTATGACAATTTTTACTTTAGCAAGTGTCATGTGTTATATAGCCGACAGCATTGCGCTCTTGATACTAATTCGCTTCATACAAGGGGCAGGGGCTGGTGTTGCAGGTGTTGTTGGGTATGCAGCAATAAGGGATATGTACTCGGGTAGTGAATACTCGAGAGTAATTTCAAAATTAAATATGGTTGTGGCACTCTCACCTGGGATAGCTCCAGTGGTGGGCAGTTATATAATTTCACATGGTTATCATTGGAAATTTTTGTTTTTTATTATGTCATTCGCAGCAATTGCTATACTTATTTTTATCTACTTTAAGTTACAAGAAACACTCACTGTAAATAAAAATGAAACCAGTATAACTAACATAACTACTAATATCTTCAAGCAATATATATCAATATTTAGAAATTATCGTTTCCTTGGGTTTTCAGCCATTCATGGATTAACTTTCATGTGGCTTTGGGCATACATTGCTAACTACCCGTTCATATTTGAATCGATGGGCATTGAAGTACAGTATTTTGGCTACCTCATATCGATCATAGTCATATTCTACATAATTGGAACTTTAATTAATAGAAGGTATGTACCAAAAGTAGGGGTTAGCAAAATGCTAATAATAGGTTTGGTGTTACCGATAATATCCGATAGTTTATTGGTATATTTTTATTTCGCGGACAAGTTGAATATATTCATTCTTCAAGCTGCTTGGATTCCAGCCAATATCGGACTTGCATTAGTAATCAGCAATAACGTAACTTCTGCTTTAGAAACAATCAGAGGTATAGGGCTTGGTAGTGCAGTCCTCTCATTCTGCAATATGATGTTTGGGGCTATTGGAATATATATAGTAGGAAAATTTTTTCGCTATGGTATTTTACCAAATTTACTATTAACAATAGCATGCTCTACAATTGCAATTCTTATGTACAGCCAGCTCAAATGTACTGAAAAACACGGGGAATAGCCATTATTTACGTGATCCAGGAACATAGAGCTCATGGGTTATTAATGACTTTATCATGATAATATAATTTTACAGGGGGTGAGAGCTCATAGATTATTAACGGCTTTATCATAACAATATAGTTTTACAGGAGGTATGGGATGAGCAATTCAAACAGAGATATAAATGCTGAATTACGTAAGGCTGCTCTAGGCTCTGTGGACAAAATTTTAGAGAAGCCATACAAGAGCTCCAACAAAATTGAGAAAACCCATAAAAACCTCAGCAGTTTTATCAAATCTGGAAAAAATGCGCCTAAAATTTTTAATTTTACCAAAAAAACACTCAATCAAATGACGTTCTTTGTAGATATGCTCATCGTAATACCTTTGCACTTTTCGATTCCGTTTTGGCGGAATAACTACTGTACATCCCTTGTCTTCAAGACTTGTAACAAAGGCATTGCTATCGTAGCCCTTGTCAGCTACTACAGTAGAGTTATAGATACTTTCGGTCAACACTTGTGCCTGCGTAATTTCATTTCTTTGACCAGGAGTCAGAGTAAATTTAAGTGGATTTCCAAGTGCATCGACAAGCGCATGTATTTTAGTTGTAAAGCCACCTTTGCTCCTCCCTAAAGCTTCTTGATCCTTGGAGTTTTTTGTATATCCAGATGAACATGGATGGCCTCGGATGATCGTACCGTCGATTATAGCAACTTCTAAATCAGGCTCTTGTTTAGTATATTCAAGCAATTTTTTCCAGACATCTCTTTCACACCATCTTTTAAATCGCTTATGTATACTCCTGTAATTACCATAAGTTTTTGGTAAAAGTCTCCATTGGCAACCACTTCGCACTATGTACCACACTGCCTCTATGAATATTCTTAAACGTTTTTCATCTTTGCTGTGCATTCCTTTTACGCTTTTTATGAACTCTAAAATTTGTTTCCAATTTTCCTCTTTGATGTAATATTGCATATGGTAGTTTCTCCATTTTTTACCTATTAGGCTAAACTACCATCTTTTTCTCTCTTTTCATATTTTTTGTCCACAGAGCCTAGAAAAGATAGTAAAGAGGTAGTAGAAGTTTTACTAAATAATGGGGCAAATGTTAACGCAGTAAATCGAAATGGAGATACTCCTCTCGATTTAGCCACTAACAAAGAAATACGCACTCTATTAATAGATACTGCTTTACTTGAGGCTGCTAAAAGTGGTGATATTGATGGAGTAAACCGTCTAATAAGTGAAGAAGCAGATGTTAATGCAGAGGATGATAAAGGAGAGACTCCTTTAGGTTTAGCCACTAACGAAGAAATAAAAACTCTACTACAAAACGCAGGAAAAACCGATAATGCTAGTCCAGTATTGCAAGATGATGAAGAAGAAAGCCAAGTTCCACAAAATGCTGCTTTATTTGAGGCTGCTAAAAGTGGTAATATTAATGAAGTAAAGCGTCTAATAAGTGAAGGAGCAGATGTTAATGCATTAGATGGAAACCGATTTACTCCTTTACGGCATGCTATTGCCAAAGGAAACAAAGATATGGTCTCGCTTTTAATTGATAGCAAAGCAGATGTTAATGCACAGTCTGAAACTGGACGCGCTCTTTTACATGTTGCTGTTGACGAAGCCAACAAAATGCAACCACTTGATACAAGTATAATAGAAGCTCTATTAGAAGCAGAAGGGATCAATGTTAATATAGCAGATCAAGATAGAAAAACTCCTTTACATGAAGCTGCTAAAAGTTACGATAAGAAAATAGTAACAGTTCTATTAGAAGCAAAAGGAATTTATGTTACTCCACTAGATAATACTCGCAGCACTCCTTTAAATCTTGCCTCTCAACAAGGCAGGCAACATATAGTAAAAATTCTAGAAGAAACGCAAAAGGACATCGAAGCTTTGTATTCAGCCGTTAAAAGTGATAATTATGAGGAAGTTCAAAGTCTATTAAGTAAAAAAGTAAACGTTAATTCAATAGACAACGATGGAAAAACTCTTTTACATTTTGCTGCTAGAAAGGGCAATGTAGAAATAGTAAGAGCTCTAATACAAACAGGGGCAGATGTTAATATAGCAGATAAAAATGGAAGGGTTCCTTTATTTGAAGCTGCTTTCTATGGTCATAAAGATGCAACTGAAGTTTTATTAAATAATGGAGCAAATGTTGATACAGTAATGGAATCACTTCTTCAGAGTATGATGGAATATAATTACAATAGTAGCCATAAAGATATAGTTAAAGCTTTATTAAACAAGGGAGCAAATGCTGATGCAGTAGATTCATATGGACATACTCTTTTGCATTGGGCTGCTAGAGAAGGTTATACGGATATAGCAGAACTTTTATTAGAAAAAGGAGCGAATGTTAATATACAAGATAACGATCTATGGACTCCTTTACATTTTGCTACAAAAAATAAAGTGTTTATGGGTTATGCAGATCGTCCAGCAAACGCCTCTGCGGAAACAGTAAAATTCTTAATAAAAAAAGGAGCAGATGTTAATATAGAAAATGAAGATAGAAATACTCCTTTCAAATTAGCCACTGATGAAGGAATAAAAACTCTATTGCAACCAGCAGAAAAATCTGATGATGGTTCAGCGGGTGGATCATCGACAGATAGTGAAGGGGGTCAAGAGGAAGAAAAACGAGTAGGTGATGATACTGAACTACAATCAGATAATAGCAAAGAAGGGGAAAAAACCAGCACCACCAGTGCAGAACAAGGAACTGATGTACAAGACAACGATGTAGGTCCTGTTGCTTCCACAGAACCTGCACAAACAGAAGAACAGCCGAGCTCTTTTTTTGGTAGTTTGTTTAGTATACTTATGAAGCCTTTTTCATTAGTTGCATCATTTTTTGGTGGGTTTTTTTCATGGTTGTTTGGGTCTGATGAGCCAACACAATCATCATCTGAATCTGACCAACCAGTTGTATTAGAATCACCAAGTAGTTCAGAAGGCAATGACATAATATAGCCAGAGGTTTACTAGATTCCAGCGTCACGCGCTGGAATGACATGGTGGTATGTATTCAAGTAGCTGACACTGGTTCCTTTATGACGGCAGTGTCCAGAGGTGTCATCCCAGTGCCCAGACACTGGGATCCAGGAAACTTAATTGCAAGTAATACATTGGGTCTGGTGAGTATGGGTTTTGCGTTATAGAATGAAGCACTTTTGGTGAATTTGTAAAGAAAACTGGATCCCAGTGTCTGGGCACTGGGATGACACCTCTGGGCACTGTCGTCATAAAGGAACCAGTGTCAAGCACTGGAATGACATCATTGGATAACGTCACGCGCTGGAATGACAAAGAAGAGTGGGCTTTCATATGGTTATGCAAGAAGTCTACTGAATGTAAACCAGTTTCTCACACACACATTTTACCACATGATCGGCGCTGATATTAAAATGCTCATAAAGTGTTTTATAAGGTGCTGATTCTCCGAAGCTTTTCATGCCAATAAATATACCGTTTGAACCTATGTATTTATGCCAACCCATTTCACTTCCGGCTTCAATTGCAACTTTAATGCTGTCATTATTTAATATTGCCGCTTTATATTCATCGCTTTGCTCGTCAAAAAGCCTCCAGCATGGCATAGAAACAATCCTTGTACCTATACCCTTTTCCTGCAATTTCTCCCTTGCTTCAACTGCAATTTCAACTTCAGATCCGGTAGCATATATTGTCACTTTTAATTCTTTTGAACATTCACACAAAATATATGCACCAAACTTCGATAGATTAGCAGATTGATCAATATCAGAATGCATGTAACTTACGTTTTGCCTTGAGAGCGCAAACAGTGCTGGAGATTCTTTCTTTTCGAGTGCAATGCTAACACACTCCAGAGTTTCAACTGCATCGGCTGGTCTAAAAACATATAGATTTGGTATAGCACGCAAAGAAGCTAAATGCTCTATTGGTTGGTGAGTTGGGCCATCTTCTCCCACTCCAATTGAGTCGTGAGTCATGACATACATAACCTGCTGTTTCATCAGAGCTGAAAGACGTATAGCAGGACGACAATAGTCGGAAAATACCAAAAAAGTGCCGCCATAAGGAAGAATCGCGCCGTGAAGTGCCATACCATTCATACAAGCTGCCATAGCGTGCTCTCTCACTCCATAGTGGACATAAGAGCCACTATAATTATTGCTATTTATTACCTGCATGTGCTTATATTTAGTGCAATTTGACCCAGTAAGATCAGCAGAACCGCCGATTAATTCCGGCATAGACTCAGTTAAAAGTTCCATTACTCTGCCGAAAGAAGATCGAGTAGCTTCGTTTGGCATTAGCTCACATATTTGTTTCTTCAGGTCAGCTAAAACACCAGCGATATTATCTGGTAGATGTTTATCTAACCGTCTTTGAAGTTCTGCATGATACCCTGTCATCCCAGCATTCTCTTCTGTCATCCCAGTACTCTCTCTTGTCATCCCAGTGCTTGACACTGGGATCCATTCTTTTTCTTCTTTCCTGGATTCCAGCGTCACGCTCTGGAATGACATCGTGTAGTTTTGTTTTGCTCTCTCAACAGTTTTCTTCCAGGCATTTTTCACATCTTCTGGTACATGGAATGGTTCATAATTCCAGTTTAATTTCTCTCTCATCTGTTTTATATCTTCCTCCGAAAAAGCACCACTGTGAGCAGAGGATGTGCCAGCACGGCTTGAAAATTTTCCGATAATGGTTTTGCAGCAGATCATTGTAGGTTTATCAGACTTTTTTGCTTGCTCTATTGCAAGGGATATGGCATCAAAATCATGGCCATCAATTTTGTCAACATTCCATCCATACGCTAAGAAGCGTTTCTCTACATCATCAGAGCAGGAAAGACAAGTAGCGCCATCTATAGAGATATCATTATCATCAAAAAGAGCTATCAGCTTATTCAATTTAAGATGCCCAGCAAGTGATGCTGCTTCATGGCTTATTCCTTCCATAAGACAGCCATCCCCTAGCATCACGTAAGTGTAGTGATTAATTAAGCTATCTCCAAATTGTTCTTTAAGAATCGATTCAGCAAGTGCCATGCCAACAGCAGCGGCAAACCCCTGACCGAGCGGGCCTGTTGTTGCCTCTACCCCGGAAGTCAAGCCGAACTCTGGATGACCTGGGGTCTTGGATCCCATTTGCCTGAAATTCTTTAGCTCATCTATGCTAATATAACCTGTCAAATATAATATTGAATATAGTAACATTGACCCATGACCGTTTGATAAAACAAAGCGATCTCTATTGAACCATTTAGAATCATCAGGATTATGATTCAGATATTTAGCAAACAAAACAGTTGCAACATCTGCCATGCCAAGTGGCATACCTGGGTGTCCAGAGTTTGCTTTTTGTACTGCATCAATTGATAAAAAACGGATGGCGTTTGCCATAGATTTTAAATGTGAATGATTCATGTGTTAATAGAAAAACTTAAAAATGAAGTATAAAAGATTATATCAGCAAAAACAAGTTGACACTGAGTGCTAAAATCCTTAATAATCTAAAGTTAAGTCGTGAGAGTTTTTATATGACAACTGTTATCACTAGAAAGTATAGGATTAGCCGTAGACTTGGTGTAAATTTATGGGGTAGAGCTAAAGACCCAGTAAACAAAAGGAAATACCCTCCAGGTCAACATGGTATTCTTGGATTCAAGAAGTTATCCGACTTTGGTAAGCAGTTTGCTGCGCATAAGAAATTTAAGTTTTACTATGCGATTTCAAGTAAGCAGCTCAGACGTACATTTTTAGATGCTTATAACAGAAAGGGTTATACGGCTGATAATTTTATCGGTATCTTAGAATCGAGATTAAGTTCTGTTTTATACCACTCTGGTCTTGTTCCAACAATTTACTCAGCAAAGCAGCTCATATCTCATAAGCACGTTACAGTTAATGATAAGGTGGTTAACATATCGAGTTATCGAGTGAAGCCAGGTGATATAATAAAAATAAGAGAAAGGGCAGCAAAAATTCCTGTAGTAGTAGAGGCTGAACAAAAACAAGAGCGCAAGGCTCCGGATTATTTAGAAGCAGATAGTAAAGAGCATTCAGTGAAGTATTTGAGGTCACCTCAATATTCTGAGGTTCCTTATTCAGCAGACATGGAAGTCAATTTAGTAGTAGAGTTTTACTCTAGATAGATAAAAAAAGCCCGTGTGGCGGAATCGGTAGACGCAGCGGACTTAAAATCCGTGGGTTTTGCGACCTTGGGAGTTCAAGTCTCCCCATGGGCACCAATTTAACTTAGCAGATAAATACAAAAAAGTATGAAATGGCTTGATATAGAAGATATTGTAGAAGCTCTGGAGGAAAAATTTCCAGATGAGAATATAATTAGTATCAGATTCACTGAGCTTAAAAAAAAGGTCTTGAGTTTAGAGGAATTTGATGATGATGAAAAACGCTGTAACGAAAAAATACTCGAAGCTATTCAAGCAGCTTGGATTGAGGAAAGATTAACCGCATAGCAATAAACCATACGCAAACGTGATTTCTATTACAATTTGCATATTGATTATGCTATTTTTTGGATCTAGCCTAGGCTCTGTGGACAAAATTTTAGAGAAGCCATACAAGAGCTCCAACAAAATTGAGAAAACCCATAAAAACCTCAGCAGTTTTATCAAATCTGGAAAAAATGCGCCTAAAATTTTTAATTTTACCAAAAAAACACTCAATCAAATGACGTTCTTTGTAGATATGCTCATCGTAATACCTTTGCACTTTTCGATTCCGTTTTGGCGGAATAACTACTGTACATCCCTTGTCTTCAAGACTTGTAACAAAGGCATTGCTATCGTAGCCCTTGTCAGCTACTACAGTAGAGTTATAGATACTTTCGGTCAACACTTGTGCCTGCGTAATTTCATTTCTTTGACCAGGAGTCAGAGTAAATTTAAGTGGATTTCCAAGTGCATCGACAAGCGCATGTATTTTAGTTGTAAAGCCACCTTTGCTCCTCCCTAAAGCTTCTTGATCCTTGGAGTTTTTTGTATATCCAGATGAACATGGATGGGCTCGGATGATCGTACCGTCGATTATAGCAACTTCTAAATCAGGCTCTTGTTTAGTATATTCAAGCAATTTTTTCCAGACATCTCTTTCACACCATCTTTTAAATCGCTTATGTATACTCCTGTAATTACCATAAGTTTTTGGTAAAAGTCTCCATTGGCAACCACTTCGCACTATGTACCACACTGCCTCTATGAATATTCTTAAACGTTTTTCATCTTTGCTGTGCATTCCTTTTACGCTTTTTATGAACTCTAAAATTTGTTTCCAATTTTCCTCTTTGATGTAATATTGCATATGGTAGTTTCTCCATTTTTTACCTATTAGGCTAAACTACCATCTTTTTCTCTCTTTTCATATTTTTTGTCCACAGAGCCTAGACATCGGGGATAATGTATGTCTCACATTTTAGAGAGTGGCAACCTCTAGGATGCAAGCATGAGATAAAAGCAGGTAACACTAAACCTTATAGTGAATCCCTGCAAACAGAGTTAGATATGGTTACGAGAGGAACCAATGCCTGAATTGTCGTAACGAACGATATGCGAAATAAGGTTGGTTAACGCATAGACCAAAAGGTACGGAGAAAGTGGATAATTAGAACTTGACTGGTCTGATTAAGATGTTTCCCATCTCCCGGCAAAAAGTTGGAACCTAAGTCTAACATGAAACAATTTCATGGAACGGAGTAACATTATAGATGCTCTTATTCTTTAAGCAGGGAGCCACCCGTATGCACCTATAATGAGGGATTGTCTAAGAAGCCAAGGCCTAAAATAATGTTTAGGATATGCTGACGTGGACACTGTAATTTGGAAGGTAAAGTTGTGAGTAGTGGTTAATATGTTATGAGCCAACATTAAGTGTTAGGTATGAATGAATACGACTTCTCTAGTAATATAGAGAATGCTGTATTTAAGCTATAAAAACAAATTTACCAAGCTTTGAAATGTTAATTACATGGAGAAGTATGTATGACAAACACCAAGTTAGAGAGAAGCCGGATGTGGTGAAAGTCACAAGTCCGGTTTTGAAGTCGAGTGGAGAGAGGTGACTTTCTCCACTTAGATAACTGTGTCTGAGCACTGGGATGACATCCTCCCTGGTGGACTCAAATTACAATGTTCGTGCAGTACGCACTGGAATGACAGGGCTTTAAGAAATCCAATGTAGTGGTAAACCTTACTTATTTAGTTATACTAGAAACAAAACAGAAAAATGCTCAAACACAGCGGTCCAAAAAAATTAAAGTCTATAATTGAAAACTATGCATTGAAATGCATGAAAAATAAGATTAGTAAAAATGAAATACGTCTGATTTTAAACTGGCGAAATATAGTAGGGAAAGAAATAGCAGAGTGTACAAAACCGAAAAAGATCTCATATGCACAGAATATAAATTCGGGTGTGTTGCATCTGGTAGTAACAAATGGCAGTAAAGCATTGGAAATTCAGCATATGATTTCTCTTATAATAGAAAAAATTACGATATTTTTTGGTTATAAAGCAGTATATGGTATAAAAATTAAGCAAGAGAGTATTGACTATTTGACTATATAAGGTAATCTAAGTACATAGAATAACTTCGGTAATATTAAAGTGAGTAGAGTTTGCGAATTAACAAATAGAAAAAAGTCTTTTGGTAATAAGGTATCACATTCAAATCGTAAAACAAAGCGTACCTTTCTTTTAAACTTACATAAGGTTACGTTGACGAGTGATATATTGAATAAAAAGTTTAGATTTCGTGTAGCAACAAGAACTTTGAGAACTATAGATTACAAAGGTGATTTGGATGCTTTTTTGCTCAACACAAGAACGATTAAACTAAGTGAGAAAGCGCAGAAGATAAAAAGAAGGTTGAAAAAAGTTTTAGTAAAGCAAGAGGTAGAGTTAGCCGTTTCAGATGCATAGTAAGCCTCCATGGCTCAGAGCAAAAGCTCCGACCGGTGAAGTATTCAATGAAACCTTAAACATCGTTAAACTGCATAACTTACATACGGTATGTGAAGAAGCTGCATGTCCAAATATTGGTGAATGTTGGAATAAACGTCACGCTACTGTGATGATTCTCGGTTCTGTTTGCACTCGTGCTTGTGCATTTTGCAACGTTGCAACTGGCATTCCTGATAAGTTAGACCCTCATGAGCCAGAAAATTTAGCAAAAGCGATAAAAAAGTTGAACTTGAAGCATGTTGTTATTACTTCTGTTGATCGTGATGATTTACCAGATGGTGGCGCAAATCAGTTTATACAGTGCATAGAAGAAATTAGAAAGATAACTTCAGAAACAACAATAGAGATTTTAACTCCTGATTTTTTAAATAAGAAAGGAGCATTTGAAGCAATTGCTGTTGCATCACCTGATGTCTATAACCACAATATTGAAACAGTGCCGAGATTGTATGCAAAAATAAGACCACGAGCTCGCTATTTTCATTCACTATATTTGCTGAAGATGGTAAAGCAGATTAATCCTAAAGTTTTCACAAAGTCGGGGCTTATGGTTGGTCTTGGAGAAACAAAAGAGGAAATATTTCAGGTTATGGACGATTTGCGCAGTGCTGAGGTTGATTTTATTACAATTGGTCAATATCTACAACCAACTCCAAAACATGCAAAACTTGATAGGTATGTTACCCCAGAGGAATTTGAGCATTATAAATACGTTGCTTACTCCAAAGGTTTCTTAGTGGTTGCATCAAGCCCACTAACTCGGTCATCATACCACGCTGAAGAAGATTTTAACAGGCTTAAGGCTTGTCGTTGACATTTGCGTTAATTCAAATTAATTTTTACTAATTATAAAGGAGTTGAGCGACTTTACGTAATGTCTACTATAAAAATCAAGAAGAAATCGCAATTAGTTAAAGAGGTATTCGACTCCGTAGCAAATCGCTACGACACCATGAATGATATAATGAGCCTCGGAATGCACAGATTGTGGAAAGATAAAATGGTAAATAGTGTGCATTTTACAAAAAACTCTAAGGTTTTAGATGTTGCTGGAGGAACTGGAGATATAGCAATAAGAGTAGTAAGAAAAGAGCCAAGTGTTAAGGTTACAGTATGCGATATAAATCAAAACATGCTAAACAGAGGACGTGATAAAGCTATAAATTCAAACCAAATTAATTTTGATTGGGTATGTGCAAGTGCAGAAAGTTTACCATTTGAAGACACCGAATTTGATTATTGCACAATAGCTTTTGGCATTCGAAATGTTTCTGACCGTAAGAAGGCTTTAAATGAGGCGCACAGGGTATTAAAACCACATGGAAAATTTATCTGCTTAGAATTTGCCCCTATGCACTATCAAAATGAGATATTTACCAAACTTTATGACTTATATTCATTTAAAGTAATTCCTAAAATTGGCAGCATAGTTGCTAAAGACAAGAGTTCTTATGAATATTTAGTGAAGAGCATCAGAGAATTTCCAACTCAGGCTGATTTTAAAATGGAGATTGAAGAGGTAGGTTTTAAGAATGTTGAGTTTCATAATATGAGCTATGGAATAGTGGCATTACACATTGGAACAAAATGAATATTAAACTCTGGTATAGAACGCTGGATTATTATCTCATCCTTCCAGTGTTTTTTTTGCTCACTATAAGCTTCATTCTTGTTTATTCAGCAAGCCCTGTAATTGCGCAGCGTCTTTTTCTACCACAGGATTATTTTATACGGCGCCATACAATTTATATAGTCCTGTCACTAATTACCTTGGTGACATTTTCTTTTCTCAACACAAGAACTATACTTAACCTCTCGTTCGCAGGTTTCATTTTATTTACTATTCTAGTAGCAATTGCGATAATACTTGGTATAGAGGTAAAAGGTGCGAAACGATGGTTACATATTGTCAAAATTTCTGTTCAACCATCTGAGTTCGTAAGGCCATTTTTTTCTGTTGTTATAGCTAGTATCTTGGCCAGCGAAATGAGGTTTAAAATGCGCATATCAATCATAATATTTCTGTTAGTTTTTGTGTTGTTACTTTTGCAACCTGATTTCAGTATGTCCATGCTTTTAACATATTCTTTTATTGGTCAAATGTTTATTGCATGTATACCATTTTTATACTTTCTATGCATAATAGGAATGGCCACAACTGGAACTACAATAGCTTACTTATGCCTCCCACATATAAAGCAAAGGATTTACAATTTTGTCTTTTTTACGCAGCGCGATAACTTTCAAGTCACAAAATCATTAGAAGCATTCAAAAGAGGTCAATTAACTGGAGTTGGACCTGGTGAAGGTAGCGTAAAAGCCTCTCTTCCTGATTGTCATACAGATTTTGTGTTTTCTGTTTTAGCAGAAGAATTTGGTTTGATTACGTGCTTAGCCACATTGATGTTATTTGGTATCATTTCCGCCCGCTTGCTTTACGTTGCATATAGGGAAAATGAATTATTTAATCTGTTAGTGATTCTCGGTATCTCAATGCAATTCATCACACAATTCATAATAAACATAGGGGTAACATTGAGTGTTTTTCCTACCACCGGCATAACCCTGCCGTTACTTAGCTATGGTGGTTCTTCTCTTTTATCTTCGAGCATCGCACTTGGCATAATGCTGTCTTTCAGTAGAAACCAAGCTATCGCATTAAAGTTTCGTGAGCGTGTTACGCTTGGAAGACATGCTGTAGACTAATGCCATACCTTTTCCCTTTCCCCTGAAACTAGAATCTATATACTTAACTTTAGAAACTTTAAAATACGATGCGATCTAATATTAGGCAGTTATTTTACTATATAAAGCCTAATCTATCTTATTTCATCATAGCTTTTATTGCAGTTTTATTTTCAGCCTTAACGATCCTCCTCTTTGGCAGAGGCTTAAACGATATAATTGATTCTGGCACAGAGCACGATTTTACTACCAAACTATTAGTTGCAATACTTATAGTTTTAGCCATTTCTCTCACTGCATTTACTCGGTTATATTTCATTGGCATTGGCAGCGAGAAAGTTATCGCAAGAATCAGATATGACTTATATAGCAGTATCACTAACTTGCAACCAAGTTTCTTTGAGAACACAGGCGTACAAGATGTTATCTCAGCGTTAGTTACTGATACATCTGTGTTGCAATCAATAATAAACAGCAGCTTACTAACCATATTACGAAATTTTGTGATTCTGATTGGTAGTGTTGCTATGTTATTGTATACAAATATACAACTAACTGCGTATGCAGCCGCAATAATACCTATACTACTAATTATCATGACCTCACTTGGAAAAAAAGTGCGTAGCTATGCACGCTTTGCCCAGGATAAATTAAGTGAGCTTGCGTCATTTAGTGAGGAAAATTTTAGATCTATAGTGACTATCAAATCGTTTGTACTCGAAGAAAATGAAAAAACCCGTTTTAAGGAGTATTTAAACTCAGTATCAAAATCATACGTAAAATTAGTACTCTTGCGTGCTATTCTAGTAACTCTAGTTATCACGTGTGTGATAGGTTCACTAGTTGTTTTGCTCTTTTTTGGTATTAAAGAAGTCTTAAGCAATAATATAACTATTGGAAAACTCTCCTCATTTGTGTTTTATTCAGCGCTCGCAGCAGGAGCTATAAATAATTTGAGCGATAATATCAGTGATTTACAACGAGGTCTTGGAATAGTAGAGCGTTTATTTGAATTTAAAAATATGAAAAGCTCTATAGCAGATCCCGATGATCCTATAAAAATTTGTAGTGTTCAAAAGGGAATTTCGTTTAATGGTGTAACATTTTTTTATGCTGATAAGCCAGCATTAGATAACGTATCATTTTCTATAGAGGCAGGTCAAGCAGTATCAATTGTTGGACCATCTGGCAGTGGTAAAAGCACCATTTTAAAGCTTCTGCTCCGTTTTCATGATCCAAACAAAGGTAGCATTACTATCGATGGGCACAATATTAAGTCAATTGCGCTAAATGACCTCAGATCGTTGTTTGGCTTAGTGCCACAAGATCACATGATATTTTCTTGCTCAATAATGGAAAATATACTATATGGCAAACCAGGTGCCGAATATGAGGAAGTGAAGCAAGCAGCCATCAGCGCTTATGCGATGGAATTTATTGATAAGCTGCCTGATAAATTTGATACATTTGTAGGAAAAAGAGGATTAAAACTTTCTGAAGGACAAAAACAACGTATTGTAATAGCAAGGGCCATACTCAACAATCCTCAGGTTTTAATACTGGATGAAGCAACCTCTGCCCTTGATTATAAAAGTGAGAACCTCGTGCAAAAAGCATTGAGCAAGTTAATGCAAAACAGAACAACAATCGTAATTACACACAGGCTATCAACCGCACTTAAAACTGACAAGATTATAGTAATTAATCATGGAAAAGTAGAAGAAGTAGGAACTCATGACTCTCTAATGAGTAAAGACGGGATGTATGCAAAACTGGCGAAGATACAGTGGAATTGAAAGAAAATTTAAATCATACCGTTAGTTGATATGCTAGATTTATAATTAAAGTTATTAAATTTTTAATCATTTTAATTTATAATAATCTCATAGTATTTTTTTAAGGATTATTATGGTTTATAATTATAGTCATTTACCAAAACTACCATGTACGGCTTTTAATTTGCCAGTATCAGCTTTACCAGCACCAGTATCGAACTGTGCACAAGCTTGTGCACCTGCATACGCACCTTGTGCTACTAATTCGTGCCACAATCATTTTAACTCATATCATAACTATTATGACACATGTCATAATCCTTGTGATGAATTTGGGTTTTTTTGTTAGAAGATTGTTTTTAAACAATTCATAAACGCACGTCTAGCTATACGTGCTTCCAAGAGCACATGGGTGTTATTCAACCCATGTGTTTCATGTTTTGCTTGAGAAGATAAGCAAGAGCTTACTTGTTATTCACAGCGGCTATAGCAGTTTTATCACAATTTATTTCAGCAACACAACTAATTTGACTATTTGACTACTGACAGCTTCTTCTTGGAATCTTATCATTATTCTACCATAGTAAAACTTTTAACTCTAATATCTGCTACATTAAAGTCGTATTTTGAAATGTACTGTAAGTTAAGGACTTTGTGTATGCTAATTTTAGTCTTTAAATTATTATTTTTTTAACTATTGTATACTATAATTGTAGTAATTTTTAATTACTAAGGAAACTATTATGAACTACAATCTTTTTTCACAATCATACGCTTCTCCATACACGGCTTACACCTCTGAACCACGAAATTGTGCACACGTGCATCCATGTATTCCTACACATACAACTTACACTCCCAAACTATGGAACCACCATCCTTGCTTTGAACCATGCAACCCTACCATCATTAACATACGTATACCACCTTGTCCACAGCCTGAACCTAAACCTGAACCTAAAGAACCAATTGACTTTTCAAAGCTTGCAATACTAATCAACCCAGTTACTGGCGAGATTCTTGATGCCACTACTAAGGAATCTACTGGTAAAATTTTTAAAGAATGTCAAAAAATTATAGAAGAAACTAAAAACGATCTTGAAATTGGCCCAAACAATAAACTCATAGGAGGATGTGATAGCGATGCTTCATGTAAAGCTTGTGTGGATACAATAAATTCTTCTATATCAGATTCACGTAAAGTAACAGCATTTTTTTCTGAAGAGATGTCAGTACCAGAAGATACTTTTGAAGTTATTTAGGAGCACTACAGAGGTGGGTATTCACTGCACCTCTACTTATTAATTAATTTTTAATAATCATGACTTACCAATGGAGGTATACTATGTTAAAAAATAACCTTTTTTATCCATGTCAACAGGGTAAAAGCTATATATATCACCGACCACTTAGAATATGTGATACTAATAATATGCCGCTGGTAATCAACAAGGATAAGACCGGTGGATGTGATAAGAATGCAATACAGAAGGAGATAGAAGGTAAAATAAAGGAAAATGTTAAGAATGAACTGAAGAAAGATCTTAAGTGTGAAATTGATGATAAGACTAAGGGTGAAATAAAGGAAAATGTTAAGAATGAACTGAAGAAAGACCTTAAGTGTGAAATTGATGATAAGACTAAGGGTGAAATGAAGGAAATTGTAAGTTAAAAATGTGATATAAAAGAGATAAGAGGGAAAGATAACCCTACTCACTATAGGAATAGGGCTATCACGGGCATGTGCGACCGAAGAGCCATTGGTATTACAACCGTTCAGATCAAGGTACACTAGCCCCATCTCTCGATACGTTTGAATAGTTGCATGGGACATATGTATGCACCCGTTTACAATCTTAAATTAATTAAACTATCGAGGTTATTTATTATGATTACATCTTATCAAAATTTCATTGGAATTGATATCGGAAAATTTAAAAATGTTGCCGCAACTCACAACCAAAAGAGCACTATCAAGTTTGACAATGATGCTACTGGTTGGCAACAGTTGTTTCAAAAATTTTCAGATATCCTACCTAATTCTCTAGTAACTTTGGAAAACACTGGAAAATATGAGCTTGGCTTAGCACATTTTCTTGTTGATAAGAATGTTGCTGTACATCGAGCTAATACTCGCAAAGTAAAAAGCTTTGTCATATCTCATGGAACTTTAGCAAAGTCTGATCAATCAGATGCAAGAGCTCTTGCTCAATATGGATGTGAACGCTATAGTACTCTATCTCTATTTGTGCCTATGTCAAAAGAACAAACAGCCTTAGTTGCACTTTGTCAACGACGTGATGACATTACACAAATGAGAGTTCAAGAGAAATGTAGACTGAAAGCACCTGAAAACGAGCATATAAAAGAAAGTTGCCAAAAAACCATTGACTTTTTTAACGGTCAGATAAATGAGATCAATAATGCAATACAAAAAATCATTGATGAAAATCTAGGCTCTGTGGACAAAAAATATGAAAAGAGAGAAAAAGATGGTAGTTTAGCCTAATAGGTAAAAAATGGAGAAACTACCATATGCAATATTACATCAAAGAGGAAAATTGGAAACAAATTTTAGAGTTCATAAAAAGCGTAAAAGGAATGCACAGCAAAGATGAAAAACGTTTAAGAATATTCATAGAGGCAGTGTGGTACATAGTGCGAAGTGGTTGCCAATGGAGACTTTTACCAAAAACTTATGGTAATTACAGGAGTATACATAAGCGATTTAAAAGATGGTGTGAAAGAGATGTCTGGAAAAAATTGCTTGAATATACTAAACAAGAGCCTGATTTAGAAGTTGCTATAATCGACGGTACGATCATCCGAGGCCATCCATGTTCATCTGGATATACAAAAAACTCCAAGGATCAAGAAGCTTTAGGGAGGAGCAAAGGTGGCTTTACAACTAAAATACATGCGCTTGTCGATGCACTTGGAAATCCACTTAAATTTACTCTGACTCCTGGTCAAAGAAATGAAATTACGCAGGCACAAGTGTTGACCGAAAGTATCTATAACTCTACTGTAGTAGCTGACAAGGGCTACGATAGCAATGCCTTTGTTACAAGTCTTGAAGACAAGGGATGTACAGTAGTTATTCCGCCAAAACGGAATCGAAAAGTGCAAAGGTATTACGATGAGCATATCTACAAAGAACGTCATTTGATTGAGTGTTTTTTTGGTAAAATTAAAAATTTTAGGCGCATTTTTTCCAGATTTGATAAAACTGCTGAGGTTTTTATGGGTTTTCTCAATTTTGTTGGAGCTCTTGTATGGCTTCTCTAAAATTTTGTCCACAGAGCCTAGCAACATGTGGTGTAAAAAGTGTACAGAACTTCCCAATGACTCCGTTTGCAAGAGTGACACAGAGACTAAAAGTCTTTGTTATTCTGCAAAGAGCAGTTACGACACTAAAGAATATAGCAAAAACTTCTTTAATGAAGAATGTCCTAACCTTGTTAGTAAACCTATTCAAATGGGATCGGAAGAACAAAATATAATTACGAAGCAGGGTATGCCGCTGTTGCTTGTTAATTACAAAACAGGAAAGATAATAAATAAAGATGGTGAAGAAACTGATCAGCATTATGCTGTATGTCAGCGTTACCTTAAAGATGATGGTAGACCTAAATCGATAGAGGATTGTGGTAATGGTGAAGCCTGCAAGAAGTGCATTAAAACACTGAACGAATCCATTTGGGATGCTGGAGATAAAACGATTATATTAAAAATTCCTGCGTTTAATGACCAGATGCTCAAGTCCGATATGGCAACAAGTATGTATGGAAGTGAGAACAATAACGCTTCTTATTATACTAGCAATAGCGACTTAATATAAACTATAATTTTTCTGGGTCTTCCGACCCAGAAAAGGTCGCCTTACACCAAACAAAGAGTAGAGATAAGATAAATCTTCAACTAGCCCCATTTATCCACTATACTGCTATAGGTTTTCATAGTTTTTCTAGTGGATGAACATTTTCAAGCAGGTTTCCTCTCTAATTTTCAGCAAATTAAATGAGTTGAAGCAAAGGGGTGTTATAAGCACGAATGCAACAAACTTTATCGTAGAGCCTCCAAGCAATAGAGCGCATGGAGATATTTACACAAACGTTGCCATGGTGCTTGCAAAGCATGAAAAGAAGAATCCCATTGAAATTGCAGAGGTTTTAGCCAAAGAATTTGAACTTTTTGATGAAGTTGCAAAAGTGGAAATAGCGGGCCCTGGTTTCATCAACATACACTTAAAAATAAAAGTATGGCATGGGATTTTAAAACAAATAAATGAGCTAAAAACAGAGTTTGGCACCCTAGATATAGGGAACAATCAGGCCATCAATGTTGAGTTTGTATCTGCAAATCCAACTGGTCCACTGCATATTGGTCATGCAAGAGGGGCAGTATTTGGTGACGTTCTGGCAAATTTATTGAAAAAAGTTGGTTATAAAGTTACTAAGGAATACTATATTAATGATGCTGGAGCGCAGATAGATACACTAATAAAGTCAGTATATTTGCGATATAAAGAAGCTCTGGGAGAAAAAATCAGCATCGAAAAAGGTTTATACCCAGGTGAATATTTAAAACCGATAGGGAATGGGCTGGCCAAAAAATATGGCAAGGAGCTTCTAGAAAAGCAAGATAATCAGGTGATTAGAGAATATACTTTAAGTTCTATCTTAGAAATCATAAAGGAAGACATGAACTTACTTGGGGTAAGTCATGATGTCTTTACTTCAGAGTATGAGCTACAAAAAAGTGGCAAGATCGAAGAGAGTATAAAGATATTGTCTGACAAGGGTTTGGTGTATGAAGGGTACCTGGAGAAACCAAAAGGCAAAGAAAGCGAAAATTGGACTTCCAGAAAAGAAATGTTATTTCGCTCTACAAAATTTGGTGATGACGTTGACCGTGCATTGAAGAAAGAGGACGGCAGTTGGACTTATTTTGCCTCGGATATCGCTTACCATTTTGATAAGATATCGCGTGGTTTTAACAATATGATCGTAGAGCTTGGTAGTGACCACGGCGGTTATGTCAAAAGACTCAAAGCAGTCGTCTCTGCGCTCAGTGATGATCAAGCAAAAATAGAGGTAAAACTGCATAATATTGTGAATTTTTTCGAGAACGGCAAACCTGTTAAGATGTCCAAAAGATCAGGAAACTTCCTAACAGCAAGAGATGTAGTTGAGGAAGTTGGCAGGGATATCACTCGTTTTATAATGCTGACACGCAAGAATGATATGGTCTTGGACTTTGATTTTGCCAAAGTTAAAGAGCAGTCAAAAGATAATCCTATTTTTTATGTGCAATATGCGCACGCTCGTGCTCATTCGTTAATGCGTAATGCTCCAAAAGAGCTTCCAACAGCAGATCCTTCACTTTTAAAGACGGGTGGAGAGCTCTTCCTCGTAAAAACCTTAGCAAAGTGGCCAGATGTGGTAGAAACTGCAGCAAGGCTTTATGAGCCACACAGAATTACTTTCTACTTACTTGAAGTTACAGAAGCGTTTCACGTTTTATGGGGGTATGGCAAAAGTGATTTAAACATGCGTTTCATACTGGAAGACAACTTAAACCTCACCGCTGCAAGAATGTTTCTCGTGCAGGCCTTAGCACACGTCATCGCTTCTGGACTTTCTATCTTCAATATAGAGCCTTTGGAAGAGATGAGTTGATTTTTTTATGCAAGATTGTTTTTTCAACGAATAGAGAAGTTGACAAAATTAAGTAAAAATGTTATAGTTTATAGTAGTATTTTCTGGTTAATATATGGCTCACAGTCAAAAAAAGCTCAATGTTAATGTAAGTTTTGACAGTAAATTGGCTCAGTATCTTACAGAAATGGCAGAGACTCAAAATAAAACTATTCCTGAAGTTTTAGTAGATTTAGTGGAAGAAGAGTTCGAAGAAGATGTAGAGCTATCCAAAATAGCTGACGATCGCCTCTCTGAAGGTGAAGAAGAAGTAGAGGATGATGAAAACATCTGGAAATAAAACTTACACTATAAAATTCTTAAAAAATGTTATTGAAAAAGAAATTCCAGCTCTTCCGGCAAAGATTAAATTAATGGTTCAGGAGGCCATAAAGAAACGCCTTACAGTTGATCCTTTTAATCTAGGAAAGCCTTTATGTCATAGCTTTAGAGGGCAATATAGGATAAGGGTTAGCAACTACCGTATAATTTACAGCATAAATCATTCAGAGCGCAGAGTACTTATTACTGCAGTGGGGCATAGAAAAAACATTTACAAACACAGGAGATTACACAATTAAAAATATAAGAAGACAACTTAAACCTTACCGCTGCAACTCGTGCAAGCCTTAGATCGCTTCTGGACTTTCTATCTTCAATATAGAGCCTTTGGAAGAAATGAGTTGATTTTTTTTGTTACAATATGTAATGATCAAAATATTATTCAAAGTAGGGTAAAGTTATGACAATCAGTTTTAGGGAGTATTCAACTGTATTCACTGAAGTTGCGGAACAGACCATCTTGCTTGGGGAAGTGGTGATGCAAGCTGGAAGAGTCGCCATAAAGTAGAAAATTTTTTCACCCCTGATACCCTAGATCACCACCCCGTCAAAGATGTGAAGGTTACTACAGGACAGATAATTTATCAGCCAAGTATAGACTATACAGTTGATAGCAATACTGGTGTGATTAAACGTACGGAAAATGGTTCTATTGCAAATGGTGGTGCAGTCACTATAGAGTATACTCAAAATACACCACCAGAGTCCATTACGTCTGAAAAACTGCTCAATGAACTTGGTAGACGTACCGCTCAAGAAGTTCTCTTCTGCACAGGTGATGAAAACGGTGAACTTTTGACTCCATCTGGGAAGTTTAAATCTTCTGCTGTACCAACCAATAATCTTTATCTCAAATTTACTTTCGATTTCACGGACGCAGCAAATCAAGTGATAAGGGAACTCGGGGTTATGGTTGGTACAAAAGTGAAAAAAGAATTGCTTCCAGGACAGAGATATTTTGAACCACAAGATATAGAAGACCCGGGAATTTTATTGGTTCTAGAGCACACAGTGCCACTTATTAGATCTGCAGCAACCCGTGAAACCTTTGCCTTTGTCGTTACATTTTAGCAAAAGGGAAAAAAGATGACTTTAAATAGCTATTATAATCGCTCTGACAAAGAATACGAAAAAAGCTTGTTCCTTGCAGGAAGAGGTTTGCAATCAGCAGAATTAAATGAGATTCAAGATTATGCTCTTTTGAGGCTCAAAGGCATAGGAGATGCGATATTCCGCGATGGTGATGTTATAACAGGAAGCAATTGTATCATAGATGGGGAAAAAGTTACACTTGAAGCAGGAAAAATCTATCTTCGTGGAGCAGTTAGAAAAGTCGAAAAAGAAGAATTTATTATTCCACTTAATACTATAGTTCGCATAGGTGTTTATTATGTAGAATCTACCATCACAGAACTTGAGGACGAAAATCTTCGTGATCCTGCAGTTGGTACGCGTAATTATCAAGAAGTAGGGGCAGCAAGGCTTAAAGCTACCATTACTTGGGGATATCGAGCTGAGGGTGTAACTGCTAATGCTGTAGGGGAATTTTACCCAATTTATAACATTGAAAACGGAGTGTTGGTAGAACATTCACCACCACCACAAGCAAACATAGTGACCACTGCTCTTGCCCGTTATGACAAGGAGGCAAATGGATCTTACGTAGTAAATGGCCTAGAAGTAATGTTTTTGCAGAGGGAAGAGGGAGAAAGAGGGGCACAAGTATTTGTGATTAATGAGGGAAAAGCTCATGTTGATGGCTATGAGACTCAGTTACCTCACAGTATTCGAGTGTATTTTGATGAAGATCCAGATATAAAAGTAGTTAAATCAGAATTTCACACCTTTCAGCCAAATAGCCAAAGAGTAATGGAACTTAAAGTTCATGATTTTCCGGTTAGTGAGATAAAAAGGATAGATATAACTGTTCAGAAAACTATTACCATGACACATGGTTCATATTCTGGAGTTGTTGATCCGATACCTGACTCTGCAGTTCAGGAGATTATTCAAGTTAAGCAAGGTGATGTAATTTATGAAAACAGTACAGATTATAAGCTCAGTGGAGGAAATGTTGATTGGTCATTACCCGGCAAAGAGCCAGCGCCAGGAAGCAGTTACCTGATAACCTATCGTTGTCGCACTCATGTGAGCCCTGAAGATGTGGATGAACAAGGGTGTAAAATAAGAGGAGCAGTGGATGGCAGTTTAGTTTCAATTGATTACACTTGGAAAATGCCCCGCTTTGATTTAATCACTCTAGGCTCTGTGGACAAAAAATATGAAAAGAGAGAAAAAGATGGTAGTTTAGCCTAATAGGTAAAAAATGGAGAAACTACCATATGCAATATTACATCAAAGAGGAAAATTGGAAACAAATTTTAGAGTTCATAAAAAGCGTAAAAGGAATGCACAGCAAAGATGAAAAACGTTTAAGAATATTCATAGAGGCAGTGTGGTACATAGTGCGAAGTGGTTGCCAATGGAGACTTTTACCAAAAACTTATGGTAATTACAGGAATATACATAAGCGATTTAAAAGATGGTGTGAAAGAGATGTCTGGAAAAAATTGCTTGAATATACTAAACAAGAGCCTGATTTAGAAGTTGCTATAATCGACGGTACGATCATCCGAGGCCATCCATGTTCATCTGGATATACAAAAAACTCCAAGGATCAAGAAGCTTTAGGGAGGAGCAAAGGTGGCTTTACAACTAAAATACATGCGCTTGTCGATGCACTTGGAAATCCACTTAAATTTACTCTGACTCCTGGTCAAAGAAATGAAATTACGCAGGCACAAGTGTTGACCGAAAGTATCTATAACTCTACTGTAGTAGCTGACAAGGGCTACGATAGCAATGCCTTTGTTACAAGTCTTGAAGACAAGGGATGTACAGTAGTTATTCCGCCAAAACGGAATCGAAAAGTGCAAAGGTATTACGATGAGCATATCTACAAAGAACGTCATTTGATTGAGTGTTTTTTTGGTAAAATTAAAAATTTTAGGCGCATTTTTTCCAGATTTGATAAAACTGCTGAGGTTTTTATGGGTTTTCTCAATTTTGTTGGAGCTCTTGTATGGCTTCTCTAAAATTTTGTCCACAGAGCCTAGGAAAAACATTCCTCTATTCACATCTTTTCGTCATGCTGTTGATTCTGCTTTTCTATGAACTTTCCGGACTATTATGAAAAGAGCTATACTACCCATATGCTGCACTTGGAGTAATATTTGTAAAAAATACAACCAAAGTGCAGGATTATTTGTGGGAACTCCTGATAACACAAATGCTAATAAGTCAAGAATTTCAAGGATAACGTGGAAAAATGTTTACGTACACACGGGTTATAGTAGCAGCTTTGCTGGATCTGGGAATGTAGAAATTCCAGCAGGAAAAACAGTTGCAGTATTACTTTATACATCATCTTATCTATATTCCAGAGGAAAAGTTAGTGAAGGTATGCTTTCAGGTGATATACATATCTATAGTCAATTTATCCAGTGGGGGATTTATAACATACGTAACAATTTTCTAACCACAGGACTTGAAGTAGATGTGGAAAGGACGCTAAGGGCTTGGCAATGTCCAGGATTGGACGCTACATATAAAATTTGGGTGTGAGAAGAAATTGTGACCATTTACATACATTTTGAAAACAACAAGCAAATTGAAACAACAACGCTTGAAAGTAAGCCAACAGGGAATGATTGGTATGAAGCACCAAAGAGTTTTGACTGGCAAAAAAGTTATTGTTTAACAGAAGGAGGGAAAATTGTTGAAAGGAGTAAAGAGGATATTGAGCTGGAATTACTGGAAACTGCGAAACTTTCTGCACTTTCTAGTCTCCGTACTTATTATAATAACTATACTCACCAATACGCAGGAGCTTCTCATCAGAAGTCTAAGTCGTATGAGATACAAGCGAAAGCCGCAAAGAACATTCTAGGCTCTGTGGACAAAATTTTAGAGAAGCCATACAAGAGCTCCAACAAAATTGAGAAAACCCATAAAAACCTCAGCAGTTTTATCAAATCTGGAAAAAATGCGCCTAAAATTTTTAATTTTACCAAAAAAACACTCAATCAAATGACGTTCTTTGTAGATATGCTCATCGTAATACCTTTGCACTTTTCGATTCCGTTTTGGCGGAATAACTACTGTACATCCCTTGTCTTCAAGACTTATAACAAAGGCATTGCTATCGTAGCCCTTGTCAGCTACTACAGTAGAGTTATAGATACTTTCGGTCAACACTTGTGCCTGCGTAATTTCATTTCTTTGACCAGGAGTCAGAGTAAATTTAAGTGGATTTCCAAGTGCATCGACAAGCGCATGTATTTTAGTTGTAAAGCCACCTTTGCTCCTCCCTAAAGCTTCTTGATCCTTGGAGTTTTTTGTATATCCAGATGAACATGGATGGCCTCGGATGATCGTACCGTCGATTATAGCAACTTCTAAATCAGGCTCTTGTTTAGTATATTCAAGCAATTTTTTCCAGACATCTCTTTCACACCATCTTTTAAATCGCTTATGTATACTCCTGTAATTACCATAAGTTTTTGGTAAAAGTCTCCATTGGCAACCACTTCGCACTATGTACCACACTGCCTCTATGAATATTCTTAAACGTTTTTCATTTTTGCTGTGCATTCCTTTTACGCTTTTTATGAACTCTAAAATTTGTTTCCAATTTTCCTCTTTGATGTAATATTGCATATGGTAGTTTCTCCATTTTTTACCTATTAGGCTAAACTACCATCTTTTTCTCTCTTTTCATATTTTTTGTCCACAGAGCCTAGAATGTTGAAACATCTCCTTAAAAACCTCTTTTGCAAATGAACGATAATTCTTTTCTCCATCTTTATTATTTTTAACCAAGCTAATATGTTTTTTATATAATCGGTCAACAAAATCCCTATCTATATTCTCTCCGTTAATGATGAAATCCATTCTATTAATGTCTTTATATGCTTGCTCACCAGAATTTGCGCTTTTATTATCTTTAGCTCTTAATTTATTAAAACCAAATTCTTTAATTTTAGCCTTTAATGTAACTATTGGATTTGCTTCTGTCATACTTCCCCCTTACTAAAGCCTTCAAAATTAATTATACTATAGGAATTGTTAATAGATTATTGACGATATATAAGTGTAACGATGGCTTTGTACTACCTGTATAATAAATACGCTAAGGCAAAAATTTAGCTGTAGAAAGAATAATGCAACTTTATCGCATTTCATTTTACTATAACTTGACTATAAGAAAAAATCTTATTTTGATTACTACGAGTAGTTCTATAAACCAAATTAATTGTAAAAAAGAGCGAGTGATTTGTGTAGAGCTTAAGATAATTCGTTTCTTAGATTGCTAATTATCTTAGTTAATATTTAATACCTTCTACCTAGCAATTTCTTCCCTCGAATTAGAAACCCTTCTTAATTCTTCACGTTCTGCCCATGAAACCTTTTTGTTGTTAGACTCGCTTATTACTTCAGGACGAATTAATCCACCAGATCTTTCAAAATATCCCTGTTCAATAGCATCGTAGACATAATAATTACCAAGTGCACAATCCTCGCCTAATTCTTCTTTATGACCTTCGAATTTTTCCAATACTTCCTCTTTATTACTCACTTCTACTATAATTTTGCTTTTATTCTGTATGTCAGGATACAGCCTAACGTCTACATTTCCCAAACTAGTATAGAAGGTTAATACTATATCGCTGCCTTCTGTAAGATCTGTGTAATACCTTATTCCACCTTCGGTTTGAATTTCTACTTCACTACTACCGATCTTTACTATATTTCTTCCACACTTTACATCTCCATCGGTTAGACCTAAATCCCTTGCCCCATCTGTTATCTTTATAATGTCTATTTTACTATCTTTAGAATATTCTAAGTAAAAAACGGAGTTGTCTACTCTTGCATCTTTTAGCTCGCTATTGGTTGCACTTTTTGCGATTTCAATAAACTTATGAGAATTGCTAATATAATCTCTATAAGCTTTTTTTAGGTTAGTTTTATGCTCTTTAAATTTTGATGTCAGTGTGTTAGCATCAACTGTATTACCAAACACTGCCCCTTTTGATACTAATTGACATATTATATTACTAGCAACTTTAGGATTTTTTTCTAATTCACTGATTTTTTTCATCACATAATCGGTAAAAGTGTACTCATTACCTGAAAAGAAATCTTGTGAAGAAGAATAGTTTAATCGTACACCAGACTTTATAGCATCGTTTACAATCTCTTCAAGTTCAGCCATGTTTTGAGCCTGAAACACCTTATCAGAAAACTCATTTAACTTTTCCTTTTGATTTGAGGTTAAATTAACGAGTAATTTACTGGCCTGTCCTTTCTTTTGCTGACGATAAATAATATTTATACCATAATCTAATGCTCCTGCTTCTAGAAATACTTTTCTTAACTCTTGAGCAAGATCTTCATTATCCCAAGCAAAACGATCAACATACGAAAACACTTTTGATTCACCCATTCCTTGCCGAATATTTAGCACTACTTTTAGGTCTGAATCTCTTTTATGCTTACTTAAAAACTCCTTTAAATTTTTAGTGCAGTCTGAATCACATACAAGTAAGTCATACAATTCCTTATTCATCTTTTTCTGTTTATCAGTTAAAAATAATTCTTCAATATCATAGCAGAGATTATTAGTTGCTATTCGTTGTGGAGTTTTGCCCTTTCTACTTGTTATATTAGGTTTAGCTCCTTTCAAAAGAAGAGAGTTTGCATTATCGTAATGACCTTTGGCAGCAGCAAGGTATAATGGTGTTTTTCCTTTATTATCTTGTATGTTAGGATCTGCGCCTGCTTCTAAGAGTAAATCTATAGCCTGATTTCCTGTGCGACGAAATCCACCAATCTTTGCTCCTGCAATTGCATGTAATACTGTTGACTCAGATTCTCCTCTCTTTAGGTTAAGAATTACTTTTAAATCTTTATTACTTTTATTGTCATATAAAAATTCTTCAAGGGGATCAGTATTATCAAATGAACCACAGTTAGAAGCTAAACATTTTAGAGCACTAAGTAACTTTTTGTTTAAATTTTTTTGACTTGGCGTAAGATCGTGATCTAGAGCAAACCAAACACAAATTTGTTCGCTTAGTTCAAGTTTACTATCCATTAAAGATGGTGGTTCATTATAATTTCTAACTGATGGCAAATCCCCTGAGTACCACATATCATTCATCAGCTCATTTAATAAATGTTCTTTAGATGATAGATGTTCTATAATGGATTCATATTCAATATCATATAGTTCTGATTTGGATTTTGGCTTTAGTAGATTGATGATAGATTTTACCATCCCAGTAGACTCACCCATACTTACCCCTTAAGCTAAGATACATGATATATTGTATGCGATATGTAACATTAAGTCAATAACCATAATCTTTTTACTACTCATATGATTAAGCTTTTGTTAAGCTTTTATGGTAAGCAATATAAGATCTTTAGACAATCAAGCAGTATAGCATTTACCCTACAGTACGGCTTGTTGTCTGTTTTGAATTTGTTACTATCTCACACCAACTATTTTTTTTCTTTTCATTAGATAAGGTAATTTTTTCAGAAGATTGACGTAGTGTTTCATGTTTTTCAAAATATCCTCGTTTAATCGCATCATGTACTGAATATCCACCAAGTAAGCAATTTTCTCCTATTTCTTCCTTATCTTTTAATTGATCAAGTTTCTTCTTATCATCGTCACTTATCTTTACTTCAATTGTATTGTTGTCTTTATCACTAGAACGTAGATGAATACTAATCTTTCCTACTTCAGTAGTAAAAGACATTTCAATGCCACCTTCTAAAACGTCTGTATAATTTCTTTTTCCTCCTACATTTTCAACTCTTACTATACTCTTTCCAACATGAAATATATGATGTCTAAAACTTAAATCTTTCACTTTTGGATTATTTATAACTTTTGCAACCTCAACAGTGCTATCTTGCGAATATTTTACATAAAAATATCCATTATCCATTTCTACGTGTAAAGCTTTGCCTTGGGCACTACTGTTTATAATACCTTCATCTGCTACACTTTTTAGCTTGTTATCGATTTCTTCACGTTCTGCAAAAATCTCATAACTGAACCCATAAGTTGCATACAATAACTTATCATCATAAAAGGAACTGCATTTTACTCTTCCACCTTTTAATAGTAAATTACTCATGATATTGCGTATAATACCTATATTTTTGTCATCTGATACACCCTCGTAGGCAGGAATATCTCTTATTCCCTTAGAAACTAAACTTGTTATAGTCTCACTATCGTCTGATAAACTCTCATAAGGTGGTAATCCCTTATGCTGTCGTATTCTATCAGGGATATTTCTTATTTCCTTAAAAATTAAACTTGTTATAGTATACTTATCATCGTTATATTTTGAATTGAGTCTTATCCCTTTTTGCAAATATTTATTTGTTATGCACTCTATACGCTCTAAAGCAGTGTTTGTAAAATTTTCATGCTTATCCCTATAACCTTGATCATTTTTTGCTACTACATCTTTTAACTCTTTACAAAATTCATCAATTAGACTTCTCTCACTTTCAGTCAGTGGTAGATCTAGCTTAATTAAAGCAGAGTCTCTTGGACTAATAGGGTAATTTTTCCAATATAAATCACTATCATCAGTTTCACTCTGATACGACAATGTATGTTTTACACATGTGTCAACAGCCTCCCTAGTTTCATGTCTCTGATCAAGGTCATAACATTCCGAACGATTACTTATTCCTTGAACAAACAAACTATAATCATCTAAATCTGTTATGTCATCTTCAGGCGTTGTTCCCTCATTGCTATTACGCTCAATTTTTGAATGCCATGGCTCAGTATTTAATTCCTCTCCTAGCTTTTGTTCACTGATAGATTCTACAACATATTTTACTGACTCTGTACCCATACTACCTCCTAGCCTAGATATAGAATATATTATGTACAATATATAATATTAGTCAAGCTAATTTCAACATAATATTTTTACTACTCATATTTTTGTTAAGTTTTTATGGTGAGTACTACTACTAGGTTAAAAGTTGTTTATTACTGGAAGTTTTAGCCAATTTTACTATAGATCAACAAAATTGAGAACACCAGCTATATTTAATATATAGGAATATGATGGATTATGCTTTATAAGAAGTGCAAAAACTGCTCAAGCTTATACAGTAACCTGCGGAGCCACTTCAGCAGAATAAACAAACATATGCCACTATTAGTAGAGAATTATTTATAAGTCAACTAACTTTTTCAAAAAATACTTTAGTAAAAGTACCATGCTAGTTAGTGTTATAAAGAATTCAATTGTTTACTCTTTCAAAAAAGGTCGTATATTTTTGAGAACGAGTTGCGTAAAAATAGGGTTATAAAAATAGAAGCTTAAAATTCTTGCACCGAAGCTAGGCTCTGTGGACAAAAAATATGAAAAGAGAGAAAAAGATGGTAGTTTAGCCTAATAGGTAAAAAATGGAGAAACTACCATATGCAATATTACATCAAAGAGGAAAATTGGAAACAAATTTTAGAGTTCATAAAAAGCGTAAAAGGAATGCACAGCAAAGATGAAAAACGTTTAAGAATATTCATAGAGGCAGTGTGGTACATAGTGCGAAGTGGTTGCCAATGGAGACTTTTACCAAAAACTTATGGTAATTACAGGAATATACATAAGCGATTTAAAAGATGGTGTGAAAGAGATGTCTGGAAAAAATTGCTTGAATATACTAAACAAGAGCCTGATTTAGAAGTTGCTATAATCGACGGTACGATCATCCGAGCCCATCCATGTTCATCTGGATATACAAAAAACTCCAAGGATCAAGAAGCTTTAGGGAGGAGCAAAGGTGGCTTTACAACTAAAATACATGCGCTTGTCGATGCACTTGGAAATCCACTTAAATTTACTCTGACTCCTGGTCAAAGAAATGAAATTACGCAGGCACAAGTGTTGACCGAAAGTATCTATAACTCTACTGTAGTAGCTGACAAGGGCTACGATAGCAATGCCTTTGTTACAAGTCTTGAAGACAAGGGATGTACAGTAGTTATTCCGCCAAAACGGAATCGAAAAGTGCAAAGGTATTACGATGAGCATATCTACAAAGAACGTCATTTGATTGAGTGTTTTTTTGGTAAAATTAAAAATTTTAGGCGCATTTTTTCCAGATTTGATAAAACTGCTGAGGTTTTTATGGGTTTTCTCAATTTTGTTGGAGCTCTTGTATGGCTTCTCTAAAATTTTGTCCACAGAGCCTAGGTAAATTAGTTCGTATGTAGATTTAGCGAAAGTGAGCCAATATGAATGATTTTAGCGTATAATAAAATCACCATATAAAAAAGTTCGCACGGATCTAGCGGTAGTCCAACGCATCCCAAAACGAAAAGCTCTCACGCTTGTTATTTTTAATTAAATAAAAGTGACTATATTATTAATTTAATGATAAAGAGTATGAAAATATATATCTATTGAAAAGTAGTGCTACTAGTCATAAAAAAATGACTTTACTTTGCTGATTTTTATTGCTACTATGCGACTAGCGACAACAAGAGGTTTTTATGTTACCATTGCAAAATACTGAAAACTCCTCACATGAACAAGGTAGTCATTCGAGGAGTTCAGGTAAGAAAAATCGTAAAACGAGTAGAAAACAGGGGCGTTCTGTTACAGACAAAGATGGTACAGTATCAAAGAGGCTGCGCATGGATGTAAATGTTACTAGTAATGAAGATTCGGTATTTCCTAGTGATTTACAAGATGAACCTAGACAGGATTTGTCTAACGAAGAAATAAAATTTGCTAAAAGTGTGGTTGGTAGAGAAGGAACACCTGCATTTAATCAGTTTTTAGATTTTTTAATTACAGGAGAAGGGACAAAATATCTAGAAGTTCTAAAAAGAAAAGGAATAAATCTGACTAATATGTCCAGTATTTTAGGTAGAGCAGGATCTAATGCTCCTAAAGCTTTTAAAGAGTTATATGATCTTTGGTTTGATAAGCAAGAAAACAAAACACCATATTTAAAAACTCTAGAAAAAGAGGGGATAAATCTGTCTAATATGTCCAGTATTTTAGGTAGAGCAGGATCTAATGCTCCTAAAGCTTTTAAAGAGTTGTATGATCTTTGGTTTGATAAGCAAGGAAATAAAACACCATATTTGAAAACTCTAAAAGACAATGGAGTAGGTCTAGCTCGAATGTCCAGTATTTTGAATGGAGCAGGATCTAATGCTCCTAAAGCTTTTAAAGAGTTATATGATCTTTGGTTTGATAAGCAAGAAAACAAAACACCATATTTAAAAACTCTAGAAAAAGAGGGGATAAATCTGTCTAATATGTCCAGTATTTTGAATGGAGCAGGAGCTAAAGCTTCTGAAGCTTTTAAAGAGTTATATGATCTTTGGTTTGATAAGCAAGGAAATAAAACACCATATTTGAAAACTCTAAAAGACAATGGAGTAGATCTAGCTCGGATGTCCAATATTTTGAATGGAGTAGGATCTAATGCCCCTAAAGCTTTTAAAGAGTTATATGATCTTTGGTTTGATAAGCAAGGAAACAAAACACAACTTTTAAACACTCTAGAAAAAGAAGGAATAAATCTAGCTAAGATGTCCAATATTTTAAGTAGAGCAGGATCTAATGCTCCTAAAGCTTTTAAAGAGTTATATGATCTTTGGTTTGATAAGCAAGGAAACAAAACACAACTTTTAAAAATTCTAGAAGAAAAAAAAATAAACCTAGCTAATATGTCTAGTATTTTAGGTGGAGCAGGATCTAATGCTCCTAAAGCTTTTAAAGAGTTATATGATCTTTGGTTTGATAAGCAAGGAAACAAAACACAATATTTAAAAACTCTAGAAAAAGAGGGGATAAATCTGTCTAGTATGTCCAGTATTTTACATGGAGCAGGAACTAAAGCTCCTAAAGCTTTTAAAGAGTTATATGATCTTTGGTTTGATAAGCAAGGAAACAAAACACAATATTTAAAAATTTTAGAAAAAGAAGAAATAAATTTAACTAAGATGTCTAGTGTTTTAGGTGGAGCAGGATTTAATGCTCCTAAAGCTTTTAAAGAGTTATATAATCTTTGGTTTGATAAGCAAGGAAATAGAACACAATATTTGAAAACTCTAGAAAAAAATGGGATGAATCTAGCTAATATGTCCAGTATTTTGCATGGAGCAGGATCTAATGCTCCTAAAACTTTTAAAGAGTTATATGATCTTTGGTTTGATAAGCAAGAAAATAAAACACAATATTTAAAAACTCTAAAAGACAATGGAGTAGGTCTAGCTCAAATGTCCAGTATTTTGAATGGAGCAGGATCTAATGCTCCTAAAGCTTTTAAAGAACTATATAATACTTTTTTTGATGAACAAGGAAATAAAGAACAGCATTTAAAGCATTTTATTAAGGAAAAAGATGGGGAAAAAAGTTTTATGATGCCTAGTTTATCTGGCATTTTAGGTGGAGCAGGAGCTAAAGCTAAAGATGCTTTTGAAAATTTGCATAATGTTTGTTTTGATGACGAAGGAGAAAGAACAGGACTTTTAGATGATTTCTATAATGCAGGTTTCAGGCCAAGTAACTTATCCTCTATATTATGTGGAACAGGAATACGTGCTTCCTCTATTTTAGAAAGATTGCATAGTGTTTGTTTTGATGACGAAGGAGAAAGAACAGAACTTTTAGATGATTTCTATAATGCAGGTTTTAGGCCAGGTGATTTATCCAGCATATTGAGTGCGGCAGCGGATAGTTTAGAAAAATTTCATGATTTTTGTTTTATAGGAGAAGCAAAAGGGTATTTGAGTCATTTCTTAAAAGAAGGTTTTATGCCGGAAAACTTATCCGAGATATTGCATGGAGCAGGAGCTAATATTTGTTCTGCTTTAAAAGATTTTCATGATATTTGTTTTGATGAGGCAGGAAACAGAACGCAGCCTTTAGATGATTTCTATCAGGCAAGTTTTAGACCGAGTGATTTATCCAGTATATTATCCATGGCAGGAAATAAGGCCACTTATATTTTAAGAAATTTTCATAGATTATGTTTTAATAAAGAAAATTATTTAAATCACTTCTTAGCCGAGAAAAAACTTTTTACGCCAAAAAATTTATCTAGGGTGTTACATAGAGTAGGACTTAGTATTTGTCCTGCCTTTGAAAAATTGCATGGTTTTTGTTTTGATAAAGCAGGAAGCAAAACAGATTATTTAAATAATCTTATCACAAATAACTCACCGAATACGATACTTAATACACTATATAAAAAAGTAGAAAAAGTTAAAAAAGCTTCTTCTGCTTTCTTAGATGAGCAGAATATTAGTGAAGAAGATAAAATAACCAATCCAGGTCTTAACCCGAGTAGCGTATCTGGTAGAACGGAGCAAGAACAAAACTTGGGTAGTTTACAACAAGGTGATTCTAAAATTAAGAGAAAAACCCGGAAGGGTATCACTAACCAAAGTAAGAACGGACAAGATGATAAAATTTTAGACACAGTAGCAGGTAGCTCAAGAGATTTATCCCAGAGACGAGGAACAAGGAAAAAACAAATACAGTCAGTACACTACAGCAAGAGGCAACGAGAAGTGTTTTCACACTTATCAAAGTTTGCGTCATCTATTGAACCAGTGAAACAAGGGCTTTATTTATCTTCTTTTAAAGCACGTGGGGTTGAGATTGATGGTAGATGTGTAGAGATTACACGTGGCTTATCCCAAGCTTTATTTTTACAGAGTGAAGGATCATTTTTAAGTAATTTAGAGAATTCAGCTAAAGTTTATGAGCGTATAGCTCAAGGTAAACAGCTATCTGAAAGGGAAAAAGAGGAGATTTTTGCTTTAAGTAAATTACTTGATGATTTTGATCAGCAATTAGATTCCTCTACAAATAGTCTACCTTCAAACTTAATACGTGCTAAGGGCTACAAAACGCTTGGTGATTTATCAAATTATATAGCTAGAGTTAAAGGTGATTTTGCTATTCACTTAGTAACAAGTGATCACGTTGTTGCTATTTATAGAACTGGTAATAATTATGCTTATTTTGATTGTAATACGGCATTTGTTTCTGGATTAAAAAGCGTTGATCAGCTTATGAAAGTTGTAGAAAAAGCAACAGAATTTGCTAGCTATGAAGTAGGAGAAAAAGGCTTTCTTGTTGAACACTTCGATATTGAGCGAGCTAATAAGCTACTATCCAGTGAAGATAAACAAATTCTAGCAAAGGGATTTAAAACAGAGCATCAACTTCTAGCGGAGCAAGATAAGGAGCTTGGTCTTATTAAGGTTAATGGTCAAGAATTATCCAGAGTACAGTTATATGATTTTGGAACTAAAGTTAATGTAGAAGGCAGTGTACCGTTACTTATTAACGCTGATATGAATTTAAGTAGCAAAAAATTCCAGGATCTTATAGATAAAGAAGAAGTGAGTATAACAGCTAGAGAATATCTTGAGAATTTGAAAAATGGCAAGAATGTGGAAGAAGTGGTACAAGCAACTAAAACAATTCCTTTCATAGGCTCGGATCGTGAAGTTAAAGATGCAGAGCAAACGCGTAAGCCAAAACGATCTGTATTAGAATGGTTGGTTAAAGGAACAATTAATTGCATACTTGCTGCTGTTTCTCTTACTAGCGCTAGTTGGTCAAAGAGTCAGTTACCAGAAAAAGCAGGCAATGAACCTCAAACTTATTTAAGTGATTCAACAGTAGACAAGCAGCTACAAAGATCACTGTGATATTTCTTCCTTGAGTTGCGCAATTTCAGCTTGAGGGAGGCCAGTAGATTCAGCTATTAAGTCGACAGACATGCCAGCTTTAAGTAGGTTTTTAGCCACTGCCATTTTAGCTTTCATTTCACCTTTTTCTTCGTCGATTAGGATGCCTTTTTCAGTAGCATCATCAAGACGTTTTTCCCAAATAGCAGCTTCTTTCTGTACACTCAATACTCTTTCTTCGTATGCTGCAAGATCCTCTTCTTCCCAACTAAACTTGTCTAACTCATCATATGCTAGCTTTACTATTGGTGATTTTTCTGCTATATTCCTTAGGTCTTCATCTGTAGTTTCATCTCCATACTGTTGTCTAAGTGAAGAAGGTCGCCCCTCCTCACTCGACTTCAAAACCGTACGTGAGACTTTGCGCCTCATACGGCTTCTCTCCAATTTGGTGCTTTTCATGCACACCTCCTGTGTAATTCATCGTGACAATGTCCATGTAACAAAGATAAGTTTTTGATCATATTGTTTCGTCTATTCCGGTCTTTGTGATGTATTTTTATTGTATCATCACTTTTAAACCATAGTCTACAATTATCACATTTACTTTGTTGTAACTTCAATAGTTTTATTACTCTTAATGGCTTATCTGGTATTTTTCTCAGACGTTTACCCCAATATACCCAATCACCATCATATGGAGATCTGGTTTTTTGCACTTTGATATGTCGTTTAATATCATGATCGCTGTGTATAATAAGATGTATCTTGTTACTTGTCATAAAACGCCAGTTATCGTTATTATACTTTTTAAAGTATTTTCTTTTTATCCAGCATTTCCCTTTGTTTGGGTGCCTAAAGACTGACCTTACCCAGAAAAAGTGGAGAGAAAGAAAAGAGTTTTTTTGGGTAAAATAAAATTTTGGAGGATTAGAAATGGTAAGAGAATATACAGCAGAATTCAAATTGGAAGCTGTTAAACTGGCAAATGAACAAAGAAAGGCAGATCAAACAATTACAAAAATAGCAAAGGATTTAGGAATAAAGGGTGGTTTATTAGGAAAATGGATAAAGAAACACAACGAAAAAAAGTCAGCAGCAGATGCATTTCCAGGTAGAGGTAACATGGCTCCTTACGACAAAGAGAGGTTTGATTTACAAAGAGAGTTAGCAAGAGTAACAAGGGAAAGAGACATTTTAAAAAAAGCCCTGGCCAGTCAAAAAGAGTAAAATATTTTTTTATAAAAGAGCATAGTATAGCTCTTTTCATAATAGTCCGGAAAGTTCATAGAAAAGCAGAATCAACAGCATGACGAAAAGATGTGAATAGAGGAATGTTTTTCCTAGCTCTGTTTTTTATAGCAAACCAATGATGCTCAATTTTGTTAAAATCGGGAGAATAAGGCGGTAGATATAAAATTTCTGCACCAACTCCTTTAGCAAGTTCAGTAATCTTATTAGACTTATGAAAAGTAGCATTATCAAGGATAACAGTTTGTCCAGGTTCCAAAATCGGTGTTAGGAACTGCTCAAACCATTTATTAAAGATATCCATATTACAGTGGCCTTCAAATGTTAACGGAACAACTATTTTTCTGCCGTTTAAGGCTGCAATCATACTGATTCGTTGAATTTTTTTACCAGATTTTAGAGCATAAAACCGCTGTCCTTTCTGAGAATATCCATAGGGATAGTCTTCGGTATTATCAATACCAGATTCATCTATATATACTAAGTTTTGAGGTTCTTTTGTTGCTATAATTTTCAAAAATTCAGCACGTTTTTCTTCATTCCTTTCTTTGTATCCATATGTCTTTTTTTGCGTGTGAGTCCAATTTTTTTAAGAGCTCGATGAATCGTTGGGATACTAACATTACTCCAAAGCTTAGCCATTTCCGATAGAGTTTTTCCACCATGTTTTTTGGCAAATTCAGTAAATTTATTCCAGTCGGTAATTTTGTGATTATAACCTCCATTTCCAAGTTTTTTCGACTGAAAATCTCCTGTTTCTTTTTTTCTTTGCTGCCACTCCCATAATGTAGTTCTTCCAATTTTAAATCTTGCTGCTACCGTTTCTCTGCTTTCCCCTTCGTCTAGCACTTCCATTGCTTTTTTTCTTAAATCATAACTATATGCTGCTGGCATACTTACCTTCACTACTATAAACTCTTATTTTAACCCGTTTGGACCATTATGAAAAGAGCTATAACTGCTATAAAGTACAGGAATTATGTAGGATTTTCTGCTAGGCTCTGTGGACAAAATTTTAGAGAAGCCATACAAGAGCTCCAACAAAATTGAGAAAACCCATAAAAACCTCAGCAGTTTTATCAAATCTGGAAAAAATGCGCCTAAAATTTTTAATTTTACCAAAAAAACACTCAATCAAATGACGTTCTTTGTAGATATGCTCATCGTAATACCTTTGCACTTTTCGATTCCGTTTTGGCGGAATAACTACTGTACATCCCTTGTCTTCAAGACTTGTAACAAAGGCATTGCTATCGTAGCCCTTGTCAGCTACTACAGTAGAGTTATAGATACTTTCGGTCAACACTTGTGCCTGCGTAATTTCATTTCTTTGACCAGGAGTCAGAGTAAATTTAAGTGGATTTCCAAGTGCATCGACAAGCGCATGTATTTTAGTTGTAAAGCCACCTTTGCTCCTCCCTAAAGCTTCTTGATCCTTGGAGTTTTTTGTATATCCAGATGAACATGGATGGGCTCGGATGATCGTACCGTCGATTATAGCAACTTCTAAATCAGGCTCTTGTTTAGTATATTCAAGCAATTTTTTCCAGACATCTCTTTCACACCATCTTTTAAATCGCTTATGTATACTCCTGTAATTACCATAAGTTTTTGGTAAAAGTCTCCATTGGCAACCACTTCGCACTATGTACCACACTGCCTCTATGAATATTCTTAAACGTTTTTCATCTTTGCTGTGCATTCCTTTTACGCTTTTTATGAACTCTAAAATTTGTTTCCAATTTTCCTCTTTGATGTAATATTGCATATGGTAGTTTCTCCATTTTTTACCTATTAGGCTAAACTACCATCTTTTTCTCTCTTTTCATATTTTTTGTCCACAGAGCCTAGTAATATAGAGAATGCTGTATTTAAGCTATAAAAACAAATTTACCAAGCTTTGAAATGTTAATTACATGGAGAAGTATGTATGACAAACACCAAGTTAGAGAGAAGCCGGATGTGGTGAAAGTCACAAGTCCGGTTTTGAAGTCGAGTGGGGAGAGGTGACTTTCTCCACTTAGATAACTGGAATAAATCGCGGTATAGCTATAGATAGTGTCAACTGTTTAATAAAAAGATCGTAGCTAAACCAAGAAATATAAGAGCTGAGAGAATATCAGTTGTTGCCGATGTTAGGATTGAAGAAGAAACGGCAGGGTCAGACTTTAAGCGATGAAGCATTATAGGAATGAAAGTTCCGATAAACGTTGCAATAATTGACATCATAATCATGGAGACCACAAAAATCATCTCCACTTTGAAGCTGTGAAACCTTATTGCTAACACTACTAATGAAATAGTAGATAAGATCACCCCGTTTATAAGACCTATTAAAAATTCTTTCATCAGTATTCTTTTTGCATTTTGCTCAGTTAGATATTTTGTTGCGATTGCCCGGATGGTTAACGTTACTGTTTGGGATCCTGCATTTCCGCTCATTGATGCAATTATCGGCATGATTATTGGCAGTACTATAAAACTTTTTATTACATCATCGAAAAAGCCAACTACTATGGAACACATTGTTGCAGCTAAGAGGTTAAACAGTAACCAAGGTAGCCTTTTAATTATAGTTTTATGTATAGGGGCATTTATATCGGCTTTAGAAGATACACCGCTTATTTTGAGTACATCCTCTTCTGTTTCTTGTTGAACAACTTTTATCACATCTTCAATTAAGATCACACCAATAATTTTACCATTCTTATTTACGACCGGAGCTGATAATAGAGAGTAGTCTTTAAATATTCTTGCTACTTCCTCTTGGTCTACTCCAGTTTTAATGATTTTTATGTCATGATCCATTATCTCTTTTATTATTGTGTCTCCTGAGTGAGATATTACCTTATTTAAATTAACACTGCCTATAGGCTCTAATTTTGAGTTGATAATAAATATCTGGTGAAATCTTTCTGGTATTTTTTTATAGTTGCACACAAATTCTGTCAGTTGATTTATTGTCCAATAATATGGAGCTATAACCATATCTTTATGTATTAACCTTCCTGCACTTTCTTCTGGATATGATAGCAACTCCTCTACCGATTTCTGAGTTTTGCTGGGCAAATAGTAAAGTATATTTTCTACAGACTTTCTATCTAAATCTTTCACTATGGTTACTATATCTTCTACATCAAGGAGCATTAGTAACTTTGCTGTATTTTCTATTCCCAATGTTTCTATGATCTCTATTTGTAAATCTGGCACTACATGCACTAGGGCATCACTTAACAAATGTTGATCGAGGATATTAACTAATTTCTCCCTGTGATCACTGATTGAAGTAGATAAAAAATAAGCTAACTGAACGCTATCTATCGTTTTTACAATATTACGAACATTTTCTAGCTCATCGTTATCAAGTGACTCTATTAAGTCATCAATAGCCTTTTTGTCTAAACCATAATGAGAACTTATTTTAATATTCATTACTTTACCTTATTTTTTAATAAATATACGCGCTTGATTTCCTTAAACATTAAAGTATAATGAAATTATTTAAATTAACTATCATATGGTTAAATTTCTATTTTGTTTACTGTTATTGTTATTGATAGTAAATATATTAAAATCTAAAGTATAATGAAAACTTATCCAGAAATTCTTGAACACTTTCAAAGCTTAAATAAAAGTATTTCTCTTATCAGGAGGTGTCTTTGACATAGAAAAATTAAAGTTGCGTCTTGAAGAGCTTGACTCCCAAGCGTCGAATGATGACCTATGGCAAGATAACCAAAAAGCACAAGAAGTTTTAAAAGAACGTTCTAAAATTAAGAATGACGTAGAGTCGTTTTTAAAGCTGGAAAGCGATTACAACGATGCCATCAGCTTAATGAAGTCTGCTATTGATGAAAATGATGAAGAATTTTTCTCTGAAGTTGAAAATGAATTAGCTAAGCTAGAGAAATTAATCAAGTGTAAAGAAACAGAATCCTTATTTACTGGCGAAGCAGATAATAATGACTGCTTTTTAGAAATTCACTCAGGAGCTGGTGGAACAGAGAGCAATGATTGGGCTGAAATGCTGATGCGCATGTATACAAGGTGGGCAGAAATTTATCACAACTTTAAAGTTGAAGTTGTAGAAAAATTAGATGGTGATGCGGTTGGTATAAAGTCTGCAATGATAAAAATCGTTGGAGAAAAAGCTTATGGGTGGGCAAAAAGTGAAAGTGGAATTCACAGGCTGGTTAGAATATCTCCGTTTGATGCAAATGGTAAACGTCATACCAGTTTTGCAAGTGTAGGAGTAACTCCAGTGATAGAAGATTCAATTGATATTGCTGTGGATGAAAAGGATCTAAAGATCGACACCTACCGAGCTTCTGGAGCAGGCGGTCAGCACGTGAACAAGACTGAAAGTGCGGTACGCATTACGCATATTCCAACTGGTGTTATAGTTCAATGCCAAAATGGTCGTTCTCAACACAGAAATAAAGATGAGGCGTTAAAATTACTTAAAGGACGTTTATACCAAATTGAACTGGAAAAAAAAGAACAGAAAATGGCTGAAGAATATGGTAAAAAATGCGATATAGGCTGGGGCAATCAGATCAGATCGTACGTTATGCATCCATATCAAATGGTGAAGGATTTAAGAACCGGACATGAAGTGGGCAATATAAATTCTGTTTTTGATGGTAATATAGATTGTTTCATAGTTAGTGTGCTCACTAAGCAAAATTAGGTAGGGTTGACTTTCTTGCCATAATATATGATAATTAAAATATTGTTAAAGTAGGAGTAAAGTTATGGCGATTAAATATGATCAGTGAAAAAGAATATTAAGTACAGTTAATGAAGAAGGGAATTTAAGTAAGGACAATGTAATTGAGAAAATTAGAGAGAAATTGTCACGATATTCAGATGAATATACTCAGTTGAGCGAAACTAGTTTTGATGCGAGTCTCACCTGCTTAAATATAGAGTATACTAGTAGTTGCACAGAACCTGGATTTTTTGGCTTACCATCCATACGTAACCAAGTGGAAATCCATCATAGAACATTATTTATTTTAGCTGCTATTACTGGTCATGTGAAGATTGACCTTACCCAGAAAAAGTGGAGAGAAAGTTTGGAATGTTTTTTACAAAAAGAATGATGCATCAAATTGTTCTGGAATGCAATAGTTAATAGTGACGTTGTTTGTTATAAAAAATTTCTATGTATTCAAATATTGCAGTTCTAGTTTGTTGAGCAGAGTGTTGTGAAGTATCAATAAGTATTTCTCTTTTCAATGAGCTAAAGAAGCTTTCTGCAACAGAATTGTCGTAACAACAGCCTTTATTATTCATCTATATTCTTTACAGCTAAGAGATATTGATACCCTTGCGCAGTATATTGTGAACCTTGGTCACTGTGCAGCAGTAGATTTTTAACAGGTTTACGCCTATTAATGGCCATTAATAAAGAGTTCATAACCAATTGTTTATTTATTGCACTACTCATTAACTACCATACGTGAGAATTATTGCTGCCAAATATAGCCATCCCTCCTTGGTTTTGATGTAAGTAATCCCATACTTTATTTGGTTGATCAACAATAAAGTTTTGATCTGGTATATTGGGAGCTACAGCTCTATTATCTGTTTGTTGTTTTTTAATTTTAAACTTTCTTCTCAGTATAGCCCTGATGTCATTTTTCTGCATAATACTTTGCACCGTTTTCAAATTGCAACTTTTACCCAAAGCCTTCAATTCAGCATGAATTTTAGGAGCTCCATATCTACATTTAGAAACTTGATATATTTTTTGAATAGCTGCGAGTAGCTCTTTATTTGCTGATTCTCTACTGCTTATTTTTCTTGTGGTCCACTTATAGTAGCCACTAGGTGTATGGTCCCAGAGTGTGATGGTGTGGATTTAGTATAAATAATTCTGGAGACTGTGTCCACTGATAACATATAAATTCATAAGGAGTAAGACCCTTAGGCTCTGTGGACAAAAAATATGAAAAGAGAGAAAAAGATGGTAGTTTAGCCTAATAGGTAAAAAATGGAGAAACTACCATATGCAATATTACATCAAAGAGGAAAATTGGAAACAAATTTTAGAGTTCATAAAAAGCGTAAAAGGAATGCACAGCAAAGATGAAAAACGTTTAAGAATATTCATAGAGGCAGTGTGGTACATAGTGCGAAGTGGTTGCCAATGGAGACTTTTACCAAAAACTTATGGTAATTACAGGAATATACATAAGCGATTTAAAAGATGGTGTGAAAGAGATGTCTGGAAAAAATTGCTTGAATATACTAAACAAGAGCCTGATTTAGAAGTTGCTATAATCGACGGTACGATCATCCGAGCCCATCCATGTTCATCTGGATATACAAAAAACTCCAAGGATCAAGAAGCTTTAGGGAGGAGCAAAGGTGGCTTTACAACTAAAATACATGCGCTTGTCGATGCACTTGGAAATCCACTTAAATTTACTCTGACTCCTGGTCAAAGAAATGAAATTACGCAGGCACAAGTGTTGACCGAAAGTATCTATAACTCTACTGTAGTAGCTGACAAGGGCTACGATAGCAATGCCTTTGTTACAAGTCTTGAAGACAAGGGATGTACAGTAGTTATTCCGCCAAAACGGAATCGAAAAGTGCAAAGGTATTACGATGAGCATATCTACAAAGAACGTCATTTGATTGAGTGTTTTTTTGGTAAAATTAAAAATTTTAGGCGCATTTTTTCCAGATTTGATAAAACTGCTGAGGTTTTTATGGGTTTTCTCAATTTTGTTGGAGCTCTTGTATGGCTTCTCTAAAATTTTGTCCACAGAGCCTAAGAGTTTTGAGTCTCTTTGCATAATTATAAGCCATAACAAAGTTATAAAGGTGTTCTTTAAGTTGCTGGTGCGATTGATAGTAATACTTCTTAACTGTAGCATCCTTTAAAGTTTTATTCATACGCTCGACTTGCCCATTCGTCCAAGGATGGCTAACTTTTGTCAAACGATGTTCAATAACATTCTCTTCGCAAACTCTATCAAATATATGTTGGAAAGCATACTTATGACGCTTCTGGTTTGTAAATTGTATACCGTTATCTGTCAAAATAGTATGGATTTTATACGGTAAAATTCTAATCAAATTACGTAAGAACTCAGCAGCTATGGGTTTTGTAGCACTGTTACGCAACTCAACATAGGTAAATTTGGATGTCCTATCAATAGCAACAAACAAATGTAATTTGCCCTCCTCAGTTCTAACTTCAGCAATATCAATATGAAAGTAACCGATAGGATATTGTTTGAATTTCTTTTTTGACTTAACTTCTCCATCAACAGTTGGTAATCTGCTAATGTTGTGTCTTTGTAAACAACGATGCAAGCTAGAGCGAGTCAAATGCGGAATTGTAGACTGCAGAGCGTAAAGGCAATCATCTAGTGGCAGTAGTGTATACTTGCGAAATGTAACTATTATAGCTTCCTCTTCTAGCGTTAAAACAGTCGATCTTGGACGCTTTGGACCCATATCAGCATCTTTCGTAAATGAACGTTTTCTCCACTTAATAATAGTTTTTGGATTAAGGTTATAATGCTTGGAGAGTTTTGCTATGCTCTCTTTTCTATTTTGTATTGCTCTACGAATCGTCTGTGTTGTTTTGGCGCACCCATGTAATATTTGTCCCATAACTCCTCCTTTGATGGTATTTTTTTCTCATATTTTATCATACCATCACACTCTGGGACTGTACACCTAGATCTCAATCTGCTGATTGCGGTGTAAGTTAAATATTATGCTCGACTTATTATACCAAATGAGACTATACTAAAATAGGTTATTTAATAGATGTAGGTTATGAATCGAGCAACAGAACAATTATTTGATGCAGTTAGCAATGGTGATTTAAATGGAGTAAAAGAGGCTTTAGAAAAGGGAGCTGATGTTAGCGATGGATATTGGGTATCTACTCATCTATGCTTCGCTTTGAGAGAAGGATATATAGAAATAGCAAAACTTCTCATTGAAAATGATGCTAATGTTAAAGATGGTGGCAAACAGGCTCCTCTACACTTGGCTGCAGTGAAAGGTGAAATAGAAGTAGCAAAACTTCTCATTGCAAATGATGCTGATATTAATGCTAGAGATGATGACGAACGTACTCCTATATACTATGCTATGATATACAGTAACATAGAAGTAGCAAATGGTGCTAATGTTAATTCTGGAGATCGTAACAAACATACTCCTCTACACCTGACTGCAATGTTCAGTAGAATAGAAGTAGAAGTAGTAAAACTTCTCATTGCAAATGGTGCTAATGTTAATGCTAAAGGTGATGATGAAAGAACTGCTCTGCAAATCGCTGTAGGAGGTCGCAATACGGGTACAGCTAAATGTATCATTGAATATACATTATTACAGAACTTCAATGCTGAAAAACCAAATTTTCTTAACGGTAATGCAGCGTTATCAAGTTACTGGGATAAGTGTAAGGATGAAACTACACAAATGAGCACATATGTTATTGGTAACATTCGCAATAGAAATATATCCATTAATGATTTTCTTACAGAAAAAGACGATGTGAAGTTAGTTTCGTATGTGGGAAATGAAGGCATTATTCTCCAATTACAAGAATTACAATCAAATGGCTACAAAGAGTTTCCAATATTTGCTGATTTGCTTAAGGATCGAATTCAAAGTAGAATTACAGAAGGAGAGAGAAAAAAGTGCTTGTATGATAGAATCGGAAAACTTGAATTTAAACAATTACCGCCTGAGTTAATGAACATTGTGAATGAAAATTTAGTATCCGTTCAGGCAATAGCGTCAACTTAAGGAAAAATATCAGCGATAGTGTATAAAATTTCTCTCCAAATTTTTTATCATTAAATTATCCAAAGAGTGCAAGGAACAGCACTTTTGTTTCTGTTTTATTTCAACAAAGAAGTCTAAAATGTGTCCTTTTTAGGTGAAATATGCAAAAAGGAAAAAACCTTATTCTACAAATTAAAAATATAATATACTCGAAAACTTTTCAGAAAATCCATTGTGTTGAGTTTTACACGAACAAGAAAACTTCCTTTTTCGACAGTATTTTCTATGATTTTAAAGTTAGTTAAAAAAAGTTTGGGAATAGAATGTGAACTTATGGAGCCATTGACATGTACCCTCAAAGCAAGCTTTTTCTAAAGCAAGGTATAAGATTTGCCATACAGGCTTTCAAGAATTTAAGCATCCAAACAGCCTATCAGGATGAACCTGAGTTGGAGAGGCTATAGACTTATTGCAGCAGATGGTTCTGGTATGAGATTACCCAGCTCTGGGGAAATTGTATCCGAGTTTGAACCAAATGGAACAACAGGCACAATGCCGCCATTGGCAATTTGTTTGTTGATTTGTGTACTTCGCTGATTTGTAGTGCTCGTCTTGCAGCTTGGAATATAGGTGAACAAACGTTGGCGGCAGAGCAATTACCCGAAGTTATCACTCAAATGCGTTTATTAAATCAAATTATTTATCTATGATCGTCTTCAGTAAAATTCATTCAGCAGCATTATGATTTGGAAGTAGATTTTATTTTTCGCTTGCAAAAAAGAAATTATAGTAAGCTATGGGAACGCTGGCGAATTAGATTTTGATTTTATATTAGAAAATGAAAAGCTAAAAAATAAAATGAAAGGACAGAAAGTAAGAGTTATAGTGCTGACATTAGCCAACTGAGAAACAGAGTTTTTGACCGAGACTTTGGAGCAAAGCTTATGTGTTAAGGTGGCACATAGAGGAGTGCTATAAACGACTCAAAGTAGGAGCAGAGTTAGAGAATTTTTCTGGAGAGGCTGTATTACAAGAATTTTGGGCAAACTTGGTCATGTGCAATATATTATCGCTTCATATGTGTGATGCACAAGGGCCTTGGAACCCAGATCAAATTACTGAGTATCGTTTAAATTTTTCAGTTTTATTTGGTGTAATGAGGCAGAAACTCTATCAGGTACTTATTGCGCCAAAAAACTTTCAAGCCCTTTTTAAGTATACGCGCTAAAGTTAAAATCCGACCGGGACAGCCGCAATAAAGTAGATAAGCCTAAACGCCATCATGTCTTTAGGAGAGTTTGCTAATGAAAGTTCTTAAGTTGACGTCATTGACTGTTCCGATTCGTTATATGACATAAGAGCATCATATATTTCATGCAAATGTATTTGAGATGTTTTTTTCCGTATGTTGATTAATATGCCCATATATTGTCGTCTCTTCCGAACACTCTGTATCTTTATGTATATGATTTTGTTGCTTTAATTCTTCTCTATCTACACTCTCTATTTGCTCTGACACTAGCATAACTACCCCATATTTTACATAACGAAATAAAAAATTCTAACTGTAGTATGCTTATATAATCTACGAAGTCAATAGTTAAATTGAAAAGTTTCGGTTATAATTTACTTCATATAGAACATGCCCTTGAATTATGCTAAAAATCGCCATAGTAGGCCTACCAAATGCTGGAAAATCGACCCTATTCAACAGATTAGTAGGAAGAAAAGCAGCAGTAGTGAGTAACATTCCAGGAGTGACAAGGGATAGGCGAGAAGGAATGGGGAGAATTAGCGATTTGGAGTTTAAAGTTATAGATACAGGAGGATGGAACGACCAAACTAATTTTTCACTACAAGTTATTGAACAAATCGAATTTTCTTTATCCAATTCAAACATAATTTTCTTTCTTGTTGATGCAAAAGTGCAAAATGAGCGAAATGAAGAGTTTGCAAAGTGGCTGAAGAGAAAAATAAATAAACCTGTAATACTAGTAGCAAATAAATGCGAGAGTCATAAATCCGAAAATGTTGATTATTTGCAGTTTTTTGATTTTCTTGGCCCGGTGTATATCTCTGCCGAGCATAATCTTGGCATGGTTGATCTTTATGATGCATTAGCTGGTGTTATTGAAAATTTTAACGAGAACACTGAGTTACCTAACAATGAACTGAGTAGGCTGAGGATCGCGATCATCGGCCGTCCGAATGTTGGAAAATCAACTTTTTTAAATGGTTTACTTGCAGAAAACAGACTAATAACAAGTTCAGAGCCAGGTACCACACGTGATTCTGTGGATATTACATATGATCATGATGGAGAGTTAATTACTCTAATTGACACTGCCGGAATCCGCAGAAAGGCGAATGTTGTAGATGGCTTAGAATCAAGATTTGTTGAGAAAAGCATGGAATCAATCAAGCGCTCTCATGTGGTAGTTTTAATGCTAGACTCCCTAGTTGGTATTGAGCAGCAGGATTTATCAATTGGTGAAGCTGCAATTAAGGGAGGGAAAGGGATTATTGTTGTTTTAAATAAGTGGGATTTAATAGGTAAGGATGACAGAAGCAGGTTAATAAAATTTGTCAAACAACAGGAAGTAACCAGGTTATTCTTGGAAGTGCCAACTATAACAATTTCTGCGTTAAAAGGCATGCGCTGCGGTGATGTGATAGATAAGTGTCTTGAAGTGAGTGAATCCTTGAACAAGAAGATCAGCACTGCAAAACTGAATAAGTGGCTCATAGATGCTGTAGGAAAACATTCTCACCCTCTTGTAAAAGGCAAAGCAGTTAAAATGAAGTATATCGCTCAAATTGGTACTAAACCTCCAGCTTTTTCTTTGATATGTAACATACCTGAAAGTGTTGATGAAAGTTACAAACGCTATTTAATTAACGATCTCAGAAAAAATTTCTTTGCAGACGGTGTGCCAGTTAGATTGCTTTTGAAAAAAAATAAAAATCCCTATGTAAAATGAATACTCTGCTTTATACTTTCAGGGATAATTTACTTAAAGTTATGTGTAATAATTCCAGAATTCCTGCAATCTTTCTGCTGTCGAGTGCCGCTGCTCTAATTTTTGCATATGTGCTAGAATATTTTTTCAACATGCTGCCATGCAAGTTATGTACATACGAGCGAATAGTTTACTATATCGCCGGATTACTTGCAGTAGCGTGCATGCTTAAAGACAACAAAATTCTAATCTATGCAATGTTTTGCAGCTACCTCATAGGTGCAGTAATATCTTTTTATCATGTAGGTCTTGAACTCCACTTATTTCATGATGTTTTAGGTTGTACAGAGCAAGCAAGTGGTAACGTTAGTATAGAAGAGCTCAGAAATAATCTACTAAATCCTAATTACTCTCCATCTTGTGACAGACCTCATTACGTTCTAGGTGTTTCCTTAGCAACATGGAATCTAATTTATCTCATAGTAGCTCTGTTCGTATCAGGTAAGGTGTATTGTGGAGAAAGAAAGAAATCTAAATAATTTAAGGTACAGCAACAATCAGTTCTTGCAACAGGCAATTAGAGTAGATCACGCTGGAGAATATGGAGCTATTTGCATTTATTCTGGTCAAAAATTTATTCTTAAGAAATCTTCTATAATCAATGAAATAATTGAAATGGAAGAGCAGGAAAAAAAGCATTTTCACTATTTTAATGAGAAAATCAAAGAGCAAAAAGTTCGTCCTACTGTTTTGTTGCCTGTTTGGCGTGTTTTAGGAGTGTCGCTTGGCGTTGCAACTGCCATTATGGGCAAAAAAGCTGCTATGGCTTGCACTGCTGCAGTTGAAGAAGTTATCGGGGAGCACTACAAAGAGCAAGTTTCACATTTAGAAGATGGGGAATTAAGAGAAACTATAAGTAAATTTCGCGACGAGGAGTTAGAGCACAAAGATATTGCAATTCAGCACAATGCTGAAAGCGCATTTGGCTACAACATTTTATCATCATTCATAAAAACAGGCTGCAAAACTGCTATTTACTTGTCTAAGTTAATTTAACTAAGCAGCTTTCTTAAAGTGTTTTAAATGTTCTGATAACAACAGAAACCAGGAAGGAATTCAAGTGTAACAATTATTTTATAACTATATTTACATATCACCATTATTAATAAATAATTAGTATTTGTAAATTAAATACATCTAAAGTATAGACTGCAAAGGAGGCAAAAGTGCGTTTTAATTTAGAAGAGGGAAATGCTCTTATGTAATACCTGCCACAGGTTCAGTTATCTAAGTGGAGAAAGTCACCTCTCCCCACTCGACTTCAAAACCGGACTTGTGACTTTCACCACATCCGGCTTCTCTCTAACTTGGTGTTTGTCATACATACTTCTCCATGTAATTAACATTTCAAAGCTTGGTAAATTTGTTTTTATAGCTTAAATACAGCATTCTCTATATTACTAGGCTCTGTGGACAAAAAATATGAAAAGAGAGAAAAAGATGGTAGTTTAGCCTAATAGGTAAAAAATGGAGAAACTACCATATGCAATATTACATCAAAGAGGAAAATTGGAAACAAATTTTAGAGTTCATAAAAAGCGTAAAAGGAATGCACAGCAAAGATGAAAAACGTTTAAGAATATTCATAGAGGCAGTGTGGTACATAGTGCGAAGTGGTTGCCAATGGAGACTTTTACCAAAAACTTATGGTAATTACAGGAGTATACATAAGCGATTTAAAAGATGGTGTGAAAGAGATGTCTGGAAAAAATTGCTTGAATATACTAAACAAGAGCCTGATTTAGAAGTTGCTATAATCGACGGTACGATCATCCGAGGCCATCCATGTTCATCTGGATATACAAAAAACTCCAAGGATCAAGAAGCTTTAGGGAGGAGCAAAGGTGGCTTTACAACTAAAATACATGCGCTTGTCGATGCACTTGGAAATCCACTTAAATTTACTCTGACTCCTGGTCAAAGAAATGAAATTACGCAGGCACAAGTGTTGACCGAAAGTATCTATAACTCTACTGTAGTAGCTGACAAGGGCTACGATAGCAATGCCTTTGTTACAAGTCTTGAAGACAAGGGATGTACAGTAGTTATTCCGCCAAAACGGAATCGAAAAGTGCAAAGGTATTACGATGAGCATATCTACAAAGAACGTCATTTGATTGAGTGTTTTTTTGGTAAAATTAAAAATTTTAGGCGCATTTTTTCCAGATTTGATAAAACTGCTGAGGTTTTTATGGGTTTTCTCAATTTTGTTGGAGCTCTTGTATGGCTTCTCTAAAATTTTGTCCACAGAGCCTAGCACTTCCATTGCTTTTTTTCTTAAATCATAACTATATGCTGCTGGCATACTTACCTTCACTACTATAAACTCTTATTTTAACCCGTTTGGACCATTATGAAAAGAGCTATATAATGCGGCTTGACAAATTTATTGTCATCTCAGACCGCGGAGAGAACCATATGCTACTTTTAACTTACGTGGAATTACCAAGGATTATGGAGAAGATATGCTGTTTTGATTTGTGTGAAAATTATTGTTGACTTATGTGCAATTAGAGAACCTAAGTCACTTTAGCTATAATTCAGAATTGAGAGCTTTTAATAACTCTCTAACTCCCACTTAGGTCTTGGTGCAAAATTGAGAGAATCTATATAGCTTTTCTGTAACATTTCAATTCCTGCCCATCCAACCATTATTGCATTATCTGTACATAGGTTGTTGGGAGGAAAAAATATGTTTAAGTTTATGTGTTGTTTTAATTTTTCTCTCAAGAAATTATTTGCTGCAACTCCGCCGGTAATCACAAAGTCATTGATTTTGATATTTAAAGATTCGGCCATAATAATCGCATTACTAACCCTGTCCAGCAGTATGTCACTAATACACTCTTGAAACGAAGCACATACATCACACACATCTTGCTCGCTCATTTTAAGTTCTTGCACTAAGTTTTTTACTGCTGTTTTAATTCCAGAAAACGAAAAGTTACATCCAGAACGTTTTATCATTGCCCTTGGCAATTTAAATCTTGCACCATTGCCTTTTTTAGCTAACTTTTCAATTAATGGCCCTCCGGGATAGCTTAAACCCAGCATCTTAGCAACTTTATCAAATGCTTCTCCTAGTGAATCATCGAGCGTTTCTCCAAGTTTTATGTATTTATCTACATCCTGTGCAATTAAAAATTGACAGTGACCACCTGATATTAGTAGGACTAAAAATGGAAATTTTACCTCATGCAGTAACCTAATAACCAATGCATGCGCTTCTAAGTGATTCACTGCAATGAATGGTTTTTGTGCTACATGCGCAATTGCTTTAGCCATCATTGTACCAACTATTAGTCCACCTATGAGTCCTGGTCCTGATGTTGCTGCAATTGCATTGAGGTCACAAAAGTTAAGGTTAGATTTTTCCACGGCGCTTTTTATTAGACCACTTAAATGCTCCATATGAGCACGTGAAGCTATCTCAGGGATCACCCCACCACGTTTTTTATGTTCTGCTTGGGAGAGAATTTCGTGAGCAAGGACTTGCTTGTCACTATTTACAATCGCTACTGCAGTTTCGTCGCAGCTTGTTTCAACAGCTAAAATGGTTTTCATGTATATTCGAGCACTTTATTATCAAAACTATATCTTGAAACGCTGTAGAAGTTAACTGCAAAGTTAACTTCTACAGCTAAAAGATTTACCGACAACCGTCATCCCGCTGCTTGTTAGCGGGATCTATACCGCGAATGAATCCAGTTATCTAAGTGGAGAAAGTCACCTCTCTCCACTCGACTTCAAAACCGGACTTGTGACTTTCACCACATCCGGCTTCTCTCTAACTTGGTGTTTGTCATACATACTTCTCCATGTAATTAACATTTCAAAGCTTGGTAAATTTGTTTTTATAGCTTAAATACAGCATTCTCTATATTACTAGAGAAGTCGTATTCATTCATACCTAACACTTAATGTTGGCTCATAACATATTAACCACTACTCACAACTTTACCTTCCAAATTACAGTGTCCACGTCAGCATATCCTAAACATTATTTTAGGCCTTGGCTTCTTAGACAATCCCTCATTATAGGTGCATACGGGTGGCTCCCTGCTTAAAGAATAAGAGCATCTATAATGTTACTCCGTTCCATGAAATTGTTTCATGTTAGACTTAGGTTCCAACTTTTTGCCGGGAGATGGGAAACATCTTAATCAGACCAGTCAAGTTCTAATTATCCACTTTCTCCGTACCTTTTGGTCTATGCGTTAACCAACCTTATTTCGCATATCGTTCGTTACGACAATTCAGGCATTGGTTCCTCTCGTAACCATATCTAACTCTGTTTGCAGGGATTCACTATAAGGTTTAGTGTTACCTGCTTTTATCTCATGCTTGCATCCTAGAGGTTGCCACTCTCTAAAATGTGAGACATACATTATCCCCGATGTCTAGGGAAGATGGAATTTAACCATCACAAAATCACGACTTTCGGGTCGCACCAACTGTACGAACATTATGATTTGAGAGCAATTTCCACTAGGAAGGTGTCATTCCAGTGCCTCTATGATGTCATCCCAGTGCTTGACACTGGGATCCAGCTTTTTCATAATCATCAAAATGTTGTATTTTTACATAAAATGGCTACTTTTATGCTTACCAACTTAATAAAATTCCTGGATCCTAGTGTCTGGGCACTGGGATGACACCCCACTGGTGGGAATTGCTCCCAAACTACAACGTTCGTACAGTTGTGGAATGAATCGCGGTATGACGGTTCGCGGCGGTATGACGTCTGGCCTGCACTATAAGCTAATCATCATCTCCAAATATAGAGCTAATTTTTTTGCCCCCAGGAAAAAATTTATTAGTCCAACTGCTTTGCACTTTGGTTACGTCTTTAGTGGCAGTTTTATTGCTGTATTCCTTGATTTCCTTATCTATTCTCTCCATCATTTGTGTATCAAGGTAGCTCTTTTTCCATTGGTCAGTAGCAAGGAACACTTTGTTTAAGTCTTGAGTGCGGATTAAGTATTCTTTATCTTTAGGGTAAACCTCCTGCGCCCAAGCAAATAGCTCAAAATAGCGTGCAAATAATTCAGATGCACGTGATTTTGCAGTTTGATAAGCCTGTATCTCCTTAAATATAACTTGGCCGATAATTTTCTGCACAAGAATATTTGCTTGCTTTAGGTTCTGCTCAATATCCTGGTAAACTTTATGGAGGAATTCCTGCTCCAAATTTAAGTTCAGTTCATTTTCAACCATGTGTGAAAGTTCATGCACTATAATGTATGGGTTTGACTTCCTCAGTACAATAACATATCTATTTACACTGGAAGACCTGATTTTCTTACACACTCCCTCTTCCATATCCACTAATCCCTCTTGGTATATTTCAAATGAGAGCCTATTTTGCTTTATTAGTGATAAAGTGAGGTTTAATGTGTTTCTAAACTTCTCAAATTGATAGAGATATTCGACATACCGTATTGCATTTTCACTGCTTCCTACTTGAGTTGCTTGTTTTATTAAATTCCTGATTAGCATACCTTATTATTAAAGGAATTTTTTTTATACTCAAGAATTGATTGGCTACAAAGTGTTTTTAGGAAGCCTGATTGCATAGCTAAAGTAATTCATGTTTACTGATAACCGTCATACCGCTGCTTGTCAGCGGGATCTATGGTGAGATACCGCGAATGAATCCATAGCTGTACGAACATTCATTTTTGAAGGTAAATTGCACAGCAAATGGTGTCATTCCAGTGCTCTTTTTTTGTCATCCCAGTCTGGGATCTATTTTGCATGTAACTCCAATTGTGTTTTGGCATAAAACGCGACACGTATTAGACTTATTTGCAAGCAAAGCTTGCTAGATCCAAGTAGTCAGGGCACTGGGATGACAGGGGAGGGAGGCTACTTGGATGACATCATAGGGGCACTGGAATGACACCATAGGGGCACTGCCGTCATAAAGGAACCAGTGTCAGCTACTTGGATGACAGCTAGCCTAACAACCGTCATCCCGCTGCTTGTTAGCGGGATCTAGAGATACCGCGGGGTTGTAAAGTATAGCTCTTTTCATAATAGTCCGGAAAGTTCATAGAAAAGCAGAATCAACAGCATGACGAAAAGATGTGAATAGAGGAATGTTTTTCCTAGCTCTGTTTTTTATAGCAAACCAATGATGCTCAATTTTGTTAAAATCGGGAGAATAAGGCGGTAGATATAAAATTTCTGCACCAACTCCTTTAGCAAGTTCAGTAATCTTATTAGACTTATGAAAAGTAGCATTATCAAGGATAACAGTTTGTCCAGGTTCCAAAATCGGTGTTAGGAACTGCTCAAACCATTTATTAAAGATATCCATATTACAGTGGCCTTCAAATGTTAACGGAACAACTATTTTTCTGCCGTTTAAGGCTGCAATCATACTGATTCGTTGAATTTTTTTACCAGATTTTAGAGCATAAAACCGCTGTCCTTTCTGAGAATATCCATAGGGATAGTCTTCGGTATTATCAATACCAGATTCATCTATATATACTAAGTTTTGAGGTTCTTTTGTTGCTATAATTTTCAAAAATTCAGCACGTTTTTCTTCATTCCTTTCTTTGTATCCATATGTCTTTTTTTGCGTGTGAGTCCAATTTTTTTAAGAGCTCGATGAATCGTTGGGATACTAACATTACTCCAAAGCTTAGCCATTTCCGATAGAGTTTTTCCACCATGTTTTTTGGCAAATTCAGTAAATTTATTCCAGTCGGTAATTTTGTGATTATAACCTCCATTTCCAAGTTTTTTCGACTGAAAATCTCCTGTTTCTTTTTTTCTTTGCTGCCACTCCCATAATGTAGTTCTTCCAATTTTAAATCTTGCTGCTACCGTTTCTCTGCTTTCCCCTTCGTCTAGCACTTCCATTGCTTTTTTTCTTAAATCATAACTATATGCTGCTGGCATACTTACCTTCACTACTATAAACTCTTATTTTAACCCGTTTGGACCATTATGAAAAGAGCTATAATTTTTTACATCTAATGCTCGGCCAGTGCCTGCATGATACCACGTATTATCTATACCAAGGTGTTCTGCTTGTAGATATTATACCAACAATCCACTATTTTTTTTATGTCTTGTGGTTTAGTTTCTGGACCTATACTGATTCTAATTGAACACTCTGCTTGCTCTTTTGTTGCCCCCATTGCAAGCAAAACATGGGAAGGCTCAACTTTTCCAGAAGAACATGCGGAGCCATTACTAACTGCAATATAATTCAAGTCAAAATGCATGAGCTGCACATCACTCTTTACTCCTGGCATATAAATAAAACTTGTGTTTGGCAGCCTCTTAGAGTTTTTACCGAAGATTCTTATGTCACTGGCAAGATTTAATAATTCACACTCTAATTGATCGCGTAGCTCCTTTACTTCATCCATTTTTGATAAAAGATCTGGAATATTTTGCAGTGCAGCAGAAAGGCCTGCAATTGCAACAATATTTTCCGTACCACCACGAAATCCCTTCTCTTGTCCACCACCTATTATAATAGGTTCTATCGCAAGTTCTTTATTGAATATTAAAACTCCACTGCCTGCTACACCGCCAAATTTATGGGCGGATAAAGTGAGTAAATCCACTCCTAAATCTTCCATATTAACTTTAATTTTCCCAACACTTTGAGCAGTGTCAGTGTGGCAAATTGCTCCAAACTTGTGTACTATTTTAGCTATTTCCTCAATAGGTTGAATAACTCCGGTTTCGTTATTTGCCATCATAACTGAAACTATTGCTTTGTTTCCTTTAAGTTCGCTTAGAATTTTTTCTAGCTCTAAAAAGTCAACAATGCCCTCCTGATTAACAGGTATTATATATGGATTACATGCAGAATTAAGAATTGAAGGATGCTCTATAGCTGAAATTATATGCAGGTAGCCTGCTATTCCTCTCATAACAAGGTTATTCGCTTCAGTTGCACCAGACGTAAAAACTATTTCTTTATCACTTGAGACGCCAATAGCACCACGTACGTTATCTCTTGCATCCTGAAGAATCTTCCTCGCTTCTTGTCCTCTTTTATGTAGTGATGATGGATTGAGCGTTTGTTTTAACAAGACCTCAAATATACTTTTTTTTACATTTTCACTAATTGGAGCAGTTGCATTGTAATCAGCATATACGCAACCACTATTTTCTAAAGAAAATGGACTCATCTGTCACTTAAATAAGTTTACCATCAACTATAACCAACTATGTACGTTAGCTTTAACACGATAAAAAATTTATTGCAAAAACAGCGAGATTAATACATAATTAATAACTCACGTCATCAATACCTGTCAAGCGGGTTCTTATTAGGAGTTATCATGGTTGAAGTTTTTTTAAATAATGCAACAAGAAAGATAGAAGGTGAATACCACCAAAGCAAAGATGCCAACGTGCCGGTTGTGCTGGTTTTACATCATCATCCTCAATATGGTGGTAATATGGATAGTAAAATTGTACATAGTACATATACGTCTTTTATCGATAACAATTTTTCTGCATTGAAAATTAACTTTCGTGGTGTGGGAAAATCTACCGGAACTTTTGATAAGGGTATAGGAGAATTAACTGACGCTGCGGTAGCCATTGATTGGCTTCAGGAACATAATCCTAGCAATGTTCCAATTTGGATCGCTGGTTTTTCTTTTGGAGCATGGGTGGCTATGCAGCTAACAATGCGCCGCCCTGAGATAGTGGGTTTTATTGCTCTTTCTCTTCCGGTAACTAAGTACGATTTTTCTTTTCTTTCTCCCTGTCCAGTTTCTGGGCTTATAATACAAAGCAGTAATGATACAATCTCAGAAGAAAGCGATGTAACAGAATTAGCAAAAAGGTTGATAAATTCAGTAAGAAGTGATCACATGAAATACCATATAATAGATGATACTAATCACTTTCTAAAGGATAAAGAAGAGGAAGTGACTCAAATCGTGGACAATTATATAAAACTGCGCTTGAATAGTGCAACTATTTCTTCTCAAAAGGTCAAAAAAGAGGTAAGGGTAAAAGAATATGTCTAATCTTTACAAACAAGAGAAATGAGTGTAGTAATATAAATGAAAAGGTTTTGTTATGTTTAAAAAGCTATTATTTTTTGTTTTAGCTGTGTTTATGTTATCGGGGTGTTCCCTAAGTAAACAGCGTAAGTTAAAAAGTCCGTGTATAAAAAGCAATGAAAGCATTTCATGCGAGTTGTACTCTGTTAATGATCATTGGTTAGATAAGTATAAGGCATAGAAATTGTGCTATTTTTCCTATTCACAACTTCACTAATGATCGATCTCTCAATTGGAAAATGCAGTCTGCCTTTTCTGTAAGGAGATGATTGTGTGTTACTATAAGCATAGAGCTGTTATTTTCCTTTACGTATGAATGTAGCAGTAAAAACACGTTAAAAGAATTTGTTGGATCTAAGTTTCCTGTTGGCTCATCTGCAAGTAAAAGCTTTGGAGAATTTACAATGCTTCTTGCAATTGCAACTCTCTGCCTTTCCCCACCCGAAACTTCAGATACCATGCTACTTGCTTTGTTTTCCAGACCAAATTTTTCCAACATTGCTTGCGAATTTTTTTTTGCTTCAGCTTTGCTTTTTCCTGCAATGAGTTGAGGAAGCATAATATTTTCCAACACCGATAACTCTTGTAACAAATAGTGAAATTGATAAACAAAACTAAGAAAATTTCTTCTTACATGAGTTTTATGCTTATTACTGGCTTGTGTGCAATTTATTTCATCTATCGTAACTATACCTGAAGTTGGCTTGTCCAACAAGCCTGCGATTTGCAATATAGTTGTTTTCCCTGCACCTGAATTGCCAATCAGCGCTACTACTTGCCCTCTTGTAACACTTAAGTTGATATCCTTTACAACAGCAGAATTGTCCTTGAAGCTTTTATCTACAGAAGTTAGTTCTAGTGCTACATTACCACCCATGTTTAAAAGACCTATAACCATACAAATGTTGTGCTTGCATAGCAAATGATAGTGCATGACCAGTGAAAAAGAAATAGAAGAATAAACCTCAGTGTCAAGTATACAACTATATGAACGTTGTGACTTGAGAGCACCCTCCACCAGAGAAGAGTGTCATCCCAGTGCTCCGACACTGGGATCCAGGAATTTTGATTGGACACTAAGTTGGTGAGCATAAAAGTAGCTAATCGTATGTTAAAACACAACGTTTATGATGGGATTTCGTAAAAGGCTGGATTCCAGTGTCACGCACTGGAATGACATCAAATTTTTGACTAAACTGAGAAGCTGTTGCCACAACCACACTGGGATTTAGCAAAGGCATTCTTTATTTGAAAACCAGAACCACTGAGATCCTCAGTATAATCTATAACTGAGTTATTTAAAAATTTTGCTGAACAATTATCAACCATTAATACAGGATTGCCATTTTCATCATTAATTACTATATCTTTACCTTTTTCGCTAAAACTGGAGTGGCTTCTATAGTCCTCGCTTTCTTCATAATCATCATCTTCGTCTTCGTCATCAAACTCATCATCGTAATCATCGTCTTCATCATCCAAAGATAGATTTTTATTCATTTGATCCATAAGAAAATTGTATTTGAAGCCAGAACATCCACCACCTGAAACTGCAACCCGTAAAATGGAACTCTTATCCCCCTCCTGCTCTGCAAGAGAGTGGATTTTTTTTAGTGCATTATCAGTTAAGTTGATGTTGTAATTTGTTGACATAGTAACCACCGTTTATTATTGATAACTTATTATAGTAGAAATTTTACATGTCAAACAATAATTTTCTATTAAATTATGCATGTTTTCCAAGCAAAACAAAAGGGAGATACTTCAAAGAGCCAGAAGATGAGAATCGCAGCTGCTTTCAGCGTGATAGGGACCGTATCATTCACTCTAATGCGTTTAGAAAGTTGGAGTACAAAACACAAGTTTTTATCAATTATGAGCACGACTACTATCGCACTCGGCTTACTCATAGCCTTGAAGTTGCACAAATTGCAAGGTCCATTGCGCGTAGACTTGGCTTAAATGAGGATATCACTGAATGCATAGCGCTCGCACATGATCTTGGTCATCCTCCATTTGGTCATGCAGGTGAAGATGCTCTAAAGAAATCAGTTCAAGATTTCAATCTTGATAACGAGAAGTATGAGTTTGATCATAATGTTCAAGCTATAAGGATTTTAACTTATCTTGAACAAAAACATGCTGATTTTTATGGTATGAATTTAAGTTGGGAGGTGATTGAAGGAGTTGCAAAACATAACGGTCCCTTGCTTGGTCAAAATGCGGAGTCTTCTACAAGTAATCAGCTGTTATTAGAATACAACAAAAAATATGATCTAAAACTTGAAGAATTTTCAAGCATTGAAGCGCAAGTTGCTTCAATTGCAGATGATATTGCTTACAGTGTTCACGATCTTGATGATGCACTCAGGGCGAATTTAGTAACCATCGAAGATTTGCTGAATGTTCCTTTAATTGAAAAAATGTTTAAAGACATAAGGAGCAGATATTCAGAATTGCCTCAAAGCAAACTCATACATGAATCACTGAGTGGAACTATAGGAACTATGATAAGTGATGTTGTTTCTCAGACTGAAAGAAATATTGAAGATCACAAAATAAAAAGCGTAGAAGACGTAAGAAGTCTAAATAAAATGCTAGTCACATTTTCACCAGAAGTTGCGAATGCTACAAAAGAAATGAAAAGATTCAACATGGAGAAAATATACAGAAGCTATAAACTGAGTAGAACGATGAACAAAGCAAAACGCATAATACAGGAACTCTTTCAATGTTTTTATGAAAACCCAGGATTACTTCCCACAGAGTGGAGCAAACTCGCTTGTGAATCTCAGCGTTCAGTAATAATATGTGACTATATCTCAGGTATGACAGATAGATTTGCTATACACGAGCACAGAAGAATTTTTGATACCTCATACGAAATGACTTCTTTCTAATGACTGATGATCATTTCATGTCAATTGCATTAAGGCTTGCAGAAAAAAATCTTGGAAATGTTGCACCAAATCCTGCTGTCGGGTGTGTTATTGTAAAAGATGGTACAATTGTTAGTGAGGGATATACAGGGATTGGTGGGCGTCCGCATGCGGAGGTAGTCGCTTTGCAAAACGCTAAAGATTCAACTCATGGCGCAACTATATATATCACTCTTGAGCCATGTTGTCATCACGGAGTCACGGGGCCTTGCACTGCAAAAATCATAAAAGCTGGCATAAAAAGAGTAGTAATTGCAACTATTGACCCAGATAGTAGAGTTTCAGGTGGAGGCATTAAAGCTCTGAAAGAAGCAGGAATTGAAGTTGAGCAAGGTATTATGCAAAAAGAAGCAGAAGAACTGAATGTCGGTTTTTTCACCACTAAAGAATTACATAGACCATTTATAGCTTGCAAAGTCGCAACAACTCTTGACGGAAAAATCGCAACATTTACAGGCGATAGCAAATGGATAACAAGTGAAAATACGAGAAACTGGGTGCATGAGCTCAGAACGAAATATGATGCAATTATGATTGGCAGCAATACTCTTATTAATGATGATCCACTCTTAACTTGCAGATTACCAGGACTCGGAAGTAGATCGACAATCAGGCTAATTATAGATAGCCAAGGGAGATTAAAGGAAGAGCATAACATTGCAAAGACTGCAGATAAAGTAACAACTTGGGTGATAACGAATAAAGAAGTAAAAGAAAAAATAAAAAATATTAACTACTTGAAAGTCAATTCAAACGATGCAGGCAAAGCCTGCCTAAAGGACATGGCATTAAAACTTGTTTCAGAAATCGGTATAACAAGGTTATTAGTTGAAGGTGGAGGAGTGTTAATCACAGAACTATTAAAGTGTAATTTAATCGACAGGTTGATAATATGCCGCAGTGGTAAAATTTTAGGCAATGATGCCACTCCTTTTGTAGGAGATTTAGGGATTCAATTCATTAACAACTGTTATCAGTTTAAAAAAACAAAGATAATAGAGTTTAGTGAGGATATAGTTGAGGTTTGGGATAGGTCGTCATAATCCTTACATACTCAAACAGTAAAAAAAAGGTATCCGTTCAGCGGAGCGGTAAAATAAAAAGTAGACAAGGAGTGCTAAAAACATAATATCACAAGTAGTATGTGTGGTAAATATGTCTGATCTACTAGCTAGTCTTCTCAAGCTCTGTGAAAGCTTTAAAATAGAGATAGAGCAACTAAAAGCAGAGATAAAGAGGTTAGAGATAGAAAACGAAAATTTTAGATCTGAGAATAAGGCGCTAAGAATCGAAAATGCTGAATTGAAAGAAAGACTAGGTCTGAATTCACAAAATTCATCGATACCGAGCTCAAAAGAGTTATACAAGCTAAAGAAGAAAAAGAAAAAAAGTGACAGGAAAATAGGGGCACAGATTGGGCATGAAGGAAAGTATCGCCCTAAAATGGAAGCAGATGAAGTGGTGAAAATAGAGTTCTTGCGAGTGCGGAGGAGAAATTGCGATATCGAAAGAGCCATACATTCATCAAAAAGTTGATTTGCCAGAAATTAAGCCTTATGTTGTGGAATACCAATGGCCGCTGTTGCAAGTGTGGAAAAAGAAAAAGTAGCAGGCTACCAGAAGGTGTTACTGCGGATACATTTGGTCCAAAAGTTAAGTCAACAATCGCGGCGCTGAGCGGATTTTACAAGAACTCGAAAAGAGAAGTAGCAAATATTATAAAAAATATTTTCAACCTGGACATCAGTGTTGGTAGCGTGTCAAATAGCGAGGCTAGAGTTGCAGAAAAATGCCAAGAAGCATATGAGCAAATCGAGCAAGAAGTAAGTAAAAGTGAAGTTCTGCATATCGATGAAACGAGCCATTATAACAAAGGTAAACTTGGTTGGTGCTGGATGTTTGCCAGTAATACAGCAAGTTTTATAAAATTGACAGAGTCAAGAGGAATGAAGGTTTTACAAAATAGTAAGTTCTGCAATCGCAATAGCTTAGTAGTAACCGACAGGTACGCAGCATACAACTACTTTGCCGATAAGAACAGGCAAATCTGTTGGGCACATTTATCAAGAGATTTTGAAAGATTAGCACATAGTTGAAGTTAAAGTTCTGGGCTGTTACTTAAGAAACGTAGCCACTGAATTATTTGCACTAAAAAAGGCCTTGCTAAAAAATGAGATAGATGTTTTTAGATTTACCAGACGTGCCAGAAAGTTGCGAAAACGTACAAGGTATTACTTGAAGGAAATTGTAAGTTAAAAACGTGATATAAAAGAGATAAGAGAGAAAGATAACCCTGCTCACTAGGAATAGGGCTATCACGGGCGTGCGCGACCGAAAGGAAATTGGTATTACAACCGTTGGTATCAAGGTACGCTAGCCCTATCTCTCGATACGTTTGAATAGTTGCTTGGGACATATATATGCACCCGTTTACAATCTTAAATTAACTAAAACTATCGAGGTTTATTATGGTTACATCTTATCAAAATTTTATTGGCATTGACATCGGAAAATTTAAAAATGTCGTTGCAATTCACAAACAGAAGAATGCTGTCGAATTTGATAATAATGCTTCTGGTTGGCAACAATTATTTCAAGAGTTTTCAGATATTCTACCTAATGCTTTAGTGACTTTAGAAAATACAGGGAAATATGAGCTTGGCTTATCACATTTTCTTACCGACAAAAATATTGCCGTGCATCGAGCTAATACTCGTAAAGTAAAAAGCTTTATTTTATCTCACGGAACTTTAGCAAAGTCTGATAGATCAGATGCAAGAGCTCTTGCTCAATATGGATTTGAACGCCATAGAACTATCTCTCTATTTGTACCTACCTCTACAGAACAATCAACTTTGGCTGCACTTTGTCAACGACGTGATGACATTACACAAATGAGAGTTCAAGAGAAATGTAGACTGAAAGCACCTGAAAACGAGCATATAAAAGAAAGTTGCCAAAAAACCATTGACTTTTTTAACGGTCAGATAAATGAGATCAATAATGCAATACAAAAAATCATTGATGAAAATCTAGAGTTACAAAAGCGCCAAAAAATACTTAGAACAGTACCGGGAATAGGTATCAGTTATCTCAAGATTTTGTATGCCTGATGCCAGAACTTGGCTACTTAAACAAAAAAGAAGTTGCAAGTCTTGCTGGAGTTGCCCCGCATCCAAAAGAAAGCGGTAAAACTATTGGTTACCGAAGGATAACAGGTGGTAGAAGCAATGTTCGTGCAAAGCTTTTTACTGCTGCTATGGCTGCTGCAAAGTCTAAATCTGTACTTGGTGCTTTTTATTCTGATCTCATTGGTAGAGGTAAAAAAAAGATGGTAGCTATAACAGCTCTAATGCGTAAAATTATAGTGATTGCTAATGCAAGACTTAAAGAAGCAGTCAACGTAAATTTTTAAAATCTGTATAGAAAATAGGTTGATGAATATGTGCGCCCACACAAATTTAAAGCACATATTCATCAACCATACGGTCCAAGCAGTGGTAGTTGTTTGATATAAATTTCTTTCTGTAGTAAACTAGGCTCTGTGGACAAAAAATATGAAAAGAGAGAAAAAGATGGTAGTTTAGCCTAATAGGTAAAAAATGGAGAAACTACCATATGCAATATTACATCAAAGAGGAAAATTGGAAACAAATTTTAGAGTTCATAAAAAGCGTAAAAGGAATGCACAGCAAAGATGAAAAACGTTTAAGAATATTCATAGAGGCAGTGTGGTACATAGTGCGAAGTGGTTGCCAATGGAGACTTTTACCAAAAACTTATGGTAATTACAGGAGTATACATAAGCGATTTAAAAGATGGTGTGAAAGAGATGTCTGGAAAAAATTGCTTGAATATACTAAACAAGAGCCTGATTTAGAAGTTGCTATAATCGACGGTACGATCATCCGAGGCCATCCATGTTCATCTGGATATACAAAAAACTCCAAGGATCAAGAAGCTTTAGGGAGGAGCAAAGGTGGCTTTACAACTAAAATACATGCGCTTGTCGATGCACTTGGAAATCCACTTAAATTTACTCTGACTCCTGGTCAAAGAAATGAAATTACGCAGGCACAAGTGTTGACCGAAAGTATCTATAACTCTACTGTAGTAGCTGACAAGGGCTACGATAGCAATGCCTTTGTTACAAGTCTTGAAGACAAGGGATGTACAGTAGTTATTCCGCCAAAACGGAATCGAAAAGTGCAAAGGTATTACGATGAGCATATCTACAAAGAACGTCATTTGATTGAGTGTTTTTTTGGTAAAATTAAAAATTTTAGGCGCATTTTTTCCAGATTTGATAAAACTGCTGAGGTTTTTATGGGTTTTCTCAATTTTGTTGGAGCTCTTGTATGGCTTCTCTAAAATTTTGTCCACAGAGCCTAGGGTTTTTGTTGCCAAAAATACATTTTTTAATTGAATAAAAATACAAAGTTATAAACAAGAGTTGTAATAAGACTAAATTCAAAAAATTAAAAAAAACATAGTTGATATCACATTTACCTGAAGCAATTGGAGCTTCTCGAGTTGCAAAAAATATTTTGAAATCTGAAAGAATAATGTGGAATTTTTTAGATGACCCAGAAAACATTCCGCTGACAAACAACCATGCTGAACAGCAGATACGGCATTATGTCGTTTATCGCAAAAATTCATATTTTACCCAATCGAAGCGGGGAAATGCATTCCTTGAACGGATAATTTCATTATACTTGACATGGAAACAAAGGGGTCTCAATCCTTTCCAAAACCTCTTATCTATCATCTCTCACACCGCTTAGCTGAACGGATACAACCCAAGAAAGGTTTTTCTACGTCATACCGTCGCGGTATCTCAGCATAGATTCCGCTAACGAGTAGCGGAATGACGAATTTGTTGTTTTTCAAATTGTAGGTAAACCTAAGCCACTTTAGCTATATAGGGTCACAACAATAGATTTTTAAGATCGTTTACGGCCTTCTTAATATCTTCAGCCTTGAATATCGCCGATCCCGCAACTAAAATATCTGCACCTGCTTTTATTATATCAGCTGCGTTAAAAAAGTTAATTCCACCATCTACTGAAATTTGTGTTTTAAGGTTACGCTCTTGTATCATTTTTTTTATAGTAGATATCTTGTTCAACTGTGAATGAATGAATTCCTGTCCTCCAAAGCCAGGGTTGACTGTCATAATCAGCACAATATCTAGCTCATGTATTATGTATTCAAGCACACTTGGAGAAGTTGAAGGAACAATTGAAACTCCAACTTGAATCGGTTTTTTTTCGTCGTTTACATTTTTGTATGACTTTATCTTTCTTATCAACCTCTCAAGGTGTGTCTCTGCTTCTGCATGTACAGTGATAATATCAGCACCAGCATTTATAAAGCTTTCAATGTGGTTACCAGGAGATTTGACCATTAAATGCACATCAAAAGGAAGATTGCTATATTTACGTATTGCAGAAACAACGCTAGGACCAATTGTAATATTTGGAACGAAATTCCCATCCATAACGTCTATGTGTATGTAATCCACACCTAAATCGCTAATTTTTCTTACTTCTTCCCCTAATTTTGCAAAATCTGCTGAAAGTATAGAAGGTGCAATTTTAATACTCATGAGCTGCCTTTTTTGCTAAAAAATAACTTATTTTTAAAACTCTGTCACCCTAAACACCATCTGAGTAGCTAGAGACCGATATCGGTATGCCTATTTAACTAGATTTTAAATTAGATAAAAAAAGGTAGTCTTGATAAAACTTATTTACAACAAGTTTTTTTACATTTGGACTTTCTGTTTGTTCTTTTTTGTACCCTAATTTATAGCTTATTGAATCCTTATATGAACTGATCGTTTTGTATGCTTTGTTCATCTCTCTAGGAAAGACGCCATTAGCAATTACGACGCATAACCCTGTAGCTGTTGCAAAAGCTAGAGTGGTAAACGCTAGATTTTGTAAAAAATTTCTTCCACTAACTTTTTTTTCCTGTATATTAGCAGAGTGTGATTTTTTTGACACTTCTTCTAGATGTTCATGCCATATGTGATTGCAGTTCGTACATTTTACCTTTCTTCCAGACGCACTAATTTGCTTAGGGGATACTAAGTAAGTTTTAGCACAACTATTACATTGTATTTTCATAGCACTTATATATAAGTAGTAACAAGCTCAAATGATACAGAACTATAAATTTAATATCAATATATATATAACAAATGGAAGGTTTGCAACTAAAAAAAACTGAGATAGAAGATATTTGGAAAAATAGAGAAAAATTTAATGACTGTAATCTAAAGAAAACAGCAAGAATAGCAATTAAAGAGGTAATTGAGCTCCTTGATAGTGGCAAAATTAGAGTAGCAGAAAAGCTATCAAGTGGAGAATGGATAGTACATAAGTGGATAAAGCAGGCAATATTACTACATTTTCTCACTGAAGAAAGCAAAATAATAGACAATACCAATTGCTGGTTTGACAAGATCGGTAACAAGTTTAGTGAATGGAATGAGGAGAAATTTCGCCAGTTAAAAATTAGAGCAGTTCCTGGGTGTTTTGTCCGCCGATCTGCTTATATAGGTACAAATGTTGTTCTAATGCCAAGTTTTATCAACGTTGGTGCATATGTTGATTCAGGAACAATGATAGATACCTGGTCAACGATTGGTAGCTGTGCGCAAATAGGAAAAAACTGCCATATTTCCGGTGGAGTGGGAATAGGTGGAGTTTTAGAGCCTATTCAAGCTTCACCTGTCATTATAGAAGATAATTGCTTTATTGGAGCACGTAGCGAGGTGGCCGAGGGTGTGGTAGTGAGAGAAGGATCAGTCCTTGGCATAGGTGTGTTTATTGGGGCATCAACAAAGATTATTGATAGAGAAACTAGCAAGGTATTTTACGGCGAAGTGCCACCTTATTCTGTAGTGGTACCAGGGTCTATTCCATCTAAAAATAATATTTCAACCTATTGTGCAGTCATAGTAAAAAAAGTGGATGAAAAGACGAGATCGAAAATCTCTATAAATGAAATATTGAGGGATTAAACTATATATCTGTAATATGACACAATATTACATAGTAAATGATGTCATTTCAGTACTTACTGTACGAACATTGTATAGCTCTTTTCATAATGGTCCAAACGGGTTAAAATAAGAGTTTATAGTAGTGAAGGTAAGTATGCCAGCAGCATATAGTTATGATTTAAGAAAAAAAGCAATGGAAGTGCTAGGCTCTGTGGACAAAATTTTAGAGAAGCCATACAAGAGCTCCAACAAAATTGAGAAAACCCATAAAAACCTCAGCAGTTTTATCAAATCTGGAAAAAATGCGCCTAAAATTTTTAATTTTACCAAAAAAACACTCAATCAAATGACGTTCTTTGTAGATATGCTCATCGTAATACCTTTGCACTTTTCGATTCCGTTTTGGCGGAATAACTACTGTACATCCCTTGTCTTCAAGACTTGTAACAAAGGCATTGCTATCGTAGCCCTTGTCAGCTACTACAGTAGAGTTATAGATACTTTCGGTCAACACTTGTGCCTGCGTAATTTCATTTCTTTGACCAGGAGTCAGAGTAAATTTAAGTGGATTTCCAAGTGCATCGACAAGCGCATGTATTTTAGTTGTAAAGCCACCTTTGCTCCTCCCTAAAGCTTCTTGATCCTTGGAGTTTTTTGTATATCCAGATGAACATGGATGGCCTCGGATGATCGTACCGTCGATTATAGCAACTTCTAAATCAGGCTCTTGTTTAGTATATTCAAGCAATTTTTTCCAGACATCTCTTTCACACCATCTTTTAAATCGCTTATGTATACTCCTGTAATTACCATAAGTTTTTGGTAAAAGTCTCCATTGGCAACCACTTCGCACTATGTACCACACTGCCTCTATGAATATTCTTAAACGTTTTTCATCTTTGCTGTGCATTCCTTTTACGCTTTTTATGAACTCTAAAATTTGTTTCCAATTTTCCTCTTTGATGTAATATTGCATATGGTAGTTTCTCCATTTTTTACCTATTAGGCTAAACTACCATCTTTTTCTCTCTTTTCATATTTTTTGTCCACAGAGCCTAGGAAAAACATTCCTCTATTCACATCTTTTCGTCATGCTGTTGATTCTGCTTTTCTATGAACTTTCCGGACTATTATGAAAAGAGCTATAATTTGTAGGCAATTTGTGTGGCAGGTGGTGTCATTCCAGTGCTTGACACTGGAATCCAGTTTTTCACGCAACCCCATCAAAAACGTAGTGTTTTAATATAAATGAGATTAGCTACTTTTATATTCACCAACCTAGCTGGATCCCAGTGTCAAGCACTGGGATGACAAGAGAGAAGGTATAGGAAAGACAGGAAGAAGATATTGGATGATAAGAGAGCAGTTTGCTATTTTTTGCTATCGCTTTTTTTATCATTATTACTAACCACAGTAATGGCATACGCACATAACTCTGAGAAAGAGACTCCATTTTCTTGAGATAGTTTATATAATTTTTGTAGACTTTCTTTTACTTTATTAGGAATATTCCCTCCACGTTCTTTTACAAGCCAGGAATCTTGATGATGAATTGGATGAGCATCACTTTTTGGATTTCCTATGTATATTGCAAAAGGTGAACTTTGTCCTTTGAAGTCACATTGTACAGTAAATTTTTTTATAGATTCGGCCATTTAAAGACCTCTACTTTTCTTTTTGGTCGATTTTATAGCAGGTGGAAGAGGTGGTTTCTTTATAAAATCTTGTCTATTGACAACACTTTCTCTACCTTCCAAAGCTCGGCGAACATCAGCTCTGCTTAATTGCGACTCTTTTGCTACCTTCATTCCATGCTTTGCCATAATATTAGCATATGCTAGTACTTTTTTTACCAATGCTAGATCACCATCTAGCATTTGAACTAGCACTTGAAACACTTCCGCTAAAGTTAGCCCATCAGCATTTATAACCTTGTTTTCTATAAAATTGACAGCTTCTTCAAATTTGTATTCAATACTATCATTTTGAGGTATAAGGGCAACATAATCGGTGTTTTTGTCGTCCATAACTGAAGCACTATTACTCACAAACTTAAGTTTATACTATATATATAAATACTCTACTATTTTATATTATGGCACGCTATAGTTAAACATTTATTAATAACATGCTCACTTATATACACGAATTAATTGACAAAAGTCAAGGATCAATATCCATCAGTGATTTCATGAATGCCGTTTTGTACCATGAAAAATACGGCTATTATACAAGTAAATTACCGCTTGGTAAGGATGGTGATTTTACTACCGCACCTGAGATCAGCCAATTATTTGGTGAAGTAATTGCAGTTTGGATAATGCATACATGGGAAAAATTAGGAAAGCCATCAAAATTTTCTCTAGTTGAACTTGGGCCAGGCAAAGGAACACTCATTCACGATATAATAAGAGTCACTAAAAAATACAGCAGCTTTTTTAATTCAATGTTGATCCACTTAGTTGAAATAAGCCCTACTTTACGGAAGATACAAAAGGAAAAATTAAAAAGCTTAGATGTTAATTGGCACAAAAATATTGACAACCTACCAGAACAACCAACCATTTTTTTAGCAAATGAGTTCTTTGACGCTCTTCCGATAGATCAGTTTGTATATCATGATGAGGGGTGGTATGAAAATATGGTGACAAAACAAGATGATGGCAGTCTCTTGGTGTCATGCCAGTGCGTGACACTGGAATCCAGAAAAAAAGAATCATGGATTCCAGTGTCAGCTACTCAGATGACAAATGGAAAATTTTTTAATGGTGCAGTGGTGGAAATATGTTCAGTTGGGGTTGAAATATTAAAAAAACTTGAGAAGAAGATATATAATAATAAAGGAGCTGCTTTGATTGTAGATTACGGTTATGTGTACCCCGCATATAAGAGCACTCTGCAATCGATAAAACAACATAAGTATGCTAATTTTCTTGAGAATGTTGGTAATAGTGATATTACCGCACTTGTAAACTTTCAAGCATTAAAAGATTCATTAAAACACGTAGATTGCGATATTTTAACTCAAAGAGAATTTTTATATCTTTTTGGCATAAAAGAAAGAACCCTGGCTTTAATGAAAAGCGCAAGTGATGAACAAAAGAATAGGATCTTTAGTGAATTCTTAAGGTTGACTGAAAATATGGGCACTCTTTTTAAAGCAATGCTATTGATATAGGGAGAGTAGACCGGCGGACCTTCCCCGCCAGCCTCTCGCAGAACTGTGCATGAAGTAGAGTGGGCAGCCAGCGAGTTACTTGTTAAGTACTTTTCCAACAACCCCTCTCCGAACCACGCATGATCGTTTCCGTATCACGTGGCTCTCCAATAATCTAACGTTTTAAGGAGTCACCATCATATTTTCCATATTGGATTTTCTTATGGCATTCATAACAAACAACAAGAGTTTTCCTCTGTCGTTCAATCATTCTCTTTTTCCATTCCGGTAGTTCAGTATTACGTTTACCTAGGCTCTGTGGACAAAATTTTAGAGAAGCCATACAAGAGCTCCAACAAAATTGAGAAAACCCATAAAAACCTCAGCAGTTTTATCAAATCTGGAAAAAATGCGCCTAAAATTTTTAATTTTACCAAAAAAACACTCAATCAAATGACGTTCTTTGTAGATATGCTCATCGTAATACCTTTGCACTTTTCGATTCCGTTTTGGCGGAATAACTACTGTACATCCCTTGTCTTCAAGACTTGTAACAAAGGCATTGCTATCGTAGCCCTTGTCAGCTACTACAGTAGAGTTATAGATACTTTCGGTCAACACTTGTGCCTGCGTAATTTCATTTCTTTGACCAGGAGTCAGAGTAAATTTAAGTGGATTTCCAAGTGCATCGACAAGCGCATGTATTTTAGTTGTAAAGCCACCTTTGCTCCTCCCTAAAGCTTCTTGATCCTTGGAGTTTTTTGTATATCCAGATGAACATGGATGGCCTCGGATGATCGTACCGTCGATTATAGCAACTTCTAAATCAGGCTCTTGTTTAGTATATTCAAGCAATTTTTTCCAGACATCTCTTTCACACCATCTTTTAAATCGCTTATGTATATTCCTGTAATTACCATAAGTTTTTGGTAAAAGTCTCCATTGGCAACCACTTCGCACTATGTACCACACTGCCTCTATGAATATTCTTAAACGTTTTTCATCTTTGCTGTGCATTCCTTTTACGCTTTTTATGAACTCTAAAATTTGTTTCCAATTTTCCTCTTTGATGTAATATTGCATATGGTAGTTTCTCCATTTTTTACCTATTAGGCTAAACTACCATCTTTTTCTCTCTTTTCATATTTTTTGTCCACAGAGCCTAGGAGCACCAAAAGCAATAACAGCTACTGCAAGAAAAATGGCATGCATATTTTATAGTATGCTCAAATACGGACAGGAATATGTAGAAAAAGGAATGGAATACTATGAAACACGCTATAAAGATAGAACTGTAAAAAATTTGATCAAAAAAGCGAGCGAATTTGGCTACATATTAGTTCAACAAGAAGAGTTAGTTGAGTGAGTTTCTTAGGAGAAGTTTAATACTCATAGTTTCAAGCATATACTGAAATATCTCATTAGCAATTGCAACATCTTGGCGTGGGGCTTTGCCGTGTTCTATAAACACAGAGATTGCATAGCGCGGGTTATGGTAAGGGCCATAGGCGATAAATAACTTATGACTTTCACCCTTAGAGTTTATTTCTGGTGTACCGGTTTTGCCGGCAATTTGTATACCGCTTAGCCCTTTCTTATAGGTTCCAGTTTTAGAATTCACCACGTCAAACATAGCTTTTCGAACTATGCTAAGATGCTCACAATCCACATCAATATCGGGAAAATCTTGTATCGTTTTACTCATCTCAATGTGGGGAATTACCTCTTTTCCTGTTGCAATCCTCGCTGCAAGAACTGCAAGCTGTAGTGGTGTTGTAAGCATATACCCTTGTCCTATAACTAAGTTGATAGTGTCACCTAAATACCACTGCGAATATAGCTTTCGTGTACGCCAATCTCTATCTGGCAACAACCCTGGAGCTTCTTCTTTAAACGTTCCAATCAGTGGCCCACTTCCAATACCAAATTTTCTGGCCATTTCTACTAGAGAGTCTACACTTATTTTTTTCCCTATATTATAAAAGTAAGTGTTGCATGATAATGCCATTGCTTCATTTAAAGATACATATCCATGGACTTTGCTTTTCAGGCAACGAAATTTCCGCTCGCCTATTTTCATATAGCCCTTACACGAGAATTTTTCTTCTGGTGTTATTATTCCATCTTTTAAAGCTGCAAGCGCAACTATTATTTTAAATATTGAACCAGGTGGAATCTGATATGATAACGCACGATTCACGAGCGGCAATGAAGGAGCATTCAAGCTCTCCCAAGTCTCATTTGATAGCCTGCTAGCAAAAAGATTATTATCGTAAGAAGGTGAATTATATAATGCTAAAATTTCTCCATTATTTACATCAATTACCACTGCGGAGCCTTGGTGATCTTTAAATACCTCTGCGATTTTCTCTTGCAGATTAATATCAATTGTCAGTTGTACATCTTGTCCGTTTTGTTGTGGTATGCTTGATAATTCTTTTATGACGCGTTTTTTAGAATTTATTTCCTGCTCAGATTTTCCTGACTTGCCTTTCAATATATGATCATATGTATATTCAATACCGCTGATTCCTACTTCGCTTATGCCTTGCTGTTTTTTTGTATATCCGATTACATGAGAACACATTGAACCAAACGGGTAATAACGTTTATAAAGAGCAGTTATTTTTTCTGACGATTTTGCTATTTTAGACTCGACTTCTGATAATGTCTGCAAATCAACTTCCTTACCAGAACCATCAAACAAAACAACATACGAAATTTTGTTTATTGCAAGTTCAACGCTATTCCTATCTAAAATTTTGCCTCGCTGAGGCATAATAGTAGCGACTCTTATTCTATTACTATTAGATAGTGCTTCGTACTTTTGTCTGTTTCGTATTTGTAAATCATATAACCTATAGCTAAAAACAGCGGAAATGGTAAGCTGAATACCGCCTAATATGAATGCTCTGCGGTTAAAGACTTTGTTTTTTGTCCACATAGGATTCCTTTAAAATGCACTTTTCCCCCTTCTTCTAATGACATACTTCTGGCTTTTACTACATTACAAACCCTTCTTTCCCACTCACTTAAGGTCACAAACTTATAACCTGATTTTTTTAGTATTTTTATAATATGAGGTAAAGCTTCAATTGTGTTTGACCTGTTATTGTGATCATGAAACAGTATAACTGCTCCATTATGTACATTACTTAAAACTCTTTCAACTAAAGTTTCTGGCTTATCACCTTGCCAATCTAGCGAATCAACCGTCCATAATATTGAATACATATTTAATTGATCAGTATTTTCAATCAGATTATCGTCATAACATCCATATGGCGGACGAAACCATTTTACATCTTGTTTTATTGCATTTTTAATTGCTGTATTTGTCTTTTCCAATTCTTGCAATTGTTCCTCACTTGAAAGTGATGTCAACTTCCTATGCGACCAAGAGTGATTGCCTAACTCATGACCTGATTCATGAATTTTCTTTACTATTTCAGACGTTTTTTTATTTATACGTTCACCAAGCACAAAAAACGTTGCTTTTGCTTCATAGATTTCCAGAACATTAATAATATCGTTTATTCTATTGTTGGAAGGCCCATCATCAAACGTAAGCGCAACAAACTTATCGTCGTTATTCAATAATTTTTTTATATTACTTAAATTTCTATATGATAGATCCAGATTACAACTGAGCCCACAGTATGGTAAATTAAAATTACAATCACTACAAAAAGCCGTACTTGAATATAGTAAGAAAAAAGTGATTATCCTTATAAACATTTGTAATCAGCAAAGTGATAGAATACTACACTTTTTTACTAAGTTAAGCCATCTTTAATTGCTGTAGCCTTTACTTCATCGCTTCTTTAATATATTGTATTAACAATTTTATATAATATATTATGATTGCAAATATAAATACCGTTGCGCTTCAGGGAATTAGCACAGTAAATGTCAATGCACAAATTCATATGGCAAATAGTATTCCAGCTTTTAAAGCAACAAGGACAACATTGCAAATTTAGAGTTCAAAAGGGTTATTCCTCGAGAACTATTGCGTCAGAAAGCTGGCGCTGAATTTGTATATAATGTTGACCTTGGAGGTTTTTATGAATAATAGTGAGAGAAAAGAAAAATTGGAAACTCGTATTCTATCAAGCAGAGGCAGGTCTTTATTGGATCACGAGCTACTAGAACGTACTCTGTCTGGATATGCAGAAGGAAGAGAAGTTGCCAAAAGGCTAATGGAGCTCTTTAGTAGTTTAGGAAGGGTAATTAATGCTGATTTTCATGAGCTAAAAAATGTTACAGGAATGAATGATGGAGCAATAGCAAGTATCTTTTGTCTGAAAGAGATTTTTGATAGGATATTGAAAGGCAAGTTAAAAAAGCTGTCGATTCTTGATAATAGAGAAGAGCTACTAAAATACTTTAAAGCAGCAATAGGGCAGTCACGAAAGGAAAGCTTGCGAGTGGTATACTTAGATCGAGGTGGTCATTTAATATATGAGTATATTCAAGACTGTGGAACTATAGACAGAGTACCTCTGTATGTGAGGGAAATAATAAAACAGGGATTACTGATTGATGCAGCATCTGTTGCAATTTCACATAATCATCCAAGCGGAGATATAGAACCATCAAAGGAGGATGAGGATAACACACTCACATTAGCTGCAACCTGCGAAAATGTAGGAATGAAATTGATAGATCATATAATCGTAACACAGAAGAGCCACTTTAGTTTTTATGACAGTGGCTTATTGTAATCTGTAACCCGGAAGGAAAGTTCTCTAGGCTCTGTGGACAAAATTTTAGAGAAGCCATACAAGAGCTCCAACAAAATTGAGAAAACCCATAAAAACCTCAGCAGTTTTATCAAATCTGGAAAAAATGCGCCTAAAATTTTTAATTTTACCAAAAAAACACTCAATCAAATGACGTTCTTTGTAGATATGCTCATCGTAATACCTTTGCACTTTTCGATTCCGTTTTGGCGGAATAACTACTGTACATCCCTTGTCTTCAAGACTTGTAACAAAGGCATTGCTATCGTAGCCCTTGTCAGCTACTACAGTAGAGTTATAGATACTTTCGGTCAACACTTGTGCCTGCGTAATTTCATTTCTTTGACCAGGAGTCAGAGTAAATTTAAGTGGATTTCCAAGTGCATCGACAAGCGCATGTATTTTAGTTGTAAAGCCACCTTTGCTCCTCCCTAAAGCTTCTTGATCCTTGGAGTTTTTTGTATATCCAGATGAACATGGATGGGCTCGGATGATCGTACCGTCGATTATAGCAACTTCTAAATCAGGCTCTTGTTTAGTATATTCAAGCAATTTTTTCCAGACATCTCTTTCACACCATCTTTTAAATCGCTTATGTATACTCCTGTAATTACCATAAGTTTTTGGTAAAAGTCTCCATTGGCAACCACTTCGCACTATGTACCACACTGCCTCTATGAATATTCTTAAACGTTTTTCATCTTTGCTGTGCATTCCTTTTACGCTTTTTATGAACTCTAAAATTTGTTTCCAATTTTCCTCTTTGATGTAATATTGCATATGGTAGTTTCTCCATTTTTTACCTATTAGGCTAAACTACCATCTTTTTCTCTCTTTTCATATTTTTTGTCCACAGAGCCTAGCTTTCCTTCTTTTTTTTCCACTTTATGAATTAAGAAATTCGCTGTAAGCTTGAACAAATAAAATTAGCAATGAAAGGTGGAATTAGGCAAAAAAATAAAGGAACTTAGGTTATACTGTGGTTTGACACAAACTGAATTAGGAAAAAGAATAGGTGTTTCATATAGACAGATACAAAGGTACGAAAATGGTTCGAATTACATTTTAGCCAGTAGACTATATGACTTAGCAAAAGCCCTATCGATAGATGTTGCTAACTTTTTTACTGATATGCACGCTGACTCACATGAAGCTTACGATGAAGAGGTGTTAAAGTTAGTCAAAGGATATAATGAAATTAAGAGCAAAAGGTTGCGTAGTGTAGTTTATATGTTAGTAAAATCTTTTTCTCAAAGTTACAATAAGAGTTAGTATTGCTTTAAAAAATGGGTATGCAACATCCTATTGATAAACAAATAGGTGAAAGGATAAGGAAAAGAAGGCTAATGTGTGGTTTTAGCCAAAGAGACTTAGGAAAAAAGCTTGGAATTTCATTCCAGCATATACAAGGATATGAAACTGGAGAAGTAAGGCTTGTAGTTGATAGGTTGTATAATTTGGCAGAAGCTTTGTCAGTTGATATGTCATATTTTTTTACAAAAGCCTCTGAGGATTTACATGATAAGGCCTTCCATAGCGATACAAGTAGTAAAGAAATATCAAGGCTAGTGAGGGAATACAGGAAAATTAAGGATGGAACGTTGCGTGATATTATTCATTCAGTGATAAAGGCTCTTACTAATAGATAGGTATAGTAGTGCTTCATAAGCAAGAATAGCCTTCTTGCGTTCTACTCCCCAGCGGTACTTATGAATTTTTCCAGACTTACGAATAACACGATGGCATGGTATTAAGTAGGAAATTGGATTGTTAGCAATTGCATTTGCGGTAGCACGTATGGCCTTTGGCTTACCAATTATATGAGCAATATTGGCATAGCTTGTTGTTGTAGCTGTGGAAATCGAAATCAATGCTTGCCAGACTTTAATTTGAAAGTCTGTTCCTCTAACAAGCAAAGAAAATGATCTCTCAGGTATTTGTGTGTCAAAAATATTGCGTACAATTTTTGCCGTTGTTAGCCTATCTTCTTTCAGGTAGGCTTGTGGCCACTCTTTTTCAAGTATCTTAATAGCTGAAGTTTCAAAATCACAAAAAGAAAGGTGACAGATGCTTTGTGTTGTAACTCCAATAAGTGCTTTTCCAAAAATAGTAGAGTGGTAACCATATAAAATATCGATAGATTCTTTATTTTTTCCAGGTGTTATAACCTGATATTTAGCCATACTTAAGAAATCAGTACTGATACAGTTTAAATTGATTTATATTAAAATTAAAGAGTTCAAACGCTACGCAAGACCAATCCACCCCGCAGCGGTTTTGGTTGCTGGAAGTGACTATATTATTTGAGTTTTTAATAACATATGATACTAGGTTAACAATAATTAATTTTAAAGTAAAAAGAAAATTCAAGGAAAACTTATAGTAAATTTTTATATATTTTACTACCACACTCTTAACCATATATTAGCATTATACCACTAGATTTGACACATAAACTCTCAATAACCCTTATCTACCAGGAAGATCATCTGCAGAACTATGCCCTAAGTTGTCTTTTATACGAAGAACATCCTTAACTGATATAAGAGTATTTGGCCTCTGCGCACGATCATTGAAGATGGCGTACGTTAAAACTACTGTGCCCCCGTCGGTAATACGCTTATATCCTCTAGCATTAAAATAACTACCTAGCTGAGTATTTGCTTCTACAATTTTTCGCTGTAGCTCTCCAGTACCAGCAAACTTTAACTCTATTACAATTGGATGGGTACCATCTCTCGCTTCCACAGATCTTAACAGAACCAAGTCCACTTTCTGCCCTCCTCCCAACTGAAACTCAATAATTACCCTAGCTGGATTACTACAAGCGTGAAATAACCCATGCAATATAGAATGAAACCCTGCTTCCCTAGCGTTATCTCTATTTACTGTCCACCTTAATGGAAATAACACATTAGAGATGGCTTGGAATACTTGTGCATGACGATTTTGTACTTGCCAACCAGTATTCATCATTATGTCTGTAGCACTGTGCACATTACTAACACCACCTACTTGTAAAAGGTCACCTTGAAAAACAGCATTACCTCTATTCTGCAGATAGTTAGCAGGTGACTGGAATGGTATTATATTAACAATTAGGCCTAAATCATCTTCATTCCTTCTATTAGGGTCTAATTGGCACATCACTTCATAAACCCTAGCATTTGGCCATTGTGCTAAATCTAATCCCATATTGGGAAATTGGTGACTTAAGATATGACGGATATGAAATACAACAACTCTCTCTTCTCTCCCTAATAACACATGTAAAACCATAGTTAAAGCACGATCTCCAACATTTACTTGTACAATTTCTTTGATCTACCTCATTAGTTAAAACAGCAACCTTTAAATTTCCCCTTCTATGATTATCTGGATTATTATCAAAGCGAAAAAAAATCCTTTCATTATTGTTTGCAACATCAGAATCATGTGCAGTAGCAAACATACCGAAAAAAAATGCAGGAAAGAAACGGTCTTTACCGACAGAATGTAAAAAAGATGGACTCTGATCTAAAAAAGATTCAAACCTTTCCACAAAACCTTGGCAATTTCCATTTAACAGACTTCTCATTAACCCAATGTTTTCACCGTTACCATGCATATAAACACCTCTATCTTCTGTGACAAGAAAATCCACTAACTCCAGCACTCCCTAACATAGACTGTGGATCACCAGAGCCACCACCTTGAGGAGGCGTAGGTGCTTCCTTCTCTAACTCAGAAAATAGCTTTTCTGCCAATTTATCATAATCTATATCATCTTTCATTGTAAGTTAAAAATGTGATATAAAAGAGATAAGAGGGAAAGATAACCCTACTCACTATAGGAATAGGGCTATCACGGGCATGTGCGACCGAAGAGCCATTGGTATTACAACCGTTCAGATCAAGGTACACTAGCCCCATCTCTCGATACGTTTGAATAGTTGCATGGGACATATGTATGTACCCGTTTACAATCTTAAATTAATTAAACTATCGAGGTTATTTATTATGATTACATCTTATCAAAATTTCATTGGAATTGATATCGGAAAATTTAAAAATGTTGCCGCAACTCACAACCAAAAGAGCACTATCAAGTTTGACAATGATGCTACTGGTTGGCAACAGTTGTTTCAAAAATTTTCAGATATCCTACCTAATTCTCTAGTAACTTTGGAAAACACTGGAAAATATGAGCTTGGCTTAGCACATTTTCTTGTTGATAAGAATGTTGCTGTACATCGAGCTAATACTCGCAAAGTAAAAAGCTTTGTCATATCTCATGGAACTTTAGCAAAGTCTGATCAATCAGATGCAAGAGCTCTTGCTCAATATGGATGTGAATGCTATAGTACTCTATCTCTATTTGTGCCTATGTCAAAAGAACAAACAGCCTTAGTTGCACTTTGTCAACGACGTGATGACATTACACAAATGAGAGTTCAAGAGAAATGTAGACTGAAAGCACCTGAAAACGAGCATATAAAAGAAAGTTGCCAAAAAACCATTGACTTTTTTAACGGTCAGATAAATGAGATCAATAATGCAATACAAAAAATCATTGATGAAAATCTAGAGTTACAAAAGCGCCAAAAAATACTTAGAACAGTACCGGGAATAGGTATCAAGTTATCTCAAGATTTTGTATGCCTGATGCCAGAACTTGGCTACTTAAACAAAAAAGAAGTTGCAAGTCTTGCTGGAGTTGCCCCGCATCCAAAAGAAAGCGGTAAAACTATTGGTTACCGAAGGATAACAGGTGGTAGAAGCAATGTTCGTGCAAAGCTTTTTACTGCTGCTATGGCTGCTGCAAAGTCTAAATCTGTACTTGGTGCTTTTTATTCTGATCTCATTGGTAGAGGTAAAAAAAGATGGTAGCTATAACAGCTCTAATGCATAAAATTATAGTGATTGCTAATGCAAGACTTAAAGAAGCAGTCAACGTAAATTTTTAAAATCTGTATAGAAAATAGGTTGATGAATATGTGCGCCCACACAAATTTAAAGCACATATTCATCAACCATACGGTCTAAGCAGTGGTAGTTGTTTGATATAAATTTCTTTCTGTAGTAAACTAGGCTCTGTGGACAAAAAATATGAAAAGAGAGAAAAAGATGGTAGTTTAGCCTAATAGGTAAAAAATGGAGAAACTACCATATGCAATATTACATCAAAGAGGAAAATTGGAAACAAATTTTAGAGTTCATAAAAAGCGTAAAAGGAATGCACAGCAAAGATGAAAAACGTTTAAGAATATTCATAGAGGCAGTGTGGTACATAGTGCGAAGTGGTTGCCAATGGAGACTTTTACCAAAAACTTATGGTAATTACAGGAGTATACATAAGCGATTTAAAAGATGGTGTGAAAGAGATGTCTGGAAAAAATTGCTTGAATATACTAAACAAGAGCCTGATTTAGAAGTTGCTATAATCGACGGTACGATCATCCGAGGCCATCCATGTTCATCTGGATATACAAAAAACTCCAAGGATCAAGAAGCTTTAGGGAGGAGCAAAGGTGGCTTTACAACTAAAATACATGCGCTTGTCGATGCACTTGGAAATCCACTTAAATTTACTCTGACTCCTGGTCAAAGAAATGAAATTACGCAGGCACAAGTGTTGACCGAAAGTATCTATAACTCTACTGTAGTAGCTGACAAGGGCTACGATAGCAATGCCTTTGTTACAAGTCTTGAAGACAAGGGATGTACAGTAGTTATTCCGCCAAAACGGAATCGAAAAGTGCAAAGGTATTACGATGAGCATATCTACAAAGAACGTCATTTGATTGAGTGTTTTTTTGGTAAAATTAAAAATTTTAGGCGCATTTTTTCCAGATTTGATAAAACTGCTGAGGTTTTTATGGGTTTTCTCAATTTTGTTGGAGCTCTTGTATGGCTTCTCTAAAATTTTGTCCACAGAGCCTAGATTATCAGTTTTTAAATCGCTGTTTAATATTATACTACTGGCTGTAAATCCACTTGAAGATTTATAGAGTATATTATCAATATTTAAATCTTCATCATAGTCAGTGAATCCCATTACTTCTCCACCTGCGAGCTTTAATTTCCAGCACGTAGCAGTGGTAAGTAATTCTCCAGCTAAATGATTTTTTAGTGTGGTTTGCATAGGGGCCTCCTGCTTAATTGATTAAATTTGAAAGTAGCTATAGGGCCAGTAGAATAAGGGCAGTGTGTTCTTTTCTCATCATCTAAGTAGCCATAAAGCGTCATTCCGGTGACCATAGGGTGTCATTCCAGTGCTTGACATACAGCTTTACAAACATTTGTTTGTAAAGGCAGTATGTTAAGTGTTATAGCCGGTTTTGCCTCAAAGACAAAGGCAGTGCCTTGACTACTTGGATCCAGGAAAATTGATTGTGCATTATACAACATTTTCGATCAAAAGCTGGATTCCAGTGTCAAGCACTGGAATGACAGGAGAGGGGTGCTGGGATAACAAGGAGAGAAATACTGGAATGACAAAAATTGGCACTGAGACGATAGAAAAGGAGCACTTATGGAATATGGTTACAAAGGCTTATACTTCTCAACATCACCTGATTTTGCATCCTCGATGCCTGAAAGGATTTCTTTAATGATGTTATAGCTTAGCTCAGGGTTATCTTCAACAACTTGACCAATTTTAGCCCAATGCTCGATTTGTTGTGGTACGGAACGATTTTGTAACATGGAATGGGACTGTACTATTTCCTCAAATTCTCCATCAAGATTTACTGTTATATCCATGATATTGTTACTTCTACTTTAAGCTATTATACCATATATTGGAAATTTTTTCAATATAAAATTTTCATCTGGAAATACACACCACAGTTAACTGTGGTGTGTACTGGCTGGCTAGAAAGAAAACTTCACACCAGTAAGAAGGAGAATTCCTTGGTTAGAAGGTGCCTCTTCTGTGGTACTACCTGCTTTTGTAATCTTATGATTTGCGTTTTGTTTCTCGTTAGTCATAAAATAATGAAGAGCTGCGTAAGGAACAAATTTGCTCTTACTGCATGCAGGAGATAGATCATATTGAACGCCAAGTGCGCCATCGTGAAGCATATCTCCATCATTCATTCTGCTACCAAAGTACGTCAAACTTGTGTAGATATTCTCATGTTGATACCCAGCTCCTACGGTCCAATACATGGTGTTTATACTATCTTTACCAAATTGAGCTTCCAGCCCTTTCACTCTCTTGTCATCATCAGTAGTACCTTTACCATCAATTTCCGTATAGATATCACCAACTAATTTTTTAATACCCTTCGGTTGACCAGATTTACCCAAATATGCAAAAGAAGCAGCAAATTTTACGCCTTGATCTTCATTAATCTTATAATCAGCGCTTACACCCAAATTAACACCCATCAGGTCATTGTACTCTACATATTCATCATAAACATGCTTATCTTTATTTGATTGTTTTGGCCAGCCATACTCACCAACTGCAGAAGTTTTAACTTTTATGTTATGTTTATCAAAGTCATATTCATATGATGCACCAGCACTTACTATGTGCTCATAGTCTGGACCGACATGCTTTATTTCTTCTTTATGCTTTAGCACCTTAGTACCATTTTTATCCTCCTCAAAAGGAATTGTTTCTTTTACAGTAAACAAGCTACTATCATAACGAGGTGCATAACTGATGCCAAACCTTGCGCCCATATAATTTGGTGAGTAGTAAGCAACTCTAAACGGCAGTGTAGTCATAACGCCTTTGTTATATTTCCCTGCCATGCGGAAAGAGAATTTTTCACTTTCACTCGAAAAACTTTCAGTGTAAAGACGTGGTGTTACATAAAATGGAAAGCTTGCAGCGCTTCCTTCTAAGTTCACTTTTCTGAACCAGTCACTATCTGCAGCTCCGTCAACAGTTGCAATTCTTGTTGCATCAAGTCTCATCAGAGCCTCAGGACCAAATTGATAACCAAGCTTCACATCACCATATTTTGAGTTAACAAACACATGCGCACTTCTGCCTTTTGCAGCATAAACACCCTGTGAAGCTCCCTTACCTTCGGTCACTGGAACATGAAACTGCACGTCAGCACCATAAAGAAGACCTAAATCTTCATTCTTATTTTCTGCTCTGAGGTGCAATATCGCATCAGCAATCATACCCATATTATCGCTATAGTCACCGATATTTCCTATTCCCTCAGGGAACACTGGATTTGCTCCTTTTACCTTATCCGTAGCATCCTCATAATAATTTATAGATTTGCCAGGCATAACGTCGTAGCGTTTATAATCTGCGCCACTTGGCCCTGCTTTACCATAACCTTGAGCATCAACAACACCACCAAAAGTTATTCTTAAATTACTTTGCCCTTGATTGGTATCGATAATATCAACTCCACCAACTGAAACAACAGGACTTGCCTTACCTTTTTCCTCTGTATTTTTGTTAACAACTTTTACATCCTTCTTTACATCTTTAGCTTCAACTTTAGCATTCTTAGTTTTAGAACGCTTAGTTTTTGAAACTTTACCTTTTTCTATATTAGAATTCTTAGCGTTTAGAGCTTTCGCTTTTGAATCCTCTATAAGCTTTGCTTTTTTCTCATTTGCTAGCCTGATCTCCTCTTTTTTCTTCTGCTCGGCTGCTAATCTCATCTCCTCCTTTTTCTTAAGCTCTTCAGCTTTTTTTCTTGGATCAGCATTACATATTCTGTCCATCTTTTCTTTCAGTTTTTTATTTGATGTTTTCATAACTTCTGTTTTTCCAGAAGTTTTTGTGCTCTCTTGCTTTTTTATTTCCTTCATACTCTCATCAGGAAAGTCAGCTGCAAAACTGCTGAAAGAACATAAAGTTAATAAAGAAACTAGAGCAGTTCTAGTATACATAGACTTTTTCATGAAGTGCCCCCAAAAAATTTCGAAATCATATCTTAAATGTAAATAGTATAAAAATGTTGAAAATTCAACTTAAAGCAACCTTATAACGAAAATAAAAGTAAAATGCAATACCTTAAAAGCAACTTTCTTAATATGCTCAACGTGTATATTAACCAAAATTTAGTACAGAGGTTCGCTTGTTAGTGCATTATAACTCGACTATTTATTCTATGGAAGTAAAATTTTTCCACCACAAGTTCTTTCCCATTCTTCTTTAAATTTCTTTAGGTATTCTTTTTTTTCGCACTCTAAAAGCAGCTCTTCCGCACTTTTATTGTAGCTTTCAGTAGTAATCCTTCCCTGATGATGCATGAACCTTAAGTAAATCAAATAAGTGTTAATTACATCTGTTTCACAATAATCTCGAATCTCTTGTATCTTGCCGCTATCGTATAAGTCCATAACTTGTGACCCATCAACTCCAATCTTACCAGGAAGATTAAATGCTGCACAAACTTCGTTCATTTTTACTCTCGCAGAAGCTCCAAAATCAGAGAGGGATTCAAGCAAATCACAATGCCAATCACTGCTATATCTCTGATTGTAACTATTCCACTTATCGCCAGCTTTATGAAAATATTCCGCTTGAATGCCATGGACCATAGCACGATACTTCAGCACTGGTATATCAAAAGTGCGTCCGTTGAACGAAACTAATCTTGGCTTTTTCTCTGATATGTAGTTAAAAAATCCTTTCACTAGCTCCTTTTCACTGGAATTTAGTGTGCCTCCAGATCTTATTTCTTGCAGTGTGAACACCTCATAACCACTCTGGTAGCTTATATTGCAAAGTAAAAAACTAATAACTACAATTTGGTGGAAGGGCTGACGCAGAAAAGAGTTTTGCCCGTTTGTTATTTCGAGATGATACTTTGTTAATGCATCCCTCTTCTCTTCTACACTACTATCATCACTAATATTGAGTAAATTCTTGCAGGAGTTTACATCTGGTATAGTTTCAATATCAAATACTAATAAAGAATTAAGCATTGCCTATATACTCCTCAGGGCGGTCAATCCAAGGTCGCACTTTCACAAATAAAAAGAGGTGTACCTTGCACTCAAATAATTTTTCTAGTTCAGCACGCGCTTCGATATTAATTTTTTTAATATTACTGCCATCTTTTCCTAGCACTATTTTTTTATGACTATCTTTCAACACAAATATGATCTGTTTGATGACTAAACTCTTATCTTTTTTTTCCTCAAATTGTTCAGTTATAACAGCTGTAGAGTATGGCAATTCTTCACGCAAGTTCAAGAATAATTTTTCTCTCGTAATTTCTGCTGATAAAAAATTTGTCGAGGAATCGGTTATTTGATCTTCTTCATAAAACCAGGGGCTCACCGATGCAACTTCAGACAAGTAATTCATCAAATCAGAAAGTCCATCATTCTTTAATGCTGATATCATAAAAACCTTTTCAAATTTATAAAGCAAATTCAGATGCTCATGCGCCATCTTTAATTCAGGCCTTTTTACCAAATCAGTTTTATTGATAACCAAAATGCATCTGCCTTTTGTGTGCTGCAGCCGCATAAATATAGTCTTAATTCTTTCTATATTTTTCAAATAATTGCTTACATCAACAAGCAACAAAGTGATGTCACTATCCTTAACTGCCGACCATGCAGATTTGACTAAAGCTTTTTCAAGTTTTGTTTCTGCTGAGAAAATTCCTGGGGAGTCAGTAAAGACAATTTGTGTGTTGTTGCATGTTGCAACACCCCTTATTTGCGTCCTTGTTGTTTGCACTTTAGGGGTGACAATTGCAATTTTCTTGCCTATGATGCTGTTAATTAATGTAGACTTCCCAGCATTTGGTAAGCCAGCTATGGTTACAAATAAGCATTTTTGTTCTTTCACAAAGAAAATTATAAAGAAAACTGAATGCCCGCGTCAAGCTACTTATATGACAAGAAGGATGACAGAAACCTTTTTGGTTAGCATGCAAAAAGGAAAAAAACTTATTCTACAAATTAAAAATACAATATACTCAAAAACTTTTCAGAAAATCCATAGGAGGGTTTGCTAATGAAGGCTCTTAAGTTGACGCCATTGCCTGAACGACTGCTTGATTTAAGGGTAACGTTTTAACCATAAGGTCACTAACTCCTTAATATGTGTGTTCATAATTTGATTTTCCACGAAAGACATAATAGCAATAACCAGTGTAAGTTAAAATGATTGGTAAAAGCAGTATTATAACAATGAGCATTAAAGATAAACTTGGCCCAGAAGCAGCTGCATCCAGAATGGTATATTGAAAAGGTATAATCCATGGGTAGATACTAATTCCTAAACCTAAATATCCCATAAAAAAAATAGCAATACTGAGAAAGAATGGACGGTACTCCCGTTTAGTATTCTGAAGATCAAACCACAGCATGAAAAATAGCCAAGATGTGAGTAATGGAATAGAAAATAAATAATAAAAATTTGGCATGCTAAACCAAAAGTTTTTAATACGTTCATTTAAAAATGGTGTCACTACACTCACTAGTCCCATGAAAATACCTACAAAACCAAGCGTATAAGAAGCAACCTTGCGTGCCCATTCTTGTGTTATATTTTCTGTCTTCATTATGAGCCATGTAGAACCTAAAAGTGCATATCCAAATATCACAGCAATGCCTGTCATTACACTAAAAGCACTTGCCCAATCAAATTGGCCACCAGAAAAGTTGCGTCCGTTTACTTCTACACCATGTATAAATGCACCTAAAATCATGCCTTGGCAAAATGCAGCACCAAGTGACCCAAAATGAAAGGCATAATCCCATAATCGCCTGTATTTTCCTTCTGCCTTAGGCTCTGTGGACAAAAAATATGAAAAGAGAGAAAAAGATGGTAGTTTAGCCTAATAGGTAAAAAATGGAGAAACTACCATATGCAATATTACATCAAAGAGGAAAATTGGAAACAAATTTTAGAGTTCATAAAAAGCGTAAAAGGAATGCACAGCAAAGATGAAAAACGTTTAAGAATATTCATAGAGGCAGTGTGGTACATAGTGCGAAGTGGTTGCCAATGGAGACTTTTACCAAAAACTTATGGTAATTACAGGAGTATACATAAGCGATTTAAAAGATGGTGTGAAAGAGATGTCTGGAAAAAATTGCTTGAATATACTAAACAAGAGCCTGATTTAGAAGTTGCTATAATCGACGGTACGATCATCCGAGGCCATCCATGTTCATCTGGATATACAAAAAACTCCAAGGATCAAGAAGCTTTAGGGAGGAGCAAAGGTGGCTTTACAACTAAAATACATGCGCTTGTCGATGCACTTGGAAATCCACTTAAATTTACTCTGACTCCTGGTCAAAGAAATGAAATTACGCAGGCACAAGTGTTGACCGAAAGTATCTATAACTCTACTGTAGTAGCTGACAAGGGCTACGATAGCAATGCCTTTGTTACAAGTCTTGAAGACAAGGGATGTACAGTAGTTATTCCGCCAAAACGGAATCGAAAAGTGCAAAGGTATTACGATGAGCATATCTACAAAGAACGTCATTTGATTGAGTGTTTTTTTGGTAAAATTAAAAATTTTAGGCGCATTTTTTCCAGATTTGATAAAACTGCTGAGGTTTTTATGGGTTTTCTCAATTTTGTTGGAGCTCTTGTATGGCTTCTCTAAAATTTTGTCCACAGAGCCTAAAACGAAACTCAAAGGATACTCCGCGCACTATAAGGCCAAGCAGCATAATAATGATTGGAATATAAAAAGCAGGCATTAATATTGAATATGCAAGAGGAAAAGCAGCAAACAACCCTCCACCACCCAATACCAACCATGTTTCGTTTCCATCCCAAAATGGTGCAATTGAGCTTATCATGTGATCACGGCATTTATTTGACGGTGCAAAAGGAAGTAAAATACCAATACCTAAATCAAACCCATCCATTAAAATATACAGTAAAACAGCTATGGCAATTAGTAATCCCCAGATTAGGGGTAAATTAATTAAGGAAGAAAAATCAAACATGATTGTTGTCCTTTCCAGATGTACCAGCATCAATCACTGAAGCTCCAATACCGTGTTTATAAAATTGCTCTTCTTCTTTAATGACAGGAATTCCTTTGTATATAAGTTTCAGAATATAGTAACTACCTGCTCCAAATATAAGGGTATACATAACGATAAATGCAATCAAAGACCATGCAACCTGAGGACCGGTAATCGCAGGTGAAAATGATTCAATTGTGCGCATAATTCCATATACAGTGTAAGGTTGACGGCCAATTTCAGTAGTAAACCAACCTGCAAGTAACGCTATGAACCCAGACGGCATCATTGATATCCACCATCCATGTAAGAAACAACTTTGGAATAATTTGCCACGAAGATACTGTATAACACTTACTAACCCAATTATGATCATTAAAATTCCAACTCCAACCATTATACGGAAGGACCAGAATACCCATACTACAGGTGGTCTATCTTCTTTTTTCCATTCCTTTAATCCTTTTACTTCTCCTAAAAAATCATGTGTTAAGATCAAGCTGGCAAGATTAGGAATTTTTATCTCGTAGTGATTAATTTCATTTTGCTGATCCGGATAAGCAAATAAAAGTAAGCCAGCCCCTTTTTCGGTTTCCCATATACCTTCCATTGCAGCAATCTTAGCAGGTTGATGCTTTAGTGTATTTAATCCATGCCTATCTCCCCTGAACAGCTGAAATGGTGCAGCTAAAGCTACCATAATGGTTGCCATACCAAGCATAATTCTTGCTTGAGGAGCATGTCGTTTTCTCCAAAGATAAAATGCTCCTACACCACCAACCACAAAAGCTGTTGTAAGATAGGCTGCTGTTACCATATGAATAAAGCGATAAGGGAAAGAAGGATTAAAAATAATCTCTAACCAATTGGTTGGATATAGGAGACCATCCTCACCAATCGTGAATCCAGCGGGTGTTTGCATCCAACTGTTGGCTGCAATAATCCAAAAAGCTGAAATAAGCGTTCCCACTGCAACAATACAAGTAGAAGCAAAGTGCATACGAGAACTTACTCTATTCCATCCAAATAGCATAATACTCAAAAAAGATGCCTCCAGAAAAAAGGCTGTTAAAACCTCAAAGGAAAATAGAGGGCCGAGAACATTGGCTATGCGGTCAGAAAAAATCGACCAATTGGTACCAAGTTGATATGACATTACAACTCCAGATACCACTCCCATGCCAAAAGCAACGGCAAAAATCTTGATCCAGAATTTATAAACATCACGGAAACGTGTATCATCAGTCTTAAGCCAACACCATTCCAAAAAGGCTAGAAAACTTGCAAGTCCGATCGTGAAAGCAGGAAATATAATGTGAAAGCCTATTGTGAAGGCAAACTGAATTCGAGCTAGCAGCACAGAACTAAATTCAAACATTTTACCCAATACCTATGTATTACAAATAACAGCCAAATCTGCCTATAATTCAATCCATTTTTTCACAAAATTGACCTTACCCAGAAAAAGTAGAGAGAAAGTTAAGACGTTTTTGTCATGAGAATAAATTGTGCAGGAATACAACTGTTCTCCCTTGTCATACCGTCACGGTATCTCTAGATCCCGCTAACACGTAGCGGAATGACGATTGTCAGGCCAGCGCCCCTATGATGTCATCCCAGTGCTCCTTTTTTTGTCATCCCAGTGCCCAGACACTGGGATCCAGGAAATTTAGTTGCAAGTAATGCATTGGGTTTGGTGAGTATGGGTTTTGCGTTATAGAATGAAGCACTTTTGGTGAATTTATAAAGAAAGCTGGATCCCAGTGTCAAGCACTGGGATGACACCCTACTAGCAGAAGTTACTCTCAAATGTTTGTTCATGTTAGTTACAAACATTAAGAAATTTACCAAACGAAAAAAAAGGCAAAAGAAGCCCTATCATTGTCTATTTTCAGTATTGGCGTTTTTTAAGTCTTAAACGCTGCAATTTAGCTGCTTTTAAATGCAACTCACCTTAGTTTGAATGTTTAAGAAATTTACTAAGCAGAAAAAAAGGCAAAAGAAACCCCTTGTTAGCTAGTTGTCACTCTCTAATCCTGCAAATCGGCGTACTATACTGTCTTAAACGACTTATAAGCGCGTTTCAGCTTATATAGGTAAAAACCCAGAAATGTTGTGAAGACATAAGGTGCACATAGTGCAAAAAATTAAACATGAGACGCCAAATACGTTGAGTTTTTTTGTCGTTTAATCTGTACAGAGAAGATAAATAAATAGCTTCAGTTTCATGATAAGGGGGTTGGCGAAGGGTGTCAAGTAACTTTTGCATTTAATCCATTTCTATGGCTTATATAATAATCGTTATTGTAGTATAATTTAGAATAATGCAATAGATACCTAAATGTTTTAGCTATTAATTATATGTTGCACAAAAGCATATATTGCCCTACCATCCAAGTAGGTTAGAAATAAAGAGGTTTTTATGAGTTTTACTTTACCTGAATTGCCATACGATAAAACAGCTTTGGAGCCTTATATATCTGCAAAAACCTTAGATTTTCATTATGATAAGCACCATAAAGGATATTTAAATAAACTCAACGAGCTAGTTGAAAATACGGATTATCAACATGTAAAAATTGAGGAATTAATAACAAAAGTGCATGGTAATAGCGGCAACTTGCCTATATTTAATAATGCAGCACAAGTTTGGAATCACACTTTTTATTGGAATTCAATGAAAAAAAATGGTGGTGGTAAGCCTAAAGATGGTAGTCTTCTAGCAAAAAAAATTCAAGACGATATCGGTGGCTTTGATAAATTTTATGAAGAATTTTCGAGTCATGGAGTAAGCCAGTTTGGCAGTGGATGGGTATGGTTAGTGCTCGAAAAAGGTAGGTTAGGAAAGCTCAAAATCACCAAGACTCCAAATGCAGATTTGCCAATAATTTATGGCCAAGTGCCACTACTCACTATGGATGTGTGGGAGCACGCCTATTATTTAGATTGTCAAAACCGTAGAATTGACTACATAAAAGTTTTCCTTGATCATTTGATTAATTGGGATTTTGCAGAAGAGAACTTAGAAGAATATATGAGATGAATATACCCCGGGTAACAAAATTAGATAATGGTCTGCGCATAATAACTGAGCAGGTCCGTGATATTGATTCCGTAGCTTTAAGCATACGAGTTGGTGTTGGCAGTAGAGCAGAAAGTGCAAAGCAAAATGGAATATCCCATTTTTTAGAACACATGGCTTTCAAAGGGACGAAGACAAGAACTGCCTTTGAAATTGCAAAAGCTTTTGATGACATAGGTGGAGTTTTCAACGCTAGCACCGGTAGGGAAAGCACCACCTATTATGCAAAAGTCCTCAAGAAAGACATAAAAACTGGTATTGATATATTAATAGATATATTGATGAATTCCACGTTTCCAGAAGATGAATTGGAACGTGAGAAGGGTGTTGTAATACAAGAGATTTTTCAAACTAATGATTCACCAAGTGACATTATTTTCGACAAATATTTTGAGGCAGCTTATAAAGACCAACCATTTGGTAGGTCAATCTTAGGCACGCAAAATACTGTAAAATCTTTTACTCGAGGAGATCTAGATAATTACATAAATGAGCATTACTTTGGTGAGAATATGCTACTTGCCGTTGCAGGAAATGTTGAACATGAAGAAGTTGTTGCATTAACCAAAGATTTTCTCTCAAAGATTCATTCTAAAAAGCTGAAAAAAAGCCAAAATGCGAGCTGTACTGGTGGTGAGTATTTAGAACATCGTAAATTAGATCAGGTACACTTGCTAATTGGTTTACCTAGTGTTTCTCGCCATGACGATAAATATCACACGTTTCAAGTGCTTGATTCTATTTTAGGGAGCGGAATGTCATCACGTTTATTCCAGGAAGTAAGGGAAAAGCAGGGATTAGCTTACTCTGTTTATTCATTTAATTCCAGCTATACTAATACAGGAATGTTTTCCATTTTTGCTGGTACAGACAGTAGTAACTTAGATAAGCTTTTAAAATCTATAACGACAGAGTTGAAGAAGTTGTCTACAGATGATCTGAAGGAAGAAGAAGTAAATAGAGTGAAAGAGCGAGTAAAATCCCAAATTTTAATGTCACGCGAAAGTGTTAGCTCACGTGCTGAAACATTGGGACACTACTACGGTAACTATAATAGGTACATCAGTAAAAATGAATTAATAGAAAAAATTAGTGCAGTTACCACTGCTAACGTAAAAAAAGCAGCAGAAGAATTGTTATCTCAGCATGAAAAAACCACTCTAGCTGCAATTGGAGAAATTGAATCATTGCCAAGTTACGATAAAGTGGTTTCTATGCTTAAAGCTTAGTGTACTTTAATTATGTTGCTTAAGCTCACTAAAAAGTTCAATGAACGGTTGCAAAATCCTTTCTATAAAAAGTTTGCTTTCTGGTTCATCGCGTATATTACTCATCAGTTTATTCAAAGTTTTCTCGCTGTTTCGTAAAAATAAATAGCTTTCTACTGCTTGCACACCAGACAAGACAGTCAAAATTCCTCCTATCACTAGACAAGCAGCTATAGCAGGTACGGTACCCACTGCAATTGCAGTTGCGATTAATGATAACCCAGCTAAGAATGTAACGGCTGAAACGCAAAACGCTATTTGATGTTTTTCTTTATTGTTAACCATAAATACCTCACAAAAACTATATTTCTAACATACCAGTGTTGTCATGTATTGTCAAGTTTTTAAAGAAGATTAAAAAATGCAACGCACATGTGCAAAAGACGCTAACTATGGATTAGCCAAGGAAGAAAGAGTAGGAAGAGGAAGGCTTTTTCTGTTTTAGGGAATATAAAATAAGCGTAGAAAAATATGAACTAGGTGTATAATTCACAGTGTAATGGTATCTCACTAATCCAATTATTTTTCTCCCGATCTAGCCTATCATCTAATATAGCCTGCCTTATTGATGCCATTAACTTATTCATAAAGAAAATATTATGAATGGTAACGAGCGTGTAAGCCAGGAGCTCTTTAGCTTTCAGTAAATGGTGTATATAAGCTCTTGAATGTTTTCTGCAGGTAAAACATAAACAGTCACTTTCAATTGGGTTATTGTCCAGCTCGAATTGTTGATTTCGCAAATTAATATGCTCTTTGCACTTTGAAGAAATAGAATCTCTATTTTTTACTTTAATAAGCGCACCACCATGCCTTGCTAAACGGGTTGGATGCACGCAATCAAACGTATCAATTCCAAGACTAACTCCGCGAAAGATGTCCACAATTCCACCAATACCAAGCAAATGAGTAGGCCTGTCTTTTTTCAGGTGGTCCATAGTGAAAGAAACTACATCGTACATCTGCTCTTTACTTTGACCAAGTGATCCACCTATTGCTTGACCGAAAAATGGTAAATTATTGATAAAATTACAACTTTTTCTACGCAAATCTTGATACACTCCGCCTTGACTAATTCCATACAGTGCCTGCTTACCATTATTATTTTTTTCAAACTCATTTAAAGAACGTTCAGCCCATCTGTGGCTCATGAGCATTGATTTTACTGTGTATTCTTTGCTTACGTGAAATGGAGTGCATTCATCTAAAACTAGGATTAAATCTGCACCTAATTTCTGTTGAATTTGTATAGATTTTTCAGGAGTTAAACAATAAGTTTTACCATTAATGTAAGAACGGAAAATTGCCCCATCCTCATTAATTTTGATCAAAGTTTTTTGTTTTTTTCTTATTCCTTTTATCTCTTCCGAAACTGATCCGTGCCCTAAGCTAAATATCTGATATCCACCTGAGTCAGTTAGCATTGGCCCATTCCATCCCATCATCTTGTGCAAACCACCAAGTTTTGCAACAGTATTCTCTCCTGGTTGAAGCATTAGGTGATAGGTGTTGGAAAGTATTATCTGAGTACCTGCTTCACTAATTCTCTCGATATCTGCAGCTTTAATTGCAGCTTTTGTTGCGCAGAATATAAAAGCAGGGGTTTCTACGCTCCCATTTGGAGTTTTAATTGTTCCAACTTTTGCAGAACCTGATTGCTTGATTATCTTAAATGCAAATTCTTCTTTCATCTATTTGCCTGAAAGTTCTGTTATGATGTTTTCTACTTTTTCAGGAGTAAGATTTTCATAGAAGTCATTATTAATCTGCGCAACGGGAGCATTAACGCATGCACCTAGGCATTCAACTTCTTTTAAAGTGAACAGATTGTCTTTAGTAGTCTCACCGATATTGATTCCAAGCTTCTTTTTAAAGGTATTTAAAACTTCTTCACTATTGCACAACCAGCAAGGAGTTGTTCTACAAATTTGTATTAGATATTTGCCTACTGGTTTTAAATTATACAGGGTGTAAAAATTTGCCACTTCATATACACGAATATGTGGAATATGCAGCATATCAGCAACATAACGCATAGCAGATTCAGAAACCCATCCGCATTGCTCTTGAACCAGGTATAGTAAAGGCATAACAGCGCCTCCTTCTCTACCTTTGGGATACATCTCTATAAACTTTTCTGCTTTCTTGAGGTTTTCTGATATAAAACTAAACTGCTTTTCTTTTTCTGTCATTCATGAGACTCGTGTAAACTTTAACAGATTATACCTGTAGAACCAATGATTGCAATTGTTGGTTTTTTGAGAAATAGCGTTTTGCAGTATTACACTACCCATACTGTCCAACTTGTAAATTCTTTTGGTTGGCTATAGGGTCCAGTTAAACAAAATCTGGTCATGCGCTAGCTTCAATTGTTTCATAAGTTTGTTTCGGTAAATCTCAATTATTTTAGCTACAGCTAACTACTTAAAAAAATGCTTAAGAAATTATAGTATATTATTTATAAATATACTATCCTTGACATTTATTATAAATGTTGTGTATAATAAACTATATTTATTAATATGAGGTTAAACTATGAGTAAACAATTAAACTTATGGAGACAGGAAACTGGTGAAGAGAATTTTAGAAAATTTATTACGTCAATATTAGGCAGTGAGGAAAAAGATAGAGAAGAAAGGCTTCGAGCTCATGCCACAACTATTTATAGAAATTATGAACAGAGTCATAATCAAAAGCATTTTAGAGAAAATAAATTTGCTTCTGGTGCAGTAGTGATAGCATCTTGTGCTCTGATTCTGTTGTCTCGATATTTTGATTTAAGAGAAAAAGTGCAAAGACCACTTGAATACATGGCACTTGCATCAATTGTTATTTTTGGAGTTGGATTTTTATATTCACTTTATCAAGAAAACGAATATAAAGTTTCTGATAAAAGGGAAAAATATGAATCAGATTACGCAAAACATAAGGAGCTTCCTGAAATTCAAACAATTATGGATGAGCTAAAGGCAGAAACCCTAGGAGAGAATAAACAAAGATCTTAGTCAAAACTTACAATTCCGCTACCTGTTAGCGGAACCTGTGCAATGCATAGCAAATTTTGCCTTTAGGATAGATTATATAGTTTGAGATACTTTATCCTCTCCTCATCTACAAAGCTTCTCAGCCCTCTTCAAGCTTATATTTGCCTTTTAGTATAAAACATTATATTAATTTTTTAATTTTAGTTAAAATTTTCATTGACATTAACACCAGGGGTAATCATAATAGCATTTTATTAATATTTTAAATAAAATTATGTCTTTATTAAGAAGATTACTCGGGATCAGCTCAAATACACCGGAAGTTAAAGAAGCAATAGGTTTTAACCCAGCAAAAGTAGGGTTAATTGAAGGAAATGGAGTTGCTTATGGATTCAGCTATCAAGATAATGGTAATGGGAGCAGTAAAGTGAAATTACTTATTAGTCCACTATATCAATCAAAAACATACGAATGTAATACAGATATCAGCGTAGCAAATGAGCTCAAGGATCAATTATCTCTCACATTAATAGAAGATTCAGCTGAAATAGATAAAGTTGGAATCATCTTCCCTGAAGAAGGAATTAGCGAAGAAGGAGAAAAATACGTTAAAGGTTTATCTTTTCACACTTACGGAATCAAGCAATCAATCAACGTACCTTCAGTTGAACATTTAGATAAAAGAAAATTACAAAAGAATATTAATAATGGTAGTCCTGCAAATGTGGGCAATAGTTACTCTCAACCAAGAGCAGTGAAAGTTGGTAATGGTGATGTAATTGTAATCGCTCATAACTTAAAGGATCAAACTTTAGTTTCTTGGTACTTAAAGTCAAGCGAGAGCGGAAAATTTAAGGTGTTGACTGGAGAAAAAGGTGTTACAGAAAGAAAATTGTTCAATTTTGATAATCCGGGGCAATTGGCATTAAATGGAAACACGATGCTTTATTCGCAAGTGAGCAAAAGGATTACTAAGGAAAATCAAGAGGTGAGAAAAACACGTATTTTTAAATTTGATATGGCTAAAGTGATTCAGGGTCTGAAGGATGGAGTTAATGGCTTTTTACTTGGTAATCGAAAAGGTCAAATAGATAATAAAGCACTATCTCTTTCTAGGCTCTGTGGACAAAATTTTAGAGAAGCCATACAAGAGCTCCAACAAAATTGAGAAAACCCATAAAAACCTCAGCAGTTTTATCAAATCTGGAAAAAATGCGCCTAAAATTTTTAATTTTACCAAAAAAACACTCAATCAAATGACGTTCTTTGTAGATATGCTCATCGTAATACCTTTGCACTTTTCGATTCCGTTTTGGCGGAATAACTACTGTACATCCCTTGTCTTCAAGACTTGTAACAAAGGCATTGCTATCGTAGCCCTTGTCAGCTACTACAGTAGAGTTATAGATACTTTCGGTCAACACTTGTGCCTGCGTAATTTCATTTCTTTGACCAGGAGTCAGAGTAAATTTAAGTGGATTTCCAAGTGCATCGACAAGCGCATGTATTTTAGTTGTAAAGCCACCTTTGCTCCTCCCTAAAGCTTCTTGATCCTTGGAGTTTTTTGTATATCCAGATGAACATGGATGGCCTCGGATGATCGTACCGTCGATTATAGCAACTTCTAAATCAGGCTCTTGTTTAGTATATTCAAGCAATTTTTTCCAGACATCTCTTTCACACCATCTTTTAAATCGCTTATGTATACTCCTGTAATTACCATAAGTTTTTGGTAAAAGTCTCCATTGGCAACCACTTCGCACTATGTACCACACTGCCTCTATGAATATTCTTAAACGTTTTTCATTTTTGCTGTGCATTCCTTTTACGCTTTTTATGAACTCTAAAATTTGTTTCCAATTTTCCTCTTTGATGTAATATTGCATATGGTAGTTTCTCCATTTTTTACCTATTAGGCTAAACTACCATCTTTTTCTCTCTTTTCATATTTTTTGTCCACAGAGCCTAGAGAACATGAAATAAGCTTTTTGCAGTATGTTGAACAAACGGAAGGAAATGATCTAGTTGCTTTTCTTGAAAATGACCAATCAGCTAATGAGCAGAGGTTACATATAGCAACTCTACTTAAAAATGGATCAGTGTCAGATTTTCCTATCTATCAATTTACAGATCCTATAGAGCAATTATATATTAAAGGCAACGGTCAGGGTGGTTTTATCGTAACTGCGGTAAGTGGAGAAAATATTGTAACTTTTAATCAAAACGGCTCTGGAAAATCTTCTGAAGCAACAATAATACCGGCAAATAGCATCAAAACTCTCAGTGATTTTGTTAATATCATTAACGGTCGATTAACGCCAGATATTATTTCTAGTAGTACCGTGGCTCCTATAACTGTTGCAGAAACGGTTGTGACTTCTAAGAAAACGCCGACTGCTGCAATTACTAGCACAGCAGAAACCGACGCTGTGAAGACTACTAAATTGACAACGGAAGCCGTTGCACCTACTTCTACAATGAATAAACCTTCAACAGAGTCAACGACTCAAACAAGTACAGTAACAGTGGAGCCAACAACAGCAACAAAAACAACTGCTACTTCACAAGCAACCACGATTACTGCAACGTCAACTAATGTGCCTTCGGAAACTGAAATAAGTACTGTAAAACCTACAGCAGCAACTGCTGCGTCGACTTCTACAACGAGTAAACCTTCAACGGCTCAAACAAGCACAGTAACAGTGGAGCCAACGACAGAAGCCGTTGCGTCGACTTCTACGATGAATAAACCTTCAACAGAGTCAACGACTCAAACAAGTACAGTAACAGTGAAGCCAACTGCGCCAACAACAAGCTTAGAGAAAACTACACAAACAGTATTTATTATACCAAGTACTAGGCTCTGTGGACAAAAAATATGAAAAGAGAGAAAAAGATGGTAGTTTAGCCTAATAGGTAAAAAATGGAGAAACTACCATATGCAATATTACATCAAAGAGGAAAATTGGAAACAAATTTTAGAGTTCATAAAAAGCGTAAAAGGAATGCACAGCAAAGATGAAAAACGTTTAAGAATATTCATAGAGGCAGTGTGGTACATAGTGCGAAGTGGTTGCCAATGGAGACTTTTACCAAAAACTTATGGTAATTACAGGAGTATACATAAGCGATTTAAAAGATGGTGTGAAAGAGATGTCTGGAAAAAATTGCTTGAATATACTAAACAAGAGCCTGATTTAGAAGTTGCTATAATCGACGGTACGATCATCCGAGGCCATCCATGTTCATCTGGATATACAAAAAACTCCAAGGATCAAGAAGCTTTAGGGAGGAGCAAAGGTGGCTTTACAACTAAAATACATGCGCTTGTCGATGCACTTGGAAATCCACTTAAATTTACTCTGACTCCTGGTCAAAGAAATGAAATTACGCAGGCACAAGTGTTGACCGAAAGTATCTATAACTCTACTGTAGTAGCTGACAAGGGCTACGATAGCAATGCCTTTGTTACAAGTCTTGAAGACAAGGGATGTACAGTAGTTATTCCGCCAAAACGGAATCGAAAAGTGCAAAGGTATTACGATGAGCATATCTACAAAGAACGTCATTTGATTGAGTGTTTTTTTGGTAAAATTAAAAATTTTAGGCGCATTTTTTCCAGATTTGATAAAACTGCTGAGGTTTTTATGGGTTTTCTCAATTTTGTTGGAGCTCTTGTATGGCTTCTCTAAAATTTTGTCCACAGAGCCTAGAACAAGAGAGTCAACAACTCCTATATTTACCACAACTTTACTTCCTCAAACTACTTCTTCACCACAGCCTACTCAACTTGCTATAGGGTCTAATAGGGCAGGAATGATAGGAGGATCTTTGATTGGAACAATAGGTATTGCTGGAATTATAGGATTTATAGCATATAAATGTATTAAGAAATATCACGGTTATTACAATGCTGCTCATGTGTTAGAATTAGCTGATTTGGAATCGCATTCAAATGGCAGCAATGAAGAAATTTTTTTCACCAATAGCAGAACAAGCAGTGATACTAACATATCTATACAAACTACGTATCAATCTGAAACAATGCTAAACAGTATATCAGTAGAAAGTAGTAGTCGATCAAGAAGTAGTTCATCGTCTTCGAGCAGTGGACCCGGCTCTTGACTAACTGAAGCGGAGTCTAAAAGTGAAAAAAGCTTATCTTGGGATAGTGATGATGTGCCGGAATATCACCTTTAGCTATTTGTCTAAATGTTTTTAATATGTAGACTGTTAGGAAATTGTCTTTTGCTTTTGTGATTTTCATGTTAAAGTATAATTCCTAGGTGAAATAAGTAGCTGCTGTTGTGTGATAAACATAGCAGAGGAAAGTCCGGGCTCCAAGGAAAAATAGTGACGGGTAATGCCCGCCGGAGGTAACTCCAGTTATAGGGCTACAGAAAATTACCGCCTAAAATATTTTTAGGTAAGGGTGAAAAGGTGTGGTAAGAGCACACCATGGCAATGGCAACATTGGTAGTCGAGTAACCAACACTAGGAGCAAGATTAAATAGAAGTAGATTTTATGTTTTCCTCATATCTACTCGGGTAAATCGCATGCGGTAAATGGTAACATTTACTCCAGATAAATAGCTACATAAACAGAACTCGGCTTATATTTCACCTAGGCTCTGTGGACAAAATTTTAGAGAAGCCATACAAGAGCTCCAACAAAATTGAGAAAACCCATAAAAACCTCAGCAGTTTTATCAAATCTGGAAAAAATGCGCCTAAAATTTTTAATTTTACCAAAAAAACACTCAATCAAATGACGTTCTTTGTAGATATGCTCATCGTAATACCTTTGCACTTTTCGATTCCGTTTTGGCGGAATAACTACTGTACATCCCTTGTCTTCAAGACTTGTAACAAAGGCATTGCTATCGTAGCCCTTGTCAGCTACTACAGTAGAGTTATAGATACTTTCGGTCAACACTTGTGCCTGCGTAATTTCATTTCTTTGACCAGGAGTCAGAGTAAATTTAAGTGGATTTCCAAGTGCATCGACAAGCGCATGTATTTTAGTTGTAAAGCCACCTTTGCTCCTCCCTAAAGCTTCTTGATCCTTGGAGTTTTTTGTATATCCAGATGAACATGGATGGCCTCGGATGATCGTACCGTCGATTATAGCAACTTCTAAATCAGGCTCTTGTTTAGTATATTCAAGCAATTTTTTCCAGACATCTCTTTCACACCATCTTTTAAATCGCTTATGTATACTCCTGTAATTACCATAAGTTTTTGGTAAAAGTCTCCATTGGCAACCACTTCGCACTATGTACCACACTGCCTCTATGAATATTCTTAAACGTTTTTCATCTTTGCTGTGCATTCCTTTTACGCTTTTTATGAACTCTAAAATTTGTTTCCAATTTTCCTCTTTGATGTAATATTGCATATGGTAGTTTCTCCATTTTTTACCTATTAGGCTAAACTACCATCTTTTTCTCTCTTTTCATATTTTTTGTCCACAGAGCCTAGGCGTTCACATGATACGTGCGATATAAGCCATGCTATATTTAAATGTGTAGGCATTTCATGCGTTGTCCTTCACTTGTTCTGCTTGATAGCCATCACTACTTTCGCCTACATTAACATTAGAATATTCATCATCATCAATATACTCTTTCAGAACATACCCTCTGCCCCAAACGGTTTCTATGTGGCTTTTTCCATCATTTGCACTTTCAAGTTTCTTACGTAATTTGCACATAAAAACATCAACTATCTTGTTATCTGAAGGTTCATCTAAGCCATTGTAAAGATGATTTAAGAACATTTCTTTTGTTAATACTGTTCCTTTACGCAGTGCTAGCAATTCTATCATAGAATACTCTTTATTAGTAAGGTGAACCGTTTTACCTTTCACCTCAACAATCCTGTGATCAAAATTGATATTTATATTACCAATCTTTATCACCGATTCAGGATGGCCTTTAGTACGACGCACTATGGCCTTAATTCGAGCTAATAACTCGCTTTTATGAAATGGCTTGGTTAAGTAATCATCGGCACCATACCCGAGTCCTTTAGCTTTGTGATTGACAGCGGATATACATGAAAGTATTAAGACAGGAACTTTGATTTTTGCACTTCTTAGTCTTAACAATATATCATATCCATCAATATCACCAGGTAAGTGTATATCTAAAATAACTAGGTCATAGTAATCTCCGTTTGAGGAAACCATATTATTGTTATAATCTTGTGCAGAAGTAACAACGTCACAGAAGTGTCCATCAGAAGTTAAGGCGTTAACCACAGTCTTTGCACTTACTTGATCATCTTCAATTAATAATATACGCATATTTTACACCCCATAAATAATTTATAATTTTAGTAATATATATAACTAAGGAAAGTAATAAATCAAATTTTTATTAACAAATGATCAAAATTACACTTATTAATTAATAGTAAATATATTGTTCCAAAGTTATATAAATAGATCTAAAATATAATAGACATACCATGATAGTAATAATATTTTTAGTAAATATTGAATTAAAGTTACTATTATTAAAAGAATACTTCGGTTAATAAATATTTAACTATTCTATATGTCTGTGTTATATTTTTAATTTACTTATCCTACTATTTTAAAGTATAAGTAATGTTTTCAGGAATATTGTGTGGCAATATCAATTTTAGGTGCTGGTGCATGGGGTACAGCAATCGCAATTTCATTAGGTAGTAAGAAAGATGTGATTTTGTGGACTCACAATGAAACTACATTTGAATCAATCAACGGGAAAAGAGAAAGTGACAAGCTACCCGGTTGTCGAATTTCTGATAATGTGTCAGTAAAATTGGCTATTGAAGACACAATTAATGCTTCAGTAACAATCCTCGCTGTTCCCACTCAGTCTCTGAGGAAGGTATGTCAGCAATTGCATAATTGTAATCTGAAAAAAGATGTAGCAATAATTTTAGCTTGTAAGGGAATAGAAAAGTCTACATTAAAATTACCTAGTGAAATAGTAAATGAAATTTTACCTAACAATCCTATTGCTATTTTTTCAGGTCCTAGCTTTGCTGTAGAAGTTGCAAGAAAATTACCCTATTCAATGGTTCTTGCATGCCAAAATAACACATTAGGTTCAAAGTTAGTATCAGAGCTGCAACAAGAAAATGTTAAATTGGAGTTTAGTAACGACATTATAGGAGTACAGATTTGTGCAGCGTTAAAGAACGTTTTTGCTATAGCGTGTGGGATTGTTCTAGGTAGTAAACTTGGGTTTAATGCTCATGCAGCATTGATTACGAAAAGTATGAGCGAAATTAAGGCTTTATACTCAGCAAAAATTGGTGACGGTAGTGTGGATATAAATACACTACTTGGGCCAGCATGTCTGGGTGACCTAATTATGACATGCACATCCTTGAATTCAAGAAACTTATCTTTTGGGTTTAAAATAGGTAATAGTGACAATGGCTTTAATGTTCAGCAGATTTTGTCAGAAGGCAAGTCAGTGATTGAAGGTTTTAGCACTGCTGAGTCCATATTTAATTTAGCAGGAAAGCTAAAGATAAAAATGCCTATATGTGAAGCGGTCTATAGATTATTGTATGAAAGCGCCTCTATAGAGGATACTATTTCTGTTCTTATAAGTTAATTTTGTATTTGGATATATTGTGAAATTTTTATATAAATTAATATCAACGTGGTGGCTGTCTGGAACAGTAAAAAAAATGCCAGGTACTGTGGGTAGTTTGGCTTCTTTTCCGCTTGTTCCTGTAATCCTGAGCAACAAAATTTTAGGTGCAGCAATTATTTCTTTTTTATTCTTAATTGGATTATGGTCTACAGGTAATTATATAAAACATTACAAGACTTCATGTGATCCAAAAGAGGTAGTAATTGACGAAGTGGTTGGTCAATTGCTGACGATACTTTTAGTTTCGATATTGTTAAGCCAAGAGATGAATTGTTCTTCATTGTTGTTGTGCTTTTTTTCTTTTAGGTTTTTTGATATAATAAAAACGTGGCCTATAAATTTAATCGATAAAAATACCAAAGGTCCTTTAGGTATTATGCTAGATGACGTTATAGCTGCAATTTTAGCCTGTGTTCTTATAGGAGCCTTTTATTGTTTATTGTTGGTGTATGCAGGATAAAAAAATTTATTATTCAAGCTTAATTGTTCAAAATCTAAAGGATTATATACTGTACACAGCGAATTTATCTGAGTGGGAAGTACACGATGAATTTGATAACATCATATTTACAATAAATGGTACCAGGGAGTCATTATTTAATTTTGTGTTCTATGGAGATCAATGTACCGAGCTTTCTATACAAAAAACTCTAGATTATCTCAGAACAAGAGATATAGAAGCAACATGGGTAATAAATTCACATATGAAAATAAGAGATATTTTAGAAAAGTGTGAAATAAAACACGTTAGCACACCAAAAAAAGCTTTACTTAATATGAAAAATTACTTTTTACCTGCTGATGTTATTCCAAACTTGAGGTTAAATGCTGTGAATGGTAGCAACCTCTTAGAACAGTTAGATCTACACACTTCTAAAATTTTTTATCATGGCGTTGGAATTGTCAGCACATTTTTTCGCGGATTATCAAATTATGATGATAAGAACTCAAGATTAAGATTTTTTCTTGTAACACTAAATAATGAAATTATTGGGACATGCGGTCTTTATGTTCAAGACAGCGTAGCTGGTTTTTATAGTGATGGAGTTTTACCAATTTACAGGAATCGTGGAATAGGTACCCAAATGGTTTTAGAAAGAATAAAGATAGCTAAACAGCTTGAATGCAAATATATAGTAGCACATTGTATGAAATCTTCTGTGAACCTTTATAAGAGATTGGGCTTTCAAATGTTAGGCAATCTTTACTTATATACCTCTTCAGCATAATTCTGGGCGGTTACAAATTTTTACATTTGTTTTAAAAGTGCTATGTTTTTTTTGTATGAAGTGGTTTTAATATTGATTCTAATATTATTCTTTCTCTCTTATTCTAAATTAAAAATTAGTAATAAGATTAAGAACTTACAGCATCAAAATGTTATCATAAATAATTTAATTGATACTGTGAATGATGGGTTTTATATTTGGGATGCAAAAAAACGTATAGAAAAGTTCTCTCCCAATTTACTAATTTTGCTTAATACTGTTTTTTACTCATTTAATGAGTTTGTGAATTTTTTTGAGCAATCAGAAAGCTTAATCAAAAATTTTGTTGAGGCAAAGGAAATAAATAAATCTTTTACTCTAGATTTAAAGTCAAAAGACAGTGAGGTTTATTGCATATGTTACGGTAGAAGCATAATAGATGATTCTAACAATGTGATAGGTGTGCTGTTATGGATAAGGAATGTCTCAGACTGTAAGATAAAGGCTAACGGACTTGAGTTAGAAAATAGTAAGCTTACACAGGAAGTGGAGAGCTATAAAAACGTTTTCAACTCTTTACCATTTCCAATACTAAGATATAACAAGAGTAGAAAGGTGGAATTTTATAACTTGTTTTATGATAAATATGTAGATGGTTCTAAGAAATTTGCTATTACCGGTAGCGCTCATAGCACAAAACCAGGAAGACATGTCATAACTTATAAGAACGAACCTAAGGTTTTCGATTTTGTTAAAATTCCAATACAAGGTTCTGGTAGCATAGTAATGTATGGGAAAGATGTTAGTGATGCAGAGAAATTATATACTGAATTAAACAGTTATTTAGCTACACAGAAAAATTTGCTTGAGAGGTTACCGGTTGCTATAGTAATATATAGTAAGAATCAAAAGCTAAAATTTTATAATAATGCTTTTATAAAAACCTTTCAATTTGACCCAAAATTTTTGGCATCTTACCCAACTTATCACGAAGTTATGCTTTACCTCTTCGAATCTAAAAAGCTTTTAGAAAAAGAGGATTTTCAAACTATTAGTAACCAAAGACATGAGTTGTTCAAAAAATTATTTGAATCGTACGATGATACGATGCACTTCACAAACGGAAAAGCGTTCAGGGTATTAACAATACCCTACGCTTCGGAAGGTTTGCTGTTCTCTTACGAAGAATGCAAAAGATGATACTTAAACTCCTTCTCTCTCTACCATGAGCTGTTTTACTTTCGCTATTGCTCTTGCTGGATTAAGTCCTTTAGGACAAGTTTTTGTGCAATTCATTATTGTATGACAACGATACAACTTGAATGGGTCATTTAAAACATCAAGTCTTTCACCTGTCTTATTATCACGGCTGTCAGCAATCCATCTGTAGGCTTGTAATAGTATTGCTGGTCCTAAAAATTTATCACTATTCCACCAGTAGCTTGGACAACCAGTTGAACAGCAAGCACATAATATACAGTCGGACAAGCCATCTAATTTTTTTCTATCTTTAGGAGATTGAGAGTATTCTTTATTTGGTAGGGCAGGCTTATCTGCTTGTAACCAAGGTTTAATTGATTTGTATTGCTCATAAAATTGGCTCAAGTCCGAGACTAGGTCCTTTATCACATACATGTGAGGTAATGGATATATTTTTACGTCACCTTTTATATCATGTATAGATCTAGTACATGCAAGAGTATTGGTTCCGTCAATATTCATGGCACAAGATCCACATATGCCTTCTCTACAAGAACGTCTGAAAGTTAAAGTCGAATCTATTTCATCCTTTATTTTTATTAATGCATCAAGTACCATAGGGCCACAACTATCCATATCAATAAAAAATGTGTCTATTCTAGGGTTTTTCTCGTCATCAGCAGACCAACGGTAAATTTGAAATCTTCTGATGTTTTTTGCTCTAGCAGGAATAGGATAAATTTTGCCCTTTTGATTAATTTTAGAATTCTTTGGCAAAGAAAACTGAACCATATCACTTACCTTTTATTGTTTATAGCTAAAACCCTTTGTAGATAACATATTTTATTATCATCTACTATATTTTTATTAAATTCCTTTTAAATCGCACACATATTGTAGCCAAGCGAAGCTAAAATCTCTCTTTCTAGATTTTTCATTATAATTTCTTCATCTTTTTTTTGGTGATCATAACCAAGTAAATGCAGTAATCCATGCACTAACATGTGTGCAATGTGAGCAAGAATGGGTATACAATACTCATGCGATTCTCTTTTTATTGTGTCTATTGAAATTGCTATGTCTCCTAAATCGCACTCATTAGACAATTGTTCATACGGAAATGATAGTACGTTAGTTGGCTTATCCATTTCTCTAAATTTTAAATTAAGTTGATGTAGCAAGTCATCATCAGCCAGAGCTATTGATATATTTGGTTTATAGTGGTCTATTTTTAATTCTTTTAGAGAAGCATTGATGACACCTAATACAAAATTTTTAGGATTTTCTATAATGCTGCACCATTTCTTGTCAAGAATATTTACTTCTAACATGAGTGACACATCAGTAAGGGTGTCATGCAAATAGCTGACACTGGAATCCAAAAAAGAAGAGTTATAGACCCTTGTGTCATGTACACAACTGTACGAATATTGTACACTAGAAGGATGTCATCCCAGTGCCTAGACACTGGGATCCAGGAATTTTGATTAGACATCAAGTTAGTGAATATAAAAGTAGCTAATCTTATATTAAAACACAACGGCTTTAATGTGGTTGCATTAAGGCTGGATTCCAGTGTCAAGCACTGGAATGACACCTTTGTGTTTGATGCAAAATCGGCTATAACGTTTAATGCACTGCCTTCGAGACAAATATTCATACAGCTATGCGTTGCGTGCTGAGATGACATCATTTAGGAACTGAAATGACAGGTATTACACATCACTCATCCTTATTATTTCATTCCATTCAATTTCCGAAACTGGGGCAATTGATAAACGTGGTTGTTTTAATATAGCCATATTTTTCAAAAGTGGGTTTTGTTTTATATTATTTAACGTTACTTGGTTATTTAAAGGTTTCAAAAACTTTACATTCACTAATCCGAACTTGGGATCATTAACATGATAATACTCTTTAAATACTTCAACGATTCCAAGTATTGCTTTCTCTTTACCTGTATGATAAAAAAACGCAAGATCGCTTGCTTTCATAATTTTCATGTAATTTTGAGCTTGATAATTGCGCACACCATCCCACTCAACTACCTGCTCCTTTTCCATTTTTTGCCATGAGTATTCACTTGGCTCTGACTTGAGTAGCCAAAATTGCATTATTTTTTTCTTCTTAAGTAAGCTGGTATATCATAGATATTGCTGCCCCACTTAGCTCCTTCGCTTACCTGTTCAGCTGGTTTTGTTTCTAGTGTTTTGTCTTGCGTACTTTCACTTTGACTATATGGCCACTTAAATTTCTCTTTCTCTGAGTCTTCGCTCTGACTTATAGGTGAAGTTTCTGATTTATTATTGCGACCATCAATGCCAGTTGCAAGAACAGAAACTCTAACTCTTCCCTCCATCGCTTGATCAAAAGTAGCACCAAATATTATATTTGCATTTTCATCTACTTCTTCACGCACTCTATTGGCTGCAGCATCAACTTCAAACAGAGTCATATCTCCGCCACCAGTAATGTTAATTAATATTCCTTGCGCACCTTTCATTGATACATTATCAAGCAATGGATTAGATATTGCAGCCTCTGCAGCGCTAATTGCTCTATCTTCTCCTTCTGCCTCTCCGGTGCCGATCATCGCTTTGCCCATCTCGCTCATTACTGTTTCTATATCAGCGAAGTCAAGATTGATAAGCCCTGGCATGACCATCAAGTCAGTTACTCCTCTGATGCCAATGTGCAGAACATTATCAGCAAGTTTAAATGCATCAGAAAATGTAGTTTTTTCATTTGCAATTCTAAATAAATTCTGATTTGGAATGACAATAAGTGTATCCACGTATTTTTGCAGTTCTTCAAGTCCAAGCTCTGCAATGCGCATACGGCGCACACCTTCAAAACCGAACGGTTTAGTTACAACTCCAACAGTCAATATCTTTTTTTCTTTTGGCGCTCTATCCTTAACTGCGGCTCTTGCTTCTCTGGCTGCTTTTGCAATTACCGGTGCTGCACCGGTTCCAGTACCACCGCCCATTCCTGCTGTGATGAAAAGCATATGACTATCTTTTATATGCTCCATAATCTCATCAATTGACTCTTCTGCTGCACCTTTGCCAACATCAGGCAAAGCACCAGCACCAAGCCCCTTAGTTAAATTAATGCCAAGCTGAATTTTTTTATCACATAACGACTTTTCTAGTGCTTGAGCATCGGTATTTGCGACAACAAAATTCACTCCTTGCAAATTAGATTGGATCATGTTATTCACAGCATTTCCACCAGCACCACCCACTCCCACAACGGTAATCCTTGGGTGTAATATAGGTAACTCCGGCAGACTAAGATCAATAGACATTTAAATTACTCAAATTTAGCGAATTCACTTGATAATAAGTTACCGCTTTTTTAATAATATGCAAATACTTTTCACTTCTATAGGCGTAAACAGTAAACGGGATTTACTTATTCTTAACATTTATACTAATAAGTGCCGTTAATTATAATAACTAGATTCTTAGATGACATCACTTAACCGATGCAAAAAATAGAAAACGTTTATAAAAAGGGACAGAAACCTATCCCTTTTTATTTTGTTGAAGATTATTATGCTGTTTTACCTTTCTCTTCCCCTTTCAATGCTTCAACTACAGCATCTTTTAATTTTGAGGCAACTTGACATATTCCATAAATAGCAGCAACTGCAGCAATTATCATTATGGCACCTGCAACTATCTGACCAGCAACACCTGTTCCGATAAATCCAGGTAATGAAGCAGCTATTGCTTGATTTGTTCCAACAAAGTAACTGGCAGTCTTAGCAAGAAACCCAGAAGCTTCTGCTGCACTAACAAAGCCTGCTTTCATATGCATTGCTGTAAAGACAATACTTGCAACTGCAAGCGGAAATAATGCTGTTCTTAACTTATTATCCTTAATATACTGACCAAACCCACCAGCAGCACCTGTAACTCCCCAGTGTTCATTACCAGCTTGTTTGTATCCCTCTGAAATAGCGCGAAAAACACCATGTTCTTGTTCGTAACTATATTTTGTTAATGCCATAACTCTACTCCTTAAATAGAATGTTAAAATTTCATTAAGGGCAGTATATAATGAAAAAAATTATCTGTCAAGTAAACTAATTTTTTAATATACCCTTATTCTGTAATTCAGCGCTTCAGCAATGTGTGCTCTTTTTACTTCTTCACTTTTTGCAAGATCTGCAATAGTTCTTGCAACTTTTAATACGCGTGTGTAGCCTCGATTGGAAATATAATTTTCTTTTAGTACGTATTTTAGCAACTCTAACCCTGCCTGATCTGGTTCAGTAAATTTATTAAATGCTTCACCTCTTACTTCTGCGTTACAACGAACATTCAATTTACTATAACGCTCAGTTTGAATTTTTCTTGCTGCTATTACTCTTTCTCTTATGGTTTTGGTGCTTTCTCCCTCCACAGAGATTTCAGGAGAGAGTATGCTAACGTTTGGCATTTCAATGCATATGTCTATTCTATCAAGCAATGGGCCTGATATTTTGTTTTTGTAATCTGTGCCACACTTTGGAGCTTTGTTGCACGATCTGCTTGCATCACCTAAATAACCGCACCTGCAAGGGTTCATTGCAGCTATAAGTTGAAAATTGGCTGGATAAGTAATGTGAGCGTTCGCCCTTGCAACGGTAACTTTTCTATCTTCAAGTGGTTGGCGCAGAGAATCAAGCACGAGTCTTGGAAATTCAGGTAACTCATCAAGAAATAACACGCCATTGTGAGCCATGGTATCAACTATGGTCAATTTATTCAGTGGGGAATATATAACATACGTAGCAATTTTCTAACCACGGGGCTTGAAGTAGATGTAGAAAGAACGCTAAAAGCTTGGCAATGTCCTGGGTTATCTAGCATACATGAAATTTGGCAGTGAATAAAATAGAGAGAAAAACTGTGAGCATTTACATACGTTTTGAAAACCATAAACAAGTAGAAACAACAACACTTGAAAGCAAGCCAACTGGAAATGATTGGTATGAAGCACCAGAAGATTTTGATTGGCAAAAAAGTTATTGTTTAACAGAGGGAGGAGAAATTGCTCAGCGGAGTCAAGAGGATATGGAGGTGGAATTACTTGAAAATGCGAAACTTTCTGCACTTGATAGTGTGCGTTTTTATTTTAATAACTATACTAACGAATACGCTGGAAATTCTCACCAAAAAGCTAAATCGTATCAAATACAAGAAAAAGCCGCAAAAAGCATTCTAGCAGCACCAGAATCTATAGATGAAAAGGATAAAGAAATTATAGAACCTTTAGCAAAAGTCCGTGGTATTACAGTTATTGAAATGGCAAAAATAATTGAGGAAAAAGTGAAAAAAGCAGTAAAAGCAATAATTAAATGTGAAGAGCTTGAAGATTTAGCCAAGAGAAAGATTGAAGAAGCCAAGAGTGAAAATGAGCTACAGACTTTGCTCGATGATTTCAGGAAAAAAATACAAGAAAGTTAAAAGAAATGGCTGAAGAATTTTTACACGGAGTAAATGTTATTGAGGTAACCTCAGGAGCAAGATCAGTACGTACAGCTAAATCATCAGTGATAGGTGTAATTGGTACTGCCCCTGAAGCTGATGAGCAAAAATTTCCGCTAAATAAACCAGTGTTAATTGCAGGAAGCTTAAAGGAAGCAGCAAAGCTCGGAAAGAGTGGCAGTTTACCTTCTGCAGTAAATGGAATATTTTCCCAAATCGGTGCAACAGTAGTAGTTATTCGAGTTAAAGAAAGTGAAAACAGCGATCCAAAATTAAAAGAAGAAGAGACGCTGAAAAATATAATTGGCGGTGTTGATAAAGAGACTGGAGAGTATCAAGGGATTCAAGCATTCCTCAGTAGTGAAAGTATAGTTCATGTTGCTCCAAGAATATTAATTGCACCTCAGTTTACTCATCAATTGCCTGAATCTGAAAATCCTAAAAACCCAGTAGTAGCAGCTTTGATAGGAGTAGCAGAAAAGCTAAGGGCAATAATAGTTGCAGATGGACCAAATACCAATGATGAAGAAGCCATAAAATGGAGAAAAAGTGTACGTAGCTCAAGAGTTTACGTTGTTGACCCATGGGTTAAGGTGTTTATTGAAGGAAAAGAAGAAATTTTGCCGTCTAGCCCATTTGTAGCTGGTTTAACAGCGAAAGTAGATAGCGAACAAGGATTTTGGCATTCACCTTCAAATAAAGAAATAAACGGTATTGTTGGCATAAGCAGGCCTATTGATTTTACGCTCGGTAATACAAATTGTAGAGCAAACCACTTAAATGAAAATGAAGTAACAACGATAATTCATCAAAATGGCTATAGGCTTTGGGGAAATAGAACATGTTCAAATGACTCAAAATGGGCTTTTCTGTCAGTGAGAAGGACTGCAGATTTAATCAACGATAGTCTACTTCGAGCTCATTTATGGGCAGTTGATCGCAATATTACCAAAACTTATATAGATGATGTGATTGAGGGGGTAAATTCTTATCTTGCAAATTTAAAAGCGCAAGGGGCGATTATTAGCGGAAAATGTTATGCAACTCCAGAGCTCAATACACCAACAAATATTGCAAGCGGAAAAGTGTCTTTTGATTTTGAGTTCACGCCACCATATCCAGCTGAACAGATTACTTTCAGGTCACACCTTGTGAGTGGCGCAATATTGTAAAAGGAGAAAGAGAGATGTTACCAAAGATCCTAAAGAATTTTAACGTATTTGTTGATGGTCGTGGTTATGCAGGAAAAATAGATGAAGTAACCTTGCCAAAACTTACCATAAAAACAGAAGAATACAGAGCTGGTGGTATGGATATTCCAATAAATATTGATATGGGCATGGAAAAGCTTGAAGCAGATTTCACTTTTTCTGAATATGACTCTGAGCTCTTTAGGCTTTTCGGATTGATAAATAATAATGCTGTCTCTCTTACTTTACGGGGAGGATTACAAGGAAGTAATAGTGAAGCTGAATCTGTAGTAATTAACTTAAGAGGGCTCTTTAAAGAACTTGATTTTGGTAGCTGGAAACCTGCTGAAAAAGCAACACTAAAATGTATAATTGCTGCCAACTATTATAAGCTTACCATTGATGGCAGAGAATTGATTGAAATTGATGCAGAAAACATGATTCGCAAGATCGATGGTGTTGATCAAATGGCTTCTATGCCCACAGCTTTAGGGATTTAAATAAAAGGGTAAAATAATGCAAAAAATTAAATTAACTGAACCAATAAAAATCGATGGAATTTTAGTTTCAGAGCTAACTCTACGTCGTCCAAAAGTTCGAGACCGTTTAGCTGTTGAACGTATGGGTAATAGTGATGCAGAGAAAGAAGTAGCACTGATTGCAAATCTTGCAAGTATTTCAAGAGAAGCAGTAGAAGAGCTTGATCTTGCAGACTACAGTAAGATTCAAGGAGCATTACAAGGTTTTTTGTCTCAGCAGAAGACTTGAGGCTGAGCGTATTATCACTTAGCTCAATGGTTGGTGGTGGAATCAATCAGTGGCTTGATATGGATATTGAAGAATTTATTACTTGGTTTGAAAGTAGCGGAAAATTATACAAATGAAGGCAATTTCTATAGTAATTGGAGCAACACTGCAAAGCAGTTTTAATAGTACGATAGCAGGTAGCACGAAGCAACTTTCTCGTATTGGTAGTACGATAAAACAACTTGAATCATCAAGTAAATCAGTATCCAAGTTTAAACAATTAAGCCACGATGCTCTGCTTGCTAGGCGTTCTTGGAATGAACTAGGCTCTGTGGACAAAAAATATGAAAAGAGAGAAAAAGATGGTAGTTTAGCCTAATAGGTAAAAAATGGAGAAACTACCATATGCAATATTACATCAAAGAGGAAAATTGGAAACAAATTTTAGAGTTCATAAAAAGCGTAAAAGGAATGCACAGCAAAGATGAAAAACGTTTAAGAATATTCATAGAGGCAGTGTGGTACATAGTGCGAAGTGGTTGCCAATGGAGACTTTTACCAAAAACTTATGGTAATTACAGGAGTATACATAAGCGATTTAAAAGATGGTGTGAAAGAGATGTCTGGAAAAAATTGCTTGAATATACTAAACAAGAGCCTGATTTAGAAGTTGCTATAATCGACGGTACGATCATCCGAGGCCATCCATGTTCATCTGGATATACAAAAAACTCCAAGGATCAAGAAGCTTTAGGGAGGAGCAAAGGTGGCTTTACAACTAAAATACATGCGCTTGTCGATGCACTTGGAAATCCACTTAAATTTACTCTGACTCCTGGTCAAAGAAATGAAATTACGCAGGCACAAGTGTTGACCGAAAGTATCTATAACTCTACTGTAGTAGCTGACAAGGGCTACGATAGCAAAATGCCTTTGTTACAAGTCTTGAAGACAAGGGATGTACAGTAGTTATTCCGCCAAAACGGAATCGAAAAGTGCAAAGGTATTACGATGAGCATATCTACAAAGAACGTCATTTGATTGAGTGTTTTTTTGGTAAAATTAAAAATTTTAGGCGCATTTTTTCCAGATTTGATAAAACTGCTGAGGTTTTTATGGGTTTTCTCAATTTTGTTGGAGCTCTTGTATGGCTTCTCTAAAATTTTGTCCACAGAGCCTAGGAAGTACGATTTTTAGTCTGAAAGCAAACCTACTTGGAGTATTTTCATTTTTATCAGCTACAGTTTTTCCTGCAGTAGTAACAGGACTAAGAGCAATAACACTCGCTATAATGAGTAACCCTATAGGACTTTTAATTGCTGGACTTGTTACTGGTGCAGCTCTTGTTATAACTAACTGGCAAAAAGTGAAGGGATTCTTTGCTAGTTTTTGGAAATCAATCATAAAACCGATAGGAGAGGCTTTTTCATGGATGGGAGATACAGTTAGTAGCGTATTTGGAAAAGTGTCAGAAAATAGTCCAATAAAAGAATTTGAGAAGAGAAAAACTGTTATTTCGTTAGTTGATGGAGAAGCTAGCAATTTACTTTCTAAAAATAGTGTTTTTAATAATGAGAATCCTTTATCAAATAATAGTGTGATGAAAGGAATTTCTAAAAATAGCTGGAATAATGTTGAAGGATTCAAAATTAAACATGCTATTGCAGAAAAGAAATCTATAGTAGATGAGAAAGATCTCAATCTAAAAGAGTACGTAAAAAGCAAATATGAAAATAAAACTTTTAACCAAACTCAACATAATTATTTCAACATAAGTGTACAAGCAGCACCAAATCAAGATGTTCGTAGTCTTGCAGATGAAGTAATAAAAAGGATAAGAGAAAAGTCACGTGATGTTTTATTTGACACAGTAGGCTCTGTGGACAAAATTTTAGAGAAGCCATACAAGAGCTCCAACAAAATTGAGAAAACCCATAAAAACCTCAGCAGTTTTATCAAATCTGGAAAAAATGCGCCTAAAATTTTTAATTTTACCAAAAAAACACTCAATCAAATGACGTTCTTTGTAGATATGCTCATCGTAATACCTTTGCACTTTTCGATTCCGTTTTGGCGGAATAACTACTGTACATCCCTTGTCTTCAAGACTTGTAACAAAGGCATTGCTATCGTAGCCCTTGTCAGCTACTACAGTAGAGTTATAGATACTTTCGGTCAACACTTGTGCCTGCGTAATTTCATTTCTTTGACCAGGAGTCAGAGTAAATTTAAGTGGATTTCCAAGTGCATCGACAAGCGCATGTATTTTAGTTGTAAAGCCACCTTTGCTCCTCCCTAAAGCTTCTTGATCCTTGGAGTTTTTTGTATATCCAGATGAACATGGATGGGCTCGGATGATCGTACCGTCGATTATAGCAACTTCTAAATCAGGCTCTTGTTTAGTATATTCAAGCAATTTTTTCCAGACATCTCTTTCACACCATCTTTTAAATCGCTTATGTATACTCCTGTAATTACCATAAGTTTTTGGTAAAAGTCTCCATTGGCAACCACTTCGCACTATGTACCACACTGCCTCTATGAATATTCTTAAACGTTTTTCATTTTTGCTGTGCATTCCTTTTACGCTTTTTATGAACTCTAAAATTTGTTTCCAATTTTCCTCTTTGATGTAATATTGCATATGGTAGTTTCTCCATTTTTTACCTATTAGGCTAAACTACCATCTTTTTCTCTCTTTTCATATTTTTTGTCCACAGAGCCTAGAGACATTTTATTGATGTTATCTCTTGGTCCATATAAATTTACTCCGATAAGTTTAAAGTATAGTAAAGAAAATCGTTGGAGTATTATTGAGTGTATTGAAAATATGCCACTATTGCAAAATACTGGCCAAGGTGTAGAAAATATAGATTTGGAAGGAATGATTTATCTGCATAATCTCAACGGGCCAAATCAACTAAAGAATATGAAAGAAGCTGAAAAACCAAATGTTTTAGTAGATAGTCTAGGTAATATTTTAGGACAATTTGTAATTACTAGATTAGAAGAAAAGCAGATGTATTTTTTACCTAATGGACTACCGAGAAAAGTTGAATTTAGTTTGAGTTTGAAAAGCTATAGATGACCATATATCACTTAACTAAAGAAGGAGAAATGCTAGATCTGATTTGCTGGAAACATTACGGATTTACAGATGGAGTAGCGGAATTAGTACTAGCAGAGAACTTAGGTTTGGCAGAATATGGAAGCTTTTTGCCTGCAGGATTAAAGATAAAGCTTCCTGTTATTCAGAAACCAATGCAAAAGTCAAAATTAAAGGTCTGGGAATAAATGCAGCCAGATTTTATAATAGATAAATGTGAATCAATTAAAGATAGAGTTATATCATTGCGCCTTACCGATGAATCAGGAACAATAGATGATGTAGTTGAAGTGTGTGTTGATTACAGGGATGAAGACATAGATATTCCTAATGAATTGAATATTTCTTTAGGGTACAGGGAAATCGGAGTAATGCCGATGGGTGTATATACAGTTAATGAAATTACGGTGCAGAGTCCACCTAAAACCTTACTAATAAAAGCCCATGCAACAAATTTAAGACTGTCATTAAAAGAGAAAGTATCTAAAGAATGGCATCAAATTACTTTAGGTAACTTGGTTAAGGAAATTGTAAGTTAAAAACGTGATATAAAAGAGATAAGAGAGAAAGATAACCCTGCTCACTAGGAATAGGGCTATCACGGGCGTGCGCGACCGAAAGGAAATTGGTATTACAACCGTTGGTATCAAGGTACGCTAGCCCTATCTCTCGATACGTTTGAATAGTTGCTTGGGACATATATATGCACCCGTTTACAATCTTAAATTAACTAAAACTATCGAGGTTTATTATGGTTACATCTTATCAAAATTTTATTGGCATTGACATCGGAAAATTTAAAAATGTCGTTGCAATTCACAAACAGAAGAATGCTGTCGAATTTGATAATAATGCTTCTGGTTGGCAACAATTATTTCAAGAGTTTTCAGATATTCTACCTAATGCTTTAGTGACTTTAGAAAATACAGGGAAATATGAGCTTGGCTTATCACATTTTCTTACCGACAAAAATATTGCCGTGCATCGAGCTAATACTCGTAAAGTAAAAAGCTTTATTTTATCTCACGGAACTTTAGCAAAGTCTGATAGATCAGATGCAAGAGCTCTTGCTCAATATGGATTTGAACGCCATAGAACTATCTCTCTATTTGTACCTACCTCTACAGAACAATCAACTTTGGCTGCACTTTGTCAACGTCGTGATGATATTACGCAAATGAGAACTCAAGAAAAATGCAGACTTGAAGCACCGGAAAATGATCATATAAAAGAAAGCTGTCAAAAGACCATTGAGTTTTTCGATAGTCAAATAAACGAACTCAATGATACTATACAAAAGATTATTGATGAAAGCCGCGAATTACAACAACGCCAAAAAATTCTTAAAACAGTTCCTGGAATAGGTAAAAAGTTATCACAAGATTTTTTGTGTTTAATGCCAGAGCTTGGTTACTTAAACAGAAAAGAAGTAGCAAGTCTTGCCGGAGTTGCACCGCATCCAAAAGAAAGTGGTAAAGCTGTTGGTTACCGAAGGATTACAGGTGGTAGAAGTAACGTTCGTTCAAAGCTCTTTACAGCCGCTATGGCTGCTACAAGGTCAAAATCTATACTTGGCGCCTTTTATTCTAAGCTTGTTGAAAGTGGTAAGAAGAAGATGGTGGCTATAACAGCCCTAATGCTTAAAATTATAGTAATTGCTAATACAAGACTTAAAGAAGCAATTAATTTGCATACTTAAAAATCTTCACAACGGTAACTGAAATCGGCTAATGAATATGTGCGTCCACACAGACTTAAAGCACATATTCATTAGCTTAAGCAGAAATTGCTGTGGTAGCTGTTTGATATAAAATTCTATTTCTATGACAAACGGGTTTTTATTGCCCATATAATTTGCAAAATTACACAAATAAAAAAATTTTTAAAAAACATAGTTGATTGTAACTTAGAAATTGTGAAGTTTTCAGTAAAAAATTTATTAGATGTAGATACGCAAATTTCTAAACTTACTACATTACATTATGCTGCAGGAGAAGGATGCTTAGAAGTTGTCAAGTTTTTGATAAACGAAGAAATTAATGTAAATATTATCAACGGGTATGGAAGTACAGCACTTCACAATGCTGCATATCGAGGAGATTTAGAAATCATAAAGCTTTTATTGGAGAAAGGTGCAAATCCTACAATCAGAAATAAAGATGGAAAAAATCTAGGCTCTGTGGACAAAAAATATGAAAAGAGAGAAAAAGATGGTAGTTTAGCCTAATAGGTAAAAAATGGAGAAACTACCATATGCAATATTACATCAAAGAGGAAAATTGGAAACAAATTTTAGAGTTCATAAAAAGCGTAAAAGGAATGCACAGCAAAGATGAAAAACGTTTAAGAATATTCATAGAGGCAGTGTGGTACATAGTGCGAAGTGGTTGCCAATGGAGACTTTTACCAAAAACTTATGGTAATTACAGGAGTATACATAAGCGATTTAAAAGATGGTGTGAAAGAGATGTCTGGAAAAAATTGCTTGAATATACTAAACAAGAGCCTGATTTAGAAGTTGCTATAATCGACGGTACGATCATCCGAGGCCATCCATGTTCATCTGGATATACAAAAAACTCCAAGGATCAAGAAGCTTTAGGGAGGAGCAAAGGTGGCTTTACAACTAAAATACATGCGCTTGTCGATGCACTTGGAAATCCACTTAAATTTACTCTGACTCCTGGTCAAAGAAATGAAATTACGCAGGCACAAGTGTTGACCGAAAGTATCTATAACTCTACTGTAGTAGCTGACAAGGGCTACGATAGCAATGCCTTTGTTACAAGTCTTGAAGACAAGGGATGTACAGTAGTTATTCCGCCAAAACGGAATCGAAAAGTGCAAAGGTATTACGATGAGCATATCTACAAAGAACGTCATTTGATTGAGTGTTTTTTTGGTAAAATTAAAAATTTTAGGCGCATTTTTTCCAGATTTGATAAAACTGCTGAGGTTTTTATGGGTTTTCTCAATTTTGTTGGAGCTCTTGTATGGCTTCTCTAAAATTTTGTCCACATAGCCTAGATACATATTTTAGAGAATTGCGTATCTGATGTACCACACATAGCTGTACCTCTGCATTAGGAAATACACTATTTATGGCTGCAGGAAAGCTTTTTAGCCCATCAACACAAGCAATTAGAATATCTTCTACTCCTCTTTCTTTTAGATCATTTAGTACTCCCAACCAGAAGTTAGCTCCTTCACTTTCAGCTAAATAAAAGCCTAGTACTTCTTTTTTGCCATTTTGGTCTATGCCCAATATATTGTACATACATTTACTTACGCAATGTCCATCCTCTTTGACCTTAAAAAACATGCCATCCATGAACACTATTGGATATACAGATTGCAGCGGGCGACTACGCCATTCGTTGATTACCGGTAGCAGTTTGTCAGTAATACTGGATATCTCTGCTGCCGATATTTTGTGATCGTAAATTTCTTCTACATGTGATGCTATATCTCTATAGCTCATACCACTGGCAAATGTGCTCAAAATCTTTGTTTCAAGCTCTGGATGTAGGCTTGTTTGCCTTTTTTTGACTATTTGTGGTTCGAAACTTCCTTCTCTATCTCTTGGCGTCAAAAGCTCAAATGACCCTGCGCTTGTACGTAAAGTCTTTGCATTTCTCCCATTTCTTCGATTATTTTCTTCACTTTCAGCCAACAAGTGATTTTCTATTTCACCTTCCAAACTTGCCTCCAGCAGTCTTTTTATAAATGGTGTTAATGCACCATCTCTTCCTGTCAACGGCCTGCCTTCTCGTATAGACGACAGGATATTTGTTTCTAATTCTTTGTAATCTACCAAACCGGTAGTTCTGTTTACTACTTTCTGACTCATCGTCAAACCTCCATTTTTTTATATCAATTTATTACTTTTTTTTCGGTTTGACACACTTTTTTGAACCATACGCGTCAAGTTAAGAGATTGTGAGCAAATTTAGAGAGGTTAAAGTGGATACTCTAGCCCTTCTACGTTTGTCTTTTAATGAAAATCGCGACCAAGTTATAGTGAGTTTTTTAAGAAATGCTTTTAAACTATTAATTTTGGTTAATACTAAAAATAACTCTCTAACCCGCCTTTTTAGCTCAATAAATGCCTTTGTTAAGCTAAGTTCTGTATTCTTTTTCACTTCTGTGCAACCAACTATGCCGTGAAATATAAGAATTGCGCACAATTTAGCATATAGTTCACATAATACTCTGCATGGCTTTCCTTTTAGCTTATCAAGCCTGATATGGCTTTTATACAATTTAAATAATTTGCCACCTTACTCTGTAAATCGTTAATACTTGCTCAGCACTAATTTTATTTTCTGGAACATTAGTTATAAATATTGACCAGTTCAACAATTTTTGATTTCTTTTAGAGGATCCTGCGATCTTGCTAATCTATTAGCTTTCCTTCTTCTGGCCATATTCAGTTAGTTTCTGACATATAATTCTTACTCTAATTTTTGCTTCTTTTCCTAACAATACCTCGTTTTCTAAAAATCTCTAAACATTCTAATAACTCCATTTTTTGATTTGTTTCTACATCATATATGTTGGTATCGGATTTATAACGACTTATGAAATAAGCTCCTATTTCATTGATTTGTTTTTGGCACAAAATAACCGAGATCAGATATTAGCAAATCATTGCTTAATATATTACTTAAACGTTTCCTATATCCCTGGTCTGATCTTACCCCCTCCGTTAAATTAAGTTGGTCTATTATCTGATTCATGTAGTCGAAAACTAATTGTAACTTTATTCCAGACTTAGTATTGCTTTCATAGCCACTGTCCATAACCTTTATACATCTCTTCCATACTGTTAGGTAGAGTAATATAGCTACTGTCCAATAATTTAACACTATTAAATTGCTGTAAGATTTTGCAATCAACTTGCAAGATATTTTTAAAGAGAATCACAGATTCATTATACATCCTTTTCATAAATTCCACTGCTTCTTCAGTAAATCTAAAATCCAAACCTTGTTTTGTTATATCTATCGAGTCCTCGTTTAGTAATTGACACATTGTTTCTATGCTACAATTATCAACTCCTATATTACCCAAGACCATGGCTTTTACGAATGATGAACCTTTTAGCTTTCTCTTTCTTTTTATAAACCTTGTTGTAATTGAGATTTTCTCTGCTTTTTCATTAAAAAATTCTTTGAGCTTTTTTGATAAGCAAGTTATTTTATTCATTGGTTCTCTCACTAAAAGTATATCTGGGAGAACTTATACCTTATTATTCTATCTCTTTCATACCTTTATTTCCTTAACTTGACGCGTATGCTTTTTTGAACATTCCCATCTTTAGCTAAAGAAATAATCAACTGTATACTCTCTGCCGTCTCTCTTGCTAACATTAGTCATCTAAAAGGTCAATCAGCAACAAACACCAGCACGAAACCAGATTCTTATTTAAGTGAAGTGAAAGTACACAATCAGCCAGAAAAGTCTTTATGCTTTTGAAGTTTCTTTATTTCAGAGATGGGTAGACCGGTAGTTTGAGAAATGATATCGATGGAAACATTAGCCTTAAGTAAATTCTTAGCCACTTCAATTTCTCTTGCTTTTCTACCCTTTTCCTCACCAATTTGAATACCCCGCTCCGCACCAATTTTGATGCCTTCTTCTTTTCCTTCAAGTCTGCCTTTTTCTTCGCCGATGTGTATGCCTTCAAGTCTGCCTTGATCTTTAGCATCATCAATCCTTTGAGCCCAAATAGCCTCTTCTTTTTTTACACTCAAAATTCTTTCTTCATAGGCTACCAGATCTTTTTCTTTCCAGCCGAATCTATCTATTTCATCATATGCTAGCTTTATTACTGGTGCTTGTTCTGCAATCTTTTTGAGATCTTCTTCTGTAGTATCTTCTGCATACTTGAAAAAATAACACCAACGTTCTACGGTGTTTTCGAGCTCTTCTACCTTAGTCTTAGAAAATTTAGGTAGCTCAATAAAGATGAATTGTAAGTCTTTTAAGTAATGACCATTAGTTCTGATCTCACGTATATTATGAGTTGAGATATAACCAACATCTTCAAGAAATAAGTTACAATTTGAAACAGCTATAAAGTAAACTGTCTTTAAATCAACGTAATTACCAGATTTATCTAGCTGTCTTGAGTAAGCTTGAGCAGCGTATAATTGAGCACGTTGTTGAAAACTTTTATCTCTAGCAACCTGCATTTCGACAACAAATCTTCTACCAGTTGAATCCTTACAAAGAATATCAACAATACTTTGTTTATCAGAAGCAATTTCAGGAACCATAATAGTGGCTAGGAACTCGACGTCTTGTATAGCATACTCACTAGTAAGTCCTAAAATATCATTTATAAAGTGAATAAGGATATTCTTATTTTTTTCAGTGCCAAAGACTCGACGAAATGTTAGGTCGCACTTAGGATCAAGAAACTTCGAAAGAGCCATGAGAAAGTAAGATAAAAAGCATTAGTAACTATAAACAATTGTGAAGAAATATTCAACTCTTTTGTTTTTCTAAGTTCTGAATATGTTGGTGAAAAAACAGCCTTCATAGATAACCATAGAATAGCATTTTGTACTTTAACGTCTTTTTTTTACCAACTCTTCTATAAAGCACCTTAAAAGCCGGTGTACAGTCCCAGAGTGTGATGGTATGATAAAATATGAGAAAAAAATACCATCAAAGGAGGAGTTATGGGACAAATATTACATGGGTGCGCCAAAACAACACAGACGATTCGTAGAGCAATACAAAATAGAAAAGAGAGCATAGCAAAACTCTCCAAGCATTATAACCTTAATCCAAAAACTATTATTAAGTGGAGAAAACGTTCATTTACGAAAGATGCTGATATGGGTCCAAAGCGTCCAAGATCGACTGTTTTAACGCTAGAAGAGGAAGCTATAATAGTTACATTTCGCAAGTATACACTACTGCCACTAGATGATTGCCTTTACGCTCTGCAGTCTACAATTCCGCATTTGACTCGCTCTAGCTTGCATCGTTGTTTACAAAGACACAACATTAGCAGATTACCAACTGTTGATGGAGAAGTTAAGTCAAAAAAGAAATTCAAACAATATCCTATCGGTTACTTTCATATTGATATTGCTGAAGTTAGAACTGAGGAGGGCAAATTACATTTGTTTGTTGCTATTGATAGGACATCCAAATTTACCTATGTTGAGTTGCGTAACAGTGCTACAAAACCCATAGCTGCTGAGTTCTTACGTAATTTGATTAGAATTTTACCGTATAAAATCCATACTATTTTGACAGATAACGGTATACAATTTACAAACCAGAAGCGTCATAAGTATGCTTTCCAACATATATTTGATAGAGTTTGCGAAGAGAATGTTATTGAACATCGTTTGACAAAAGTTAGCCATCCTTGGACGAATGGGCAAGTCGAGCGTATGAATAAAACTTTAAAGGATGCTACAGTTAAGAAGTATTACTATCAATCGCACCAGCAACTTAAAGAACACCTTTATAACTTTGTTATGGCTTATAATTATGCAAAGAGACTCAAAACTCTTAAGGGTCTTACTCCTTATGAATTTATATGTTATCAGTGGACACAGTCTCCAGAATTATTTATACTAAATCCACACCATCACACTCTGGGACCATACACCTAGAATAAGGTTTTTTCCTTTTTGCATATTTCACCTAAAAAGGACACATTTTAGACTTCTTTGTTGCAATAAAACAGAAACAAAAGTGCTGTTTATTGCACTCTTTGGATAATTTAATGATAAAAAATTTAGAGAGAAATTTTATACACAATCTCTGACATTTTTCCTTAAGTTGACGCCATTGCCTGAACGGATACATGACAAATCTGTCGTTTATCAAATCGTCGGTAAGCCTAAAGCTATAGCCATTAAGCACGATAAAGAAAATCATTCATAATCGCTATAGCAACTAGTGTAGACACTTGACGTTCCTTGTGATTTGATAAATAGAGGTTTTTATCTGACTTCACAACAAGGGCTTCTGGGTGACTTTGAAAGTGAACATTACCATGCTTATCTTCAATAGCCTCTATTACCCCCTCACTGGAAAATGCTGCAACTTTATATCCAAGTGACTCCAATTTTCTTCTATTTTCTGGTGTATTACTTACTGCTCCTGAATGAGCATCTGGAAAATATGTTGAAAACCAGCCATTTTCATTAGGTATTAGGAATTTGGCTACTACTTCTGCTAAACGACTATTTGGAACGATCTTTATCTGCTGGAGAGGTACATCCTCTTTCTGTGGATTAGGTGCTGATTTTAAATGAGATCTTTGCTTCTCTTCATCACCCACAACACTCACTACTTCAATTCCCTTTGCATTCATTATGCCTTCACATATGCCAAGTAAATGAATTGCAGGGTTACCATCAACTATTTTTACAATTGCTTCAGTAACAAGCTGGCGATAAGGAGTGGGTGCTGAATGTAAATTATCCGGAATAAATATCCTATTTATTTTGTGCTCTTTAATGAATTGTGCAACTTCAACTTTTATTCGGTCTAATGTTAGCTTTTTTGCCAATGTTTCATCTTGTTTTGCGAGATTAAGTGACTCTGTCTGAATTTTTTTAAGGCTAATTATCTTATTATAATCAATCAGTACAGTCTTAACCCCAAAGTTATTAAACATCTCATAGATATTTTGAGATAGCCCAAGTTCATGTGCTTCTTCCGTTTTCAACAAACCAACAACTACGTCATTATTTACTGTATTTTCTGCCGTCAAGACAGTTGACGCTGGTTCTTCTTTTCTGGTTACATGTTGAGATGCCGGTTTTTCACTAACGCCAGCATAAGTAATATTGCTTAATAATAGAACTATAATTAATAGGATATTAAATATTCTGCTATAATATTTATACATATAGTTTACCCTCTCAACACTTATATCAATATCATAACATATTATAGAACGTTTTACAACAAAAAGGTAAATTTAGTAAGAAAGGAAAGTGGCCTGAGCAGGAATCGAACCAGCGACACAAGGATTTTCAGTCCTTTGCTCTACCAACTGAGCTATCAGGCCAACTGTATACTTTCATTTTTAGATAAAAAATGTTATCATGTCTATCAAAAGTTTTTAAAGTAGTTTATATAAAAATAAAGGATGAACATTAATAACAGAACAGGAATCTACCCTGGCACATTTGACCCTATAACTTTTGGGCATATTGACATAATCAAAAGAGCATGTAAACTAGTCGATAAATTAATAATAGGGGTTGCAGAAAACGTTAATAAGCATACTGCCTTTGACACAAAGCTACGCACAAGCATGGCTGAAAATGAAATTAAAGGACTAGGAATTGATGCAGATGTTATATCTTTTAATGGGTTGCTAGTGAAGTTTGCCAAAGAGCAGAATGCTTCTGTTATTATTAGAGGATTAAGAGCAGTATCGGATTTTGATTACGAGTTTCAAATGAGTTGGGTAAATTATAAACTTCTTCCCGAAATCGAAACCATATTTCTTCCCGCTTCTGAAGATACTCAATTTATCTCATCAAGTTTTGTAAAGGAAATAGCAAGATTAGGAGAAGATGTTAGCAAATTTGTATCAAAAGGCGTTCAAAACGAATTGATTAACCTGAATAGGGTAAAAAATGGAGAATAGTGCTTGTTGTCTTTTATTTCTGAATGAGTATATTTAATATATAAATGTTATAAGCTAAAGGAGTAGCATGTCAAAAGTGAGGGTTAATAATAGAAAAGTTTGTTGTCATGGTGATGAAAATGATGATGGTTCCGGCCATCCATTAATATATTTAGATATGGGAGAAGAAGAGGAAATAGCCTGCCCTTATTGTGAAAAGACGTTTGTCCATGACTGTACTGTAGAAGCGGTTGGGGAGCTGACTAGGGATGATCTCTAATGGCACTTCTGCAGACTTAGCTTATGTAAATAGCAATAAGAGGGGCAGTAAAAATGAAACTGTCCATACGGTCGAGCACTCCCCCATGGCCAGGTATCATATTTCCACTATCTTTAACACCGTAAGCTCTTTTAACAAGCGACTCAGTGAAATCGCCAAGTTGCGCTAGAATAGCAATTGCAAGGCCAATGATTGGAGAATAAAAAATTGAAAATAGACCAAAAAATATTGATCCAAAAATTGTGCACACTACTCCAGCTAAAATCGCACCAAGAAGCCCTGCCCAAGTTTTTCCAGGGCTAATAATTGGGCAAATTTTAGCTCCACCAAAATTCTTACCAAATAGGTAGGCAGTAACGTCAATTCCCCAAATGGTTAAGACGAACCATACTAATGCGTATTTTCCCTGTGGTAGATTATATAAATATATTAATGAGGCGCTTGGTAGTGCAATCAATAATAATGCAAAAACGTATAAAATTTTATTTCCTTGGGTTAGATTATACCATTCAAAAGAAGATAAAACTGCTATTGAAAAAATCAATAGGTAAAACGATAAATCACTGAAATATGTAGCAAAGGAAAATATGAATAATATTACTATTGAGGACAACATTCTAATTATAAAATTATTATCTACCATATTTTTTCTCTCTTTTTGTATAATCTTCTAATGCTTTACTCAAATCTTGACAAGAAAAATCAGGCCATAAAGTATCACAAAAATACAATTCAGCATAAGCTGCTTGCCATAATAAAAAGTTGCTTAACCTTTTTTCGCCGCCAGTGCGAATTAATAAATCCAATTTTGGCAAATCTTTAGTATATAGAAATTTTTCAAATTCCTCTTCTGATACATAAGCAATATTTTCTTTTATAATATTGCTTATAGCTTGTGTAATTTCTTGCTTTGCTCCGTAACTGACTGCCACAGTGAGTAATAAACCATCGTTCTTATGTGTCATTTCTTCTGCTTTTTTAATTTGATCCAATATTTTACTGGATAACAGACTTAAATTGCCAATAAAATTCAACTTAATGTTACAGTTGCAAATAAAATTGACTTTATCTTCATTAGTTAAGACAGAGTAAAATAAATCAAATAGACAGTCAGTTTCGTTTTTGGGTCTAAGCCAATTCTCCATAGAGAATGCATACAAAGTTGTAAGTTGTAACATTATTCCAATAGATATTCACACTAAGGTTACAGCACAACAAGAAGATATTATTGAAACAGCTAGGCTCTGTGGACAAAAAATATGAAAAGAGAGAAAAAGATGGTAGTTTAGCCTAATAGGTAAAAAATGGAGAAACTACCATATGCAATATTACATCAAAGAGGAAAATTGGAAACAAATTTTAGAGTTCATAAAAAGCGTAAAAGGAATGCACAGCAAAGATGAAAAACGTTTAAGAATATTCATAGAGGCAGTGTGGTACATAGTGCGAAGTGGTTGCCAATGGAGACTTTTACCAAAAACTTATGGTAATTACAGGAGTATACATAAGCGATTTAAAAGATGGTGTGAAAGAGATGTCTGGAAAAAATTGCTTGAATATACTAAACAAGAGCCTGATTTAGAAGTTGCTATAATCGACGGTACGATCATCCGAGGCCATCCATGTTCATCTGGATATACAAAAAACTCCAAGGATCAAGAAGCTTTAGGGAGGAGCAAAGGTGGCTTTACAACTAAAATACATGCGCTTGTCGATGCACTTGGAAATCCACTTAAATTTACTCTGACTCCTGGTCAAAGAAATGAAATTACGCAGGCACAAGTGTTGACCGAAAGTATCTATAACTCTACTGTAGTAGCTGACAAGGGCTACGATAGCAATGCCTTTGTTATAAGTCTTGAAGACAAGGGATGTACAGTAGTTATTCCGCCAAAACGGAATCGAAAAGTGCAAAGGTATTACGATGAGCATATCTACAAAGAACGTCATTTGATTGAGTGTTTTTTTGGTAAAATTAAAAATTTTAGGCGCATTTTTTCCAGATTTGATAAAACTGCTGAGGTTTTTATGGGTTTTCTCAATTTTGTTGGAGCTCTTGTATGGCTTCTCTAAAATTTTGTCCACAGAGCCTAGCTCTGTTTTTTATAGCAAACCAATGATGCTCAATTTTGTTAAAATCGGGAGAATAAGGCGGTAGATATAAAATTTCTGCACCAACTCCTTTAGCAAGTTCAGTAATCTTATTAGACTTATGAAAAGTAGCATTATCAAGGATAACAGTTTGTCCAGGTTCCAAAATCGGTGTTAGGAACTGCTCAAACCATTTATTAAAGATATCCATATTACAGTGGCCTTCAAATGTTAACGGAACAACTATTTTTCTGCCGTTTAAGGCTGCAATCATACTGATTCGTTGAATTTTTTTACCAGATTTTAGAGCATAAAACCGCTGTCCTTTCTGAGAATATCCATAGGGATAGTCTTCGGTATTATCAATACCAGATTCATCTATATATACTAAGTTTTGAGGTTCTTTTGTTGCTATAATTTTCAAAAATTCAGCACGTTTTTCTTCATTCCTTTCTTTGTATCCATATGTCTTTTTTTGCGTGTGAGTCCAATTTTTTTAAGAGCTCGATGAATCGTTGGGATACTAACATTACTCCAAAGCTTAGCCATTTCCGATAGAGTTTTTCCACCATGTTTTTTGGCAAATTCAGTAAATTTATTCCAGTCGGTAATTTTGTGATTATAACCTCCATTTCCAAGTTTTTTCGACTGAAAATCTCCTGTTTCTTTTTTTCTTTGCTGCCACTCCCATAATGTAGTTCTTCCAATTTTAAATCTTGCTGCTACCGTTTCTCTGCTTTCCCCTTCGTCTAGCACTTCCATTGCTTTTTTTCTTAAATCATAACTATATGCTGCTGGCATACTTACCTTCACTACTATAAACTCTTATTTTAACCCGTTTGGACCATTATGAAAAGAGCTATACATTGACCATAAAGCACCTTAAAAATTTTTATGATGGCTTGATAAACAGCATTAATAAGTATGACGAAAATATGGATAGTGCAATTCAAAGTGGTATAATAACACAATTATCATCAACCATAGATAGTATAGACAGCAAGACAAGTAGTATAGATAGTGAACTTGCAGATCTTAGGAATTCGATTCCAGATATTGGAGAAGCTCCTCCATTACTCCATATTACTGGTGAAGAGAATGGATTGCTTTAATAAAAAAGGTAATAGCCTGATATCAGGCTGTTACCTTCTCCATATGCTATTTTAATATAGCTGAGTTAGGAAATCTATTTTAAAACTTTCGGCATATAGTTCTCATCATGTTTTGCAAACACTGTATCTGCAAGAAAAGTACTATTATCAAACATTTTACCTTGTACAACAACACCACTTTTTTCTGAAAACATTGGAGGAAGTATTCCCTGGTATTTCACTACAACGCTTTTGTTAAAATCTGTCATTTGAAAAACTACTTCGCTTTCGCTTCGTATCACGCTATTTTCAACAACCATTCCACCAACACGGATTGGCTTTTGATTATTTGGTAAAACTATTGCCTCACTTACTGTATAGAAAAATGAGATATTTTCTTTGAGCGTTGTTAAAATAAAAAAAACTGCACAACTTAAAAAGCAGAAAATTCCTGAAGTTATAAGTAATCGCTTATGTTTCTTCTTCATTATTACTTTTAAGGCTTTCTAAGATTTTTTTACTTTTAATATAGCAAGAAATGGTAAAAATTAGCTCTCCAGCAATCAGCGTGAAACTAATAAGGTAAGCAAAAATTACATATGTATTCATAATGCATTATCAATAAATAACTCACCTGCATCAAAATAAATTAAGCTTCCATCCTTTTGCTGCAACACCAATTTACCACTTTTATCTATATCAGCAAAAATTCCTTCATACAATTTGTCAGCTAACTTTACACTGATTTGCTCGTTCATTTTGAATGCTTTTTTTAACCACATTTCTCTTATAGCATAAAACCCACCGAATAGCCATTGCTTTCTTAGCTTATTAAAATTTATTATTAATTCCTTTAACAAATCCATGTTAGACACAGATTCACCGTAATTGCTAATGCACGTTGTTCCTGGAAGTGGTGCATGATTGACATTAATTCCAATTCCTATAATGAGCCAATTCGAATTGGATCTTTTTTCAAGCAATATTCCACTTATTTTCTTGCCATCGATTAGAATGTCATTTGGCCATTTATACTGGAGATTTAGACCATTTATAAATGACAGTATAGTATTTCTAACGGCAAGAGCAGTAACAAAAGTCAATTCTGTTAATTTGCTAACTTGATTCATTAAACCTCTTTCTGTCATCCCAGTATTTTCCCCAGTGCTTGACACATAACTATGCGAACATTGCAATTTGCAGGTGGTATGTGGTGTCATTCCAGTGCGTGACACTGGAATCCAGTTCTTATTACACAGTTGCCTGATGTGCCCATTTGTAATTAAGTTTTCTGGATCCCAGTGTCTGGGCACTGGGATGACATCATCCTTGGTGGGAATACCACAACGTTTGTACAGTTGTGTGCTTGACCATTCTTCTTTTTTTCTAGATTCCAGCGTCACGCGCTGGAATGACACCGAAAGCTGGCTTTCATTCAGATAATCGTTAAAGAGGTTTATCACCAAACTCGCATAAAAATTACCCTCTGGAGAAATCCAGTTTTTTCCAGTGCGTCCTCTACCCTCTGTTTGTTTGTCAGCAATAATAACGGTTTCATTTGATATTCCTCTCCCAATTAAATCCAACGCTTCTGTATTAGTGCTTGAAACTTCTTTGTAACGATGAATATAAAAACCCTCAGGGATCACCTTGTCAGCCCTTTAGTTCAATGAGTGAGTAAAGATCTTCTACATACAAGAAAAGAACGAGATTGATCAGTGAAGCCACTGAAGTGATAATGAATAGACCCTTAGAATAAGCAACCTTATTACCACTAGCTTTATCAAAATACATAACTTTCATGATATTTAAATAATAGTAGCATGATATCACACTCGCTATTACAAGGATCAAAGACAGGCTGATAAAGCCAGAATTTATTAAACTTTTGAATATAAAAAATTTAGCGATAAAACCTGCAAGTGGAGGTATTCCCGACATCGAGAGTAACAGCACAGAAAGATGAAATGCTACAATTGGGCGTTTCTTCCCTATACCAGATAAATTTGCAATATCACAATCGTCATCGTCAATTTGTACGAGATATGAGAATAGCCCTATGCTTGTGATGATATATATCACCAAATACATTAAGGCACTATCTGTTCCTGCTTGTGTAAAAATAGAAAGTGAAGCAAATATAAAACCAATGTGACCAATTGAACTGTAAGCAAGCAGCCTTTTTAAGTTTTGCTGACGCAAGGCCCCAAAAGCTGAGATAAGCACAGACAATGCTGAAACGTATAAGAAAATAGGCTGAACATAACTTTTTACATTTACTAACTCTTCATTCATCAATCGAATTAAAAATGTTACAAGTGCAGCTTTTGGAGCTGTAGAAAAAAACGCAGTTACTATGGTAGGTGCACCTTGATAGACATCTGGAGCCCACATATGAAAAGGAACAATAGCAAGCTTGAAACACAAACCAATTAGGACAAAGACTAACCCAAAAACTATTCCATAAGTTATCTGATGGTTTTGCAAGAATGAACTGAGCTCAGAGAAATTGACTTGTCCTGTATATCCATAAAGCAGCGACATTCCATATAGCATAATGCAGGAAGATAGTGCACTAAGTGTAAAATATTTCACTCCTGCTTCACATGAATAAGCTGAATCTTTATTAAAGCTCGCAAGAACATACAAAGATATACTCATCAACTCAAAAGCTAAATAGAAAGAAATCAAGCTATTTGCTGAAACCAAAGTTATCATGCCAAATAGCGCAAAAAGAATCAGTATTGAAAATTCATATTTATAGTCATATTTTGATAAATTCAGCAGCAAAAGTATTAAAATTCCTGTGGTAAGAATCAATCCTTGAGCTAATCTGATGTATAAATTGAGTTTTAACAACGAATTAAAGAGAAAAATTTCATTGTTTTCTGCCGAAATAATTAAAATAATCAAAGTTATCACTGTGCAGCCAAGTGCTAATAAGTTGATAGTTCGGCGGTTAAATATAATCCCAAGCAGCAGCAACACTAACGAGGAGATAATAGAGAACGTTTCCGGCAATATCTGTATATAATTCATAGCGCATTATATTTGACTAACAAATTTGCCATACATGGCTTCAAATAATTCAGTGCAAGGGTTGGGTAAAATCCAAGCAAAATAACAAACACTGCAAGCAGAATTAAGACAGAAAATTCTATGCTATCCAAACGGTTATTTAACAATTTAGAATAGCTAACCCCCCATATTATTTGCTTACATAAATTCAGCATATAAACTGCGCTTAAAATAGTGCCAAGTGCGATAAATCCTGTAAAAAACCCTATGCTCTTAAACATCCCAACCATAGCCAAAAACTCACCTGCGAACCCAGATGTTCCAGGTAGCCCTATTGAAGCCATTGAAAATAAAATGAACATAAAACCAAATTTTGGCATTGTGTTTACTATGCCAAAATATTTTGCAATCTCCAAAGTCCCAGTTCGAGTATATAGCATTCCAACACATAAAAATAAAGCAGCAGAAATAAGGCCATGACTAATCATTTGAAATATACTACCCAGTACTCCTTCCTCACAAAATGAAAAGAGGCCAGCGGTAACGATCCCCATATGTGCTATTGAAGAATAAGCTATTAACTTCTTTATATCATCTTGAGCAAACGCAACTAGCGAAGCATATATCACCGCAATAATGCTCAGCACAACAACGAAATTTGAAAAATACAAACTTGCCTGAGGAAGCATTGGAATAGAAAACCTTAAAAATCCATATCCCCCCATTTTAATAAGCAAGCCAGCTAAAATCACAGATCCAGAAGTTGGTGATTGCACATGTGCATCAGGAAGCCAAGTGTGAAATGGAAACATCGGTACTTTTATTGCAAAAGAAATAAAAAATGCAATCCACAGCAATGACTGCACTTCAAGATCAAGGTTTGGCACTAATGTAGCTAATTTTTGTATATTAAACGTCCCAAAAGTGCTATAGATGTACACCAATCCAAGTAGAAATAATAATGAGCCAGTTAATGTATAAAGAAACAACTTAAACGTTGCATATACCCTGTGTTTTCCTCCCCAAATGCCAATAATAAAGAACATTGGTATTAAAACAGCTTCAAAAAACACATAAAAGCTTATAGCATTCAGTGAAACGAAAAAACCGACTACAAAACTCTCAAGCAGTAGAAATAATGCCATATATGGCTTAAGGGTTGTATAACTCATTTTGCAGTTGTAGAGTATACAAATTACAAACAAGAAAGTTGTAAGCAGAAGGAAAAGCAACGATATACCATCTATCCCTATTCCAACATTTCTAATTGGGTAGCTGACAAACTGAAAGTCCGCATCGTTATAATCAAATTCTATACAAGCTACAATGCTAAGCAAAAATGGAAGTACAGCAAAAAATAGAGCAAGGAATCTTAAGTGTATAGATTGATGATTAATCCTGATTAAGGATAAAATCAACGCTCCTATCAGTGGAAGCAAAAATATACTAAGTAACAACACCTTCTATTTAATTCCAATAATATATAAAGCACCGATTATTAAAGTAACAAACATAATAAATGCATAATCAAATATATAACCAGTTTGTAACTTTATAGAACTTTTTGAACATTCATTAACCAACCTTACAACACCATTTGGCCCAAATGAATCAATAGCCTTAACATCAAACTTCCATAGAAGCTTAGATATAAACCTTATCGGTGCAATGATAACAAACTCATACACCTCATCAAAGTACCATTTATTCTGCAAAAACTTAAGTAAAAATTTACTCTTAATTTGCCTAATTACTTGATATTGGTAAATTAGGTACGCAAGTGCTATTCCACTTAGGCTTGCTAAGGTTGGCAGTAGTTTTATAAAGAAATTATGAACTCCATGCTCATCAATCATCACTAAACTTGATTTCCAAAACGCATTACTAGTTATGTTCAAAATATTTGCTCCCCATACTCCAGAAAATACCGATCCAAAAGCAAGTATCAGTAATGGTATAAGCATAATCTTCGGTGCTTCATGTATATTAATTTCACTTTGTTTTTGGCTGTGGAACACAAGAAGCAATAACCTCCAAGAGTAAAACGCTGTGAAGAATGCAACAACTAAGCTTATTACAAAAGCAAAGCTATCCGTGCTATAAGCATGTTCAATTATCAAGTCTTTTGAATAAAAACCTGCAAATGGAAATATTCCAGAAAGCGCAAGAGACCCAATCCACATGAGAGTGTAAGTGCAAGGGATTTTCTTCCAGCAATTTCCCATTTTCTGAATGTTTTGCTCATGATGCATTGCATGAATCACATTGCCAGCACCAAGAAATAGTAGAGCTTTAAAAAAAGCGTGTGTCATTAAATGAAAAATAGCAACATTGTAAGCAGAAAGCCCACATGCCATGAACATATAACCAAGTTGACTGCAGGTTGAATAAGCAATTATCTTCTTTATATCGTTCTGAGTAATCGCAACAGTAGCTGCAAAAAAAGCAGTGAGCGCACCAACAATAACTATTAGTTCTCGTGCCACATTTGATAACTCAAACAATGGAGAACATTTTGCTATTAAAAATATACCTGCTGTTACCATCGTTGCTGCGTGAATGAGTGCAGAAACAGGGGTTGGCCCTTCCATTGCATCTGGCAACCAAACATGTAAACCAAGCTGTGCAGATTTACCCATACAGCCAATAAAAAGTAATATGCATATTATATGAATTACTTTGAATTCACAGCAGAATGCCCTAATGTTCTGCGCGCCAAGAAGATCAGATGTGTCAAAAACTTCAGTAAATTTCAAAGAGTGAAATGTATAATAAATAAGAAAGATTCCAATCAATAGTGCAAAGTCTCCTACCCTATTCACAACAAATGCTTTAATTGCTGCATTATTTGCAGAATATTTTTGGAACCAAAATCCTATGAGTAAATAAGAACATAGGCCAACCCCTTCCCAGCCAAAAAAAAGCTGCACGAAATTATCGCTTACAACCAGCACAATCATGCAAAACGTAAATAGCGATAGGTAAGAAAAAAACCTCGACTTCCCCTTATCATGCTCCATATAACCGATAGAGTAGAGATGTACTACCAGTGAAACGGTGGTAATAACAATAAGCATTAAGGATGAGAGAGCATCCACACTAATTGCCCAATTTACTTTTAAGATGCTCAATGAAAACAAAGGAAATAAACTCAAGTGATAATTTTCAGAGAAGGTGAGAAAAACATACCAAGATAAAACTGCAGATATTCCAATCCCTGCCGTTGTAACTAACTGACTTTTTCTAAAAAGTGCTGCAAATAGCGAACCAAAAAGTGGCAAAAATACTATTAATTTCAGTATATCCATCATACTTTCATTCTTTCATTAAATTTGCTTGTTCAACATCTATATTGCCACGGCTTCTATAATATACAACCAATATTGCAAGCCCAACTCCTGACTCTGCTGCCGCAACAGTCAACACAAACATCACAAAAATTTGCCCAACTATATCATTCATAAAGGCAGAAAAAGCAACTAAGTTGATATTAATTGCCAGCAATAATATTTCTATTGATAACAATATATTGATTATGCTCTTACGGTTGATGAAAATACCGCACACTCCAATAGTGAACAAAACAGCAGCAACTATCAAAAAGTGATTTAATCCTATTTCCATTCTACTCCTTTTCCAAATTTAGCCTTAATCAATTTTACAGATGAAGATTGTGTCAATTGCTTTAATACATTCTGTTTTTTAACTCCTTTTTTCTTGTCCTGCAAAGTAAGAGCAATTGCACCGACAATTGCAACAAGCAGCAGAATACCAGAAAGATGAAAAGCGTACATGTAGTCGGTATACAGCAAATTACCAATAGCTTTCACATTATTGGTATTATAGTTTATAACATTGCTTATATTCGGTGCTGAGCTGCGGATTACAAAGCTGATGACTAGAAAAAACACAACACACAACATAGCACCAAGAGTGCAATGCTTTGCAAAACCCTGGCGCAACCTTATGTAGTCAATATCGAGCATCATAACTACAAAGAGGAACAACACCGCAACCGCACCGATGTATACTATCAGCACCATCATAGCAATGAATTCAGCTCCCAGGAGAATAAAAAGCACTGCAGAGTTAACGAAGGTGAAAATTAAAAATAATACTGCATGCACAGGATTTCTTACACTAATTACGCATACAGCAAATAAAATGCTAAGAATTGCAAAAAAATAAAAGAAAAAAGGCATCGATACTTTAACTGCAACAATAGTTACTAATTTAAAGTAACTATCGTGGTAAAGTCAATATTATATTAAACGTTTGAAAACATTGTACTACAAAGCTCCAGCTCCATTTTAAATTATTGTACAGAGCGCTTTCTAAGTGCTTAATCAATACACTAAATCCTTAATTTATCCTTGACTATTTTAATTTATCAATATATAATATGTGTATGTTAGTAATTAATGGCGGCTCAAAATGTACAACATATTTGGTTATTTCAAAAGCAACAATAGTTCTAACGCACAAAGTAGCAGACTAGATGGAGAAAGTTATCAATACACCACAAGAGACTATATGACAATTTACTTTAATAACACACTAGCAAGTTTCAGTAGATCATTGAGAGAATTTAAAGAAAAAGCGTATGGATTTATGTATGATATCGGAACTTGGTTGAAAGAAACATATGAAAATCTCACTGAACGACCTGCAACGCATAATCGCTATACCCCAAAAGAAAAACCCCTTGTTGAAGTTGAAGAAATAGAAATGAAGGAACTAAACCGTACATATAAGTCATTCCAAACTCCACTTATCCACCCAACAAGCAGAAGTTCTGGTGCCAATACCTCAAATCAAGTTGTTGTTACTTGACATACACCTGAAACTACTAAAACAAAATAGATGTAAAACCTACGTTTAAATATGTAGTACTTGAGTGAAGCATTCTTTAACTGTTCTATTCAATAAAACCTTTACAATATTTCAATCATAGGTTTAACTTTACGAAGTTATAATCTATAGGGCTACGATGAACGATTATCTCTCACTGCTAAATCCAGAACAACAATCAGCTGTAACTAACATAGATGGACCAGTTTTGATACTGGCAGGAGCCGGGACGGGAAAAACAAGAACGATTACTTCAAGAATAGCACACATAATTAGAAACGGTCACGCTTATTCTGATGAGATATTAGCAGTTACATTTACAAATAAAGCAGCAAATGAGATGGTATCAAGGGTACTTGAGCTAACGGACACAAACATACCATGGCTTGGCACTTTCCATGCAATTGCAGCAAAAATTTTGCGCCTGCATGCAGAAATTGTGGGCTTAAACCCTAATTTTACAATCATTGGTGTGGATGACCAATTACAGGTAATAAAAAATATTATCAATGAAATAAATCCTGATTACCTATCAGAAAAATGTAAGACCATTATGAATATTATTCAGCAATGGAAAGAGAAGTGCTTGTTGCCATCTGAAGTGGAAGATATTCAATCATTTAGGCCAGTATATGTAACTGCACTCAAGGTCTATCACCAGTATCAGGAAAGGTTGAAATTCCTTAATTCTGTCGATTTTGGTGACTTATTGCTATATAACATACAGCTCTTTAATCAAAAGACCGAAGTTCTGTCCTACTACCAAAACAAGTTTAAATATGTCATGGTAGATGAATATCAAGATACAAATGCGATACAATATCTTTGGCTAAAATACCTTGCAAAAGAGCACTCAAATATTTGCTGTGTAGGAGATGATGACCAGTCGATATATAGTTGGCGTGGTGCAGAAGTTGAAAATATTTTGAAGTTTTCTGATGATTTTAAAAATGCAAAAACCGTTAAACTAGAGTGTAACTACAGGTCAACATCCCACATACTTGCAACTGCGTCATATGTTATCAATCACAATAAGACTCGCTTAGAAAAAAAATTGTGGACAACAAACATTGAAGGGGAAAAGGTAAATCTAATAAAATTATGGGGTGGGAAAGCTGAAGCAAGGTTCATAAGCGAACAGATATTAAAGCTCAATAAATACAGATTTAGTGACATTGCAGTGCTGGTAAGGGCCACTTTTCAAACTAGAGTTCTCGAAGAGTATTTTATAAAATATTCAATTCCCTACAAGATTATAAGTGGCGTAAAATTCTACGAACGTCAGGAAGTCAGGGATATAATTGCATATTTAAGACTTGTTACAAACAATAACGATGACTTAGCTTTCGAAAGGATAGTAAATCGGCCAAAAAGAAGCATAGGAGCTACAACTCTAAAGAAAATATACACGACTGCTCAGGATAACAAAATTTCTTTTTTTGAGGCAGCAAAAATATTAGTTAATAGTAATCAGGTAACCGAAAGAATTAAACTCTCACTCAACGATTTTTTAAATAAAATTAAAGCTTGGGAAGAAATAGTAAGCGTAAAACCACTGCATGAATTCGTTAAAATCGTAGCAAACCAATCAGGGTATATTGAAATGCTTGAAAATGAGGAGGTAACAGGCTTAGCACGAATAGAAAATGTTAAAGAGCTCATCTCATCTTTAAAAAATTTCGATAATGCCACAACTTTCTTGGAGCATATAAGTCTGGTGATGGAAGTGGATAATATGAATAACGATGACACCGTATATGTTATGACTCTTCATGCAGCCAAAGGACTTGAATTCCCGTGCGTGTTTCTACCTGGTTGGGAAGAGGGATTATTTCCTCATCAAAGATCTTTTGATGACAAAAGTGGTAAAGCTTTAGAAGAAGAAAGGAGACTCGCATATGTTGGCATAACCAGAGCCAAAGAAAGGTTAATCATTTCATGTGCAGATAGGAGGGAAATTAACAACCAGTGGCAACCGATGCGCACTTCTCGGTTCATTAAAGAATTGCCAAGAGAAAATGTTGAGGTAATTAAAAGCAACATTGCCTACTGTTGAAGCTATAATTGCAGATAAACATATCTTACAAATCTGAATTACTTCAACTATATGTTTCTCCTGGCAAAAATTCTGTAACCGTTCACACTTAATTCTTCAATCTCATACCAATTTCTATTACATAACAAACAAATAGACAATAGAAGTGAGAAGGTTATACTAAGGCAGTATAATGATGGAGTTTTGGAATGGCATTGGTATCAGGTTGCAATTTTAGCTTACATTGTGCCAATCTTTCTTCGATTGCTGCTCGCATAAATTCTGCCTGTCTTTTAGTTCTGCAGTGCACTATCGCATCATCCACATATCTTTCAAATGGTACTGTTGGGTGATTTTGTTTCATCCATATATCAAATGCATGGTGCATAAATATGTTTGAAATGATTGGGCTTATTGAACCTCCTTGCGGAACTCCTTTTTTCCCTAACTACCTTACTGCCATCTGCTTGCTGAATAGGGGATTTCATCCACCTTTCAACATACAGTATGACCTATCCTGTCTCCAATAAACAGCGGTTTTGCTATGTATCCTTGATCAGCAAAAAACTTACGTAAAGTTGGAGCCTTGTATTTAGCTTGAGTGAAAAGATTTAGAGCACCATCACGATCTTGAACACTTGCACTATGAACATCAGCCGCAATAATTAAGCCCACTGTATCTACAACAATATGACGTTTTCTACCCTTTATTTTTTTTTCAGCATCATATCCTCTGGATTCCCTTTTTGAGTGGTTTTTACTGATTGACTGTCAATTATTCCTACTGAAGGTGTTTCATTTTTACCAAACATTTTTCTTACCTCTTTTACTAGCATATTATGTATTTTTTCCAATTTGCCATTACTACGTCACCTGAGAAAATAGTCATACACCGTCTTCCATGGAGGAAAATCTTTCGGCAGCATTCTCCATTGACAACCACCTCTCATTATATACCTTATTGCATTAATAATTGTTCTGATATTGTGCTTTCTTGGCCTCCCTATCTTTCCTTGTGCAACATGTGGCTCCAAAATTTCCCATTCCTTATCACTTATATCACTTGGATACAATTTTCCCTCCTATTTTTTACTTACACTATCATATTTTTTTCCTCATTCCTTTTCAAGACATACTCTTAGACAACTGGACGTCAAGCCTATCCTAGTGCTGCATATCAAGCTCATACTCAGTATGTAAATCTTTGACCAAAGCTACAACGTATTCTTTTTGAACAATTATACTGATTTTGATTTCAGATGTTGTGATAGCAAGTATTTCTATCTTTTTTTCGCTTAAAACCTTGAGTGTGCGGTGCATCACTTCAGTGTTAGACATAACACCAATACCAATTATTGAAATTTTAGCTACATTATCGTTTATAGCATAATTTTCATTCTTATTCAGTAACTTTTCCATTAAATCAATATCAAATTTGGAGATAACAAAACTTGACCCATGTATCATATCAATTTTAACGTTTGCTCCTGCTATATCTCTTGAAGTACGCAAGTTATTTGCAAGGTTAGTGAAAGTTACAAGAGCTTCATTAGTGCTATAAGCTATTCCAGTAATTAAGTATCTCTCTAGTACCTCCCTTTTGTGTAGCACTGTGGTGCCTTCTACTTCCTTAAAAGTGGATAGCACTTGCACTTTAATGTTATGTTTCATTGCAAGTTGTACTGAACGATTATGCAGTATTTTAGCACCAGATGACGACATTTCCAACATTTCATCGTAAGAGATAAATTTGAGCTTGCGTGCCTTTGGAACAATTTTCGGGTCTGCTGTATATATTCCATCAACATCAGTAAAAATTTCGCAAGCTCTAACACCAAAGGCTATCGCGAAGGCAACTGCTGATATATCAGAGCCTCCTCTTCCAAAAGTAGTGATTCTATCATCATTTATACCCTGAAAACCAGCGATGATCGCAGCAGTATAACCCTCAGCAAAAGATCTTTTCACACGGTCAATCTTTATTGTTTTTATTTTAGACTCAGAATAAAAATCATCAGTTACAATTGGTAACTGCCAGGCAAGCCACGATTTAGCATTAACTCCGATCGATTGGAGAGTGATAGCTAATAGACCACAAGAGATTTGCTCTCCTGCTGAAAGCATAACGTCATACTCTGATAACTCTTGTCTGCAACTTAAATTTGAGATTTGCCTGGCCTGAAAAGCCATTTGGTCAGTAAATCCTGCAACAGCAGATACAACAACGATTACATTACAACCTTTCTCAATATCGTTTTTTATCAAATTTGCAACTCGGTTTAAATCAGTTAGCGAAGTCCCACCAAATTTTTTTATGATTATTTTGTCCATAGTTACAATATAACTCTCTTCTGAAGAAAAATATAGTTTTTGTAGAGATAGCAGCTTGCAAGCCATTTAGAAAAGGGAGGACAAAGCTATAGCTAACGCGTCATACCACGATTCATTCCATAGATGTACGAACATTCATTTTTGAAGGTAAATTGCACAGCAAATGGTGTCATCCCAGTGCCTAGACACTGGGATCCAGAAGACTTAATTTCAACCAAGTGGCTGCATAATAAAGGCTGGATTCCAGTGCCAAGCACTGGAATGACACCCTCCCTTGTGGAAATTGCTCTCAAATCACAATGTTCGTACAGCTAGTGCGACCCGAAAGTCGTGATTTTGTGATGGTTAAATTCCATCTTCCCTAGGTGTATGGTCCCAGAGTGTGATGGTGTGGATTTAGTATAAATAATTCTGGAGACTGTGTCCACTGATAACATATAAATTCATAAGGAGTAAGACCCTTAAGAGTTTTGAGTCTCTTTGCATAATTATAAGCCATAACAAAGTTATAAAGGTGTTCTTTAAGTTGCTGGTGCGATTGATAGTAATACTTCTTAACTGTAGCATCCTTTAAAGTTTTATTCATACGCTCGACTTGCCCATTCGTCCAAGGATGGCTAACTTTTGTCAAACGATGTTCAATAACATTCTCTTCGCAAACTCTATCAAATATATGTTGGAAAGCATACTTATGACGCTTCTGGTTTGTAAATTGTATACCGTTATCTGTCAAAATAGTATGGATTTTATACGGTAAAATTCTAATCAAATTACGTAAGAACTCAGCAGCTATGGGTTTTGTAGCACTGTTACGCAACTCAACATAGGTAAATTTGGATGTCCTATCAATAGCAACAAACAAATGTAATTTGCCCTCCTCAGTTCTAACTTCAGCAATATCAATATGAAAGTAACCGATAGGATATTGTTTGAATTTCTTTTTTGACTTAACTTCTCCATCAACAGTTGGTAATCTGCTAATGTTGTGTCTTTGTAAACAACGATGCAAGCTAGAGCGAGTCAAATGCGGAATTGTAGACTGCAGAGCGTAAAGGCAATCATCTAGTGGCAGTAGTGTATACTTGCGAAATGTAACTATTATAGCTTCCTCTTCTAGCGTTAAAACAGTCGATCTTGGACGCTTTGGACCCATATCAGCATCTTTCGTAAATGAACGTTTTCTCCACTTAATAATAGTTTTTGGATTAAGGTTATAATGCTTGGAGAGTTTTGCTATGCTCTCTTTTCTATTTTGTATTGCTCTACGAATCGTCTGTGTTGTTTTGGCGCACCCATGTAATATTTGTCCCATAACTCCTCCTTTGATGGTATTTTTTTCTCATATTTTATCATACCATCACACTCTGGGACTGTACACCTAGTAATATAGAGAATGCTGTATTTAAGCTATAAAAACAAATTTACCAAGCTTTGAAATGTTAATTACATGGAGAAGTATGTATGACAAACACCAAGTTAGAGAGAAGCCGGATGTGGTGAAAGTCACAAGTCCGGTTTTGAAGTCGAGTGGGGAGAGGTGACTTTCTCCACTTAGATAACTGGATTCATTCGCGGTATAGATTCCGCTAACTAGTAGCGGAATGACGAATTTGTTGTTTTAAAATTGTCAGTAAATCTAAGTCAGTTTAGCTATATAGCACGAACTAAACCACTAAGCAGCAGAAGACCTTGCATGACCTCCAAAAAATGCTTTTACTCTTTCAAGATAAGTAGGTGGTTCTGCAGGGATTTCTATTTCATCTATTTTAGAATATATTGCCGCGTCTACGACTTCATCCGTTATTAACTCCCTTAACCTTTGTTTTATCTGCCCTCTCTGAATATGCTCCCCATAGTCGTTATAAAACTTTACATATAATTCCTTAAACACGAATTCTTTTATAGCATCTCTTGTATAAGAAATGCCGTCCTTTACTTCATCACTCACGTTGCTCAAATCCACCCCAGAATTTGGTGAATACAAATTATCAAAATTTTCTTTCAAAACTTTTATTTTATGGTAGTGCTTATCCACATATTTCTCAAGAAATCTTTTAGTAGCATTACCAGCCAACTTCCCCATTAGCTGAGGCTCCAGTTGAGCTGCAAAGTTGTTTTCTGCTTCAAGGCCACTTAATGCATAAATAATACGGAGAAGCATTCCAGGACCACATTGGCGGTTACTTTCTTCAAAGCGAACCAGTAATATAGATTTCAATAGTTCTACGTCTGCATTTTGCTCTCTTGCCGCAATTAAAACTAAATTTATAGCCTGTGTCAATGTCAATCCGGTTTGTGAATCTACCCAATTTACCCACTCCCCAGTTTCATAACCATCCAATCTTAGATAAGGTTCTATCATTCGTTTTTGCTGACTTGTTAAACCGCTTATATAACTTTTAAACTCTTCATCCAACTCATTTAACGGCGTACCATGTTCTTCCTTTAATTTTTTGGCACATTCAATAACGCTTTGCTGAAAACTTCTAGTATGAACGCTCTGACTACTAGTACCCACATCACTTACATTAAACAAAAAGCTTAGCTGCTTTACATTCAAACCCAAAGGTGAAAAGAGTTTTACTGATGGATATTTTATTAACTCAAGAAGTGCTACTGGAATTAGCAGTGCATAATTTAACAATAATAAACCAAAATTAAATATAAGAAACCCACGTAGAGCTGATACCTTTGATGCAATGTACAAAAATGGAAGCTGTAGGTAATATATCAAGTGTATACTGAAGAATAAGATTTTGTCCTTTAATTTTATTGTTGGATCTTTATAAACCTCAAACAACATGTTATTGCTATCAATATTGTCGTTTTTAAAGTAGGTATAGTTGTTTATGATCTTCTCTTGCAAGGGAAGAAGCATTTTATTCAGGCAAATAAACGCAGCAATAACAATAAAACCTGTAGCCAAAAATGCTAGTGCAGGGCTAGAAGTGCTTGTAGATAAGTAGGCATAAAGACCATCAACAATTAAGTTTTTGTATAATCTTTCAAAGGGACGAACTAGAATCGGGTCAAGGATATAGTTAACAAGAAGATTTAAATAATACACGAGAAACAAAAGTGCAACCAAAAATGCTTTTAACCTCGGATCCATAACCTCCTCTTAATAACTTGTTAATATAATCTATTTTAGAAATAAATTGAGAAAAATGCAAGTTTTTATGTTAAAAGATCGATTGAAATTTCTGAGTTTAGGGTATATTGTTAATCTATTTAGATAAGAATTATTGTGTCAAATAAAATAGGTTTTTGGGCTATTTTTGCCTTAGTGATTAGCAGCCAAATTGGCTCTGGAATTTTTATGCTTCCAATTAGCCTTGCTCCATATGGCATGTATAGCCTTATAAGCTGGATAATATCAGGGCTTGGTGCTATATCTCTTGCTTTGGTTTTTGCCTTACTCTGTACAAAATTTCCAGAAACGGGTGGCCCTCACGTTTATGTAAAGCATGCTTTTGGCCCTGCTGCAGCTTTCTTTGTTGGTTGGACGTATTGGGTGATTTCATGGGTTAGCACAACAGCAGTAATCGTTGCAAGTATTGGCTATCTTACTTCGCTTTTTCATGGAGATATTCAAAATATACGCTTATTTTTAGAAATACTATTATTTACGATCATTACACTAATAAATTTAAGAGGTGTCACTGCTGCTGGATGTGTTGAGCTTTTATTGATGACTGTCAAAATTACCGCACTGCTTGCTATACCAGTAACAGCGTTGTTTTTCTTTGATAGGAATAATTTTATCATAAGTGAGGAAATATCAAGCCTCACGATGTCTCAAGTCCTTGCTCGCTCTACACTACTCACTCTATGGTGTTTTATTGGACTTGAATCAGCAACAGCACCTGCAGGATCAGTCAACGATCCAGCAAAGACTATACCAAGAGCCATAGTGCTTGGCACAATCTCTGTTGCAGTTATATATTTCATTAATAGCCTTTCAATCATGGGATTGATAAACGGCAATGATCTAGTTAATTCAAAAGCGCCGTATGTTGACGCAATAAAAATTATGTTTCCAGGTAATTGGCATTTGATCATTTCTATTGTTGCTTTTATTGTTTGTGTTGGCAGTTTAAATGCTTGGGTACTAGCTAGTGGACAAGTGGCCCTTGGCCTTGCAGAAGATAAACTGATGCCACAGTTCTTTGCTAAAAGAAACAAGCACGGTTCTCCTTTCTGGGGCATAACAATCAGCTCTGTTGGTACTTCAGTTCTACTAATTCTCACTTCAAGCAATAATTTTGCTAAGCAGATCACATCAATTATCGACTTTTCTGTAGTTTCATTTTTATTTGTTTACCTTGCATGCAGTCTTGCTTTTCTCAGAGTTATTGTGCAAGAAAAGAGTTGTTACAAATTTTTAATTGGCAGTGTAGCAACAACCTTTTGCTGTTGGGTAATATTTGAAACTTCTGTGAATACCTTGCTGATCGCAAGCTTATTCACTGCAAGTGGCGTACCTCTTTATTTATTTTGGTATCGCAGAGTTTCTGTATAGCAAATGTTATGTATCTGTTCAGCAGAGTGGCAAAATAAGGTAGACGAGAAAAGACAACTATAGGAAGAAATGGGTGTCATGCCAGTGCGTGACACTGGCATCTACCGTCTTAAACATCAAGATAAAAATTATTGTTTTTTATCATAGCATTTAAACAAATGATGATTTTTCTCATTACAGCAACTAAAGCGACTTTAGCGGCTTTGCCAGAGTCAACTAAACGCTGGTAAAATACTTTCATTTTTTTATTATGACGCATTGCAACCACAGCAGACATGTATAATGCTTTTCGAGCATAAAATCTGCCACCTATGATCTGGGCTTTGCTCACTTTCCTTCCGCTTTCACTAGTTTTTGGTGCAACTCCAACTAGACAAGCTATCAACTATGTTTTTTTAAATTTTTTGAATTTAGTCTTATTACAACTCTTGTTTATAACTTTGTATTTTTATTCAATTAAAAAATGTATTTTTGGCAATAAAAACCCTAGGTGTATGGTCCCAGAGTGTGATGGTGTGGATTTAGTATAAATAATTCTGGAGACTGTGTCCACTGATAACATATAAATTCATAAGGAGTAAGACCCTTAAGAGTTTTGAGTCTCTTTGCATAATTATAAGCCATAACAAAGTTATAAAGGTGTTCTTTAAGTTGCTGGTGCGATTGATAGTAATACTTCTTAACTGTAGCATCCTTTAAAGTTTTATTCATACGCTCGACTTGCCCATTCGTCCAAGGATGGCTAACTTTTGTCAAACGATGTTCAATAACATTCTCTTCGCAAACTCTATCAAATATATGTTGGAAAGCATACTTATGACGCTTCTGGTTTGTAAATTGTATACCGTTATCTGTCAAAATAGTATGGATTTTATACGGTAAAATTCTAATCAAATTACGTAAGAACTCAGCAGCTATGGGTTTTGTAGCACTGTTACGCAACTCAACATAGGTAAATTTGGATGTCCTATCAATAGCAACAAACAAATGTAATTTGCCCTCCTCAGTTCTAACTTCAGCAATATCAATATGAAAGTAACCGATAGGATATTGTTTGAATTTCTTTTTTGACTTAACTTCTCCATCAACAGTTGGTAATCTGCTAATGTTGTGTCTTTGTAAACAACGATGCAAGCTAGAGCGAGTCAAATGCGGAATTGTAGACTGCAGAGCGTAAAGGCAATCATCTAGTGGCAGTAGTGTATACTTGCGAAATGTAACTATTATAGCTTCCTCTTCTAGCGTTAAAACAGTCGATCTTGGACGCTTTGGACCCATATCAGCATCTTTCGTAAATGAACGTTTTCTCCACTTAATAATAGTTTTTGGATTAAGGTTATAATGCTTGGAGAGTTTTGCTATGCTCTCTTTTCTATTTTGTATTGCTCTACGAATCGTCTGTGTTGTTTTGGCGCACCCATGTAATATTTGTCCCATAACTCCTCCTTTGATGGTATTTTTTTCTCATATTTTATCATACCATCACACTCTGGGACTGTACACCTAGCATCATTGTCAAACTTGATAGTGCTCTTTTGGTTGTGAGTTGCGGCAACATTTTTAAATTTTCCGATATCAATTCCAATGAAATTTTGATAAGATGTAATCATAATAAATAACCTCGATAGTTTAATTAATTTAAGATTGTAAACGGGTGCATACATATGTCCCATGCAACTATTCAAACGTATCGAGAGATAGGGCTAGTGTACCTTGATCTGAACGGTTGTAATACCAATGGCTCTTCGGTCGCACATGCCCGTGATAGCCCTATTCCTATAGTGAGTAGGGTTATCTTTCCCTCTTATCTCTTTTATATCACATTTTTAACTTACAAGGGGCATCGCAAATATTGAAGCAAAGTGGTCAGTGCTTACTGTACGAACATTGTGATTTGAGAGCAATCTCCGCTAGGGAGGATGTCATCCCAGTGCTCCTTTCTCGTCATCCCAGTTCCCAGACACTGGGATCCAGAAAACTTAACTTTAAATAAGTGGCTGCATAATAAACTACACATTAAACCTAAAGTGCATTATATCACCATCTTGCACGATGTAATCTCTGCCTTCAAAGCGAATTTTTCCTGCGTCTTTACAAGCCGGTTCACTTCCATACTTTATGTAGTCTGCAAAGCTTATGGTTTCTGCTTTTATGAAGCCTTTCTCAAAATCAGTGTGGATTACACCTGCTGCTTTATCGGCTGTTGACCCTATTTTTACTGGCCATGCCCGTGCTTCTTTGGGGCCCACAGTAAAGAAAGTTATCATACTCAGCACTTCATACATAATACGCGCTACTCCATCAAGGCCTGATTCTTGTAAGCCAAATTCTGATAAAAAACTCTGTTTTTCCTCTTCACTATCAAGATTTGCAATATCTGCTTCGAGTTTTGCTGAAATGCAATAAAATTTGCTTTTATTTTCCTCCGCCATCCTCTCTACCTTTTTAGATAATTCATTGCCAGTTATAACATTTGTATCTTCAACATTGCAAACGTACATAACGGGCTTTGTTGTCAGCAATTGAAGCAACTTCATCTCATCTTCATCGATATTCTCCAAACTTCTTGCAGGTTTACCTAATTTTAAAGTAGCTAAAACCTCTTGCATTAATTCAAGTTGTCTCTTTAGCTCTTTATCACCTTGCTTTGCTTTCTTTTCCAATTGAGGAAGCCTTTTTTCTATGCTATCAATATCAGCTAGGATTAATTCCATTTCTACCACTTCAGCATCTGATATTGGATCTATTTTACTGTGTACGTGGCTAATATCGTCATCCGTAAAGCACCTGAGCAGATGAACGATGGCATCAACTTCTCTGATATGGCTTAAAAATTTATTGCCGAGCCCTTCACCTTTGCTCGCACCCTTTACCAGACCTGCAATATCTACAACTTCTAATTGGTTGTAGATTACCTTCTCTGAACCGGCAATTGCTGCGATTTGTTTCAAGCGCTGATCTTTTATCGAAATCTTGCCTATATTTGGCTCGATTGTGCAGAAAGGATAATTTGCAGCTTCGGCTGCACTTGACTCTGTAAGCGCATTAAATAAGGTTGATTTTCCTATGTTTGGTAACCCAACTATACCACAGTTAAAGCTCATATTTGCTATTTAAAGCCATAATTATTGCATAATTTAAGAATTTTTGCTATACTTAATTAGTTACAATTTTGTTGGTATAGTAATATATATTAAATTGAGGTAAAACCATGACTACAGCTGAGGAACGGAAACTACCAAGTGATTTCCTTGATGTTGAGAGTGAAGTAACTTCTTTAAGTAGTAGTTCTTACCCTGACAATTTCCATGTAGGACAAGCAATTGGTAATGGAAGCTGTTTCTTTGACTCGTTCAGACAAAGTCTAGAACAACAGAAAGGAGAGCAAGTTACTGTCGAAAAATTAAGAAATGATTGTAGGGAATTTGCACAAAAGAATCCACCAAAGTGGTTTACAAATGCAATTGTCAATAGTCATGATAACAATGGCCAGCACCGTAGTGAAACTGTAGATGATTATACAGCAAACATTATGCGTAACGATAGGTGGGGTGATCCTGACGTTGAAGGCAGAATACTTTGTGAAAAGTATAAGGTAAAGCTACATGTTATAGAGAACCAGACTGTTGATAACCAAGATCTGTCTTTGCATGAATTAATAGACAATTCAGGTTCAAAAAGTGCAGGTGAATACAATAAAGTTGATTATAATGATAGTAGTATTGTGCATATAATAAACAAAGGCTATTCTCATTTCAAACCATTGCTTGATATAAACAAAAGTTTAGCAAAACAACTGCAAGAGGAAACCAAACTTAAACAAGAGCAAGAACAAGAAGATTTCCTATTAGCAAAAAAGCTTCAGTTAGATGAGATCTTAGAATATTGTAACCTTTCAAAGGATATCCCTGAGAGAGCAGAGGTTAAAAAGGGATTTGATAAGTTATTGGCAGAAAATGCTGATGGAAAAATTGGTGATGTTGTAGGGCAGTGCGTTAGTGATATAAAGCAGCGCATAGAGCAGCAAAACCCTTCAAGTTTACTAAGATGTGGTACGGAATCGATGGCAGAACCATTTCATCAACAACGAGCACCACAACTTGTAAAATCTTAATAGCCCTGTATATTTTTATATAGGGCTTTTGCAAGCATTTCATATAATATGAACTTGCAGTACGTACTAACCTAAATGCAAGTTGACCATGAGACTAGTTTAATTATTGATGCCATAGAGGAATTTGGTGGTGAGGCTAGGCTTGTCGGCGGGTGTGTGAGAGACTCAATTTTGCAGCGTGATGTCCACGACATCGATTTAGCTACTAATTTGCTTCCCAATCAAACGATTAAAGCGCTAAAACTCCGTAATATAAAAACTATTCCAACTGGCTTAAAACATGGGACTATAACTGCGGTTCTAAATCAAAGATCTTTTGAGATCACAACACTAAGGCATGATGTGAAATGTGATGGCAGGCATGCAAAAGTAGAATTTACCAATAATTGGCAAGCGGATGCTTCAAGGCGTGACTTTACATTTAACGCTCTATACGCAGATAAGCATGGCCATATATATGATTACTTTGGTGGTATAGAGGACTTAAAAGCGCAAAGGTTAAACTTTATAGGCAACGCTGAAGATAGAATTAAAGAAGACTATCTACGTATTTTAAGAGCATTTCGTTTTCATGCAAAAATATGTGCCGGAGATTTGAGTGATGAAATACTAAGCGTATGCAAAAAGCATTCACATATGATCCAAAACCTCTCTGGAGAGAGAATAAGAGATGAAATACTTAAATTGCTGGAGTGCAATGATCCTTTTCCAACACTTAAGAGCATGCAAGAATCTGATGTTTTGCAAAAGATTATCCCAAAAGAAGTAAAATGCGAAATTCTGTCTTCGCCACTTCTTTTGGGCACTGATGTGCTAGTAAAATTAGCTTTACTCCTTAGGACCACTAAAAAAAATGACAGGCTAAGTCTTGGAGAATATGTAAGCAAATTTTTACGTCTTTCAAACAAGCAAAAGAAAAAGCTGTTATTTTTACTATCCAATGATATCAAAACAGAGCTTTCGGAAAAAGAGCAAAAAAAATACATATCTTTATTTGGTAGGGAACTATATTGTGATTTAGTGAAAATTTGTGGCGTTGAGTCTGGAGAAAATGTTGATGAATACATTTCATTTGCTAATACATTCAATATTCCAAAATTTCCTTTATCTGGCGATGATTTAATAAGTATAGGTCACCAGCCAGGAAAAAGTTTAGGTAAAAACTTAGAATTGCTAAAACAACATTGGGAAGACAGCTCCTACACTTTAACAAAAGAGGAGCTGGTGCTTTATGCTAAGAGCCTACTCTAACTGCTCTCTGGCTGTTTAATGAATGTACGCTTACAGTATTAGGGGAACTCATCGGGGAATTAGGTGTGTATTCTTTTTTAGCTTTTTCTGTTAATTGGTATTCGTTTACTCCTCCTTGAGTTTGATTACACATTCCCTGATCTGGAGATAAAAATTTATCTCTTATGCTTGATGTCAGTTGTAACTCTTGAATCTTATCTAAAAAAAATCTCATTCTAGCTTCTACTAGGCTCTGTGGACAAAATTTTAGAGAAGCCATACAAGAGCTCCAACAAAATTGAGAAAACCCATAAAAACCTCAGCAGTTTTATCAAATCTGGAAAAAATGCGCCTAAAATTTTTAATTTTACCAAAAAAACACTCAATCAAATGACGTTCTTTGTAGATATGCTCATCGTAATACCTTTGCACTTTTCGATTCCGTTTTGGCGGAATAACTACTGTACATCCCTTGTCTTCAAGACTTGTAACAAAGGCATTGCTATCGTAGCCCTTGTCAGCTACTACAGTAGAGTTATAGATATAGCTCTTTTCATAATAGTCCGGAAAGTTCATAGAAAAGCAGAATCAACAGCATGACGAAAAGATGTGAATAGAGGAATGTTTTTCCTAGCTCTGTTTTTTATAGCAAACCAATGATGCTCAATTTTGTTAAAATCGGGAGAATAAGGCGGTAGATATAAAATTTCTGCACCAACTCCTTTAGCAAGTTCAGTAATCTTATTAGACTTATGAAAAGTAGCATTATCAAGGATAACAGTTTGTCCAGGTTCCAAAATCGGTGTTAGGAACTGCTCAAACCATTTATTAAAGATATCCATATTACAGTGGCCTTCAAATGTTAACGGAACAACTATTTTTCTGCCGTTTAAGGCTGCAATCATACTGATTCGTTGAATTTTTTTACCAGATTTTAGAGCATAAAACCGCTGTCCTTTCTGAGAATATCCATAGGGATAGTCTTCGGTATTATCAATACCAGATTCATCTATATATACTAAGTTTTGAGGTTCTTTTGTTGCTATAATTTTCAAAAATTCAGCACGTTTTTCTTCATTCCTTTCTTTGTATCCATATGTCTTTTTTTGCGTGTGAGTCCAATTTTTTTAAGAGCTCGATGAATCGTTGGGATACTAACATTACTCCAAAGCTTAGCCATTTCCGATAGAGTTTTTCCACCATGTTTTTTGGCAAATTCAGTAAATTTATTCCAGTCGGTAATTTTGTGATTATAACCTCCATTTCCAAGTTTTTTCGACTGAAAATCTCCTGTTTCTTTTTTTCTTTGCTGCCACTCCCATAATGTAGTTCTTCCAATTTTAAATCTTGCTGCTACCGTTTCTCTGCTTTCCCCTTCGTCTAGCACTTCCATTGCTTTTTTTCTTAAATCATAACTATATGCTGCTGGCATACTTACCTTCACTACTATAAACTCTTATTTTAACCCGTTTGGACCATTATGAAAAGAGCTATACTTTCGGTCAACACTTGTGCCTGCGTAATTTCATTTCTTTGACCAGGAGTCAGAGTAAATTTAAGTGGATTTCCAAGTGCATCGACAAGCGCATGTATTTTAGTTGTAAAGCCACCTTTGCTCCTCCCTAAAGCTTCTTGATCCTTGGAGTTTTTTGTATATCCAGATGAACATGGATGGCCTCGGATGATCGTACCGTCGATTATAGCAACTTCTAAATCAGGCTCTTGTTTAGTATATTCAAGCAATTTTTTCCAGACATCTCTTTCACACCATCTTTTAAATCGCTTATGTATACTCCTGTAATTACCATAAGTTTTTGGTAAAAGTCTCCATTGGCAACCACTTCGCACTATGTACCACACTGCCTCTATGAATATTCTTAAACGTTTTTCATCTTTGCTGTGCATTCCTTTTACGCTTTTTATGAACTCTAAAATTTGTTTCCAATTTTCCTCTTTGATGTAATATTGCATATGGTAGTTTCTCCATTTTTTACCTATTAGGCTAAACTACCATCTTTTTCTCTCTTTTCATATTTTTTGTCCACAGAGCCTAGCTCTTTCACAACAATTTCTTTAAGTAATTCTCCTGAGTCGTTATTATTATTCTTCTTGCTATTAAAGCTGTGCAAGATAGAGTCTACAATCTTATTTACCTCTTCTTGTTTGTTAAATTCTAATTTTTTTACACATTTTACAACAGAAGATGACAACTTGGCTTTTAACGTGTCATCTTGTAGTTCTTTACCTACATTTTTTCCAATGTTACAATGTTCGTTGACAACTTTTTTAACCTTAGCTTCTATGATCTCACTTGCAGATTTTGTCAAATTATTTTCTAATAGTTTAAGTAATTCTTCACTTTCAAATTTTCCACTATTTTTATTTGATAGAGACTTTATAGTTTTATTAAGCACGTTATGGCAAAAGTGCTTTTCTTTAAATTCAGGAAAACCTTTTTTAACTCCTCGTTTTTCTTAGATAAAAGGTTGTCGAGATTCTTATCCCCAAAAAGCTTAGAGAAAGCCTTTGGAATTTTTGACTTCATAGAACCAGTAGTTGATTTTGCAGTATCTTGGAACCTAGCAACCTCATTTTCTGAGCTCTTTTTCTCTACTTTAGCAGTGCTTAATTGACTGCTTAAATCTTTTAGTGCTGTTGAATTATTTATTTTCATATTTTTTTCTAACTTAACCGAAGATCTCTTTGCTTCATTTTCGAACGATTTCAATTTCTTCTCATGTTCTTTGGGTTTTGCCAAAAATTTTTCTGTTTCTATAACATTCCTTTCCAATCTTTCAAATGCAGATTTCGATTTTCCAATTGCTTTTTTTAGTGGATCATTTACTTGTAAATTATTTTGTTTATTGCAAGATTTAATATATGTCTCTACCTGACTTATATTCTCATTAAAGCAGTCTTCATCTTTTGCCGAGAGTCTGCCTATTTCTCTAATATACTCTTCAAGTTCTCCAGATATGGATTTTAATTCTTCACTTTCTTTTTCTAGAAAGTCGTTTCTATATTCTTTACAGTGATTAACCAATTCATCTTCAACATCAGAGAGGTCTTCATCAGTATTTACTCCAGAGTAAATTTCTTCATCTTCACTTGTTTCAACACATTAGGTCTGCATTGCTATATCGTAAAATGTTACTTTATTAGTTTGAACCTCTCCATCCTTACTTATTACTCCACTTTGGCTCTCTCTTACTGCTACTTCAGGTTTTAAGTCAACTTGAACACTTCCATCTATTGTCTTAAAAGCATCAGTTTGAACTTCATTGTTTGCAGTAGTTTTATCGTAGTACAAAATATTTTCTGCCCATCTGTTCCATCTCTTGGGCAATATTCGTCCAATCGTTTTTAGAAACAACCAAGCAAATACAGTAGACCAACTGTATTTTTTTTCCTTTCGTTTAACATTAATTTCATAATTAGCCGTATTATTAATATTTGGCATAAAATTACCTTGTTTTTTAACTTTAATTTACAGAAAATTTTAACAGTGATAAAGTTATATATATTAGTATAATAAATACTAACGCAGGTGTCAAATTATGGTAAAGTCTTTGCTCGCCTAATACATTTTAAGCAGAAATACACATGTCTGTAAGTACAGCATTTGCTTTTCCTATCGCTCTTGCTAACACTTCCTGTTCATTGTTCTGATTTTTCACATTGATTACCTGAGCAGCTAAGTTTGCAGGAAAAGTGACCAAACTGACTTCCCATAATTCCACTTGTTTTAACACTCTAGCTCCGCTTTTATGATCAACATCATACTCTATAGGTATATAGCCGATGGAAAGTCCGTTAATTGCCCCAGTTTTGAGCATCAAATACACTTCTTCTGCTTTCTGAATACCCAAAAGTAAATGTGCAATTATATATAGACCAACATCATTTTCATAAATATCTATGATACTACCTATAGGTTCGTCAGGATTATGCTGCCAAAGGAGTTTTATTTTATTTCTGTTTAAATTTTCCTTAAATGCTCCGGGCAATATCAGATCATTTTGTTTATCAACTATGTTAAAAACGCTCGCATAACCAGAAAATACACCATTTTCTCCTATACTTTTTATTGACAATGGTGAATAGAGAAATTTCTTATTCATAAGGCCTCCTGTAGGTTATAGTATTGGGAATTCTGTTTGCACAATGCACTGCAATGTCAAATCTATTATATGCAGTGCTCTAAAAGGGGGAAGCACTTTTCTTAGTTACTAAAAACGCTAACTAGAATCCAGATTGGACACTGGGTTATAAAATTCTACGTCATACCACCGCGGCGCTAACAAGTAGCGGAATGACGATTGTCAAGGTGTCATCCTAGTGCCTCTATGATGTCATCCAAGTAGCCTTCTTTTCCTGTCATCCCAGTGCCCAGACACTGGGATCCAGAAAACTTAACTTTAAATAAGTGGCTGCATAATAAAGACTAGATTCCAGACTGGAATGACACCCTACTTAACCGTCATACCGCGATTCATTCGCAGTATCTCTTAACATAGATCCCGCTAACACGTAGCGGGATGACGATTGTCAGGCCAGCGCCTCTATGATGTCATCCAAGTAGCCTTCTTTTCCTGTCATCCCAGTGCCCAGACACTGGGATCCAGCCTTTCCATAATCATCAAAACATTGTATTGTAACGTAAAACGGCTACTTTTATGCTTACCAACTTAATAAAATTCCTGGATCCCAGTGTCTGGGCACTGGGATGACACCCTCCTAGTAGAAACGCTTTTGTAATTGCAACATTCGTGCAATCTTTAGCCATGAATATTAAGAAACTTACCAAACGAAAAAAAGGCAAAAGAAACCCTAGTCATTGTCTATTTTCAGTATTGGCGTTTTTTTATGTTTTTTACACTTAGTAACCGCGACTCAGCTGCATTTAAACTGCAACTAACTTTTAGCTATAAACATTAAAAAATTTACTAAGCAGAAAAAAAGGCAAAGAAAACCTAGGGTAGCTAGTATTCAAATTCTCCCTTGTTCTATTTGACGTCTTTTGATGTCTTAAACGCTTTATAAGCGCGTTTCGTCTTGTATAGGTAGAAACCCAGAAGTTTTATAAAGACATGAGGTACACATAGTGCAAAAAATTAAGCATGATTTACACCAAATACAAAGTTCCCTTTGTCGTTTTAATCTGCAGATTGCGAAGATAAATAAATAGCTTCAATTTTATGATAAGGGGGCTGGCGGAGTTTGTCAAGCAAGTTTTTAGCCCTGTCTCCTTGCTATAATGTTCATATCGATAGAAAAGCAAAAGAATAAAATGAAATATCAAGTGATATCCTCTATAATTAAATTTTTTGAATGAAGAGATGACGATTCGTGTGGGAATTAATGGTCTGGGTAGAATAGGCAGAGGCGTATTGCGTGCTATTTATGAAATAGAAAAGTATAGTGAGCAAATAGAAGTTGTAGCTGTAAATGGATCGCTCAGTGCAAAGCAGCATGCACATTTGATTAAATATGATTCTATTCATGGCAAATTCAGAGGTGATATTGATTTTAATGAGTCTCAAAATTGGATTTCTATAAATGGCAAAAAGTTTTCTTTATATAGAGAACGGAGCCCTGAAAATATTCCTTGGAATGTTGATGTAATACTTGAATGTACTGGTGCATTCAACAAACGTGAAGAAGCAATAAGGCACAATGCAGAGAAAGTAATTGTCTCTGCTCCAGTTCCGGATGCTGATGTCACTATAGTTTATGGTGTGAATAACGATATGCTCAAAAAAGAGCATAAAGTGATATCAGCAGGTTCTTGCACTACAAATTGCCTTGCTCCGATTGTGAAAGTCCTACACTCCAGTTTAGGTATAAAAAGCGGTTTTATGACTACTATACATGCCTACACGAATGATCAAAATGTTCTTGATGGTAATCATAAAGATTTGCGTAGAGCAAGGGCTTGCGGATTATCTATGGTGCCAACTACAACCGGGGCAGCAAAAACAATTGGTTCTGTCATCCCTGAATTAAAAGGAAAGCTAGATGGCACTGCTGTCAGAGTTCCAGTTAGCAATGTTTCTATGGTTGATTTTAAATTTACGACTGATAAAAAAGCGACCGTTAAAGAAATCAATGAAATGTTTAAGGATGCAGCTCTCTCCTCTACGTCATTCCAGCGCGTGACGCTGGAATCTAATTTCTGGATCCCAGTGTCAGCTACTCGGATGACATCAGAGGGTACTAAGATGACATCAGAGGGTACTAGGATGACATCAGAGGGTACTAGGATGACAGAGGGTTATCCAATGTCAAATGTACTTTCTATATGCGCGGAACCTTTAGTCTCAATAGATTTTGTGCATAACCCTTATAGTGCAATTGTGGATTTAACTGGTACATATGTTACAGGTGATATATGCAGGGTTGCAGCGTGGTATGACAATGAGTGGGCTTTTTCGCTGAGAATGTTAGAAATAGCATTATTGAGCCATAGTAAAGTATGAATGAAAACTCGAACAAATATGCCTCTTTTTATGAGCACTTTGCGGAACTCAGAAAAAGAGTTATCTTTTGCTTTCTATTTTTTTGCGTTGCTTTTGGTTTTTGTTACTACTTTAAGGAAAATATATACCGTTTTTTACTCGCACCTTTAATAGAAGCAACAAAAGGTAGCGAAGGTTTTTCTTTAATTTACACAGACTTAACAGAGGCATTTTTTGTGTATCTTAGAGTTGCAATGATGAGTGCACTTTTGCTCTCTTTTCCTGTGTTTGCATGGCAATTCTATATGTTCTTAGCACCTGGGTTATATAAAAGTGAAAGGGCAGTGTTGTTGCCATACTTAATTGCAACACCGGTTTTATTTGTAACGGGAGCTACTGTAGTCTATTACTATATATTTCCTTTAGCCTGGAAGTTTTTTATCAACTTCGAACACAGTGGTAAATCCTTCGATATACCGATAGAGTTTATGCCATCAGTTAGCGAATATTTAGACCTCGTTCTCCAATTTATGTTTGCATTTGGCACTGCATTTCAAATTCCAGTAATACTCACATTGATGGTGAGAGTAGGGTTACTCACTACACAAAATTTGTCAAATAAACGCAGAATCGCGATAGTGGTAATTTTTATTATCGCTGCAATCTTAACTCCACCTGATGTATTAAGCCAAATAGGGCTTGCAATACCAATGCTGATTCTATATGAATTGTCCATTCTGATATGTAGGTATATTGAAAAAAAGAAGACAAAGATTTAAACAAAGGAATCCCTCTTATCTCCTTTATATCACATTTTTAACTTACAATCGTCCTTCCATAGGTTGAAGTTTGAACTTGCAGATTTTTTAATCTCGCACCATGCGTTACTTTTTGCTCTGCATCAAGGCCAAACATTGCGCTATCTAGGCTCTGTGGACAAAAAATATGAAAAGAGAGAAAAAGATGGTAGTTTAGCCTAATAGGTAAAAAATGGAGAAACTACCATATGCAATATTACATCAAAGAGGAAAATTGGAAACAAATTTTAGAGTTCATAAAAAGCGTAAAAGGAATGCACAGCAAAGATGAAAAACGTTTAAGAATATTCATAGAGGCAGTGTGGTACATAGTGCGAAGTGGTTGCCAATGGAGACTTTTACCAAAAACTTATGGTAATTACAGGAGTATACATAAGCGATTTAAAAGATGGTGTGAAAGAGATGTCTGGAAAAAATTGCTTGAATATACTAAACAAGAGCCTGATTTAGAAGTTGCTATAATCGACGGTACGATCATCCGAGGCCATCCATGTTCATCTGGATATACAAAAAACTCCAAGGATCAAGAAGCTTTAGGGAGGAGCAAAGGTGGCTTTACAACTAAAATACATGCGCTTGTCGATGCACTTGGAAATCCACTTAAATTTACTCTGACTCCTGGTCAAAGAAATGAAATTACGCAGGCACAAGTGTTGACCGAAAGTATCTATAACTCTACTGTAGTAGCTGACAAGGGCTACGATAGCAATGCCTTTGTTACAAGTCTTGAAGACAAGGGATGTACAGTAGTTATTCCGCCAAAACGGAATCGAAAAGTGCAAAGGTATTACGATGAGCATATCTACAAAGAACGTCATTTGATTGAGTGTTTTTTTGGTAAAATTAAAAATTTTAGGCGCATTTTTTCCAGATTTGATAAAACTGCTGAGGTTTTTATGGGTTTTCTCAATTTTGTTGGAGCTCTTGTATGGCTTCTCTAAAATTTTGTCCACAGAGCCTAGCTGTGCACCAAGAAGAGCACCGAGTTCTGAGCCGATAATCCGGCCAATTGGCCCAAAAATGCTGCCTGCTTGACCAAAAATTGATGATAAAATTATTGTGGACATGATAATCCTCCTTTTTGATAGATTTTTTTGAAATTGTTGAGAGAAGATCCAAGTGTCACGCTAATTGGATGACACCTCTAACCTTGTCATCCCAGTGCTTCCTCCTTTGTCATCCCAGTGCTTCCTCCTTTGTCATTCCAGTGCTTCCTCTTTTGTCATCCCAGTGCTTGACACTGGGATCCAGGAATTTTAATTGTAAGCAAGCACACTGAGTTGATAAGTATAAAAATGGCTGAAAAATAAACATTTTTGATGAGGTCACATAGAAAGCTGGATCCAAGTAGTCAAGCTACTTGGATGACAAGAAAGGGTGCACAGGGATGATAGATACTATGATAAGAAATTCAACAGCTTACAATGAATAGTTGAAGTTTTTAATTAAGAAAAATACACGAGTAAATCATGTAGCTATAATCATTGTAAGCAACAATGAAAAAGTGCGGAAGTAAAAAATTTATGTTGACTTTACAATATCAATTCTTAGTATAATTTAGTATTATAAAAATGGTAATGAAAATGAAATTTGAAATGTCAGAAGAGAATAGTAAAAGAGTTTTATCTGGTATAAAAGGGATTGCTAATGTTGGTCAAAACTATCTTGCATCACTGAATAATAGCACTAAACCAACTAGCTCTGGAAAAAAATTAATCAACGTTTTTTTATTTGTTCCAATCATCATACCCACTGCTATAACAATATCATTAATTGGTCTTACCTACCTATTTTCGAATGCCGTTAATGCTCAAAAAGATGATTCTAAATTATCTAAAGTAATAAAATTTATAGTTAGATCTCTAATCTATATAGCTGCTGCCGTGGTTTTAATTCCGTGCATTGTATTAAATCTAATAATTTCACTGATACCATTTCTTATTTTGCGAGCTATCAATAAAGACATGTTTGGTCAAAAAAACATAGAAAACGATGAAGGTCAAACAGTAAATAAAGTTGAGATAAGTAATGACAAAGAATACAATGAGCGTGTTGAAAAAGAAGCTAGCATATTAGGAACTGACCAACATCAAAACAATGAAGAGCACGAGCAAAATGAACTAAGGAGTAATAGTCAAAGTAATTCAGAACAACACCATTCAGCATATAATCAAGCATTAGTAAGTAATGGTCAACTACATAATCAACCGACTGTAGAAGTAATATCTCGAGAAGTGGGTAATACGCGATTTGTAGACCAGACTGTTATAGCAAAGAATATAAATAATGATGGTATACGAGATGGTGAAATGATGGTGCGAACAGTTGGAAATGATCGTAACTTCACTGCTTGTGGTGTTGTTACTGGAGATGCTACTAATAAACAAGAAGGTTTCGCTACTGCTATGGGGTTTTCATGTAACATTGTTGAAAATGGAATAGATTTCCAACTTGGCTGCAGTATGCGCACTGGAACTGACAAAAAGCAAGCAATTAAACATCTTAAGCAAAGTGAATCAGCGCGAACTTTGCTCTCCGGCAATGGTGGCATGTTATCTATAGAGCAACCTGGTAGCTCAAAACGAAAGTAGTAATTATTTCACCAGCGGCAAAGTGATACCATGCTGATTCATATATTTTCCTTTCATATCATCATATGATTTCTCGCATTCACTTTCGCCGCTTAAAAATACGAATTGGCATGCGCCTTCATTAGCGTAAATTTTTGCAGGAAGTGGAGTGGTGTTTGAGAATTCGAGTGTGACATGACCTTCCCATCCAGGTTCTAAGGGAGTAACGTTTACTATAATTCCACATCTTGCGTAAGTTGATTTACCAACACAAATGACCAGTACATTCCTTGGTATACGAAAATATTCCACTGTACTTGCAAGCACAAAGCTATTTGGTGGAATTATGCATACGTCTGTTTCTTTATCTATGAAACTATTCTCAGAAAAATTTTTAGGGTCCACGATGGCTGAATTAACGTTAGTAAAAATTTTAAATTTATTATCCACTCTTGCATCGTAACCATAAGATGATAGTCCGAAAGATATAACACCTTTGCTACTTTTGTGATTCACAAAAGGCTTTATCATTCCAAAGTTTTCAGCTTTTTCTCTTATCCATTTATCTGGCATAACTGCCATAATTGCCCCTTAAAGTTGTGTAATACTTACAATAATATAAAATAAAATTTAAATGTAAACTGTAGCTTTTGTCATGCAAGTAGCTTGTATCAAATCACAATGTTCATACAGTTAGTGCGACCCGAAAGTCGTGATTTTGTGATGGTTAAATTCCATCTTCCCTAGACATCGGGGATAATGTATGTCTCACATTTTAGAGAGTGGCAACCTCTAGGCTCTGTGGACAAAATTTTAGAGAAGCCATACAAGAGCTCCAACAAAATTGAGAAAACCCATAAAAACCTCAGCAGTTTTATCAAATCTGGAAAAAATGCGCCTAAAATTTTTAATTTTACCAAAAAAACACTCAATCAAATGACGTTCTTTGTAGATATGCTCATCGTAATACCTTTGCACTTTTCGATTCCGTTTTGGCGGAATAACTACTGTACATCCCTTGTCTTCAAGACTTGTAACAAAGGCATTGCTATCGTAGCCCTTGTCAGCTACTACAGTAGAGTTATAGATACTTTCGGTCAACACTTGTGCCTGCGTAATTTCATTTCTTTGACCAGGAGTCAGAGTAAATTTAAGTGGATTTCCAAGTGCATCGACAAGCGCATGTATTTTAGTTGTAAAGCCACCTTTGCTCCTCCCTAAAGCTTCTTGATCCTTGGAGTTTTTTGTATATCCAGATGAACATGGATGGGCTCGGATGATCGTACCGTCGATTATAGCAACTTCTAAATCAGGCTCTTGTTTAGTATATTCAAGCAATTTTTTCCAGACATCTCTTTCACACCATCTTTTAAATCGCTTATGTATACTCCTGTAATTACCATAAGTTTTTGGTAAAAGTCTCCATTGGCAACCACTTCGCACTATGTACCACACTGCCTCTATGAATATTCTTAAACGTTTTTCATCTTTGCTGTGCATTCCTTTTACGCTTTTTATGAACTCTAAAATTTGTTTCCAATTTTCCTCTTTGATGTAATATTGCATATGGTAGTTTCTCCATTTTTTACCTATTAGGCTAAACTACCATCTTTTTCTCTCTTTTCATATTTTTTGTCCACAGAGCCTAGGATGCAAGCATGAGATAAAAGCAGGTAACACTAAACCTTATAGTGAATCCCTGCAAACAGAGTTAGATATGGTTACGAGAGGAACCAATGCCTGAATTGTCGTAACGAACGATATGCGAAATAAGGTTGGTTAACGCATAGACCAAAAGGTACGGAGAAAGTGGATAATTAGAACTTGACTGGTCTGATTAAGATGTTTCCCATCTCCCGGCAAAAAGTTGGAACCTAAGTCTAACATGAAACAATTTCATGGAACGGAGTAACATTATAGATGCTCTTATTCTTTAAGCAGGGAGCCACCCGTATGCACCTATAATGAGGGATTGTCTAAGAAGCCAAGGCCTAAAGTAATGTTTAGGATATGCTGACGTGGACACTGTAATTTGGAAGGTAAAGTTGTGAGTAGTGGTTAATATGTTATGAGCCAACATTAAGTGTTAGGTATGAATGAATACGACTTCTCTAGTAATATAGAGAATGCTGTATTTAAGCTATAAAAACAAATTTACCAAGCTTTGAAATGTTAATTACATGGAGAAGTATGTATGACAAACACCAAGTTAGAGAGAAGCCGGATGTGGTGAAAGTCACAAGTCCGGTTTTGAAGTCGAGTGGGGAGAGGTGACTTTCTCCACTTAGATAACTGCGCATGGCGCTGGGATGACAATGGATTATTAACTAACAAATTGTACTTCGTCACATGGTAAACGATGTCATTCCAGTCTGGAATCCAGAAAACTTACCAGGTAATAAGAACTGGATCCCAGTGTCTGGGCACTGGGATGACATCCTCCTAGGCTCTGTGGACAAAAAATATGAAAAGAGAGAAAAAGATGGTAGTTTAGCCTAATAGGTAAAAAATGGAGAAACTACCATATGCAATATTACATCAAAGAGGAAAATTGGAAACAAATTTTAGAGTTCATAAAAAGCGTAAAAGGAATGCACAGCAAAGATGAAAAACGTTTAAGAATATTCATAGAGGCAGTGTGGTACATAGTGCGAAGTGGTTGCCAATGGAGACTTTTACCAAAAACTTATGGTAATTACAGGAGTATACATAAGCGATTTAAAAGATGGTGTGAAAGAGATGTCTGGAAAAAATTGCTTGAATATACTAAACAAGAGCCTGATTTAGAAGTTGCTATAATCGACGGTACGATCATCCGAGGCCATCCATGTTCATCTGGATATACAAAAAACTCCAAGGATCAAGAAGCTTTAGGGAGGAGCAAAGGTGGCTTTACAACTAAAATACATGCGCTTGTCGATGCACTTGGAAATCCACTTAAATTTACTCTGACTCCTGGTCAAAGAAATGAAATTACGCAGGCACAAGTGTTGACCGAAAGTATCTATAACTCTACTGTAGTAGCTGACAAGGGCTACGATAGCAATGCCTTTGTTACAAGTCTTGAAGACAAGGGATGTACAGTAGTTATTCCGCCAAAACGGAATCGAAAAGTGCAAAGGTATTACGATGAGCATATCTACAAAGAACGTCATTTGATTGAGTGTTTTTTTGGTAAAATTAAAAATTTTAGGCGCATTTTTTCCAGATTTGATAAAACTGCTGAGGTTTTTATGGGTTTTCTCAATTTTGTTGGAGCTCTTGTATGGCTTCTCTAAAATTTTGTCCACAGAGCCTAGTGAAAATTGCTCTCAAATCACAATGTTCGTACAGTAAGCTGCTTGCAGACACCATTGTTACAATGTTCATGCAATTGAAATAGCGGTCAATTGGATTAGCTATAGGTCAATCACAAGAGAAAATTAAAGCTTTTCAGTTTGATTTTTTATTACAATAATTAAATTTATGTTCTTAACTAAAAATAATGCTTAGAAACTTTCTCCTGATTTTTGTATTCGTATTATTCATGCCGCTGTCAAATGCTGATGCCAGGAAATACATCAGAATTGTTGGGTCTTCAACTGTTTTTCCTTTTATCTCATTTATAGCCGAGGAGTTCAATCGTGTATTCTCCTTTAAGACTCCAGTTGTGGAATCGATAGGAAGTGGATCAGGGTTCAAAATGTTTTGCTCAGGAATAGGGGAAGACACGCCAGACATCACCACTTCATCTCGCCCTATGAAGGAAGTAGAAAGAGAACTATGTAAAAGAAATAAAATTAATGAAGTGATAGAGATCATCATTGGCTATGATGGAATTGTCATTGCAAATTCAAATCAAAGCCATAGATTTGATTTCACAAAGAAGGACTTATTTGAAACTTTATCTGCATATTCTCAAGAAAATGATAAATTAGTAAAAAATAATAAGAAGTTTTGGTCTGATGTAAATCAAGCCTTACCAAAAACAGAAATTGAAATTTATGGTCCACATCAAAATACAGGCACATACGAAACTTTGGTTAATTCTATTATGCTTGATCAATATTCATGTATGAACTCGAAAATTTTTAAAGAGAATTATAAAGATCAGGAAGAAAGAAAGAAAGCATGTGGTAATATAAGGGATGATGGAAGGTATATAGAAGTTGGAATTAATGAAAACATAATAATACAAAAATTGAAAAGTAACAAGAACGCCTTAGGGATATTTAGTTTCAGCTTTTTAATGAGGAATCAAGATAAAATACAAGGAAGCACAATTGCAGGAATTGAGCCAACTTACGAAAATATATCATCGGGAAAATATATATTAGCAAGACCTCTATACCTTTACATAAAGAGGGAACACCTAGATACTGTTGATGGATTAAGAGAATTCATAAAAGAAATTATAGATTCGATCGGCATTGAAGATGGGTACCTATCTAGGCTTGGTCTAATTCCACTTTCAAGTGAAGATATAAAGAAAGCTTCAGCAAAGGTTTATGATATAACGTGACGGCAACGCTTTTTTTATATTCTCTGTTCTAGCGGTGCGCACAACTGTACGAACGTTATGATATAAAAGTAATTTTTACTAAGAGAGGTGTCATTCCAGCCTGGAATCCAGCTTTCCATCCAAGAGCCAGTGCCTCCTTCTCCTGTCATCCAAGTACCCTCTTCTTGTCATTCCAGTGCTTGACACTAGAATCCAGCCTTTTCATAATCATTAAAACGTTGTATTTTAACATAAAACGGCTACTTTTATGCTTACCAACTTAATAAAATTCCTGGATCCCAGTGTCAAGCACTGGGATGACACCCTTCTAGTGTACTTCTTGTTGTTGTGTAAACGGTTTTTCTACACTTGAATTTTCTAAAACCTTAGCAATACCAGCACCCATTAATATAACTGCTGCCAAAACTGTTAAAGCCAGTGCAACTACAGGATACGCTAGCACATAGGCTGCAATAGCACCAACTACGCATAGTCCAACAACGCATAGAGCAATCTTCCCTTTGTGTTCACTCCAGAAGGTTGTATCGTTTTTTTCTGGGGTTTTGTTGCCAGTAGTTGGTGTAGTAGTGTTAGTTACTATAGGAGCGTTGGAATCAAGACCCATTACCCTCTTGTGCTCTTCCACTTCTTCAATAACTGTTTCAAGAGCAAAACATATATCTGTGTTATTAGAGTCAATTTTTCCTTGAAAGCGTTTAAGATCATCTATCATGCCCGTAAAATATGGTTGACCTTCAAAAAATTCTATTACCTTGTAATTACACAAAAAATCACGAGTTTTTTGATCAGCTTCCTTCCAAATTAGTTCAATGATCTCTACTTTAGTGCTAACGCTAGCATTAGAACAGTCAATAACATCATTTAAATGGTACCTTTGTCACTAGTCAGAGTCCCCTCGTGGCTCAAAACTGCTTGTATATCATTATGTTCCTTATTGTCGAGTACGTTCTGGACTTCTTGAAAATTGTCATTCCTGAATGCCTGTCTTAATGAACCTAGAATTTCTTCTTGTGCATTAGTTAATTCAACCATATCTTACCTCTAATAAAAATTTAATTATCACACATATTTACAAGTAAATCAAGTATATTGTTAATAACTGTTAATAAAGGCCAACAAAATGCTTGACGTTAGAGTAGCTTTTATGGCTTTGTATAGCGAGGAAGTAACTCTATGAAAAATCATCAACGTTTACAAACTTTACGTTCAATTGCATTTATTGTGGGAATATTCCTATTGCTGTTTAGCTTAGCAATGCTTATTCCTGCTATTACCAATAAGTATCTCAGCTACGAATGGAAAAATTTCCTCGCTGGATTCATAATTACCTGCACATCTGGCGCAATTTTTATTTTACTCGGTAAATTAAGTAGATTGCATGGAATGCCAGCAATTTTTGCGATTACTAGTTGCACCTGGATTGCCTTGTCTCTGTTTGCAGCTATTCCTTTCTATTTTGATAATCTGAGCTATGTTGATGCATTGTTTGAAACGATATCTGGCATCACAACCACAGGGGCAACTATATTTAATGATATTGAAAAACAATCTCCAGGAATACTGCTATGGAGAGCAATGCTACATGGCATGGGGGGTTTTGGTGTAATCACTTTAGGAATTGCAGTTTTTCCTATGCTCAAGATTCTCAGCCTAAATAATTTACTTTATTCTGAATATTCAGATGCTACCAAAAGGAAGTTGCCGAATACGCGAAGCGTAGTGATTCATGTTACAGCAATATATTATAGCCTAATTTTATTATGCGTATTTTCCTATTATCTAGCTGGTATGCCACTGTTTGATGCAATATGTCACGGAATGTCCGCTGTATCAACTGGTGGATTTGCTAACTATAATGATTCTATAGGGCACTATGATAACCCTATGTTAGAAGTCATAACGATCATTTTTATGATTTTGGGTTCTCTGCCTTTTCTTAGCTATTTAAAAATCATAAGACGGTTAGACATTTGCTATGATGAGCAGTTCTCTTACTTTTTTAAGATAGCTATTGTTTCATCTTTATTTGCTTGTTTTTGGTTGTATAAAAATGTTGATTTAGGAGTGTCATTATCATTTAGATGCAGCACATTTACCATCACCTCTTTAATTACGTCAACTGGTTATGCAATCTGTAATCATATAGATTGGAGTTTCATTTCAGTCTTAGCTTTTTTTCTCACCTTTGTTGGTGGATGTAGTGGTTCTTCAAGTGGTGGTGTCAAAATCTTCCGCTTGATTGTTCTTTTAAGGTCTATAAGAAATTACTTTTACCTTTTATTAAACCCTGATGCAGACAATGGAGTAAAATTCAATGGAAAAATTCTGGAGAATGATGAAGTTCACTCTGTCTTTATATTTTTTGCAATTTTCATGTTAACGTTTACCATTTCATCAATAGTGATATCTTACTTAAGCAATGCAGACTTTATAACTAGCATCAGCTCAGTCTCTGCAACGCTTACAAACTCTGGCCCGGGATTTAGTAATTTAATAGGTCCTTCGGGTAATTATTCCTCTTTCAGTAATGAAGTAAAATTATTTCTATCGTTTTTAATGCTGCTTGGCAGACTTGAAATATTGCCAATCTATTTTTGTATAGGCAATTTATTCTTATTTAATAGAAAGAAATAGTTGGTGAAGTTGTGAAATTTGATATTATAGCTAAACTGACTTACGACAATTTGAAAAACCGTCATTCCGCTACTCGTTAGCGGAATCTATACCGCGAATAAATCTAGTTATCTAAGTGGAGAAAGTCACCTCTCCCCACTCGACTTCAAAACCGGACTTGTGACTTTCACCACATCCGGCTTCTCTCTAACTTGGTGTTTGTCATACATACTTCTCCATGTAATTAACATTTCAAAGCTTGGTAAATTTGTTTTTATAGCTTAAATACAGCATTCTCTATATTACTAGGTGTATGGTCCCAGAGTGTGATGGTGTGGATTTAGTATAAATAATTCTGGAGACTGTGTCCACTGATAACATATAAATTCATAAGGAGTAAGACCCTTAAGAGTTTTGAGTCTCTTTGCATAATTATAAGCCATAACAAAGTTATAAAGGTGTTCTTTAAGTTGCTGGTGCGATTGATAGTAATACTTCTTAACTGTAGCATCCTTTAAAGTTTTATTCATACGCTCGACTTGCCCATTCGTCCAAGGATGGCTAACTTTTGTCAAACGATGTTCAATAACATTCTCTTCGCAAACTCTATCAAATATATGTTGGAAAGCATACTTATGACGCTTCTGGTTTGTAAATTGTATACCGTTATCTGTCAAAATAGTATGGATTTTATACGGTAAAATTCTAATCAAATTACGTAAGAACTCAGCAGCTATGGGTTTTGTAGCACTGTTACGCAACTCAACATAGGTAAATTTGGATGTCCTATCAATAGCAACAAACAAATGTAATTTGCCCTCCTCAGTTCTAACTTCAGCAATATCAATATGAAAGTAACCGATAGGATATTGTTTGAATTTCTTTTTTGACTTAACTTCTCCATCAACAGTTGGTAATCTGCTAATGTTGTGTCTTTGTAAACAACGATGCAAGCTAGAGCGAGTCAAATGCGGAATTGTAGACTGCAGAGCGTAAAGGCAATCATCTAGTGGCAGTAGTGTATACTTGCGAAATGTAACTATTATAGCTTCCTCTTCTAGGCTCTGTGGACAAAAAATATGAAAAGAGAGAAAAAGATGGTAGTTTAGCCTAATAGGTAAAAAATGGAGAAACTACCATATGCAATATTACATCAAAGAGGAAAATTGGAAACAAATTTTAGAGTTCATAAAAAGCGTAAAAGGAATGCACAGCAAAGATGAAAAACGTTTAAGAATATTCATAGAGGCAGTGTGGTACATAGTGCGAAGTGGTTGCCAATGGAGACTTTTACCAAAAACTTATGGTAATTACAGGAGTATACATAAGCGATTTAAAAGATGGTGTGAAAGAGATGTCTGGAAAAAATTGCTTGAATATACTAAACAAGAGCCTGATTTAGAAGTTGCTATAATCGACGGTACGATCATCCGAGCCCATCCATGTTCATCTGGATATATAAAAAACTCCAAGGATCAAGAAGCTTTAGGGAGGAGCAAAGGTGGCTTTACAACTAAAATACATGCGCTTGTCGATGCACTTGGAAATCCACTTAAATTTACTCTGACTCCTGGTCAAAGAAATGAAATTACGCAGGCACAAGTGTTGACCGAAAGTATCTATAACTCTACTGTAGTAGCTGACAAGGGCTACGATAGCAATGCCTTTGTTACAAGTCTTGAAGACAAGGGATGTACAGTAGTTATTCCGCCAAAACGGAATCGAAAAGTGCAAAGGTATTACGATGAGCATATCTACAAAGAACGTCATTTGATTGAGTGTTTTTTTGGTAAAATTAAAAATTTTAGGCGCATTTTTTCCAGATTTGATAAAACTGCTGAGGTTTTTATGGGTTTTCTCAATTTTGTTGGAGCTCTTGTATGGCTTCTCTAAAATTTTGTCCACAGAGCCTAGCGTTAAAACAGTCGATCTTGGACGCTTTGGACCCATATCAGCATCTTTCGTAAATGAACGTTTTCTCCACTTAATAATAGTTTTTGGATTAAGGTTATAATGCTTGGAGAGTTTTGCTATGCTCTCTTTTCTATTTTGTATTGCTCTACGAATCGTCTGTGTTGTTTTGGCGCACCCATGTAATATTTGTCCCATAACTCCTCCTTTGATGGTATTTTTTTCTCATATTTTATCATACCATCACACTCTGGGACTGTACACCTAGTATATTCAAGCAATTTTTTCCAGACATCTCTTTCACACCATCTTTTAAATCGCTTATGTATACTCCTGTAATTACCATAAGTTTTTGGTAAAAGTCTCCATTGGCAACCACTTCGCACTATGTACCACACTGCCTCTATGAATATTCTTAAACGTTTTTCATCTTTGCTGTGCATTCCTTTTACGCTTTTTATGAACTCTAAAATTTGTTTCCAATTTTCCTCTTTGATGTAATATTGCATATGGTAGTTTCTCCATTTTTTACCTATTAGGCTAAACTACCATCTTTTTCTCTCTTTTCATATTTTTTGTCCACAGAGCCTAGTATATTCAAGCAATTTTTTCCAGACATCTCTTTCACACCATCTTTTAAATCGCTTATGTATACTCCTGTAATTACCATAAGTTTTTGGTAAAAGTCTCCATTGGCAACCACTTCGCACTATGTACCACACTGCCTCTATGAATATTCTTAAACGTTTTTCATCTTTGCTGTGCATTCCTTTTACGCTTTTTATGAACTCTAAAATTTGTTTCCAATTTTCCTCTTTGATGTAATATTGCATATGGTAGTTTCTCCATTTTTTATCTATTAGGCTAAACTACCATCTTTTTCTCTCTTTTCATATTTTTTGTCCACAGAGCCTAAAATAATGGAGTATGTCTCTCCATCATTCAATAGCAATTACAGTATGTTTAGCTATAATTTGAAAAACAAAAATTCGTCATTCCGCTACTAGTTAGCGGGATCTAGAGATACCGCGGCGGCATGACGTAGGATTGCTGTCATCCCGCTGCTTGTTAGTGGCTAAGAGATACTGTGAATAAATCACGGTATGACGGTTAAGTATCCCGCTACGTGTTAGCGGCTGAGATAACGCGAATAAATCGCGGGATGACGTGTTGCTTGGGTCAGCTATAGAAGCAAAACTCATCCTTTTGAAAGAAGAGGAAATTTTTCTTGATCCTGAGCAGGGACTGCGTTTGGATTTGAGAATTCTGTTTTAGCATATTCACCTTTTTCATTATATAAATCATGGAAATCATTCATTTGCACGTCAGTTTGAACTTCCACTTCCTTAGTCTCTCTTTGGTCTGTTGAAGATGATGCATCAACTTCTGCATTTTTAGTAACTTCTTGTTTTAGTTGTTTATTTTCTTCTTGTAATTGCTTTAAATTTTTCTTTAACTCGTCAATCTCTTTTATTTTTTGTTTTGATTGCTTGGATATAGTTAGTTTGTCTCTAGTCAATTTCTTGTTTTCTTGTCTTAACCCACTAGCTATTCTGCTTGAGTTGTTGTTTACAGCTTCTATACCTTGGTCTTGCTGCTGCATGCTTGTTCCTCTACTTTCATACTCAACTTCAGTTTGAGTTGATGTAGCTGCTGTTTCTTCCTGACCTTCTTTTTGCTGCAATATGTTCTGCAGTTGCTCTAGACTCTCTTTGACAGATGCCAGCTCTTCCTGTGTACACGTTAACATCCCTTCCTTTTCCTTAAGCTGACGTTGGAGCTTTTCTATTTCCCCCTTCGTATTTTCTTCGCTTAGCTCATCTGCAAGTGATCTTCCAGGTTCAAGTTGTCGAATTTCCCTCTCTAAATCTTCCTTTTTTCTCTGTAATTCATTTAATTCTTTAGACAATCGGTTCGCCGTTTCAGCCAATGTATTGTTTTCCTTTTTTGTTTCCATTAACTGTTCTGCCAACTGCTTTTTATGATCATCGTTTAAACCTTCCACTATTTTCTTCAGGTCATTCTCCAAATTTGCATTCTTTTCCTTTAGTACAGTTAAATTAGCTTCACTTTGCTTCAATTTTCTCTGTAATTCTTTATTTGCCTCATTTGTTTCACCTTCCTTATCTTTCAACTGATCATTTAAGTTCTTTATTACATCATTTTTATCCTGTAGTTCTTCCTCTTGTTCCTTTATTCTTTGACCTCTTTCAAATATCGCTCGCTGTTGTTCATTAACTTTATCTCTCAAGGAGTCACGTTCTAATCTTAGATCCTCAAGCTGCTTTGCCTGCACTGCAAAATATTTAGCAAATGTTTCTTTTTCTTCCTCTAATTCCTCAACTTCATCTTTTAATCCTTCTTGCTCATACTCTTCTTCATCACCAGACATATCATCCTCAAATATTTCATCTTCATCACTAAATTCACTGCTAGTGGATATAGAACTTCTACGTGAAGAAGGTGTGCTAGGAGAGGAATACCCACTGCTGCTCGGTGTAGGTGACTGTGGTGATATATGTGGATCTTTTGTAAATATTTCCTCTGCTGGTACTTGCTGATCATCTACACTCCTGGACATGTCAGTAAAAGCTTGATACAGAGTTTTTCTGTTGATAAAAACTTCTTTATTTTGTCCAACTAACTTTAATACTTCTTCTGAACTCGTTATTCCTCCAAATTTTGGCTCACCAATAACACTCTGTATACCACCAGAATCCAATTTTACGGTCATGCTACAGTCTATGCTGTTACCTTCAGAATCCTTAGCCTGCCAATTAATGGTCATTTCACATGAGCTTGAACCAGTAAAATCATAGTACCTTTCGCTGCCTTTTTTGGTTGCAGTTATTTGACTATCTTTCCCTAAAGATATGTTATAAACCTTACCTTCACTGCTAGCTCTTAAAATATTGCTAATTTCTATTGATTTTTCTTCATTTTCAAATCTAATTTTGAAGTCATTATCCTTTGTTGGATACACTAAGAAATTTTGACCAGGCAGAGACGACTTAAGTTCTTTATGCGTTGCGTCTATTGATTGCTCAAATTTTTGGAACTCCTTTTCCCACTTTAAATTTATCTGTCCTGTAATGTTCTCATCTTTGCGTAAAGGACCAATAAAGTACCAGATGAGATTTTCTTCCTTTAGTTTTTTTATAAAATCCTGAAGATCGTTGCAAGATTCAATGACACTTAAAATATCATTTTTCTTCTGTTCATCTACATCTAAACTTTGACTTTCAGCTATAAATACATTTTCGTTTTCCTGTGGCATAATTTTACATTTTAAAAAATATACTATAATATTAACAGGTTTCTTTAAAGAGTCAACTAATTGTTGGATAAATAAACTTGAGCATTTGGCCAAAATGTTATATAGTAGTCACTTCAAGAAGTACAGTATGGACAATACCATTATAAGAAAATACGATATTAGAGGTATAATAGGCAAAGACTTGCAGATTAATGATGGGTACGAGATAGGTAGAAAGTTTGGCCAAACCGTAGCTAGTGTTTGTGTCGGCTACGACAGCAGAATAGATTCACCAGGTATAGAAAGAGAATTAATTAGGGGCTTAACTTTATCCGGTGCAAATGTTATACGCGTTGGACTATGCTCTTCACCTATGCTTTACGCTGCAACACAAATCACACAGGCGGATCTTGGTATCATAATAACTGCCTCTCATAACCCCAGCGAATATAATGGCTTTAAATTTTTTAGTAATAAAAAAGTCTTCTCAGATCAAGAGATAAAGGAAATTATAAGCAGTCCAATTAAAAACAGCACAAGAATTGGAAGCTTAATTAACATAAATATATATAGTGAGTACATTAGCATATTAAAAAGTGCAGTGAAGAACGATACTACACAGAAATTAAAAATAGCCTGGGATTGTGGAAATAGTCCAGCAAGTGGAATTATAAGGTATATTGAAAAGATCTTGCCTGGTCATACGCACATCGTAACCAATAACTCTATAGATGGGGCATTTCCACTGCATGATCCAGATCCCATAGAGGAAAAAAATCTCGCTCAATTAATTGACATTGTGAAGGAATATGGATGTGATCTTGGCATTGCGCTAGATGGCGATAGCGATAGGGTGCGCTTAATTGATAATAAAGGCAACGTTGTTTCCAATGACCATTTATTTATAATTTTTGCACGTGAAGTGTTGGAGGAATATCCAGAAAGCAAAGTTATTGCTAACGTAAAAATGAGTATGAAAGTGCATGATTTTGTTAGTAAGTTAGGAGGGCAAGTTATTACCTGCGCTACTGGACATTCACTAGTTAAGAAGAAGATGGTAGAGGAAGAGGCAAAGTTTGCTGGTGAATTAAGCGGGCACTTCTTCTTTTCTGAGCTAAGTTTTGATGATGGGCTATATTCTGCTGTTAAAGCAGTTGAGATTTTGCTTAAGAAAAACCAAAGCCTATCTCAGGTAATTGAGGATTTACCGAAGTTATATATCACTCATGAAGTAAAGATTGTAGTGAAAGATGAGAAAAAATTTCAAATAATTGAATCAATAAAGAAAACACTGGAGAAGCAAAATATTGTATTTTCAGATCTTGATGGTGTTAAAGTAACCGATAATAAAGGTTGGTGGCTTCTTAGGGTATCAAATACGCAAAACTGCATTACAGCAAGATGCGAAGGAGAGACTTTAGAGGGTTTTGAACTTACTAAAAAGGTTTTGTTCCATTACATTGATGAAGCAAGGTCTTTAAATTGTAGCTACTCACAGAAATAAATTTGATTTATAAAATTGACATGAAAGTATAAAGATAAATAGGCTAAATGTACTTATCACCTGGTCAGGCTGCAGCATTATTTCGTGTAACCGTTTGCGGGTCCACTTAGTTCTGCAATTCTTTGATCTCACTCATGGAGAGGCCAGTAAACTTAACAATAGTGGTGACATCAACATTATTAGCTAGCATTGTTTTTGCAACTTCAATTTTTCCTTCCTTTTTAGCATCATCAAGTTTTTGTTCAAGAACAGCCCGTTCATCACGAATACGTTTTATTTCCTGTTCGTAGGCAATAAATTCTTTCTCTGACCAGTTGAATCTATTTAGTTCTTCATATGCCTTTTTAATTATTACATCACTACCTATTATCTTTTCCAATTCTTCTTCGCTAGTTTCATCTGCGTATTTAAAATAATAGATCCATTTTTCAACTATACTCTCCAATTGATCTTCTTTAGTTTTAGGAAATTTTGGTAACTCAATAAATGTAAAATAAAAATCTTTTAAATCATGTTCATAGCTATCTTTGTCTAACATTACATGATCTGACTTATACTCAGATTTATTAGGAAAGAGAATACAATCAGCAATAGCTATAAAAATGATTTCTTTAAGATCCTGATATTGATCACCTTTATCAGCTTGCCTTGAATAAGCTTTAGCAGCGTAATATTGAGCGCGTTTTTCAAAGCCTTTAGTTTTGGCAACTTGCATTTCGACTATTACTTGCACCCCATTTTCATCCCTGCAAAGAACATCAACGATACTTTGTTTTTTAGAGGCAATTTCAGCATCTTGAATAGTGCTGAGGAATTCTATTTCTTTTATTTCATCTTTGCCAGTGAACCCCAAAATATCATTGAGAAAGTGAATGAGGATGTCTTTATTTTTTTCAGTACCAAAAATACGCCGGAACGCAACATCATTCTTGGGGTCGAGAAATTTAGAAAGAGCCATAAAAAAATTTTTAAATGTATCTTCATATTATATATTCTTATTGATAATAATTCAATAATTTGTCATCTTTTTTGTTAACTTTACTGATGTTGCCAGAAGGAACGTTGTTGCAAAATTTTGTAAAATTTATTATCCTAAGGTTTCAAGTTCTCACAGGTTTATTGGAACTATATGTACAATGTGTTTATCAGTGAAAATCCGGAGAAAATGATGGGGGAAAAGTTAATACATTACTTTAGCCAGGGTAAATGCGAAGGCAATGCAGAAATGAAAAATCTGCTGGGAGGAAAGGGGGCAAATTTAGCAGAAATGTGCAATGTTGGCATTCCGGTTCCACCTGGTTTCACAATTTCCACCTCTGTTTGTCAGGCCTACTGTCAGGATAATGAATTGTCTAACCACCTACGTAACGAGATTAAAAACTACATAGTGATGCTCGAAAATGACATCGGTTGTAAATTCGGGGATTTAAATAACCCCTTATTAGTTTCAATACGCTCTGGTAGTGTTAGTTCAATGCCGGGCATGCTTGATACTATTTTAAATGTTGGTTTAAATGATGAAACAGTTATTGGGCTTGCAAAAAAAAGTGGAAAACGTTTTGCCTATGATAGCTACTGCCGTTTCATCATGATGTACTCCAATGTTGTACTACAGCTTGACCATCACCTATTTCAAGATGTTGTTGATAATAAGCAGCAAAAGAGTGGAGCAAAAAGCTTAGCTGATCTTGATGTTGATGTTTTAAAGAGGATTGTTAACAATTTCAAAAGGATAGTATATGAAAAAACTGAGAAACATTTTTCGCAGAACGTTGAAGAGCAATTGTTAAACTCAGTTAATGCAGTATTTACCTCTTGGAAAAATGATAGGGCTGTTTCCTATAGAAGAATACATAACATTCCTGAAAACCTTGGAACAGCGGTCAACGTGCAAGCAATGGTTTTTGGTAATTTAAATGATAATTCTGCAACTGGTGTGATATTTACACGAAATCCTTCAACTGGAGAAAAAAAGCTTTTTGGTGAGTTTTTGGTTAATGCTCAGGGTGAGGATGTGGTTTCTGGTGTTTATACTCCTATGCCAATTGACGGAGAGCAAAAAAACACCATGGAGAAGTTGCTGCCAAGTGTCTACCGAGAATTATGCGTGGTATGTGAAAAACTTGAAAGGCATTATAAAGACATGCAGGATATCGAATTTACTGTACAGGACGGTAAGTTATGGATTTTGCAAACTAGGTCTGGCAAGCGCACGGCTGAAGCTGCTATTCGCATAATAGTTGATATGGTAAACGAAGGAACGATTACAAAAGAAGAAGGAATATTGAGAATTGATCCAAAAACCTTTGACAATTTATTGCATCCAGTTCTTGACGTTAAGAGTGACCAAAAAGTAATAGGGAAGGGGCTGCCGGCTTCTCCAGGGGTTGCTTCTGGATATGTAGTGTTTAGTGCAAGTGATGCTGAAAAAGCTGCAGAGCAGGGCAAAAAAGTGATTTTAGTAAGGTCAGAAACGAGTCCTGAAGATATTAATGGAATGAATGCTGCAAGTGGCATAGTAACAGCACGGGGAGGGATGACCTCGCATGCTGCTGTTGTAACCCGTGGAATGGGTAAGCCATGCATTTGCAGTGTGAGTGGACTTTATATCGATAAAGATGGAACTTTCTTTTCTGTAGGGGATACAAAAGTAAATAAAGGTGAACCAATTACCATCAACGGAGGAACAGGGGAGGTTATGCTTGGCATTCTTCCTACAATTTCACCTGAATTATCGCAAGAATTCAAAACGATAATCAACTGGATAGATGAAATCAAAACGATCAAAGTGAGAGCGAACGCTGATACTCCAAAAGATGCAAAAATTGCAAAAGAATTCGGTGCAGAAGGTATAGGCTTATGTCGCACAGAACATATGTTTTTCGCTAATGATAGAATCGAATTCATTCAAAAATTGATAATAGCTGACGATGAAAATGAAAGGGCAAATGCGCTCATTAAACTAGAAGAAATGCAAAAGTCTGATTTCAAAGAAATATTTTCTATTATGGAGGGCAGGGAAGTCACTATACGGTTGCTTGATCCACCTTTGCATGAATTTTTACCCAATGATCAGTCTACTATAGAAAAAATTGCCAAATCACTTAGTAAGTCAGTTGAGTCAGTAAAAAATAAAATAGCACAGTTATCAGAAAAGAACCCAATGCTTGGCCATCGAGGTTGTAGACTTGCTATTTCTCATCCTGAAATATATAGCATGCAGATTAGGGCAATACTTAGTGCTGCAAGTGAATTAAAGAAAGAAAAGAAGATAGAAGTGGAGCCTGAAATCATGATTCCTTTTATCATGAGCGAGAAAGAATTTATTCTGATATGCGAGCTAGCAAAGAAAGAATCCTCTGTTATCTCAGCTGGGATCCAGACGCAGATTCCAGCGTCACGCGCTGGAATGACATCAGACAAGGCTTATTCAATTGGAACGATGATAGAACTACCAAGAGCAGCACTGATTGCTGATAAGTTAGCAAAACATGCAGAGTTTTTTAGTTTTGGCACTAATGATTTAACGCAAACAACCATGGGACTTTCAAGAGATGATTCAGTTAATTTCCTTGATTCTTATAAGGAAAGCAACATATTCGAAAACGACCCATTTGAAGTGCTGGACATCGAAGGGGTAGGGGAGTTAATCAAGATAGCCATTGAAAGAGGCAAAAAAACCCGAAAAGAAATAAAGCTGGGTATATGTGGAGAGCATGGAGCAGATCCAAAATCTATAGAGTTTCTCATCAAGTCAGGGGTGGATTATGTTTCATGCTCACCCTATAGAGTACCGATTGCAAAGTTAGTGGCAGCACAGTTTAGTGTTAGATCTAAATTTGCTAGGTAAGTATAGTGGCAGTGTTGGCTACTCATATGGTTTGAGCCCACCAGAGGGTGTCATTCCAGCGCGTGACGCTGGAATCTAGTTTTTATTATGGCCTTCTGGATCCCAGTGTCTGGGCACTGGGATGACATCCTGTTACACGTTCAACTTCATTCTCTCTCATCTCCCTATAACTTGGTAATGTAGAATTTTTTACATGCAACCCGGTATATATTGCAATCAAAGCAGCTATGACACTGCAAACTACTGCACCAGCTACAAATGGAACCATCACAGCAGCAGTAATGAATAATCCTGTAATAACAACTCCAACAACATCTTTTGTCAATGAGGTGTAAAAATCCTTTTTGCTCTCTTTATATTTAGTTTCTTGTTCATTTGGCATAGAAAATTGAGCATCTACAAAGCCGTTAGCTTTATTATCATTATTTGGTGTGGCAGTTTGCTTAGTATTTGTTTCCTCTGGTATTACAGGCGTTTTATTTTTGTTATTATGATTATCACCATTGGTACTGGTTAGAGGAACTGTTGCTATAGGTCTACTACCAATGTTCCCATTACTGCTGCAAGGTTTTGCTCTGTTTTCTTCATTAAGCTTACCACTATTCAAGAACGCATTAACAATTTCAGTTTTACCTACCTGTATGGCCACTTCTAAAGCCTCTTTCCTGTTTGCAGGACTCACGTAACCTAAAATTAGCTCAACTTCTTGGACATTACCTTGAACAATAGCAGAATTCAAGGCATGCAATTTTTCTTCTTCATTAAATTTGCCACTATCCAAAAGTACCTTAACAACGTCAGCTTGTTTTGTTATTGCAGCTATATCCAATATAGTCCTGGAAGCAGTATCTGTAAGATGGATTACAGCATCTAAATCTGTAAACAATTTTACAACATCTAGAAATACGCTACGATCGCCGGTAATATTGGACTCTCTTACAGCATTTGCAAACGAGTCAAAAATTGCCGAATTTGTTTTTTTTCCTTGTATTAGTTGCCCGTAAAGTACTTCAGCAGTCATACCAGGGTTTATGGAGTTACTAGAATCTACTTCATTACTGTCTGCTCTATTCTCTTTCACATTAGGTGCCTCTTCTTCCTTGTTTATTGCTGCGGTTATTTGCTCTTGTTGAAGGGGTTTACACCCATTTTTGAGGAGAAAATCCTTAACGCGTGAGTTGTTATTTTCGGTTGCATGTTTTAGAAGTAAGTCTCCTAATAAATTGCCTCCTTCACATTCATCTTGAAAATTAACTTCTTTCCATTTTGAACCTTTTAGCAAGTCTTTCAGATCAATGTTCCCTGTATATCGCAGCATTTTAGCTATGTGCGAGGCCAGATCTTCAATATCATCATTACTATACGGCATAACTGTAATTCCACCACTATAAATATTTTTATTATAGCAACTTTCCCACAACCAGTCAAGACATATTGCAGTTTCAAGCAGCATGATATATCATGATATATATTGAATATAGTTCTTAAAGCAAATGATGGAAGATTTAGCCTATAAATTAGTTAAAGTGACCGAAGCTGCGGCGCTTGCTGCATATAAACTAGCAGGCTTCGGCGATGAAAAAAAGGCTGATCAGGTTGCAGTTGATGCAATGCGTACAGTATTAAATTCAATGGAAATAAATGGTACTATCGTAATTGGTGAAGGTGAGAGAGATGAAGCGCCGATGCTATATATTGGCGAGAAGGTTGGCACTGGAAATGGTCCTGAGATTGACATTGCTGTTGACCCACTTGAAGGCACTACGATTTGTGCTCATTACAAATCAGGGGCAATGTCCGTTCTTGCTGCAACGAAAAAAGGTAATTTTTTACATGCACCTGATGTTTATATGGAAAAGATAGCAGTAGGAAAAAATCTTCCAGAGGGTGTAGTCTCACTAAAAAATAGCATTGAAAAGAATCTAGACAATTTAGCCAAGGCAAAAAAATGCAAAGTGAATGATCTCGTGGTAACTGTACTTAAACGTGAAAGGCATGGTGAATTAATAGAGAAAATCAGGAAATTAGGAGCAAAAATTAAACTAATAGATGATGGTGATGTTGCGGCCATAGTTTCACTAGTAAATGGCAATCATGATATGTATATCGGTATAGGAGGAGCACCAGAGGGAGTGCTTGCGGCTGCAGCGCTAAGCTCTATCGACGGACAGATGGAGGGAAGATTAGTACTTGACACGGATCAGTTAAGAGAAAGAGCAAAAAATTTAAATATTGATGACCCAGAAAAAGTCTACGCCGTAAAAGATATGGCAAGAGGTGAATCAGTGTTCATTGCAACTGGAGTAACAAGCGGAGAACTTGTGGATGGAGTTAAATTGAATCATAATACCTATTCAACTAATTCTTTAATAATTCTGCCTAATAGGCTGATAAAGCTGCAAACAATGCAGAACTTATGTTAGCTTTTTTAGTTTCTAATTTTAGCTTTATAACATTTAGCATTAAGATATAATCAAGTTTACTTATAACAATAGAGGTGTGAAATGTTTTCTAGTATTATAAATCTATTTAATGGTTTGTACAAAAATTCGAGTACCTAGGAAAGTGAAGAAAAGTTGACTCTTCTATCTCCTCAAGCAAATCTTCAATTCGATGAGACTCAGGTACAAAGTGTGCTCTCAGATTTTGAGGAATTGGAGTTTAAGGATAATAAGTGTTTTGACAAAATAGCAGACGATTATGAAAAGAAGGGGGAGAGTGCCCTTTTTAACTATGTAATATTGAATAAGCGGAAAGAAATAATCGATATATTAGATAGGAATCTTCCTCTTCTCGAAGAACAGGAGGAGTTTAGAAAGAAATATAGTCAATATGTTTTTCAAATTGACAAAGGAATGAGTTATGGAAAAGAACTTCAAGATAGACTTCAGTCTTTTAAAGATAGGGCAGAAGAAGTGTTATCAGATTTTGAAAAATTGAATTTCAATTTTAAGGATAATAAATGTCAAGATTCTTCTGATTCTGTAAATTATAATAACGGCCGGCCAGCAGATCCATTTGACAAAATAGCAAACTATTATCGACGGGAGAAGGAGAGCATTTTCCTTTTTAACTATGTGGTATTAAGTAAGCAAAGAGAAATAATGGATATATTGGATAAGAAGCTTACTTCTAAAGATCAGGAGGAGTTAAAAGAAAATTTTAAAAAGAGGTTGGGTAGATATCTTCTTCGAATTGACGAAGGAATGAATGATGCAAAAGAATTTCTAAACAAAGATGATCTAATTGGTTTCTTTGATGGATGTTATTGGCCAGACAAAAAGGCAGGACATCTTGTTAATCATTATGATAATCTTAGTATCAACATTACTAAACCTGGACAGAGTTTAGAAACTAGTCGTCTTTTTAGCGAAAAGACTAAAAGGATGGAAACAATTAAAAATGAGATACAAAGAGTAAAAATATATAGTAATGATAAAAGAATAGTAACAATTGAGAAGAATGAGAAACAACAGAGGAACTACTCCTTTACAGAATTTGCAATATGTGACATCGAAATTAGTTGGGGTGCAAAAGATGAATCTGGAAAAGACCTTAACTGTACTGTTGTTCTAAATATAAATTTAGGTCAAGTTAGTATTAAAAAATCAACTATTGACGGTAAAGATGTTGAACCAAAGAAAATTTTAGAGTTAGCTAAGCAAAACGAGGCTGTGCTTATAAAAGGTAAAGCTTTACATGAAGTTTTAGCAGCACATTTCATTAAGCAAACACCATGTGAGGAAAAGAAGGATACGCAATCGCACGAGAATATTGTTGTACCTGGTTCTGGTGCACCTCGCTCGGCTATTGATGAGGAAATAACTGTAGAGCATCCGTCCGGGAAAGCGGCAAATAAAGATAATCATAGAGAAAATGTGAGTTTATAACAAATGGTGCCATGAAAGTAGCTGATACAGTTATCTAAGTGGAGAAAGTCACCTCTCCCCACTCGACTTCAAAACCGGACTTGTGACTTTCACCACATCCGGCTTCTCTCTAACTTGGTGTTTGTCATACATACTTCTCCATGTAATTAACATTTCAAAGCTTGGTAAATTTGTTTTTATAGCTTAAATACAGCATTCTCTATATTACTAGAGAAGTCGTATTCATTCATACCTAACACTTAATGTTGGCTCATAACATATTAACCACTACTCACAACTTTACCTTCCAAATTACAGTGTCCACGTCAGCATATCCTAAACATTATTTTAGGCCTTGGCTTCTTAGACAATCCCTCATTATAGGTGCATACGGGTGGCTCCCTGCTTAAAGAATAAGAGCATCTATAATGTTACTCCGTTCCATGAAATTGTTTCATGTTAGACTTAGGTTCCAACTTTTTGCCGGGAGATGGGAAACATCTTAATCAGACCAGTCAAGTTCTAATTATCCACTTTCTCCGTACCTTTTGGTCTATGCGTTAACCAACCTTATTTCGCATATCGTTCGTTACGACAATTCAGGCATTGGTTCCTCTCGTAACCATATCTAACTCTGTTTGCAGGGATTCACTATAAGGTTTAGTGTTACCTGCTTTTATCTCATGCTTGCATCCTAGAGGTTGCCACTCTCTAAAATGTGAGACATACATTATCCCCGATGTCTAGGGAAGATGGAATTTAACCATCACAAAATCACGACTTTCGGGTCGCACTAACTGTACGAACGTTTGTTTGCGAAGAAATGTTATAGCAGGTTTTGCCTCAAACACAAAGGTGTCATTCCAGTGCTTGACACTGGAATCCAGCCCTTTTACGCAGTCCCATTAAAAACGTTGTATTTTAACGTAGGATTAGCTACTTTTATACTCACCAATTTAATCTCTAATCAAAATTCCTGGATCCCAGTGTCTGGGCACTGGGATGACATCCTCCCTAGTGGATTCAAATCACAATATTCGTATAGTAAGCACTGACCACTTTTGCTTCAATATTTGCGATGCCCCTGAACAGATACAATTATTCTATTATCAGGAGGATTGTATATTAAGTCAAAGTCGCAAGACTATAATGAGCTAGCTGTCAATTGGATTGATTGATAGAAATCGTAGGCATCTCAGTACACTCCTAGCTTTAAAAAATGGAGTACGAACGGTAGGGGGATCTAAAAGATCGAATCACAATCCTGTTACATTATTATTTGATTATATTTATAGGTACAAAAATGGCTAGGCTCTGTGGACAAAAAATATGAAAAGAGAGAAAAAGATGGTAGTTTAGCCTAATAGGTAAAAAATGGAGAAACTACCATATGCAATATTACATCAAAGAGGAAAATTGGAAACAAATTTTAGAGTTCATAAAAAGCGTAAAAGGAATGCACAGCAAAGATGAAAAACGTTTAAGAATATTCATAGAGGCAGTGTGGTACATAGTGCGAAGTGGTTGCCAATGGAGACTTTTACCAAAAACTTATGGTAATTACAGGAGTATACATAAGCGATTTAAAAGATGGTGTGAAAGAGATGTCTGGAAAAAATTGCTTGAATATACTAAACAAGAGCCTGATTTAGAAGTTGCTATAATCGACGGTACGATCATCCGAGGCCATCCATGTTCATCTGGATATACAAAAAACTCCAAGGATCAAGAAGCTTTAGGGAGGAGCAAAGGTGGCTTTACAACTAAAATACATGCGCTTGTCGATGCACTTGGAAATCCACTTAAATTTACTCTGACTCCTGGTCAAAGAAATGAAATTACGCAGGCACAAGTGTTGACCGAAAGTATCTATAACTCTACTGTAGTAGCTGACAAGGGCTACGATAGCAATGCCTTTGTTACAAGTCTTGAAGACAAGGGATGTACAGTAGTTATTCCGCCAAAACGGAATCGAAAAGTGCAAAGGTATTACGATGAGCATATCTACAAAGAACGTCATTTGATTGAGTGTTTTTTTGGTAAAATTAAAAATTTTAGGCGCATTTTTTCCAGATTTGATAAAACTGCTGAGGTTTTTATGGGTTTTCTCAATTTTGTTGGAGCTCTTGTATGGCTTCTCTAAAATTTTGTCCACATAGCCTAGGTGAAAAACTTTTTTCACGTATCGCTTCAATAACTTCACTCTTACTTGCATTGCCTTTGCCTGCTATGAAGCATTTTATAGTTTTAACATTAACACCTTGGTAGGGAATATTGTTCTCTTCACACCAAGCAGAAAGGTGTGCTAAAAACCCTCCATAGATATGTGCAGCATCAGTTCCTAGGTGTCTTCTCACCTCCTCAAAGTACACTACAGAAATGTCTTTCAAAGAATTGAGCAAGTTACGAAAGTTTAAGAAGCACATTCCACCTCCACTGAAACGACTACCATGAAAGCTTTTGCTTCCACTTTCAATTACTCCATCTGTTAAAATTGCCCAGCCTGTTTGTTTGCCGAGGTCCAGTGTTAGGATTGACATTTATATTCAGAATTTGTTTCGCTAGGGTACGTGAAGCCTATATAATATATATTCAGGATTTGAAAAATTTTTGTCCAAAAAATCTTCTTCTTAAGCAAACTTTTTAGAAAAAACTTGGTTAAAAATCAGTAAACAGCCATTGCATAATTATTGGTCAAGACTTTTAGATTTTTATCTTAACTATTTAAATAGTCTATTATGCTACTATGATGTGGTTAGTTTCTTATGAAAATTTATCCAAATTGTAAATTTTGGGAAGATGATTTAGAAGTCCCTGTTAACCATTTGCTTGATCGTTTTCACAATACAAAAACACGTCAGTCTTGGATAGATTCACTTTCTGGTAAGCAATTAAATATTATTTTTCAAAACTCCTTTAAAGATAAATTAAACGCTCAACTCTTTGATGATGAAAGTTACGATAATACATCTGTACAATACAAACGTAAAGTGATTGCTAATTATTCCGATTCTCTCGTTACTTACTACTTGATTACCTGTTTTGACCATGCAAAACTAGGCTCTGTGGACAAAAAATATGAAAAGAGAGAAAAAGATGGTAGTTTAGCCTAATAGGTAAAAAATGGAGAAACTACCATATGCAATATTACATCAAAGAGGAAAATTGGAAACAAATTTTAGAGTTCATAAAAAGCGTAAAAGGAATGCACAGCAAAGATGAAAAACGTTTAAGAATATTCATAGAGGCAGTGTGGTACATAGTGCGAAGTGGTTGCCAATGGAGACTTTTACCAAAAACTTATGGTAATTACAGGAGTATACATAAGCGATTTAAAAGATGGTGTGAAAGAGATGTCTGGAAAAAATTGCTTGAATATACTAAACAAGAGCCTGATTTAGAAGTTGCTATAATCGACGGTACGATCATCCGAGGCCATCCATGTTCATCTGGATATACAAAAAACTTCAAGGATCAAGAAGCTTTAGGGAGGAGCAAAGGTGGCTTTACAACTAAAATACATGCGCTTGTCGATGCACTTGGAAATCCACTTAAATTTACTCTGACTCCTGGTCAAAGAAATGAAATTACGCAGGCACAAGTGTTGACCGAAAGTATCTATAACTCTACTGTAGTAGCTGACAAGGGCTACGATAGCAATGCCTTTGTTACAAGTCTTGAAGACAAGGGATGTACAGTAGTTATTCCGCCAAAACGGAATCGAAAAGTGCAAAGGTATTACGATGAGCATATCTACAAAGAACGTCATTTGATTGAGTGTTTTTTTGGTAAAATTAAAAATTTTAGGCGCATTTTTTCCAGATTTGATAAAACTGCTGAGGTTTTTATGGGTTTTCTCAATTTTGTTGGAGCTCTTGTATGGCTTCTCTAAAATTTTGTCCACAGAGCCTAGAAAAATATGCTGAATTTATCACAAAAAATGACGAGGTAGTAGAATACATAGTTTCACAAAAGCAAGAAGAACTAAAAGAGCTAAGAGCAGTTGAGCGCAATCTAAACGATGAAGTTCACGCAAATAAGTGTCGTTTGCATAAGGTTACAGGAAAAGCCAGGGAATATATAGAAAAACAGATAGAATTTGCAAAAAAACAATTAGAGCAAATTAGGCAAGACATAGAAGATATAATAAACTCTGATCCTGATTTGAAGGAAAAAAGCAAACTGCTAACTAGCTATAAAGGTGTTGGACGGAAAACCGCAAGTATCCTACTCATAGAGGTTGGCAGGTTAGATAATAAGGAAATAGCTTGTCTAGTTGGAGTTGCACCAAAAACTAGTGAAAGCGGAAGGAAAGTGAGCAAAGCCCAGATCATAGGTGGCAGATTTTATGCTCGAAAAGCATTATACATGTCTGCTGTGGTTGCAATGCGTCATAATAAAAAAATGAAAGTATTTTACCAGCGTTTAGTTGACTCTGGCAAAGCCGCTAAAGTCGCTTTAGTTGCTGTAATGAGAAAAATCATCATTTGTTTAAATGCTATGATAAAAAACAATAATTTTTATCTTGATGTTTAAGACGGTAGATGCCATTAATCGCTTTATATAATGCTACTTGTAACACTTATGCCCTGAACGGAGACAGTTTAGGCTGTTATGCCTGGCGGCTTTGTTGGAATAAGTTTTTCAACGCTGCTAACAATAAAGTCAGTTATACTGTCAGCTACCTTATCGAATTTATTGTTTATATCTTTTCCTATTTCTTCATTTTTAACATATTCGTGTAGAGCTAAAGAAGTTATAGCTGCACATGCTGCAATCAAGCCAGTTTGTGCTATAATGAATAGTGATAATCCTCCTACAAGTATAGATGTTAATCCAATAGCTAGGTTTATAATTTTACTTTGTGTTGTTTGTTGCGTCGCTTGGCTTTGATCTGCCTGTTTATCCTCTAAAGCATTCGATGTTGTTTTTGAGGCAATTTTTACCGCGATTGTTGCAATTGCGGTCATAGCTAATCCTATGGCTATTTTTGCTAAGAGAAAAAATGATGGCAACATCATTGCAAAGAATAGTAAGCCAGCTCCTACAATTAGTAACTTATTTTTAGGTTGGATTTCATTTGACATAATAAACCTCTATTTCATAACTGCCGGAGTATACCTAATATAAAATATGGAGATAGTCAACATATTTTATGAAAGGGCGCGTTAAAAATTTTTTTCATATTGTTCTTCGCCGCCTCGTGGTTAAATTTGGAGTTTTAGAAAGAGTTACGTATTATTTGAAATTCTTGTATACTGTTTTGAATCAATTAAATAGATAATGAAGTGCAGGACGCAGTTTTAATTTTACAAGGTGGTAAATGCTTTTGGGGAAAATCAATAGGTAAAAAAGGTAAGTGCATAGGTGAGGTCTGTTTTACCACTGGTATGACCGGTTATCAGCATACTATAACTGATCCTTCTTTTGCCGATCAAATTATAACGTTCACTTTTCCTCATATTGGTAACGTTGGAATAAACCATAAGGATAATGAAGGAAAGAAAATTTTTGCAAGTGGTGTGGTTATGCGTGAACTTTCTTCTATGTCCCACCCTTCTTCATATATCAGTTTAAATGATTGGTTAGAGAAAAATAACGTGATTGGGATATCAGGAGTTGATACTAGAGCTTTAACGAGACATTTGAGAGAACATGGATCTCAAAATGGAATGATATGCTCATCGAGTAAGGCGCATGCGTTGGACAAATTGAAGGAATACAAATCTGTAAATGGAATAGAAATAACCAATAAAGTCAGCTTGCATAGTAATTTTAAAAGTGACCTTAATGCAAAATATAGGGTTGTAATCGTTGATTTTGGCGTAAAAATCAGTATAGTTTCACGCTTAATAGAACTTGGTTGTACAGTTGAATTAATCAGACCAAGCACAGGTTTTGCTCAAAAAGTGTTGAGTATGAATCCAGATGGTATAGTGCTTTCAAATGGTCCTGGTGATCCGCAAGAAATAGGAGAAAGTGTAGTTTCAGAAATAGACATTATTATAAAATCTAAAATACCAATTTTTGGCATATGCATGGGCCATCAATTACTTGCGATTACTTTGGGGGCAAAGACCATCAAGATGGATATTGGTCACCGAGGGAGTAACCATCCAGTTTATGATGTAAGTAGTGAAAAAGTTGAGATCACTAGCCAAAATCATGGTTTTGTTGTTGATTCAGCTTCTCTTCCAAGTAATGTTGAAATTACTCATATTTCTCTATTTGATAATAGTGTAGAGGGAATAATGATGAAGGATTACTCAGTCTTTTCTGTACAATACCATCCAGAAGAAGCGCCAGGTACGCATGATTCGCATTATTTGTTTAGACGTTTTATTGACAATATTGTGTTGTATAAAATGAAATCTGCATGATTTTAATCAAGGTAGGTTTTATTGCTTGATTTTTTAGTTTTAGGTGTTTAGTATTTAAATACAATAAAAGCTTGAGTTAAGGTACTAAAATAGCGTTCTCTTAACAAATTTTTGTGGAGGAGTGACCGAGTGGTTAAAGGTAACAGACTGTAAATCTGTCCGCGTGAGCGTACGTAGGTTCGAATCCTACCTCCTCCATTGTGCGGGTATAGCTCAATGGTAGAGCTCTAGCCTTCCAAGCTAGTGACGTGGGTTCGATTCCCACTATCCGCTCTTTTTTTTGTTGTATTTTTATAAAATCAACATATTATTTATTGATGTATTTGTATTTTAGGTAGAAAAGTTTAAATTATGACAGCAGTAGTGGAAGCATTTGGAAAGCCGCATGTAAATGTGGGAACAATAGGACATGTGGATCATGGGAAGACGACGTTAACAGCGGCGATAACGAAGCATTATGGAAATTTTGTAGCGTACGATCAGATAGATAAAGCGCCAGAAGAAAGGAAGAGGGGGATAACGATAGCAACAGCGCATGTTGAGTATCAGACGGAAAAAAGGCATTATGCACACGTTGATTGTCCTGGACATGCTGACTATGTAAAGAACATGATAGTAGGTGCAGCACAGATGGATGCGGCGATATTGGTAGTGTCGGGAGTTGATGGGCCAATGCCACAAACGAGAGAGCATATATTGCTGGCGAAGCAGGTAGGTGTTGGATATATCGTGGTGTATATAAATAAAGCTGATGTTGCTGATGCTGATATGATAGATTTAGTAGAAATGGAAGTGAGGGAATTGCTGAGTAAATACGGATTTCCAGGGGATGAAGTGCCTGTGATAGTTGGTTCAGCACTCAAGGCGCTGGAGGATGACAGCAGCGAATATGGAAAGAAATCAATAGACAAATTGATGGAAAAGTTAGATGAATATGTAGCGGTTCCACCAAGGCCTGTGGATTTACCATTTTTATTGCCAATTGAAGATGTATTTTCGATATCGGGGCGAGGAACGGTGGTAACAGGAAGAATAGAGAAGGGAGAGATAAAGACGGGAGAAGAGATAGAGATAATAGGTCTGAAAGCAACGCAAAAGACGATATGCACAGGTGTTGAGATGTTTAAGAAGTTGCTGGATAAGGGAAGTGCAGGACTCAATGTAGGAATATTGTTAAGAGGAACAAAAAGAGAAGAAGTGGAGAGAGGGCAAGTATTAGCGAAACCGGGGACGATAACACCGCATAGAAAGTTTAAGGCGGAGGTTTATATATTAAAGAAAGAGGAAGGAGGAAGGCATACACCATTTTTTGCGAATTACCAGCCACAGTTTTATTTAAGGACAACGGATGTAACTGGGAGCATAAAATTGCTAGATGGGAAGGAGATGGTAATGCCAGGAGATAATGTGAGTGTAGAAGTAGAATTGCAAGTACCGATAGCAATGGATAAGGGATTGCGTTTTGCGATAAGAGAAGGCGGTAGAACTGTTGGTTCTGGTGTTGTTTCTGAAATTTTGGAGTGAGTGTAGTAACTAAGATGAAGCAAGATATATATATTAACATTAAGGCTTTCGATTGTTCTTTATTGGAGGAGTGTGTTCGAAAATTTGTTGATGAATTAAAGCGGTCCAGTGCAAAATTATCTGGTCCGATTGCGTTGCCAAGAAAAGATTCTAAATTTATTGTTAATAGATCTCCTCACGTTGATAAAAAATCTCGTGAACAGTTTGAAATGAGAACTTCTAGGCGTTTGATTGTTTTACATGATCTTACTCCTACTATGATGCAGATGCTTACAGGTTTATCTTTTTCTGCTGGCGTAGAAGTGGATTTAAAAGTCAAGGAAGTTAAGGTTTAGGAGAAGGAAATGAAGAGAATAAATTCGCTGAGGAGAATTGGTTTACTAATGATGAATATTGGTCATACTGCTATGTATTCTGACAATAGTCGCATGGCTGTAACTTTATTGCATCTCAGCGAAACTTATATTATTGATATAAAAGGACAAGATAAATGTGGCTATAATTCAGTCATTTTAGGCACAGGAGATTTTAAAAATATAGCAAAACCTCAGTTGGAATATTTAAAGAAAAAGGGTATAAATAATAAATGTAAGTTATACGAAAGTAGATTAAATGACCTGTCGGGAATAGAATGTGGTAAAAAAGTGGGAATCAATCATTTTGTGGTTGGTCAATATCTTGATATTACGGGTTATTCTATAGGTAAAGGATTTGCTGGTGTGATGAAGCGGCATAATTTCAGTGGGCTTAGGGCATCTCATGGTGTTTCTATTGCTCACAGATCACAAGGTTCCACTGGCCAATGTCAGGATCCTGGTAGAGTATTCAAAGGAAAGAAAATGGCTGGTCATTTAGGTAAAAGCAGGATAACTGCACAAAATATGAAGATATTATCCATTGATCATGAAAATAGTATAATTGCTGTGAAGGGTAATAATGTTCCTGGGTTTAAAAATTCCTATGTTTTTGTAAGAGATGCAGTTAAAAAATCTTTACATAAAGATGTTCCTTTTCCGGTAGGTTTACTGTTAGATGTAAATGATGATGCTAGTAATTTGGTAAGTTAGTTATGGAATGTAATTTAGTTAATCTATCTAATGATAATGTAGGTACTGCTCAGCTCAATCCTTTGATATTTTCTGCTAAGCAAAAATTGAGTATTTTGCATGATATAGTGAGATGGCAATTAGCGAAGAGAAGAGCTGGTACTCATAAAACAAAAGGTATCAGTGATGTCTCTGGTACAACAGCTAAACCTTATGGTCAAAAACGTACCGGTAGGGCAAGACAAGGGAGCTTGCGATCTCCTCAATTTAGAGGTGGTGGGATTATTTTCGGCCCTGTTGTGAGGAGTCATACTTATTCTCTTAATAAGAAGGTACGCAAATTTGGTTTAAAAATTGCTTTATCTCTAAAGTATTTAAATAATCAAGTAATTATTCTGGATAATTTAAATATTGATGTGAAGAAAACGTCTGAAATGTGTAAATGTATTAAAAATTTTAAATTTTCTTCCTTTTTGATAGTTGGTGATTATGGAGATGATTTGTTGCGTGCGGCTAAAAACTTGCACTATGTAGACTTAATCAAACCTATTGGGTTAAATGTTTTTGATATATTGAATCACGAATGCGTGATGTTGACAAAGGATACTTTAAAGCATCTTGAAGGTAGATTGTTATGATCAAATATAATAATATAATAAAATCTCCTATAATTACAGAAAAGGCCTCTTTTTTGAGGGAGAAGTTTAATAAATATTCTTTGTATGTTTTTGTAAATGTAAATAAGCGTCAAATAAAGTTGGCAATAGAGTCTCTATTTGATGTTAAAATTTCTTCTATAAATGTTGTTAGAATTAAGCCTAAATATAGGCGTTTTAGGGGTGTGATTGGTTGTGAAAAACAGAAAAAGAAAGTTTATTTTTCTTTGATGGATGGTCAAAAATTAGATATAATGAGCGTTTAGTATGGGTATGAAATTTTTTAATCCTGTTACTCCGTCTTCTCGTGGGACTGTGTTAGTAAGTAAAGTTGGTTTATCAAAAGATGAGCCAGAAAAGTCTCTTACATCCGGTAAAAAGTCCAGTGGTGGAAGAAATAATCATGGTAGAATTACAACTCGTCATAGGGGTGGTGGTCACAAAAAGAAGTATAGAGTGATAGATTTTAAGCGTAATAGAAGTGGTCAAGGTATAGTTGAAAAAATAGAGTATGACCCAAATAGAAGTGGGTTTTTGGCGTTAATATCATATAAGGAAGATGATATTAAGTCTTATATATTGGCTCCTCAAGGTATAAAGCCAGGTGATGTTGTTACAGATGGGAATGATGCTGATATTTTGCCAGGGAATTGTTTACTACTCAAGCATATACCTGTTGGTTCTTTCGTTCATAATGTTGAGCTGAAGCCAGGTAATGGTGCTGCGATTGCTAGAGCTGCTGGTTGTTATGCACAAATCGTTGGTCGTGATGGCCAATATGTTTTATTACGACTCAGGTCTGGTCAAATTAGGTTGATTTTATCTTCTTGCAAGGCTACTATTGGTGTAGTATCTAACCCTGACCATAAGAATAGAAAGTTGGGTAAAGCTGGGAGAAGTAGGTGGCTTGGGATTAGACCTACTGTACGTGGAGTTGCAATGAATCCGGTTGACCATCCTCATGGAGGCGGGGAAGGAAAAACCTCTGGTGGTCGTCATCCTGTTACTCCTTGGGGTGTTGCAACAAAAGGAAAGAAAACTCGGAAGAGAAATAAATCTAGTGATAAGTATATAAAACAGTTGAAAGGTTAGTTTATGAGTAGATCTGCATGGAAGCCTCCTTTTTGTCATCCTTCTATATTAAAGTCGGTGAATAATGCTTTAAACAAGGGGTTTGTTAACATGGCTATAAAAGTTCATTCCAGGGCTTCTGTAATTCTTCCTAATTGTTTAGGTTTAAAATTTGCTGTTTATAATGGTAAGGATTACATTCCTGTGAATGTTAATGATCAGAATATGATAGGTCATAAGTTTGGTGAGTTTTCACCCACTCGTAAATTTACTGGGCATAGTGGTGATAAAAAGGCGACAAGAAGGTAATTGATATGAAAAACAGAGATGTAATAGTTAAAGCTGGTTCTAGGGTTTTAAAATCAACTCCTCGTAAATTGAATTTGGTTGCTGGTTTAGTACGTAATAAAAAAGTTTCTTTTGCCACTGTGCAATTAAGATTTTGTGAAAAGAAAGCTGCAGGTCTTATAAGGAAGGTATTAAATTCTGCGATTGCTAATGCTCAAAATTATGGATTGGATATCGATAATTTATATATAAAAGAAATTTTAATAGGTAAGTCTCTTACTTTGCGTAGGGTATGTCCAAAAGCTATGGGTAGAGCTAATAGAGTTAGTAAACGTTATAGTAATATAACTGTAAAATTGGGGGAAATTATATGATTCATAAAAATAGAAAATTAATAAGGAAAGTGCAAAAATATGGGAAACGTTAATCCTAAAGGATTTAGGTTAAAAATAATTAATACTTGGTCATCTATTTGGTATGCTGAGAAGGGTTATAAACAAGGGTTGCATCAAGATTTATCTATTCGCAGTTATATAAATGAATCTTTTAAGCATGCTGGTGTTTCTAAAGTAATTATAGAGCGTACGATCGATTTGGTATCTGTAATAATACATTCTTCTAGACCTGGAGTGATAATAGGTAAGAAAGGCTCGGATATTGAGAAGATAAAGCAAAAGATAGCTGAAAAAGTAAAAAATAATGTGGAAGTGAATGTAGTAGGGGTTAAAAGGTCTGAAATAGATGCAGTTTTAATATCAAACAGCATTGCACAGCAGTTAGAAAAAAGGGTTTCATTTAGAAGAGCGATGAAAAAAGCTATTCAAAGTTGTTTGAGGATGGGTGCTAGAGGTATTAAAGTAAGTTGTTCTGGTCGCCTTGGCGGAGCTGAGATAGCTCGTACTGAGTGGTATAAAGAAGGCCGTTTGCCTTTGCATACTTTACGTGCTAATATAGATTATGCTTTTGCTGAAGCAAAAACTATATATGGCATCATAGGAGTTAAGGTCTGGGTTTATATTGGTAACTAATTAGGTATATTGAAATGTTTGTTCCTAAAAAAAGTAAATATAAAAAAGTATTTAAAGGACGAATTAAGGGTAACACGAAAGGTGGTAGCACACTATCTTTTGGAGATTATGGTCTAAAGGCTATGGAAGCAGGTAGGATTCAATCTAAGCATATTGAAACTGCAAGGCGTGTAATATCTAGAACATTAAAACGCTCTGGTAAAGTGTGGATAAGAATTTTTCCTGATACCCCTGTTAGTAAAAAGCCGGCGGATGTGCGTATGGGTAAAGGGAAAGGTAGTGTTGAGTTTTGGGTATTTAAAGCTAAGCCCGGTAGAATGTTGTTTGAAATTAGCAGTGATGTTCCCATGCATTTAGCAAGATTGGCGCTTGAAAAGGCAACTGCTAAGCTTCCTATGAAGTGTAAATTTGTATCTAATCATAATTAAATGGAGTTGCAATGGATATAGCTGACATTGAATCGAGGTCCTCGCAAGAATTGCATGAAATTCTTGTGAATTTGAGAAAAGAGTTTGTTAATTTGGTTTTTCAAAAAAAGCTGGGCCAGTGCAACAATATTTCGCGTTTTAGCTTAATAAAAAAGAGCATAGCTCGTATTCTAACTACATTAAATAAAAGAAGAAGAGAGGAAAAGAATGCCTAAAAAGGTTTTTTGTGGTACTGTAACTAAGGCTGAGTGTGATAAGACTGTAAAGGTTTCGGTATTACAAGTGTATAAGGATGAGCTGTATAAAAAGGTTATAAAAAAATACAAGAAGTATACAGCACATGATGAGAATAATAGTTGTAAAGAAGGGGACAAGGTTTTAATACAAGAACACAAGCCTATTTCTACTGCTAAAAAATGGGTTGTTGTTAATAGCTCACATTGAATAGGATATTTACATGATTCAAAAAAATACATTATTGGAAGTAGCTGATAATTCTGGTGCGCGTGCAGTGCTTTGTATTGGTTTATTGGGTGGTAGAAAATCTGCATCTATAGGTGACACAGTTATTGTATCTACTAAATCTATTACTCCAAGAGGGAAGGTTGAGAAGGGAAAAGTATATAGAGCAGTTGTGGTGAGGGTGAAAAGCCCTATTAGAAAATCTGATGGTTCTGTAATTCGTTTTTCTAGCAATGCTGTAGTTTTGATTAATGATCAAGGTGAACCACTTGGCACTCGGGTGTTTGGTCCGGTAAAAAAGTTATCATCTGGTTCTTTTATGAAGATAATGTCATTAGCTGTTGAGGTTTTATAATGAGTGCTAAAATAAAAAGTGGTGATGACGTTATAGTTTTAACTGGTAGAGATAAGGGAAAAATTGGTAAGGTAATCAAAGTTATAGCACGTGATGCTAAAAAGAAAGTAATTGTTTCTGGAGTGAATGTGCATAAGAGACATACTAAACCAAAAGCTGGTAGTAGTGGTGGTATATTAAATAAAGAGTTAGCTATTGATATATCCAACGTTGCAACATTGGACCCTAAATATAAAACTCCAACTAAAGTGGGGTTTAAGGTTATAGACGGTAGAAAAGTGCGTTTTGCAAAAGTTTCTGGAGAAGTGATAGATTAGGTTGATATGTTTAAAGAATTATATAAAGATAGCGTAGTAAAGTCCTTAAAGGATAAGTTTAATTACGGCAATATAATGCAAGTGCCTAAACTTGTCAAGGTGTGTATCAATATGGGCGTTGGAGATGCTGCTACAGATAGTAAAGCAATAAATGAACCACTTGATAGCCTATATTTGATTGCTGGGCAGAAGCCTTTATCAACTTTTGCAAAAAAATCTATTTCTGGCTTCAAGATCAGAAAAGGTGCTACAGTAGGTTGCAAAGTAACTTTGCGTAGAGATAAAATGTATGAGTTTTTAGAAAGATTGATATATATTGCTTTGCCAAGGGAAAAAGATTTTAGAGGATTTAGTGTGAAGCAATTTGACGGTAATGGTAATTTTTCCTTTGGTATAAAGGAACATATCTCGTTTTTAGAAATAGACTATGATAAAATAAGTAAAATTAGAGGTATGGATATTAATATTATAACAAGTGCAGTTAGTGATAAGGAAGCAAAGGAATTATTACTGGCTCTTAAATTTCCTTTTTTTGATTAATTGAGAGGAGAAATATATGGCAAAAAAATCTATGATAGAAAGAAATCTTCGCAGAATAAAGTTGTGCGATCAATATAAAGAAAAAAGAGAAAAATTGAAATCTATAATAAATAATAAGAATTTGTCTATTGTAGAAAGGTTTACAGCTCAAAATAAATTAATTAAAAAATTGCCTAGAAATTCTTCTAAAACCAAAATTAGAAATAGGTGTGCTTTAACTGGGAGACCAAGAGGAGTATATAGAAAATTTGGTTTATGTAGAATTGTTTTGCGTGATTTATGTTCTTTTGGGCAAATTCCAGGAGTTACAAAGTCTAGTTGGTAAATATAATATAAGGAGTATATTGTGGCGTTATCTGATAGTATTGGTGATTTTTTAACAAGGATACGTAATGCTCAATTGGCAATGCATAGGGCAACAAGGGTACTATTTTCTAAGATGAATTCTTCTATATTGGAGATTTTAAAAGAGGAAGGGTATATCCTTGATTATGAAAAGCAAGTTGTAGATAATTTACCTTCTTTCATTGTAAAATTGAAGTATTATGAGAAGTCACCTGTAATTAGTGACATAGTTAGGGTGTCAAAGCCTGGTTGTCGTCGTTATTCTAAGTATAAGGACATTTCTAAAGCATATAATGGTCTTGGTATTTTTATTATATCGACACCCAAAGGAGTGATGACTGATTATAATGCACATAAGTTAAAGGTTGGTGGAGAAGTTTTGTGTCGTGTGTTTTAAATAATAGGAGAAATTCATGTCTCGTATAGGTGCTGCTCCTATCAATATTCCTGCTGGTGTTTCAGTTGAATATAATAATGGTAGTATGTTAATAAAGAGTGCTAAGGCTGAAAAGGAAGTTAGCTTGATCAGGGATGTTGTGTGTCAGATTATTGATAATCAGCTATTGCTTTCTGTTGATCAAGATAAAGATAATTATGATAAAATAAAGCCTATGTGGGGCACTTATAGGAGTAATATTAATAATATCATTAACGGCATGGTTGATGGTTTTTCTGTTAATCTTGAGATTAACGGTGTGGGATATAAGGCAGAGTGTGATGGTAAGTATTTGACTTTGTATCTTGGTTATAGCCATAATGTTAAATATAAAGTGCCTAAAGATGTTGAGATTAAGTGCATAAAGCCAACTCACTTAGTAGTTAGTGGTATGGATAAGCAGAAGGTCTATATGGTGGCGTCTGATATATGCAAAATTAGAAAATATGATCCTTATAAAGGTAAGGGTGTTGTAATAAAAGGCAAATTTATGCTGCGTAAGGTTGTAAGTAAAAAGAAGTAATAAAAATGAAAAGATCGTATAATTTTTTAAGTAATTCTGAAAAAAGGAAGTTACGTAATAGAGCGAAGCTTGACAAGAGCGCTGAACGTTTACGTATATCCATATTTAAATCTAATAGGCATTTTTATGTCCAGTTAATTAATGATGTAAAAGGAATAACTCTCACTTCAGCTTCTACTTTGGATGCTAAAATTAAGGATGTATGTAAAGGGAAAGTCAACGCTGAAACTATAAAACAGGTTTCTTCTTTAATGGTTGAGCGTCTGTCTGGCATGAAATTAGAGCAGCAGCTTACGTTTGATCGTGGAGCGTATAAATACACAGGATTAGTTTCTCAATTTGCTGAGGCTTTAAGAAGTTCTGGATTTGAATTTTAGAAGGTTTTGAATATGGCTATAAAGAATTTACAAAATAATAATGATTTATCAGAGCTTTTAGTTTCGGTACGAAGAGTGACAACGGTTACCAAAGGTGGTAGAAGATTTTCATTTTCAATTTTGGTTGTTGTTGGCGATGAGAAGGGTAGGGTAGGGTGTGGAATAGGTAAGCACGCAGAAGTTGCTGAAGCAAGAGTCAAAGCTGTAAATGCTGCAAAGAAATCAATGATTAGAGTGTACTTGCGTGAAGGTAGAACTTTGCATCATGATATTAAAGCTAAATTTTGTTCTGGTGAGATAGTTTTAAGAACCGCAAGAGCCGGAACAGGTATTATTGCTGGTGGAGCGATTAGATCAGTTTTTGAGGTGTTAGGTATAAAGGATGTGGTAGCTAAATCCACTAGATCAAATAATCCTCATAACGTTATATGTGCGGTGTTTAAGGCTTTTGATAGTATGTTATCTCCTCGTCAGGTAGCAAGCAAAAGAGGCAAAAAGATTAGCGAGATAGTTGGAAACAGGTAAAGTATGAATAATGCTGTAAAATTAAACTCTATATTTACTAAATTATCTAAGAAAAAGAAGCCTAAGTTGCTGGGTAGAGGTATCGGTTGTGGTAAAGGTAAAACATCCGGTAGAGGGCATAAAGGGCAGAAGGCTAGAAGTGGAGTTTCTATAAATGGTTTTGAGGGTGGACAACAGTCTATATATACTCGTTTGCCTAAAAGAGGTTTTAAGCCTATACGTAGGAGCATATACTCTATAATTAATGTTGGCGATATACAGCGCTTAATGGAAGCTAAAAAAATAGTGAAAGACTCTGTTATAGATAAGGAGAGGCTGTATAAATTAGGTTTTATAAAGTCTATTAAGGATAAAATTAAACTTCTTAATAAAGGTAAGTTGAGCGAAAAATTTGTGTTTCATGTTGATTTTGCGTCAGAAGCTGCAAAAAAATCTGTAGCTTCAGTTGGTGGTAGTGTGGAAATACTATCGTAAGTCATGGGCAATAAATCAGCATTTAATAGCTTGGATCCTACGTTGTTATATAAAGGCGATTTATTAAAGCGTATATTTTTTACGCTAATAGCTTTAATTTGCTATCGCTTGGGTGCTTATGTGCCTATTCCTGGAATTAATCTTGATGTAATTAATGATATATTTCCCAAAGATGGCTCAGGCGTTTTTGGAGTATTTAATTTATTTTCTGGTGGTGCATTGGCTAGAATGACAATTCTAGCATTGAACGTTATGCCATATATAATGGCTTCTATCATTATTCAGTTACTTTCTTCTGCGATTAAAGGAATGAAGGAAGTTAAGAATGATGGAGAGTCAGGCCGTAGAAAGATAAATTCTTATATACGCTATCTGACCATAGTAATTTGTGTATTTCAATCAATTCCAATTTTGGTTGGATTGGAAGGGATGAATAGGGAAGGGGTATTGGTTGTAATCGAACCTGGTGTTATGTTTCGTACAATAGGTGTTTTCAGCCTTTTAGGTGGAACTATGCTTTTAATATGGCTTGGTGAACGAATCAGCGCTAGCGGTATAGGCAATGGTATCTCATTAATCATTTTCACGGGTATAATATCAGAGTTACACAGCGCTTTGTCATCTTTGTTAACGTTAAATAAAAACGGTAGCGTATCGTTATTTATTATCCTTTTTGTTTTGGTATTGTTTTTTTTGCTGCTACTCTTAGTCATTTTTGTAGAGTCTTCTTATAGAAAGGTTATTGTTCAACATCCTAAAAAGCAATTTAAAAGATTACATAATGACGATTTTACTTATATTCCATTGAAGATTAATTTATCTGGTGTAGTACCAACCATTTTTGCTAATGCAATTTTATTGACACCTATTTCAATTGCAAATTTCTATAAGGGGCACGCTTTTTCTGATTTTATTTTGAATTACTTTATGGCAAATAAAGTAGTATATATTGTAGCCTATTTGGTGCTGATAGTATTTTTTAATTTTTTCTATACCAATTTTATATTTAATCCAGAGGAAAACGCAGATTTTCTTAAAAAAAATGGTGGTTTTATACCTGGTAGAAGGCCTGGGAAACATACTTCTGATTACCTTCAAGATATAGTTTTTAAGTTGACATTCATTGGCTCTGCGTATTTGGTAGTCATATGTACTGTACCTGAAGTTATGAGATATTATTATGATATACCATTTATTTTTGGTGGGACGAGCTTACTGATTATAGTGAACGTTATTACTGATACTATTATGCAAATACAATCTTATATTTTTTCAAATAGGTACGACAAATGGATAAAGAAATATGAGTCTAAAACGAGGAAAGTAAGATGATCATTACGATTTTTGGTCCTCCAGGTTCTGGTAAAGGTACTCAGTCAAGCTTGTTAATAGTAAAATATAATTTAAAATTAATTTCAGTAGGGGATTTATTAAGGAATATTATATCTAGCAGTAGTGAGTTAGGTAAAAAAATAAAGGGTACCGTGGAATCTGGTAATTTAATTCAAGATGAAATTATATGTGGATTATTACGTGACCAGCTTGCATTAGTGGATGATAATTGCTTATTAGATGGTTTTCCGAGAAATTTAAACCAGGCTCATTTTTTGACTCAAGTTTTGCAAGAAAAATATAATAGGGATGTTGACATTGTAGTTGAGCTGCAGCTTGACGATAATATTGCAATCGATAGGTTAAAAAATCGTCTCGCGTGTTTGGACTGTAAAAGCATATATAGTGTATCTTCTTTTAAGAGTACTACTTGTGCTAAATGTAAAAGTACGAGGTTAGAGAAAAGAATTGATGATGCTGATATGTCTGCAATTAATAAGAGAATAAGTGAATATCACCTTCAAATGAAAGGTTTACGCGAGTATTATAAAGGCAAATTATTAACAATTGACGCTAATTTGAGTGTTGATGAGGTAACGCAAGAGATTGAAAGTAAAATTTCTTGTAATTTGGTTTGACTCTGGGTTGTTTTATGGTATAAATTAAGAGTTGTTATTAATAAAGTATCGAGGTACCAGTGGCACGTATTGCAAGCATAAATATTCCAGTGAGGAAATGTGTTCCTTTTGCATTAACTTATATATATGGTATAGGTATTGCTACTGCGAATGTAATTTGTCACGCTTGCGAAGTTGATAAGCGCAAACGTGTTTCAGAATTACGAGATGAAGATATAGAAAAGATCAGCAGTTTCATTAGACAAAATTATGTTATAGAAGGTGAGCTTAGAAAAGAAGTGGCTATGAACATAAAATCTTTAGTGGAAATGGGATGCTATAGAGGAGTGAGACATAGAAAAGGTTTACCTGTGAGAGGGCAAAGGACTCATACTAATGCTAAGACTCGTAAAGGTAGATCTCGGTTGCCTATTGCTGGGAAAAAATAAAATTTATTATTATTGTGAGTTTTAATGAAAAAAGTCAAAACGGTTGGTAAGAGTACAAAGGAGTTTATTACTGGTGTTGTTCATATTCGTGCAACTTTTAATAATACTTTTGTAAATGTAACTGATGTTCATGGTAATACGCTATGTCAAACTTCTGTGGGTGCATGTGGTTTTTCAGGTTCGAGAAAATCCACACCTTATGCTGCAGGTAAGGCTGCGGAGGCTGCTGCGAAGAATGCAATAGAGAGATTTGGTATGAAGGTTGTCTCTGTAATAATTCGTGGTCCTGGCTTTGGTACCGAAGCTGCGGTTAAAGCACTTCAGAGCTGTGGGTTGACTGTGACTTCAATTGCAGATAAAACCGCAATTCCTCATAATGGGTGCAGGTTAAGAAAAAAAAGAAGAGTATAGGATATTTGAAAAGGTTGTTTTATGTATTATAATAATGATGTGTCTCTCTGTAGCAATTTAGATAAATTGATTAAACCTAGTTCAGTTAAGGTAATATCAGATGATTCAAGTGAAAAAAGTGATATAGTGCTAGAACCGTTGGAAAGTGGTTTTGCTTTAACATTAGGTAATGCATTAAGACGTGTAATCTTATCTTCTCTTAAAGGTAGTGCTGTTTATGGAATAAAAATTGAAGGTGTAACTCATGAGTTTACTTCAATTCAAGGGGTGAGAGAAGATGTAACTGATATAGTGTTAAATATGGGCATGTTGAGGTGTAAATTAAATGGTGCTTCTAATAAATGCTTAAATTTAAACGCTAAAGGGCCTTGCCAGGTATTAGCTGGGATGATAGAAACTGATGATCAATGCTCTATTGTTAATAAAGATTTGTTAATATGTACGCTGGGGCAAAATGTGGAGCTTAACATGACCATATATGTGGCTAGCGGAAAAGGTTATCTTCCTGTAACTAAATATAAAGAAAATGAACTTTTGAAGCTTATAAGTGAACAGGATTTAATTGGTTTTATTCCAGTTAATGCTTTGTATAGCCCTGTCAACAGGGTTTCGTACAGGGTAGAGAACAGTCGTGTTGGCCAAGTGACTGATAAGGATAAGCTGATATTGTCAATTGAAACTGATGGTACAATTTCTCCGAATCAAGCTGTTGACTCTGCTGCAAGAATATTACAGGAGCAACTTCAGCCCTTTATTAGTTCTGATGTAAGTTATAAAAAATCGCAGGTTTCTTCGTCTAGTGGTGCTAAAGATTTGGGTTATGACCCTGTCTTATTGCGTAAGGTAGATGAAATGGAATTATCTGTCAGGTCTCATAACTGTCTGAAAAACGAAAACATCACTTATATAGGTGATCTTGTGCAAAAGACAGAAGGTGAAATGTTAAGAACTGCTAATTTTGGCAGAAAGTCTTTGAATGAGATTAAGGCAGTTTTGACTAATTTTGGCTTGTCTTTGGGTATGAATGTGCTAAACTGGCCACCTAAGGATATAGATGAGTTGGCTAAACAACATACTGATGAAGATTAGGTGATATATGAAACATGGAATAAAAAAACGTAAACTATCTCGTTGCACTGAACATAGATTATCGACGTTAAAGAATCTATCTATCTCATTAATTAACCATGAGCAGATTGTAACTACTTTACCAAAAGCTAAGGAACTTCGTCCATATGTCGAAAAGTTTATTACAATTGCTAAGAATAAGAATACTTTACATGGTAGAAGACTTTTGCTTTCACGCCTTCATAATAGTAAGTTAGCAGTTGATAAGTTATTAAACGTCTTAGCCAGCCGTTATCAAGATCGTAAAGGTGGGTATTCTAGAATGATAAAATTTAGCACTCGAAAGGGTGATTGCGCTTCAATGGCAGTGATAGAACTGGTTGATAGGGATATTGCAGCAAGAGGTAAGGTTTATAGTAAAAATAAAGAAGGAGGCAAAGTAGTTACACAAAGTTAAATGTTATCATAATTGTTCTTCTTGTGGTAAGTAGGTTACGCTACTTTGTAGGTTACTTTGGCGAGTTATTAGTTTTAGTATATTTAAAACTGAAATGGTATAATGTTATAAAACGCCGTTACCGTTGTAAGTTCGGTGAAATTGACTTAATTGTATCTAAAAAAAAGGAGCTGATTTTTATAGAAGTTAAAACAAGTTTGCTTGGAAAAGAAATACCGATATCTCATCTTCAATGTCAGTCTATTATAAATTCTTCTAAGTATTTCTTAAGTAAAAACCTTAGTTTTTTAGATTATTCAGTCAGATATGATTTATATTTTCTTTCCTTAAAGAGAAGACCTGTTTATATAAAAAATGCTTGGATTGAAGAATGAAAGATTTGTAACTGAATTAATTTAGATTTACTGGATTTAATATGAAAAAGGCCCAATACAATAATTTAGTTTCATCTTACGCTAGAGTGCTGTTTCATGTCTCAGGAAGCAGGTTAGGTATTATAAGGAAAGAAGTAGAATTTTTGTTGGCTTTTTTTAAGGATCAACGTGATGTTTTTGTGTACCTATCTCATCCTATGATTTCTTTTGCACACAAAAAAGAAGTGATGCTTTCTATAAATGAGCACTTGAGTGAGAATTTAGTAAAATTTATTATGGTTATATTTGCAAATAAACGCTCTAGTTTATTGATCCTTATATTAGAAAAATTCTTAAGTCTTGCAAGAGAAAATGAAAATGAATTCGAAATTACTATAAAGTCAGCAGAAACTTTAAAGGAATCTGATATAAAAATAATTACTGAATCTTTGAGCTTTCTTGGTAAAATAATAAAAGTAAGCAATGTGGTTAACCCTTCTATAGTAGGTGGCTTCGTAGTTAGGTATGGTTTTAATTTGATCGATGCTTCGCTAAAAAGTTACTTGGATAGGTTAGTTGACTTAAGTAAAATGGAAATATTAAAAGTAAGGAATTTTGTATGAAGAACAGTATGAATGTTTCTGAGATAGCAAGTGTAATAAGGGAAAAAGTTGAGACGTTTGATAATCCTATAAAGCGGGAAAATATAGGTGAAGTAATTTCAGTAACAGATGGTATTGCATTGGTTTATGGACTGGAAAAAGCAAAATTCGGTGAAAAGGTATTTTTTGCAAGCGGTGTAGAAGGAATAGTTCTTGATTTAGATCATGATATGGCTGGAATAGTTGTGCTTGGTAGTGACCGTGATGTGAAAGAAGGGGACGTTGTAAAATGTAGTGGTGATGTTGTGCAGGTGCCTGTAGGGCATGAATTGTTAGGGAGAGTTGTAAATGCGTTGGGCCATCCTATGGACGACGGTGGGGAAATTAGAGCCAAAAACAGAATGGATATAGAATCTAAAGCGCCAGGCATTATTGATCGTAAGTCTGTGCATGAGCCACTGCAAACAGGAATTAAAATTATAGATTTGCTAATTCCAATAGGTAGAGGGCAGCGTGAATTAATTATTGGTGATAGACAAATTGGTAAAACTACTATTGCGCTTGATACTATTATCAATCAGAAGAAGATTAACGATGAGGTAAACGAAAATCAAAAAGTTTACTGTGTTTATGTTGCTATTGGGCAAAAAATTTCAACAGTAGCAAAAGTGGTAAATAAGCTGAAAGAAAGCGGAGCATTAGAGTATACAACTGTAGTTGTGGCTAGTGCATCTGACTGCGCGCCTATGCAATTTTTAGCACCTTATGCTGGTTGCACTATTGGGGAATTTTTCCGTGACAATGGAATGCATTGTTTGATTATATATGATGATTTATCTAAGCATGCTGTGGCATATAGGCAGATGTCTTTATTGCTCAGACGTCCTCCTGGTCGTGAAGCTTACCCTGGAGATATATTCTATGTACATTCTCGCTTGCTTGAAAGAGCTGCTAAAATGTCTGATAAAAAAGGGCAGGGTTCTTTAACTGCTTTGCCAATTGTCGAAACTCAAGCTGGTGATGTATCTGCATATGTGCCAACAAATGTTATTTCAATCACCGATGGGCAGATCTTTCTTGAGTCTGAATTATTTTATAAAGGATTTCGACCTGCAGTAAATATAGGTTTGTCAGTTTCACGGGTTGGTTCTGCTGCACAACTAAAGTCTGTGAAGAAAGTTGCTGGTTCTATAAAGCTAAGCTTAGCTCAGTATAGAGAATTAGAAGATTTTGCAAAATTTGGTTCTGATCTTGATGCTAGTGTTCAATTATCCTTGAATAAGGGTAAATATCTTGTCGAGTTATTAAAGCAAAAACAACATTTACCTATGTCAATAGAAGAGCAAGTAGTGCTGATGTATATTTTTTCTAACCTATATAATCAGTTAAGTAAAGTACAAATAAGTTACATTAATAAATTTGAACATGATCTTATTAATTATTTTCATACTGTACACCCTGGGGTTTTAAAAAAGTTGTCAAATGACATGAGTGATGATATAAAAGGTGATATTTTTAACATTGTGAGTAATTTCGTTACTCAATTTAATTGCGTTTAGGTGGTGATTATGGCTTCATCCATTATTAATAAATTTCCTATGACGAGGGAAGGTTTTGAGAATATGCAAGCCGAACTTGAAAAATTAAAGGAAGAAAAACCTTCTGTGATACAGGCTATTTCTGATGCTCGTGATCAAGGTGATTTGTCTGAAAACGCAGAGTATCATGCAGCACGGGAAAGGTTAGGTTTTATTGAAGGCCGTATAATGGAGATAGAAAGTAAGCTCTCACATGCGGAAGTAATAGAAGTAAAAAATTTGTCTGGTGATTCAGTAATGTTTGGTGCAACTGTGACATTAAGCATGTTAAGTGATAATAACGGTGAAGTGGAATATGTTTATAAGGTTGTAGGCGAATATGAAGCTGATGTTTCAAAGCAGTTAATATCTACTAGTTCACCACTTGGGAGTGCCTTAATCGGCAAAAAAGTCGGTGAATATGTGGAAGTGACAGTGCCAAATGGAGAGAAATTGTATAAAATAGTTAAGATTGAATTTAAGTAAATTATTATGGTACAGGCCACTTATGCTTCAATGAGTCTACCAGGTATTTCTTCTGTGGAAGATGTATTAGAGGATGCTCGTTCCGGTAAATTATTCATTTTAGTTGATGATGAAAATAGAGAAAATGAAGGCGATTTGATTGTCTTAGCTGAGAAAATAAAGCCGGAACATATGGCTTTTATGGTTAGGTACGGTACAGGGGTTGTTTGCTTAGCAATGACTAAATTTCACATGAAAAGGTTGGGCCTTAATTTCATGGAAAAGAAAAATATTGGTGAAAATCATACCGCATTTACTACATCAATTGATGCACGTTATGGCATTACAACCGGTATTTCAGCAGAGGATAGAACGAAAACTATACATGCTGCTATCAACAAGGATGGTACTCAGGATGACATCATAACTCCAGGTCATGTTTTTCCTGTAATTGCACATAAAGGTGGGGTGGTACAACGTGCTGGTCATACTGAAGCGAGTGTTGAAATGGCGAAGTTAGTAGGGTTTGATCATTCAGCAGTTATTTGTGAATTAGTGAATGATGATGGCTCTATGATGCGCTTACCTCAGTTACTTAAATTTGCTGAACAACATAAAATTAAGTTAACTACCATCGACAAACTTATCAGTTACGTTAAAAATTTAAACTAGCGTTTATAAATTTGTATAATTTAAGTGTTAAAATATAGAATTCCTATAAATTATACAAGCACAGAATTTTCATGTTTAGAGTTGCTAAGTTTTTGACCTTATTGTTCTTTTTTGCATATTATAATAATGCTTACTCTATTAACATTATTAGAGATAGTGAAGTGGAAGCAATAGTGAAAGAGCTAGCGCAACCTTTATTTTCTGCTGCGGATATTGATCATGAGCAAATAAAAGTTTTTATAATTAATGACAATTCGATTAATGCTTTTGTAATTAATAATAACAGTATTTTCATTCATTTAGGACTTTTACAATATTCGGCTAAACCTTATGTCCTGCTTGGTATATTAGCACATGAGATTGCTCACATATCTGCTGGTCATATATTGCAAATGAGTAGTGCTATGGGTTATTTTCAATCGATAGCAATGATTAGTTATATGGTAGGATTAGTTTCTAGTATTATCATTAACCCTCAGGTTGCTGGTGCAATTTTGCTTAGTGGTGTAGCGTTTAGTTCAAGGCTATTTTTTAACTATTCTCAAGAGCAAGAAAGTGTAGCAGATAGCTATGCTTTAAGGTATCTTGATGAATCTGGCTATGATAATTCAGGTATGAAAGAGATTTTTGATTATTTTAAAAGTATTGAGCATGAGAACACCGAGGAATATTTCCGCACTCACCCACTTAGTGAGAAACGTATATTTGCTGTACAGAATTATAAGGTCAAAAACAACGTAAAACCAATTTTTGCGGATAAGTTACTAAAGTTTGAGCGTGTGGTTGCAAAGCTAGACTCTTTCTTTGCTCCTATTCATGTGTTATCTAATAAATATGAAGATAATTCTGAGTATGTAAATGCTATAGTTTGCTATAGGCAAGGAAAGATAGAAGAGGCTATTGCTAAAGTTAACTCATTGATTCAAGAGTCACACAGTGATCCATACCTATATGAATTAAAAGCAGAAATGCTATACAAGGCCGGAAATTTAAGTGAAGCAATAAAAATGTATGAGGAATCGCTTAGGTATTTATCTGAGAAAAACAGTTATTTAGTGAAACTTGCATTATCTCATACTTTATTATTACACGGTGATGCAAAAAAGGCGATTTTTTACCTGGAGCAGATTTTGAATGTAGAACCAAATAACGCTTTTGTCTGGAAATATTTAAGCATTGCATATAAATGTGAAGCTGATACGGCAATGCATTATTTTGCCTTGACAAAAAAGGCTTGTATTGAAGGTGATTTAAAGCAATTTACAAAATATGCTGAGCTAGCTGTTAAAACTCTACCAAAAGATAGCCCTTATTTGTTGCAAGTTGAAGATATGAAGCGGTTTAACGGATAACAAAAAAGCATTTCTGCACTTTTTGGATTATTTTTGTCCACACTTTTCCAACATAGTTTTTGCTTCATCGCTTACGTTGGGCATAATTTTCGTTATGATAGTTTTAGCGCCAAAAAATACACCACAGAACATGCCAAGAGCAAAGAGGGCTGGCCACGGCATCCTGCCAAATATTGCAAGCAAAGCTGCACCAATTATTACTACCGTCATAAGTGGACCGCCTATCCCCCAAACATAACCAATAATATTGCATATTACTTTAGTTGTGTCATCCATATCAGGGTCAGCTGCATAACCTGAGAAAGAGAAAAGCAATACTACGCAAAAAACACTAAAAAATTCCATTATAGAGCTCATTTTTTTGCCTCTAAATAATAAATTAACGTAAACCTAAACCTACACATATTTTTATTTTAAAGTAAAAATTATAATTTGTCCATACATAAGTGTTGCTACATAAATAACCCACCATTAATGTTAAGCACATGCCCTGTTATATATTTTGCTTCATCACTTGCTAAAAATAAGACCCCTGCTGCTATTTCTTCCCCTGTTCCCATTCTTTTCATTGGAATATTATCTAATATTTTTCCCTTTTGCACTTCATTTAAAACTTCAGTCATTTTAGTATCTATAAACCCAGGAGCAATACAATTTACTGTTATATTACGACTTGCAACTTCTTTTGCTATAGATTTGCTCATAGCTATTATTCCAGCTTTAGACGCTGCATAATTTGCTTGCCCGGCGTTTCCTGTTAGCCCTATTATTGAGGAAATATTTATAATTCTTCCCCAATTATTCTTAATTAGTTTCCTGCATGCTTCTCTACTAAGCTTAAATGTAGAACTCAAGTTAATATCAATTACTTTTTGCCATGTTTCATCTGTCATTCTCAATAATAAACTGTCTTGCGTAATGCCCGCGTTGCATACAAGCCCGTCAAAGCCTTCCATCAACTCACTTGCTCTGTTTACTAGTTGATTTACTTCCTCAGCATTTGATAAATCACAAGGGAGTACGTGCATATTTTTTTCATATTGTTTAGCAACTTCTTCGAGCACTTCTTTTTTTGTGCCAGAAATACATAAAGTTGCTCCGGCTTTGTGCATAATTTTTACAATTGCTTGCCCTATTCCGCCTGATGCGCCAGTAATCAGGAACTTTCTGCTTTCCAATTTAAGCATAATAACTTTATATTATCTTAATTCCTAACAGAATATTGACTGGTTGGCAATAGATTTCTTACATAATATAAGTAACTCAGATATTCACAAAATAAAGAAAAAGTTATAATAAAGTTAAACGTCAAAAAATTTTAAAAACATAGTTGCAGGAATTGTTACTAAATAGTTTATTCTGGTGCTCTACAGTCTAAATGGAATGCTTAAATTATAGATTCTTTGTTTTTGTGTGTTATCTTGAGTTAACACAAATTCACAGTAGTATTATGATCAGTAAGTTAAAAAAGCTTAGCACTGGATTTTCTTTGACAGGCTTGATTGGCCATAGTGATAATATAAATATGCAAGGAGCAAAAAATAAAAAGAAGAAGTACCCAAAATTTTTGGATAAGACGTTCGCATTGATTGATGCGATGATAAATTTTATTTTAAAACGCGAAAGTAATAACGTAAATGAAGTTCTGAGAGTAACATGGGGACCACTATTTTTTGGTCTAGTAGTAATACTTATCTTTTTTGGGATAGGTGGTATTTGGTCGGCTATAGCTCCAATTGACGGTGCGGTGCATGCAAGTGGAGAAGTTATTGTATCTTCAAATAGAAAAATAGTTCAACACTTGGGCGGAGGAATAATAAGCAAAATTTTAGTAAAAGAGGGTCAAGCAGTTAAAAAAGATGAGCCTCTAGTTTTGTTGAGTGATGTTAACGAGAAGGCGAATTTAAGTATCATCAAAGAGAAGCTCTTATCATTTTTAGCAACAGAAGCAAGGCTTCTTGCAATCAGAGTAGATTTGGACACGCTCGAGTTTCCTGATGAGGTTAAAAAATTATCTCACGATGAACTTGTAAATAAAGCGATAAAGAATCAAGTAAAGTTGTTCAACTCTCAGAGAAAGAGCATATTGGGAAAAACAGACATACTGCAACAACGTATAAAGCAGTTAAATGATGAATTAGCGGGGCTAAACTTTCAACTAAATGCAGCTCATAAGCAATATGACTTGATAACTGAGGAGTTGGAAACAAAAAGACAATTACTTGATAGTGGCCATATAAGCAAACCACACATTTTAGCTTTAGAAAAGCAGTTTGCTGAAATTGAAGGCAGAGTTGGACATTACCGTTCTGCAATATCTCAAGTGCAGCAAAAAATTGGAGAGAACGAATTAGAAATTATAAACGTGAGAAATGATTCTCAAGAAAGAGCAAACGCTGAACTTAAGGAAGTTAGTACGTCTATTGCAGACTTGAAAGAGAGACTGATGGTTGCTGAAGATTCATTAGCACGTACAATAATTAAATCGCCTCAAGGTGGGATAGTCACAGATATAAGATACCATACTGAAGGTGGTGTTATACAATCTGGAGTTCCGATCATGAGCGTAGTGCCATCGGATGATGACCTAATAATAGATGCTAAAATTCAGACCAGAAACATAGAAGAGATACTGTCAGCACAAAAGAAAGATAGCAACATAGTCTCTATTGATGGGCTAGAAGGGCTAAAGGTTAAAGTTCGTTTAAGTGCTTACAGTGCACGTCGTTTAAGTTTAATTAATGGTATAGTAAGCAATATTTCTCCCGATGCCCTTGATGATCCAAGGCTAGGGCGTTATTATTCAGTACGTGTAGTGATATCAAAACCAGAGCTTGCTCAGTTTAAAAACGTATACCTATACCCTGGTATGCCAGCAGAAGTGTACATAGTTACTCAATCTCGTACTCTTTTATCATTCTTGTTTACGCCTATAATTGCAACAGTCGATAGGTCTTTTATAGAAAGGTAGCTCACTCGTTAAAGTAGTAGTGAAAGTGCCGTAATAAATTTAGGTACATAATTAGACAATAGGCTTCTTGCATCATCTCCCAAGCCACAATTGTTATTCAGTAGAAACGAAAAACTTCCTTGACAAACTCGGCCAGCCCCCTTATCATGGAACTGAAGCTATTTATTTATCTTCGCAATCTGTGCAGGTTAATGACAAAAAACTTAGGGTATTTGGCGTCTCATGTTTGATTTTTTGCACTATGTGCATCGCATGTCTTTAAAAATTTTTAGGTTTTTACCTATATAAGCCGAAACGCGCTGTTTAAGACAGCAAAAAACGTCAAATTGACAAGGGAGAATTTGAATGCTAGCTACTACGGGGTTTCTTTGCCTTTTTTCCTGCTTAGTAAATTTCTTAAACACTTGCGATGTAGGTTAGTTGCAAGTTAAAAGCAGCTAAATCGCTCTTAATCAAGCGTTTTAGAATAAAAAAAACGCCGATATTTTAGTACATAGTAAATAGCCAACTACCACGGGGCTTCTTTTGCCTTTTTTTTATTTGGTAGATTTCTTAATGTTTATGGCTAAACGACAATCGTCATCCCGCTACTTGTTAGCGGGATCTAGAGATACCGCGAATGAATCGCGGTATGACGGTTCGTGGCGGTATGACGATAAGGTTTATACCTTGTCATCCCAGTGCTTGACACTGGGATCCAGTTTTCCATGTAATCTCATCGAAAATGTTGTAACCACTTTCTGTGCTAGTTTGCTTGCTTACAAGCAAACTTTCCTGGATCCCAGTGTCAAGCACTGGGATGACACCATCATAAAGGAATCAGTGTCAGCTACTTTCATGACACCATTCTTTTTTCTGGGTCCAAGTAGTCAGGGCACTGGGATGACACCCTGACAACCGTCATCCAGCTACGTGTTAGCGGGATCTATGCTTTGAGATACTGCGAATGAATCGCGGTATGACGGTTAAGTAAGGGATCTATGCTAAGAGATGCCAAAGACCTTCATGAAACTTTGCCCATTTGGCTTCTCTAAAGATTTCGTTTACAGAATCTAGTAACTCAGCTATGCAGAATGAAAAAAGTTTGTATGGTATATAAATAGTGTGTTTTTTTTGTAATTATTTTCTATAATACGCAAAGCTTTGGTTCAGTAAATGCTACCATAGGCATTAAAAGTTAATTAACAAACTGCAATGTATAATGAAATAAAGACACTTGCAAGACTTTGATCTTGCAAATCATAAACTTTAATAGTGTCTGTTACTGCTTTTAGGTGTGAGGCTAGAGGGTTATTAGCAGTAACAGACACTATTAAACTTATTATAGAATTTACTTAAAGTAAATACTTAATTTAAAATATTATAATATTTTTACTTACAATAGATTTATGTAAATGCTTTTTTCCTCAAATTAGTATTGTAATATTATACTTGTTGAATGCTAAAAAATTATTAACCATCACTAATCTCTATTTGCATAGTAAGTTTATATATACTATTATACAGTATATCACTTAGTTTTATAGCAAACAAACAAAAGATATGGTGAAGTTATTTGCACTATTGATAATATTTTACTCAAATATATCTGTTGCCTCTGCTCCTACTTCCTGGCAATTTGGATTTCCTGCTCCTGCAACTGAAGTAATGGAGGCTGTAGTTAGGTCACATTCGTTTGTGATGCTTGTGATGGTTGCAATAATGCTCTTTGTGTGGGCGCTGCTTGCTTATGTAGTATTTCGCTTTCGTAAAAGCAAAGTGGCAAACGTAAGCCAAACTAATCACAATGTTCTTTTAGAAATTGTTTGGTTTGTTATACCAACGATTATTGTTGGAATATTAGCCTTTGAAAACGCTAAATTACTGAAGCTACAGGAAGAAATACCGAAAGCTGATATAACACTAAAAGTTATTGGCCATCAATGGTATTGGAGCTACCAATATCCAGAATATCAAGGTGTGTCATTTGATAGTTATATTAAGGGAAAAGAAGACTTTATCGAAGGAGATTTAAAGCTATTCTCTGTTGATAACAACATCATTTTACCCGTTAATACTAACGTTCGTTTACAAGTTACAGCAGGAGATGTGATACACAGTTGGGGAGTACCGGCTTTCGGTGTAAAAATTGATGCGATACCAGGTAGGCTGAATGAGGCGTGGTTTAATATCAAAAAGCCTGGTGTTTATTATGGGCAGTGCTACGAATTGTGTGGTCAAGGCCATGGATTTATGCCAATTGTTGTTGAAGCAGTAAGCAAAGAAGATTTTAATAAGTGGATTGAAAATAGAAAATTAGTGAGTTAAATTTGGAGTATAGATATGAGTGACGCACCAAAGGGCATAAAGCGTTGGTTGTTTTCCACCAACCATAAAGACATAGGGACACTGTACATTATTTTTTCCATATTAGCTGGAATTATTGGTGGATTATTATCGGTGATTATTCGCACTCAGCTAATGCACATTAATATACTTAACAATAACTATCAATTATATAACGTAATGGTTACAGGGCATGCGTTGATAATGGTGTTTTTTATGATAATGCCAGCCCTCATGGGAGGATTTGGTAACTGGTTTGTACCTCTCATGATTGGCGCACCAGATATGGCATTTCCTCGTATGAATAATTTAAGTTTTTGGTTGTTAGTGTCATCTTTTATTTTGCTCATTCTCTCAGTGTTTATTGGTGAAGGTCCAGGTACAGGTTGGACTTTATATCCACCTTTATCACAGGTAATGTCCCATCCAAGTGCAGGAGTTGACCTTGCTATACTTGCACTCCACGTTGCTGGTATGTCGTCAATTGTTGGGGCGATCAACTTTATAGTTACTATATTTAACATGCGCACAAAAGGAATGTCATTAACTAAGATGCCACTGTTTGTTTGGTCTGTCTTGCTAACAGCATTTATGTTGATTGTTGCCTTACCAGTGCTTGCCGGTGCTATAACTATGCTTCTTACTGATCGCAATGTTGGTACTTCCTTTTTTGATCCTGCAGGTGGTGGTGACCCTGTGTTATTTCAACATTTATTTTGGTTTTTTGGTCATCCAGAAGTTTACGTAATTATTTTTCCTGCATTTGGCATCATAAGTCAGGTTGTATCAACTTTTTCTCACAGACCTGTATTTGGTTACATAGGGATGGTTTATGCAATGATAGGTATAGCAGTATTTGGCTTTATGGTTTGGGCTCATCATATGTTCACTGTTGGGCTTAGTGCTGACGCTGCTGCATTTTTTAGCACTACCACAATTTTTATCGGTGTTATAACTGGTGTAAAAGTCTTTAGCTGGATTGCAACTATGTGGGGTGGAGCAATTGAGTTTAAGACCCCTATGCTATTTGCACTAGGTTTTATTTTTATGTTTGTTGGCGGTGGCATAACGGGAATAATTCTTTCTCATGGTGGAATAGATAAGCTCCTGCACGACACCTATTATGTTGTTGCTCACTTCCATTATGTCATGTCACTTGCTGCATTATTTGGAGCTTTTGCTGGCTTTTATTATTGGATTGGTAAAATGTCGGGTAAACAATATAATGAGCGCTTAGGTCAAATCCACTTTTGGCTTACTTTTATTAGCACCAATATCACTTTTTTACCTCAACATTTCTTAGGATTAGCTGGTATGCCAAGGCGTATACCTGATTATCCTGATGCGTTTATCCCTTGGAATTATATATCCTCAATTGGTTCGTATATGTCCTTTGTTTCAGTTATGTTTTTTGTGTTTATAGTTATACATCTTTTTAAATGGGGCAAGAAAGCTGGAGATAATCCTTGGGAAGGTGACACCTTGGAATGGACGGTATCTTCACCACCGCCTTTTCATACTTTCGAAAAACCACCAGTGGTAAAATAGAATGTACACAAGTGTTTTGCTAAATGTTGAATCAACAATACTGGATTTTTGGCGTTTGCTGAAGCCAAGGATAATGTATCTTGTGGTATTTACTGCAGTTGCTGGTATGGTTACTGCACCAGGTAGTATGCACCCTTTTCTAGCACTAATATCTCTTATATGTGTTGCTCTTGGCTCAGGATCTGCAGGTGCTATAAATATGTGGTATGACAAAGACATAGATCTGCTCATGGAAAGGACAAAAAACCGCCCTATACCCTCAGGTAGAGTTTTTGCAGAAAGTGCGCTTGAATTTGGTATAACTCTTGGAATATTGTCAGTATTTATCATGGCAATAGCAGTAAACTATATTTCTGCTGCTTTGCTTGCTGTTAGCATATTATTTTACGTTTTCATATATACAATTTGGCTAAAAAGGCGTACTCCGCAGAATATCGTTATCGGTGGTGCAGCAGGTGCTTTCCCTCCAATGATTGGCTGGGCAGCTGTGACTAATTCTGTAAGTTGGGAAAGTTTCATTTTATTTTTAGTAATTTTTATGTGGACTCCACCACACTTTTGGGCCCTATCTTTAAATAAGTCTGAAGACTATGCAAAGGCATCGATTCCAATGTTCAATATTGTTTATGGTCCGGAAAAAACAAGAAAATATATATTAATTTATAGTGTTTTGCTGGTGCTAACTAGCTTGCTTCCAGCTCTATTCTTGAAAAAGGCTTTACTTTATCTAAGCATGGCAATTTTTGCAGGTTGCATCTTTATTTGGTACGCTATATCAATTCTCATATTCAAGAACCACAACTCACAGAAACAAATGTTTTCTTACTCAATTTCTTATCTATTTTCCCTATTCGCCAGTATTATTTTTTGTTCTATTGATTTATTTTAATTATGAAAGAACGGCAGAAGCATAAAAACTATTTTTTACTTTTCCTTTTGGTAATGCTCGTTGTCACACTTTTTTTTGTTTCTATAATAAAATTTAAAGGTGCAGCTTAAACTACCTTTAGAAATTGTGCTTTCATAGAAGCAACTATATACTTTATTAATTCATTACAGTTAAAGATGAGCAAAAAGGAAGTGACAATATATACGGATGGGGCGTGTTCTGGTAATCCTGGAGCGGGAGGATGGGCAGCTATCATATTATTTCAAGATTATAGAAAAGACATTTATGGTAGAGAAGAAAATACCACAAACAATAAAATGGAGTTAACAGCGGTGATCAATGGGCTGAAAGTATTGAAATTTTCTTGTAATATTAATTTATATACGGATAGTCTTTATGTTAAGCATGGCATAACAGAGTGGATAAATAAGTGGAAAATGAATGGCTGGAAAACAAGTAATAAAAAATCAGTAAAAAATATGGAATTGTGGAAAGAGCTAGACAACGTTGCTTCACAACACGAAATTGATTGGAAGTGGGTTAAAGCACACAGTGGCAATAAATATAATGAGGAGGCTGATATTTTAGCAAGAAAAGCAATAATCGATGCTTAAAAAAATTACTATATTATTTTCCGTAGTTTTATTGTTCATATTGTGCTTCTTTATTTTTTTAAAGCCTTTAGAAATCAATATTAATTATATTAATTTCTATGTTAAACATAAGATATCAAAAATATTTGTTGGCTCAAGCGTTAATATGGAGAATACCTCAGTTGTTTGGCAGAAAGGTAGTAAAGATCCGTATTTAGTCATTACAGATTTGGCAATAGCAAATCCTAATTTTACTATAAAAGTTCCTGAGCTTTTTGTACATTTTAAGTTAAGTTCCTTATTTAAAGCTAGCACAAATCTCTCTCAGGTTTCAGCTGATAATGTGCATGTATGTATCAAGAGAGAAGAAACTAATGTTAATCCGCAAAACTCATTAGACCTTTTGGATAATCATTATTTAAGTAATAACCGCCTTCCTTCGGTGTCATTCCAGCGCGTGACGCTGAAATCTAGAAAAAAAGAAACCTGGATCCCAGTATCAAGCACTGGGATGACAGGAAAAAAAGATATTGGGATGACAGGAAAAAAAGATACTGGGATGACAGGGAAGAATTTCAAGATGACAGAAAGCAGTGCAAAAAATCTATTAAAAACAATAAGGGAATTTTTTTTTGACTTAAGTGCGAATTCAAAAATTGAATTTACTAACATCGCTATTGATAAAAGCACAGAAGATGAATTTTTTATTGATAAATTATATATAGGGAAGGGGAAAGATTTTAATGTTTTAGATATTCATGTGAATACAAAAGATGGAAAGGGATTTTTGGATGATTTATCAATTACGGTAAAAAATCGCAACAATTTGCTAAATGTGTACGGGACATTTTATGATCTAAAATTGGGACTATTGAACAAGTTTTCTACATTAGTTAAAAGCTACAATTTGGACAAAAATATAGGATTCAAAGGAAGCTTCTCAGTGAAAATTAATAAAAAGGATGAAATTGTAGATGGAAATATATACGTATTGAATACAGAAAATTATTTGAACAAAAATTTGGCCTTAACTAATGTAAATATAAATTTAACATATAGTGATGGAATTATTAGTGTAAAAAACTTCCATTTTAAGTTAAATGACACGTATCTCTCTTTAATAGGCAAAATGAACTTTAGTACAAGTCATGCTTTGCTTAGAATTAATATTAGTAAGTTTGCTGCAAAGGATTTATGTACTTATGTACCAGATGGTGTAGTGAATAGTAAATTTAAAAGCTGGTATTGTGATAATATTGATGGGGATGTTTTAAATACCATTGTAAGTTTCAATGGCAAATTGGTTGATGGCGATCTGTCAGACATTGTAATTGTTGCTGATATAGAAAACGGTAGCGTAAAATTTGATGAAGATTTTGAGCAAGTAAAGGAATTAAAGGGTGATTTGATTATCAAGAATAACGATCTTGAAATTACTGTAAATAGCGCTAAGTTTCAGAATTTCACTATTAATGGCGGTGATATTGAAATGAAATCTCTCGATAAGGAAAATTCAGTTCTAACCATTAATGGCCAAGCTGTAAGTGATGCTTATGGTTTATATGAGCCTATAAGATTTAAGCTGGATGATGTGGTGAAGGTTGAAAGGGATAAAGTAAGTGGAATGGCAAAATCCGTATTTAATTTTCGCATTTTTAATCTAAATGCTGATGACAAAAAAGTAGATTTTTCGGCCAATTTTCATTCTGAAATTGACAATTTGGCCGTCTATAATGCAAGTCTTGGTAAATATGATATTAAGCTTAGTTTTGGCAGTGACTTTATAGATTTAAATGGTAGTGGTATGGTGAATAATACACAGCTATTATTTGACCTGAAAAGTAGCAATAGGAATGAAAGTTTTGCCTGGAATTTGACCGGAGATTTACCCGCTCAAATACTTAATTTTGATGAAAATATAGGTGGCTATGTCAATACAAATATAGAATCAGTGATAAATCAAGATAAGACGGGGCATGTTAATGGTAATATGGATTTATCAGAGCTTGAATCACGTTCAAGCTACTTAGGGTGGAAAAATCGTTTTGAAGATCACAATAAAATTGTGTTTTCTGTAAAGTTAAAAGGTGCTGATGAATTGTTAATAGACAAATTAGATGTTATAGGAAATGACCTAGATATAAAATTCAGCGGAAGAGTAGGAAATGGAAATTTATATTTAAATTCTAGTAGTTTTAAATTGCCTGATAATGATTTTAGTATAGAAATTGAATCAGGTAAGGAAAAAAATGCCATAACTATTTATGGTGAGGAAATTAACTTAAGTGATATTTTAGGCTTGCTTGGCAAAAACAGTAATGGATTAAACAAAGATATAGAGATTAGTATGAATGTTGACAATGTAATCATGAAAGAAGGCATCGTTATCAAAAATGCTAAGCTGAATGTAACCTGTACTAAAGGTAATTGCGATGGAAGTAAATTTACAGGGCAGTTTCTGGAAGATAGCAGCAATATACTAGCAGAATACAGTGGAATAGGGCTCGAAATATATGCGGATAATGCAGGTATACTTTCGCGTTCCTTAGGCATTAGTAAATCAATTAAAAACGGCAAATTGTCTTTTTATCTCTCTCCTCAGAGAGAAAGTAGAGAACATTATGGTACGTTATCCATTAGCAATTTCTACATCAAAGATGCTCCACTACTTACTACTTTATTGTCGATGTCTTCATTGCCTGGCATTGTAAATGCCATAAAAAATGAAGGTGTATACTTTTATAAATGTAATGCACCTTTCTCATACAAAGACGGCTCTGTCGAAATTGAAGAATCTTGGCTTGAAGGGGCGGAATTAGGCATTAGCACTAGCGGTAAGCTCGACATTAGAAATTATAAATTCCAAGTTGAAGGACAAGTAATACCAGCATATTCAATTAATAAATCTTTGTTAAAAATTCCTATAATTGGGAAACTTCTTACTGGCGGGAAAAGTAGGGGAATCATTTCAATAGACTATAAAGCAAGTGGTGATGACAAAAACAATAACGTATCTGTTGATCTTATCTCTTCGCTAACTCCAAACCTATTAAAGAGGTTATTGGGAGTGTTTGATCACATTATGACAAAAACTAACAAGGCTATTGTCAGCAATTAAAGTGGTATGAAAAAAAAATTTGGTTCGACATGACCAAAAGGGAAGTTGTTTAACAAAATTGTGGACAAAAATGCAAGAGTTTCAGAATGATCCGCCTGATTTTTCATTTAATTATTTAAGTGATGCCACTCCCTTTAGCCTCTCTATATTTGCTGAACAACTAAAAAGGGTAGGGGGTGGTTGTAAATTATATCTGTTCAGCAGAGTGGCAAAATAAGGTAGACGAGAAAAGACAACTATAGGAACAAATGAGTGTCATCCCAGTGCTCAGACACTGGGATCCAGAAAATTTGATTGTGTACTATACAACATTTTCGATCAAAAGCTGGATTCCAGTGTCAAGCACTGGAATGACATCACAGGGGCACTGGAATTTTTGTTTCAATATTTGTACATTAGCCATGCATCTGAACAGATACTGTAAATTAGCTATATTACATTAGCCCATCAGATGAGTTGTAATGGTTATAATTGTCTGATAAGTGATCTCTAACATCGTGACCTAACTCATTGGCATCAGGCTTAACTTCGTGATCTAACTCATTAGCATCGAGCTTAAACAAAGAAGGATTATCATCAGATTGTTGATTAGACTCTTTCTCTTTCGACCCAAATAACCATGAAAAGAGTGATGAGATAGAATCAATAATGGATTTAATTGCTGAAAAAATATTGGATAAGAAATTACTGGGTTGCTGAGTGTCTTGCTGGCTACTTTTTTCTTCTTCTACATTACTTTGTTCTACTTTATTTGATTTTTCCACATCTTGTTCAGGTTTACTTCTGCTTATAAATGTCTTATCTAGGCTCTGTGGACAAAATTTTAGAGAAGCCATACAAGAGCTCCAACAAAATTGAGAAAACCCATAAAAACCTCAGCAGTTTTATCAAATCTGGAAAAAATGCGCCTAAAATTTTTAATTTTACCAAAAAAACACTCAATCAAATGACGTTCTTTGTAGATATGCTCATCGTAATACCTTTGCACTTTTCGATTCCGTTTTGGCGGAATAACTACTGTACATCCCTTGTCTTCAAGACTTGTAACAAAGGCATTGCTATCGTAGCCCTTGTCAGCTACTACAGTAGAGTTATAGATACTTTCGGTCAACACTTGTGCCTGCGTAATTTCATTTCTTTGACCAGGAGTCAGAGTAAATTTAAGTGGATTTCCAAGTGCATCGACAAGCGCATGTATTTTAGTTGTAAAGCCACCTTTGCTCCTCCCTAAAGCTTCTTGATCCTTGGAGTTTTTTGTATATCCAGATGAACATGGATGGGCTCGGATGATCGTACCGTCGATTATAGCAACTTCTAAATCAGGCTCTTGTTTAGTATATTCAAGCAATTTTTTCCAGACATCTCTTTCACACCATCTTTTAAATCGCTTATGTATACTCCTGTAATTACCATAAGTTTTTGGTAAAAGTCTCCATTGGCAACCACTTCGCACTATGTACCACACTGCCTCTATGAATATTCTTAAACGTTTTTCATCTTTGCTGTGCATTCCTTTTACGCTTTTTATGAACTCTAAAATTTGTTTCCAATTTTCCTCTTTGATGTAATATTGCATATGGTAGTTTCTCCATTTTTTACCTATTAGGCTAAACTACCATCTTTTTCTCTCTTTTCATATTTTTTGTCCACAGAGCCTAGATCCCGCTAACAAGTAGCGGGATGACAGTTGTCGTTTAGCCATAAATATTTAAGAAATTTACCAAATGAAAAAAAGACAAAGAAAACCCGTGCTAGTTATTCACTCTCTATTTTAAAATTTGACGTTGGGTGATGTCTTGAACAGCGCGTTTCAGCTTGTATAGCTAGAAGTTTTATAAAGACATAAGGTGCACATAGTGCAAAAAATTAAACATGACACGCCAGATATACTAAGTTTTTTTGTCGTTTTATCTGCACAGACTGAAGATAAATAAATAGCTTCAGTTTCATGATAAGGGGACTGGCGAAGGGTGTCAAGGAAGTTTTTTCGTTTCTAATGGTTGTTAACTTGTTGCCAAAAACTATGCAAGAAGTCTATTGAAATCGCGTATATCAATCGTTGTAAAATCACACAATTGCTCTGTAGAGCTATGCCCTGTAATAATTACTATACCATTTTGCTCAGAGCGTATTGAGATTAAGTTCAGCACTAATTCACACGTTGCACTATCAAGATTACAAAATGGTTCATCTATCAGCCAAACGTTTGCATTAGAAATCAAGAGGCGAGCAAGCGCAACTCTCCTTTTCCAGCCTGCAGAAAGTTCGCCATATCTAATATTAAGTACAGGTTGCAACTGCAAGCAACAAATAGCTGCCACAATCAATTCTCTAGTATTTCGTATTCCTGCCCAGAATTCTACGTTTTGAGCAACAGTTAAGCTATCTTTACAGGCATTCTTATGGCCTATATAGACCATAGAAGGTATATAGGATTTTGGATCATCATATATATCTTTTCCGCAGTGCCTTATATTGCCTGATACCGGCGGTAAAAGTCCAGATAAACTTCTAATTAAGCTGGTTTTACCACTACCATTTGGACCAGTGATTAGAATCTTTGATTTTAGCTCAGCTTTAAAACTGAGATTTTTAAATAATACTTTGTTATTACGAGCGCAGGATAAATTTTCACATTCAAGCATTTACTGGACCTCCAAAGAGGATCCAGAACCCAGACACTTTAGGTTGCAATTTGTAGGTAGTTTGCACAACGAATGGTGTCATGCAAGTAGCTGACACTGGAATCCAGTTTTTTTTATACAATTGCTTGGTTGCAATTGACTCTTCTGAATCCCAGACAGGGATGGCATGGGATAATGCAAGAAGTCTAATGTTTGTTAAGCACATTTGCAAGCAAAGCTTGCTGGATCCCAGTGTCACGCACTGGGATGACACCCTTGTGTTTGAGGCAAAACTGGCTATAACATTCAACACAATACAAGAAATTTAATATCAGAAAGCAGGTTATACAATGGATACATCATCTGCCCTTCCCCTTATGTTTACCTTGAGTTGAAGCCTGAGCTTTAACAAACAGCTCCCAAAATCCTTTCTGTCCGCCTTCTCTATGTATCAATTGTGCAAAACGCTGCATTAAACCATTACCCATCATAACCATCTTTGTCCATTTACCTACCGGTTTTGCTATGTCAACTATTTCTGGATCTTCTTTATAAACTTGCACATCTTTTTGTTTCTCGCGTAACGTTTCTTGTTGTTTCAGCAACTCTTTTTGCTTATTTTTTTGATATAATTCATTGAATTTTCTGTCTTCTTCCCACTCTTCTTTAAAAACTTTTCTAGGAAATATGATTTTTCTAATGCGATTTTTGTATATTTTTCTCAAAAAGAGAAATACTACAGCGACAGCAAGTAATGTTACGCTATATGTTATGATCTGTGCAAGTGGCATTTCCTGTATCTAATTCATTAAAAATACCCTTACTATTATACCATAATTATAGAAATTGTGCAATTTTTTTGCGGGTAAAGACAGTATAAAAGCAACACTGCTCTATTTCGTAAATTGGACAAATATCTGACGAATGGGCTTGTATGTAATAAGGTTTATTTCTATACTTTTTAAAGAATTTAGAAGTGAAACAAATATGAACTGCTACAAGACTCACACGTGTGAAGAATTAAGGAAGAACGACGTAGAAAAGGAAGTTACCCTTTCTGGATGGTTATACCGTAAGCGCGACCATGGTAACCTAATTTTTGTTGATTTAAGAGACTTCTATGGAATCACTCAACTAGTATTTAATAATGATAAAGACTTTTTTGATGAGATATCAAATTTAAAATTGGAGAGTGTAATTACTGTTACAGGAATAGTTGAAGCTAGAACTGAAGATACGGTAAACACCTCTATCGCAACCGGGGAAATTGAGGTTGTAGTTAGCAATTTGCACGTTGAATCGGAAGTCGAGTTCCACCGTGATGAAGAAATAGCGAAAGAAGAAAGAAGTATATTAGCGAGCATTGCTGGCGAACAAGAATATCCGGAAAATATGAGATTTAAATATCGTTTTCTTGATTTAAGGCGTGAAAAAGCCCGCAACAATATTATTCTGCGCTCACAAATTATTGCAGAACTCAGGAGGCTCATGATAGAGCAAGGGTTTTTGGAAATTCAGACTCCAATACTTACTGCTTCATCTCCTGAAGGTGCACGTGATTATTTGGTGCCAAGCAGGCTAAATCCTGGTAAATTCTATGCATTGCCACAAGCTCCACAGATTTTTAAGCAGTTGCTCATGGTCTCAGGGTTTGATAAATATTTTCAAATTGCACCGTGTTTCCGTGACGAAGACGCAAGGGCTGACCGTTCTCCGGGAGAGTTTTATCAGCTAGATCTTGAAATGTCTTTTATAACTCAAGAAGACATCTTTCAGATTATTGAGTCTATCTTATATAAAGTGTTCGCTAAATTTTCTCGTAAGTCTGTTGATAAAGATTTTCCACGCATTACATACAAAGAGGCAATGCTTAAGTATGGTTCTGACAAGCCAGATTTGCGTAATCCACTATTAATCAGCGATGTTACAGAAATTTTCCGTGATTCAGGGTTCAATATTTTCAAAAGCAATATTGAGCGTGGTATGGTAGTGAGAGCCATCCCTGCACCTAAAACAGCAGAGGAACCACGCAGCTTCTTTGATAAAAAGATAGAACATGCGCAAAAAGAATTCGGTGCTAAGGGTCTTGGATATATAACGTTTGATAAAGATGGTACTGCGAAAGGCCCAATTGCTAAATTTCTTGATGACAATAGGCTAAATCACATAAGAGAAGCAACAAACATAGAGCCTGGAGACAGTGTATTCTTTGCTTCTGATAAAGAGAATGAGGCAGCAACAATTGCAGGAAAAGTGCGCACTCTTTTAGGGTCAGAACTCAGTTTTATAGATGATAATATCTTCAAGTTTTGTTGGATCATTGATTTTCCCTATTTTGTATATGACGATAAAAGTAAAAAAATCGATTTCTTTCATAACCCATTCTCCATGCCACATGGCGGTCTGAAAGATTTAGAGGAAAAGAATCCACTGGATATCCTTGCTTACCAATATGATCTCGTTTGCAATGGAATAGAACTGTCAAGCGGGGCGATTCGTAATAACAAGCTGGATATCATGTATAAGGCCTTTGCCATTGCAGGTTATAGCCGGGGAGAAGTTGATACAAAATTCGGCGCACTTGTACGTGCATTCAGATTTGGTGTTCCCCCTCATGGTGGAATAGCACCAGGAGTTGATAGAATGGTTATGCTGCTTGCTGATGAGCCGAACATTCGTGAAGTAATCTGTTTTCCTATGAACCAGCAAGGTGAAGATGTTCTAATGGGTGCTCCTTCTAAGGTAGATAGTAAACATTTACGTGAATTATCCTTGAAGGTTTGAATAAAAATTTTTATAGTGGGGTGTGGTAAACCGGAAGTCATGAACAATATTCAAAAAGCAATACTATCAAGCATAATCTGTAACATGATTATATGGTATGAGTTAACTCTATTTGGAGTTTTGACGCATATAATAAGTGACGTTTTTTTTTCATCAGAAAGTGATTACTTAAGTACAATCAAATTTCTTGGTACTTTTGCAGTTGGCTTTGGATTTAGACCACTTGGTGCATTTATTTTTGGTTACATTGGAGATAAATACGGCAGAAGGAAGATTTTGCTGACTTCTGTAATATTAGCTTCGATATCGTCTACTGCAATTGCGGTTATACCAAGCTTTAAAGAAATAGGAATATTTTCTCCTATACTACTTCTGCTTTGTAGAATAACACAAGGAATGGCAGCAGGTGGAGAAACAAGTATCAACCCAGCTTTTTTAATAGAACATTCAAGCGATAAAAAAAATCTAGGTTTTTTAGGTAGCATGAAAGCTTTTAGCGGCGCGCTTGGTTCTCTTACATGCTTTGTAATGATAGCTGTTTGCAAAAAGTTTACAGGTGAAAATTATGAAATTTGGGGCTGGAGATTGCCTTTCTATTTCTGCTTCATTATGGGCATAATAGGCTTTTTAACAAGATATATAATGGAAGAGAGCTTAGCATATAAAACACACGATAAAAAAAAAGCTTATCTCATTCTCCATTTTTAGAATTAACCAGGGACTATAAAAAAGCATTTATGATAGCAATTGGGCTTGGTATCGCTCAAAATGCAATCGTTTATTCGGTAATAATGTTTTATAACATATCTGTAAAAGCGCTTACTCTGTCAGGTATTGATATTAAAAATGTAGTAAGGATTATAGTTGAAATTACATTTGGAGCGTCTGCAGTGCTGTTTGCAATACTGTCTGATAAAGTTGGAAGAAAAAATGTAATGATTCCTACATTAGTAGCTCTAGCTTGCGCCGGTTTGCCGGCGCTTTCGCTATTATCATATGATAACCACTATATTGTAACGCTCACTTTTCTATTGATAAGCGTACCGATAGGTGCATCTTTTGGAATATACAATTCTCTTGTCTGCGAGTTATTTCCAACGAAAGTTAGGTGCACGGGCTTTAGCCTCGCACATAACATATCTGCAGGAATATTTGGTGGCCTTTCTCCATCCATATGTATGTGGCTTATAGAAAAAACCGAAACAAAACTTGCAGCAGGCATTTATCTTACTGCCTGCGCATTAATTAGCCTAATATCTGTGCTTCAAATCAAAGCCAAAGACAGAAAAGTTGATTGGTGAAATCGTTTCAGTCGAAAAATAGCGCTTCAATGGATTTTTCGATGTGTTTAGTGATAGGAGCGGTAATAGTGATTTCTTTATTGTTTGGCAATTTTAAAGATAAAGAATGCGAATGAAGGTGAATCTGATTTGCTACTTCATCAATAAAAGCTTTTTTACCACCATATTTACCATCACCAAGAATAGGGCAATTTATATGAGCTAAATGTGCACGTAACTGATGGGTTCTGCCGGTAATTGGTTGTAATTTTAAATAAGCAACATTGTGTTTGAATTTTGCTATAATTGAAAAATGCGTAGTGGCATTCTGAGGTGAATTTTCATCAACGACCACTTTTTCTTGACCTGAAACATATTTTTTCACCAATGGATAGTCTATTGTTCCACTATCCTTACTCGGTATGCCAGAAGTTAATGCTAAATAAGTTTTTTTTACTCTTCGTCCTTTAAATTCTTCCATAAGGTATCTGGCAACATTAGCGTTGCGTGCGAATATTATCACTCCACTCGTATCTCTATCTAGCCTATGGACAATTTTAAATGTTTCTCCCTCTCTTATTTGGTCAAGCAAATCACTTATGCTAATCTTTACTTTTACGCCACCTTGAACGATGACCCCTGTGGGTTTGTTTATAGCTAGTATATATTCGTCTTCATATAATATGTTCTCTCTTAGTAGATTCACTAACTTTTCATTATATTTGCGATCAGAATTAGCGTTTTCAATATAATTCAAGTGCTTCAGCGTTATAGTTTGCCCAGAATTTACTCTATCACTGGACTTTGCTTTGCAATCATCAACTTTGATTAATCCTTTCCTTAAAGATTTTTCAATTACAGATTGCTTTAGATCAGGAAAGATTCTTCTGATGTACCTATCCAGCCTAACGTTATTGTCTTCTATTAATATGGTTTTTATACTTTGTAGCATTCCATTATTTATAATGAATATCTAGTGAAATGTCAATTATTGGTGTCATTCCAGTGTCAAGCACTGGAATGACACCGAAGGGGCTACTGCCGTCATAAAGGAACCAGTGTCAGCTATACTCGGATGACAGGAGAAGGAGACTACTGGAGATGACAGCTAGCCTGACAACCGTCATCCCGCTGCTTGTTAGCAGGATCTAGGCTCTGTGGACAAAAAATATGAAAAGAGAGAAAAAGATGGTAGTTTAGCCTAATAGGTAAAAAATGGAGAAACTACCATATGCAATATTACATCAAAGAGGAAAATTGGAAACAAATTTTAGAGTTCATAAAAAGCGTAAAAGGAATGCACAGCAAAGATGAAAAACGTTTAAGAATATTCATAGAGGCAGTGTGGTACATAGTGCGAAGTGGTTGCCAATGGAGACTTTTACCAAAAACTTATGGTAATTACAGGAGTATACATAAGCGATTTAAAAGATGGTGTGAAAGAGATGTCTGGAAAAAATTGCTTGAATATACTAAACAAGAGCCTGATTTAGAAGTTGCTATAATCGACGGTACGATCATCCGAGCCCATCCATGTTCATCTGGATATACAAAAAACTCCAAGGATCAAGAAGCTTTAGGGAGGAGCAAAGGTGGCTTTACAACTAAAATACATGCGCTTGTCGATGCACTTGGAAATCCACTTAAATTTACTCTGACTCCTGGTCAAAGAAATGAAATTACGCAGGCACAAGTGTTGACCGAAAGTATCTATAACTCTACTGTAGTAGCTGACAAGGGCTACGATAGCAATGCCTTTGTTACAAGTCTTGAAGACAAGGGATGTACAGTAGTTATTCCGCCAAAACGGAATCGAAAAGTGCAAAGGTATTACGATGAGCATATCTACAAAGAACGTCATTTGATTGAGTGTTTTTTTGGTAAAATTAAAAATTTTAGGCGCATTTTTTCCAGATTTGATAAAACTGCTGAGGTTTTTATGGGTTTTCTCAATTTTGTTGGAGCTCTTGTATGGCTTCTCTAAAATTTTGTCCACAGAGCCTAGAGATACCGCGAATGAATCGCGGTATGACGGTTCGCGGCGGCATGACGTAGAGCTTGCGTTAGCTATACTTTTATACTCACCAACTCAGCTGGATCCAAGTAGTCAGAGCACTGGGATGACAAAAAAAGGAGGGCACTGGGATGACGGGAGAAGGAGCTATTTGGATGACATCGTTTACTATACAATGTTTGTACAGTTCTGGATAAAAAAATTAGCTAACAAATTTATAAACATCAGTATACAGCTCATCAACGCTTGGTTCTTTACTATTTTTGGCAAAATCTTCCGACTTTTTTACTAAATCACGTATTTCCTTATCAATTACTTTGCACTCTTCTTCTGAAGCCATTTTATTATCTGTCATGTATTTCTTTAAAGTGCTTATAGGGTCATGATTTTGCTTCATATCTTCAACTTCTTCTTTTAAGCGATAAGTAGCAGGATCTGACATTGAGTGACCGCGATATCGATATGTCTTCATTTCAAGCAGGATAGGCCCTTTTCCGTTGCGTGTGTGTTCCGCTGCTTCGCTTGTAGCCTCATAAACAGAGAAAAAATCCATTCCATCAACTTGTTTTCCAGGAATACCAAAACTTTCTCCTCTTTTGTACAGCTCAGTTACCAAAGTGGATCTTTCTACAGAAGTACCCATTGCATATCCGTTATTCTCTATAATATAAACCACAGGCAACTTCCACAAAGCTGCCATATTAAACGATTCATATATTTGCCCTTGATTTACAGCACCGTCACCAAAATACGTGAATACCACGGTATCTTTTTTCTTGTATTTATTAGCAAATGCTATTCCTGTGCCAATTGGAACTTGTGCTCCCACTATTCCATGCCCGCCGAAGAATTTTTTTTCAACGTCAAATACGTGCATCGAACCACCTTTACCTTTCGAGCATCCTGTTTCTTTGCCGGTAAGCTCTGCCATTACAACATTTGGATCAGAATCACATGCGAGCATTAAGCCATGGTCTCTATAACTTGTGATAAAAGCGTCACCTAATTTTGATGCAGCTTGAGTTCCAACTGCAACTGCTTCTTGTCCTATTGATAGGTGACAGAACCCGCCTATTAATCCCATCCCATATAATTGTCCTGCTTTTTCCTCAAATCTGCGTATGAGTAGCATTTTCCTGTAGAATCCAATTATCTGTTCTTTAGTGAAATTTTCTGCTTTCATATCGATTTTTTTTTCATTAAACTAACACAATACCAGGAATTTTAAATTTTTGCTAATAAACTATTACCACTGGCTTGAGGCTTTTCACGTTATCTCTGTTATCATGTGGATGGCAGGTATGCTTTATTTACCCAGGCTTTATGTCTACCATGCAACTGTAAAACCGGGATCGGAAAATGATAGCTTGCTTCAAACAATGGAAAAGAGGCTACTTAGATATATCATAAACCCTGCAATGCTTTTCTCACTTGGTCTTGGAATTACACTAATGGTTATTAGGGAAGCATATCGTGAAGGATGGTTTCATGTAAAAGCATTTGCAATACTTTTGATGTTAATTATTCATATGCTACTTGCAAAATATAGGAAAAATTTTGCAATGGGTTCGAATAAGAAGTCACATATTTATTTTCGCGTTTTAAACGAAGCAGTTACAGTATTGATAATAGTTATAGTTATTATGGTTGTTGTAAAACCTTTTTGACTGACCTTACCCAAAAAAAGCAGAAAGCTCGTATCTGTTCAGATGCATGGCTAATGTACAATACTGAAATAAAAATTCCAGTGCTCCCTTTCTTGTCATCCCAGTGCTTGACACTGGGATCCAGCTTTCTTTACAAATTCACCAAAAGTGCTTCATTCTATAACGCAAAACCCATACTCACCAAACTCAATGCATTACTTGCAATTAAGTTTCCTGGATGCCAGTGTCAAGCTACTCGGATGACACCATTCTTTTTCCTGGATCCCAGTGTTAGCTACTTGCATGACACCATTCTTTTTCCTGGATCCCAGTGTCAAGCACTGGGATGACAAGAAGAGGGCACTGCCCTCTTTGATGGAAGCCAGTGTTAGCTACTTTCATGACACCCTGACAACCGTCATCCCGCTACTTGTTAGCGGGATCTGTAGGGATTGCCGAGAACTTGTCATCCCAGTGCTTGACACTGGGATCCAGTTTTTCGTATAATTTTGTCAAAATCTATTGTGCTAGCAAGTTCACTAGCGTCACGCGCTGGTCTGTTAGACATTTACGTGTAGGGTGAAGAAATTTTGAAAAAGACATACCAAATATGAAAGGCCTATATATTAAAACTTACGGCTGTCAGATGAACGTTTATGACTCCGTTTTAATGGAAAATGTAATTAAACCTTTGGGGTTCAACGTTGTTAGTGATGCAGGGAAAGCCGATTTAGTGATACTGAATACTTGTCACATTAGAGAGAAGGCAGCAGAAAAACTTTACTCAGAGCTTGGGAAGATTCATTCGTTACGAAAAGAAATGACTATAGTGGTGGCTGGGTGTGTAGCGCAAGCAGAGGGAGAAGAAGTGTTCAGAAGGGCTCCTTTTGTTGATATTGTTGTTGGTCCGCAGAGTATCGCTACCTTACCGGAGCTGATAGTCAAAGCAAGCAGAAGTAAAGGTCATGTAATAAACACTGATTTTCCTGAAGTTGCAAAGTTTGATAAATTGCCAGATGAATGCTATGGCAATAGCCAGGGGTCTTCTGCGTTTCTTGCCATACAAGAGGGTTGTGATAAATTTTGTACGTTTTGCGTAGTGCCCTATACTCGTGGAGCTGAGTATTCACGGCCAGTGAATGAAATATTTCGTGAAGCATTGAAATTAGTTGCAAATGGGGCAAATGAGATCAATTTGCTTGGTCAGAACGTCAATGCTTACCATGGGGAGTGCGAAGGGGAAGTGTGGGATTTAGGAAAATTAATTAGTCATATTGCTAAAATTGAAAAGCTAGAGAGGATTCGTTATACAACTTCTCATCCAAGAGATATGCATGAATCTCTCTACTTGGCACATGCGGAAGAGCCAAAGCTCATGCCGTTTGTTCACCTGCCTGTGCAGTCTGGTTCGAATAAAATATTGCACGCGATGAACAGGAAACACACTGCAGAGGAGTATTTGGAAATAATAGACAGATTTCGCAAATTGAAACCTGAAATCGAATTTTCTTCTGATTTTATTGTTGGTTTTCCTGGAGAAACCGAAAAAGATTTTGAAGAAACTATGAAATTAGTAGAAAAAGTTAGATATGCTCAGGCTTATAGTTTTAAATACAGCCCAAGACCAGGCACACCGGGAGCGGAAAGAAAAGATCAAGTACCAGAAGAGGTTAAAACAGAGCGCCTTCTTCGTTTACAGAAATTAATTAGTAAGCAACAACTTGAGTTTAACCAGAGTATGGTAGGTAAAACTATACCTGTTCTATTTAGCGATAAAAAAGGTAAACACCAAAACCAAATTATTGGTAAAAGCCCATATATGCAATCAGTGTGCATTGATGATCCTGAAGATAAATACAGGGACAAAATAGTAAATGTGAAAGTGTTGGAAGCTCGGCAGAGTAGTTTGCTGGGGTGTGCATTTCACTGATTTTAAGCAGCGTTAAATATAAGTCTTAAGCAAAGAGTATTGAAAAAATGCAATCATAATCTTTTTCAAAAGTTACAAAGTTTAATTGCTACCTCTGCTGAACGGGTACCTTAAACCTACAAATTTGAGCTTACCTATATCAATTTTTTGTACAAGATGAGTTAGTAACAACTTTATGTATAAAATTGAAGAAGAATAAAAATACAATAACGAGCATTAAATTAAATATTCCCACCTTTAAAAAACCCTCTTTATATATTTCTAAAGATTCTAAATAATTTATTTTACCATTTACTGAAGGAACTGACATAAATTTTGATATTGCAACTCCGGCTAGGTTAGAAAACGCTAATGACAGCATTACTATACCCATCACTACTCCTCTAGGTGTACAGTCCCAGAGTGTGATGGTATGATAAAATATGAGAAAAAAATACCATCAAAGGAGGAGTTATGGGACAAATATTACATGGGTGCGCCAAAACAACACAGACGATTCGTAGAGCAATACAAAATAGAAAAGAGAGCATAGCAAAACTCTCCAAGCATTATAACCTTAATCCAAAAACTATTATTAAGTGGAGAAAACGTTCATTTACGAAAGATGCTGATATGGGTCCAAAGCGTCCAAGATCGACTGTTTTAACGCTAGAAGAGGAAGCTATAATAGTTACATTTCGCAAGTATACACTACTGCCACTAGATGATTGCCTTTACGCTCTGCAGTCTACAATTCCGCATTTGACTCGCTCTAGCTTGCATCGTTGTTTACAAAGACACAACATTAGCAGATTACCAACTGTTGATGGAGAAGTTAAGTCAAAAAAGAAATTCAAACAATATCCTATCGGTTACTTTCATATTGATATTGCTGAAGTTAGAACTGAGGAGGGCAAATTACATTTGTTTGTTGCTATTGATAGGACATCCAAATTTACCTATGTTGAGTTGCGTAACAGTGCTACAAAACCCATAGCTGCTGAGTTCTTACGTAATTTGATTAGAATTTTACCGTATAAAATCCATACTATTTTGACAGATAACGGTATACAATTTACAAACCAGAAGCGTCATAAGTATGCTTTCCAACATATATTTGATAGAGTTTGCGAAGAGAATGTTATTGAACATCGTTTGACAAAAGTTAGCCATCCTTGGACGAATGGGCAAGTCGAGCGTATGAATAAAACTTTAAAGGATGCTACAGTTAAGAAGTATTACTATCAATCGCACCAGCAACTTAAAGAACACCTTTATAACTTTGTTATGGCTTATAATTATGCAAAGAGACTCAAAACTCTTAAGGGTCTTACTCCTTATGAATTTATATGTTATCAGTGGACACAGTCTCCAGAATTATTTATACTAAATCCACACCATCACACTCTGGGACCATACATCTAGGCTCTGTGGACAAAAAATATGAAAAGAGAGAAAAAGATGGTAGTTTAGCCTAATAGGTAAAAAATGGAGAAACTACCATATGCAATATTACATCAAAGAGGAAAATTGGAAACAAATTTTAGAGTTCATAAAAAGCGTAAAAGGAATGCACAGCAAAGATGAAAAACGTTTAAGAATATTCATAGAGGCAGTGTGGTACATAGTGCGAAGTGGTTGCCAATGGAGACTTTTACCAAAAACTTATGGTAATTACAGGAGTATACATAAGCGATTTAAAAGATGGTGTGAAAGAGATGTCTGGAAAAAATTGCTTGAATATACTAAACAAGAGCCTGATTTAGAAGTTGCTATAATCGACGGTACGATCATCCGAGGCCATCCATGTTCATCTGGATATACAAAAAACTCCAAGGATCAAGAAGCTTTAGGGAGGAGCAAAGGTGGCTTTACAACTAAAATACATGCGCTTGTCGATGCACTTGGAAATCCACTTAAATTTACTCTGACTCCTGGTCAAAGAAATGAAATTACGCAGGCACAAGTGTTGACCGAAAGTATCTATAACTCTACTGTAGTAGCTGACAAGGGCTACGATAGCAATGCCTTTGTTACAAGTCTTGAAGACAAGGGATGTACAGTAGTTATTCCGCCAAAACGGAATCGAAAAGTGCAAAGGTATTACGATGAGCATATCTACAAAGAACGTCATTTGATTGAGTGTTTTTTTGGTAAAATTAAAAATTTTAGGCGCATTTTTTCCAGATTTGATAAAACTGCTGAGGTTTTTATGGGTTTTCTCAATTTTGTTGGAGCTCTTGTATGGCTTCTCTAAAATTTTGTCCACAGAGCCTAGATCTCAATCTGCTGATTGCGGTGTAAGTTAAATATTATGCTCGACTTATTATACCAAATGAGACTATACTAAAATAGGTTATTTAATAGATGTAGGTTATGAATCGAGCAACAGAACAATTATTTGATGCAGTTAGCAATGGTGATTTAAATGGAGTAAAAGAGGCTTTAGAAAAGGGAGCTGATGTTAGCGATGGATATTGGGTATCTACTCATCTATGCTTCGCTTTGAGAGAAGGATATATAGAAATAGCAAAACTTCTCATTGAAAATGATGCTAATGTTAAAGATGGTGGCAAACAGGCTCCTCTACACTTGGCTGCAGTGAAAGGTGAAATAGAAGTAGCAAAACTTCTCATTGCAAATGATGCTGATATTAATGCTAGAGATGATGACGAACGTACTCCTATATACTATGCTATGATATACAGTAACATAGAAGTAGCAAATGGTGCTAATGTTAATTCTGGAGATCGTAACAAACATACTCCTCTACACCTGACTGCAATGTTCAGTAGAATAGAAGTAGAAGTAGTAAAACTTCTCATTGCAAATGGTGCTAATGTTAATGCTAAAGGTGATGATGAAAGAACTGCTCTGCAAATCGCTGTAGGAGGTCGCAATACGGGTACAGCTAAATGTATCATTGAATATACATTATTACAGAACTTCAATGCTGAAAAACCAAATTTTCTTAACGGTAATGCAGCGTTATCAAGTTACTGGGATAAGTGTAAGGATGAAACTACACAAATGAGCACATATGTTATTGGTAACATTCGCAATAGAAATATATCCATTAATGATTTTCTTACAGAAAAAGACGATGTGAAGTTAGTTTCGTATGTGGGAAATGAAGGCATTATTCTCCAATTACAAGAATTACAATCAAATGGCTACAAAGAGTTTCCAATATTTGCTGATTTGCTTAAGGATCGAATTCAAAGTAGAATTACAGAAGGAGAGAGAAAAAAGTGCTTGTATGATAGAATCGGAAAACTTGAATTTAAACAATTACCGCCTGAGTTAATGAACATTGTGAATGAAAATTTAGTATCCGTTCAGGCAATAGCGTCAACTTAAGGAAAAATATCAGCGATAGTGTATAAAATTTCTCTCCAAATTTTTTATCATTAAATTATCCAAAGAGTGCAAGGAACAGCACTTTTGTTTCTGTTTTATTTCAACAAAGAAGTCTAAAATGTGTCCTTTTTAGGTGAAATATGCAAAAAGGAAAAAACCTTATTCTACAAATTAAAAATATAATATACTCGAAAACTTTTCAGAAAATCCATTGTGTTGAGTTTTACACGAACAAGAAAACTTCCTTTTTCGACAGTATTTTCTATGATTTTAAAGTTAGTTAAAAAAAGTTTGGGAATAGAATGTGAACTTATGGAGCCATTGACATGTACCCTCAAAGCAAGCTTTTTCTAAAGCAAGGTATAAGATTTGCCATACAGGCTTTCAAGAATTTAAGCATCCAAACAGCCTATCAGGATGAACCTGAGTTGGAGAGGCTATAGACTTATTGCAGCAGATGGTTCTGGTATGAGATTACCCAGCTCTGGGGAAATTGTATCCGAGTTTGAACCAAATGGAACAACAGGCACAATGCCGCCATTGGCAATTTGTTTGTTGATTTGTGTACTTCGCTGATTTGTAGTGCTCGTCTTGCAGCTTGGAATATAGGTGAACAAACGTTGGCGGCAGAGCAATTACCCGAAGTTATCACTCAAATGCGTTTATTAAATCAAATTATTTATCTATGATCGTCTTCAGTAAAATTCATTCAGCAGCATTATGATTTGGAAGTAGATTTTATTTTTCGCTTGCAAAAAAGAAATTATAGTAAGCTATGGGAACGCTGGCGAATTAGATTTTGATTTTATATTAGAAAATGAAAAGCTAAAAAATAAAATGAAAGGACAGAAAGTAAGAGTTATAGTGCTGACATTAGCCAACTGAGAAACAGAGTTTTTGACCGAGACTTTGGAGCAAAGCTTATGTGTTAAGGTGGCACATAGAGGAGTGCTATAAACGACTCAAAGTAGGAGCAGAGTTAGAGAATTTTTCTGGAGAGGCTGTATTACAAGAATTTTGGGCAAACTTGGTCATGTGCAATATATTATCGCTTCATATGTGTGATGCACAAGGGCCTTGGAACCCAGATCAAATTACTGAGTATCGTTTAAATTTTTCAGTTTTATTTGGTGTAATGAGGCAGAAACTCTATCAGGTACTTATTGCGCCAAAAAACTTTCAAGCCCTTTTTAAGTATACGCGCTAAAGTTAAAATCCGACCGGGACAGCCGCAATAAAGTAGATAAGCCTAAACGCCATCATGTCTTTAGGAGAGTTTGCTAATGAAAGTTCTTAAGTTGACGTCATTGACTGTTCCGATTCGTTATATGACATAAGAGCATCATATATTTCATGCAAATGTATTTGAGATGTTTTTTTCCGTATGTTGATTAATATGCCCATATATTGTCGTCTCTTCCGAACACTCTGTATCTTTATGTATATGATTTTGTTGCTTTAATTCTTCTCTATCTACACTCTCTATTTGCTCTGACACTAGCATAACTACCCCATATTTTACATAACGAAATAAAAAATTCTAACTGTAGTATGCTTATATAATCTACGAAGTCAATAGTTAAATTGAAAAGTTTCGGTTATAATTTACTTCATATAGAACATGCCCTTGAATTATGCTAAAAATCGCCATAGTAGGCCTACCAAATGCTGGAAAATCGACCCTATTCAACAGATTAGTAGGAAGAAAAGCAGCAGTAGTGAGTAACATTCCAGGAGTGACAAGGGATAGGCGAGAAGGAATGGGGAGAATTAGCGATTTGGAGTTTAAAGTTATAGATACAGGAGGATGGAACGACCAAACTAATTTTTCACTACAAGTTATTGAACAAATCGAATTTTCTTTATCCAATTCAAACATAATTTTCTTTCTTGTTGATGCAAAAGTGCAAAATGAGCGAAATGAAGAGTTTGCAAAGTGGCTGAAGAGAAAAATAAATAAACCTGTAATACTAGTAGCAAATAAATGCGAGAGTCATAAATCCGAAAATGTTGATTATTTGCAGTTTTTTGATTTTCTTGGCCCGGTGTATATCTCTGCCGAGCATAATCTTGGCATGGTTGATCTTTATGATGCATTAGCTGGTGTTATTGAAAATTTTAACGAGAACACTGAGTTACCTAACAATGAACTGAGTAGGCTGAGGATCGCGATCATCGGCCGTCCGAATGTTGGAAAATCAACTTTTTTAAATGGTTTACTTGCAGAAAACAGACTAATAACAAGTTCAGAGCCAGGTACCACACGTGATTCTGTGGATATTACATATGATCATGATGGAGAGTTAATTACTCTAATTGACACTGCCGGAATCCGCAGAAAGGCGAATGTTGTAGATGGCTTAGAATCAAGATTTGTTGAGAAAAGCATGGAATCAATCAAGCGCTCTCATGTGGTAGTTTTAATGCTAGACTCCCTAGTTGGTATTGAGCAGCAGGATTTATCAATTGGTGAAGCTGCAATTAAGGGAGGGAAAGGGATTATTGTTGTTTTAAATAAGTGGGATTTAATAGGTAAGGATGACAGAAGCAGGTTAATAAAATTTGTCAAACAACAGGAAGTAACCAGGTTATTCTTGGAAGTGCCAACTATAACAATTTCTGCGTTAAAAGGCATGCGCTGCGGTGATGTGATAGATAAGTGTCTTGAAGTGAGTGAATCCTTGAACAAGAAGATCAGCACTGCAAAACTGAATAAGTGGCTCATAGATGCTGTAGGAAAACATTCTCACCCTCTTGTAAAAGGCAAAGCAGTTAAAATGAAGTATATCGCTCAAATTGGTACTAAACCTCCAGCTTTTTCTTTGATATGTAACATACCTGAAAGTGTTGATGAAAGTTACAAACGCTATTTAATTAACGATCTCAGAAAAAATTTCTTTGCAGACGGTGTGCCAGTTAGATTGCTTTTGAAAAAAAATAAAAATCCCTATGTAAAATGAATACTCTGCTTTATACTTTCAGGGATAATTTACTTAAAGTTATGTGTAATAATTCCAGAATTCCTGCAATCTTTCTGCTGTCGAGTGCCGCTGCTCTAATTTTTGCATATGTGCTAGAATATTTTTTCAACATGCTGCCATGCAAGTTATGTACATACGAGCGAATAGTTTACTATATCGCCGGATTACTTGCAGTAGCGTGCATGCTTAAAGACAACAAAATTCTAATCTATGCAATGTTTTGCAGCTACCTCATAGGTGCAGTAATATCTTTTTATCATGTAGGTCTTGAACTCCACTTATTTCATGATGTTTTAGGTTGTACAGAGCAAGCAAGTGGTAACGTTAGTATAGAAGAGCTCAGAAATAATCTACTAAATCCTAATTACTCTCCATCTTGTGACAGACCTCATTACGTTCTAGGTGTTTCCTTAGCAACATGGAATCTAATTTATCTCATAGTAGCTCTGTTCGTATCAGGTAAGGTGTATTGTGGAGAAAGAAAGAAATCTAAATAATTTAAGGTACAGCAACAATCAGTTCTTGCAACAGGCAATTAGAGTAGATCACGCTGGAGAATATGGAGCTATTTGCATTTATTCTGGTCAAAAATTTATTCTTAAGAAATCTTCTATAATCAATGAAATAATTGAAATGGAAGAGCAGGAAAAAAAGCATTTTCACTATTTTAATGAGAAAATCAAAGAGCAAAAAGTTCGTCCTACTGTTTTGTTGCCTGTTTGGCGTGTTTTAGGAGTGTCGCTTGGCGTTGCAACTGCCATTATGGGCAAAAAAGCTGCTATGGCTTGCACTGCTGCAGTTGAAGAAGTTATCGGGGAGCACTACAAAGAGCAAGTTTCACATTTAGAAGATGGGGAATTAAGAGAAACTATAAGTAAATTTCGCGACGAGGAGTTAGAGCACAAAGATATTGCAATTCAGCACAATGCTGAAAGCGCATTTGGCTACAACATTTTATCATCATTCATAAAAACAGGCTGCAAAACTGCTATTTACTTGTCTAAGTTAATTTAACTAAGCAGCTTTCTTAAAGTGTTTTAAATGTTCTGATAACAACAGAAACCAGGAAGGAATTCAAGTGTAACAATTATTTTATAACTATATTTACATATCACCATTATTAATAAATAATTAGTATTTGTAAATTAAATACATCTAAAGTATAGACTGCAAAGGAGGCAAAAGTGCGTTTTAATTTAGAAGAGGGAAATGCTCTTATGTAATACCTGCCACAGGTTCAGTTATCTAAGTGGAGAAAGTCACCTCTCCCCACTCGACTTCAAAACCGGACTTGTGACTTTCACCACATCCGGCTTCTCTCTAACTTGGTGTTTGTCATACATACTTCTCCATGTAATTAACATTTCAAAGCTTGGTAAATTTGTTTTTATAGCTTAAATACAGCATTCTCTATATTACTAGGCTCTGTGGACAAAAAATATGAAAAGAGAGAAAAAGATGGTAGTTTAGCCTAATAGGTAAAAAATGGAGAAACTACCATATGCAATATTACATCAAAGAGGAAAATTGGAAACAAATTTTAGAGTTCATAAAAAGCGTAAAAGGAATGCACAGCAAAGATGAAAAACGTTTAAGAATATTCATAGAGGCAGTGTGGTACATAGTGCGAAGTGGTTGCCAATGGAGACTTTTACCAAAAACTTATGGTAATTACAGGAGTATACATAAGCGATTTAAAAGATGGTGTGAAAGAGATGTCTGGAAAAAATTGCTTGAATATACTAAACAAGAGCCTGATTTAGAAGTTGCTATAATCGACGGTACGATCATCCGAGGCCATCCATGTTCATCTGGATATACAAAAAACTCCAAGGATCAAGAAGCTTTAGGGAGGAGCAAAGGTGGCTTTACAACTAAAATACATGCGCTTGTCGATGCACTTGGAAATCCACTTAAATTTACTCTGACTCCTGGTCAAAGAAATGAAATTACGCAGGCACAAGTGTTGACCGAAAGTATCTATAACTCTACTGTAGTAGCTGACAAGGGCTACGATAGCAATGCCTTTGTTACAAGTCTTGAAGACAAGGGATGTACAGTAGTTATTCCGCCAAAACGGAATCGAAAAGTGCAAAGGTATTACGATGAGCATATCTACAAAGAACGTCATTTGATTGAGTGTTTTTTTGGTAAAATTAAAAATTTTAGGCGCATTTTTTCCAGATTTGATAAAACTGCTGAGGTTTTTATGGGTTTTCTCAATTTTGTTGGAGCTCTTGTATGGCTTCTCTAAAATTTTGTCCACAGAGCCTAGAGATACCGCGAATGAATCGCGGTATGACGGTTCGCGGTGGCATGACGATAAGCTCGTCATCCCGCTGCTTGTTAGCGGCTAAGGGATACCGCGAAGGGGTACTGCGAATGAATCGCGGTATGACGGTTAATTATTCTGCGGCGGTATGACGTAGAGCTCGCGTTAGCTATACTTTTATACTCACCAACTCAGTATCCAATCTGGATCCAAGTAGTCAGCTACTTGGATGACACCTTGTTGAGGCTGCGCTTACACATTCCACTTTCTATGCTCACCAAACAAATTTGCTTACTCGCAGCAAAATTTTCTGGATCCAAGTAGTCAGCTACTCGGATGACATCTTTATGTTTGAGGCAAAACCAGCTATAACATTTCTTCGCAAACAAATGTTCGTACAGTTGTGCGCGTGATGCTGGAATCTAGACAACAATTAGATCCTATTGTCAAGCAATAAGCTACATGTGCTATTTATTTAGTAGATTAAATATGAAGTTTAAAACTCTGCTATTGACTTCCTGTAGAACTAGTGAAAACCAAACTTGCTTAAAACCACTTAATTAGTTATAGTTATAAGTTTAGGTACAGTAAAATGACAGCTTTTGTCCCCTTGATTATTTTTTTAATCTTGTATCTTGGAAGTGGTGCTTATTTTTCTTTTATCGGAACTGATAATCCACTTCATCAGGTTTCACCAGTAATCTGCTTATTACCAGCACTATTTTTTGCTGTCTCACGTGGTACAAATAAAATTCAGCATAACATCGATACTGTTATCAAGGGCATGGGTGACAAAAACCCCCTTACTATGTGTTTAATTTTTTTATTTTCTGGAGCATTTTCTGCGGTGACTCAATCAATCGGTAGCGCAGACACTGTTGCTAATTTAATTCTTAATTTCCTTCCAGCAAGATTACTGCTGCCTGGAGTATTTTTGGCTTCTGCTTTTATTTCAACTGCAATTGGCACATCTATGGGAGTTGTTGCGCTGATGGTACCTATAGCTGTTAATCTGGCAAAAAGTGGAGCTTTTGGTCTCGAAATAGGAACTGCAACTGTAGTAGGTGGTGCCGTGTTTGGCGATAACCTTTCGATGATATCTGATACCACCATTGCATCTGTTTCTTCACAGGAAGCTTCAGCAAAAGATAAACTTAAAATGAACTCTAAAGTTGCACTTATTGCCAGCATTATAACACTCATCTACCTAGCAGTTGCCTCAAATAGTACAAAAATTATTTCTATATCAAATTTAGATTATTATTCTATAATAAAAATTATTCCTTACATTTCTTTAATAATCATGGGGCTGCTTGAAGTCGCCACTTTAGTAACAATAACTATAAACATAATTATTGCTGGTGTGCTAGGAATAACTTTTTTTGACTATGCTATCATTCAATTTCCTCATGACGTGTATGACGGTTTCAAAAAAGTAAACGAAATAGTGATATTTGCTCTATTTATCGGTGGATTGAGCCATATAATGTACAAGCAAGGTCAAAAAGCGTTGCATAAACTCATCGATGAAAGCAATATCACAAAAACTAAAGCTGAATTTGTGATAGCAGGAATTGCGTCTATGTTTACTACCTTAGTTGCCAATAATACCATTGCTATTTTACTAAGTGGTGGCATTGCAAAAAGGCTTGCACAAAAACACAGTATTGCGCCACATCGCAGCGCATACTTATTGGATGTTTTTGCTTGTGCTACAAAAGGTATCTTACCTTATGGTTCCCAACTATTGCTAGCAGGTAGCATCGCCTCTGTATCACCTATTTCTTTATTAACACAGGTATATTATTGCTTTATTCTAGCGGCAGTTACAATAGGCGAAATAATCATCAACAGCAGAAAAGAGAAACATTGTGCGGCTGCAACTTAGAGTTCTCTTTTTTTACCCATAAGGAACGGAATTACTTGACACCCTTCGCCAACCCCCTTATCATGACGTGTATAACAATGTTACAAAAAATAATATCATAGAATTCAATAGGATAATCCCTAGAGAATTACTCATCTACAAAAAGCCAAATCGTGTTAATGCTGTTTAGATGTAAAAGATAAGCTAAATCTTTACAGGGAATTTAAAACAGTAGAATACCTTTGATTGAAAGAAAGAACCAAACTAGGCAACCTAACCGGTTTGCTATTTCAATTACTACAACTAAATCAATAAATCTATAATAGGAGGAACAAGCACTATGGAAACATCAAAACTGACTGGTGAATTAGTATGTGATATATATGAGTTAACAAATAAAGATGGAAAGAATATACAAAAACTAGCAAGAAAAATAGAAGAAGGGGAAGGTGTTGCCGAAAAGTTCAAAAATGGAATATTCAAAGATTCCAGCTACAATGCAAGCACAATTCTTTTGACGAAAATAATTTACAAGTATCAGGATAGAGAGGAGACATTATCACTACTACATTATGCTATAAGTCATAAAAATAATCAAGCTGTAAAAGATCTTTTAGAAGAAGTCAAAAAACAAAAGCTATTAAAGGAAGTTCTTAATGAAGAAATGACCACAAAACATTCAGATGGTCGGGAAGAAACTCATACAATACTTACAGATGCTATATCACGTAGAGACAATGACATTATGAGAGCAGTGTTAGAAGTCTCTGAGGAAAATGGTATTTTGAAAGATATTCTAAAAAAGAGAATAATTATAAAACATTCAAATGGCAAGGAAATGACTTACACCCCATTCACCTATGCTGAAGCGTGTGAAAATAGTGAAGCTGTAGAAGAAATCTTAAAATTCTCCGGAGAACTTGTTAATAGGAGAGCAACCCAGCAGCCCACTGTTGTAACGGCCAAAACTACTACAGCTAAAAGTGAAAAAGTGCTTCAAGATACTGCTTCTATAATCGGTAATATCGAGACACCGGCTAACGCATGTGAAATGGTAACTGAAGTATGTAGTTTTGATGTGAAGCATAAACCTGTAATTGATACTGACACCAGATTATGCGAAGATGTCAATAAAAGTAGTGAAGGTTTTCAGCCTATATGTGAAAACAGCGAAAAAGTTCAGCAAACTTCAGTGAAGACTGATGAACAAGAGTCAAATGCTTCCAATGACCTATCTCCCAAACCTCGTTTTGATGATAATGCTACAGATAAAAGAGAAAAACCATTAACAACGCAAGCAGTCATAGTTGGTACCATGAAAAAAGCAAAAAGTAAATTAGAAATAGTGAATCCTAATGCAGCAGGAATAGACATTGGTTCAGCTGTACACTATGTGTGTGTACCTGAAGGAAGAGATGAACAACGCGTTCAGAAATTTGGCTGCTTTACTGAAGACCTTCATAACTTAGCACAGTGGTTGAAAAAGTGTAAAGTTACAACAGTAGCTATGGAATCAACAGGAGTATATTGGATTCCTTTATTTCAAATACTTGAGTCATACAAATTCGAGGTAAGATTGGTAAATGCACGGCATGTAAAGAATGTACCTGGTAGGAAGTCTGACGTTCAAGATTGCCAATGGCTCCAACAACTGCATAGCTACGGACTGCTTCATGGATCGTTTAGGCCAGATAATCAGATGTGTGTATTGCGCAGTTACGTGCGGCAACGCAAAAATCTCACTGAAAGTGCATCTACACATATTCTGCGTATGCAGAAGGCATTAATTCAAATGAATATACAATTACACAAGGTTATTAGTCATATTACTGGGATAACTGGTATGAAAATCATTGAAGCTATAATTGAAGGCGAAAGAGATTCTGAAAAATTGGCAGAATTCAGGGACGTGCGAATGAAAAATGATCAGTCTACTATTGCAAAAGCGTTAGCTGGTGACTATAGAGAGGAACACTTATTCACGCTAAAGCAAGAATTTGAACTATATAATATTTATCAAGAAAAAATAGCAGAATGTGATAGAAATATTGAAGCCTATTATAAAACGTTTGAAACAAAGTCTTGTGAAAGCAAACAGCTAAGTAAGCAAAAGAATAAAAATAGCAAAAGTAAGCCAAGCTTTGCTTTGTATGAGGAACTGCACCGAATAACTGGTATGGATTTCACTAAAATTCCTGGATTTGATGTATTAAGTATACAAACCATAATTTCAGAAGTTGGTATAAACCATAGTAAATGGCCAACAGAAAAGCACTTTTCATCGTGGTTGGGACTCAGTCCTGCTAATAAAGTTACAGGGGAAAAAGTGTTTAACACAAGAACACGTAAAGTCATTAACCGTGCTGCAAATGCTTTGCGAATAGCTGCTCATTCTGTAGGAAATAGTAAAAGTGCGTTGGGTGCATACTACAGAAGATTGAAAAAACGACTAGGAGCACCAAAAGCAATAACAGCTACTGCAAGAAAAATGGCATGCATATTTTATAGTATGCTCAAATACGGACAGGAATATGTAGAAAAAGGAATGGAATACTATGAAACACGCTATAAAGATAGAACTGTAAAAAATTTGATCAAAAAAGCGAGCGAATTTGGCTACATATTAGTTCAACAAGAAGAGTTAGTTGAGTGAGTTTCTTAGGAGGTAAATAATGCCATTGATAGCTGCAAAGAGCGTTTAGACTTGATCGAAACTGCAGCTCAACGTCCAGAAGTAAATACAGATTTTAGCACAAGCGATAAATATTTTTCTGATTATATCCGCAAGGGAATGGAAAGCGGTTTATCACACAAAACCCTCAGTGGAGATGACAGTGATATCGGAGGGTATCTAGGCTCTGTGGACAAAATTTTAGAGAAGCCATACAAGAGCTCCAACAAAATTGAGAAAACCCATAAAAACCTCAGCAGTTTTATCAAATCTGGAAAAAATGCGCCTAAAATTTTTAATTTTACCAAAAAAACACTCAATCAAATGACGTTCTTTGTAGATATGCTCATCGTAATACCTTTGCACTTTTCGATTCCGTTTTGGCGGAATAACTACTGTACATCCCTTGTCTTCAAGACTTGTAACAAAGGCATTGCTATCGTAGCCCTTGTCAGCTACTACAGTAGAGTTATAGATACTTTCGGTCAACACTTGTGCCTGCGTAATTTCATTTCTTTGACCAGGAGTCAGAGTAAATTTAAGTGGATTTCCAAGTGCATCGACAAGCGCATGTATTTTAGTTGTAAAGCCACCTTTGCTCCTCCCTAAAGCTTCTTGATCCTTGGAGTTTTTTGTATATCCAGATGAACATGGATGGCCTCGGATGATCGTACCGTCGATTATAGCAACTTCTAAATCAGGCTCTTGTTTAGTATATTCAAGCAATTTTTTCCAGACATCTCTTTCACACCATCTTTTAAATCGCTTATGTATACTCCTGTAATTACCATAAGTTTTTGGTAAAAGTCTCCATTGGCAACCACTTCGCACTATGTACCACACTGCCTCTATGAATATTCTTAAACGTTTTTCATCTTTGCTGTGCATTCCTTTTACGCTTTTTATGAACTCTAAAATTTGTTTCCAATTTTCCTCTTTGATGTAATATTGCATATGGTAGTTTCTCCATTTTTTACCTATTAGGCTAAACTACCATCTTTTTCTCTCTTTTCATATTTTTTGTCCACAGAGCCTAGTTACTCCGCATATTGTAAAACGCATAAACAAGCGCGTAACTGACTCGTCCCCAATGCGACAAATATGCTCCAGTCAAAGAATCTCTACTGAAACATTGGATTACATTATAGAAGATTTTGACCGCGCCGGTGCAGGTTGGAGCAGTGAAACAGTAGATGATGAGGACGGTGGCAATAAGTCTAAGTATGATTTTGCAAAAGATACGGACACGCCCAAAATCCAAAAGATTTCCGTCACAACTTACGAGTTATATGCTCAACCACAAATATCACAAAAGTTACTCGATGATGCGTTTGTCGATGTTGAGAGTTGGCTGGTGGAAAAGATTGCCAAGACTTTTAGTAAGGAAGAAAGCGAAGCCTTCATTAAGGGTGAGGGCACTTTTCAACCAAAAGAAATTTTAGCTTATGAAAATGGAAACAGTTATAATAAAATAGAGCAAGTTAAAACTGAAAAATTAGATAGTGATCAATAATGATGTTGTATTACTCTCTGGACGAATATTATTCCAAAAATGCGTCATTTTTGATGAACAGGATACGTTGAAGGATATCAGGCTGCTAAAATCTCAAACAGGTCAGTATCTCTGGCAGCCAAGTCTGTCGCTTGAAGCTCCAGATACTTTAATGGGAATACCAGTATATCAATCTGCCGATATGCCACCAGCGCCAAACAATCAGCTACCAGTAATTGCGATGGCAGATTTCAAACAAGCTTATAAGATTGTAGATAACAGAGGAATGAGAATATTAAGAGACCCTTATACGAATAAACCTTATGTGAGGTTTTTTGTCACTAAGCGTGTTGGCGGAGAGGTTGTAAACACCAGTGCTATTAAATTGTTGAAAGTTGCGAGCAAGTACTAAAAACTTCCACAGCATCATCTTTATAGCCGTTTTACTTCTTTTTGTATAGCTCCATCCTATGGCTTACTGTACGAACATTGTAATACGGTATAATGTTACGACGATGTCATTCCAGTGCTTGACACATATAGCTAAACTGACTTAGATTTACCGACAGTTTGAAAAACAAAAATTCGTCATTCCGCTACTTGTTAGCGGAATCTATGCTGAGATATCGCGGCGGTATGACGTAGGAAAACCTTTCTTGGGTTAGCTATAGTTTGCTATATTATGTGATTTTATTTTTAGCGTTGCTTCTTATATTATGTAATTTATTTTCCATAATGTATATTATGTAATTTTCGATGCTAAGATCTGTTATAGCTCTCAGTATGATATGAGTGATTCTCTTTTAATAATTATTTTTTAAATAGTTTGTTGGTTCATCAATTTCTTTAGGATTGATATCTACAATTATTTTTCCGTTTTTTAACAGAATAATCCGATCTGATATTTTTGTTAAAAAATCCAAATTGTGAGAAGCGATAATCATAGTAATACCCATATCTCTAACTGATTGTAGTAGTTCCACAACGTCGACTATTGTTGCTACATCTAAACCAGACGTTGGCTCATCGCATAATAGAATCCTTGGATTCATCATTAAGCTTCTGACAAGCGCAACCCGCTGTTTTTGCCCACCGGATAGATTACTAGGGTAATCATTTTTTTTAGAGGCAATACCCAAAGACTCAAGTAGTGAATCACTTTGATCCTGAGTTTTGTTTTTAAGTTTGGGAGCATATGTAAGATTTTCCCAGACAGTCATATGTGGGAAAAGTTGAAAATCCTGAAATACAAAACCAGTACTATCATTGCATTCAATGCTACCAGAATCTAAAACTTCGAGTTTTTGTATACAACGTAACAATGTTGATTTACCACTACCAGAAGGACCAGCAAGACCAACTATAGATTGTTCTATAATCAGGTTAATATTATTAAGTACTGGAACATTATTAAATAATTTACAAATATTATGCATTTTTATCATATATACCTTTCTGTTCAATCTTTTTGCCTATATATTCAATTAGTAATACAAGAGCGTAATAATAAGCCCCAGCAAGACAAAGTGGTATAAAATAAGTAAATTGTTCTGCTGCAAGCATTTGCGCAGAGCGCATAATATCAACACCACCAATAGTAGAGATTAATGCCGTTTCTTTAAGGAGTGCAATGATCTCATTTATCATTGCAGGAAGAATATTTTTAATAACTTGTGGTAATATAATATCTCTCCACATATAGAAACTGGTGTACAGTCCCAGAGTGTGATGGTATGATAAAATATGAGAAAAAAATACCATCAAAGGAGGAGTTATGGGACAAATATTACATGGGTGCGCCAAAACAACACAGACGATTCGTAGAGCAATACAAAATAGAAAAGAGAGCATAGCAAAACTCTCCAAGCATTATAACCTTAATCCAAAAACTATTATTAAGTGGAGAAAACGTTCATTTACGAAAGATGCTGATATGGGTCCAAAGCGTCCAAGATCGACTGTTTTAACGCTAGAAGAGGAAGCTATAATAGTTACATTTCGCAAGTATACACTACTGCCACTAGATGATTGCCTTTACGCTCTGCAGTCTACAATTCCGCATTTGACTCGCTCTAGCTTGCATCGTTGTTTACAAAGACACAACATTAGCAGATTACCAACTGTTGATGGAGAAGTTAAGTCAAAAAAGAAATTCAAACAATATCCTATCGGTTACTTTCATATTGATATTGCTGAAGTTAGAACTGAGGAGGGCAAATTACATTTGTTTGTTGCTATTGATAGGACATCCAAATTTACCTATGTTGAGTTGCGTAACAGTGCTACAAAACCCATAGCTGCTGAGTTCTTACGTAATTTGATTAGAATTTTACCGTATAAAATCCATACTATTTTGACAGATAACGGTATACAATTTACAAACCAGAAGCGTCATAAGTATGCTTTCCAACATATATTTGATAGAGTTTGCGAAGAGAATGTTATTGAACATCGTTTGACAAAAGTTAGCCATCCTTGGACGAATGGGCAAGTCGAGCGTATGAATAAAACTTTAAAGGATGCTACAGTTAAGAAGTATTACTATCAATCGCACCAGCAACTTAAAGAACACCTTTATAACTTTGTTATGGCTTATAATTATGCAAAGAGACTCAAAACTCTTAAGGGTCTTACTCCTTATGAATTTATATGTTATCAGTGGACACAGTCTCCAGAATTATTTATACTAAATCCACACCATCACACTCTGGGACCATACACCTAGGTATTTGTAAAGTTTTAGCTGCTTCAAACTGGTTTTTTGATATAGTTTCAATACCAGCTCGTAAAATCTCAGCAATATAAGCACAGCTATTTAGACCAAATGCTATAATGCCAGCACTAAATATGTTTAATTTAATTCCTGCAATGGTTGGAGTCATAAAATAAACAACATACTGTAATTGCTGTTGAATGATGGAGAGACATACTCCATTATTTTAGCACGAAGTAACGAATTCAGTAGAATAAGTTCTTCAAAAACAATTTAAACTTTTACAGTAGGAGTAGTCTCATGAAATATTATAGCGGATTAGATGTCTCACTCAAAGAAACTTTTATCAGTATCGTTGATGAGAAAGGAAAAATTGTTAAAGAAGAAGTTGTTGCAAGCGAGAGTGACGCAATAGCTAAGTGCCTGCTTGACCAAGACAAAAGATATGAAGTGATAGGGATAGAAAGTGGACAGCTATCAATATCAATGTGCAAAGAATTAAGGAGTTTTGGATTACCGGTAGTTTGTGTAGATGCAAGGGATATGGCAGCAGCATTATCTGCAAGGATCAATAAGAATGACAAAAATGATGCAAGAGGTATAGCACAAATGATGAGAGTTGGGCTATACAAAGAAGTGTTAGTAAAATCAGATGAATCTTGCCAAATTAAAGTAGCACTTGGAAGTAGAAGGCAGTTAATATGCAGCAAACAGCAAATTGTTGGAACAATAAGAGGGTTATTGAAGATACATGGAATAAAGCTCGGTAAAAGATCAAAATTTGAAACTTTTGCTTTAAGAATACAAGAGACAATAAATAATGTGGATGAAATCAGTAGGAGTTCAATTGAAGCATTACTACATAGCTTAAAAACAATAGAAGAATCAATAAGAAAACTTGACAAAATACTTTCAGAGCAAGGCAGAAAAGATGAGGACTGTAAATTATTAACTACGGTCCCAGGAGTTGGTGTTATAGTAGCAATGACATATAAAGCTGCAATAGATGATCCATATAGGTTTGAAACATCTTATACAGTTGGAGCTTATATGGGGTTGAGCCCAAGACAGTACGCTTCTGGAGAAGTTGACCGACATGGTAGTATATCAAAAATGGGTCCCATGGAATGTAGAAGTATGTTATATGAAGCTGCACAAGTCTTACTTACAATCAGTAGGAAAAATTTTAAGTTGAGAAGCTGGGGATTGAAGCTTGCAAAGAAAAAAGGGATGAAAAAAGCAATTGTAGCAGTAGCAAGAAAATTAGCTGTAATTATGCATAGAATGTTAGTCAATAAAACAGAATTTTGTTATTAGAAAATGTAGGAGGAGCATGAAACAATAATTTTACTCAAGGTAGTAATGCCGATGGAAGGGATAAGCAAGATTATAGAGTGAAGCTTAGACTTCGTAAACAACATGTTGCCGTCCACTTCCTCCTAACAAGTATAATGCGGCTTGGCTAAAATACAGACTAGCCATATCAGACCGCGGAGAGAACCATGGAAGCTTGCTACTTTAATCTATGTAAAATTATTAAAGATTATGGAGGAAATATGCTATTTTGATTTGTATAAAAATTATTGTTGACTCATGTGCAATTAGAGAACTCTGCAATGTCGCTTATTTGATTCACTAATAATGAGAATTGGTATAACTTTGCTATTTTTCTCTCTAGATTCTTGCAAAGTTCTACAAGATTAACCACATTACCTCACGTTTTCTCTATGATTATTTTTTTAGATTACTTGTCTACCTTATTTGCCGTTCTCCTGAACGAATATACAGAAGCTATAAAAACTATCTAATAGCTACCCAAAACCCTTATTTCCCACTCAAGTTCAACATTAAATTTATCCTTCACTGCATCTTTTACTCTGTTGCCAAGGTTTTCCAAGTCAGATGCAGTTGCATTATCGTAATTGAGCAAGAAGTTACAATGTTTCTTAGAGATTCTAGCTCCACCAATATTTAACCCTAGGCAGCCAGATTTATCAATTAACTCCCATGCTCGGTAGTTTTTTGGATTTTTGAATATGCACCCAGCAGTTTTTCCTCTTATTGGCTGGCTTTTATTTTTTCTCTCAACAATTTCCTTTAACCTTTGCAATATAAGCTCATACTCTGAGTTTACTCCTTTAAACTCAGCTTCAACAAAAATCCAATTTCCTTTTAGGCTATGTCCACGGTAAAAATACCCCATTTCTTCGCTGGAGAACTCATATAGGTTTCCATCCTCTAGATTCACTGCTTTTATGGATTGTACAACGCTTGCGATGTCACTACCATACGCACCTGCATTCATTTCTATTCCGCCACCAACTGTTCCTGGAACTCCAACTAGAAACTCGAGTCCACTAATTTGTTGCTCTCCTGCAAAGTAAGCAAGGTTCCTGAGCAGCGCAGCACCACCTGCAACAATAGAGTTGTTATCCTTACTTTTAATATATGCAAACTCCTTACCTAATTTTACTGTTATTCCTCGAATGCCACTATCTCGTACTATTATGTTGGATGTTGCACCAATAACGCTAACTGGCAGTTCAGTATTTTTAATCAAGTATGTTAAATCTTCAATATCACATGGTTTAAATAACACATCAGCTCGTCCACCGACGTTTAACCACGTCGCTTTAGACATTAAGACGTCATAACGATAGATTCCACGTACTTTAGGTAAGCTTATAAGCATTTTGATTTCAACTCTAATCCTGCATCCATACCCATTTTCTCCGCATCTTCTATAAATGAAGTGCGCTCAGTAAAGTATATATCTTTTTCATTTGCTAACATACAACGAAGATGTAGCATATTTTCGCTCACATATTCAGCCAAAGCTGCAAGTGGTGTGAAACACGAACCATTCACTGTTTTCATAAAACTGCGCTCTGATTTCACTCTTATAAAAGACATATTATTATTAATTTTCTCTAAAAGATCGATAATTTTTACATCATTCCTTCTACATTGAATACAAACTGCCCCCTGCCCCACTGCACTTAACATAACTTTTGGTGGCAATACCTCTATAATCAAGTGATGTTTTTCTAATCTTATGAGTCCTGCTTCAGCTAGAATTATTCCATCAAAACTTTGATTTTGCAATCTGGTTGTTACATTTCCACGTAGCGATATTATATTTAGATCTGGTCTAACATTTAACAACTGAACTTTTCTTCTTATTGAAGAAGTGGCAATAGTAGCCTGCTGTGGCAAAGACTCAAGGCTATTGTGTTTATGAGAAATAAACGCATCGCATGAACTTAGCCTTTCTAAAACACAAGGAATTGTTAAACCCCCTGAGAAAAACGCAGGCATATCTTTTAGCGAATGAACTGCCATGTCTATATTATTTTCGAGCAATTCAGTCTCAATTTCTTTAATGAATAATCCTTTGCCTCCTATTTCAGCAAGATTTGCGTTTGCATACTTATCTCCAGAAGTTTTTATTTTAACAATTTCAATAGATAAGTTAGGAAAAGAATCCAGCAACTTTTGTTTTGCTTCCAAAGCCTGGGCAACTGCAAGCTTGCTTCCTCTGGTACCTATTTTGACTAGCATGTGTACGATTGTTGTCTGATGTCATTCAAGTAGCTGACTACTTGGATCCAGTTTAATTCATTATATAAACCTTTGCATTTATTGTACTTTAACTTAAAACCAAAAGCAACTTTGACTTTACAAAATAATAACCTTTTATATGCATAAATAAGCTTACTGGATTCTAGTGCCCAAACACTGGTTTCCATCCAAGACGGTGTCATTCCAGTCTGGAATCCAGAAAAAAGAATGGTGTCATCCCAGTGCCCAGACACTGGGATCCAGGAATTTTATTAAGTTGGTAAGCATAAAAATAGATGTTTTACGTTAAAATACAATGTTTTCGATGAGATTATATGGAAAACTGGATCCCAGTGTCAAGCACTGGGATGACAAAAAAAGGAGCACTGGAATGATACCCTTTACGGGCTCTTAAATTGCAACTATAAATATTTAAGAAATTTACCAAATGAAAAAAAAGGCAAAAGAAGCCCCATGGTTAACTAGGCTCTGTGGACAAAATTTTAGAGAAGCCATACAAGAGCTCCAACAAAATTGAGAAAACCCATAAAAACCTCAGCAGTTTTATCAAATCTGGAAAAAATGCGCCTAAAATTTTTAATTTTACCAAAAAAACACTCAATCAAATGACGTTCTTTGTAGATATGCTCATCGTAATACCTTTGCACTTTTCGATTCCGTTTTGGCGGAATAACTACTGTACATCCCTTGTCTTCAAGACTTGTAACAAAGGCATTGCTATCGTAGCCCTTGTCAGCTACTACAGTAGAGTTATAGATACTTTCGGTCAACACTTGTGCCTGCGTAATTTCATTTCTTTGACCAGGAGTCAGAGTAAATTTAAGTGGATTTCCAAGTGCATCGACAAGCGCATGTATTTTAGTTGTAAAGCCACCTTTGCTCCTCCCTAAAGCTTCTTGATCCTTGGAGTTTTTTGTATATCCAGATGAACATGGATGGGCTCGGATGATCGTACCGTCGATTATAGCAACTTCTAAATCAGGCTCTTGTTTAGTATATTCAAGCAATTTTTTCCAGACATCTCTTTCACACCATCTTTTAAATCGCTTATGTATACTCCTGTAATTACCATAAGTTTTTGGTAAAAGTCTCCATTGGCAACCACTTCGCACTATGTACCACACTGCCTCTATGAATATTCTTAAACGTTTTTCATTTTTGCTGTGCATTCCTTTTACGCTTTTTATGAACTCTAAAATTTGTTTCCAATTTTCCTCTTTGATGTAATATTGCATATGGTAGTTTCTCCATTTTTTACCTATTAGGCTAAACTACCATCTTTTTCTCTCTTTTCATATTTTTTGTCCACAGAGCCTAGGTAACCATAAGAAACAAAAGGAGTTGTTTGCACGGGCTTCATCCATCTTTAAGAAACATTATGGCCCTGATCATCCGGAAGTTGCTAAACTGCTAGCAGAGCTAGATGATATTTAGGCTTTTAGCAACACTAGATTAACAATAACTCATTTGAGCTACACTTCCAAAACTAATCTGCTTGGATCTTCTATATAATTTTTTATTTTAACGAGGAAAGTTACTGCTCCTTTGCCATCAACTATTCTGTGATCGTAAGAGAGAGCAATGTACATCATAGGTCTGATTTCTACTGCATTACCAACAGCAACTGGCCTGTTTTGTATTGAATGCATTCCAAGTATTCCAGATTGCGGAGGGTTTATTATGGGAGTAGAAAGGAGCGAACCGTATACTCCGCCGTTTGAGATGGTAAATGTTGCACCTTCCATTTCTGATACTTGTAATTTACCCTCGCGAGCTTTTTTGCCAAGAGCAACCAAAGTCAACTCAATTTCTGCAAATGACATCTGATCAGCACTCCGAATAACAGGTACAACAAGGCCTTTGTCAGTGCCAACAGCAACACCTATGTCATAGTAATGTTTATATATGATTTCATCGCCTGAGATTTCAGCGTTAATTTCAGGAATCTCTTTCAGTGCTTGCACCGCTGCCTTTATAAAAAACGACATAAAACCAAGTTTTATTCCATATTTTTTTTCAAAGGCGTCCTTATATTTCGCTCTTAGATCCATGACATTTTTCATGTCGATTTCATTGAATGTGGTCAGTATTGCAGCAGTATTTTGCGACGCTTTCAAACGAGCGGCAATTACTTGCCTTATTTTACTCATTTTTGCTCGTTCTTCTCTTCGCTCTCCACTCACTACACTTTTTGGCAATTCATATTGTTTTATTGCAGGCTGTTCTGTTTTGTTTATATGGCCTATTACATCTGCTTTTGTTATCCTATCTCCCGTGCCAGTTCCTTTGACACTTTCTGCGCTGATTGCATTTTCCTCCATAATTTTACGAGCTGACGGAGCATCTTTTTTGGCAGAACTTTCGCTTTTATCTTCTTTTTTTGCTTCCTCTTTTACTTCTCCCACGGAAAGCTTCGCTAACAATTGATCAGGACTTATTACATCATCTTCTTTTATAAGAAATTCAGTTATTTGCCCTGAAGCTTCTGCAGTTAATTCGAGTGCTGTTTTGTCAGTTTCAATTTCAAAGATCAAGTCATCTACTTTTACTGCTTCTCCAATACCCTTCTTTATTTTTACTATACCTTCTGTAACTGATTCACCACCAAGAGTTTTTGGTGCTCTGATTTCTATAATTTTGCTCATAAAACAACTTCCGTATAAAACTTTCTATAGATTTATACATGAAAAGAGACATGTAATAAACTAATAAATTCATTGAGGCTCTTATCATTTAGAAGTGACAAACGGATAACATATTCCCAAATGTCATTCCAGCACGTGACGCTAGGCCATAAAAATTCCTTGACAAGCTTTGCCAGCCCCCCTATCATGGTACTGAAGGTATTCAGTTATCTTCATCTGTGCAGATTAAACAGCAAAAAAAACAACGTAGTTGGCGTCTTATTTTTAATTTTTTGCACTATGTGCACCGTATGTCTTCACAACATTTCTGGGTTTTTACCTATATAAGCTGAAACGCGCTTACAAAGCGTTTAAGACAGCAAAAAACGTCAAATTGACAAGGGAGAATTTGAATGCTAGCTACTACGGGGTTTCTTTGCCTTTTTTTCCACTCAGTAAATTTCTTAACGTTTATAATTTAGGTTAGTCGCATTTAAAAGCGGCTGAATCGTAGCGTTTAGAATAAAAAACGCCAATATTTTGAAGTACATATAAATAACTAGGCTCTGTGGACAAAAAATATGAAAAGAGAGAAAAAGATGGTAGTTTAGCCTAATAGGTAAAAAATGGAGAAACTACCATATGCAATATTACATCAAAGAGGAAAATTGGAAACAAATTTTAGAGTTCATAAAAAGCGTAAAAGGAATGCACAGCAAAGATGAAAAACGTTTAAGAATATTCATAGAGGCAGTGTGGTACATAGTGCGAAGTGGTTGCCAATGGAGACTTTTACCAAAAACTTATGGTAATTACAGGAGTATACATAAGCGATTTAAAAGATGGTGTGAAAGAGATGTCTGGAAAAAATTGCTTGAATATACTAAACAAGAGCCTGATTTAGAAGTTGCTATAATCGACGGTACGATCATCCGAGCCCATCCATGTTCATCTGGATATACAAAAAACTCCAAGGATCAAGAAGCTTTAGGGAGGAGCAAAGGTGGCTTTACAACTAAAATACATGCGCTTGTCGATGCACTTGGAAATCCACTTAAATTTACTCTGACTCCTGGTCAAAGAAATGAAATTACGCAGGCACAAGTGTTGACCGAAAGTATCTATAACTCTACTGTAGTAGCTGACAAGGGCTACGATAGCAATGCCTTTGTTACAAGTCTTGAAGACAAGGGATGTACAGTAGTTATTCCGCCAAAACGGAATCGAAAAGTGCAAAGGTATTACGATGAGCATATCTACAAAGAACGTCATTTGATTGAGTGTTTTTTTGGTAAAATTAAAAATTTTAGGCGCATTTTTTCCAGATTTGATAAAACTGCTGAGGTTTTTATGGGTTTTCTCAATTTTGTTGGAGCTCTTGTATGGCTTCTCTAAAATTTTGTCCACAGAGCCTAGAGAATAAGGGGTTGAATGATAGAATAGAAACGTTACGTGAAGTACAAAAGGCACTACGTGAGAAAAAACATGAACTTAGTGAAAAAGTAGAGGCATTGAATAAGGAAAAAAATAAACTTTCTAAAGAAGTAGAGGAATTACGTGAAGAACAAGAAAGGCTGCATGCAAACTTAGATAAGCTACAATGTAAAATTAAAGAGGTCAACAAAGAAAAGAAAAATTTATCTAAAGAATTAAAAGAGAAATTTGAAGAGTTAGATGAAGCAAATGGTTTAATTAAAAATCAATCTTTTGAGTTAGATGGGATAAGAAAAGATTGTAATAATGAAGTAAAAAGTTTAAGAAATTCACTTTTAGAACGAGACAGTCAAATAGAAGATTTTTTGAAAGAGAAAGAAAAACAAGTGAATTTTGCGCAACTGTTGATAAGATGCGTAACAGACAATATAGAAGAACCAATAAGAAATAATGATGGAAAAGCAATATTAGATACGATTCAAATATTAAAGTCTGCGTTACAAGGAGAAATTGCACGGCTTTTGCCAGACGAAACGCCTTCTTCTTCGCTGGAAGATCTTGGATATGAATCATTATTTGTCAGTCGCTCATCCACCCCGATCAAATTGCCAGATTTACCGTGGACAGAACGTTGTAAACGCAGTCAATTTCGGAATGTAGAACTTGACAATACAACAATTAGTCTTATTATAAAATAAATCATGCAAGATAATGAACCCAATAATATGTGCACTGGATACACAAGACTTAAATGAGGCTATTTCTCTAGCTAATGCTCTGTGTGGTAAAGTTGGCATGGTAAAGCTGGGATTAGAATTTTTTGCTGCTCATGGTCTCTCTGGAGTGCAAGAAGTTGCAAAATGCAATGTACCAATTTTTTTAGATCTGAAATTGCATGACATTCCAAACACTGTGGCTAAAACAGTTGAAGTAATAAAAGTTCTGAACATTGAAATGTTAACTCTGCACATCAGCGGTGGAACAAAAATGCTTGAAGAAGCGCTAAGTGTAGTGCAAGGCACAAAAATAAAGCTGATTGGAGTGACAGTGCTAACTAGTATGAACAATGAGGATTTAAACGAGCTTGGAGTAGCAAGAGAGGTAAAATCACAGGTAATTTTGCTTGCAAAGCTTGCAAAAAAGATTGGACTCCATGGAATAGTCTGTTCTGCATTGGAAGCTCAAGAAGTGCGCCGAGAATGCGGTGAAGACTTGAAAATTATTACTCCAGGAATTCGTATAGATCCAGGTCATGACGACCAAAAAAGGACAGCAACACCAAGAGAAGCAATAAATTCAGGAGCTGATTATATCGTCATTGGCAGGCCCATTACAAAAACTGCAAGTAGTGCAGAATTAATACTGAAATCCCTTATCTAATTGAAGTAGATAAAAAAAAGTGCTTGACACAAAAAAACAAACGTTATATAGTGCTATTACCTTTGATTTTACCTCGCTTAATTTAATTACTGGATTAAGCTTACAGTACTAAGTGTGGCACAAAGTGCCACGCTATTTTCCAATTTACATTTTCAACAGATAAAAAACGATGCCATTTCAGTGCCAAGCACAGTTATCTAAGTGGAGAAAGTCACCTCTCCCCACTCGACTTCAAAACCGGACTTGTGACTTTCACCACATCCGGCTTCTCTCTAACTTGGTGTTTGTCATACATACTTCTCCATGTAATTAACATTTCAAAGCTTGGTAAATTTGTTTTTATAGCTTAAATACAGCATTCTCTATATTACTAGAGAAGTCGTATTCATTCATACCTAACACTTAATGTTGGCTCATAACATATTAACCACTACTCACAACTTTACCTTCCAAATTACAGTGTCCACGTCAGCATATCCTAAACATTACTTTAGGCCTTGGCTTCTTAGACAATCCCTCATTATAGGTGCATACGGGTGGCTCCCTGCTTAAAGAATAAGAGCATCTATAATGTTACTCCGTTCCATGAAATTGTTTCATGTTAGACTTAGGTTCCAACTTTTTGCCGGGAGATGGGAAACATCTTAATCAGACCAGTCAAGTTCTAATTATCCACTTTCTCCGTACCTTTTGGTCTATGCGTTAACCAACCTTATTTCGCATATCGTTCGTTACGACAATTCAGGCATTGGTTCCTCTCGTAACCATATCTAACTCTGTTTGCAGGGATTCACTATAAGGTTTAGTGTTACCTGCTTTTATCTCATGCTTGCATCCTAGAGGTTGCCACTCTCTAAAATGTGAGACATACATTATCCCCGATGTCTAGGCTCTGTGGACAAAAAATATGAAAAGAGAGAAAAAGATGGTAGTTTAGCCTAATAGGTAAAAAATGGAGAAACTACCATATGCAATATTACATCAAAGAGGAAAATTGGAAACAAATTTTAGAGTTCATAAAAAGCGTAAAAGGAATGCACAGCAAAGATGAAAAACGTTTAAGAATATTCATAGAGGCAGTGTGGTACATAGTGCGAAGTGGTTGCCAATGGAGACTTTTACCAAAAACTTATGGTAATTACAGGAATATACATAAGCGATTTAAAAGATGGTGTGAAAGAGATGTCTGGAAAAAATTGCTTGAATATACTAAACAAGAGCCTGATTTAGAAGTTGCTATAATCGACGGTACGATCATCCGAGGCCATCCATGTTCATCTGGATATACAAAAAACTCCAAGGATCAAGAAGCTTTAGGGAGGAGCAAAGGTGGCTTTACAACTAAAATACATGCGCTTGTCGATGCACTTGGAAATCCACTTAAATTTACTCTGACTCCTGGTCAAAGAAATGAAATTACGCAGGCACAAGTGTTGACCGAAAGTATCTATAACTCTACTGTAGTAGCTGACAAGGGCTACGATAGCAATGCCTTTGTTACAAGTCTTGAAGACAAGGGATGTACAGTAGTTATTCCGCCAAAACGGAATCGAAAAGTGCAAAGGTATTACGATGAGCATATCTACAAAGAACGTCATTTGATTGAGTGTTTTTTTGGTAAAATTAAAAATTTTAGGCGCATTTTTTCCAGATTTGATAAAACTGCTGAGGTTTTTATGGGTTTTCTCAATTTTGTTGGAGCTCTTGTATGGCTTCTCTAAAATTTTGTCCACAGAGCCTAGGGAAGATGGAATTTAACCATCACAAAATCACGACTTTCGGGTCGCACTAACTGTACGAATATTGTAGTTTAGACCACCAGTGGGGTGTCATTCCAGTGCTTGACACTGGAATCCAGCTTTCCATATCAAAAATGTTTATTTTCCAGCTACTTTTATACTTATTAATTAGTGTGCTTTCTTATAATTAAAATTCCTGGATCCCAGTGTCAAGCACTGGGATGACAAGAAAGGGAGCACTGGAATGACATCATTTACTATGTACCATATTGCAATATTCGTACAACTGTGGGAAACATCTATGGATGCCATTCCTATTACCTTATTTCCATTTTTATTTTATTTTCAAAGGAGGCTATTATGTCACTTACCGATATCGCTCACCGTATCAATGAACTCGCTTCATCATGGGAGCAATTTAAATTAATAAATGATCGCAAACTAAAAGAAATTGAAAGCAAAGGGCGTGCTGATTCTGCAACAATTGAGCAGCTATGCAAGCATCGAACAGACGAAATCTGTCAAATCAGAAAGAAACACACAAATTTAAGTTTTTAGTAGTTTTCAAGTATAGTTGTACAGGGAGCGCCTTTGCAGTTATGACCGACATTTTCAATGGTGCCTAAGTGCCCGTATGCAAGGATGGTTTTGGAAGGAACGGTCAAATCATTGATGGAGTCATTTAGACTACCTCGGTTAGGAGATTGTACTATCAACCGTTCCAAGCTGAAGCGTTTCCCTATTACAAATTATATGTAGGAGTTGTAAGTTAAAAACGTGATATAAAAGAGATAAGAGAGAAAGATAACCCTGCTCACTAGGAATAGGGCTATCACGGGCGTGCGCGACCGAAAGGAAATTGGTATTACAACCGTTGGTATCAAGGTACGCTAGCCCTATCTCTCGATACGTTTGAATAGTTGCTTGGGACATATATATGCACCCGTTTACAATCTTAAATTAACTAAAACTATCGAGGTTTATTATGGTTACATCTTATCAAAATTTTATTGGCATTGACATCGGAAAATTTAAAAATGTCGTTGCAATTCACAAACAGAAGAATGCTGTCGAATTTGATAATAATGCTTCTGGTTGGCAACAATTATTTCAAGAGTTTTCAGATATTCTACCTAATGCTTTAGTGACTTTAGAAAATACAGGGAAATATGAGCTTGGCTTATCACATTTTCTTACCGACAAAAATATTGCCGTGCATCGAGCTAATACTCGTAAAGTAAAAAGCTTTATTTTATCTCACGGAACTTTAGCAAAGTCTGATAGATCAGATGCAAGAGCTCTTGCTCAATATGGATTTGAACGCCATAGAACTATCTCTCTATTTGTACCTACCTCTACAGAACAATCAACTTTGGCTGCACTTTGTCAACGTCGTGATGATATTACGCAAATGAGAACTCAAGAAAAATGCAGACTTGAAGCACCGGAAAATGATCATATAAAAGAAAGCTGTCAAAAGACCATTGAGTTTTTCGATAGTCAAATAAACGAACTCAATGATACTATACAAAAGATTATTGATGAAAGCCGCGAATTACAACAACGCCAAAAAATTCTTAAAACAGTTCCTGGAATAGGTAAAAAGTTATCACAAGATTTTTTGTGTTTAATGCCAGAGCTTGGTTACTTAAACAGAAAAGAAGTAGCAAGTCTTGCCGGAGTTGCACCGCATCCAAAAGAAAGTGGTAAAGCTGTTGGTTACCGAAGGATTACAGGTGGTAGAAGTAACGTTCGTTCAAAGCTCTTTACAGCCGCTATGGCTGCTACAAGGTCAAAATCTATACTTGGCGCCTTTTATTCTAAGCTTGTTGAAAGTGGTAAGAAGAAGATGGTGGCTATAACAGCCCTAATGCTTAAAATTATAGTAATTGCTAATACAAGACTTAAAGAAGCAATTAATTTGCATACTTAAAAATCTTCACAACGGTAACTGAAATCGGCTAATGAATATGTGCGTCCACACAGACTTAAAGCACATATTCATTAGGCTCTGTGGACAAAATTTTAGAGAAGCCATACAAGAGCTCCAACAAAATTGAGAAAACCCATAAAAACCTCAGCAGTTTTATCAAATCTGGAAAAAATGCGCCTAAAATTTTTAATTTTACCAAAAAAACACTCAATCAAATGACGTTCTTTGTAGATATGCTCATCGTAATACCTTTGCACTTTTCGATTCCGTTTTGGCGGAATAACTACTGTACATCCCTTGTCTTCAAGACTTGTAACAAAGGCATTGCTATCGTAGCCCTTGTCAGCTACTACAGTAGAGTTATAGATACTTTCGGTCAACACTTGTGCCTGCGTAATTTCATTTCTTTGACCAGGAGTCAGAGTAAATTTAAGTGGATTTCCAAGTGCATCGACAAGCGCATGTATTTTAGTTGTAAAGCCACCTTTGCTCCTCCCTAAAGCTTCTTGATCCTTGGAGTTTTTTGTATATCCAGATGAACATGGATGGCCTCGGATGATCGTACCGTCGATTATAGCAACTTCTAAATCAGGCTCTTGTTTAGTATATTCAAGCAATTTTTTCCAGACATCTCTTTCACACCATCTTTTAAATCGCTTATGTATACTCCTGTAATTACCATAAGTTTTTGGTAAAAGTCTCCATTGGCAACCACTTCGCACTATGTACCACACTGCCTCTATGAATATTCTTAAACGTTTTTCATCTTTGCTGTGCATTCCTTTTACGCTTTTTATGAACTCTAAAATTTGTTTCCAATTTTCCTCTTTGATGTAATATTGCATATGGTAGTTTCTCCATTTTTTACCTATTAGGCTAAACTACCATCTTTTTCTCTCTTTTCATATTTTTTGTCCACAGAGCCTAGTGAATCAAATGTGTATGCAATAGGTGATGTAGCTGGCCCACCATGTTTAGCACATAAAGCGAGCCATGAAGCCGTGATCTGCATTGAAAAGATTGCTGGTAAAAATGCTCATGCGTTAAAAAAAGAATGCATACCAAATTGCACTTATTCTCATCCACAAATAGCGAGCATCGGCCTTACTGAGGAACAGGCAATAAAAGGTGGGTATGATATAAAAATAGGAAAATTTCACTCTAACTTTAATGGTAAGTCTGTTGCACTCAGTGAAACTGAAGGGTTAGTGAAAACGATTATAGATAAAAAAACCGGAGAAATTCTGGGTAGCCACATGATAGGTGCAGAAGTAACGGAGTTAATTAGCAATTTTGCTCTTGCAAAGCAACTAGAAGGAACAGACTTCGACATAAAATCTACGATTTTTCCTCATCCAACCATTTCAGAGATGATACATGAATCAGTGCTTGCTGCAGATGTTAAATAGTTGAACTAACGTTCCATCGTTTTAGAGTTGTCAATGTCTTGAGTAGTAGTTTGATTAGGCACTTTAGTTTCAATAGATTGATTACCACCAGCATCAGAATTCTGTAACTCTTCTTTCAATCCCTTAGCTGCTTCTTTAACTTCAAGCTTTGCCTTTGGATGAAGATCTTCTGGGCCTTTTCCTTTAGTATCCAAACCTTGTTGTAGATTAGTGCTTTTCATTTTATTATGCTGCTCGTGCTCAGGTAGGTCAACGACCGAATTGAAAAGAATTTTTATTATATTTTTTAGCAGTTCTAAAAAACCTCCGCTTCTGCCTTCTCTTTGCTCTTGAGGTTTATTTTTCTCATTAGGTTCTTTTTTACTATTACTTTTAGGCATTTTTAACTCAACTATCATAACGCTTAATAAAATTCTACGTGCAAATTGTTAAATAACAGTTAACAATCTAGGATTTATTATTTACAGATGGATATTATTTTAGCAACAGGTGGCACAGGTGGGCATATCTTTCCGGCCATAGCTTTAGCAAAAGCACTAAAGACACAAGGATACAATTGCATATTATTCACTGATAAAAAAACAAATAAAAATACCGACATAGAAAGCTACACCTTACCATTACGTAGACCAAGCAGCAACAAATTTAAGTTTTTCCTTTTCTTGATATACAGCTCTATGTTAGCACTGTATCAAGTAAGAAAATTAAAACCAAAATCGGTCATTGGTTTTGGTAGCTATGCTTCTTTTCCAACTCTTCTTGCAGCAAGAGTTCTTTCTATACCTATAATTTTACATGAACAAAACACAGTTTTAGGGAGAGTAAATAGATTCTTTTTCAAGAGTGCAAAATTAATTGCAACCAGCTTTCCGGAGACTAAATATGCAGAGGGCAATAAATGTATTTTTACAGGAAATTTTGTTGATATAAAAGCACAGAGCCATTCTAGCACTGAGAAAATCCTAAATATATTGGTCATAGCAGGCAGCCAAGGTGCAAATTTTTTTGATGATATAGTAAGCAGCGTAATTTGTGATTTACCTATTAAAATGAAAAAGAAAATTAGAGTGACGCAGCAATGTACGAAGAAAAATGTAAACAAGGTCAAGAGTCTATACAAAAGTGAAAAGATCGATTGTGAATTGAGTGAATTTTTTGATGATATGGAGAATAGACTGGCCAATGCTCACTTGGTAATTAGCAGAGCAGGAGCAACTTCAATAGCAGAGATCACTCTTGCTAGGCGTTCTGCTATATATATTCCTTACCCTTACTCAAAAGATAATCACCAATTTTATAACGCAAAATATATTGAAGACTCGAGAGCAGCTATAATAGTTGAGCAGAATAGTGAAGCAAAAAAAAATCTAACAGAGGTACTATTTGATCTATTAAATAATTCTCAAAAATTGCGTGATATGACCAATAGTACAGAAAAAACAGGGATAAAGAATGGGACTACTGAGTTTGTTAAGGTGATTGTTCACAGGTTTAGTTGATGGCTGCTTGCTTTTTCTTCAAACACGTCCCAAAGATCCTTTTCTAGCAATATATTATACAATTTATTGATATAAACTACTCCCGTGGGTGAAGTTGTGTTAATTTCGAGCAGGAAGTCATCTATAATATCAATACCAACAAATATTAGCCCTCTTTTCTTTAATTCAGGACCAATTTTGTTACATATTTCATTGTTTCTATCGTTCATTTGAGCGGGCTCAAAACTTGCTCCAAGTCGCATGTTTGTTCTGATCTCTCCACTGATTTTTGGAATTCGTTTCATTACACCAATTGGTTGGCCATAAAGTAGCAATATTCTTTTATCTTTATCTATGTTTTTACAAAATGATTGTGCAATCACAGGGCATTCGTATTTTGCTATCATGAGATCCACTACTACTTGAATACTATTCTCATCTTGTATTCTTATCACATCGTTTCCTCCATAACTATACAATGGCTTCAGAATAATATCTTGATAGTTGTAGTAGAAATCTCTAATCATTGATATATTTTCAGTAATCAAAGTTGGCGGAATTAGCTCTGGAAATAATGAAGTTATCAATTTTTCAGGACAATTTCTTATTTCTGTTGGATTGTTAATTACCAATGCGCCGGTTTTTTCTAAGATATATGTTGTTGTAATATAACGCATATCAAAGGGTGGATCCTGTCTGATAAATATGATGTCCATTTCATTCAAGTTGATTGCTACATCCTCTTTAGAGATAAAACTAAAATCATCAACGCTGACTTTCTGAGCCAGCGCAATTGGATGGTTTAGCTTTAGTGCTAAATTGTTAGGAGCATAGACAAAAACTTCGTGCTTCCTCCTTTGTGCTTCCTTTATTAGCACGAATGTAGTGTCAGTTTCAAAATTTATATTTTCATCCATCTGAAAGGCAACTTTCATTTATGTTCTCTACCTATTGTCACAATTGTACAAATGTTATAATTTGAAAGCGATTTTTGCCTAATGGCGTAACTTACTGTACCTATATCGTACATAACTTACAACTTGTTTTACTCCCTTTACTTTTCTTGCAATTGCTATTACAGCTTTTAATTCCGCTTTATTTTGGGCTATACCCATCAAATAAACAACTCTATCAACCGTATTAACGCTATAATTAATTGACTTAATATTTCTTTTTCCCAGGAGTCTTGTTCTTATTTCCGCTGTTATCATGCCATCTACAGTGGTGTCTAGCATGGAAGCCATTTGAATTGGTATTACTCTTATTTCATTTATCACTTCTTTAATTTCTTTTTGCTGCCAAGCTATTTTTTCTGCTGTAAGTTGTTTTTCAGGAGTGTCAACACTTCCAATGAGCAATACTCTTCCTTCACTTACTTTAACCTTTATGGATGAAAATAGCCCATGTTTTAAGAGCCCCTTATTAATTCTGATGACCATAGTCGTATCATCAATGATATTTCCCAAGGATTTGTCCTGCATTGTTATTGCTGTCGCTGTAGCCACCACACCACCTATTATAAGGGTTGTGCAACCACTTTGTGTAATCAAAAAAATTGCGAGTAAGAAGCTTGTTATTAATCTCATTATTGATTTTCAGGGTTTAGAGCTTTCATTAAGAAATGTTAATAAGCTTTTTTGATTGTGTAAATACCATAAATTAAGTAAGACTTTAAACCTTGAATATTTTTAATGGAATACCTATAATAGGGTACTGAAAATTTCTTGCGGATATGGCGGAATTGGTAGACGTGCCAGGTTTAGGTCCTGGTGAGCTTGCTCGTGGGGGTTCAAGTCCCTCTATCCGCACTTTAAAGTCATGTAACTTAGGTTTTAAGGGAAAATTTATAATCACTAAATACACTTTTGTTTGTATAAAAATCTGTTCTTAAGGATTGTGTTTAACTTAAATTCTGGTAAAATAGCTCTATTAAGATATGAATTAAAATATTAATAAATGAATTATGATGTCTAATAATATACCTCAAAATACAGTCGAAGTAAGTAGCGTATATACCTACAAAGAGCTTAGTATAGATAAACTAAAGTATGAGTATGAAATCACAGTTGGTAGTGATTATATAAAACAAAAGGTAAATTCCAGGTTGCAAGAGATAGCAGAAAATGCAAAATCACCTGGGTTTAGGGCTGGAAAGATGCCCTATGACCTTGTTGTTGCAAATTATAAAAACGAAGCTTTGGAATATGTGATAAATAATACAATTGATTATTGCTCAAGTGATTTGATGAAAAAAATTGAAGTCAAGTCTCACATTTATCCTAAGGTTGATGTTATATCATTACCAGATCTGGGCAAAGAAAATGAGGAGGGCAATTTTGTATACAAGCTATCTTTTGAGTCGATGCCTGAAGTACCAGTGATAGATCTTGACAAAATAAACTTAAAGAAAATTGAAGCAAAGATTGAAGAGGAAGATATAAAAGAATTTATTGATTCTATCAAAACAAAGTTCCCCAATTTTGCCTCTGTTGATGATGCTTCTTATCAAGCGAAAGATGGGGATAAATTGATAATTGATTTTGAAGGGCGGATTAGGAATAAGCTCTTTCAAGGTGGAAGTAGCAAAAATTTTGCCGTTAATTTAGGGTCTGGCACATTTATTAATGGTTTTGAAGATCAATTAACTGGTATGAAAAAGGGAGAAACAAAGAACTTTAAGTTGAAATTTCCTGAAAATTACCAAGCCATTTCCCTTGCAGGACAGGAAGCTGATTTTTCTGTGCGAATTAATGAGATTCAAATTGCCAAAGATTTTGAAAATGATGATGAAATAGCTAAGAGTATTGGGTTTAAAGATTATTCTTTGCTAATAAATCATGCAAAAAAAATGATTGGTGATCAGTGCACCGAAATGAGAAATCTCTTAATTAAAAAGGAGCTGTTTGATTATTTGGATGCTAATTATAGTTTTGATTTACCCACAGACATAGTAAAACAGGAGCAACAAAGAATGGAAGGAGAATTGGGTGCTCAAAATGATTCTCGTAAAGAAGCTGAAAAACGTGTAAAGCTTGCTATGTTATTTATGAAATTTAGTGCAGAACATAAAATATCATTAACTCAAAATGATGTTTTGAGTGTTATTGTAAATCAATATGTCAGTAAAGATGTGCAATTTGACAGAGTACTTAAGCATTTTGAATCAAATAAACAATTTCAAGAATTAGTTAGAGGGCAAGCGCTTGAGTATAAAGTGACAGATTATATAATAGAAAAAGTTAGTAAAGAAGAGCAGATTGTTTCTGTGAAAGAATTAAAGGAATTATTTGATAATATTTAATAGGAAAAGGTATGACTCTTATACCAGTTGTAGTTGAACAAACTAGTCGCGGTGAGCGCGCTTATGACATATATTCAAGACTAGTGAAAGAAAGAATAATTTTTGTAACAGGTCCTATTGAAGACAATATGGCCAGTGTAATAGTAGCACAGCTTTTATTTTTAGAATCGGAAAATCCCGATAAAGACATTTGTATGTACATCAACTCACCAGGTGGTGTTGTAACTGCTGGTTTGTCGATTTACGATACAATGCAATATATAAACCCAGACGTTTCAACTTTATGTATAGGTCAAGCTGCGTCTATGGGTTCTTTATTGCTTGCAGCTGGTACAAAAGGTAAGCGCTACTCTCTACCTCATTCAAGAATTATGATACATCAGCCATCTGGTGGTTATCATGGTCAAGCAACTGATATAGAAATACATGCTAATGAAATTTTGCGGGTTAAGAAAAAACTAAATCAAATTTATGAAAAACATACTGGAAATTCACTGAAGAAAATTGAAGGAATGATGGAAAGAGATAAATTCATGGATCCTGAAGAAGCAAGGAAAATTGGCTTAATTGACAGGGTGATAGCTGAGCGTACAGATATTGAAATTGAAAATATTAAAGTTAAACAAAAGGTGGGTTAATGGATAACAATAATGATTTACACTACTGTTCTTTTTGCAACAAGGCGCAAGATGAAGTAGATAAATTGATTACTAACTCTTCGGATGGTTTAAAGGTGTTTATTTGTAATGAGTGCATAGAATTATCCCATAAAGCAATAAGTCAAAAGAAAGATAGATCTTTTAATTCAGATCGTATATCTGATATGAAGCTATTACTAAAGAAACCTGAGGATATAAAAAACTTTCTCAGCAAGCATGTTGTAGGTCAAGAACACGCGCAACACGTTTTATCTGTAGCTATGTATAACCATTGTCAATCCATGGTACAATTTCATGCTATAAGTGATATTGAAATCGAGAAGTCAAATATAATGCTTATTGGTCCCACTGGTTCTGGTAAGACTTTGCTAGCCAAAACACTTGCTAAAGTTTCAGATGTGCCATTTGCTATGGCTGATGCGACAACTTTAACTGAGGCAGGTTATGTGGGTGATGATGTAGAAAGCGTGTTGTCGCGTTTATTACAAGCTGCAAATTATGACGTTGCAAAAGCACAGCGTGGTATAGTGTTTATAGATGAAATAGACAAGATCACAAGAAAATCTGAAAGCACTTCAATAACCCGTGACGTTTCAGGTGAAGGGGTCCAGCAAGCTCTGCTTAAGATTATGGAGGGTACAGTTGCTTATGTTCCGCCACAAGGAGGGCGAAAACACCCACAACAAGAGTTTATACAAGTGGATACTAGTAACATACTGTTTATTTGTGGAGGAGCTTTTGAAGGCCTCGATAAAATTATTGAAGCGAGAAAAAAGGGAACGTCAGTTGGCTTTGGAGCAGATATAAGTCAGTCTAAAGAGCAAAAGAAAAAGAATGCTTTACATGATGTTCAACCTGAAGATTTAATCAAATTCGGTTTAATACCCGAATTTGTAGGGCGGGTTCCAATAACTGCTGTTTTAGATGAGCTGGATCATGAAGATTTAATACATGTGTTGACAGAGCCAAGGAATGCACTAATAAAACAGTACAAAGCATTGCTTGCGTTTAGCAAAGTAAACCTTGAGTTTTCAGATGAAGCAATATCAGCTATTGCTAAAAAGGCTATAAGCTACAAAACAGGTGCAAGAATGTTACGTGCTATCTTGGAGTCACTTTTGCTTGACATTATGTATACATCTGGAAACGGAGGCTTTGAAGGTAGCACTATAGTAATCACTAAGAAAATGGTAGAATTAGGAAAAGCAACGGTTAATCATAATAACAATGGCAATGTTATAACGGTTAATGATTAATTTGAGGCATATATTATGAACATTGAACGTGCTGTAAGCTCTAGTTTTACTGCATTGCCAGTATTACCTTTAAGAGATGTAGTAATTTTTCCAAATATAATGGTGCCTTTATTCATAGGCAGAGAAAAATCTGTTAATGCACTAGAGTATGCAATAAGTAGTAGTAATCACCAAAATGAGATTTTTCTTGTAGCACAGAAAGATGGCTCTGTTGATAATCCAGAGCCTGAAGATCTTTATGAAGTAGGTGTGTTAGCAAGCATTGTACAACCATTAATAAAATTACCTGACAATGCAGTAAAAGTTATAATCCGGGGGATAAGAAGGGGAAGAGTTGTAGAATATATTAGCTCTCATACTTTATTACAAGCCAGGGTAGAGTTAGACAATCATTATAAAGAAGATGAAGACAATATTGATTTAGAAGCTTTAAGGCGGTCTGTTGTAGACGCGTTCGATAGCTGGTGTAAGCTAAACAAGAAAAATCAACCCGAGGTTGCCATTAACTCCATTGATCAAATCAAAGAAGTTGATCAACTTGTAGACACGGTAGCTTCACATTTAAATATAAAAGTATCAGATAAACAAAGTATACTTGAGGCTTATGACCCAGAAGAGCGTTTAAAAAAAGCTTTTGCTTTTATTGAGAGAGAAATGAGTATTTTGAACGCACAAAACCGTTTATATAAGACAATTAAATCGCAAGTTGAAAGCACTCAGAAAGTTTACTACCTTAACGAGCAATTGAAAGCTATACAGAAAGAATTAGGCGAATTTGAGAATGGTGATGAAGGGAATATACTCAATGAATTTGAAAAAAAGATAAATGAAACAAAGCTTTCTCAGGAAGCAAGAGAGAAAGCTATAACTGATTTGAAGAGATACAAGAAAATGAATCCCATTTCTCCTGAAGCTACAGTTATATCTAGTTACTTGCATTGGTTGCTTGAGTTGCCATGGGGAAAGTACAAAGATGCAAAAATTAACTTAAATGCAGCTAAGAAAATCTTAGATGAAAATCATTATGGCATAGAGAAAGTAAAAGATAGAATAATAGAATTTTTAGCGGTATTAAAAAGAGTAAAAGAGATAAAAGGTCCTATACTTTGCTTAGTTGGACCGCCAGGTGTTGGTAAAACTTCTTTAGCTAAGTCTATGGCAAGAGCAGTAGGAAGAGATTTTGTTCGCATAGCTCTTGGTGGTGTGCGTGATGAGTCTGAGATACGAGGGCATAGGAAAACTTATATTGGCTCAATGCCTGGTAAAATCATTCAACACATGAAAAAAGCTAATTCATGCAACCCGCTTTTTCTGCTTGATGAAATAGATAAGATGGGTTCTGATTCGCGTGGCGATCCTGCATCTGCATTACTTGAGGTTTTAGATACTGAGCACAATAAACACTTTACGGATCATTACTTGGAAGTTGAGTTTGATCTTTCAAGTGTAATGTTTGTAGCTACGGCAAACAGCTTAAATTTACCACATCCTTTGCGTGATAGGATGGAAATTATACAATTGTCCGGGTATACTGAAGATGAAAAAATCAGTATTGCTACACACCACCTTATTCCGAAGTTAAAGAAGGAGCATGGTTTGTATCAGAAGGAATGGGACATAACTAATGAGGCGTTATACGAGTTGATACGTTTATATACACGTGAAAGTGGTGTGCGGAGTATGGAAAGGGAGCTTGCAAAGCTCATGAGAAAGGCAGTTAAAGAAATATTGACTGATAAAAATAAGAAAATATCCGTAGGGGTTGACAATTTACAAGATTATTTAGGGGTACGTAAATATACCTTTGGCATTGCGGAAAATGAGAGTTTAGTAGGAATAGTAACTGGGCTCGCCTATACTGAAACAGGTGGTGATATTTTGATGATAGAATCAGTCCTAATTCCGGGCAAGGGAGAAATAAAATACACAGGAAAGCTTGGAGAGGTTATGCAAGAATCTATAAAAGCTGCGTATAGTTATATTCGATCAAATTGTTTATTTTTTGGTATAAAGCCCGAAAAATTCCAAAATAATGATATACATTTGCATGTACCTGAGGGTGCTGTACCAAAAGATGGCCCTTCTGCTGGCGGCGCGGTATGTACGTCTATTGTTTCTCTTATGACGAATATACCAGTTAACAAAAATGTTGCTATGACAGGCGAAGTGACATTGCGTGGTAGAGTTTTAGCTATTGGGGGCTTAAGAGAAAAATTGCTTGCAGCGCTCAGAGGATCAATCAAAACTGTGATTATACCAAGTGAAAATGAGAAAGATATGCAAGAGATTCCGGCAAGCATCAAAGAGGGGATCAACGTAGTTTTTGCTAAGAATATTGATGAAGTTATGAAAGTTGCTTTAATGCACCCTACTACTCCAATTGATGGTGATGATAATCAAAATAGTGTGCCTTCCTCTATAGAAAATAAAGATGATACTTTTCCTATGTCGGAAACATTGAAGCATTAGATTAAGAAGATATTATACAATCTCCATTTCTCTTTTGTCCGGCAAAAACCCACCAACTTGTGCATCCCACAGGGTTTTATACATTTCATTTTTATCAAGAAGCTCTTGATGAGTGCCATCTTCTAAGATCTTGCCTTGATCAAACACTAAAATGCGATCCATATGCAAAAGTGTAGACAGGCAGTGGGCTATTACTATTGTAGTTTTACCTTGCATTAACTCCCATAGAGATTCTTGAATATTACTTTCAGTCACAGAATCAAGTTGTGAAGTTGCTTCATCCAGAATTAATATAGGAGCATCTTTTAAAATAGCTCTTGCGATTGCAATACGCTGCCTCTGTCCTCCTGAAAGTTTTACACCTCTTTCTCCAACGAGTGACTCATAACCTTGGGGTAATTTTGAAATAAACTCATGAGCATGTGCTTTTTTTGCCGCTTCAATTACTTCATCATCGCTAGCATCTGTTTTTCCATAGCGAATATTTTCCATCAAAGTCCTATGAAAAGACGATAACAACTATATTATAATAGTCCTTTTCATGGAAACCTTTTCTGGTAGATTGCTTTCTAGAAAAACATTGGTCAAGGTGCTAACTGTGGTTTATAATAATATAAATTATATCATAGTTGATTTGCATTTATCAGAGCTGAGGTATGTTTTATCTTACAAATTTTTTGCCTATTTTACTGTTCCTATTTCTTTTTGTAGGGAGTGGTATATATTTTACTGTTCTTGGCGTGTCAAATGCTTTTTATCAGTTATCTCCACTGGTAGCCATTGTTCCTGCCATAGCTCTGGGTTGGGTTTTATACAAGGGCAATACTGAAGAAAAAATGTATGCCTTTCTAGATGGGGTAAGAGATCGTAATATTATCACTATGTGCATCATTTTTTTACTTGCAGGTGCATTCAGTGAAGTAACTAAAGCAATCGGTAGTGCTGATGCAACAGTTAATTTGGCTCTTTCATTTATACCAACACAATTTTTACTCATAGGATTATTTTTTGTAGCAGCTTTCATCTCCACTGCTATTGGTACATCGATGGGTACCATTGCAACAATTGCTCCTATTGCAGTTGAACTGACACAAGCTGGGATTTCTCCTTCCTTAGGAGTTGCAACTGTTGTAGGAGGAGCAATGTTTGGCGACAATTTATCTATTATCTCTGATACTACAATTGCATCTGTGATGTCTCAAAAGGCTGATATAAAGAAAAAATTAAAACTGAATGCAAAAGTGGCACTAATTGCTTCTATATTCACAATAATTATATTATTTTATAGCTCAAGCAATAGTGCTGCTATTTCAGTTAAGGAGTATTCTTTATTGCTTGTGGCTCCTTACATCATACTTATATTGCTTGCAAACTTTGGAATCAATGTATTTACGGCATTGGTTTTAAGCATAACTTTTGCTGGAATTATTGGATTTATAAATAACAACAATCATGGTTTATTGTTTTTAAGCCAAAACATCACCAAAGGGTTTATGAGTATGCATGAAATTATGCTACTGTCATTGATGGTTGGCGGACTTTCAGGACTAGTAGGTAAAAATTCTAAGGAGCTTGCAGATAAACTTTCATCTTGGGTTATGATACAACGTGGTGGACAAAAAACTGCGCAATTATTTATTGCAAAAATAGTCAGCATATTTGATATTTTACTTGCAAATAACACCATCGCTATAATTTTTAGTGGTGAAATTGCTAGAGATATTGCTAAGAAATATGAAATACCGCCTCACTATAGTGCAGCATGGCTAGGCATATTTTCTTGTGTATTTCAAGGATTAATACCGTATGGCGCTCAATTGCTTTTGGCTAGCACTATTGCTGGAGTTTCACCTTTGGCAGTCATGCTACACGTATACTATTGCTATGTTTTAGGTATTATTGCAGTGTTATATATTGTATTGAACAAAATTGAGAAAAAAGATTGTGCTTAACATACAAGACAATGCTCTACTTTGTAAAAGATGGATATTCCTAGCAGTATGTGCTCTTGCTTGCTCTGGTTTACTGTCAATAATTGTTATTTTTCTACGATTGCCTTTTATCTCCTCTCTTGTTCCTTCTGCACAATATATTTTTGATAATGCGCTGGTGATACACGTGAACTTGTCAATTTTAGTGTGGATGTGCTCTATAATATCTCTGCTCTTTATCATAAACCTACAAAATACCAATAGTTGGTTTAACTTTTCATGGGTTCTATCAACCCTTTCGATGCTGCTCATGTTTATATCCGCATTCGTTCCAAATACTGAAGTTATCAAAAGTAACTATATTCCCGTATTACAAAACAAATTATTTTTACTTGGACTCAGTTTATTTATTGCCAGTATATTAGTAAATACAATGCTAGCATACACATCAAAAAAAGAGGTTTCATTTCTCTCTGTTGGGCAAATTGGGCTAGTTATTATACTTGTATCGTCATTTCTTTGCTTTGTTTTAGCATATAATAATATGCCTCCAGGTCTATATCACTCAGATAATAATTTATTTTACGAATATCTCTTTTGGGGAGGCGGACATTTATTGCAGTTTGCTTTTACTCAAGGAATGTTTTTAGTCTATTTAATGATCAGTGATGTTAGTTTAATTTCAAACAGTAAAATTACTATTTTACCACTATTTATAAACACGATTTTAGCTGTAGGCGCACCGTTTGTATATTTTGTTTATCCAGTTGATAGTGCCAAGTTAATACAGTTTTTTACTTGGCATATGAGGATTGCTGGAGCAGTTTTGCCGTGCTTTTTGATAATATTAGTGTGCTACAACATCAGAACTTTTATTAATGATAAAAGCAACTATTTATTACATTCATTTTTGTTGTTCACTTATGGAGATGTGCTCGGAGTGTTGACTATTGAAGGAATTGTAAGTTAAAAACGTGATATAAAAGAGATAAGAGAGAAAGATAACCCTGCTCACTAGGTGTACAGTCCCAGAGTGTGATGGTATGATAAAATATGAGAAAAAAATACCATCAAAGGAGGAGTTATGGGACAAATATTACATGGGTGCGCCAAAACAACACAGACGATTCGTAGAGCAATACAAAATAGAAAAGAGAGCATAGCAAAACTCTCCAAGCATTATAACCTTAATCCAAAAACTATTATTAAGTGGAGAAAACGTTCATTTACGAAAGATGCTGATATGGGTCCAAAGCGTCCAAGATCGACTGTTTTAACGCTAGAAGAGGAAGCTATAATAGTTACATTTCGCAAGTATACACTACTGCCACTAGATGATTGCCTTTACGCTCTGCAGTCTACAATTCCGCATTTGACTCGCTCTAGCTTGCATCGTTGTTTACAAAGACACAACATTAGCAGATTACCAACTGTTGATGGAGAAGTTAAGTCAAAAAAGAAATTCAAACAATATCCTATCGGTTACTTTCATATTGATATTGCTGAAGTTAGAACTGAGGAGGGCAAATTACATTTGTTTGTTGCTATTGATAGGACATCCAAATTTACCTATGTTGAGTTGCGTAACAGTGCTACAAAACCCATAGCTGCTGAGTTCTTACGTAATTTGATTAGAATTTTACCGTATAAAATCCATACTATTTTGACAGATAACGGTATACAATTTACAAACCAGAAGCGTCATAAGTATGCTTTCCAACATATATTTGATAGAGTTTGCGAAGAGAATGTTATTGAACATCGTTTGACAAAAGTTAGCCATCCTTGGACGAATGGGCAAGTCGAGCGTATGAATAAAACTTTAAAGGATGCTACAGTTAAGAAGTATTACTATCAATCGCACCAGCAACTTAAAGAACACCTTTATAACTTTGTTATGGCTTATAATTATGCAAAGAGACTCAAAACTCTTAAGGGTCTTACTCCTTATGAATTTATATGTTATCAGTGGACACAGTCTCCAGAATTATTTATACTAAATCCACACCATCACACTCTGGGACCATACACCTAGGAATAGGGCTATCACGGGCGTGCGCGACCGAAAGGAAATTGGTATTACAACCGTTGGTATCAAGGTACGCTAGCCCTATCTCTCGATACGTTTGAATAGTTGCTTGGGACATATATATGCACCCGTTTACAATCTTAAATTAACTAAAACTATCGAGGTTTATTATGGTTACATCTTATCAAAATTTTATTGGCATTGACATCGGAAAATTTAAAAATGTCGTTGCAATTCACAAACAGAAGAATGCTGTCGAATTTGATAATAATGCTTCTGGTTGGCAACAATTATTTCAAGAGTTTTCAGATATTCTACCTAATGCTTTAGTGACTTTAGAAAATACAGGGAAATATGAGCTTGGCTTATCACATTTTCTTACCGACAAAAATATTGCCGTGCATCGAGCTAATACTCGTAAAGTAAAAAGCTTTATTTTATCTCACGGAACTTTAGCAAAGTCTGATAGATCAGATGCAAGAGCTCTTGCTCAATATGGATTTGAACGCCATAGAACTATCTCTCTATTTGTACCTACCTCTACAGAACAATCAACTTTGGCTGCACTTTGTCAACGTCGTGATGATATTACGCAAATGAGAACTCAAGAAAAATGCAGACTTGAAGCACCGGAAAATGATCATATAAAAGAAAGCTGTCAAAAGACCATTGAGTTTTTCGATAGTCAAATAAACGAACTCAATGATACTATACAAAAGATTATTGATGAAAGCCGCGAATTACAACAACGCCAAAAAATTCTTAAAACAGTTCCTGGAATAGGTAAAAAGTTATCACAAGATTTTTTGTGTTTAATGCCAGAGCTTGGTTACTTAAACAGAAAAGAAGTAGCAAGTCTTGCCGGAGTTGCACCGCATCCAAAAGAAAGTGGTAAAGCTGTTGGTTACCGAAGGATTACAGGTGGTAGAAGTAACGTTCGTTCAAAGCTCTTTACAGCCGCTATGGCTGCTACAAGGTCAAAATCTATACTTGGCGCCTTTTATTCTAAGCTTGTTGAAAGTGGTAAGAAGAAGATGGTGGCTATAACAGCCCTAATGCTTAAAATTATAGTAATTGCTAATACAAGACTTAAAGAAGCAATTAATTTGCATACTTAAAAATCTTCACAACGGTAACTGAAATCGGCTAATGAATATGTGCGTCCACACAGACTTAAAGCACATATTCATTAGCTTAAGCAGAAATTGCTGTGGTAGCTGTTTGATATAAAATTCTATTTCTATGACAAACGGGTTTTTATTGCCCATATAATTTGCAAAATTACACAAATAAAAAAATTTTTAAAAAACATAGTTGATGTCACGATTCCTGCTCATTACCATGGTTCTGTAGTTGGGATCACTATAGCTTTTATGAATTTCATTTATTGGCTGTTACCCAAATTAAACTTTAAAGAGGTAAAAAACTCCATGGTAAGATTACAGATTTATGCCTACAGTATAGGGCATTTTCTCCATATTACTGGCCTTGTTTGGCTTGGTGGGTATAGTGCTTTAAGGAAGGTTGCAGATCTGCCAAGCATTTCGTCAATGTTAGCACGCACGTGCTTCATTATAGGTGGCGCTATATCAGTTGTTGGTGGAATGTTGTTCGTAATAATTGTGCTTTTACATCTGTTAAAAGGTAAAGCGCGTACCAACTGACCCATAGAAACGAAAAACTTGCTTGACACCCTCCGCCAGCCCCTTTATCATGAAACTGAAGCTATTTATTTATCTTCGCAATCTGTGCAGGTTAATGACAAAAAACTTAGGGTATTTGGCGTCTCATGTTTAATTTTTCGCACTACGTGCATCGCATGTCTTTAAAAATTTTTAGGTTTTTACCTATATAAGCCGAAACGCGCTGTTTAAGACAGCAAAAAACGTCAAATTGACAAGGGAGAATTTGAATGCTAGCTACTACGGGGTTTTTTTGCCTTTTTTCCTGCTTAGTAAATTTCTTAAACGCTTGCGGTGTAGGTTAGTTGCAAGTTAAAAGCAGCTAAATCGCTCTTAATCAAGCGTTTTAGAATAAAAAAAACGCCGATATTTTAGTACATAGTAAATAGCCAACCACCACGGGGCTTCTTTTGCCTTTTTTTTTATTTGGTAAATTTCTTAATATTTATGGCTAAACGACAATCGTCATCCCGCTACTTGTTAGCGGGATCTAGGCTCTGTGGACAAAAAATATGAAAAGAGAGAAAAAGATGGTAGTTTAGCCTAATAGGTAAAAAATGGAGAAACTACCATATGCAATATTACATCAAAGAGGAAAATTGGAAACAAATTTTAGAGTTCATAAAAAGCGTAAAAGGAATGCACAGCAAAAATGAAAAACGTTTAAGAATATTCATAGAGGCAGTGTGGTACATAGTGCGAAGTGGTTGCCAATGGAGACTTTTACCAAAAACTTATGGTAATTACAGGAGTATACATAAGCGATTTAAAAGATGGTGTGAAAGAGATGTCTGGAAAAAATTGCTTGAATATACTAAACAAGAGCCTGATTTAGAAGTTGCTATAATCGACGGTACGATCATCCGAGGCCATCCATGTTCATCTGGATATACAAAAAACTCCAAGGATCAAGAAGCTTTAGGGAGGAGCAAAGGTGGCTTTACAACTAAAATACATGCGCTTGTCGATGCACTTGGAAATCCACTTAAATTTACTCTGACTCCTGGTCAAAGAAATGAAATTACGCAGGCACAAGTGTTGACCGAAAGTATCTATAACTCTACTGTAGTAGCTGACAAGGGCTACGATAGCAATGCCTTTGTTACAAGTCTTGAAGACAAGGGATGTACAGTAGTTATTCCGCCAAAACGGAATCGAAAAGTGCAAAGGTATTACGATGAGCATATCTACAAAGAACGTCATTTGATTGAGTGTTTTTTTGGTAAAATTAAAAATTTTAGGCGCATTTTTTCCAGATTTGATAAAACTGCTGAGGTTTTTATGGGTTTTCTCAATTTTGTTGGAGCTCTTGTATGGCTTCTCTAAAATTTTGTCCACAGAGCCTAGAGATACCGCGGCGGTATGAGTAGGACTGCTGTCATTCCAGTGCTCCTTTTTTTGTCATCCGAGTAGCTGACACTGTCCTCCTTTGTCATCCCAGTGCCCAGACACTGGGATCCAGCATTTCACGCAATCCCATCAAGAACGTTGTATTTTACATAACACTTTTATGCTTACCAACTTAATAAAATTCCTGGATCCCAGTGTCAAGCACTGGGATGACAAAAAAAGGAGCACTGGGATGACAGGAGAGGGAGGCTACTTGGATGACATCATAGGGGCACTGGAATGACACCATTCTTTTTCCTGGATCCGAATAGTCAAGGCACTGGAACGACAAAGTGGAGTGTCTGCTTCTGTCATCCTATGATAGCTAAAAAGACCTGGTCACGCGCTGGAATGACACCGAAGGGGCTACTGCCCTCTTGGATGGAGACCAGTGTCAGCTACTTAGATGATACCTTTTTTCTACTTAGTTTAGGTTATGCAGAAGTCTAATACAATTATAGAACAAGCTTAAAAATTCTGGTAAAGTAGTTTTATTTACAAAGAAAGAATATGCTACTTGAAATTGAAAAGCGCAGCATAACAAATGCATTGTGGAAGTTGCAAGAAGCAGATCAAAGGCAAATCTTAACTCTTACACAGAGATTTGAGTTACCAGAAATATTAGCAAGAATATTGGTTACTCGTGGTGTTAACATAGAAAATGCAAGCGACTTCTTATATCCACTAATCAGATCGCTATTACCAGATCCCTTTCACCTTCTTGATATGGATAAAGCTGTTTCTCGTATAATACGGGCAATAAAAAATAATGAAAACCTTGCAATATTTGGTGACTATGATGTTGATGGTGCAACGTCGTCAGCATTGATTAACAGGTACCTGAGAGCAATCGATATACACTCTATAATCTACATTCCAGATCGTGTTGATGAGGGCTATGGATTAAACACAGATGCTTTATTACAACTTAAAAAGAATGGAATTGATTTATGTATTTCCGTTGATTGTGGTACGCTTGCATATCAACCAATAGAAGATGCAAAGGCTTTTAGTCTTGATATTATAGTTGTTGACCATCACCTTGGTACGGAAAAATTACCAAGCGCCGTAGCAGTTGTGAATCCAAACCGCCTTGATGAGAGCTCTCCTTATAATAACCTAGCAGCAGTTGGAGTGTCATTTCTGCTAATTGTTGCTCTTAATAAAAGCCTACGTGAGCAAGGATTTTTTACCAACAAAAAAGAACCAGATTTATTTGATCTATTGGATTTGGTTGCCCTGGGAACTGTCTGTGATGTTATGCAGATCACAGGCCTCAATAGAGCACTTGTCTCACAAGGATTAAAAGTTATGTCAACAAGAAAAAACGTTGGCTTGCGTGTTTTATTTGATGCTTTGGGAATCCTTGAAAAACCAAGTGTTTCTCGATTAGGGTTTAGTATTGGGCCATGCATAAATGCTGGAGGAAGAATTGGAGAAGCATCGCTTGGTGCAAGGTTGCTTTCCACCGATGATGATGAAGAGGCACATTCAATCGCGCTAAAATTAATAGATTTGAATAATGCAAGAAAAGTGTTAGAAAATGAGGCTCTCTTGGAAGCTACAGCACAAGCGGAAAAGTCTGCCCAATCAGGTGCGAATTTTATAATGATAAGTGGCAATTGGCACCAGGGAATAATTGGTATAATTGCATCAAGGCTAAAGGAGCAGTTTCACTTGCCAACAGTAGTGATATCTTTAAATAATGGAATAGGAAAAGCAAGCTGTAGATCAATTTTGGGAGTTGATATCGGTGCTGCAGTCCTTTCCGCAAAGTTTATAAATTTGATTATTGAAGGTGGTGGCCATAGTATGGCGGCAGGATTTTCAATTAAAGAAGACAAAATAAATGATTTGCATGATTTTTTTACTGAAAGATTTTCAAACTCTATAAATGAGAAAACTTTAAAAGCTGATAGTATAGTAACTGCTAAAGCAATAAATTTGTCTTTATGGAATCAATTGCAACGCTTGGGACCATTTGGAGTTGGAAATCCTGAACCAAGGTTTATTATCCAAGGAGCAAAGATAAGAAAGCCTGAAGTTATAGGAGTTGACCATATAAAATGTTTTATTGCTGATGATAATGTTATGGTAAGAGCTATTGCATTTCGTTCTGCAAATACTCATCTTGGCTCTGCTATCATGCAGGGTAATGTTAAAGCTATTTTGGGTAAAATCTCTATGAATTACTGGAATGGCAATGAATTTGTACAATTTTTAATAGAAGATGTATTGACCATTAGTTGAGTGTATCTGTTCAGCAGAGTGGCAAAATAGGTAGACAAGATAAACCAAAAAATCAAGAAGAAGTGAGTTTACAACAAATGGTGTCATTCCAGTCTGGAATCCAGCTTTTGAGTAACCGTTCACACTTAATTCTTCAATCTCACTAATAGAAAGGCCAGTAAATTTGACAATAGTGTTAACATCAACATTATTAGCCAGCATTGCTTTTGCTACTTCAATTTTTCCTTCAATTTTCCCTTCCTCTTTACCGATTTTGATGCCTCTTTCTTCGCCAATTTGGATGCCTTTTTCAGTAGCAAGATCAAGTCTGTATTCAAGAATGGCTTCTTCCTTACGTAGATCCATTATTCTTTCTTCATATGCTACTAAATCTTTTTCATTCCAGCTAAACCTGTGTAATTCATCGTAGGCTAACTTTATTATTGGTGCTTTTTCTGCTATTTTCCTTAAGTCTTCTTCCGTAGTTTCATCTGCATATTGTTGTCTAAGTGAAGAAGGTCGCCCCTCCTCACTCGACTTCAAAACCGTACGTGAGACTTTGCGCCTCATACGGCTTCTCTCCAATTTGGTGCTTTTCATGCACACTTCCTGTGTAATTCATCGTGACAATGTCCATGTAACAAAGATAAGTTTTTGATCATATTGTTTCGTCTATTCCGGTCTTTGTGATGTATTTCTATTGTATCATCACTTTTAAACCATAGTCTACAATTATCACATTTACTTTGTTGTAACTTCAATAGTTTTATTACTCTTAATGGCTTATCTGGTATTTTTCTCAGACGTTTACCCCAATATACCCAATCACCATCATATGGAGATCTGGTTTTTTGCACTTTGATATGTCGTTTAATATCATGATCGCTGTGTATAATAAGATGTATCTTGTTACTTGTCATAAAACGCCAGTTATCGTTATTATACTTTTTAAAGTATTTTCTTTTTATCCAGCATTTCCCTTTGTTTGGGTGCCTAAAGACTGACCTTACCCAGAAAAAGTGGAGAGAAAGTTTGGAATGTTTTTCACAAAGAGAATGATGAATCAAAATGCTCAGGAATGCAATAGTTAATAGTGACGTTGTTTGTTATAAAAAATTTCTATATATTCAAATATAGCAGTTTTGATATGCTGTTTAGAGTGCCGAGAGGTGTCTATTGGTAACTCCCTTTTTAGAGAACTGAAGAAGCTTTCCACAACAGAATTGTCGTAACAACAACCTTTATGACTCATGCTAGGTACTATGTTTTTTATGGATAAGAGATATTGATAACCTTGCGAAGTATATTGTGAACCTTGATCACTATGTAATAGTAGATTTTTGGCAGGTTTACGCTTGTTAACGGCCATTAATAAAGAGTCCATAACCAATTGTTTATTTATTGAACTGCTCATTGACCAGCCAACTACCATGCGTGAATATAGATCGATTATTGTTGCCAAATATAGCCATCCTTCTTTGGTTTTTATATAAGTAATATCAGTTACCCATACTTTATTTGGTTGATCGACAATAAAGTTTTGGTCTAATATATTGGGAGCTACGACTCTACTGTCCGTTTGTTGTTTCTTAATTTTAAATTTTCTTCTCAATATAGCCTGAATACCATTTTTCTGCATAATACTTTGCACTGTTTTTAAGTTGCAACTTTTACCCAAAGCCTTTAATTCAGCATGAATTTTAGGAGCTCCATATCTACATTTAGAAGCTTGATATATTTTTTGAATATCTGCTAATAACTCTTTATTTGCTGATTCTCTACTGCTTATTTTTCTTGTAGTCCACTTATAGTAGCCACTAGCAGATACATTCAAAACCCTACATAATTCCTGCACTTTATAGTGTTTACTATGCTCTTTTATGAAAAAATATTTTACTCTTTTTGACTGGCAAAATATCCCAGGGCTTTTTTTTAAATGTCTCTTTCTCTTGTTACTTTTGCTAACTCTTTCTGTAAATCAAATCTCTCTTTGTCATAAGGTGCTACATTACCTTTACCTGGAAATGCATTTGCCGCTGACTTTTTTTCGTTATATTTCTTCATCCATTTTCCTAATACACTATCCCTTATTCCTAGGCTCTGTGGACAAAATTTTAGAGAAGCCATACAAGAGCTCCAACAAAATTGAGAAAACCCATAAAAACCTCAGCAGTTTTATCAAATCTGGAAAAAATGCGCCTAAAATTTTTAATTTTACCAAAAAAACACTCAATCAAATGACGTTCTTTGTAGATATGCTCATCGTAATACCTTTGCACTTTTCGATTCCGTTTTGGCGGAATAACTACTGTACATCCCTTGTCTTCAAGACTTGTAACAAAGGCATTGCTATCGTAGCCCTTGTCAGCTACTACAGTAGAGTTATAGATACTTTCGGTCAACACTTGTGCCTGCGTAATTTCATTTCTTTGACCAGGAGTCAGAGTAAATTTAAGTGGATTTCCAAGTGCATCGACAAGCGCATGTATTTTAGTTGTAAAGCCACCTTTGCTCCTCCCTAAAGCTTCTTGATCCTTGGAGTTTTTTGTATATCCAGATGAACATGGATGGCCTCGGATGATCGTACCGTCGATTATAGCAACTTCTAAATCAGGCTCTTGTTTAGTATATTCAAGCAATTTTTTCCAGACATCTCTTTCACACCATCTTTTAAATCGCTTATGTATACTCCTGTAATTACCATAAGTTTTTGGTAAAAGTCTCCATTGGCAACCACTTCGCACTATGTACCACACTGCCTCTATGAATATTCTTAAACGTTTTTCATCTTTGCTGTGCATTCCTTTTACGCTTTTTATGAACTCTAAAATTTGTTTCCAATTTTCCTCTTTGATGTAATATTGCATATGGTAGTTTCTCCATTTTTTACCTATTAGGCTAAACTACCATCTTTTTCTCTCTTTTCATATTTTTTGTCCACAGAGCCTAGATCTCTTGCTACTTTTGCAACTGGTTGACCTACCTTTCTTTGTTCATTTGCCATCTTAACAGCTTCCAATTTGAATTCTGCCGTATATTCTCTTGCCATTTCTAATCCTCCAAAATTTTATTTTACCCGAAAAAACTCCTTTCTTTCTCTCCACTTTTTCTGGGTAAGGTCACTCTATTTATAGTACAGATGAAGAGAATTGGATTTATATACCAGTGCAGAAAATAGTTGACAAAGATTGTGTATACTTATTACAATTGTTTGGGTACCAGAAGTTTTTACGGCAACAAAGTATGCACTAACTATAAGTAAGGAAGACTTTAAGCAGGCAATAAAAAAAATGAAGGAACGTTTAAAAGAGATTAAAGGAGAAAGGGCTTTTATTCTAGTGTTAAATCGGACCTAGATTGGCAAGCCAAACGTAGTCTTATTAGGACATTAGTAAAAGAAGTCAACATTGATCTTGATAAAGTAGATGTAGTATTTAAGATCAAAGAACTTGAAAACCCCGCCCAGAATGGACAAAATCAAAAGATGGTACATTGTCTAAGGGGTCTGGGCACTGGGATGACATCTTTTTTCTTGGTACAAATTACTCTTATGTCTCAATATTTGTACAGTTGTGTTTATCGGCCGTTTGATGTTTACAACGCAGGAAGTTCATATGGTTGTAAGTCAAGCGGTAGGATGACAAGATTTTGCAAGGGTATTTTTTTTATAGGAGATTAATATGGAAATTTTTCTTGATAGCGTTGATTTAAATGAAATTAAAGAACTAAAGGAGTTCATTGACGGCATAACAACTAATCCTTCTTTAATAGCAAAGTCCGGGCGTAAAGATAAATACGAGGATTTAGTGCGTGAAATATGCTCTATTATAAAAGGGCCTGTTAGTGTTGAAGTTGTTGCAGATAGCCATGAAGAGATGATCACAGAAGGTCTGAATTTAGCAAAAATTGCTGATAATGTTGTGATCAAATTACCTCTTATACATGAAGGATTAATTTCTTGTAAAAAGTTATGGACAGAGCATAAAATACCTGTTAACATCACATTATGTTTTTCTCCTGGACAAGCACTGCTTGCCGCTAAGGTCGGTGCTTGTTTTATTTCCCCCTTTGTTGGTCGCCTTGATGATATAAGCTATGATGGCTTATCGCTAATAGAAGATATATGTACTATATATTCTAATTACGGTTTTGATACTAAAGTTCTTGTTGCATCAGTGAGAAGCCCAGCGCATGTAATAGAAGCTGCAAGGCTTGGTGCTGATTCAATTACTGTGCCAGCAAAAGTACTTAGACAATTAATTAATCACCCACTTACTGACCAAGGGCTAGCAATATTTGAAAAAGACTGGGGTGTAAAATAATAAACGGTTACAAATGAACATAAAAATTGGCGTATCCGTTCAGGCAATGGCGTCAACTTAAGAGCCTTCATTAGCAAACTCTCCTAAAGACATGATGGCGTTTGCTACCTTATTGCGGCTGCCCTGGTCGAATTTTAACTTTATAGCTAACCCAAGAAAGGTTTCCCTACATCATACCGCCGAGGCGCTAACGAGTAGCGGAATGACGAATTTGTTGTTTTTCAAATTGTAGGTAAACCTAAAGCTATAGAAAAAAAGAAGAACCAGTTTCTTAGGTTTTCATTGACATAATCCACTTCATATGCCATAATAAAATTTTATATCTTGGAGAAAAAAATGCAGGGATTAGGTCAAATACTAATAGCAGTCAATTGTAGCCAAAACCTGAACAAGGATAATATAGCCGATAAAATAAAAGCTGAAATAGAGGCTAAGTCCAATGAAAGAAATTTAGGAACTATAGAAAAATTTCTTAAACTGTGGGAAAAAAATAATTTTGATCTAAAGAAATTTCCATGTGGTGATTTACTACAATTCGCAGCTAAATTTAATTGTGCAAAATTAGCAGAGCATTTGGTGGCAAATAGTTTTGATATTAATGACGGCTTTCCTTTGCATTGTGCTGCTCAGCACGGACATACACAAGTAGCGGAAATCTTACTTGCAGAAAAAGCAGACGTTAGCATGCAGGACCGAAAGGGATTCAATCCCTTAGATTATGCTGTTCACCTTGGGAATAAGATAGAAATGGTAAGGCTTCTGTTAAGGGCAGGAGCTACTAATGTACAAAATGGATGTGGATTTACTCCTTTGCATCATACTGCTGAGTGTGGATATGTACAAATGGTGGAAATCCTACTAAAAGAAGGAAGGACAGATGTTAATGCGCGAGATAAAAAAGGAAGAACTCCTTTGCATTATGCTGCCGGACATGGGCACACACAAGTAGTAGAAGTTTTGCTAGAAGAAGGAGCAGACGTTAATGCACAAGATGAAGATAAAGGGACTCCTTTGCATTATGCTGCTTATAGTGGTCATATAGAGGTAGTAAAACATCTTATAAAAAAAGAGGCAGATGTTAATGTAGTGGACAAATATGGAAGAAGTCCTTTACATTATGCTGCTGAGAATGGATACACACAAGTAGTAGAAGTTTTGCTAGAAGAGGGAGCAGACGTTAATGCACAAGATGAAGATAAAGAGACTCCTTTGCATATTGCTGCTGAGCACGGGCATATAAAGATAGTGAAACTTCTACTAAAAAATGGAGCTAATGTCAATCTACAAAATAAAAATAGATATACCCCTTTGAGTTGTGCTTGGCATAGTAAATATCCAGAAATAGCAAAACTTCTACTAAATTATAGTGCAGATCCATCATGCATCCATAGACCTAAAGCTATGACAGCAGGAATTACTGAGGGTGTTATATCTGCTGTTGTAGTTTCACTAGTACTTGCCTATGCCACTGCATTACCTGCACTAGCAATAATTGGAATTACTGCAGCATCTGCACTGATAGTTGGTGGAATGTCCTATGGGGTTGCGTATAAGTCATCAGAGCATTCATTAAACAGTAAGCTAAGTGAGGTTAGCTGCAGTAATGTTTATGGAAATAAACAAACTGTACAACCATAATTATTAATTCACCACAGTAACCGCGCCGTGGCAGTGTTTGTACTTCTTTCCAGAATTACAAGGGCACTTGTCGTTTCTTGAGACTTTGGGAAGTCTGCTATTTCTCGCAGAATGTAACCTATTGCCTATCTCTTGGTTGTCTGCCAACTTAAAGTGCGCTAGGCGGTGAATGGTGAGTTCCTTCCATTTTTCAAGCATTGACTCAAACATTAAGAAAGCTTCGCGTTTAAATTCATTCAGTGGGTCTTTCTGCCCCATAGCACGTAAGCTTATGCTTTGTCTTAGGCTCTCTAGAACTGAAAGGTGTTCCCTCCATAAATGATCAAGTATCATTATCATCATTTGCTTCACGATCGTATTCCACAGATCTGTAGTGTGCTGACTGTTGAAATATTTTTCTTTCTCAGTAAAAAATTCTTGTATCTTATCATTTATATAATCCAAAGCTTCTTGTTTGTTTAAAAACTTTGCTAAATCAAGCGTTATTCCATACCTTGTATGGAATTCTTTGACCATATCTTCAATATAATCCTCATAATAGCCACTTTGGATTATACCTTCTACTACGCTCTCATTTACTTCGCTATATACTTCAAATACATCATTAATTTCGTTGCCTAAGATATTGTTTCTCTGCTTAAAAATAACTTTACGTTGGTTATTGATTACGTCATCAAACTTAAGTAGAGATTTCCGCACGTCATAGTTTCTAGCTTCAACTTTCTTTTGCGCTTTCTCGAGTGCCTTATTGATCCATGGATGATGAATAGCTTCGTTATTCTTTAACCCTACTTTTTGTAAAAAGCTTCTCATTCTATCAGAACCAAATATTCTCATTAGGTCATCTTCAAGTGATAAAAAGAACTTAGAAAGCCCAGGATCCCCTTGACGACCAGAACGGCCGCGTAATTGATCATCTATTCTCCTACTTTCATGTCTTTCGGTTCCAACCACACATAAACCACCAGCTTTTATAGCAATTTCCTTATCTTTTTTTACTCTTTCAACTATTTCTTGGTATTTTTTTTCTCTTTCATCAGCATTTTTTATCTTCTTTAGCTCCACCTTTGCGATCATTTCAGCATTTCCACCAAGCTGAATATCAGTTCCACGTCCTGCCATGTTAGTTGCTATAGTGATACTACCTGGCACTCCAGCTTGCGCTATTATGTACGCCTCTTGTTCATGATAACGAGCATTCAATACTGAATGCTTAAGAGAATGGCTTTGCAAAAGCGCAGAAAGCTTCTCAGAGTTTTCGATGCTCACCGTGCCAACAAGGACCGGTTGAAGGCGTTTGTGGCATTCTTCTATAAACTTCAACACAGCATTAAATTTTTCCTTTTCTGTACCGTAAATTTCATCATCAATATCAACTCTTTTTACAGGTACATTGGTTGGAATTTTTACTACATTTAATCTGTATATATCACGAAACTCTTCTACCTCTGTTGCTGCTGTTCCCGTCATTCCGGAAAGTTTATTGTACATACGAAAGTAATTCTGAAATGTGACCGATGCTAAAGTTTGGTTTTCATGCTGAATTTCAAGATTCTCCTTCGCTTCAAGTGCCTGATGAAGACCATCGGAATATCTCCTGCCCTCCATCATACGCCCAGTAAATTCATCAATAATCACTACCTTGCCATCCTTTACTATATAATCTTTATCAGCAGTAAACAGCTTATGTGCACGTAATGCTTGGTCTATATAATGAGTCATTATCATGCTGTCAGTATCATAGAGCGAGGAATTTTCAGGAATGAGATTGTATGACCTTAGTAGTTCCTCCACTCGTGAAATACCATCTTCAGTCAAGAATACCGTTCTACCTTTTTCATCTACTTCATAATCGGAGTCAACTAATTTGGTTACTATTATTTTATTGATATGCTTATATATCTGATTGTTTTCCTCAACCGGGCCAGAAATAATAAGCGGAGTGCGAGCTTCATCAATGAGTATTGAGTCCACTTCATCAACTATTCCGTAGTGAAAGCCTCTCTGAACCATGTCTTCTTGAGAAAATTTCATATTGTCTCGCAGGTAATCAAAGGCAAGCTCGTTATTTGTGGAATACACGATATCTGCACTGTAAGCCTCTTTCCTCTCTTCATCTGTCAAGTTATTCGTAATAAACGCAACAGAAACCCCAAGAGAATTATATAATTTGCTCATCCACTCTGTGTCTCGTTTTGCAAGATAGTCGTTAACAGTTACGACATGTACGCCTTTCCCTTCTAAGGAATTTAGATATGCTGCTAAAGTTGCAACGAGTGTCTTTCCCTCTCCTGTTTTCATTTCTGATATCATGCCATTGTGGAGCACCATTCCACCAATCAGTTGAACATCAAAGTGCCTCATGTTAAGAAACCTTCGAGAGGCTTCACGCACAACTGCAAATGCAGGTACGAGAAGATCATTTAACGTTTTCCCATTTTTCAATTCTCGTTTGAATTCTTCAGTTTTACCAGCAAGCTCCTCATCAGATAAGCTCTGCATTTCTGTTTCTAATGCATTTATTTGCTGAACAATTTTCCTAAAGGATTTTATTATCTTCTTATTTGTTGACCCAAATATCTTTCTTATAAAAAAGAATGACAACGTAAAAATGAAAAATATAAGAATGGCTGTCAAAATTAGCGGAGAATCTAGCATAAACTTAAGTAAAGTCTTATTTAATATGAGATTATATTACTAAATGCAGCCTACAGCAATGATATATTAGATTCGGGGAATCTTTATGCTTAAGACAGCAAACAAAATCGACCCTGTTCGGCATCGTTATTACAATGTTAAAGAATCTGTTACATTATCTTAGGCACTTGGTGACCTATAATTTTTTATAGAAAGAAGTTGTGGTATGAATGTAGAAAACAAACAGTCTGAAGTACTTAGTAATCTTACATTTAAGAAGAGAGATGGCACATCAGAAGGCATTTATGGTTATGATTACGAAATAACATTATCAATGTTGTACCTACTTCATGGGTTAAGAGGTGAAAGTGACTTCTGGTTGACATCAAACGTAAAAGGTTTTGGAGCCTTTGACGATATTGTTTTTGAACGTGAAGATCAAAACAAATCGAGAATTGTTTTGGTTCAAGTTAAGCATTGCAATAAGCCTAGACTTTCAAAGAATATTACATTTGGAGATTTGTTTGTTGATGGAAACGATAGAAAGCGACAAAAAAAGAATTTCGGGTTAAACAAATATTTTGTTGAATCTTATCTCAAGATTAAGCAAAATCCTGAGTGTAACGACAGTGATATCACACTTGTCATTCATACTAATGTTAATGTGAACTTAAAAAAAGGTGCAGAAAAACAAGGTAACATAGAGACATTAGAGAAGTATTTGGAAGAGTCAAAGTTAACAAATGATAACATTTTAAGTATTTATGAAGGTCAAAAAGGAACGTGCTATAAAATAAAAAATCATACTGAACTGAAAAAATACTTCAGTTGCGGCAGTGAAGATGAAATAGAAGATTTTTTACTTAGAATAAGGTTTGTAGTTAATCAACCTAATCATTCAAAATTAGATGATATTATTAAGAAAGAAATAGGAAATGTATACAAAATATCAGGGGAAGAAGATATTGATACAGTTTTTGTCCGTGTATATGACAAGGTAGAGAAATGGTGGGCACAACAGGGTAGCAAAGTTTCTTATCTAACAAGAAAAGACGATTATTTTAGGGAAGTTATAGAACATCTTTATAGTCTCAAACCTAAAGAAAATCTAGATGAATTTTGGCAAGTCTCTACTCGAAATTATAACTTTGTCGGCAGAGAAGCGCTGCTAGATAAAATAGAAGAATGCCTGAAAGCTAATGATACAGCAACACTAGTTGCTTGTCATGGACTAGGTGTACAGTCCCAGAGTGTGATGGTATGATAAAATATGAGAAAAAAATACCATCAAAGGAGGAGTTATGGGACAAATATTACATGGGTGCGCCAAAACAACACAGACGATTCGTAGAGCAATACAAAATAGAAAAGAGAGCATAGCAAAACTCTCCAAGCATTATAACCTTAATCCAAAAACTATTATTAAGTGGAGAAAACGTTCATTTACGAAAGATGCTGATATGGGTCCAAAGCGTCCAAGATCGACTGTTTTAACGCTAGAAGAGGAAGCTATAATAGTTACATTTCGCAAGTATACACTACTGCCACTAGATGATTGCCTTTACGCTCTGCAGTCTACAATTCCGCATTTGACTCGCTCTAGCTTGCATCGTTGTTTACAAAGACACAACATTAGCAGATTACCAACTGTTGATGGAGAAGTTAAGTCAAAAAAGAAATTCAAACAATATCCTATCGGTTACTTTCATATTGATATTGCTGAAGTTAGAACTGAGGAGGGCAAATTACATTTGTTTGTTGCTATTGATAGGACATCCAAATTTACCTATGTTGAGTTGCGTAACAGTGCTACAAAACCCATAGCTGCTGAGTTCTTACGTAATTTGATTAGAATTTTACCGTATAAAATCCATACTATTTTGACAGATAACGGTATACAATTTACAAACCAGAAGCGTCATAAGTATGCTTTCCAACATATATTTGATAGAGTTTGCGAAGAGAATGTTATTGAACATCGTTTGACAAAAGTTAGCCATCCTTGGACGAATGGGCAAGTCGAGCGTATGAATAAAACTTTAAAGGATGCTACAGTTAAGAAGTATTACTATCAATCGCACCAGCAACTTAAAGAACACCTTTATAACTTTGTTATGGCTTATAATTATGCAAAGAGACTCAAAACTCTTAAGGGTCTTACTCCTTATGAATTTATATGTTATCAGTGGACACAGTCTCCAGAATTATTTATACTAAATCCACACCATCACACTCTGGGACCATACACCTAGCACTTCCATTGCTTTTTTTCTTAAATCATAACTATATGCTGCTGGCATACTTACCTTCACTACTATAAACTCTTATTTTAACCCGTTTGGACCATTATGAAAAGAGCTATACAATAAGCGCTAAAGATGTAAGTAACGTAAGAGTAGCTAAGGAACTAGCTATAAAATAAAATGTGTTAGCCTCACTAAGCAGATTGCTCATTACTCCCCTCCTCCACCCACGTTCAGCAGTTTTGTATATATTTATTAAAATTCTCTTATCTGTGGAGGAATTATAGTGCTGCACCTACAACAAACTTCCCATTTTCAGTCTAATAGCTAAAAATGGCTAAGGTTTTATGTATCCAGTGTACAACTGTACTCAAAATGTGTGGTAGCTATTGGTTGGGGTAGAACATCCACTGGTATATCCAGGATCTTCCACAAATGAAGGAACAGACGTTTCGCCTGGCAAATATTGTGCAACTTTTTCTACTAACACAGACTTTGTTGCTTGAATCACTTGTAATATTACTTTTTTATCATCATCTTTGATCACTTCATTTTCCCTTACTAATTTTTCTACCTCATCTGTTACATATTCTATCATCTGTTGCAAAAAAAGCACTTCTTCTTGTTTCTTTTTCGACAAATCTTTTTGAAGTTGCTCTATTTGAGAGGATTGCTCCAAAAGTGAACTGTTTAATTCTTTCACCTTATTATCGTGATCATCATTCACTGTTGTTAATGTGTTATCACATTCTTTCTTTTCTTCTTGTAAAGATAATAACTCCTTTTCCAGCTCCTTAATTTTAGATAAGTACTCTTTCTCCCTTGTACGCAATTTTTTAACTTCACTTTCAAGATCAGTGCGCTCTTGACGTTTATCACTAATTTCATCTTCTAATTTTTCCTTTTCCCCGTTCAATTGGAATAACTTTCCCCTTAATTCTTTTAATTCTTTTGCTCTTTCCTCCGAATCTTTTAATTTCTTCCCCAGAGAGGAAGTTTCACCTTTTTCTTTTCTTAACTGCATTACTAATTCTTCTACTTTTTTCCTTTTCTTTTCTAAACATGTTTCCAATTCTGTTATTCTTTCTTCTAATAAAAGAGCTAAAGTTCCTTCATATTTTAATTCATCTAACTGCCTTTTTAAGGAATCTATTTCTTTTTGAGGTTGAGATAATTCCTCCATTAAAGAATCCACTCTTTCATTCAATCTTACATTTTCATCACGTAACTCTTGGTATTCAAGAGAAAGCATCTCCTCCTTATGTTTTAACTGACCTTTTACTTTTGCACTCAATTCTGTATTTTCATCGTGTAAATCTTTGTTCTTATTATTAGGGGCACCTATCTTACCCTCTAATTCTCGGATTTGATTACCTTTATTATTTAACTCTTTTGTAGCATCATCTAATTTTTGCTGTGCATCATCTTGTTGTGTCTTTAACTGCTCTATTTCCTTATTTAACCCTGCAATTTCGCTTTCCAAATCTTGCTTTTCTCGAGTTAATTGATCTTTTAATTCCTTCACTTCTTTATTTACAGCTTCTTTAGCTTTTTCTCCCAGAGCTATTTTACTTTCTAACTCTTGTACCCTACTCTCTGATTGTTGTTTTACGCTTTCTAACTCTTGCTCTTTTTCAGCAAATTTATTTTTCTCAACCTCTATTTTCTTATTATTACTAATTATTTTACATGAAAGTGCAAGCACCAAAATAGAAAGTATAGACAAACTCAAAGCAACAGGAAGAGCTACATTAAAGGCTGCAACTGAAGACAAGAACTTAACATAAGGGGCAACAGCAAGTGTCCCAGACGCAAGCAATACCAAAGTAGCAAGAGCACCAGCTATAAGATATGGTGCATTGGCTTTATTATATAAATCCCCCGTTATTATTCTCTCACAATCAATAATGACTATGATAGCATAGATATCAAAGGAAGTGAAGCTATAAAAATCAGTATAAGTCTATATTCACTATGTATTTCCCGTCTTCAGTTTCAAGCTCAGACTGCATCCACTCTATCGTTTCCGCATTGCACACTGCCTGCAAATCATCCTGTGCGGATTGATCCAACTTATCCTCTCGTAGATCTGCTTTTATCATCAACTTTTTTATCAGATGCTTAACTGATACATTATTATCTGCCTTTATCTTTCTGATAATATTTAATATCTGAATAACATTATCTCCCATTTCCTCTGAATATTTATCGTAGATAAGTTCTTCTTTGCTCGGCCAATTACTTTGATTGTGTACAGAATTATAACTATACAACTGGTGGTATATCTCTTCTGTAATGTAAGGCAAGAAAGGTGCAAATAACCGCAAAATAATATTCAGTACATACGCCAAGCTTTGTTTTGCACTTAAACTGCTTCCGTACGCACGTTTTTTTACTAACTCCAAGTAACTATCACAAAAATCCTTCCAAAAAAATTCCTCTATTACGCCCAAAGCTTCGCAGTATTCAAATTGTAATAGGTTGTTCGTTGCTCTTTCTATAACTTTGTATAACTTAGACAATATCCACTTATCCATTGTCTCGTGAGCAGAATTTATGCTCATCACTTGATGCTTTTCCATGAACATGGAAACAAACTTGCTAGCGTTCCAAAGTTTTGTAACTAGGCGCTTGCCAATTTTGAATATATTTTCAGAGTAGACTGTATCAACTCCAAGCCTTGAGTTCGCTGCCCAATAGCGCACTACATCAGCTCCATAAGTTTCAAGTATTACATGAGGAGTGATGATGTTACCTTTTGATTTACTCATCTTTTTCTTATCATCGGCTAAACACCAACCGCTGATCATAATGTTTTTCCAAGGTAAAGAATTTGCATGATAATGTGCCTTTAAAATAGTATAAAAAGCCCAAGTTCTTATTATCTCATGGCTCTGGCTGCGCAGATCTGCAGGAAATATTGTATTATAGCGATGATTTGGTAAGCTAAACTCACTGTTTACTGCCAGTGCACTCAGTTGAGGAGTAATTGAACTTGTGGCCCAGGTATCCATTACATCTTGATCTGGGATAACCTCTTCTTTGCTATACCCTTTTGGCAAGTCTTTGAGTGGATCTATAGGCAGGTTCTTTACTTCAGCTAGAATAATTTTGCCTTCTTCACCCTTACGTTTGGAATACCATGCTGGAAATGGCACACCAAAATAGCGCTGCCTTGAGATGCACCAGTCCCAATTTAGTCCTTCTATCCACACTTCCATACGTTTACGCATAGTAGCTGGATGCCAATTGCATTCTTTTACTTTATCTAATACTTGAGCTTTTTGCTCTAAGGTCTTGATAAACCATTGATAAGTAGGCAATATCTCAAGTGGTGCACCAGATCTTTCTGCGCACTTAACAGAATGAGAAATGCTAGTGCTTTCTATCAAAAGTCCTCTTTGAGTTAGGATTTCGATTATCCGCTTTCTTGCTGCTGTAACTTTCAATCCATTTATTTCATTTAGTATATCGTCTGTCATCCGAGTAGCTGACACTGGGATCCATTCTTCTTTCTGATCACACCCACCCTCCTTTGTCATCCCAGTGCGTGACAATGGGATCCATATTTCTTCCTTCTGACCATGTACTGAATGAAGGTTCATCCTTCCATCCTGATCGATGATAATTTTCATCGGTAGATTATGCTTTTGCTGCCAATATATGTCGAGTTCATCACCAAACGTACAGCACATAACAAGCCCAGTGCCTTTATCTATTTTAACCTTATCATCTGCTATTATTGGAACTTTCTCCTCTGTTATTGGCACTACCGCTGTTTTTCCGATCAGATGAGTGTAGCGCGCATCCTCTGGGTGGCAGAAAACCACAACACATGCGGGAAGTAATTCAGGCCGCGTGGTCGCAATATTGATCTGCTTATTTTCTTGAGTAGAGAAAACTATCGTATTTAAGGATGACTCAAAAACTTTATCTTCTATTTCTGCTTGCGCAATTGCTGTTTTATCAACCGGGTCCCAAAGGATGGGCTGCATTTTTCTATATGCATACCCTTTATTATATAGATCAATAAACGACATCTGTGAAAGCGTCACAGTTTCCTTGCTGATCGTGTGATATTCCAAACCCCAATCGTAACTAATTCCAACAGACTTAAATAGTTCCTTGAATTCTTGCTTTGATTTCTCAATAACCTCATGGCACATCTCTATAAATTTTTCTCTGCCAACTTCTTTTGCACGGGTTTTATAGGTTTGTTCAACCAATCTTTCAGTGGGAAGCCCGTTATCATCAAACCCAATTGGGTAAAACACATCTTTTCCCAGCATGCGCTGAAACCTTGCAATAAAGTCCGTGTGGCAATAGCTAAATATATGGCCAATATGGAGTTTTCCCGATATTGTCGGCGGAGGTGTGTCTATAGTGAAAGTGTTATCCTTTTCACCATTCCATTTATAAACTTTACTTCCTTCCCACAATATGTTGCATTTGTCTTCAATTTCTTTAAAGCCGTATTTTTCTTTTAACATAAATATTTCTTAAGTTTTAAGCTCTAAGTTAGCACAATTACGGCAATTTTACGCCAAAATTTTTTGTTTACGAACATAAATTTTCTATGCTATGATAAAAATATTACTTGACCTTAGGTTCTAAAGGTATTATGTAATGTTAATTATATATATTGAGGTTTGATATGTTTAGTTTAAATGATTTGAACATTATCGCTAATACCTTAGATGATGGTTCTAATCTCAACAAAGATGCAAAACAAAAACTAAAGGCTTTTGTAAAAGAAATATTAGAAGTAGAAGATGCGCAAAAAATAGGAGACAAAGTAAATGAAATAAGAAACACAGTAATAGATGAACTAAAAGCTGATCAAGCAATAATAACGGCTGCAAAAGATGAACTAAAAACTGATCAAGCAACAATAACGGCTGCAAAAGATGAACTGAAAGCTCAAGATGATTTCAAAAATAAAGCTAAAGGTGAACTATCAGATGAAATAAAACAAAAAGTAAGCAAGCTTGAGCAGTTAGAGGCAGGCTTAAGCGCTAAAAATACCGAAGTTAAAAGCTTAAATGAGCAATTAAAAACTAACAATCAGGAAATAGCACAACTAAATACTGAGGCTGAAAAGTTAAAAACAGACTTAAAAGATCAAAAGGATGAAGCTGAGCAGTTAAAGGAGAAAAATAAAGAACTAGAAGATAAAAGCAAAGCAATTCAGCAACCAAAACAAAGCAATGGAGCACGGTACACCGCTACTGTTGGTATGGGTCTTGCTGCTGGACTGATAGCATTTACTGCACTTGAACGTACAGTGAGATTAGATATTTGGGTAATGGTTGGTATAGCAGTAGTATCTACACTCGCAGTTGGTAGTATTACATATGCAGCATTACCTAGTACTCAAGTGAATGGAGCGGAAGTGCAAGGAGTAAGTGGGGGAAAAACAAGGTAGCTTAACACAGTTTGTTGAGCTGAGACGTACGTGTCAAGTAAAATACTTGACGCGAACTTCAGTTTTTGTATTCCTTCATTAACATAATATAATTTTGTGCCGACTGCGTGATATGTTTAATTTCTTCATTCAACATTTTTTTGAAGAATTTTGCTGGCCTGCCAGCCCATATTTCCCCACTTTTTATCACTTTTCCGTGTGTTACCAGTGAGCCAGCAGCTACCATAGCTTCAGGCTCCACAACTGCATGGTCCATCACGGTAGAGCCCATACCAATAAACGCTTTATCATGCACCGTGCATGCGTGCAACATACAAAAATGTCCCACTGTTACCATACTGCCAATAATTGTGTCACCACCTGGGTTTCTATCCACATGAATTACCGTTCCATCTTGAATATTTGTTCCATCACCTATTTTTATTGATCCAACGTCCCCTCTGACCACACAATTAAACCAGATGCTCGCATTTCTTCCTATTTCAACCTTGCCTATGATATGCGAACCACCTGCGATGAAAGCACTTTCGTCTATTTTTGGTTCATAATCTTTGTATTTTAAAATGTGATACATATTAAGCCCAAAGTCTTATGCATATGTTAATCAAAATAAGGTAAGCAGTAAATACATACTTAGATTTCAAACTACTTGGGTGACAGATGTTCTTGACTTACGTGCTTTGTACTGCTAAGATTTTTATTTTCAGCCCTATCTATAATGTCAGTAGCGGTATTAAGTATATTTCAAATAATATTGGTTGTTGTGTTAGTAATTTTAGTGCTCTTGCAGCCGCCTGGAAGTAGTTCGTTAAGTGGTTTTAGTAATACACAACAGGGGGTCAATTCGATGATTCCGGTGAAATCTTCTGAAAACCCGCTCAGCAGAATAACGGCTATTGTTGCTGGATTATTTATTATAAACACATTGCTATTGTCAGGATTATGTTCAAAAGACGTACATAAAAAATCGATCGCAGAAAAAATTATATTAGAAAAAAAGCAAGAAAGTGAATCTACTTCTGTTCCATTTGAAAATTAATGAAGGAAGCTAAATTTATCTTTGTCACAGGTGGAGTTGTGTCATCGCTTGGTAAAGGCTTAGTTGCTTCGAGTGTTGGTGCGCTTCTTCAAGCTCACGGTTTTAAGATCCGTATCAGAAAACTTGACCCGTATCTCAACATTGATCCTGGGACAATGAACCCAACTCAGCACGGAGAGGTATTTGTTACCGAAGATGGTGCTGAAACTGATTTGGATCTTGGGCATTATGAGCGTTTTACTGGAATTAAAGCAACAAAAGATGACAATATAACAACTGGTAAGATATATCATGAGTTATTGAAGAAAGAGAGGCGTGGTGATTATCTGGGCAAAACTGTGCAAGTCATTCCTCATGTGACAGATTTGATCAAATCGTTCATTTTTAATGGTACGGAAGGTTTAGATTTTGTAATATGTGAAATAGGCGGAACTGTAGGTGACATTGAAAGCCAACCATTTTTGGAGGCTATACGCCAAGTTAACTACACATTAGGAAAACAAAGAGTTATCCTGATTCACTTAACTTTAATACCATATCTTACCGCAGCGCAAGAATTAAAGACAAAACCAACGCAGCATTCAGTTCGAGAGTTAAATTCCGCGGGGTTACAACCAGATATTATATTATGCCGCAGTGAGAAAGAAATTTTCGATAATCAAAGAGAGAAAATAGCTAAGCTTTGCAATGTTTCTTTATCCAATGTAATACCTGCCCCTGATGTGAGTCATATATATGAGTTACCGGTGTTGTATAGCCAATGTGGGCTTGATACACAAATTTTGGAGCACTTTCATTTAAGTAAGCCAAAACCAAGCTTGACTGAATGGGATCAAATAGTGCATTCCATAAGGCACCCAACACAGGAAGTTACTGTATCTATAGTGGGAAAATACACCGAATTCCCTGATGCATACAAATCACTGGTTGAAGCATTAAATCATGGTGCGATTAGTAATAAAGTCAAAGTAAAGATAAATTGGGTTAACTCAAGAGAGAAGGAAGAAAAACCTATAAATGAAAAACTTATAGGAGAGAAATTACAGAATTCTCATGCAATCCTTGTTCCAGGGGGGTTTGGTGATGACGGAGTAGAGGGTAAAATATTAGCAATAAATTATGCCCGTACAAATAATATCCCATTTTTCGGAATTTGCCTTGGTATGCAGCTTGCAATTATTGAATTTGCTCGTAATGTTGTTAAGCTTGAAGATGCACACTCTGAAGAATTTCGTAACTGTAAACATCCAATCGTTAAGTTAGCTGGCGATCAAGATGACGATCTTGGTGGAACCATGAGACTTGGGGCATACAAATGTAATATAAATGCAAACTCTAAAATGATGGATGCATATAGTAACACTACTATTTCAGAAAGACACAGGCATAGATACATAATCAATTCAGATTATAAAGATGATTTGGAAAAAAATGGGCTGCTATGCAGTGGCATATCAGAAGATGGAACATGTATAGAGGCAGTGGAGTTAGAGAGTCATCCGTGGTTTATTGGTGTGCAGTTTCATCCAGAATTTCAATCAAAGCCGTTTTCTCCTCATCCTCTTTTCGTGTCGTTCGTTAAAGCAGCAATTGATAAGAAATAAGTGCCTAGTGTTTAAGTATCAATATATGGAGCTTGCCATAGAGCAAGCCAAACTCGCTCAAAAAAATGATGAGGTGCCCATAGGTGCTGTAATAGTGAGTGGAGACAATATCATTTCTTCTGCACACAATATATCCAGCGATCCAACTGCACATGCAGAGATGTTAGCGATCAGACAAGCATGCAAATCGCTTTCAACTTCCACGCTTTGTGATACTGATATGTACGTAACATTAGAACCATGTCCGATGTGTGCTCAAGCCATTTCCTTTGCCAGAATTAAACGATTGTACTTTGGAGCTTATAATCCAAAAGGTGGAGGAATTGAAAATGGTGCTAAGATATTTCAATTTTGCAGCCATATACCTGAAATTTATGGTGGAATATTAGAAACAGAATGCTCTTTTTTGTTAAAGGATTTTTTTGAGAAATTGAGAACATAGTTAAGTCTATCAATTGTCATTTGCTTGCTTATCTCTGAAACTATCTTCACTTTTTTCCACATAGCTGCCTCTAGTCTAACTGTGCAGATCGATTTGCTGCCACGTGCGTAATAAGTACAACATTAGAGTTGCTAGATAAATTATTATTAGTACCAGCTTCAGCGGCCAAATGACGACCATCTTCAGTACATGTGAGTATATAATTTAATAGTGTTGCGGCTGCTTCCCTATCATTCAGTTTTGGGTCCAAACAATAATCTATCAATTTACTAATTGACTGTTTATTTGTAACTCGACCCTCAAACTCCCTGAGAGATCCTACTCTCTCTCCTAAGTTTATAACGAATTGCTGCGTTTCTTCAGGTGTAAGTTTACCTACTCTGTAATCTAACTCATGTGCGGTTCTTGCACGTTCTACTTCTTCGTGTCCATAGCAGCCTAATAGGTTACTTATTGCCTGTACCATACCATTTAGACTATTTGCAAGTTCTACTCCTAATATCCTATGCAATGACTCTTGTACCGATGTTGTATAAATTTCATCAATCACTTCTTTTATGCAGACCAGAGTATAGATTATAAATTTTCTTTCTTCTCTTGATTCTGATAGGCTCTTTAAAATATCAGTAAGAGTTGGTACTATAACATTCCGCACAACTTCTTGATTTCTTATTAAGTTTGGTACTGCATTTTTTAATACCTTACCCCACTGCTTATCTTCAGGCAATTTTCTTTCACTTATGGCAGTTAAAATTGTACTTCCAAGAGTTGGATCAGTTATTGCCTGAGAAATAGCATACGATACTTCCAATGATAAATGGTAAACAAGCGATAATAGATGTAAATTGGAAATAGGAATGCTGGAGCGTATCTTTAGAACATCTTTAACAGCAGCATAGAATTTCTTTAAAGTACTAGAATCTCTAGCACCTTGAAGTTCTTCAAAATTACTTAACTTATTAATGAAATTTTCTTGTATATTTTGAAATCTTGCTTCAATTAATTCCTTTTTGGATGTCATTTTTTTAGCTATACTTTCAGTCTTTTCCTTTACTTCCAGGTATAGTGCACCTGCTTCTGCCCCTCTTTCTGCTATAGTTGATAACTCGCTAAACAAACCATTAGCTGCTTCTTCTAGACTTATGTTAAATGCAGCATTATTAACAATTACCTCGTGTTTGCGTTCCCCTTTTACTTTTTTATATAATACAAACAGAGACATAGATGCTATTGCAGTCAAAAAGAAGGTTACAGCTACTATTACTAACACTAGCGGAGACATTTTAATTAGAGTAAACGTGGCTGCAGCTCCCATACCAAGCGAAAACATCACTACACATCCAACCGCTACTTGGAAATACAACTTACAGTTTTTCTTATTATTTGAAATGTTTGCGTTATTTGGAATGTCTGCTCTGTTTCGTAAAAGAAACCCGATACCTTCTATATCTCTATTCTGAAGAGCTTGTATCAGTAAAGATGATCCATTATGCGAAACATTCGCTCCTAGATCTATACAAGATTGAGCACTATCAAATAATTTATTGTTGAAAAAATACTCCAATAGTGTTTCACCAGAAGGCAATTTGAAATTTTTTACTAACTGCATGTTTTCACTCTGATCACCTCTTTCTATATATAGCTTGAATAAATAAACAGCTTCCCTAGGAGCTATTCTTGCGTGAAAAGCATATTCAAATGCTGTAAGGTTATCATGATTTTTGATATAGAGATCTGCACCATTCTTAAGAAAATCATAAAAAGTAGCGTTAGCTGTATAGGTTTCATCACATTCAATTAAGCGCTGCTTAATAAAATTGACAACAGCGTAGTGTAGTGAGCTATTTCCATTATTATCTGGTATATTAACGTTAACTCTTTGTTTTATGAGATATTTTGCATGACCCAACTTATCTTGAATAATTGCATTTAGTAATAACGTTCTTCCTTCAGCATCTTGAGAATTTACTCCTTCATGTGCTCCCCTTTCAAGCAATAGCACAGCATTTTCAACATCACCTTTTTCAGCTGCAACACTCAGTAGGGCTTGATCACCTTTAGTAACATTAATGTTAGCACCATCTTTGAGCAACCAGTCTATAACCTTTGCCTTATTATATTTATCCTCAATCTCTAATGCTTTGTAAGTATATCGAAGCAGTAGTTGTGGTCAGAAACAAGTTTATTTAAATCTAATTCCCCTATATTAAGGCTGCGTAAGTGTAAAAATTTTTCACTATGTTGTGCTCCATATTTTTGCAGCAAGCTATACATCTCACTGCCATATTGAGCATAATCCAAAGCAGTACAACCATCATTATCCTTAGCATTTACTTCTATTTTTTGACATAACATAGACAATGGCAAAAACCTTGCTAACATGTACTGAGACACTTCTTTTTTATTAGCTTCTAAAAACAACTCAATAACTTTTCTATTTTTATTCCTAACAGATCTATGCAGTACAGTACGATCGCTAGCATCTATAGTATCAATCCTACTGCCATTGCTTATTAATGAACTTATAACTTTTGATGAGCATTTTTTTTCTATAGCAACGTCTAGAATAGTTTTGCCATTTTTTGTAGCATTTATATCTAAATCTTCCTTGATAAGCTGCTTAATTCTGTTTTCCCTATCGGTGTTGTTTTTTATTCTCAACACATCTTCAAAGTACTCAAAATAAGACCACGCATCACACAATGCTTCATTTTCTACTGACTTTTGTATTCTTTCTGAGTAAGCAATATCTGAGTGAACAACATTTCCCGCTTGTTCACATACTATATTAATTCTATTATTATTTTCTGTATCTGTTGTCATATACCCTCCATAGAGCCTAACTTATATTATACTATATTTGTGACGCTTGTAAAGACTTAAACTTACAGTTGGAAATAAATTGGAAATACTGTTTTTTTAGACGAATAGAATAAGAAATTAGTGTTACGCATAAAAAAGTTTAATCATGGCATGTGTTTTTGATCGTTCTAATTTTTCCGCAATAAAATTTTCTCATTTAGCGAGATTAGCGCATTTTTCACACCTTTTTTCAACTTAGGAGAATACACATTTAAGAGAAAATTACCAATCACACTTTTTATCTTGCGGTTTTATTTGCAATATTGCTACCACACTGATCAATAAGCAGAAGACTATATAAAGCCCAGCAGCAAGGTTTGTTTGAGGAAATGTTACAGTCAACCAAATACAAACCATAGGAGTAAATCCTCCATGTAACGCATAAGAGATATTGCGTGATAAGCTCACACCACTAAATCTAACATTGGTGGGAAAGAGTTCAGATGCAACTATTCCTATGGGAACTATACCTCTTTCTATTATAGAAAGAGCCATTACACTAAGCATAATTATAAGGTAATTTTTGTAGTAATATGCAATAGATAACGCAGGACAACACAGTGCCATTGTAATTGCTATAAATAAGATTGCAGTGCGCTCTTTTCCAACTTTATCAGCCAACATTCCAAACGCTATTGAAGATATCGGCATTAATACACTGGTTATAATCAATACAATTTCGTTGATATATGTTGTTACATAAACATCCACTGATGCTATTTCCTTTGCGAGAGTTCGAAGAAATATGGTAAATCCAACAGCAACATTAACAGGTACAGATATTAAAATAGCAAGTATAAGAGCTCTCTTGTGGCGTTTTATAAGCTCTATTATTGGCAAATCAGGTAAATTTCTTTGTTTTCGATTTTTTTCATATGCTGGAGTTTCTCCCAATGTGTATATGCTATACGCGCTAATTAATCCTAAAATAGCTGAGAAAATAAATGGCAATCTCCAACCCCAGGTACAAAAATCAGTAGTTTTTTTGCAGATAATCACTATCACCGCAGAAAGCAAGACGCCAATGGAACGACCAAAACCCATCATTCCAAAATACATCCCTAAGTTCTCTTTCCTACTGGATAAATGCTCTATAAGATAAACAGAACTTCCTTGTTCACCACCAAGTGCAATTCCTTGTGTTATATGGATTGCAAGAAGCAATATAGTAGAAATTATACCTACTTGATTGTGACTTGGAATAAATGCAATGAGACTAGACGGTATCGATATTAGCAAGATAGTAATTATCAATGCTATCCTCCTTCCATACCTGTCACCAACGTGACCAAATATGAATGCACCAAGTGGCCTTACAATTGCACCTAGCCCTACAATTCCAAATAATTGCAGTATGTTACTGTAGACATCTTTTGCAAAACAAAACTCTCTGCTGATTATGTTAATCAAATCAGTGAAGAGCATGTAGTCATACCATATTGCGATTCTGCAGAGTATGGTTGATATCAACACCCTTGTTTGCACTAAATTCAATTCGTAAATGTTTGCTTATTCTATTCTGGCTGCTTTTTAGGATTTTACAACCTAAACATATGGTGTTGACTTTTTTATTATGGTGTGTGATAATTGCAGTGTTATTAAGTTTAGTGGTAAAGTTATAATGAATATAGCTTATTTAGCAGCACTTATAGCAGCAGCTATAATAAAAATAGCAGCAGTAATACTTTGTGCTATAATGTGTATAAGCATTTTCTTTATATTATTTAAGGGAATTAAAGAACACTTAGATTCAAAAGGATTTCTATCTCTTCTGAAAACAGTAGGTGTAATTTCTATAATACTATCAATTATATCTCTCCCACTTATTATATTAAGCCTTACTACTCCGTCACCTCTGGTAGTAGGTATAGTAGGTGGTATCGTTGGTGCTATTTCCATAATACCATTAATAGTAGCTTACATTTTGCTTTCAATAACATGGAAAGGATTGTCTCAACAGCCTGACGATTACCAGCCCTTGTTCCTAACTCCTTTGTTGTTTATTGGAAACATTGTAGTTGGAGCTTTTATCGCTGCAAGTGGCGCTTTTCCAATATGTAAAATAGATTCCTTAACATCTTTATCAGCGGCACTAGAGTCCTTGCTTGCAGTAGGAATACATGCACTAGCACTTACGGTTGCAACTACAATTGGAGTAGCTATTGTAATCGAGCTCGCTAAGCAAGCTAAGGAGTACATGTCAGGTAAAATAATGCAAGCAGAAAAAGAACCTGTGACTGATACACATGAAGAACCAGGCTCTAAGATGGAAGAAACAGAAGAAGAAAAAACTGCTGGAAATGGGTGGAAAGTACCTACGTAAACTGCTTTTTTTATTGAAAAATTTAGAAAGATGTTGTAAAATTGTTATAGTAGTAGATTTTGGTAAAACATATGGCAGATTCAGGTATTAACATTAGCGAAAAAGTTTTAAAGAATCTTACTCGCTTGGCTAAAGTGAAAAACCAATCAGTTCAAGAGCTAGCAGAGGGGTTTATACAAGAAGCGATTGAACATGAGGAAGATATAGCGATAGTCAAACTCGCTATCCAACGTGACACCCGAAATGCAAAATTCATCAGGCATGAAGACATCAACTGGGGATAAGTACCTAATCTGTTATGAGGAAAATGTAGTTCACGAAGATATTCCAAGTCTCACTGCCATTAAGTTAAGGAAAAAAGATAGATTTTATGGGATAATGATGTATACCAATAAGTTTAAAGGTAGTATGAGTAAAAAAGGCAGTAATAAAATTTATTCAAAATGAATTGGCAAGTCTAGAATTTATAGAATCCCATAAATCATCTTCAAAAGATTTTATGAGAAAGAGGAAGTTATCTTTTATTGACATATTTATCTTAATTTTAAGAAAAAGTGTAAAGTCGCTGCAAGTAACACTAAACGAATTTATTTTATATAGGAAAAAAGACTATACCGTTACTGCTAGTGCTTTTAGTCAAGCAAGAAAAAAAATGAAACACAGTGCATTTTCAGAAATTAACGAAGGTGTGGTTTCCTTGTACTACCAAGACCAAAAATTTAAAACTTGTTTTGGCTTTAGAGTGTTAGCTCTTGATGCCTCCAAAATCATTTTACCAACAAGCGTTGAAATAAAAAATGAATTTGGCTCAAGAAAAATACGTAACCAAAAACCAAAAGATTTAGGTGATTATGCAAGTGCAACCTTTGCGGTTTGTTATAAATAATGTTGCCATAAGGTCAGTGTTAGATAGAGGTAACACTCATGAAATTAACTTAGCAGATGAAATGCTTAAAGTTGTAAATACTAATGACTTACTGATTTGTATATTTATCTTATAAATTTCTTTCTAGCCTTACAAAAAGAAAAATTGCTTATGTCATTCGATGTCCCAGATCATCTTTTAATGAAGTGAATGCTATGTTTGAAGAAAAAAGCCCATCTAGTGTTGAGGTTACCATATGTGCTCAGCGTAAGATAAAACAAGAAAATAGTGGAATAACGCTTCAAAGTGGTACTGCCATCTGGTGAAATTGAAGTGTTAGCTACATCATTAATGGATGAACAAAAGTTTCAAACTGGAGGATTTAAGGAGTTATATTTTTTACGCTGGGGAGTTGAGACATTTTTTGCAAAACTCAAAGGAAGACTAAGTCTAGAAAATTTTACAGGAAAAAGTGTTGAGTCTGTTAAACAGGATTTTTGGTCAGCTATCTTTATTAGCAACCTAGAAAGTGTTATGACAGAAGATGTAGAAGAAGCGTTGAATATGGACTTAACCGATGATAAGCTTAAGAGAAGCATTAACAAATCTGTCTCATTTAACGCGATCAAAAACTTGGCTTTCGACATTTTTGCTACGGAATCAGATACTGACTGCATTATGGATCAATTATCAAAGCTATTTTTGATGAACACTTTGGCGGTAAGAAAGGGAAGGAAAGTTGATCGTCATAAGGTACCTTATCTTCGTTCGTTCAATTACCAAAAAAGGGTTAGAAAACACATATTTTGACTAGGCTCTGTGGACAAAAAATATGAAAAGAGAGAAAAAGATGGTAGTTTAGCCTAATAGGTAAAAAATGGAGAAACTACCATATGCAATATTACATCAAAGAGGAAAATTGGAAACAAATTTTAGAGTTCATAAAAAGCGTAAAAGGAATGCACAGCAAAGATGAAAAACGTTTAAGAATATTCATAGAGGCAGTGTGGTACATAGTGCGAAGTGGTTGCCAATGGAGACTTTTACCAAAAACTTATGGTAATTACAGGAGTATACATAAGCGATTTAAAAGATGGTGTGAAAGAGATGTCTGGAAAAAATTGCTTGAATATACTAAACAAGAGCCTGATTTAGAAGTTGCTATAATCGACGGTACGATCATCCGAGGCCATCCATGTTCATCTGGATATACAAAAAACTCCAAGGATCAAGAAGCTTTAGGGAGGAGCAAAGGTGGCTTTACAACTAAAATACATGCGCTTGTCGATGCACTTGGAAATCCACTTAAATTTACTCTGACTCCTGGTCAAAGAAATGAAATTACGCAGGCACAAGTGTTGACCGAAAGTATCTATAACTCTACTGTAGTAGCTGACAAGGGCTACGATAGCAATGCCTTTGTTACAAGTCTTGAAGACAAGGGATGTACAGTAGTTATTCCGCCAAAACGGAATCGAAAAGTGCAAAGGTATTACGATGAGCATATCTACAAAGAACGTCATTTGATTGAGTGTTTTTTTGGTAAAATTAAAAATTTTAGGCGCATTTTTTCCAGATTTGATAAAACTGCTGAGGTTTTTATGGGTTTTCTCAATTTTGTTGGAGCTCTTGTATGGCTTCTCTAAAATTTTGTCCACAGAGCCTAGTAATATAGAGAATGCTGTATTTAAGCTATAAAAACAAATTTACCAAGCTTTGAAATGTTAATTACATGGAGAAGTATGTATGACAAACACCAAGTTAGAGAGAAGCCGGATGTGGTGAAAGTCACAAGTCCGGTTTTGAAGTCGAGTGGGGAGAGGTGACTTTCTCCACTTAGATAACTGGAATGAATCGCGGTATCTCGGCATAGATTCCGCTAACAAGTAGCGGAATGACGAATTTGTCGTTTTTCAGATTGTCGTAAGTCAGTTTAGCTATAGCATAATGCTATATTAATAAATAATCTATATAATACTATTAAATATAATAATTAAAATCTAAATCACTTTCTCTGTAAAAGGAGAAATTTACCTTAATGAAAATATATATATATTTAATATTGTTTTTATTTTTTTCTTGCGCTCAACTATATGCTGACGAGGAAATTGCAAAATTTGATTTACTTATTGGCGAGATAAATGAAGCAAGCTTCACTCTTAAAGGTGCAATAAAGGTTACAGTAGAACCAGGCTGGCACATATATTATAAAGATCCTGGAGATTTTGGCCTTCCCACGTCTATTAGTTACAAAGGTAATGCATCAGATATAAATATTCACTGGCCTATTCCAAAGGAACATAAAGATAAAGTAGGGAGAGAGACGTTTGTAAGTAACGTATATGAGGATATGGTATTATTTCTCTTTAAGATGAATATATTTTTAAATCAAGGGTATATTGACCTTAACTTCCATATAAATTATGCGATATGTAAAGATAGGTGCATCCCTAAAAATGTTGAGATAAAAATCAGGCAACCATTAAAGAATTTTATAGATTCTGATATCAATAAACTTATAAATGAGTGGTATGAAAAATAGAGTTCTCATGGGGTAGGTGTCATTCCAGCGCGTGACGCTGGAATCTAGCTATGGTCAAACCCACATCTGTACAAACTTGTGGTATAAGGGAATTCCTCTAAAATGGCGTCATCCAAGTAGCTGACACTGGGATGACAAGAAAAGGTTTCTAGAATGACGGAAACGAATTCATACATAGAAAATAGGTTAGGTATTTTCAATTTTTGTATGTATACTTAAGTCAAAACACTCACTTTTAGTATGTAAATGGGTATAGTAAAGTTTGTTTTATTACTGCCAACAATATTACTCATGCCAGTTGCTGGTGTTTACCTATCGATTAAACTAAAATGGCTACAGGTATTGAGATTACCATACGCCCTTTCACTCCTTGGAGCTAAAAAAGGAGAAAATAAATTTTCTTCTATAGCCGCTCTGTTTACAATTTTAGGAGGAAATTTAGGAGTAGGAAACATTTCAGGAACTGCTGTTGCTCTAAAAACCGGAGGACCGGGCTCTATTTTGTGGATGGCGATAATTATTGTTATCACTTCTGTGATAAAATATGTCACTTGTTATCTAAGTATAAAAACCAGAAAGGAAAAGAACGGACGGTTTATAGGTGGCCCTGTAGCCTACATGGCTGATGCATTTAATTCTAGAAAAGCTACAATTGTGTTTCTGGTTGTTATGATGATGGTTTCAATAACAGTTGGTAACCTTGTTCAGGTAAATTCTCTATCAATACCACTTAACATGATAGATGTGCCTGTAGTCATTGGTGGCATTGTAATGGCCATAATATTTTTTGTTGTTGCAGTTCTCAGCTTAAAAAAGATTAAAATTTTTATATCGGCTATGATACCGATAATGACGGTAAGTTACCTCACACTTTGCGGTATCATATTATTTAAATTTAGTGAAAATATTCTTCCTTCTCTAAAATTAATAACAGGCAGTTTTTTTACAACCAGTAGCTTTAACTCTGGTTTATCTCTAGGTTTGATTCTAGAAATGTTGACTATTATTCAAGTCGGAACTTTGCGAGGTATTTTTGCAACAGATATAGGGCTTGGCCTTGAAGGAATCGTACATTCTTCAATTGTTCCTAAGAAAAATAATAATAAATTTATTATTGAGCAGAGTCTAATTACGATAATATCGCCTTTTATAGTTGCGTTTATAGTGTTTATTACAACAATGGTACTGCTTGTCACAGATTCTTGGATTACTGATTTAGAGAGCACTAACATGTGCATATTTGCTTTTAGAAAGGCAATGAATTGGCCTTATATTGACTATTTAATTATGGCCATAATGTTTTGTTTTGCTTTTACTACTATTTTTACTTGGTTTTTTTGCTCAAAACAGACAATACGCTATGTGTCTATGGATAATAAATACACTAAAATCTGGATTGTAATTTTTACCATGATCATTCCGCTTGGTGCGATAGGTAAAGTCCGGTTGCTATGGGATGTTGCTGATATCTCGATTGCTGCTTTGTTGTTTATCAACATACTCGCTATACTCAAGCTAACCTCTCAAGATCCAGAAGTGTTTACTATGAGTAGCAGATATTTGAGGTTGCAAAAACAGAGCTATAGCTAAAGCAATTTAGGCTATGCAGCTGTTGTGATATAAGAGTGATTTCCGCCAAGAAGGATGTCATCCCAGTGCCCAGACACTGGGATCCAGGAATCTTGATTGGCACTAAGTTAGTGAGCATAAAAGTAGCTAATCTTATGTTAAAACACAACATTTTTGATGGGGTTCGTGAAAGGCTGGATTCCAGACTGGAATGACAACTTAAATCGTTTGATGTTACCATAAAATAGCTTGTGTCATCACATTAGTAACACAACCTTCCTTAATAAAAATTCAACCAATGCTTGTGATAATTATATTAGCTAGTATTAGCTAGAACTAAAGGCAGAGGGTTATTAGTGAGGGGTATATGAACACTAACGATACACAACAAGAACACATTTATAATGAGCGCATTCAAGAAATTTTTCCTTTATTTGATAAAATAAAAAAGGAAGACGACCCAATTTATAATGCTAGAGTTGATTTTAACACAGTAAAGTTTTTAACAAAACACGCCAACTGGAATTGGGACGAAGAAGAAAACAAAGATAAAACATATGGAGTTATTCTTCAGAAATGCGACAAGACAAAGAAAGCTGGACAAGAGCTTGAAAGTGAAGTTAAAGAAAGGTTGAAAGAGTATGTTGATGATGTTGCAGGAGTTTCAATATACGGTAATCACGCAAGTATTACGCTGGGAGATAACAAAAAAGAGTTTAAAATCAGCGAATTTTTAAACAGTGATTTTTGTCAGAAGAATGGAATCTCGGGGTTTTCAACATTGCATAGTGATGGAAAGAGCGGAATGCACGGTTTTGTTGCCGAGGAAGGAGAGAAAAAAATAAGACATTATGTCGTAACCGATGGTTCATATGAAATGACGCTAAATTGGTATGTGAATGGGGAAAAGTGTACTATTAAAGTTAATATTGATAAAGAAGGTGTAAAACTTATTGAAGGTAATGGCGTTACTGAAGATCAGCTAAAAGCAAATAAAGACGTAAAAATAGGTGGTTTATTCTTGCATGAAATAGAATTCAGGGAAAAAGGAAAAGTGAATGAGGTGCAACATAATAAAGACAGTAACGAGCTATCATCTGAAACTACAACAAGAATTGATGTTAATAGAGGTGTTAGCGTTCAAGCTACTGATATAACTCAAAAAAAAGAAGACCACCATTCACATTTTGGACTACAATCTAACAGCAGAAGGCAGTCTTACGATAGCGGAATTGGAAAAGATTTTGACGATAAAATTAATTCTCAGGAGGCTAAAGAAAAGCGTGAGCTTAGACAAGCAGCACGAGAAGCAAATTCGGGAGGTCAAGTTTATAACCTACAATCGCTTTTTGAGGAGAATCCTCAGAACAAAAAAACTCCTCCGCCACTTCCACCTAGAACTAGTTCACTACCACCTGAAAAAGGTGTTTTCGATGAGCAAGGGGGAGCCAAATCTGGAAGCCAAAAACCAGATGACTTGCGCGAAAATGAGCAAACACCTAATAATCAGCAAAAAGGTGCAACTTCTGATTCTTCAGATAGTTCTACTTTCACCAAGTCTGTAAGCCAAGATAATAGGCAAGAAGATGAACGTTATGACAATCCTACATTTGGACATGCTGTACCTGGAAGCCAAAAACCAGATAGAAGTGAGCAAACACCTAATGATCAGCAACAACCTAAAACCCAGCAACAAGAAGGAAATAGCAAAGGCGATCTGTTACAAGACATCAGAAATTTCAAGAAAAACAACTTACGGCACATTGATGTTGATGATAGAAAAGCATCAATTGCAGGAAGTAGAAAAAATAACCCATCACCGTTAGAGACATTAAAGGACAGAATTCCTTATTCATCTTCTCCAGATAACAGTGATAACCAAGATGCTAGTGATGCTAAGTGGAAAGAAAGTGAACAGCCGCTCTCTGCTACAGCACTCAATAATAAAAGTGACTCGGGCTATTCATCTCCAACTCATGCCAATCATGAACAATCTCAAGTAAATCCTGAACAGTTAAAGAAGAGCTTAGAGAACATTGAACAAAGTGATCAAACTCCACCTAAAAATCTTCTTAAAGAAATCAGAGATAGATCACAGCAGGATAATAGAGGATTAAGGCAAGTTGATCCTACTGATAAACTGTCACAAGATAAAGAAGATGGATTGCAAAAAGACGATTTAGCAGATGTAAAAATAGTGGAAGGTCCAACTGTTAGTGTCTCTGCTTCAACACCAAATAGTATAAGTGATTCAGGCTATATATCTCCAACTAATAGTGATAGTAAATCTCAAACAGATTTAAAACAGGTAGGAAGGAAATTAGAAGAACATATTAGACAAAGTAACCTAACTCTATTTGAAGAACTTAAAAATACATTAGGTCAAGAAAATCTCGGGTTAAAACCAGCTGATCAGAGTCAGATTAGCGAAGAAACTAAAAAACGCTTGAGAGAAGTTGGGTTGCTAAAAGACAGCTCAACAGACATAAAAACAAACGATTCGGGCTATTCATCTCCAACTCATGCCAATCATGAACAATCTCAAGTAAATCCTGAACAGTTAAAGAAGAGCTTAGAAAACATTGAACCAAAAGAAATCGGAGATACGAGTGAGTTAAAAGGAGCATTGGGAAACCCGGATAAAGGGTTAAGAGAACCGGCACAACAGGCTACTAAAGAAAATATTCCTAAAGATTCATTCTCAGAAAGCATTTTAGAAAAGATAGGAGAAGGTAAACAATATGACCCTATACGTAAGTGGTTAGAAAAAACAGTGGCAGAACGAGAAAATAATGACACTAATCCAACTGTAGATAAAAATAGCGAACTATATAAATTACTAGAGAAAGATGAAGCACAACTGAAAGCTGGAGTAATAGAAGAAGAAAGAGGAGATACTTTAACAGAACACACTGATGGTTATGATCGCAATAGAATTGCATTAGCTAACAGAAATAAAAGACCACTAGATTGGGCTAAACAGGTTGCTGAGTCACAACAAAAAAAAGATACTAATAAAGGTATTTCAATATAAATTGAAGTTAAAATAATTGCTTAGCAAACAATAGGTTTCATGTAATGGTAACCCTATAACGGAAGAGTAGGAGCCGCGTAAGAACAATACGAACACTCCAGCTAGGCCTTGTATATTGCATCCCCCTGCCCTATTTTTCCACTCTTCTGATGCTAAATAATACTTAATTTCTTGTTCACTGAGACGTTTAAATTTCACTATTGTAACCACAGTCCTGATATGTTGTTTAGATTGATCGGGAGTTAATAGACATACACTGGTGTATACTCTATGCCTTCTTCCTGATAACAAGCGGATACATTTTTCTGCTTGCTCAACGTTTTCAGCTTTGAGCAATATCCTTCTACCACAAGCAACAACTGTATCAACACCAAGCACAAAGTAATTTGGATTTGAGCTTTGTATTTTCTCCGCTTTACTTTTTGCCATACGGATTGAGTAATCCTTCGGAAGTTCCTTTTTTAAAGGGGCTTCATCTATGTCTGCTGGCAAAATTAAACCTGGCTCAATGTTTATTTGTTTTAGTAAAGCTATACGCCTTTTCGATGATGAAGCAAGAATAAGATTATTTAGAGATCGTTCTGTCACTTGTACCTTTAAGCCTTCTAATGATCCTACCCTTTCTCGCATTCCTATCGTAAATGCTCATCTCAACTAACACCCTATCCCCTATAATGATGCGTATTTTACTTCTTCTCACTTTCCCTGATACATGACAGATAATCTCATGTTCATTGTCTAGTTTCACTCTAAATTCTGCTGCAGGTAGTAAAGCAGTTACTGCCCCTTCCACTTCAAAAATTGTTTTCGATTTATCGTCTTTTATCATATGTTATATTATAATTTAATAATCTTTTTTAGTCTACTATAGATTTTAAATTATTATCAACACAAAAGACCTTTTGCGCCCCACTTAAGTTGCAACTTAACCCCAACCATCTTCACAATAATGCTTTCGAACCTGCATTTTTCACTTTCTCCAACCTAACCGAAAGAAGGCGAGCTACCTACGTTTCTACTCTTTTCCACCTCCACCTCCTCAAACAAACTCATAGGACTTTTGGAAGGTAAAACATTACCACACTTTTCCTCATCGCTACCATATCCGTCATCAATGCTTAAAGATCTGAGTAATGTTGTCTTCTCTCTCAGTGGAACATAAGACTCATTATCAAGGCTTAAAGATTTGGATAACCCGCTCTTCTTTTGTGGAGCATTACCAGACTCATTAGAAATTTCTCCCGTTAATTGATTGTTGAAGCTCCTTTGTTCATCAGCACGAATTTTTTCTTCCAGTCCATCAAGCATTCCTACCAATTCATCACCCCATTCATTTTCTTCTTCTAATAATTGTTTACACTTTTCTTTCTCACGCTCTAGCTCGTTTCTTAACTCTTCGACTTTATCTTCATCTTTAGTGAGTTCAAGTGTAAGCACCTTATCTCCTGGAAATTCCTCGTACTCGTTTTCTAGCTCTTCAATGTTGAGTTTTAGTCTCTCTTCTCCAAGTGTATCTTGTAAATCGCTATCCTGCCTATCTGATTCTTTAATCTTTTGCTCAATTTCTACTTGTACCTTATATTCCTGATCTAATTCTCTTAGCTGATCTTTCAAGCGCTCTTTCTGCTGGGGTCGTTCAACCATTATCTGTTCCGCATCTTCTCGTGCTTGATTTAGCTCTTTTTCCAAATTCTTCTTTCCTGCATTAACAATTTTCAGCTCTTCCTTTAGCTTTCTTTTTTCTTCATATACACCTTTAAGTTCTTGTGCTTTCCCTTGTAGCTCTTTTAACACACCTGCTAATTCTTCATTTTTTTGTGCCAGTTCAGTTTGCAATTCCGTGTTTTTTTGCTCCTCTTTTTCAAACCTGTCTTGTAAATCGCTATTCTGCTTCTCTAACTTTACAATTGTTTGATTAGCTTCTGCTTGGGTTGTTTCTAGTTTCTCCTGTAGTCGCTGATTTTCTTGTATTAATTCATGGTGCTTTTTATTTATCACTTGCAACCCTGCTTCTATTTCTCGCTTCAATTCAACAGCTTCTTTTTTCAAATTTGACATTTCTTGCTTCAATTCAACGTTTTTTTCGGACAGCATCTGATTATTTAAAATCAATTCATCCATTTGTTGTGAAGCAAATTCTGTCTGAGTTCCAGTGTGCTGTAAATTGACTTCCGTTTTAGTTTCGATTTGTTGTGAAGCAACTTCTGTTTGAGTTTCAGTGTGTTGTAAATTGACTTCCGTTTGAGTTGATGCATTGCTATTAATAGAAGGAGGAAGGCTATTGTCAGCATCAACTTTAGGGTCTAATTCCCCCTCTGGTTCCTTATCTTGATAGGCCGTTATAGATTCATTTTGAAAATTATTATTAGCAGTAGGCACAACATCAGCAGCCTTACCCTTTTCTAGTACAGCATCATATAAGGAGAGACTTTGAATATATAATTCATCATTTTGCTTTATCAATTCTAAGATCTCCTCCGATAGCACAAAATCTTCATCATTAAATTTTAGTACTTCAGTTATGCCATCGCTACTCACATTCATAATCATGGTACACATTTCGGATCCATCCTTTACAGGCCAAGTGCTTGTCATTTTATAATATGCGCCCTCTTTAAATTTATAATGTCTTTCCTTACCTTTCCGATGAGCGTGTATTTCATGTTTTTTATTGCAATAGATATTCAATTCTTTAATATCTTTCTCTTGCCGTAAAATATCACTAATCCTGGTTGGCTCACTTCTATTGTAATTAATAAGATTGATATTCAAAACTCTATGAGCGTTATCAGTTTCTGTGTAATAAGCTCGAAGCTCTACGCCTTTCTCTCCAAGATATTTACTTGCAGCTTCTTTTCCCTGCTCTGCCAACTTTATACATTTATCTATATCTTCCTTAAAGCTCTTATTAGCAGACTCTGTTACTGCTTTATCTATGTACGTTTGTTTAAAATCTCTATCGTTTATTAGGTCATAAAAACTCCACTCATCTCTATAAGCCTTCTGTATAGCAGTGAGGTCTCTTTCTTCTTTCAAAAGCATTAAGAAGCCTACCTTGTCTTCTAGGTTTTTTAGTTTAAAGCCTGTTATTATCTTCTCTAATTGAGAATCAAATTCTTCATTGGCAAAATTTTCAGCAAGATTATTTAAATTTTTTAACTCTTTGTATAATTTATTATTTTCTGCAATTGAGCGGCAGAACTTTATTATAGCAGAGTCCTTAGTGAAAGAATTGTCTTTTTCCATTTTATTGATACGGTCCTTGAGGGATGTAAAATGCGATTCAAGCCATGACGAATATAGATCGTATTCATAAGATGCCAACAAGCAATGTATTGCATTCCAAGCACATGATGCTACCCTTATAACTGATTCAACATCATAATTCTCTGACTGATTACTTGTTTTTCCTGCCTCTGCTGTTTTTTCTTCCTTAGCCAAACTTCCAGTCATAATACGCCTCCTTAACTATATTTATATTATACCAATTAACATATATTAAAAGAAATCAAACTGTATAACCTCGTCCTACACTAACTTTTATGATTACTTAATTGTGTAAAAATAACTGCAAGTGTTAAAATTGAGCTTTTATTTTTCATTATACATTTCTTACTACATGTTTATACTGCTGTCTTGCATAATAGACTATTCGAAGTTACACAAGTATTTTTTTTATTAGATAAGAGTTAGTAAGAGCCTGTTCATAATTTTTTCAGAAGTAAGGCAGTGAAAGCCAGAACTACCATTTGTAGGCTAGTATTGAGTTTTCGCTCACAATTTTTCCACAATCTTCTACATTTTTCTAACCAAGCAAAAGATCGCTCCACAACCCATCTTTTGGGCAATACAACAAAGGAACGTAATTCATTTCTTTTGATCACTTCAACGGTTGCACCAATAATCGTTTTTATTTGAGTTACAAAATTCTCTCCAGTATAGCCTGCATCAACCAGTACATTTTTAACTCCCGAGAGGTTTTCTTTTGCATTTTCGACCATTCTCACAGCACTGCTACGGTCAGTTATCTCTGCTGTTGTTGTATAAATTGCATGCTTGCGTATCTACTGCAATACGGCCCTGAAATCTTCTTGCCTGCATCATAGCTTCAGCAGTATCTGCATTTTTTATACTCTGTGCATCAATTATGCAGAAGCTTTTCCGACCATTGTTTTGTCGCAATTATTTTTTTTAATACCAGCTCCAGAACACTTTCTTTATTTGCATCTGGTTTTTCACTCCACTTCTTAAAATAGTCGTAACAATTGCGCCATTTTGGGAACTCTTTTGATACCATTCTCCACTGGCAACCACTTTTTAACACGTATAACACTCCACAAAATACATCATGTAAATCAAGTGTTCTTGGTTTTGTCTTCTTTCTGCAAGATTCCAGATCTGCTACAATAACCTCAAACTTTTCTCGACTTATGTCACTTGGTTATAAACTTCGCATATCCTACTTTATATACTTTATCCTCTCACTTTATCTCTTTTTTGAGATTACGTACAGGCTCTAAGATACAAAGACGTTTTCAGAAATCTTTAAGCTTAATAACATCCTCTCTCTTTGGACTAGTTGAGATTAGATGAATTGGTACACCTATTAATTTTTCTAACCTGTCTATATATTTTATTAAATTAGTAGGCAATGCTTTAATCAACCTTTTACCTTGAGTGTTTTCTTTCCAGCCAGGAAATTCTTCATACACTGGCTCTAGTTCTTCTTGTATTGAATGTGATGCGGGTAAATAATCATACATTTTTCCGCTATACTTGTAACCAGTGCATATTTTAATTGTATCAAAAGAATCAAGCACATCTAATTTGGTTAATACAATGCTTGAAACTCCAGAGAGTTGTACGGCCTGGCGCACTAAAACTGCATCGAACCATCCGCAACGCCTTCTCCTATTGCTCACTGTTCCAAGTTCCTTGCCTATAGTAAATAAGCTGTCCCCCACTTCGTTCTTTTGCTCAGTAGGGAATGGACCATTGCCCACTCTTGTTGTATAAGCTTTTACCACACCAATAATGTAAGCATTGGAGGATAATCCTGAGCCTGTTATTGCTTGCGATGCTACGGTATTACTTGAAGTAACAAAAGGGTAAGTTCCGTGGTCGATATCTAAAAATGTACCTTGGGCGCCTTCAAATATTATTTTCTTACCTTCTTTCATCAAGTCATTTAATATCTTCCATACAGGTTTTTTATATGAAAGAATTTTTTCTGAAATCTCTTGAATTTCCTTTAATATTTCTTCTTTTTTAACCACCTGGTAGTTAAGGCCTTTCCTGATAGCATTGTGGTAATTCAAAAGAGTATCTACTCTTTTATTGAGCTCATCTGCGTTTTCTAAGTCACAAAGGCGTATAGCCCTCCTCCCAACTTTATCTTCATAACATGGTCCTATCCCTTTATTTGTTGTACCAATTTTGTGATTTCCGTTTAAATCTTCAAATAGCTTTTCCTTGTCCTTATGTACGCTAAGTATTAATGGACAGCTCTCGGATACCATCAAGTTGTTATAGTTTATGTCCACTCCTTTAACTTTCAATGACTCTATTTCTGAGACTAGAGCATGCGAATCAAGAGCAACACCGTTTCCTATAATAGATATTTTGCCCGTTCTCAAAACAGCAGAGGGCAGTAAATTTAATTTATAAACCTCATCATCTATTACTATAGTGTGCCCTGCATTATTTCCTCCCTGAAATCTCACAACTGCATCTGCATTTTCAGAAAGATAATCTACTATTTTACCCTTGCCTTCGTCACCCCATTGCAGACCAACAATTACAATGTTATTCATCATTATTTTCTAAATTAATACATAAATATTAATGCAGTACGCTACAAATGGAAAGAGAAATCTACGCCTTTCCTACACCTCTTAAATAAAGAAATATACTGTCGATTTTCTTAATATATTACCAAATTATTCATCATTATATGATACAACTTACAGCATATTTACAGTAAGGTGTTATTTATGAAAGAGGCAAAAGAAAAAAATAATAAGAGTCCAGTAGTTAGATTAAAGGCCACAGCTAAAGAGTTCAATTTTAGTAAATTAAGAGCAGATCAAGATAATGAATTAGCAAATTCTGGTGAAACAATGTTCTTAGATTTTCAAAGGATGAATTTTATTATTAACGGAAAAGAAATAGATAAAAATTTTATTATTGCATTTAAGGAAGGAGCTAAGCACCGCAGAAGCGAACTTTTTAATAGTGATGATATATATAATGACGAAATATTTAACAAAAAAGGAACAAGAGAAATAGATACGGATCGTGGCAAAGCTTTTGTTGCTTCAGTACTCGAAGATATTGAGAAAGAGCTTGTAAGTGATGCATTGGGTGAGCTGTGGAAAAATCACTGCGAAGATCCCAAAACTACTGATCATCAAAAAACTGATTCATATAAGAAAGAATTTGAAGAATTTTACAATGCTGGCCAAAGGTATATCCATCTATTACCAACAGAGAAAGATGAAAACAAGGATTACCGTTCCTTTGCAAAAGAAGTTTTCAAAAAAATGTTCAGATACGCTGGGGCAGAAGTTCCAAGTAATGCTATTTTAGAAGAGCTAGTCACCAATTGTAATCAAGCAGGGTATGAGGCTGCTCCATTTATACAAACCCAACTTGCACTTGGACAGTCGTTCATAGTAGAAAATCCTAAAAAAGTAATAAATATTGATTGTGCTAACCAAAATAATGTAAGAATTAGATCTGACATGAGGCTACCAATACTCTCTGTTAAAAATCAAGTTATGCATGGTGATAAGATATGTGATCTGTCTAACTCATTAGAATTTACACTTGAGTCTCAAGATGGTGAAGACCTTGTAAAATATGGAGATGGTAAATTATCACTTACTATTCCTAAAGAGTTAAAAAATTATAAAGATAATGGCAAGAACTTGTTTGACATTATTAAAAAATATTTTCAGAAATTCTGTGCAAAATTAGGATTTAAACCTGAGACAAAAATACAAATAGAGCATGGCTTCGGTACTCAAAGTAACTATTTAGATGGTACAATATCTACTACAGGATCGGATGTAAATGAAGAGTTTATCAATCTTTTAAGCGAAAATCTCAGAGATAGGTTGTTGAGATCAGGCTCTGCTCCAGAAGATGTTAATGATTTTGTTGCAATCAAGGTGTCTACCGCTATGGATCTATTGAGTGATTATGCTAAATTGGAAGATAATAAAGAAAACAGAGAGTTATTAATAAGTGAAGTAGCAGATAATTTAGGGCTTTCCTTTCAAGGTAAAATAGCATCAGAAGTATTGAAAGAGTTTGATGATGAAATGTTAATGCATACAGAAGGTATAGATAATAACATAGGTCAACATATAATGGAATTAGGCTTTTTACCTTCTTTGATAAAAGGTCAGGTTAATCATAATCAAGTGCAGTTTGTTGTAAATATTTTTACCAATTTAATTATTGAAGGGAAAAGTGAAGTATACAAAGAAAAAAATGCAATTAATGCAATTGATGCAATTCATCAGAAGATAGATAAGGCAATTGTTGAGCAAGAAAAAAGAGCAACCAACAAACAAGATATAGAAAATGATAAATGGACAGATAGAATCAAAAAACAGAAATTATCTGTGGAATCACATGAACATTTACTTTAAAAATACTGGTAGGCTCTCTAGGCTCTGTGGACAAAAAATATGAAAAGAGAGAAAAAGATGGTAGTTTAGCCTAATAGGTAAAAAATGGAGAAACTACCATATGCAATATTACATCAAAGAGGAAAATTGGAAACAAATTTTAGAGTTCATAAAAAGCGTAAAAGGAATGCACAGCAAAGATGAAAAACGTTTAAGAATATTCATAGAGGCAGTGTGGTACATAGTGCGAAGTGGTTGCCAATGGAGACTTTTACCAAAAACTTATGGTAATTACAGGAATATACATAAGCGATTTAAAAGATGGTGTGAAAGAGATGTCTGGAAAAAATTGCTTGAATATACTAAACAAGAGCCTGATTTAGAAGTTGCTATAATCGACGGTACGATCATCCGAGGCCATCCATGTTCATCTGGATATACAAAAAACTCCAAGGATCAAGAAGCTTTAGGGAGGAGCAAAGGTGGCTTTACAACTAAAATACATGCGCTTGTCGATGCACTTGGAAATCCACTTAAATTTACTCTGACTCCTGGTCAAAGAAATGAAATTACGCAGGCACAAGTGTTGACCGAAAGTATCTATAACTCTACTGTAGTAGCTGACAAGGGCTACGATAGCAATGCCTTTGTTACAAGTCTTGAAGACAAGGGATGTACAGTAGTTATTCCGCCAAAACGGAATCGAAAAGTGCAAAGGTATTACGATGAGCATATCTACAAAGAACGTCATTTGATTGAGTGTTTTTTTGGTAAAATTAAAAATTTTAGGCGCATTTTTTCCAGATTTGATAAAACTGCTGAGGTTTTTATGGGTTTTCTCAATTTTGTTGGAGCTCTTGTATGGCTTCTCTAAAATTTTGTCCACAGAGCCTAGCATACTCTTCTATAGAGTTGCAAGACTATCTAATACCGCACACTAATTTCTCTCTTTATCTTATATAAATTAATTAAGTAAAGTGAATACAGTATCCACACTACTAAAAAAAATGTGGCACAAAACATAAACATTGCAACCAGTGGCAACAGCAGGGAACTTTCTATTGCTATTCCACCTTTTCTCAAAATGCTTGCTGGCTGATGGAGAGTGGACCATAAATTCACGGAAAATTTTACTATAGGAATATTTATAGCACTAAAGATGGCAAATACTGCTGCTGATTTTTCTGCCCTCGCTTCATTATCAAAAGCGCTCCACAATGAAAGGTAGCCAACATATAGGAAAAGTAAAATCAGCATTGAAGTAAGTCTTGCATCCCATACCCACCAAGTGCCCCAGGTTCCTTTTCCCCAGATGCTGCCTGTGATTAAACATATTGCCGAGAAGACTGTCCCTGCAGGAGCAGCAGCATGTGCCAAGACACTAGCAATGCTATTGTTCCATACCAATGAAATGAAACTGAGTGATGCAATTAATCCATATATTCCAAGAGCAAGCCATGCAGAAGGCACATGAATGTACATGATTCGTACAATTTCTCCTTGTTTATAATCTTCTGGAGAGAAGAATAATGCCAAAGACATTCCAATTAAAAAACATGCGAAACAAATAACCCCAAGCCAAGGTAGAGCTTTCTTAGAAAAATAAGAGAAATTTGTAGGCTTTAATAAAAACATTCGTTTTGAGAATAATTGTGTTAAGAATTTACCAATTAGTTTGAGTTTTATCAACAGGATAGTTTTTCTATATTTACGTAGGTCAACAAATTAGCATAATTTGAGTAGCAGATTGCTAGGCTCTGTGGACAAAATTTTAGAGAAGCCATACAAGAGCTCCAACAAAATTGAGAAAACCCATAAAAACCTCAGCAGTTTTATCAAATCTGGAAAAAATGCGCCTAAAATTTTTAATTTTACCAAAAAAACACTCAATCAAATGACGTTCTTTGTAGATATGCTCATCGTAATACCTTTGCACTTTTCGATTCCGTTTTGGCGGAATAACTACTGTACATCCCTTGTCTTCAAGACTTGTAACAAAGGCATTGCTATCGTAGCCCTTGTCAGCTACTACAGTAGAGTTATAGATACTTTCGGTCAACACTTGTGCCTGCGTAATTTCATTTCTTTGACCAGGAGTCAGAGTAAATTTAAGTGGATTTCCAAGTGCATCGACAAGCGCATGTATTTTAGTTGTAAAGCCACCTTTGCTCCTCCCTAAAGCTTCTTGATCCTTGGAGTTTTTTGTATATCCAGATGAACATGGATGGCCTCGGATGATCGTACCGTCGATTATAGCAACTTCTAAATCAGGCTCTTGTTTAGTATATTCAAGCAATTTTTTCCAGACATCTCTTTCACACCATCTTTTAAATCGCTTATGTATATTCCTGTAATTACCATAAGTTTTTGGTAAAAGTCTCCATTGGCAACCACTTCGCACTATGTACCACACTGCCTCTATGAATATTCTTAAACGTTTTTCATCTTTGCTGTGCATTCCTTTTACGCTTTTTATGAACTCTAAAATTTGTTTCCAATTTTCCTCTTTGATGTAATATTGCATATGGTAGTTTCTCCATTTTTTACCTATTAGGCTAAACTACCATCTTTTTCTCTCTTTTCATATTTTTTGTCCACAGAGCCTAGCCATTATTTTTAGTATAACACTATATAAAACATGACCATTAAAAAGCTTAATCTACACTTAGTATCAGATTCAAGTGGTGAAACTGTTATATCAGTTGCAAAATCAGCTCTGAAACACTTTCGTTCTATAGAAACGATCGAATATGTTTGGTCTTTTGTGAAAAAAGAGGAGCAGATTGACAAAATTCTGGAGGAAATTAATAGGAAAAGTGATGAGCATAATTTTGTTATATGCACTATTACTGATGATGAGCTAAGAAAATATTTAAAAGATAACTGTATAAAGTTGAAAATTCCCTATAGAGCAATATTATCACATATTATTAGAGAAATTTCGTCCTATCTTGAAATTGAAAAAGACGAAAAGCTTGACTTGCATACTGAGATAAATAACGAATATTTTCAGCGCATTGAGGCAATAAACTACACTATTAATCATGATGATGGACAAAATATTCAAGATATTGATAAAGCAGATATAATTTTGGTTGGAGTTTCACGTACATCAAAATCTCCCACCAGTACGTATTTAGCTTACCGAGGCTATAAAGTTGCAAATATTCCTTTTGTGAGTGGGGTACCCTTTTATGTCGACTTGGCAAAATTAGAAAATAAACTGACGATAGGGGTAACAATAGATGTAAGTAGGCTAATAGAAATACGCAAAAATAGACTTACTTCAATTAACAACGAAGATAATAATATATATGCTAACCCTGAGAAAGTAGAAAAGGAAATTAAAGAAGCAGAGGAGCTCTTTAAACAGAATAACTGGCCAATTATCGATGTCACGCAAAAGTCGATCGAAGAAGTATCAGCAACAATTATACAATATTTTAATAAAATGTTATCAATTGACTAACTCTTGATAAGTGATTATAATGTAAAGTAATTTAATTCTTACTATAGATATGAAAGTCAAAGGGTCGCTAAAATCTCATCGTAACAGAGATAAAAATTGTAAAGTTGTGAAAAGGGGTGGTAAGATTTACATTATAAATAAGGTAAAGCCAAGGTGTAAAGCGCGTCAAGGTTCTTAGCTTTTTGTTCACCTTTTCATGTTATATATTTTTTATATGTGAAAGTACGGTGCTTATATCTAAAAAGAAGCAAAAGTTACTGTGTTTAAACGCAGCCTTACTCATTTCTTCCCTTACATTATATTTCAGCATTAGCACAATTACAGGTAAACGTGGCTTATTGACGTTAATCGATTTAAAAAAAGAAATCGAGTACAATAAACTTTTGCTAAAGGATGTCTCTTCTGAAAAGGAAAAGTTGGACAACAAAGTATTTGGCTTATATGAAAAAAGCTTAGATTTAGATCTGCTTGATGAGCAAGCAAAAAATGCTTTAAGTTATGTGAACCCTAATGAACTTATGGTTGTTCTTGACGTGGAATAGCAGTAGAGATCTCCCTACGTCATACCGCCGCGGCGCTAACACGTAGCGGGATGACGGTTTTTCAAATTGTCGGTAAAAATCTAAGTCAGTTTAGCTATATTGTCTCTCACACCGCTTAGCTGAACAGACAATGGCGTCAACTTAAGGAAAAATATCAGCGATAGTGTATAAAATTTCTCTCCAAATTTTTCTGGGTAAGGTCACTCGGCTGTTACTTAAGAAATGTAGCTACTGAATTATTTGCACTAAAAAAGGCTTTGCTAAAAAATGAAATAGATGTTTTTAGATTTGCCAGACGTGCCAGAAAATTGCGAAAACGTACATGGTATTACTTGAAGGAGATATTCCACTTACCTGAAGCAATTGGAGCTTCTCGAGTTGCAAAAAATATTTTGAAATCTGAAAGAATGATGTGGAAATTTTTAGATGACCCAGAAAATATTCCGCTGACAAATAACCACGCTGAACGGCAAATTCGGCATTATGTCGTTTATCGCAAAAATTCATATTTTACCCAATCGAAGCGGGGAAATGCATTCCTTGAACGGATAATTTCGTTATACTTGACATGGAAACAAAGGGCCTTTTCACAATCTCCTATCTATCGTTTCTTAAACCACTCTGCTGAACGGATACAAAGGATCTTATGTCTTAAACCTTATCACCAGGCTTAACAAATAGGTGGCCCAATACTATTAACTTTATGGGTTTACCTTCGTTATTTGCTACTATCCAAACCCCATCGCTCTCATGATCAACAATTTCTATTGGTGCAAATACTACATAATTATTATCATCAACAATCTTTATTCCAAGAGCACCTTCGTCACTTAAGCTCAGGGCTGAAGAAGGAACTTTATATGCAAATCTTTCGCCTGAAGGTAGCCTTACGTTGGCAGTTAGTCCCTGCAAGGATATCATTTTATTATTAGTTACCTTTACTTCTACCCTATAAGACCCAGTTTTAGGCTCAGCAATTTTACTAATAAAACTTACTTCACCTGCCAATTCTTTTCCGTCCAGCAAATTAATTTGAGCTGTGCTGCCTAGCTCTATTTTATTTACTTCATTTTCCGAAACGTATAACACTACAAGAATTTGATCGAAATTAACCACGTCAGCTATTTTTTGCCCAGCATTAACAAAATCCCCTTCGTTTGCATTGATTTTATCAATATAACCATCTATAGGAGATGTGACTGCAGTATTTTCTAAATCCAATTCTAGCCTTTTTAGGTCAGCTTTTGCACTTTGTAACGCAGTAAAAGCTGCTTCTACTTGTATTTGTGCCCCATAGCCTTTTTTATTCAGTTTGTGAGAGGAATCATACTCAATTTCACGCTGCTTTAATAAAGCTTTGGCTTTCTGAGCTTGCTCAATCCTGTCATAATCTTCTATCTTTAACACTACATCATCTCTTTTTACCTTTTCACCATCAGGTAAATAAATCGCAATAATCTTACCACTTATTTTTGAGACAAGGCTAGCTCTATGTAAAGGATTTACTGTACCAGAAAAATTTAAATATATAGTGCGGTTTTGCGGCGCACATTCTTGAGTTTTTACTGAAAAGCTACTAGTTGCATTATCACTATGAACCGCCTGATCTTTTTTTAAAAATGCACTGCTGATAAAAAACAGTAGAGTAAAAGCAATACTGGAAATGATGATTACTTTATTTCTCATCTTTAAACAATAGAATTTGTTAACTAATTTTGTTAGAAACAACTGCATAAATTTTCGAATCAGAAATGTAAGTATAATACATGCACCATTGTCACTCCATAAATAATTTTATATGAGAACAAACACAAGATTTTCCTACAATAAGTAAGTTTTTTATTGCAAAAATGCAATTTTTAATCGAATAAAAATGTAAAATTGCAAATAAAGTTGTGCATAAAACTGGATTTAAAAAAATCTCGAAAAACATACTAAAACTTTTAAATAATAACTTTATATCTAGTGGCTTTGCCTTCTCCAAGACGCTGTAAGTATTTCATCCCTAGCAGTTTCTTTGTAATTGCCTCTACTGTTCTTGGAGGAAATCCTAGAGCTTCTATAGCATCTTTTCTACTAAATTCTTTATCTGCAAGGCTAAGTGCCCACTCCCAGAAGAATAATTGTTTTCTTGATAATAAATATTCAGTATTCTCCCTCTCAAGAATATAATGCGCCTCATTTGCTTGCGTTTTGAGCACATTAAGAAAAAATATTAACCATGGGGAAATATCTTCTTTGCCACTTTTCCAGCTACTTTGTGTCTTATTAAGCGCTAAATAGTAATCAAGTTTGTTAGTTTCAATTATCTTTTCATGTGATACAATAGATACAAAATCATAACCCTGCTGCAACAGCATTAAATTAGTCATCAATCTACTAGTTCTGCCATTCCCATCTTGAAAAGGGTGTATTGCCAGATACTCAAAAACAAAGTTAGCAACAATAATAAGAGGATGCTTAAATTTATTATTTAAGGACCAGTGATACCAATCAATAAGCTCTTGTACTTCCTTTCTAACAAGGTAAGGTGGTGTGGGATCAAAAATTATACCAACAACTTTTCCATTCTGATCTTTTGCCTCAACTCTATTAGAACTTGCTTTGTATTTTCCTCTATGATACAAATCTTTTTCACTATAAAGTAGCATCTGGTTGTTAATGTGCAATATTGATGACTCACTAATTGGAATATCCGTATAATCATGAAATATTAGTTTAAGCATTTCTAAGTAGCCAGCAATTTCTTGCTCATCTCTATTTTTAAATTTTTTGACACGTAGGTTTTTATATAGATCCTCAACTTCTTTATCGGTTAGACGATTTCCTTCAATACGGTTAGAAGCGCCAGAAGATGTAACAATAACTGAATGAGTTAATCTTTCAATTGTTTGTGGTAGTAGTTTTTTCGTTATCTGCCAGCTATTTTTAACACTATCAACTGCAGTAATTAACTCGTACACTTGCTCAATTACAGGCCCTTCTAGGTTGAGACGTGTACTAAGACGAAAATTCTTCCAGTTCATATTCTTCTCACATGCATATTATGTGAGATAATGTGAGATAATGTGATAAAAGTCAATAGTAAGCTTTATATGCATAACAGAGCTAACTACAAAAATTATACATTTTCAAGTGATCCTAACCATATTAAAAACTACAGGGCAAAGCTGTTGGAGGAAGGCTTAATTAGTTAAAAATTTCAATCTTATGTAAAATATTGTCTTATTTTGTAATTTTATTGTTGACTAACGAGACGATATCTACTTTTCAATAAACTCCATTTGCATTTCTTGTATACTACTTTCTATTTGCTCTATTTGTTCTATTAACCTTTCTTCTAAGTCAAGATTACCGCTCAGCCTCGCTTCGGTTCTTTCTTTTCGTAATGCATTTAATTCTTTTAGTAACACTATATTATTCCACACAATTTCTACAGATTTTCTCTCGTTCAGTTGGCTATTTAGTACACTAGTTTTTTCAAATACATACTTTATAACGTTAAACTGTTTCAATTCTTGTAACAAAGCCTCTTTATCGAGTTTGCTTTTGTTACTTATTACATCAATTATACGCTGTTGTAATCTTTTCATCTCATTAGTAAATTCAAAATGAGAAAATTGCTCAAAAAATATAGGACGGTTCAAGATTTCAGGAAATTCTACGGCTATACGCAAAATTACGGCCTGATTTTGCTCTGCTTCAATTAGCTCTGGAGATTTATTATGAAGATACTCACCTTTTGTTGCTCTAGTTTTACTATTAAAAATCTGTTTTTTGAAGCTACTTCTTAGTTCACTAGCCTTATTGTAAAAATAATCTCTGTAATACCTTCTAATACTGCTGTTGCTAATAGTATTTACATATTCCATGAACTTGTGCTCAAGAATTGAATATTTTTCCGGAGCCAGTTTTTCATAATTTTGCAAATTGCTATCGATTATGTGATGCCATAAATATTCAGAATGCAGTTTTGTTGAATGGTCAAGAGCAGTCAACACGTCTTCTTTCTTGTATTCTAGTTCATTACATACATCGTATGGATCTTTATTACTCGGCAAAGTCACAAACTTTAACGTGTATCCAGGCTCTAATATTTGCAGAGCAAGTTCTGCAACTCGAGTAGCAGCATGACGTCCAGCACTATCGCCATCCATACAGATGGAGATTTCTTTAGCAAATCTCCATAGATTTTTTATCTGTTCTGCAGAAATTGCGGTACCAAGCGGAGCAACTGCATTACTAATTCCCGCTTGATGTAGCGCTATAGTGTCCATATATCCTTCAACAACAAATATGTGCTGTTTTTTACGTATTTCGCTTAAAGCAAAGTTTAATCCGTATAAATTCTCCCTCTTCTTGAAGAGCTGACTCTCTGGGCTATTTAAATATTTCGGCTGTTGCTCAGAACTTAGCGCACGTCCGCCAAAACCAATAACTCTCCCTGCAATGCTCTGTATAGGAAATATCAGCCGGTCATAAAAATAATCACGAAAATTTTTGTTTACTAATCCAATATCAATTAAAATTTTGTCTTCAATACCTGAAGAGTTTAAATACTCTTTCAAACCAGAGCTTGGTGCATAACCTATCTTAAATTTATCTATGATTTTAGGTGAAATCTTACGCTGCTTTAAATAATCTACAACACCTTGATTTTTTTGTGCAAACCAATTTGCAGCTAAATCAAGCGCTAAAAATAGTTTATTGTCCTCTTTTGTAATACTAAGATTTTTGGGCAGTTCAACACCTGTAACCGATGCTAATCTTTCCAATGCTTCTTTAAAGCTTAATCCTTCAGTTTGTGAAATAAATTCAAATGCATCACCACTAGCTAAGCAACCAAAACAGTAATATAACCCCTTAGTATTGCTCACCGAAAAAGATGGGGTTTTTTCGTTATGAAATGGACAGAGCCCAACAAAACTATCTCCTCTTTTTATTAATCTGACTTTTTTACCTACTATGTCGGATAATAATAATTTTGATTTTATAATATCTATATGATCCATCTTGTTAAATTAGTAGTAGGATAAAAATTATATAGAATTTATACACATCTGACTCGAAATTTATTTCTATAACTAAAGCAATTCAGATTTACCGATAATTTGGTAAGCTATGAACTCGTCATTCCGCTGCATGTTAGCGGAATCTATGCTGAGATACCGCGAATGAATTCAGTTATCTAAGTGGAGAAAGTCACAAGTCCGGTTTTGAAGTCGAGTGGGGAGAGGTGACTTTCTCCACTTAGATAACTGGAATGAATTGCGGTATGACGTAGGAAAACCTTAGCTATAGCTTTAGAACTCCCAAAAGGTCAGAAGCATTGAATGACTTGACAGAAAGTTCAAACCCATATAAAATGTCCTTATTTCTTATATGTTAGATGTAATATCAATTGCTTCAGATCATGCTGGTTATGAATTAAAATCAGAAATAAAATCCTACCTGGAAACCCTAGGTTATAGAGTGGTAGATCAAGGCTGCACTGCTAAGCAAAAGTGTGTAGATTACCCAAACTATGCTGTTAAAGTTGTAGAAGATATAACAAGCAAAAAAGCAAATTATGGGATATTAATTTGTGGTACAGGTTTGGGCATGAGTACTGTGGCAAATCGTTTTGAAGGAATCTACGCTGCTTTATGTAACAGTGTTGAGATCGCAAAATTAGCTCGCGAGCATGGCAACGCAAATGTACTGTGTCTTGGTGCAGGGTTTACTGCGAGTGGATTAGCAAAAGACATAGTCAAACAATTCCTCGAAACAGAATTTTCAAAAGAAAGCAGACATAAAAAACGCCTTGATAAACTCAGTAATATAACCTCTAAGAAAAAAAAAACAAAAACTTATAACGAAGATGAAATATCAAAATTCGCTGAAATGGCAGGCCAGTGGTGGGATGAGAACGGCAAATTCAAACCATTGCACATGATGAATCCTGTTAGAGTATCTTACATTATTGAGAAAATAAAAGAGTTAAAAAAATGCAATTTGAAAGAATTATCATTGCTTGATGTTGGATGCGGTGGTGGCATTTTGTCAGAGTCAATGGCACGCGTTGGCATTAACGTTGTGGGAATAGATGTATGTGAAGAAAACATAAAAGTAGCGCATTCACATGCAAAAAAAGTAGGGTTAAATATAGAATATATACACACCAGCATTGAAGAGCTAAGCAATGACAAGAAGTACGACGTGGTTCTGTTGATGGAAGTAGTTGAACATGTGGATAATTTAGAGCTTTTCATGAAAAAAGCGATAGAACTGCTAAAACCGGAGGGGTTAATCTTTATATCCACAATAAATAGAACTATTAAATCCTTTTGTCTTGCAATAATTGGTGCAGAGTACATATTAAATTGGCTGCCAAAAGGTACACATAACTGGAATAAATTTCTCAAGCCGTCAGAAATTGCAAATCACTTAAGAGAAAATAATGTAACGCTGCAAAACATGGCTGGCATGGAGTACAACGTAATAAAGCGTGAGTGGAATCTAACTAAAGGAGTAGATGTTAATTATATACTTTGTGGAAACATTGTAGTTTGAGACGGTTCTAATGTCATCCGAGTAGCTTGACTACTTGGATCCAAGACGGTGTCATTCCAGTGCTTGACACTGGAATCCAGTTTTTTCATAATCATCAAAACGTAGTATTTTAACATAAAACGTCTACTTTTATGCTTACCAACTTAGCTGGATCCCAGTGTCAGCTACTCGGATGACAACCTCATGCTACTGGGATTAGCTATTCTGGTGACAGTAAGATTTATAGAATTACAGAGAGTTTTACACAGGTCTGTACAGAAAGATTGATTTCTCTTGCCAACATAAGTAGCATTAGAACTCTAGGTACTTAAGTATGGATAAATCTGAGAACTTTTACATCACCACGCCAGTATATTACGTAAACGATAAGCCGCATATTGGTCATGCATACACTTCTCTCTTGTGTGACGTGGTGGCAAGGTTCATGAAACTAGCTGGGAAAAATGTCAAATTTACCACCGGTACAGATGAACATGGACAAAAAATAGAAAAAGCAGCTAAAGCAAAGGAAATGCAGCCAAAAGAATTTACAGATGAAGTGAGCGTTTCATTTAAAGAATTGGCTAAGTTCATGAATTTTGAGTATGACGATTTTATTCGCACTACGGAGGAACGTCACAAAAAAGCAGTGATAGCTTTATGGAATAGACTTGAAGAGAGAGGACAAATATATTTGGATTCCTATTCGGGTTGGTATTCAGTTCGTGATGAAGCATTTTATCAGGAGTCAGAGCTGATAGATGGCAAAGCACCAACAGGTGCTGAGGTCCAGTGGATAAAAGAAGAGAGTTACTTTTTTCGCTTATCAAACTGGCAAGAAAAATTACTGGAACTCTATAAAAATCAGCCAAGTTTTATCTTTCCTGAGAGCAGAAGAAATGAAGTGATATCGTTTGTAAGATCAGGGCTCATTGACCTCTCAATCTCTCGCACTAGTTTTAACTGGGGAATAAAAGTACCAGGTAATGACAAACACGTAATCTATGTCTGGATAGATGCATTAACCAATTATCTTACATCAATAGGTTTCCCTAGTACTGAAGGTGAGGAATATAAGAGGTTTTGGGCAGAACCAGAAACACAGATTCCAGTGTCAAGCGCTGCAAACCTAGCTGACAACTCTTTCAACGTTCATGTAATCGGTAAAGACATATTGCGCTTCCATGCTGTATATTGGCCAGCGATTCTCCTTGCAGCAGACCTGCCACTGCCAAAACAAATTGCAGTTCATGGTTGGTGGTTGAACGAGGGAGAAAAAATATCAAAGTCTCTTGGTAATGTCATAGATCCAATTGGCCTCGCTCAAGAGTTTGGTGTTGATCAGCTACGCTATTTTCTCCTCAGGGAAGCAAGTTTTGGCCAGGATGGCAACTTTAGTAAGAAAAATATGATCAGCCGGATAAATTCAGAACTGGCAAACAACATAGGCAATTTAGTACAAAGAACAATTTCATTTTTACACAAGCAATGTTCTGGAATTGTACCAACAATCGATCAAAGCCTACTTAAAGGTGAAGAAAGTCTTCCAGGTTGCAAAGCTATACTCGATCAAGTGATGAATCACCTATCAAAGTATGAATTTAACCATATCATACTTCTAATTATCAACATTTCTTCTGAAGCTAATGCTTATATAGACAAAAGTGCACCTTGGACATTAAGCAAAACCGATAGAGTGCGTATGAACTTAGTAATCTACAAATTACTAGAATATATCAGGATAATTGGCATTTTATTGCAGCCAATCGTTCCCAAGTCAGCAGAAATGATACTTAATCAACTACAAATTCCGAAAGAACAACGAGATTTAAAATCTTTGTGCGACGCGTGCGTAAGTTCAGGCATAACATTGCCTAAACCTACGCCGGTTTTTTTGAGGGTTGATGCTAAAGAGGAGAAATAGTGTAAAAACTATTTCTCCTGGATGGGATTATCTTTAGTTAACGACGGTGCACACCGCTGTCTACATATTCAAGTTAGGTGGCAAGTGCCTTAGTTACTTTAGCAAAATATGGTTTAGTAACATCAGCACCTATCACTACTACTTCAGTCATTGCCGACTTAGCCTTTTCTAGGCTCTGTGGACAAAAAATATGAAAAGAGAGAAAAAGATGGTAGTTTAGCCTAATAGGTAAAAAATGGAGAAACTACCATATGCAATATTACATCAAAGAGGAAAATTGGAAACAAATTTTAGAGTTCATAAAAAGCGTAAAAGGAATGCACAGCAAAGATGAAAAACGTTTAAGAATATTCATAGAGGCAGTGTGGTACATAGTGCGAAGTGGTTGCCAATGGAGACTTTTACCAAAAACTTATGGTAATTACAGGAATATACATAAGCGATTTAAAAGATGGTGTGAAAGAGATGTCTGGAAAAAATTGCTTGAATATACTAAACAAGAGCCTGATTTAGAAGTTGCTATAATCGACGGTACGATCATCCGAGGCCATCCATGTTCATCTGGATATACAAAAAACTCCAAGGATCAAGAAGCTTTAGGGAGGAGCAAAGGTGGCTTTACAACTAAAATACATGCGCTTGTCGATGCACTTGGAAATCCACTTAAATTTACTCTGACTCCTGGTCAAAGAAATGAAATTACGCAGGCACAAGTGTTGACCGAAAGTATCTATAACTCTACTGTAGTAGCTGACAAGGGCTACGATAGCAATGCCTTTGTTACAAGTCTTGAAGACAAGGGATGTACAGTAGTTATTCCGCCAAAACGGAATCGAAAAGTGCAAAGGTATTACGATGAGCATATCTACAAAGAACGTCATTTGATTGAGTGTTTTTTTGGTAAAATTAAAAATTTTAGGCGCATTTTTTCCAGATTTGATAAAACTGCTGAGGTTTTTATGGGTTTTCTCAATTTTGTTGGAGCTCTTGTATGGCTTCTCTAAAATTTTGTCCACAGAGCCTAGCAATAACTCGAGCTTCTTCCCTGTCATGCACTGCACTTAGAAATGTTTCTATTACTTCACGATCAAGTAGAGCTTTACCGTTGCTTTCTAATGCTCTGAATTCTATTTCTTCTCTACGATCTCTACTACTTTTCTTATTATTCATAAAAATTACCCTTCACTAATAACAAAATGTTTTTATATATTTACTGCTGTTTTTTGTCAGCATTGGCATAAAGCCATAGCTTTTGAGTGAAGTCAAATCAATTTTTCAATCTTTTTTACTTATTTTTTCATCAAAAAGTAAAGATATTAATAGGTACTGATTTTTTTATTTTAAATTTGTTGAATTTCGTCTAAAGAGATGCCTACTGTTTTTAAAATAATATTGATAGAAATTTCTTCCTTAACTAAATTCTTTGCAATTTTCATCTTTTCTACTTTCTTCACTTTCTCTTTGCAAATTTGTATGCTTTCAAACAGAGATTTTATTAGTACATGACGTAGTTCTTGGCTTTTAATCTTTTTGTATCTTCTATTAACCTTGATAGCTCTGCTTCACTATTCTCATTTTCTGTTGTTTCTGGAAGCAGATCTGTAATATTAATTAATAGTACCTTTGCTATTTCATCTAACATTTCAAGTGAAACAGCAGCTCGTCCTTGTTCATATTCATATATTCTTTGATTTATTATGCCCACTTTACTTGCTAAATCTTCCTGAGTGTATCCTCTTCTCAACCTCCATTCTTTTATTCTTTGACCTACTTTATACGGAATGGAAATTTTTTTCTCATCATTATCATATTCATCAATAGATAAACTGGTCGTTTGAGAGATAACATGAGCAGAAACTCCTTCCTTAACTAAACCCTTTGCCACCTCTACTTTTACTGCCTTTCCACTTTCTTCCTCACTAATGCGGATGAATTTAGTTAATAAATAAAACGTTTCACGTAATTCTTGATCCTTAATCTCTTTATGTCTTCTTACTAGGCTCTGTGGACAAAAAATATGAAAAGAGAGAAAAAGATGGTAGTTTAGCCTAATAGGTAAAAAATGGAGAAACTACCATATGCAATATTACATCAAAGAGGAAAATTGGAAACAAATTTTAGAGTTCATAAAAAGCGTAAAAGGAATGCACAGCAAAGATGAAAAACGTTTAAGAATATTCATAGAGGCAGTGTGGTACATAGTGCGAAGTGGTTGCCAATGGAGACTTTTACCAAAAACTTATGGTAATTACAGGAGTATACATAAGCGATTTAAAAGATGGTGTGAAAGAGATGTCTGGAAAAAATTGCTTGAATATACTAAACAAGAGCCTGATTTAGAAGTTGCTATAATCGACGGTACGATCATCCGAGCCCATCCATGTTCATCTGGATATACAAAAAACTCCAAGGATCAAGAAGCTTTAGGGAGGAGCAAAGGTGGCTTTACAACTAAAATACATGCGCTTGTCGATGCACTTGGAAATCCACTTAAATTTACTCTGACTCCTGGTCAAAGAAATGAAATTACGCAGGCACAAGTGTTGACCGAAAGTATCTATAACTCTACTGTAGTAGCTGACAAGGGCTACGATAGCAATGCCTTTGTTACAAGTCTTGAAGACAAGGGATGTACAGTAGTTATTCCGCCAAAACGGAATCGAAAAGTGCAAAGGTATTACGATGAGCATATCTACAAAGAACGTCATTTGATTGAGTGTTTTTTTGGTAAAATTAAAAATTTTAGGCGCATTTTTTCCAGATTTGATAAAACTGCTGAGGTTTTTATGGGTTTTCTCAATTTTGTTGGAGCTCTTGTATGGCTTCTCTAAAATTTTGTCCACAGAGCCTAGAGCTAGTAATCTATTAATGTTCCTTTCTGCCCAATTATTTATGGTATCAATTGGATCAATGTCACTTGGGATAATGTTGTCACTATGTGGTGGTATGGAGAGTGAATGCATAGTAACGATACTACATCCACTGCTAGCAATCGCTTTTAAGGTATTATCATCTAGATCTCCCTTCTGATCGTTTACCCAGGCAATGTTGTAGTGCTCCAAAACATTCAAAATAACATCTGGCCAGAAACTATCAATGCTGACTTTAATGTCACCAACTTTCATATATTGATTAAGGTCATCAAGCACTGGTTTTAAGCGTGCATATTCTGCTTTTGGAGTTTGTATTGAGGAGCCAGGTCTTGTTGATTGAGCACCAAGTTCAACTATGCTTGCACCATCTGATAACAGCCGCAGTGCCTGCTTGGTTGCTTGATCTGCATCATAATAAAGACCACCATCTGAAAATGAATCAGGAGTAATGTTGACAATACCCACAAGCTCTGGCGAAAGCGTAAAACTCCTTAAAAAGCAATCCTTAATGTTAGGGTTAACAGTACCAAACGTTTTGTTAACTACTGTCATGGGACTCAGCATTGCCATCAAGTGAAGCAAAAATGGTCTGTTTATCAATTCTGGGTGAGGAATCTTAAGGTAGGGTGTATCAAGTGTCAGGTTATCCCATAACAAAATATCCAAATCAATAATGCGAGGTGCCCATTTTTCATAGACCTGCGGGCGGCCAATGTCACATTCAATTTGTTTAAGGCCCTTTAACAGCTCTTCAGGAGAAGAAGAACAACTTCCATACACAACCATATTTAGAAATGGCCTGTCCCACCCAGGTGGAGCATCATTTGGTAAAATAGCCTTAGTTTCCAGAATAATTGAAGATTTTAAATTTTTAAAATAGCGCTCCTGCAGTAACTGAGCAGCCTTTTGTAAATGGGAAAAGCGATTCCCCATATTTGAGCCAATAGAAATATAGATCATTAGTTATCTTCCTGTTCTTGCAGTGCATTACAATAGGTAAAAAAAACGCCTCCATGTACATTAGGAACGGGTGGTGCAACTTTGTAAGTAGTTACTCTTACAGAAGAAATAATATGCTTTTTTTGCAGCAAAAGATCATTAATGATCCTGTATATATCATGAGTTAAATGTTCGATTAAATTAAATTGCTTGTTCTGAACAAGAGATTGAATATTTTGTACTATCTCTAGATAGCAGACAGTGTCTTTTAGCTGGTCAGTTGTAAGCCCTAAAGGAGGGAATTTAAAAATAAAATCAACATCAATACTAACTAATTGGGAATGATACTTCTCTTCTGCACTATAGCCTAAATGAACCCAAAGCCGTAAGTCAGATATAAGAAGATTACATGCAGACATTGCATTCCAACATCACTGAGTTTAAGCTACTTACAACTACTAACACACGCTAGCATTCATCATTCCATCAAGAAAACCCCACAAGAGCCTTGCTCCCTTTTGAGCACCCTGCATAACTTTATCTTGCTCTTTTTCATCTAGATCTTCAATAAGATTTGCACATTCCTCAGAATGCCATTCATCAGCATGCATATGGACCGTAAAAAATTGAAGAGAACGCTCATCACTTATTGAATAGTGTTTTTTTAAACCTTCAATTTTAGACTTGGAAACCTCTGGAGTTTGACGTTCATAAGCATAAAGTGCACCCAAACCGGAAGCAAAATCTGATCGTACAATATCAAAGTAACCGTCAACTCATTCTTGTGTCTCCTTAATCTGTGCACTTTCACGAAGATCAGATCGCGCAACGCCAAGCCCTTCAGCAAAACGTTTCCATAACTCTGGATGATTTTCATCACCTTGTTCCTCTTCTATTAAATTACCAAGTAAAACCTGTCGCATTTTTAGATCTGGGCACAAAAAATGTATACCACTGATGTAACGAGGAAACGCAGCAACGTGGTGATAATATTCTTTAGCATAGGTTTGTAAAGCTTGCAAGCTTAAGCTTCCTGTATTCCATGATTGGTAAAATGGATGATTTAGTAAGTGCAATTCATCTAACTTGTTATTTAGAGACTTAGTAAATTCCATCATTTCCCCCATTACATTAATATATAGTTCATATACTATAGTTTTCTCATTGTTACGATCATGCTAAGATCAATACAATGGTGGGATTGGTAGGACTCGAACCTACGGCCAATTCGTTATGAGCGAACTGCTCTAACCGACTGAGCTACAATCCCTTTTATCAATATTTATAATACACACAAAAGCAAATTTGTCTATTAGCTTATTTCACTATCAACCCAACTTGACAAATCATTTGTTGCACCAATTTTGCGTGCAATTTCCTTACCATCTTGAAATATAATTAAAGTGGGTATAGATTGCACTCCATACTTACTTGGCACTTCAGTCCCTTCATCTATGTCGAATTTGCAGATCTTAATCTTGCCTTTTCTGTCTTTAGCCAATTGTTCGATACGTGGCATTAGACTTTTACATGGCCCACACCATTCTGCCCAAAAGTCTATCAGAACAAACCCTTTATAGTCAGTGACTTCAGATTTGAAATTTTGATCATTTACCGATGTAATATCATCACTCATAAAATACCTAAATTTTTGTAAAATATAGCGTATCTATTAGCAGTTAATCAACTAAATTCTTACCGCAGAGCTTGAAAAATTGCCCTAAAGTGTTTTGCACAAACAAAAAACTTCTATTACATCTGGTGGTTAAAGATATCCACGTTTTCCCAACCCATTAAGTCTAACTCAATACGAGTAGGAAGAAATTCAAAGCACTTTTGGGCCAATTCTTTTCTATTTTCACGTTCCAGCATTAAGTCTAGCTTTTCCTTTATCCTGTGGAGATACAAAACATCAGATGCAGCATAACTTTTTTGTTTGTCTGTTAAATTTTCATTTCCCCAATCAGAAGATTGCTGCTGCTTATTTAGTTTGGTATCAAGCAGCTCTAAGCATAACTCTTTTAAGCTATGATTATCTGTGTAAGTGCGAACTAAACGTGAAGCTATTTTTGTGCAATAGCACGGAAGTGCCCAAGTTTCCAAGTAATAACGTATTATGCTTACATCAAATCGCGCGAAGTGAAATATTTTAGTTATATTTTTATCCTCTAATATTTTTCTCAAATTTGGCGCTGTATAATCGTTCTTGAGTTGAACTAAGTGAGCGTTGCCATCATTAAAAGAGAGCTGCACAAGGCATAATCTATCTCTGCTATGAAGTAGCCCCATTGCCTCGGTATCAACAGCTATAGACCTTATATCATCTGGTATTGAACTAGCTGGCAAGTCGTCTTTATATAAAAATATTCCCATAAAATTAATACATTTTTTGGCACAATTGAAAACCTATGATAATCAAAAATGAGCCTTAAGTATACGAAAAGATCATAGAAGGAACCACGCAAATTTATGGGCTCTCACATTTTTCGTGTACACGGGGTTTACAAATCGCTGTATATGCCTATAATTAAGTAAATTTAGGTTAATTTAATTGCGGGAGTAGCTCAGTTGGTAGAGCGCAACCTTGCCAAGGTTGAGGTCAAGGGTTCGAACCCCTTCTCCCGCTCTTTGCTTTCAAAATCATTTCGTCAAAAACTTGCTTGACACCCTTCGCCAGCCCCCTTATCATGAAATTGAAGCTATTTATTTATCTTCGCAATCTGTACAGGTTAATGACAAAAAACTTAGGGTATTTGGCGTCTCATGTTTAATTTTTCGCACTACGTGCATCGCATGTCTTTAAAAATTTTTAGGTTTTTACCTATATAAGCCGAAACGCGCTTACAAAGCGTTTAAGACAGCAAAAAACGTCAAATTGACAAGGGAGAATTTGAATACTAGCTACCCTAGGGTTTCTTTGCCTTTTTTTCCGCTCAGTAAATTTCTTAACGTTTATAATTTAGGTTAGTCGCATTTAAAAGCGGCTGAATCGTAGCGTTTAGAATAAAAAACGCCAATATTTTGAAGTACATATAAATAACTAGTTAACCATGGGGCTTCTTTTGCCTTTTTTTTCGTTTGGTAAATTTCTTAATGTTTATGGCTAAAGCAATTTAAGAGACCGAAAATGGTGTCATTCCAGTGCCCCTGTGATGTATTCCAGTGCTCCTTTTTTGTCATCCAAGTAGCTTGACACTGGGATCTATTTTGCATGTAACTCCAATTGTGTTTTGGTATGAAACGCGACGCGTATTAGACTTATTTGCAAGCAAAGCTTGCTAGGCTCTGTGGACAAAAAATATGAAAAGAGAGAAAAAGATGGTAGTTTAGCCTAATAGGTAAAAAATGGAGAAACTACCATATGCAATATTACATCAAAGAGGAAAATTGGAAACAAATTTTAGAGTTCATAAAAAGCGTAAAAGGAATGCACAGCAAAGATGAAAAACGTTTAAGAATATTCATAGAGGCAGTGTGGTACATAGTGCGAAGTGGTTGCCAATGGAGACTTTTACCAAAAACTTATGGTAATTACAGGAGTATACATAAGCGATTTAAAAGATGGTGTGAAAGAGATGTCTGGAAAAAATTGCTTGAATATACTAAACAAGAGCCTGATTTAGAAGTTGCTATAATCGACGGTACGATCATCCGAGGCCATCCATGTTCATCTGGATATACAAAAAACTCCAAGGATCAAGAAGCTTTAGGGAGGAGCAAAGGTGGCTTTACAACTAAAATACATGCGATTGTCGATGCACTTGGAAATCCACTTAAATTTACTCTGACTCCTGGTCAAAGAAATGAAATTACGCAGGCACAAGTGTTGACCGAAAGTATCTATAACTCTACTGTAGTAGCTGACAAGGGCTACGATAGCAATGCCTTTGTTACAAGTCTTGAAGACAAGGGATGTACAGTAGTTATTCCGCCAAAACGGAATCGAAAAGTGCAAAGGTATTACGATGAGCATATCTACAAAGAACGTCATTTGATTGAGTGTTTTTTTGGTAAAATTAAAAATTTTAGGCGCATTTTTTCCAGATTTGATAAAACTGCTGAGGTTTTTATGGGTTTTCTCAATTTTGTTGGAGCTCTTGTATGGCTTCTCTAAAATTTTGTCCACAGAGCCTAGATCCCAGTGTCAAGCACTGGGATGACACCATAGGGGCACTGCCGTCATAAAGGAACCAGTGTCAGCTACTTGAATGACATCATAGGGGCGCTGGCCTGACAACCGTCATCCCGCTGCTTGTTAGCGGGATCTAGAGATACCGTGACGGTATGACGTAGGATTGCTGTCATTCCAGTGCCCAGACACTGGAATCCAGCCTTTATTATGCAGCCACTTGGTTGAAATTAAGTCTTCTGGATCCCAGTGTCTGGGCACTGGGATGACACCATTATAGAGTGAACCAGTGTCAGCTACTTACATGACACCATTTACAACCACTCCCCTACCCTTTCTAGCTGTTTATAGCTGTTAAATCTCAGGAATTTATCAAAATATGGAGAGGCAATAAAGGGAATAGTATCTCTTAAATAATTAGATAAAAAATCTGGCAAATCATTCTGAAATTCTCGCATTTTTTGTCTATAATCTCGTAAAGAAATAACTTTTATTTTATCATAATCAAGTTTCCAATAAGCAAGTTCTGAGACTTCCCTTTTGGTCGTGTATTCCACCGCTAGAGCTTGTAAAATTAATTGCGGAAAAAATCCCGACATTACTTCTTCATTGGAAGGTGGTGTACCAAGCTTATAGTCTATAATTGCCACTTGCCCACTTGGTAGATACTCAACTCTATCACATCTTGCTGTCAGTAAGATTTCTTGAGGGATAAGATCTCTATTTGTCATCCCAGCAGTTTCATACTGATCACAAGAACCAGCATCACGCACTGGAATATGAAATATCGGACAGGAAAAGCTCTTTTCTAGCTCAACATAGTTGCTTCGAGTTTCATCAAATTCGACAAAAGATTGAATTACCCTCTGTAGTCTTATCCACCACATATTTGAAAAATTAAACTGACTAGTCGAAAATGCTTCTCGTGCAATGCTCATTGGAGATTTTTTGTTGCGTAAATATCTTGCAAGAATGTTGTGTACCATAGTGCCAAATTCCAATATCGATGGCTTAAAATTCAAGTCTCTTAATTGTTTAAGACCCAGTATATATTCAACGTAAAATGAATAAGGATTACGAATTAGCTTTTCTATTGCACTGCAAGACATCACCTGCATTTTTTCTTTTCTAACTTCGGTTTGAGGTTTTGGCATAGGCTGAGTACATGGAACAATACATTCAGGCGTATTTAATATCCTTAGCCAATCACGATACGGCTGCTTCCCCTCCTTGAGCAGAATTTCCAAACGCTGCAATAGAATTGGCTTTCTATGGCTTAGCGATCTTGTAATACAAACCTTACTTGCACAAAACAAATTGTGTAAAGTATAAAAAAAATACCCCTGCTCTTCTTGCGCAGAAGGAAGATTAAATTTTTCTCTCGTAAGTGCATTCAAAAGCGGACTTTGAAAGCTTGGCGCTTCATTAAATCCAGCAAGTATTACAACTTTGTTGTGATATAAGCTGAATTTATTTAAGTCATTTGCTACAGAGAAAAACTCTTTCTCTAAAAATAAAGTCAGAATTTGGCTATATAACTCTAAAGAGCATTTAATTCCTACACCCTCACATACATTTGAGAAATTACAGGTAAAATTACCTATTTCACTATTTAGCTCTGAAAAATTTATACCAGATAATATATTAATACACTGCAAATGAGTTGCTACCACATCAAAAATAGAGCAATTTATAGAACGAAGTAAAGGATTAAATATAACCTCTAACTTACTGATAATAAGTAATATATCTTCTTTGTATTTTAGCTTTTTATGGGCATTGATAGCATTTATAATCTCGCTCAGGCCATTTGTACTAAAGTTGCGTAATATCTCTATTTCAAATTCAGATAAAATCCGAGAGTACTCTTCTTGAGTGTAACCAAAAGTCACTAGCCTATGTTTAAGGAGCGAAAGTAATGACACACTGCTCCAATTTGAGGTCAAAACTTCGATACTATAAAGTAGGAGCGTTATATAAGGATAATTTTCCGGTATGGCACTGTGTTGCCTTGATAAACATGCTATACGAGCTGCAAGTAATTTATCAAAGACAACCAAAGAAACGTTTTCATAACCTTCATTTTCTATAATTAATGATGTCACTTGTGCTTCTTCCTCTCTGGAATCACAAGTGATGACTTCAATATTGCCAATATGTCCATTACTAACTTTGCTTAGATCGGCAGTTGTATCAAAGACGTAATCTAGATATTCCTCAGGACTTCCTGTTATCCCAGCCCTTTCTTCTGTCATCCCAGTGCTTGACACTGGGATCCAGTTTCTATTGTACAGCCACCTGGTGCGCTCATTTAAAGTTAAGTTTTCTGGATCCCAGTGTCGGAGCACTGGGATGACACCAGAACACGCTTCTGGCAGAAAACTAACATCCCTTCTATCCACTTTTAAATAATCGAGCAGATCTTTCAGGCAATATTGATAGTGTTTTTTATCAAGCGATTTCCAGTCTTTCTCTTTAATTTTCAAATTCAGGTTAGGCAAAATTATTTTTCCAAATGGCAGATCATATATAGCCTTAATTAACGACTTATCCTTTCCAATTCCAACAAAGATTATATATTGGTCTTTTTGTAAAGAGGTTATCATACTGTTTATGTAATCACTCTTATGTTCTAATATATCTACTACTCCTAAATCTTTTAAAATTTTATTCCATGTTTCAATAAGTAAATTTATGAAACTTTCTATTTTTTTTGAATGTTCATCGAACTCTGCCATTTGGGTATACTGAATTTTATCAAGCAATGATGGCAGGCTATAAGCTAAATCAATTGGAAAATTATCATTATTTTTTCTATTCCACTCCAATATGAATTGAATGAGTAGCAGCGTCCTTTTTGTTGGCTTGATAACTTTGACTCTATCAAGATTTAATATTAAATCCTCCTCATCGATGTTCTCTAGCGAAACTATCTCTGGCAAAATTATGCATTTTTTAGCGTTATAATTCTTGAATGCACTCAGCAGCGCTATCACATCCCTCTTGCAAGGAAGTATGATCTTTACTTCAGGGATTTTTTCTCTTTCATATTCAGAAAATATATGCTGAACCAGCACATCGAAAAGGGATTCATCCACATTAACGGTAAAAACTCTTCCCACTAACAGTAACAATTAATACAATACTTTTATTGTATAGAAATTATTCAAAATATAAACGTGCTTGTATGCTATTATATATTAAAATCTTTTATAACATTACATGACAAACATCAGAATAGAAGTTTTAAATAAATGTGAGCAAGTTGGCTGCAGATGGTTAGTCAACGTTTACTCGATTTATATACACAAAGAATTACCACCAAAATTATATGAAGAAATTTGTGGGCTATTTTATAATAAAGTCATACAAGACTGCCGTTATTATTCCTACAACGAAAACCTTGAAGAAGTTCAATATGACTTCATAGAACCACAAGCAAAGTGGGGCTTGGAAATAAGCTTTTTACCTGGCATGACCGATAATGTAGGCAACACAGCGAAACAAATTGTTAGAGAATATTTAATAAACAAGGACTACATTGATGAAAATGTTTGTATAAAAGCAAGAAGTTCAAAATTGATTCTAAGTCAAGCAACTGAAGATGATATAAAACAAGAATTTAATCCTATCACTGAGTATTGCACACTTATCTGTAAAGAAAATAATAACTATAGCTGGAAATATTATGGTAAATATAAGTCATTAAATACCCACTCCGGTGTCATTCCAGCGCGTGACCAGGAAAAAAAAGAATGGATTCCAGTGTCAAGCACTGGGATGACAAAAGAAGGGGCTGGGATGACAGAAGAGAGCACTGGAGTGATATCAAGTAGTAATGGAGCTAAATCTGTTAATTTAAATGTAAGTGACCAAGAACTTGAGAAAATCAGCAGAGATGGAATCGATGGTAATGGCACTTTAGGGCTCTCTCTGGCAGCAATGAAAGCTATAAAGGATTACTTTAAAAAACTTAATAGAAATCCATATGATATTGAACTTGAGTCCCTAGCACAAACTTGGTCTGAACATTGTAAGCACAATATCTTTTGCTCTCCCATTGATGAAATAAAAGATGGCCTATACGCACATTATATTAAGCGTGCAACGCGTGAGATAAATTCTGACATATGCGTGTCAGTTTTCTCCGACAATGCCGGAGGAATAATTTTTAATGACGATTACTTAATCGTAGATAAAGTTGAAACTCACAATAGCCCTTCGGCGCTTGATCCGTTTGGTGGAGCAATGACTGGGGTACTTGGAGTAAATCGTGATATAGTTGGTTTCGGTAAAGGCGCAGAGCCTATAATGAATACCTATTACTTTTGCTTTGCCAAAGAAGCAAAAGGCAAATTTTATAGGGATAAAGAGCGCACTGATGAGATCTTACCGCCAAAATATATAATGAAAGAAGTGATTCACGGTGTTAATGTTGCTGGTAATTGCTCTGGTATTCCAACACAACTTGGATCGGTATATTTTGACGATAGATTTTGTGGAAAGCCGTTAGTCTTTGTTGGCAGTGTCGGAATTATTCCGCGCAGTATAAATAATGTACCTTCACACATCAAAGGGCCTAAAAACGGCGATAAAATCGTAATTATTGGTGGAAGAGTTGGAAGAGATGGAATTCATGGTGCAACGTTTTCTTCAGAGGCTTTGTCAGGAAACAGCCCTTCAACGATTGTGCAAATTGGCGACCCCATAACACAAAAAAAACTATCCAATGCCGTCATAAAAGCAAGAGAGCTTGGTCTTTATAATGCAATAACGGATAATGGAGCAGGCGGTCTATCATCGTCCATTGGTGAAATGGGAAAAGACGGATTTGAAGTTGATTTGAGCAAGGTTCTCCTTAAAAACGATGGTATGGCTCCGTGGGAAATATGGATATCAGAATCACAAGAGAGAATGACCTTAGCAGTGCCAGAAGAAAATCTCCCTATGTTTAAGCAAAACATGAAAAAACATGATGTGGAGGTTTGTGTGATTGGAGAGTTTAACGAAAGTGGTAAAGCTGTTGTTAAATGTCCTAAAGGGAAAGTAATAATGGATATCGGAACTGAATTTCTGCATGATGGTAATCCTAAAATGCATTTACAGACAAAGCTGTGGTCTGGAGAGTGGATTCCAGTGTCAGCTACTTGCATGACATCAAGCCAAGAAGTCGAACTAAAAGAAATGCTAAGCAGACCAAACATTTGCAGCAAAGACTTCATAGTGGTGCAATATGACCATGAGGTTCAAGGGTCGTCAGTGCTGAAACCACTGCAGGGCAAGGGAAGAGTGTGCAGTGAAGCTATTGTTTCAAGGCCAATCCTTTCTTCAAATAAAGGTGTTGTAAAATCGCAAGGGTTTGGCTCGAGTTATGGGGAAATTGACACTTATCACATGGCAGCATGTGCGATTGACACTGCCATACGCAACTACGTAGCTGCAGGAGGAAATATAAATCATCTAGCGTTGCTCGACAATTTTTGTTGGTGTGATGCTTATAATCCAGAAAGGTTGTGGCAACTAAAGAGAGCCGCAGAGGCTTGTTACGACTTTGCAACTGCATTTAAAACACCATTCATATCTGGAAAAGATAGTATGTTTAACGACTTTAAGGGATATGACGAAAATGGCGAGAAAATGATGATATCTGCACCACCTTCACTACTCATCTCAGCAATTGGAGTTATAGAGAATATTGAAAATGCGGTATCGCTTGATGTAAAAATGCCAGGAGACTTAATATACGTGCTTGGAGAAACACTCGATGAACTTGGTAGATCTGAATATCAATTATACAGTGGAATAGATAATAACAATGTACCAAAAGTTGATGCAAAGAGCGCTAGGAAGTTGTATGAGCGTTACAACCAGGCAATAAAAGATGGCCTAATTGCCTCTGCAATTGCACCAAACTTAGGCGGGTTAGTTATTGCTCTGGCAAAATCGCTAATTGCAGGAGATCTCGGTGCTGAAATCGATCTTTCACTAGTGCCAATAGGAAAAATACAAAATACAGACATAATAAACAAGATAATAATGTTTTCTGAATCGCAAAGTAGAATTTTGGTTACTATTGCCCCACAAAATCAGAAGAGGTTTGAAGAATTGTTTGAAGGTGCAGTTTATTCATGTATTGGCAAAGTAACAGAGAAAAAGGTGCTAAACATAAAGGATGTTTTAAAAGTAGATCTGAAAGATGTGGCATGCTAATATAAAATATTTTTCTTATTATGCTAAATAACTCTTTTACTATATGTAATGTTTATTTAGAATGAATGTATGTTATTAATTTTGGGTAGGTAATTATGTCTATTTTATCGATACTCCTGTTTATCAGTCTTTCTTTACTCAACACTTCAAATAAATTGATGATATGTGCTGCCTTATTTGTGGGAGCTGCTTTAGTTATAAATTCAATGGTTGAATTTTATGGCAAAAGCAAAGCTACGTACAGTTTAATAGTGTGTACAGTGCTATGTTGTGTTTTTAAATTGCAAAGTTTTAGTTTGATGATATTGATTTCATATACTGCAATTTTAGTATCTCTTCTCTCAAGCATAATTATTTTTGAAAAATTGAAGTCCAAGTTGAATTTTCATATGGCAAATTTCATTACTTTAATTATAGCATCAGTGGTTGATAGTGCCGTTGTATGTGTTGGATTACTATACAAATTTTCTGCAGGTAAATGCCTATCAATATATACTAGAGACTTAATTTTTAAGTTTTCTTATGCGTCAGTATTGAGCATCTGTTTGTTTGTAGGAATGTATTTATTTTGCTTGGCAAACAAGAAGTATTTTAAGATTTCCACATAACCTGTTTTCTGATATAGCTAAACTGACTTTGGGTCCTGGGGGTGTATTTGGTGGTCCTAATACGTAACAACAGTTTAGAATTTATAGGTAGCCTAAACTCACAACTGTACAAACACTATGATTTGAGCCTATCAGGGGGGTGTCATTCCAGTGCCCAGACACTGGAATCCAGAAAAAAGAATGGTGTCATCCCAGTGCTTGACACAGTTATCTAAGTGGAGAAAGTCACCTCTCCCCACTCGACTTCAAAACCGGACTTGTGACTTTCACCACATCCGGCTTCTCTCTAACTTGGTGTTTGTCATACATACTTCTCCATGTAATTAACATTTCAAAGCTTGGTAAATTTGTTTTTATAGCTTAAATACAGCATTCTCTATATTACTAGAGAAGTCGTATTCATTCATACCTAACACTTAATGTTGGCTCATAACATATTAACCACTACTCACAACTTTACCTTCCAAATTACAGTGTCCACGTCAGCATATCTTAAACATTATTTTAGGCCTTGGCTTCTTAGACAATCCCTCATTATAGGTGCATACGGGTGGCTCCCTGCTTAAAGAATAAGAGCATCTATAATGTTACTCCGTTCCATGAAATTGTTTCATGTTAGACTTAGGTTCCAACTTTTTGCCGGGAGATGGGAAACATCTTAATCAGACCAGTCAAGTTCTAATTATCCACTTTCTCCGTACCTTTTGGTCTATGCGTTAACCAACCTTATTTCGCATATCGTTCGTTACGACAATTCAGGCATTGGTTCCTCTCGTAACCATATCTAACTCTGTTTGCAGGGATTCACTATAAGGTTTAGTGTTACCTGCTTTTATCTCATGCTTGCATCCTAGGCTCTGTGGACAAAATTTTAGAGAAGCCATACAAGAGCTCCAACAAAATTGAGAAAACCCATAAAAACCTCAGCAGTTTTATCAAATCTGGAAAAAATGCGCCTAAAATTTTTAATTTTACCAAAAAAACACTCAATCAAATGACGTTCTTTGTAGATATGCTCATCGTAATACCTTTGCACTTTTCGATTCCGTTTTGGCGGAATAACTACTGTACATCCCTTGTCTTCAAGACTTGTAACAAAGGCATTGCTATCGTAGCCCTTGTCAGCTACTACAGTAGAGTTATAGATACTTTCGGTCAACACTTGTGCCTGCGTAATTTCATTTCTTTGACCAGGAGTCAGAGTAAATTTAAGTGGATTTCCAAGTGCATCGACAAGCGCATGTATTTTAGTTGTAAAGCCACCTTTGCTCCTCCCTAAAGCTTCTTGATCCTTGGAGTTTTTTGTATATCCAGATGAACATGGATGGCCTCGGATGATCGTACCGTCGATTATAGCAACTTCTAAATCAGGCTCTTGTTTAGTATATTCAAGCAATTTTTTCCAGACATCTCTTTCACACCATCTTTTAAATCGCTTATGTATACTCCTGTAATTACCATAAGTTTTTGGTAAAAGTCTCCATTGGCAACCACTTCGCACTATGTACCACACTGCCTCTATGAATATTCTTAAACGTTTTTCATCTTTGCTGTGCATTCCTTTTACGCTTTTTATGAACTCTAAAATTTGTTTCCAATTTTCCTCTTTGATGTAATATTGCATATGGTAGTTTCTCCATTTTTTACCTATTAGGCTAAACTACCATCTTTTTCTCTCTTTTCATATTTTTTGTCCACAGAGCCTAGCATGGTACTTTTACTAAAATATTTTTTTAAAAAGTTAGTTGACTTATAAATAATTTTCCACTGATACTGGCATATGTTTGTTTATTCTGCTGAAGTGGCTCCGCAGGTTACTGTATAAGCTTCAGCAGTTTTTGCACTCCTTTAAAGCATAATCCATCATATTCCTATATATTAAATATAGCTGGTGCTTCTCAATTTTGTTGATCTATGGTAAAACTAGACCTGCTGCAAAGGAAAGTTGCTGTTCTTACGGTAGTCTATTTTCAAAAAAAATCTGATTTTAAAGTATATTACAGAAAAGAAACAATATTATCCTGGTCAATTTTAACCCTTAAAAAATACTCCGTTTTTGTTTTGCAGCAGGTCTACAGATGAAAGCAATCATTGGTACAACTGTTGAGGTGATAAAGCGCAGCGAATTACACACCTTTGCTGTATTGCTGAAAAAATGGGTTGTTGAGAGATCTTTTGCTTGGTTGGAGAAGTGTAGACGATTGTGGAAAAATCAACACCAGCCCACATATTGTCGTTCTTGCTTTCACTTCTCTACTCTTGAAAAGATTTTAAACATGCTCTTAGCAAATTTCAGAGATGGTAAATAAATTTTAGTGCGTGCAATAATTTATACGAAATTGGTGTTAACGAAAAATTGATATCTATATACTAGAATAGTTATTTTAATTTAGTGAGGTACATATGAAAGGAAATATTAACAGAAGTAGATCTTTTGGTCCAAAACCAAGATTAAGTAAAAAGAACTTAGTGATGCCTAAAACAGATGAGGTGACTATATATAGAGCAGAAGCGAGACCAAATCAAAGATTATATGTTGGCAACGATATAAATGTGTATGGTAAGAAGAAACAAGAGAGAATTACAAAGTTTATTAAAAATATAATAAAGGGGAGAAGTGTGGATGAGGCAGTAGAACAGGCTATAAAAAAAATAAAGGAGGAGGAAGCAAAAAGGATGTTATTTGTAGGTATTGATAATCCTGAAAGAGCAGAAGATTTTCTGTCACAGTCAAGATTAAGAGAAAATAAAAAAAGTATTAAGTCCTTACAAGAGTCAATATGCGAACAATCTAAAGGACGTATTCAGTTCTTACAAGAAGGAATAAGGGAGTTAGGGGAATCATCTAAGGGATTATCAAAAGATACTCAGCTCTTAGAAAATTCAGAAGATATTCAGTTCTTACAAGAAGGAATAAGGAAGTTAAGGGGATTATCTGAGAGATTATCAAAAGATGTTAAGTCCTCACAAAAAGAAGTAAGGAAGTTAAGGGAATTATTTAATGGACCATCAAAAGATGCCCAGCTCTTAGAAAACTCAGAAGGTATTCAGTTCTTACAAGGAGGAATAAGGGAGTTAGGGGAATCATCTAAGGGATTATCAAAAGATACTCAGCTCTTAGAAAACTCAGAAGGTATTCAGTTCTTACAAGAAGGAATAAGGAAGTTAAGGGAATCATCTGAGAGATTATCAAAAGATACTCAGCTCTTAGAAAACTCAGAAGGTATTCAGTTCTTACAAAACTTAACGAAGTGTTTTAAGAAATTATTTGATGGATTCTCAAAGTATAATGATAGTCAGCTCGAAATTCTTTTTGATAATGCTGTGCACCTTATGCATTCAATTCATTTATTCAAAGGGTATTTGTTCGATGCACAGGGGCAAACCATTCGTACAGGTGTAATATCCAAGGATACAGCAGAAAATGTGATACTACAATCGATGACTGAAGAACGTGTTGATAATTCTGAAAGAATACCTTATATAACTTTTGCCAGAAAAGAAGGAGAACAATATTATGTACCTAAAAAGCTTTCTAATGAAAGAGAGCTTTTAGCTTATAAGCGTGTAAAAAATGTCGATGTAACAAAATCTTATAATCAGTTTGGTATAACTGGTGATACGCTTGTCCAGTTCATGAAAGAAATTGAAGAAAATGTTGTAAGTGAAGGTCTAACGTATAGAAAAAGAAGTAGAAGTTTTCCAAAATATTTAGAAAGAAGGATGCTAGAACAGCCATCAGGCAATGAGAAGACAGAGGATAGGCCTTCTCAATCGACGAGTCGAGCAGGACAGAGTTGGTCTGAACGAATTGAGATGGAAGAAAAAAGGAGATTTGGTGGAAAATCGACGCCCACTATTCAAGCATAGTGAACATGAGAGTTAAATAAACCATACGCGTCAAGTTAAGGAAAAAGATATGAAGGAGATAGAATAATAGGATACAAGTTCTCTCAGATGATCTTCCTGGAAGATGAGAGTTATTGAGAACTTACATATTAAATTAAGTATATAATAGATTGTACTGGTAAAATGTATATGATGGCAGGCTCAAGGTCATATGAAGCTACAGTAGGAGAACACAATTCTCTAAAAAATATCAAAAGACCTGCTGCAAAAGAGAAGGAATGGTTGTATAAAGAGAGATGGAGCAAGTAAAAGTGAGGTAAAATGAGCTTAAATTACCATAATCTAAAAGAACATCCGAGAAATTTTCGAGATGTAACAGGTTTGAAAATAGAAGAATTCGAAAAGGTTGTAGAAAAAGTGCGCCCAGAGTGGGAAAAAATTCAAGAACAGAAGAAATGCCATGGAAGAACGTCAAGATTGCCTGTATTGGAAGATAAAATACTCTGTATAATTCTATATTATCGAACTTACATAACGCACCGATTCTTGAGCTACCTATTCAACTTGCATAACTCAAACATCTGCCGATTACTCAAAAAAATGGAACCACTTTTGGCTCAAAAAGTCTCAATAAAAAAGGACAGAACTATGACGCCAGAAAGAATTTTGAAGATATTAGCAGATGTTACAGAACAACCAATACAACGGCCAAAAGATAGGAAGAAAAGAAAATTGTCTTACTCCGGAAAGAAAAGATTAAACACAATGAAAACGGAAATCATTATAAGAGAAGATGGACAAATTCTATCAGTGTCAAAGTCACACAGAGGTCGAATTCATGATTTTAAGATACGAAAACAGGAAAAAATGTTGCCAAAAGAGAATATAAAGTATGCTGATTCTGGGTATCAGGGGTGGAAAAAATTGCAGAGTAACGTTGTAATTCCATACAAAAGGTATCGAAAAAAATCGCTGACCGATGATCAAAAAGAGCACAATCAAAAGCTGGCATCATTTAGAATGAGAGTGGAGCATAAAATTCGTGAAATTAAGGTTTTTAAAATCATGTCGCATACCTATCGCAATTTTCAGAAGAAATACAACATGAGATTTAACATAATTGCTGGTCTGGTAAACCTCAAACATGAGTTTTAATTGATCCTTCTGTTGACCTAACTCATGCTTCAATTAATTCCATACCTTTTCGCAGTAGGTCTAAAGTTAGAAAAATTATACTTGCATTGGATTTTATTCATGCTAATTGTTGTACATAGTGTATTTATAGATTGAGGGGTATGGTGTTAGGATATATTTCAAAAAATGAGTGGGTTTGTGCAAATGTTGGGTTAGCTACTGAAGAACAGCATACAGAACATTTTGGCTCGCGAACTCTGGAGGCTAGTCCATCATTGTTAAATCAAGAACAAACTGATGACTGGCATGAATCCGTTATTGAAGACAAAAATACTGTTGTTGAAAGTTCTTTTATTCCAGAAAACTCAATTTTAATGGATTTAACAAACTTATTAACTGAGAGCGAAAAAGTTTCGATTGATGAATTTCATGAAAAGATGGAAAGTATAATGAAAGGGTTTCATGAAAATAGATACGAAAATTCTGCAAAGGTCACTCTAGAAAAGATGGAACGTTTAATAGATGAATATTTGAAAAGAAAAATAAAGCTAAATTTACGCTGTGATCAATATGAATGCACTGTGTCAAATTTTGTATTCAAAAAAATAATTGATATTGCTAATGCTAGCAGTGTTATGCGTATAACGCCTACTACTAGATCACGATATAAAGACAATGGAGAAGAGGCAATGGATGAGTGGGAAGAGGCTTTAGAACCTTTATTCAATATTGTCAATAAACTACTATCAGCGGGTGCAAAAATAGAGTCTGATCTTTACAATGATAGAATGATAGGTGAAATTATGTGGGGAAGTGATGAGCCTATTTTTACAGAGTGTAAAAAAATTAAGGACGAACTAAAAAGTATTGCATATAAAGGTTTAGTAAACAAGAATGAACAGATTCAAGATGATGATCTGAAAGTAGAAGTAGATAACAATCTTGTTTTTTTCAGATGGCCACAAAATAGTATCATTGAAGTTACAAAGATTATGAATAGTAAGGTGAATGAAAATTTCAGTATAGAAAGTAGCATCTTACAGATCGGGGAAAGTATAATAAGAGTTGAAAGCATAGGAAGAAAAAGAAATTATACAGATGTCTTAGGAGGTGGCATTGAAATGTCCTTTATCACTGAAGTAGGCAAGATTAGTATTCATCTATGTCCTAGTGATGAAGGCAGTAATATAATAAAAGTAAATCTTGATGAAGAGAGCCAAGAGAAGTTTGACAAATTAAAAGATAAATCAAGTTTAGGAGAAAGCTGCTTTTTAGGAGGAAAAAGTGTTCTACAAGCTGTAAACGATAAAGGTTTTGAAAGAAACGGCGGAATACTTATAGAGCTAGCTGAAACTATTAAACAATCAGATTTTGTGGTGAAAGAGTTAGGTACTCCATCCACTATCATGAAGTCAATCGATAGTTTAGATAGCTGCAAAAGAAAGGTCTTGGAGAGGTAAAAAGTTGATATGCTTTCAAAGCAAGATTCTTGGAGGTATTCAATAAACTATACGCTCAAAGCAAGGAGAAATAGCATGAGGATTTAGAGAAATTGAGTTAATAATTTATAGATTCTTCTAAAGAAATTATTTTTCTTTCTCGATGTTTATTATCTTTTAAGTATAGTTTTCTGTGCTAGATCCAGAAAAGGTTGTCTGCTTCACACTTTCTACTTTTTCGAGTTTTGTATTTGATTGAATTGACTTTTGTGATGTCTACAGAACTTCCTTTATCAGACCCACCACATGATTCAGCGGGAGAAGTGCGGTCAGGGACATTTAGCTCTTACGCAATAACTTTGGAGTTCTGGAATCGTTTCATATGTATATTTAAGATTATCACTACTTTTATTACATAATTAAGTTTCAGTTCCTGTAATACCAGTTTACCTCCATTCTTTGTTTTAAAGTATTCGTTTTCTGGCACATAGTCTTTTCCATTGCCTATTGCTTTTGTAAATTAAGACCATAAAATTTCTCTAATTGCTCACTCCACAGCATCGGTATTTCTTTTAAATCCACTAACCTCAAACCTCTTGGCTGCCTCCCATTTACTATATCTTCTTTAATCTTCGGAGCTAAATAATTCAATCTTAAAATTTGCTGTATACGTCTTGTACCTATATTAATTTTGGCACTCAGCTCCTTCACACTTCCATATTTTTCTTCTTCCAGTTGACGTTTCCACAGATGAGCTCTTACCACTGCTTTCAGTAGTGCATTGTTTGTTTTTCCTTCTGGTTCTATTACTACACATTTGTTTCCTTTCTTTTTTATTGGTATAAATTTTTCCTCTGATTCAGAATGCACCTCTATTCCATCCTCTCTCACCATTACTCCCTTTATTAACTTTTTCACTACTTCTTTTTGCTTTCCAAAACTTAAATTTTTCCACTCTTCCGCTTTTTCTCCCCATTTTTCATATAAATCTTCCGCTTTCTTCATCACTTCTTTTTCCACTTCTCCGGCTACTACTGTTCGGTTTATTGATTCACAATTCTTTCCCCCCAAGTGGTTATTACATACGTAATATCGATATCTCTTATTCTCCTTCTTTGCATACGTCAGCGTCATATTTACACTACAGCTCTTACACCTAATTATTCCTCTAAGCAGCGCTTCCTCATATTTTGCTTTTCTATATGGCTGATTCTTTATTAATTCTTGTGCTTTTTTCCACTTTTCCTCTTCTATTATTGCTTCATGTTTTCCTTCATACTCTTTCTCATAATGCCGTATTTTTCCCATATATATTGGGTTTGTTATTATTCTTCTCACCGTCGCTTTTTTAAAGATATCTGATTTTGTTCTGTAACCTTGACTATTTAGCTCCCTTGCCAACTCTGCCATTGACTTCAGCTCCACATATCTTTCAAATATATGCTTCACTGTCTTTGCTTCTTTCTCATTTATTATTAATTCTTTATCTTTTACATCATATCCCAGCGGCAAAGTTCCACCCATCCACAACCCTTGCTCTTTTGATGTTGCTATTTTGTTTTTTACTCTCTCTACTATCATTTCTCTTTCTAGTTGTGCTGCCCCTGATAACACTGTTTGTACGAACTTTCCCATTGGCGTATTATTATCAAATATCTGCGTTACTGCTACAAAATTTACTCGGTGCCTTCTGAAAAATGACGTTACTTCTATACTATCTTTTGTTTCCCTTGATAGTCTGTCTAATGTATATACTACTACACAATCTACTTCTCCTCCTTTAACATCTTCAAATAATTCCTTTATTGCTGGTCTTTCTAAATTTTTCCCTGAATATCCTCCATCATCGTACCTTTTGGCCAATGCTACCCAGCCTTCTCTGCTCTTTATGTACTTCTCACATGCTACTCGCTGTGCATCAAGACTGTTAAACTTTTGTTCTAGTCCATCCTCATTTGATTTTCTTGTATATATCGCGCATCTTACTTCTTTCAGCATTTTCAACTTCCATTTTTATCACGCATTCCAAACAATAAAGGTCCGTTGTAACTCATTCCCATTATTTTTCCGGCTACTGCTGATAATGATGTGAAAAATTCTTCTCTGTAGATTAAACCCTTATCTGTTACCATTACCGCATGCGTCTCTTCTCCTCTCTCTAGTATTAATTCTGTCCCTTCTACTGGTAATTTATCGCTACTTATTCTTTTTCCCTTCTCTAGCCGATCTGCCAGATACTCTAGTCTTTTTGTCCCCTTTCTTGACATTTCTCCATACGCTTTTTCCTGCATTCTATAAGCTAATCTTGGTATCAGATATTTCTTTGAATGTTTAGGTGCCTCTTCCCCAAATACCTTCTTCCACATTCTTCTTAGCTCTTCTAACGTTTTTTTCTCTAAATTCATTACTTTCTTTTCTGTTTCTTCCTCCATAGTTTCTATCCTCTCATAATTTCTCAAATAACTTTTCAATTCTGTCTGTTTCTTTCTTTAATACCTCGGCTATTTCTTTGCTATTTTTCGCATAATCCATTGCTGTCATTCCAAATTTATCCGCTTGTTCTATTTCTCCTCCTGCTTTCACTAGCTCCTCCACTATTTCTCTTTCACCTACCATGCATGCAAGGTGCAGCGGTGTGCATTTATTTCCATATTCTTCCGCATTTACATTCGCTCCTGATTTTATCAATTCCCTCACGATTTCTAGACGTTTCTCCGTTACCGCTAGGTGCAGTGCTGTATATCCTTCTACATCTTTAGCATTTACATTCGCTCCTTTTTTGATTAATAACTCCACTGTTTTTACCTCTACTGCATAATGTAGAGCTGTTCTTCCTTTTTCGTCTCTTGCATAAATATTTTTAAATGAGTTCTCTAATAGTGACTCCTCTTTTCCTTTTTTACTCATGACCTACCTCACCTTTTCTTTGAATTTTAAGCCCTCCTTTTCACCACCTCATCTATCATCTCATTTACTTGGCTCATTATCTTGCTTGCTAAATTTTTACACTCTTCCTTTACTAGCGATTTATCTCTCTTCCTTATTTCTTCTATCTCTATTATTTTTAATTCCGGCATATAGCTTCCATTCAACATGTCTGCTATTTCTCCTACTAGCCTCTCTATTCCATAGCACGTCAGTTCTCTACTTTTTGTTATTCCTCCTTTTTCTCTCAGAAACTTACTCGCCTTTTCACTCTCTTTGCTATCACATAGACGATACTTTTCACTTTCTCATATGTAATACATTGGTGTTGCACCATATTTATTCAGTTGATTAACCTCAGCCCCTGCCTTTACTAGCTCTTTTATTATTTCAACTCCTGCTCCTCCTATTTTGCATGCAGAGTGCAATGGCGTACATCCACTGACATATTGAGTGGCATTTACTTCTGCTCCTTCTCTTAGCAGCACTTTTACATTTTCTAAACTTTTTGCGAATACTGCACAGTGTAGTGGCGTATAACCATTTTTATCTCTTGCATTAACCTCTGCCCCTTTTTTTATTAATAATCTCACTGTTTTGTAATCGGAGATTTCTACTGCTTGGTGCAAGATCGTCTCTCCTTCTTCATTTCTTTCATTAATATCTTTAAATCCGTTACTTGATACTTCTTTAAAAAACTTACTAAAAGATTCTTTGCTAAACTTCATACTTACCTCACAAAATTAGCTTTTCCAGCGCCAGATAAATTTCTTATATTTACCTGCTGCTATTCAAGTCATGTCCTTTTTAGCATAAGAAAGCAAGTCTTTTTCTTTTTATTTCATATACTTTAACCTATTATTAATATAATATATGAGTATCTAAATATAAGTACTTAACTTATTAGACATATTGCTTGACTATTTTTCCAACTTCTGTGCAAATGTCGATGTTCGTGCCACTTCAGTACTCCTGGATAAAATACTAAAATGTAATTTTCTAATTCGTGTGTTGAGTCTTTTTGCTCTGAATCCAAATCATTTTTATAGTAAACGTTGTGTTCTGCTAAAACATATTTTCTGACCTTCTGATCTGTATAATTTTCTACTTTATAGTTGTGAGTAACGCTAAATCTTTCTAAAATTGGCTTGTGTTTTAAGTCCCACAGTTCTTCAGATAGTTTACTACTTCCCAATACAAATTTATTTCCTCTTTCTTCTAGGCTCTGTGGACAAAAAATATGAAAAGAGAGAAAAAGATGGTAGTTTAGCCTAATAGGTAAAAAATGGAGAAACTACCACATGCAATATTACATCAAAGAGGAAAATTGGAAACAAATTTTAGAGTTCATAAAAAGCGTAAAAGGAATGCACAGCAAAGATGAAAAACGTTTAAGAATATTCATAGAGGCAGTGTGGTACATAGTGCGAAGTGGTTGCCAATGGAGACTTTTACCAAAAACTTATGGTAATTACAGGAGTATACATAAGCGATTTAAAAGATGGTGTGAAAGAGATGTCTGGAAAAAATTGCTTGAATATACTAAACAAGAGCCTGATTTAGAAGTTGCTATAATCGACGGTACGATCATCCGAGGCCATCCATGTTCATCTGGATATACAAAAAACTCCAAGGATCAAGAAGCTTTAGGGAGGAGCAAAGGTGGCTTTACAACTAAAATACATGCGCTTGTCGATGCACTTGGAAATCCACTTAAATTTACTCTGACTCCTGGTCAAAGAAATAAAATTACGCAGGCACAAGTGTTGACCGAAAGTATCTATAACTCTACTGTAGTAGCTGACAAGGGCTACGATAGCAATGCCTTTGTTACAAGTCTTGAAGACAAGGGATGTACAGTAGTTATTCCGCCAAAACGGAATCGAAAAGTGCAAAGGTATTACGATGAGCATATCTACAAAGAACGTCATTTGATTGAGTGTTTTTTTGGTAAAATTAAAAATTTTAGGCGCATTTTTTCCAGATTTGATAAAACTGCTGAGGTTTTTATGGGTTTTCTCAATTTTGTTGGAGCTCTTGTATGGCTTCTCTAAAATTTTGTCCACATAGCCTAGGAAAAACATTCCTCTATTCACATCTTTTCGTCATGCTGTTGATTCTGCTTTTCTATGAACTTTCCGGACTATTATGAAAAGAGCTATAATTAGGGAAACAACCAGTAGCAAGTTTAATAGTCTTAATACTAAAATGGATGAAGTAGACATTAAATGCTAAGTGGTTAATGTGTTTTCCATATTGAACTTACAGTATGTAGCTTTGATATAGAAGTTTGGGTAAAGTTATGATAGTAATTTATATAATTCTGTGTGCAATCTTCATAGCTGTTTTAGACAGTTCACTAGATTCTTAATTAGGGGACATGTCTAACTTAGAAAAGGTTTTTATAAATGTTAAAGTGAATAAGTAGGAATATTATGTTTTTTCTTTGAGTTGTGAAATTTCAGAATGAGAAAAACCTGTAGTTTGTGATATGATATCAGTAGAGACACCAGCTTTAAGTAGGTTTTTTGCCACAGCTATTTTAGCTTGTTTTTCTCCCTCTTCCCTACCTTTTTCATGGCCGATTTGGATGCCTTCTTGTCTACCTTTATGAGTAGCATCATCGAGTTTTTGTTCTAAGATAGCAGCTTCTTTCTGTAAATCCATTACCCTTTCTTCATAAGCTACAAGATCTTTCTCATTCCAATGAAATTTATCTAACTCATCATATGCTAGCTTTATTATTGGTGACTTTTCTGCTATTTTTCTTAAATCTTCATCAGTTGTTTCTTCTGCATACTTGAAAAAAAATAGCCAACGATCTACTACATTTTCTAGCTGCTCTTCTTTACTTTTGGGAAATTTTGGCAACTCAATGAAAATAAATTGAAAATCTTTTAAATCATGCTCGTTAGTTTTTTCATCTCTTATGGTATGGCTAGATATATAATCAAGCTTATCAGGAAATAAATTACAGTTAGAAATAGCAATAAAGAAAACCTTCTTTAAATCAATGTACTTACCACCTTTATCAGCCTGCCTTGAGTAAGCCTTAGCAGCATAAAGTTGAGCACGTTTTTCAAATCCTTTATCACGAGCGAGTTGCATCTCAATCACGTACCTTGCCCCAGTAGAATCCCTGCACAGGACATCAACAATACTCTGCTTATCAGAGGCAATTTCAGGATCCATAATGGTGCTAAGGAATTCGACTTCTTGTATAGTATTTATTTCAGTAAACCCCAAAATATCATTCAAAAAGTGGATAAGGATATTCTTATTTTTTTCGGTACCAAAAATTTTCTTAAATGTTAAATCAAGCTTAGGATCTAAAAATTTTGAAAGAGCCATGAGAAAGTAAGTTAAAAAGCATTAATAATTATACACAATTGTGAGGAAATGTTCAATCTTTTTATTGTTTTAAATGTGTTGGTGAAAAAACGTCTGTCAGAGATCATCTGAGAATTGCATAATTTGGATCATCTTTTTATAATTGCCTTATAAAACACCTTAAAACCCCAGCAAATGAATTGGTGAGCTATGAAGAGTTTAAAAATATTTAATTTTTAGTGTGAGAAATTAACCTCCTAATAAAAACACGAGCCCAAAAGCTCAGTTACGATTTACCTAATATCGTGAGGACAGGTTTATCAATCTCTCACACCTTACATTTTAAAATATTCAAAAAATAATATCAACATATTTCGGTAGCAAATTTACGTTGAATCTATATCCTGTAAGTATGGGCGAAAAAAAGAAGGTTATCATATATACAGATGGAGCATGTTCTGGAAATCCGGGGCCTGGTGGATGGGGAGCCGTGGTGACGTATGAAAATAAAAGTGTCTTTATCAAAAAATGTATCTCTGGAGTTAAAGGCTGTGATTAACGGGCTAAAGATGTTGAAAGTTTCTTGCAAAGTTATTTTACACACTGATAGTCGTTATACTAAGCAAGGTATAACAGAGTGGATCAATAAATGGAAGGTAAATGGTTGGAAGACAGCCGATAAAAAGCCAGTGAAGAACAGGGAATTATGGCAGGAACTAGATGAAGTCGCTTTGCAGCATGATATTAATTGGAAGTGGGTTAGAGCTCACAACGGTAATATGTACAATGAGGAGGCAGATAGACTTGCTAGGCTCTGTGGACAAAATTTTAGAGAAGCCATACAAGAGCTCCAACAAAATTGAGAAAACCCATAAAAACCTCAGCAGTTTTATCAAATCTGGAAAAAATGCGCCTAAAATTTTTAATTTTACCAAAAAAACACTCAATCAAATGACGTTCTTTGTAGATATGCTCATCGTAATACCTTTGCACTTTTCGATTCCGTTTTGGCGGAATAACTACTGTACATCCCTTGTCTTCAAGACTTGTAACAAAGGCATTGCTATCGTAGCCCTTGTCAGCTACTACAGTAGAGTTATAGATACTTTCGGTCAACACTTGTGCCTGCGTAATTTCATTTCTTTGACCAGGAGTCAGAGTAAATTTAAGTGGATTTCCAAGTGCATCGACAAGCGCATGTATTTTAGTTGTAAAGCCACCTTTGCTCCTCCCTAAAGCTTCTTGATCCTTGGAGTTTTTTTGTATATCCAGATGAACATGGATGGGCTCGGATGATCGTACCGTCGATTATAGCAACTTCTAAATCAGGCTCTTGTTTAGTATATTCAAGCAATTTTTTCCAGACATCTCTTTCACACCATCTTTTAAATCGCTTATGTATACTCCTGTAATTACCATAAGTTTTTGGTAAAAGTCTCCATTGGCAACCACTTCGCACTATGTACCACACTGCCTCTATGAATATTCTTAAACGTTTTTCATCTTTGCTGTGCATTCCTTTTACGCTTTTTATGAACTCTAAAATTTGTTTCCAATTTTCCTCTTTGATGTAATATTGCATATGGTAGTTTCTCCATTTTTTACCTATTAGGCTAAACTACCATCTTTTTCTCTCTTTTCATATTTTTTGTCCACAGAGCCTAGGAAAAACATTCCTCTATTCACATCTTTTCGTCATGCTGTTGATTCTGCTTTTCTATGAACTTTCCGGACTATTATGAAAAGAGCTATATACTAAGTTTTGAGGTTCTTTTGTTGCTATAATTTTCAAAAATTCAGCACGTTTTTCTTCATTCCTTTCTTTGTATCCATATGTCTTTTTTTGCGTGTGAGTCCAATTTTTTTAAGAGCTCGATGAATCGTTGGGATACTAACATTACTCCAAAGCTTAGCCATTTCCGATAGAGTTTTTCCACCATGTTTTTTGGCAAATTCAGTAAATTTATTCCAGTCGGTAATTTTGTGATTATAACCTCCATTTCCAAGTTTTTTCGACTGAAAATCTCCTGTTTCTTTTTTTCTTTGCTGCCACTCCCATAATGTAGTTCTTCCAATTTTAAATCTTGCTGCTACCGTTTCTCTGCTTTCCCCTTCGTCTAGGCTCTGTGGACAAAAAATATGAAAAGAGAGAAAAAGATGGTAGTTTAGCCTAATAGGTAAAAAATGGAGAAACTACCATATGCAATATTACATCAAAGAGGAAAATTGGAAACAAATTTTAGAGTTCATAAAAAGCGTAAAAGGAATGCACAGCAAAGATGAAAAACGTTTAAGAATATTCATAGAGGCAGTGTGGTACATAGTGCGAAGTGGTTGCCAATGGAGACTTTTACCAAAAACTTATGGTAATTACAGGAGTATACATAAGCGATTTAAAAGATGGTGTGAAAGAGATGTCTGGAAAAAATTGCTTGAATATACTAAACAAGAGCCTGATTTAGAAGTTGCTATAATCGACGGTACGATCATCCGAGCCCATCCATGTTCATCTGGATATACAAAAAACTCCAAGGATCAAGAAGCTTTAGGGAGGAGCAAAGGTGGCTTTACAACTAAAATACATGCGCTTGTCGATGCACTTGGAAATCCACTTAAATTTACTCTGACTCCTGGTCAAAGAAATGAAATTACGCAGGCACAAGTGTTGACCGAAAGTATCTATAACTCTACTGTAGTAGCTGACAAGGGCTACGATAGCAATGCCTTTGTTACAAGTCTTGAAGACAAGGGATGTACAGTAGTTATTCCGCCAAAACGGAATCGAAAAGTGCAAAGGTATTACGATGAGCATATCTACAAAGAACGTCATTTGATTGAGTGTTTTTTTGGTAAAATTAAAAATTTTAGGCGCATTTTTTCCAGATTTGATAAAACTGCTGAGGTTTTTATGGGTTTTCTCAATTTTGTTGGAGCTCTTGTATGGCTTCTCTAAAATTTTGTCCACAGAGCCTAGTACTACATCGTTTTTATCATCCAGCGATACAAGCTCAACTTTTTTAATAGACATTGTAGGATCATAACCTTCAGGCCACCTTATCACTTTAGTCGGGGTTTTTCTAAACACCTCTTTTCCAGGCACCATCTTAAAAACATGCTTTTTTTCACTCATAGGTGTTACCAATAAATTCATTGTTAGTATTCTAACATTTATTGATTAATTTATTGTTAAGTTGGTATATATCAGAATTATAATAACAAATATTACTTGCGTAGAGAAAAGTTACAGAAAGAGGGATTTTTTAGGGAACTAGTGTAAAATACTTATGGACTAAAATAGGCTAACTTTATGATATGCTAGAACCTATATTGGTGGAGGCAAGCGGGATCGAACCGCTGACCTTCTGCGTGCAAAACAGATGCTCTACCAGCTGAGCTATACCCCCAGGTAATTCTTGCTTAAAGCATAAATCACTCAGGCTGAAATGCAAGAAATATTTATCTATTAGACTATTGCTAAATAGTGCACAAATTCTGCAGGGTGTACACACTTCTCTATTTTTTTGTCTCCTTAGCGTTATACGTCACACCATCCAAATAAATCTGTGAACTGAAAATTAACAAGAAGTTTTCCTTTAAAAATTTTTTAAATTATCCATAGATTTTTTAACTAAATTATCACTAACGCAGTATATTATATAATTTATTTAACCACACATGAAAATTTTAGTTTGATTAAAACGGATAAAAACTGTATTGATGTTTAGTATAGCTGAAAAATGAAATGATCCCGTAGCTCAGCCGGTAGAGCAACTGACTTTTAATCAGTGGGTCACGCGTTCGAATCGCGTCGGGATCACTCACAAATTTTGAAAAACATGCTAAAAGAACAAGACAAAATATTCACCAACCTAAATGGTAAAGAAACTCCACTACTTGAGGGTGCAAAAAAACGTGGTGGTTGGCAAAAAACAAAGGAATTACTGGATTTAGGATCAGAAAAAATCATTGATGAAGTAAAGAAATCTGGCTTGAGAGGTCGAGGGGGTGCAGGATTTTCTACCGGCCTTAAGTGGAGCTTTATGCCCAAAAATCTTCCAAAAAAACAACCAACATATTTAGTAGTCAATGCAGATGAGTCAGAACCTGGTACATGTAAAGATAGAGATATATTGCGATATGAGCCACATAAGTTACTTGAGGGAATTCTCCTGGCCAGCAGAGCGATCAGCGCATCAGTTGCGTATATTTATATCAGGGGTGAATTTTATAATGAATATTTAGTTCTGAAAAAAGCACTTGAGGAAGCCTATAAAGAAAACTTAATTGGAAAAAATGCCTGCAAATCAGGTTATGATCTTGATGTGTTTATCCATAGGGGTGCAGGAGCTTACATATGTGGAGAAGAAACAGCTCAACTTGAATCAATTGAAGGAAAAAAGGGCTTTCCTCGCATGAAACCTCCATTTCCTGCAGGTGTTGGACTTTTTGGCTGCCCAACCACAATAAACAACGTTGAAACTATAGCCATGGTTCCAGATATTCTGAATCGCGGAGGAGAATGGTTTGCATCTCTTGGTAAACCAAATAATACTGGTACCAAGGTCTTTTGTATTTCAGGACATGTAAACAACCCGTGTAATGTTGAAGAAGAGCTCGGAATTCCATTACGTGAATTAATTGAAAAATACGCAGGTGGAGTGCGAGGAGGTTGGGATAATTTACTTGCTGTAATACCTGGTGGGTCTTCAGTGCCATTAATTCCAAAATCTATATGCGATACTATTGAAATGGATTTTGATTCATTAAGAACTGCACAATCAGGGCTTGGTACTGCTGCTGTAATAGTGATGGATAAATCAACTGATATAATAGCTGCAATAGAGAGGTTATCACACTTTTATATGCATGAGTCCTGTGGACAATGCACACCATGCCGTGAAGGTACTGGATGGATGTGGAGGATTATGAAGAGGATGGTGGCAGGAGATATTAAACCTGATGAAATAGATAAGCTGCTTGACCTTACAACTCAAATAGAAGGACATACAATTTGCGCGCTTGGCGATGCTGCAGCTTGGCCGATTCAAGGATTAATAAGACATTTTCGCCATGTTATCAAAGAGAGAGCGATAATTTAACTTTACTTATACTTCTTAAGCCGTTTTGCTACTTAGCAACCAGAGCTAAAAAATATTGATTCCCTTCCCTTTTAGGTGCCAATTCTACCTTTGCGATATCTTCAGTGTCTCGAATTAGCCGTTCTAATTTTTCCAGTCCAACTTCAGTGTTTATAAGCTCTCTCCCTCTAAATCTCATTGTGACTTTAATTTTATGTCCGTGGACAAGTAAGTCTCTTGCTTGACGCAATTTTGTTCCGTAATCGTGATCACCAATATTGGGACCCAGTTTAATTTCTTTTATAGTTAATGTTTTTTGTTTCTTTTTTGCTTCACTTGCTTTCTTTTTTATATCATACTTTTGTTTGCTATAATCCAGAATTTTACATACTGGAGGGGTTGAATCAGGTGCAATTTCTACCAAGTCTAAACCAACACCCTGTGCAAGCTCCAAAGCTCGTTCTATTAGCACGATTCCGACCATTTCACCACTATGATCAACTAAGCGTACCTCCTTAGCTGTGATGAATCCATTAATTCTGTTTTTATTGTTCTTTTTAACTTGCAAACTTTAACTCCCTTAATTCAAATTAATACTTTTTAACAACAATTCAATAGCCTTCTCCAAAGAAAAAGACTCCTGTCTTTCCGATCCTAAATTTCTCACTGACACAGTTTTACTTGTAACTTCATTTTTGCCTACAATCCACAATATAAGAACCTTGTTTAGACTATGCAAACGTATCTTATAACTAATTTTTTCATTGGTCAAATCAGTCTTGACTCTCACACCTTGTTCTTTTAAGACATTGCTGATTTCTGTGGCGTAACCGTCAGCCTCATTTGTAATGGTTAGAATAGCAAGTTGCGTTGGAGCAAGCCAAACTGGAAATTTTCCTGCGTAATTTTCTATCAAAATTCCAATAAAACGCTCAAAAGTCCCAAGAATTGCCCTATGTAACATGACAGGGTGATGCTTGTGTCCATCTGCCCCTATATAAAAAGCTCCCAGACGTTCTGGTAAAATGAAATCAACTTGCAACGTTCCACATTGCCAGCTTCTGCCTATTGCATCTTTCAAGACAAACTCTAACTTTGGACCATAAAACGCACCTTCACCAGGGTTAAGTTTATAACTCAAGCCCGCTTCTTTAACGGCTTCAAGCAGCGCTTTTTCAGCTCTATCCCACACTTCATCATCCCCTGCCCTAACATCTGGACGGTCTGAAAATTTCACAGAAATTTCATTGAACCCAAGCTCTGAATATACTTCTTTTAAAAGGTCACAAAACTTTATAGTCTCAGAATTCACTTGTTCTTCCATACAAAAAATGTGTGCATCGTCTTGCGTAAAACCACGCACTCGCATCAGTCCATGCAATGAGCCTGAGCTTTCATTTCTATGGCATGTGCCAAACTCTGCCATACGTATCGGTAAATCACGATAGCTTCTGGTGTGAGAATTAAAAATCTGCACATGACAAGGGCAATTCATGGGTTTTATTGCTAGCTTTTTGCTTTCAAATTCATCAACAATAAACATATTTTCACGAAACTTATCCCAATGTCCAGATTCTTCCCACAGCTCTTTGCTTACTAAAATAGGAGTTTTTACCTCAAAATAGCCATTATTTATTAGCTTCTTTCTGATGTAAGACTCAAGAACATTATATAAAATATATCCTTGTTCATGCCAAAAAACCTGCCCGACAGCTTCCTCTTGGATGTGAAATAAATCCATATCCTTGGCAATTTTGCGGTGATCACGTTTCTCTGCTTCTTTGAGACACTCAAGATAAGCGTTTAATTCATCCTTATTTCTCCATGCTGTGCCATATATTCGCTGCAACATTGGGCCCTTAGAATCACCACGCCAGTATGCTCCTGCAACTTTCATAAGTTTAAACGCTTTAACTCTGCCGGTTGATGGTGAGTGCGGACCACGACACAGGTCTACAAAATCGCCTTGTCTATAAACAGTTAGGTTTTCACTCTCTGGTATGGATGAGATAATATCAACCTTGTATTTTTCGCCTATACCACTAAAGAAATCAACTGCCTGCTTGCGAGTCCAAACTTCTCGAACAAATCTGTGATTACTTTTTACAATCTCTTTCATTTTCTTTTCTATTGCGGTAAGATCGTCCGTAGTGAAGGTACGACCTGTAGCAAAATCATAGTAAAAACCGTCCTGAATTGTTGGGCCGATAGTAATCTGAGTATTAGGAAATAGCTCTTTCACTGCCTGTGCCATTATGTGAGCAGCATCATGCCTCATTATATCTAAACCCGCTTCGTCACTCAATTGTATCACCTCTATCTCTGTATCAGATTCAATTTCACGTGAGAGATCATACAACTCACCATTTACTTTCAATGCAACTGCTTCTTTCAAAGCACCCGGTTGTAATATATCAAAGCCAGTGACTTTACCACTGTATTCTTTTACTTTTTGTTCGGTTGAAAAAGTAATCCTAACCATAAATAAACCTATACGGACATGTAGCTTGAAGGCGGTTTGCTTCTTCCAACGGTGTCATCCCAGTGTCACGCACATAGCCATACGAACATTCATTTTCGAAGGTAAATTGCACAGCAAATGGTGTCATTCCAGTGCTTGACACTGGAATCCAGCTTTTTTGTAATTTCATTGAAAATGTTGTATAGTGTGCTTGTTCACAATCAATTTTACTGGATCCCAGTGTCAAGCACTGGAATGACACCTTTGTGTTTGAGGCAAAACAGGCTATAACATTTAACATACTGCCCTCGCAAACAAATGTTCGTACAGTTGTGTATCAGCTACTGGGATGACACCACCCCTAGTGGGCACTGCCCCTAAATCATAATGGATAACAGGGTTATAAGCTCTGAACATTAATAATAAGGCCTATTCTTTTTTAACCTGAGTGCAATTGCGTCTTCCCAAACTTCACCATTACGCAATAACTTTTCTTTATTGTACATTAGCTCCTCTCTTGTTTCAGTAGCAAATTCAAAGTTAGGACCTTCAACAATTGCATCAACTGGACATGCCTCTTGGCAAAGTCCGCAGTATATGCATTTTGTCATATCAATATCATAGCGCGTGGTGCGGCGACTACCGTCTTCTCTTTCCTCTGCTTCAATAACTATTGCTTGAGCAGGGCAGATAACTTCACATAATTTACAAGCTATGCATCGTTCTTCACCGTTTGGATACCTACGCAACGCATGCTCACCACGAAACCTTGGACTTAAAGGGCCCTTCTCCATAGGATACCTCAAAGTAACCTTTGGCTTAAACATATATTTTAATGTAATAACAAACCCTTTAATTAACTCTACAAAAGACCAGTACCAAGCTAATTTCTTGAGCATAAAATATTTAAAACTTGTGTAAGTCATTATAAATCATATTATCAGTTTTCAAAATAAATATTTTCACCTGGGTGACTTTTTAGGTATTTTGGTTTCTTAAGTGTAATATTGCTAAGTAGTTTATATAAATAATGACAAACACAAATGAAACTATTTTCGCTTTATCGACCGTATTTGGTAAGTCAGGAGTTGCAGTAATCAGAATTTCAGGCAACTACGCGCTTAAAGCTTTAAATCATTTTCATATTAAGAAAGAAATTAAACCAAGATTTGCTACTTTAGTTGATCTATATGATGATTCCAGTCAATTGATAGATAATGGAATAATCATCTATTTCCCTGCTCCAAACAGTTTCACTGGCGAGGATGTTATAGAGTTACAAGTGCATGGAAGTAAGGCCGTCATAAAAATCATCTTGGAGGAATTATCAAAAATTTTCGTTATGGCCAGGCCTGGAGAATTCTCACTTAGGGCTTTTCTAAATGGTAAATTTGACTTAACGCAAATAGAAGGGATTGCAGACTTAATTGATGCTGAAACGAAAATGCAAGCTAAACAAGCGATTAAGCAGATATCAGGAGAATTGGAGAGACTATACAGCAATTGGAGGCAAAGATTAATAACGATACAATCCAAAATCGAAGCATATATAGACTTTCCAGAGGATGTTTGGACAGAAAAAAATGAATTGGAAAAAATTAATAATGAAGTGCGAGCTCTTGTGCGGTTGATACAAGAGCATTTAAATGATAATAGACGGGGTGAAAGGTTGCGTGAGGGTTTGCATGTTGTAATAACTGGTAAACCAAATGTCGGTAAATCAACTCTGTTTAATTTCTTAGCCAAGCGTGATATTGCTATTGTTTCTGAATATGCAGGCACAACAAGAGATATACTTGAAGCTCATATTGACATTGGCGGATACCCAATCATTCTCTCTGATACTGCTGGAATTCGTGAAAGTTCAGATCCAATAGAATCAGAAGGTATAAGTCGAGCGAAAAAGAGGTCTTTTGAAGCTGATTTAAGAATAGAACTGTTTCCTTTTGAACAGCGTCATAATATCAATTGCAACGTTGTAAATAGCGATACTATTTATGTATTGAGCAAAGCTGACGATGTTATCAATAATCACAATATAAAAATTAATGGCATAGATCTTTTACCCATTTCTATTTTAAAGGGAATAGGTACAAACAAGTTGATCTCCCTCATAAAAGAGAAGGCAGAGGAAAAATTTGGGCATGATAGAGACACTCCTGTGATTACTCGGCAAAGACATAGGAATCACATGAAGAAAGCACTGGAACATTTACAACGTTTTAATATCGATAATCCAATTGAGTTGATATCTGAAGATTTGAGGCTTGCTGCATTTGAACTTGGTGCGGTGATTGGAATTATTGATGTTGAGGAAATATTGAGTAGTGTGTTTAGCAACTTTTGCGTGGGCAAGTAAAGCTTTTATAGATTGCTTAAAATCAAATGTTGTGATAGAAAAGAAATGGACGGATGGCCGAGCGGTTTAAGGCACCAGTCTTGAAAACTGACGTACGTGATGAGCGTACCATGGGTTCGAATCCCATTCCGTCCGCACAGCATCTCGCTATGCTAGCTGATTTTTAGAGCTTATTTGGACTATGTGGTTCATAACGCTGGAAATCTTGTCTAATCTAGCCACATCTTTTAAAAATACATCCCTTTGTAAATTGACCTTGTTAGCAAAGAAAGCTAATATCTATAAATAGATCACCATCTGAATATGGAAACCGATATCGTAATAATAGGTGCAGGGCCTGTTGGAATATTCACTGCTTTTCAAGCGGGAATGCTTGATATGAGATGTCATATAATAGATGTTTTGGATCAAGCAGGAGGACAATGCACAGCTCTTTACCCAGAAAAGCCAATATATGATATACCTGGTTATCCTGTAATTACTGCCCAAAAATTAATTGAGCGACTAATGGAGCAAGCTTCACCATTTGAGCCTGTTTACCATTTAAGTCAAAAAGTGGAAAAGATTTCAAATAACGAAGGTGAAAACTTTACTATCATAACGAACATAGGTACAGAGGTAAAATGCAAAGCCGTTATCATTGCTGCAGGTAACGGAATGTTTGAACCTAACCGTCCACCCTTAAGTGGTATATTAGAATATGAAAATAAATCTGTATTTTATAGTGTAAATAAAATTTCTGATTTTCAGGACAAAACTATAGTCATTGCAGGGGGGGGTGATTCTGCGGCTGATTGGACTGTAGAACTTTCTAAAGTTGCAAAGAAAATTTATGTGATACATAGGAGAAAGGAATTTCGCTGCACTCCTGAAACTAGAAATAAATTAGAATCACTTGAAAATGATGGAAAGATAGAACTGGTAGTGCCATATCAATTACACGAACTAGCAGGAAGTAATGGGCAGTTGAGCGCAGTGATAGTAAAAAACATTGCCTCTAAGGAAGAAAAAGAAATATCCGCTGATTTTTTGCTGCCATTTTTTGGACTGTCAATGAATCTTGGTCCAATAAACAATTGGGGTATACAGTTAGAACATGGCCGCATAGTTGTTGATCCGACTACCTTAAAAACCAGTAGAGATAGAATATATGCAATCGGAGATATAGCTATTTATTCAGGCAAAATAAAGTTAATATTAAGTGGTTTTGCCGAGAGTGCCATGGCTTGTTATGACATATACAAAGTAATCCACAACTCTCCAGTCAATTTTCAATATTCAACTTCAAAGGGAATCCATGGAAAAGAAAAACTTGCTTGACACCCTTCGCCGGCCCCCTTATCATGAAACTGAAGGTATTCAGTTATCTTCATCTGTGCAGATTAAACAGCAAGAAAACAACGTAGTTGGCGTCTTATTTTTAATTTTTTGCACTATGTGCACCTCATGTCTTTATAAAACTTTAGGTTTCTACCTATACAAGCCGAAACGCGCTTATAAAGCGTTTAAGACAGTAAAAGACGTCAAATAGACAAGGGAGAATTTGAATACTAGCTACCCTAGGGTTTCTTTGCCTTTTTTTCCACTTAGTAAATTTCTTAACGTTTATAATTTAGATTAGTTGCGGCTTAAAAGCAGCTGAATCGTGGTTATTAAGCGTTTAGAATAAAAAAACGCCATACTTGAAAGTATAATGTAAGTATAGCTCTTTTCATAATAGTCCGGAAAGTTCATAGAAAAGCAGAATCAACAGCATGACGAAAAGATGTGAATAGAGGAATGTTTTTCCTAGCTCTGTTTTTTATAGCAAACCAATGATGCTCAATTTTGTTAAAATCGGGAGAATAAGGCGGTAGATATAAAATTTCTGCACCAACTCCTTTAGCAAGTTCAGTAATCTTATTAGACTTATGAAAAGTAGCATTATCAAGGATAACAGTTTGTCCAGGTTCCAAAATCGGTGTTAGGAACTGCTCAAACCATTTATTAAAGATATCCATATTACAGTGGCCTTCAAATGTTAACGGAACAACTATTTTTCTGCCGTTTAAGGCTGCAATCATACTGATTCGTTGAATTTTTTTACCAGATTTTAGAGCATAAAACCGCTGTCCTTTCTGAGAATATCCATAGGGATAGTCTTCGGTATTATCAATACCAGATTCATCTATATATACTAAGTTTTGAGGTTCTTTTGTTGCTATAATTTTCAAAAATTCAGCACGTTTTTCTTCATTCCTTTCTTTGTATCCATATGTCTTTTTTTGCGTGTGAGTCCAATTTTTTTAAGAGCTCGATGAATCGTTGGGATACTAACATTACTCCAAAGCTTAGCCATTTCCGATAGAGTTTTTCCACCATGTTTTTTGGCAAATTCAGTAAATTTATTCCAGTCGGTAATTTTGTGATTATAACCTCCATTTCCAAGTTTTTTCGACTGAAAATCTCCTGTTTCTTTTTTTCTTTGCTGCCACTCCCATAATGTAGTTCTTCCAATTTTAAATCTTGCTGCTACCGTTTCTCTGCTTTCCCCTTCGTCTAGCACTTCCATTGCTTTTTTTCTTAAATCATAACTATATGCTGCTGGCATACTTACCTTCACTACTATAAACTCTTATTTTAACCCGTTTGGACCATTATGAAAAGAGCTATAATTAGCCAACCACGGGGCTTCTTTTGCCTTTTTTTCTGTTTAGTAAATTTCTTAATGTTTATGGCTAGCATGAAGCTAAGTACGAACTTTGTTAAACACAACAAATGGTGTTATCCCAGTGCTCCTTTTTTTGTCATCCCAGTGCTTGACACTGGGATCTAGTTTTCCATATAATCTCATCGAAAATGTTGTAACCACTTTCTGTGCTAGTTTGCTTGCTTACAAGCAAACTTTCCTGGATCTCAGTGTCAAGCACTGGGATGACAGTGGAGGGAGGCTACTTGGATGACACCATTTTTTTCCTGGATCCAAGTAGTCAGGGCACTGAGATGACACCCTCTTGGATGAAAACCAGTATCAGCTACTTGGATGACACCATTCTTTTTTCTGGATCCAAGTAGTCAGGGCACTGGGATGACAGGAGAAAGAGGCACTGGGATGACAGGAGAAAGAGGCACTGGAATGACAAAGAGGGTACTTGGATGACAGGAGGTAATACAGGAAGTCTAATAGTGCAGCAACACGGAACCCCAGGTCAGGCCTGCACCTATTGAAATCAGCAGTACCAGATTTCCTGATTTTATTTTTGATTCTTGTATTGCATAGTCTAAGGCCAGTGGAATTGATGCCGCTGAGGTGTTTGCATGCTTATCAACGGTATTAATCACTTTCTCTATAGGAAAATCTAATTTCTTTACTACTGCTTCAATAATACGAATGTTTGCTTGATGGGGAATTAACCAGTCAATATCAGTGATTTTCAAATTATTGCATTTCAGAGTTTCCTCTACTGAGGCTGTTAACTTATCCACTGCATGTTTAAACACTTCTCTTCCATTCATGCATATTTTTCCAGAATCACCAGTTGAGGATATCCCTCCGTTAGTACATAGTATGTCCACATTGCCATCAGAATATAGGCTAGTTGAAATTATACCTTTTGTAACCCCCTTCTCTGCCACCCAAGTATCAGCATCATTTGTTGGAATGACGTTAAAATGACATGCTGATTTCATTATTACTGCACCAGCACCATCACCAAAGAGTACACAAGTTGACCTATCTTCCCAGTCAACAATCCTAGACATTATTTCAGCACCAATAACAAGCGCATATTTAATTCTATTGTTAGATTTTATGAGCGAATCAGCAACTGTAACTGCATATATAAAACCAGAGCATACTGCTTGTACATCAAAAGCAAATGCGTTTTTACATTTTAACTTACTTTGTACAATCGTTGCACAGCTAGGAAAAGTTTTATCAGGAGTTGTTGTAGCAACTATAATCAAGTCAATTTCATCTACTGAAATTTTAGCTTTTTCTATAGCACTTTTTGCTCCATTTACAGATAGATCTGACGTTAGTTCTCCTTCATCTGCTATATGCCTTTGAACTATTCCTGTTCTCTGCCTTATCCATTCATCGCTTGTCTCAACTATCGATGCAATTTCGTTGTTACTCAACGTTTTTCTTGGTAGGTAAGATCCAGTGCTTAATATGAAACTTTTATTCAATATGACTTACCCCGTTAATTATCTTTTGATTTAAATTTTCACTAATTGCATTTACTGCAAATTTTATGGCATGGGCAAAAGAAATAGCATCAGAATTTCCATGACTTTTAATGATGATACCATTCAGCCCTAAAAACATAGCTCCACTTCTAATTTTGGGGTTAAAACGCGTTAATGCTTTATTTAGTTTGGATTTTAACAATATACCAACAAGCATTTTCACTATCCACGAGTTGAATACTTCCTGCTTTATTAGATTGATAAAGGTACTAGCGGTTGCCTCAGCCGTTTTGAGCATTACATTGCCAACAAAACCATCAGCAACAATCACATCTATATTACCCTCTAAAAATTCACTTGCCTCTATATAACCTTTGAAATTAATGCCTGGAGCGTTTTTAAGCAACTCAAAAGCGCCGCGCACTGAGTCAGTACCTTTCACCTCTTCTGTGCCGATATTCAGCAAAGCAACCTCAGGATTGTCAATTTTTAGCGCTACTTTTGCAAATATACTTCCCATTAATGCAAATTGGAATAACGAATCGGCATTACAATCAACATTTGCACCAAGGTCAAGCAAAGCGAAGCTTTTTGTCTTAGTTGGACAGATAGAGGCAATAGCAGGACGATAAATATTTGGTAATGTTCCTAAAATAAATCTGGAAATTGCCATCAACGCTCCGGTGTTGCCTGAAGATACCACTCCGAAAGCTTTACCTTCTTTCACTGCAACAATTGCAGCTTTCATACTTGAGTCTTTACGATGTCTCAGTGCAAAAGATGGCTTATCATTTGCAAGGACATTGTCAGAACAATGAGTAAACTCAGAATTGTTACTTACTTTTTTGTATTTTGAAAGCAAAGGAGATACTTCTTCCTTATCTCCATAAATATGAAAAAAAACTTTAATGCCTGGGTCAACAAGGTTGTCTAAAAAAAAACCAGCACCATGAATTACGGAAAGAGGCGCAAAATCGCCCCCCATAGCGTCAAGTGCAATAACTATATTATTATTGACCGTAGATAACATATCATAATAGTCACTCTGCCTGTTGCTTGATGAAAACCCGTTTTCCTTTGTAACTGCCATCAACTGCTACGTTATGAGGCAACATGAATTCCCCAGTTGTTGAACACACCACAATATTCTTAGGCTGAATAGCATGATGAGAACGATGCATATTACGCCTTGACTTTGACTTTTTTCTTTTTGGAACTGCCAAAATTTCCTCCATTCTACTACAAAATACAATACATTAGTAACATGTTTTTTACAGGAAGTAAACAGGGATAGTAAAATAAGTAAGGTTTGCTTATGTAATTGAGTTCTATAGCTAAAGTGGCTCTACAATTTGAAAAACCGTCATTCCGCTACTAGTTAGCGGAATCTATACCGCGAATGAATCCATAGCTGTACGAACATTCATTTTTGAAGGTATAGCTCTTTTCATAATGGTCCAAACGGGTTAAAATAAGAGTTTATAGTAGTGAAGGTAAGTATGCCAGCAGCATATAGTTATGATTTAAGAAAAAAAGCAATGGAAGTGCTAGACGAAGGGGAAAGCAGAGAAACGGTAGCAGCAAGATTTAAAATTGGAAGAACTACATTATGGGAGTGGCAGCAAAGAAAAAAAGAAACAGGAGATTTTCAGTCGAAAAAACTTGGAAATGGAGGTTATAATCACAAAATTACCGACTGGAATAAATTTACTGAATTTGCCAAAAAACATGGTGGAAAAACTCTATCGGAAATGGCTAAGCTTTGGAGTAATGTTAGTATCCCAACGATTCATCGAGCTCTTAAAAAAATTGGACTCACACGCAAAAAAAGACATATGGATACAAAGAAAGGAATGAAGAAAAACGTGCTGAATTTTTGAAAATTATAGCAACAAAAGAACCTCAAAACTTAGTATATATAGATGAATCTGGTATTGATAATACCGAAGACTATCCCTATGGATATTCTCAGAAAGGACAGCGGTTTTATGCTCTAAAATCTGGTAAAAAAATTCAACGAATCAGTATGATTGCAGCCTTAAACGGCAGAAAAATAGTTGTTCCGTTAACATTTGAAGGCCACTGTAATATGGATATCTTTAATAAATGGTTTGAGCAGTTCCTAACACCGATTTTGGAACCTGGACAAACTGTTATCCTTGATAATGCTACTTTTCATAAGTCTAATAAGATTACTGAACTTGCTAAAGGAGTTGGTGCAGAAATTTTATATCTACCGCCTTATTCTCCCGATTTTAACAAAATTGAGCATCATTGGTTTGCTATAAAAAACAGAGCTAGGAAAAACATTCCTCTATTCACATCTTTTCGTCATGCTGTTGATTCTGCTTTTCTATGAACTTTCCGGACTATTATGAAAAGAGCTATAAATTGCACAACAGATGATGTCATTCCAGTGCTTGACACTGGAATCCAGAAATTTTGCTTATAACTGAGCTGATGAGCTAAAGGTAGTTGTCTTACGCTAAAACAAACGTTTTTAATTAAGTTGCATAGAAGCTGGATCCCAGTGTCTGGGCACTGGGATGACACCCCACTGGTGGGAATTACTCCCAAACTACAACATTCGTACAGTTGTGGATACCGTGGCGGTATGACGTAGGGAAACCTTTCTTGGGTTAGCTATATGAGCTTTAAATTAAAACATCAAGTATGTTGAACTTAAAACATATCTCAGCTATACTTTGCGATAAAGTTAATAAAAATTTTAATAAAATCAGTAAGACTAACCTCTAGCTAAAATGAATACAAAGTGAGCTTTTTTGATATAAATAGTGTTAGAATAATTGGTAGGTACTTTATCAATTTTTTGTTAAGGCTTGGTAGTGCATTCATATTTTTTATTCAATCTCTATACCACTGCTTCGTGCCACCATATTATTTTAGCAACGTAGCAAGACAAATCATAGAGATAGGCTTTTTCTCTCTGCCAATTGTTGGGCTCACTGGAGTTTTTATAGGAGCGGCAATAGTTTTACAAAGTAGCTTGAGTGACCCATTAATTAACCAAGAACAGATAATACCCAAACTTGTTACGATCACTATCATTAAAGAGTTAGGACCAGTTTTGATCAGCTTAATAATGGTAGGAAAGGTTGGATCATCAGTTGCAGCAGAAATTGGTACGATGCGCATCACCGAGCAAATAGATGCCCTTACAACTTTGAACATCAACCCTTTCAAATATTTAATTGCACCAAGGATTTTAGCGTCAATCATAGTATTTCCCATACTTACAGTATGTGCAGATCTGATAGGAATATTTGGAGGATATATCACTGCAGTCTTCGAATTTAACCACAATCTAAATATATACATTAAATACACAGCTCAGTTCTTTAATACGTACGATTTTTTAACTGGGCTAGCTAAAGCAACTGCTTTTGGCGCCATAATTTCTGTCTCAAGTTGCTATTACGGTTACCATTGCAAAGAAGGTGCACGAGGAGTAGGTGTTGCTACAACATCAACTGTTGTTTTATCGTCCATACTGATCATTTTAGCAAACTACATGATTACTTTGATACATGCGTAACCCCATAATATCAATATCGAACTTAAGCTTATCTTTTGATGACAGGACAGTACTAAAAGATCTAAATCTTGATATATCAAAAGGGGAATCATTAGTCATACTTGGTGGCTCAGGAAGCGGAAAATCTGTACTAACAAAAACAATTATCGGCTTGCTGGCGCCAGACTCAGGGTCTATTAAAATAAATAGTAAAAGCAAAAATAAATTTGGGGTTTTATTTCAAAATTCCGCTTTATTTGACTATGTTACAGTGTGGGAAAATATATCTTTTAATTATAAAAAACGCTTTAATATCAGCAAAAAGGAGGCAAAACAGCTAGCAATTGAAAAGCTAAATGATGTTGGATTGGAAGAAAATATAGCAGATATGTTTCCAATAGAGTTGTCAGGTGGAATGAAAAAAAGAGTAGCACTTGCAAGGGCGATTACACACAACCCAGAAATCATCATATTGGATGAACCAACTTCAGGATTGGACCCAATTATGTCAGATATAGTAAACGAGATAATAATAAAATTGTCTGGAGATCTTAACCCTACAATTATCACGATTACACATGATATTCATAGCGCATTTAAAATAGCTGATAAAATAGCAGTATTATATGAAGGGGAGATCATTTCCCATGGAACTGTTCAGGAAATACAAAATACTAATAACGAATATATAAAAAAATTCATTCGTTATATATAGCTAAAGATATATACACTATTGCTAACAATCATATTTTTGAGTTTTCACTCTGTAAAAGGTAGCGGACATTGGAATTCAGATTTTTTTCAAACTGGATCCTATAGCTGACCCAAGCAACACGTCATACCGCGATTCATTCGCGGTATCTCGGCATAGATTCCGCTAACTAGTAGCGGAATGACGAATTTGTCGTTTTTCAAATTGTCGTAAGTCAGTTTAGCTATATATAGGATGACAGAAATTGTTTGTATTAGCTATATTCAAAAGCTCTATTGATATTTTGCAATATTCGTGATAAAATAATAGCTTAAGGTTGAGAGTAAAAATTTATGAGTGAAGCTCAAGGTCCAAATATTGCAGAATGGCAAGCGCAGCAGCAACACCAAGAGGCTGCTGGTGAGAAAAGTGGTTTTGGTCTTGGTCACAGTGACTCTGTTTCAACAGTTGTCGATGGAATGAAATGGTTGTTCAACTTTCATGAAGGAGCAATTGCTGCTTATAATAATGTGTTTGAAGGTTTGGTGAGTGGTAGTAGTTTAGTAACGCTGTTTGGAAAGTCAGGTAATATGTTTGGCATAAAATTTCTTGAAAGCCTTGCAGAACATTTTTCAGGTGGAGGTGGGGAAGATATGCCATCAGAAGGAATGGATATGGCTCATGGTGATGATGGACATCACTCAGATGATTACCCTCATGCTAATAACGAAATAGCTCATAATGCTGATGGTTTGCAAGACATGCATGATGCAGGTGATCACCATGGTCAATCTTTTTCACCTGGTCCTTCACCATCTGTTGGCGATGACCACGGGCATGAACTTGGTTAAATGCTTAAAAACTATTGAATAGTTGGGTTCGCAAGAAAAGTTGCTATTGTTATGAGTTTGTTTTAGTGAAAAAGGTTTCAGTTTTAGGATCAACAGGAAGTGTTGGAAAAAAGACTGTAGATTTGCTCTCAAAGAGAAAAGAAGAATACCAAGTGGAAGCACTAAGTGCCCATTCAGACTTTGCTCTACTGGCACACCAAGCAAAGCTGCTGAATGCAAAATATGTTGCTATCTCCGATGAAAGGTTTTACAAAGATTTAAAAGAAAGTCTACTTGGTACAGATGTAAAAATAGCAATTGGTGCTACAAATATTGCTACCATACCTGTTGATCTCTCAGTTGTTGCAATAGTTGGCATTGCAGGCCTTGAGCCAGTTATGGAAGTTATAGAAAGCGGTACCAAAGTCATTGCATTGGCAAACAAAGAAAGCATTGTTTGCGGTGGAAAGTTATTACTCAAAAAAGCTAAAGAAAAAAACGTACAAATAATCCCTATTGACTCTGAGCACAACGCAATTTTTCAAATTTTGCAAAATGACGACAAATGCATAGAAAAGATCATACTTACTGCTTCTGGTGGACCATTCTTAAATTATAGTTCTGAGCAATTAAGAAATGTCATGGTAGATCAGGCGCTTAGTCACCCCACTTGGAATATGGGAAAGAAAATCTCGGTTGATAGCGCAACAATGATGAATAAGGCACTAGAGATAATAGAAGCACATAACTTGTTTAACATCAGCCCGGATAGAATTGAAGCAATAGTGCATCCTGAGTCAATAGTACATGGAATTGTAACTTATAAGGATGGGTTCAACTTTGCTGTGCTTGCAGAAACTGACATGGCAATTCCCATTTCATATGCTTTGTCTTGGCCGGAAAGATCAGCTTTAAATCGTAAATTAGATTTAACAAAGCAAGGAAAATTGACCTTTCAAGAACCAGACCATAAGCGTTTTCCTGCGCTAAAGTTTAGCATGGAAGTGTTAAACTCTTCTACTCCACAAACAAACAGTATTATGCTCAATGCTGCAAATGAAATAGCTGTTAATGAATTTTTGAAGTCACGAATCGGCTTTTTAAAAATAGTAGAGGTAGTGGAATCAACAATGGAAAGTTTTGGTAGTTATACTGATATTAATTCACTATCTGATATAATAAATATTGATTATGAAAGTCGTATTATTGCTAATAAAGTTGTTGAAAGTAAAGTTGTTGCGTATAGCTAGAGTAATGTAACCAGACTGTATTCTGTGATTTTTTTTTTAGCAAAGCACGATGCACAATCGTCATTCCGCTACTAGTTAGCGGAATCTATGCCGAGATACCGCGAATGAATCGCGGTATGACGGTTCGCGGTGGTATGACGGTTAAGTAATTCGTCATCCCGCTGCTTGTTAGCGGGATCTAGAGATACCGCGAATGAATCGCGGTATGACGGTTCGCGGCGGCATAGCTATAGCTATCTTCAAAAATATGGTTGAATAATTGTGTGTATAATTATTAATATTTTTAAGCACTTTGGCTATGGCTTTATCTAAGTTTCTCGACCCTAAGCTGGATTTAACCTTCAAAAAAATATTTGGCACTGAAAAAAATAAGAATATTCTCATACATTTTTTGAATGATATTTTAGGATTTACCGAGATAAATACTATACAAGAAGTGGAATTCCTCAGTACTATAATGGATCCTGAAATTGCATCTGATAAGCAAAGTATAGTTGATGTTCTTTGCAGGGATTCTAGTGGGGCCAGGTATGTGATTGAAATGCAGCTTACTCGCGATAAAGGCTTCGAAAAACGAGCTCAACTATATGCTGCTAAGGCTTACTCAAGACAATTAGATAAATCTGGCAACTACATTGATTTAAAGAAAGTCTTCTTTATTGCTATATCAAATTGTAACTTACTTCCTGAAGAAGTTGATTATATATCCAGCAACACTATAAGAGATGAGAAAACCAATGAGCATGACTTAAAAGATTTTCAATTTGTATTTATTGAACTACCTAAATTTCCTAAGAATAAGGAAGAACAGCTAGAAAGCATAGTGGATCGTTGGTTATTTTTCTTCAAATATGCAGATGAAACTACGGAAGAAGACTTAAGGAAATTGTAAGTTAAAAACGTGATATAAAAGAGATAAGAGAGAAAGATAACCCTGCTCACTAGGAATAGGGCTATCATGGGCGTGCGCGACCGAAAGGAAATTGGTATTACAACCGTTGGTATCAAGGTACGCTAGGTGTATGGTCCCAGAGTGTGATGGTGTGGATTTAGTATAAATAATTCTGGAGACTGTGTCCACTGATAACATATAAATTCATAAGGAGTAAGACCCTTAAGAGTTTTGAGTCTCTTTGCATAATTATAAGCCATAACAAAGTTATAAAGGTGTTCTTTAAGTTGCTGGTGCGATTGATAGTAATACTTCTTAACTGTAGCATCCTTTAAAGTTTTATTCATACGCTCAACTTGCCCATTCGTCCAAGGATGGCTAACTTTTGTCAAACGATGTTCAATAACATTCTCTTCGCAAACTCTATCAAATATATGTTGGAAAGCATACTTATGACGCTTCTGGTTTGTAAATTGTATACCGTTATCTGTCAAAATAGTATGGATTTTATACGGTAAAATTCTAATCAAATTACGTAAGAACTCAGCAGCTATGGGTTTTGTAGCACTGTTACGCAACTCAACATAGGTAAATTTGGATGTCCTATCAATAGCAACAAACAAATGTAATTTGCCCTCCTCAGTTCTAACTTCAGCAATATCAATATGAAAGTAACCGATAGGATATTGTTTGAATTTCTTTTTTGACTTAACTTCTCCATCAACAGTTGGTAATCTGCTAATGTTGTGTCTTTGTAAACAACGATGCAAGCTAGAGCGAGTCAAATGCGGAATTGTAGACTGCAGAGCGTAAAGGCAATCATCTAGTGGCAGTAGTGTATACTTGCGAAATGTAACTATTATAGCTTCCTCTTCTAGCGTTAAAACAGTCGATCTTGGACGCTTTGGACCCATATCAGCATCTTTCGTAAATGAACGTTTTCTCCACTTAATAATAGTTTTTGAATTAAGGTTATAATGCTTGGAGAGTTTTGCTATGCTCTCTTTTCTATTTTGTATTGCTCTACGAATCGTCTGTGTTGTTTTGGCGCACCCATGTAATATTTGTCCCATAACTCCTCCTTTGATGGTATTTTTTTCTCATATTTTATCATACCATCACACTCTGGGACTGTACACCTAGCCCTATCTCTCGATACGTTTGAATAGTTGCTTGGGACATATATATGCACCCGTTTACAATCTTAAATTAACTAAAACTATCGAGGTTTATTATGGTTACATCTTATCAAAATTTTATTGGCATTGACATCGGAAAATTTAAAAATGTCGTTGCAATTCACAAACAGAAGAATGCTGTCGAATTTGATAATAATGCTTCTGGTTGGCAACAATTATTTCAAGAGTTTTCAGATATTCTACCTAATGCTTTAGTGACTTTAGAAAATACAGGGAAATATGAGCTTGGCTTATCACATTTTCTTACCGACAAAAATATTGCCGTGCATCGAGCTAATACTCGTAAAGTAAAAAGCTTTATTTTATCTCACGGAACTTTAGCAAAGTCTGATAGATCAGATGCAAGAGCTCTTGCTCAATATGGATTTGAACGCCATAGAACTATCTCTCTATTTGTACCTACCTCTACAGAACAATCAACTTTGGCTGCACTTTGTCAACGTCGTGATGATATTACGCAAATGAGAACTCAAGAAAAATGCAGACTTGAAGCACCGGAAAATGATCATATAAAAGAAAGCTGTCAAAAGACCATTGAGTTTTTCGATAGTCAAATAAACGAACTCAATGATACTATACAAAAGATTATTGATGAAAGCCGCGAATTACAACAACGCCAAAAAATTCTTAAAACAGTTCCTGGAATAGGTAAAAAGTTATCACAAGATTTTTTGTGTTTAATGCCAGAGCTTGGTTACTTAAACAGAAAAGAAGTAGCAAGTCTTGCCGGAGTTGCACCGCATCCAAAAGAAAGTGGTAAAGCTGTTGGTTACCGAAGGATTACAGGTGGTAGAAGTAACGTTCGTTCAAAGCTCTTTACAGCCGCTATGGCTGCTACAAGGTCAAAATCTATACTTGGCGCCTTTTATTCTAAGCTTGTTGAAAGTGGTAAGAAGAAGATGGTGGCTATAACAGCCCTAATGCTTAAAATTATAGTAATTGCTAATACAAGACTTAAAGAAGCAATTAATTTGCATACTTAAAAATCTTCACAACGGTAACTGAAATCGGCTAATGAATATGTGCGTCCACACAGACTTAAAGCACATATTCATTAGCTTAAGCAGAAATTGCTGTGGTAGCTGTTTGATATAAAATTCTATTTCTATGACAAACGGGTTTTTATTGCCCATATAATTTGCAAAATTACACAAATAAAAAAATTTTTAAAAAACATAGTTGATAGCAGAAAAAGCACCAATAATAAAGTTAGCCTACGATGAATTAGACAGGTTTAGCTGGAATGAAAAAGATCTAATAGCGTATGAAGAAAGAATAATGGATCTACGTAAGGAAGAAGCCATTCTTGAATACAGACTTGACCTTGCTACTGAAAAAGGCATCCAAATTGGCGAAGAAAGAGGCATCAAAATTGGTAAAGAGGAAGGCAAAATTGAAGTCGCAAAAGCAATGCTGGCTAATAATGTTGATGTTAACACTATTGTCAAATTTACTGGCCTTTCTATTAGTGAGATTGAAGAATTGCAGAATTAAGTGTAAACGGTTACAGAGTAATTTCAAAGTGCATTTGCAGTTGGAACGGATACATTTAATGAGAGTCCCATTTCACGGTGTTCAAATCTACTCCTTCTTGTACCATCTCCCAAAGTGGGCTCATTTCTCTCAATCGGCCAACATTTTTAGTAATAAGATCTGCTGCGTACAAAACTTCTTCTTTGGTTGTAAATCGGCCTAGGCCAAATCTAATTGATGAATGCTCAAGGTCATGGCCATTATTTAGCGACCGTATGACATAGGAAGGCTCAAGAGACGCAGACGTGCACGCAGAACCAGAACTTACTGCTAAATCCTTGATTGCCATGATGAGAGACTCACCCTCAACATAGGGAAAGCTCAAGTTTAGATTGCCAGGAATCCTATTTTCATAGTCACCATTTAAAACGATATCAGGAAATGCTTCTTTTATCTTATTGTACAAAATATCTCTCAGTCCTTCCAATTTGCTTGCTTCTGGTTCCATTTCTTCTTTAGCAATACGTGCTGCTTCACCAAAACCAACTGCAAGAGGTGTTGGAACTGTTCCAGAACGCATGCCTCTTTCCTGTCCACCACCGCTGATCAATGGTGTCAATCTAACACGAGAGCCCTTTTTACGAACGTATAATGCACCTATTCCCATAGGTCCATAAATTTTGTGGCTAGAGAGACTCATAAGATCAATGCACATCTCATTAACATCAATTGGAACTTTTCCAAAGCTTTGAGCTGCATCTGTGTGGAAAAATATATTATACTTTCTACATATTGCACCAATTTCTTTGACAGGCTGAATTACTCCGATTTCATTATTTACCATCATCACTGAAACCAGGATTGTTTGATCAGTAATTGCTTCCTCAAGCTTTGATAAATCTATAATTCCGTTTTGCTTAACAGGCAAATATGTAACTTTAAAGCCTTCATTTTCCAGATGCCGACAAGAATCCAGAACACACTTATGCTCCGTGCAGACAGTGATTATATGATTTCCTTTATTTTTATAAAAGTGAGCAACGCCCTTGATTGCTGTATTATTTGACTCAGTTGCACCTGAGGTAAAGATAATTTCTTTGCTATCTGCGTTCACCAGATCAGCGATGTGTTTCCTTGCTTTTTCCACTGCTTCTTCAGCGGTCCAACCAAATGAATGGCTGCGAGAGTGTGCATTGCTGAACTCACCAAAGTAAGGTATCATCACCTCTAAAACACGGGGATCCACTTTAGTAGTAGATTGATAATCAAGAAATATTGGTAATTTTATTTTAGTATCATGTATTTTTTTACTTTCAACATTCATAAAGCTACCACGGAGACAAAATTTACAATTATTTTATAGCATTAAAACTTAATTTTTTCAAGATATAATCTCCTAAGAAACTCACTCAACTAACTCTTCTTGTTGAACTAATATGTAGCCAAATTCGCTCGCTTTTTTGATCAAATTTTTTACAGTTCTATCTTTATAGCGTGTTTCATAGTATTCCATTCCTTTTTCTACATATTCCTGTCCGTATTTGAGCATACTATAAAATATGCATGCCATTTTTCTTGCAGTAGCTGTTATTGCTTTTGGTGCTCCTAGTCGTTTTTTCAATCTTCTGTAGTATGCACCCAACGCACTTTTACTATCAACTATGTTTTTTAAAAATTTTTTTATTTGTGTAATTTTGCAAATTATATGGGCAATAAAAACCCGTTTGTCATAGAAATAGAATTTTATATCAAACAGCTACCACAGCAATTTCTGCTTAAGCTAATGAATATGTGCTTTAAGTCTGTGTGGACGCACATATTCATTAGCCGATTTCAGTTACCGTTGTGAAGATTTTTAAGTATGCAAATTAATTGCTTCTTTAAGTCTTGTATTAGCAATTACTATAATTTTAAGCATTAGGGCTGTTATAGCCACCATCTTCTTCTTACCACTTTCAACAAGCTTAGAATAAAAGGCGCCAAGTATAGATTTTGACCTTGTAGCAGCCATAGCGGCTGTAAAGAGCTTTGAACGAACGTTACTTCTACCACCTGTAATCCTTCGGTAACCAACAGCTTTACCACTTTCTTTTGGATGCGGTGCAACTCCGGCAAGACTTGCTACTTCTTTTCTGTTTAAGTAACCAAGCTCTGGCATTAAACACAAAAAATCTTGTGATAACTTTTTACCTATTCCAGGAACTGTTTTAAGAATTTTTTGGCGTTGTTGTAATTCGCGGCTTTCATCAATAATCTTTTGTATAGTATCATTGAGTTCGTTTATTTGACTATCGAAAAACTCAATGGTCTTTTGACAGCTTTCTTTTATATGATCATTTTCCGGTGCTTCAAGTCTGCATTTTTCTTGAGTTCTCATTTGCGTAATATCATCACGACGTTGACAAAGTGCAGCCAAAGTTGATTGTTCTGTAGAGGTAGGTACAAATAGAGAGATAGTTCTATGGCGTTCAAATCCATATTGAGCAAGAGCTCTTGCATCTGATCTATCAGACTTTGCTAAAGTTCCGTGAGATAAAATAAAGCTTTTTACTTTACGAGTATTAGCTCGATGCACGGCAATATTTTTGTCGGTAAGAAAATGTGATAAGCCAAGCTCATATTTCCCTGTATTTTCTAAAGTCACTAAAGCATTAGGTAGAATATCTGAAAACTCTTGAAATAATTGTTGCCAACCAGAAGCATTATTATCAAATTCGACAGCATTCTTCTGTTTGTGAATTGCAACGACATTTTTAAATTTTCCGATGTCAATGCCAATAAAATTTTGATAAGATGTAACCATAATAAACCTCGATAGTTTTAGTTAATTTAAGATTGTAAACGGGTGCATATATATGTCCCAAGCAACTATTCAAACGTATCGAGAGATAGGGCTAGCGTACCTTGATACCAACGGTTGTAATACCAATTTCCTTTCGGTCGCGCACGCCCGTGATAGCCCTATTCCTAGTGAGCAGGGTTATCTTTCTCTCTTATCTCTTTTATATCACGTTTTTAACTTACAATTTCCTTCCTCCGGTTCCTATTTGGGCTATAGGTCTTGGTTATTAGTTCGTGTCTTATTTGTTGAAGATACTTTTCTAAGCCTTCTGCCTCTATCAATTCGAATGTCATCCCATCTATTCCTGGTGCCCCATTACTCTTCTTTGTTAGCTTATATGCTTCTTCCAGTGTCTCCATCTTGCAGACGTGAACATAGATTCCCCAGAATCGCCATTCCGGTTCTGCTTTCGCTTTGGTTTCTTCTCAGGTCTTGTAATTTTATTGGCATTTTTATCATTTTTACCTTTACCTTCCTTTTGTTAAAAGATTTCTACTAGCAGGGTGCCTTTGCTCCATGAGCGTTACCTCACTTCTTCACTACTACGCACCCATCCGCCACCCTCTCATCTTCAGTTCACTTCCTGTTTTCAGTTATAGAACCTATCTCTCCAAGGTATTTCTCCTTGGGATGAGGAGGGCTTCTCCAGTTGCTTTGTATGTCCTCATTGCCATGCCGTTACTAACACCCCGCTGAAGTAGACCAATCGTTTCATTCGTTTTTCGTCTGGTCTATTCTGTCTTCGCCAGTACCAAGATGGCTCGACCTTCAGAATATTCCTTTCGAGGCAATCTGTGTATTCGCTTTCGCTACGGCCTGGTAATTCGCCATTATCCTACGATAATGTTGTCGGTAGGCTTCAACATTTTGGTTTCCCTCCATGCTGCTACCCAAGCTACAGGATTCCGACTTTTATCCTGGTAGGTCTATCTCCTACTGAACAATACTCACCTTCTCTGGACGCACTTGGCACTGAAAAAAATAAGAATATTCTCATACATTTTTTGAATGATATTTTAGGATTTACCGAGATAAATACTATACAAGAAGTGGAATTCCTCAGTACTATAATGGATCCTGAAATTGTATCTGATAAGCAAAGTATAGTTGATGTTCTTTGCAGGGATGAAAATGGGGTGCAAGTAATAGTCGAAATGCAAGTTGCCAAAACTAAAGGCTTTGAAAAACGCGCTCAATATTACGCTGCTAAAGCTTATTCAAGGCAAGCTGATAAAGGTGATCAATATCAGGATCTTAAAGAAATCATTTTTATAGCTATTGCTGATTGTATTCTCTTTCCTAATAAATCTGAGTACAAATCAAAGCATACTATTCGAGATGAAGACACTAATGAGCATGATCTAAAAGATTTCTATTTTATATTTATTGAGTTGCCAAAATTTCCAAAGAATAAGGAAGATCAGTTGGAAAATATAGTTGAAAAATGGGTTTATTTTTTTCGATATGCAGATGAGACTAGTGAAGAGGATCTAAAAAAAATAGTAGGAAGTGATATAATTATTGGTAGGGCTTATAATGAATTGAACCAATACAATTGGAGTGAAGAAGAGCGGTTTACGTATGATCAAGCTAAGAAACGTGAGGATGATAATGTATCTTGCCTTAAACAAAAATTTAATGAGGGTGTTGAAGTAGGTATAGAGAAAGGAAAAATCGAAGTTGCAAAAACAATGCTGGCTAATAATGTTGATGTTGACACTATCGTTAAGTGTACAGGTCTTTCCATTAGTGATATTGAAAAATTAAGGAATGTGTTAAAAGAGTATTTGAATGACAAAATATAATGTTAAGAGGGAATGTTCAAAAAAGTGTGTCAAACCGCATTTTTAATTCAACTCAATTTTCAATCTGCCAGGAAAGAAGATATCAAGTTGAGATATAGTTAAAGCCCAATTGGGTATGGCCATAGTCCAATTTTGCTCTGCCTTTTTTATAGCACAATATACCTGTTTATACAAGCTGGTAAATGAGCCCTTAGTTTTAGTAAATTTTCTAATCTGTCTATGCAGTCCCTCAATAGGATTGGTAGTATAAATTAGCCTCCTGACTGGGCCAGAATACTTGAAATAGCCGGATCCAATTATTCTGCCAGGATTTTATGACTAGTGGATATTTTTCTCTCCATTTTTCTTCCAACTCAAGCAGATAATTTTCAGCTATTTCTCTACTTGAAGCCTGATATACTTTTTTTTAAATCACTCATGAAAATCTTTACATCTTTGCTAGGCTCTGTGGACAAAATTTTAGAGAAGCCATACAAGAGCTCCAACAAAATTGAGAAAACCCATAAAAACCTCAGCAGTTTTATCAAATCTGGAAAAAATGCGCCTAAAATTTTTAATTTTACCAAAAAAACACTCAATCAAATGACGTTCTTTGTAGATATGCTCATCGTAATACCTTTGCACTTTTCGATTCCGTTTTGGCGGAATAACTACTGTACATCCCTTGTCTTCAAGACTTGTAACAAAGGCATTGCTATCGTAGCCCTTGTCAGCTACTACAGTAGAGTTATAGATACTTTCGGTCAACACTTGTGCCTGCGTAATTTCATTTCTTTGACCAGGAGTCAGAGTAAATTTAAGTGGATTTCCAAGTGCATCGACAAGCGCATGTATTTTAGTTGTAAAGCCACCTTTGCTCCTCCCTAAAGCTTCTTGATCCTTGGAGTTTTTTGTATATCCAGATGAACATGGATGGGCTCGGATGATCGTACCGTCGATTATAGCAACTTCTAAATCAGGCTCTTGTTTAGTATATTCAAGCAATTTTTTCCAGACATCTCTTTCACACCATCTTTTAAATCGCTTATGTATACTCCTGTAATTACCATAAGTTTTTGGTAAAAGTCTCCATTGGCAACCACTTCGCACTATGTACCACACTGCCTCTATGAATATTCTTAAACGTTTTTCATCTTTGCTGTGCATTCCTTTTACGCTTTTTATGAACTCTAAAATTTGTTTCCAATTTTCCTCTTTGATGTAATATTGCATATGGTAGTTTCTCCATTTTTTACCTATTAGGCTAAACTACCATCTTTTTCTCTCTTTTCATATTTTTTGTCCACAGAGCCTAGATACATATTTCAGAGAATTGCGTATCTGATGCACCACACATAGCTGTACCTCCGCATTAGGAAACACACTGTTTATGGCTGTAAGAAAGCTTTTTAGCCCATCAACACAGGCAATTAGAATATCTTCTACTCCTCTTTCTTTTAGATCATTTAGTACTCCCAACCAGAAGTTAGCTCCTTCACTTTCAGCCAAATAAAAACCTAATACTTCTTTTTTACCATTTTGATCTATGCCTAATATGTTATACATGCATTTACTTACGCAATGTCCGTCCTCTTTGACTTTAAAAAGCCATGAAAACTATCGGATATACAGATTGCAGCGGACGACTGCGCCATTCATTGATTACTGGTAGCAATTTATCAGTAATACTTGATATCTCTGCCGCCGATATTTTGTGATCATAAATTTCCTCAACATGTGACGCTATATCTCTATAGCCCATACCACTGGCAAATGTGCTCAAAATCTTCGTTTCAAGCTCTGGTTTGTTTGCCTTTTTTTGACTATTTGGGGTTCAAAGCTTCCCTCCCTATCTCTAGGCGTCAAAAGCTCAAATGAACCTGCACTTGTCCGTAAAGTCTTTCCATTTCTCCCATTTCTTCGATTATTCTCTTCACTTTCAGCTAATAAGTGATTTTCTATTTCACCTTCCAAACTTGCCTCCAGCAGCTTTTTTATAAATGGTGTAAATGCTCCATCCCTTCCTGTCAACGGTTTTCCTTCTCGTATAGACGACAGAATGTTTGTTTCTAATTCTTTATAATCTACCAAACCGGTAGTTCTGTTTACTATTTTTTGACTCATTGTCAAACCTCCATTTTTTTATATCAATTTATTACTTTTTTTTCGGTTTGACACACTTTTTTGAACATTCCCTGTTAAGATGCCTAATCTACTTTCAGCTCCTCAGTATGTAAACTGCGTGGTAAAGACTCTAATTCCTTTGCAGCACTTAAACTTTTATTTTTTGCATGTATACCAAGCTTATTGAATTCTCGAGCAGCAGGAAACACCCTTGCTTCAAGAGAGCCAGCAGTTTTATTATAATGATCAACAGCACTTTTTAAGCTCCTGCGCAAATTATCAAAGTTTTCACCCATTGTGCAAATGCGCTCATATAAAATGTGACCTAGTTCACTGATTTTCTTTGCGTTTTCAGCTATCATCTCTTGCTTCCATCCATATGCTATTGCTCTCAGCAACGCAATTAGAGTGATCGGTGTTGCAATGATCACTTTTTTTTCCACTCCAATCTCTATCAAAGCAGGCTCATATTCCAGTGCTGCGCTAAAAACCCCCTCCCCTGTTAAGAAAAGCACCACAAGTTCTGGCGTATTTTCAAATTGATTCCAGTACTCTTTTTTACCCAAGTCATTTATGTGTTTTTTTATTGCCAGGGAATGATTCTTTAATTTCTCCTTTTGTATTTGCAAATCATTTTGTGATATAGCATCCATGTAAGAATCCAGTGGCACTTTAGCATCTATTATTATTTGCTTTCCAGATGGCATTTTGATTATTAAATCAGGACGCAATAAATTATCCTCGTTTTTATCAACCACTGACGGCTGAGTAAAAAAATCGCAATATTCAATCATTCCCGCCATTTCTACCACCCTTTTGAGCTGCATTTCACCCCACTTTCCTCTGATGTGAGGCTTTCTCAAGGCATTAGCAAGGCTGGAAGTTTGGTTCATCAGCGCTCCAATTTGCTCCTTTAAACCTTCATAGGCCCCTACCCTCTCTTTTTCTAGCTCGCGTATTTCATTATCGAATTTTTCTAATTTTTCTTTTATTGGCGTTACAACTTCGTTGATCGTTGCTTGTCTTTTTTTGAAATCGCTTTCCGTTTCTTTTAATTTGTTATTAATGACTTCCTTCGCTAAGTTCAGAAAATTATTATTGTTCACTTGCAAGGCATCAAGAGAGAGCGCTTTAAAAGTGTTTGTTAATCTCTCCTCTGCTTTTGTTAGTAATTCTATTTCCTTTTTCTTTTCCTCACGTTCTTTTTGCAGAGTTACTTCAAGTTCTGCTCTTTTGACCCTTAAATCAACTATTTCTTCATTCTTCGTAAGCAAAGTTTGCTTTGTTTCTTGAAGTTCTTGCTCTAATTTACATAAATTACCCTCAAGGTTTGCTTTCTTTTCGCTCAGTTTTTTTACGATAATGTAGAAAAATAGTAATAGAGAGACAACCAGAGCTATAGAATTGAAAAGCATCAGAATAAAAAAGCTGTATTTACAATTCTATATGATTTTTGTGTGTATAAGAAAGAAAAAAGGAGCACTGACCTTACCCAGAAAAAGTAGAGAGAAAGTTAAGACGTTTTTATCATGAGAATAAATTGTGCAGGAATGCAATAGTTAATAGTAGAATGTCTACGTTATTTGTTATAAAAGATTTCTATGTATTCAAATATGGCAGTTCTGGTTTGTTGAGCGAGAAGTATCAATAAGCAGCTCCCTTTTTAAGTGAACTTTTCTGCAACAGAGTTATCGTAACAACAGCCCTTATGGCTCATGCTGGAAATGATGTTTTTTGTATTCAATAGAAATTGGTAATTTTGAGAGGTATACTGTGACCCTTGATCGCTATGTAACAGCAGATTTTTATCGGGTTTGCGTTTATCAACGGCCATCAATAAAGAATCTATAACTAATTATCATGTTACTCATTAACCACCATGCGTGAATATAGGTCAATTATTGCCGCCAACAACCTTCTTTAGTTTTTATGTAGGTAATCCCAAACTTTATTTGGCTGATCAGTAGTAAAATTTTGATCCAATGTGTTCGGAGCCACAACTCGGTTGCTTATTTGCTGTTTTTTATTTTTGAACCTTCGTCTAAGCTTGGCTTTAATGCCATTTTCTCCTAGGCTCTGTGGACAAAATTTTAGAGAAGCCATACAAGAGCTCCAACAAAATTGAGAAAACCCATAAAAACCTCAGCAGTTTTATCAAATCTGGAAAAAATGCGCCTAAAATTTTTAATTTTACCAAAAAAACACTCAATCAAATGACGTTCTTTGTAGATATGCTCATCGTAATACCTTTGCACTTTTCGATTCCGTTTTGGCGGAATAACTACTGTACATCCCTTGTCTTCAAGACTTGTAACAAAGGCATTGCTATCGTAGCCCTTGTCAGCTACTACAGTAGAGTTATAGATACTTTCGGTCAACACTTGTGCCTGCGTAATTTCATTTCTTTGACCAGGAGTCAGAGTAAATTTAAGTGGATTTCCAAGTGCATCGACAAGCGCATGTATTTTAGTTGTAAAGCCACCTTTGCTCCTCCCTAAAGCTTCTTGATCCTTGGAGTTTTTTGTATATCCAGATGAACATGGATGGCCTCGGATGATCGTACCGTCGATTATAGCAACTTCTAAATCAGGCTCTTGTTTAGTATATTCAAGCAATTTTTTCCAGACATCTCTTTCACACCATCTTTTAAATCGCTTATGTATATTCCTGTAATTACCATAAGTTTTTGGTAAAAGTCTCCATTGGCAACCACTTCGCACTATGTACCACACTGCCTCTATGAATATTCTTAAACGTTTTTCATCTTTGCTGTGCATTCCTTTTACGCTTTTTATGAACTCTAAAATTTGTTTCCAATTTTCCTCTTTGATGTAATATTGCATATGGTAGTTTCTCCATTTTTTACCTATTAGGCTAAACTACCATCTTTTTCTCTCTTTTCATATTTTTTGTCCACAGAGCCTAGTTTTCGCCTTAAAAATTCTTAGCCTTCTTCTCATTAACGTCAATTTTATCTTCTTTTCCTCACTGATTTCCTTAGCTGCTTGCGCTTTTAACCATAGTGCCGTTTTGTTTAATGCCTTTACCGTTGCTAATTCTACTTTTCTTCTTTTAGCATTTACACTTTCTATTACCTCAACTTCTATATGAACAGACATTTTACACCCCAGACGCTTTTATTTTCCACGTTATTCCAGACTTGTCTCTAAGTGGCGGTGAGTGTACTTTATATCTTCGATCACCTATAACAAAAACATCTCCTACTATTGGCTTTAACACATCAAACGCACTTACTTCTAACGCTAAAGTTTCTTCCACAAATTGTCCTTCACCAATCTCGTATAATTTATCTGGCTGTTGCTTTAATACTTGTACCATGTACGCCTTATTTTTCGACTCATACAAAGCTACTTCTCCTAAATGGGCAAAACAATCTTCTAATAATCGCTTAATATTCTCTCCTAAGAAACTCACTCAACTAACTCTTCTTGTTGAACTAATATGTAGCCAAATTCGCTCGCTTTTTTGATCAAATTTTTTACAGTTCTATCTTTATAGCGTGTTTCATAGTATTCCATTCCTTTTTCTACATATTCCTGTCCGTATTTGAGCATACTATAAAATATGCATGCCATTTTTCTTGCAGTAGCTGTTATTGCTTTTGGTGCTCCTAGGCTCTGTGGACAAAAAATATGAAAAGAGAGAAAAAGATGGTAGTTTAGCCTAATAGGTAAAAAATGGAGAAACTACCATATGCAATATTACATCAAAGAGGAAAATTGGAAACAAATTTTAGAGTTCATAAAAAGCGTAAAAGGAATGCACAGCAAAGATGAAAAACGTTTAAGAATATTCATAGAGGCAGTGTGGTACATAGTGCGAAGTGGTTGCCAATGGAGACTTTTACCAAAAACTTATGGTAATTACAGGAGTATACATAAGCGATTTAAAAGATGGTGTGAAAGAGATGTCTGGAAAAAATTGCTTGAATATACTAAACAAGAGCCTGATTTAGAAGTTGCTATAATCGACGGTACGATCATCCGAGGCCATCCATGTTCATCTGGATATACAAAAAACTCCAAGGATCAAGAAGCTTTAGGGAGGAGCAAAGGTGGCTTTACAACTAAAATACATGCGCTTGTCGATGCACTTGGAAATCCACTTAAATTTACTCTGACTCCTGGTCAAAGAAATGAAATTACGCAGGCACAAGTGTTGACCGAAAGTATCTATAACTCTACTGTAGTAGCTGACAAGGGCTACGATAGCAATGCCTTTGTTACAAGTCTTGAAGACAAGGGATGTACAGTAGTTATTCCGCCAAAACGGAATCGAAAAGTGCAAAGGTATTACGATGAGCATATCTACAAAGAACGTCATTTGATTGAGTGTTTTTTTGGTAAAATTAAAAATTTTAGGCGCATTTTTTCCAGATTTGATAAAACTGCTGAGGTTTTTATGGGTTTTCTCAATTTTGTTGGAGCTCTTGTATGGCTTCTCTAAAATTTTGTCCACAGAGCCTAGTCGTTTTTTCAATCTTCTGTAGTATGCACCCAACGCACTTTTACTATTTCCTACAGAATGAGCAGCTATTCGCAAAGCATTTGCAGCACGGTTAATGACTTTACGTGTTCTTGTGTTAAACACTTTTTCCCCTGTAACTTTATTAGCAGGACTGAGTCCCAACCACGATGAAAAGTGCTTTTCTGTTGGCCATTTACTATGGTTTATACCAACTTCTGAAATTATGGTTTGTATACTTAATACATCAATCCAGGAATTTTAGTGAAATCCATACCAGTTATTCGGTGCAGTTCCTCATACAAAGCAAAGCTTGGCTTACTTTTGCTATTTTTATTCTTTTGCTTACTTAGCTGTTTGCTTTCACAAGACTTTGTTTCAAACGTTTTGTAATAGGCTTCAATATTTCTATCACATTCTGCTATTTTTTCTTGATAAATATTATATAGTTCAAATTCTTGCTTTAGCGTGAATAAGTGTTCCTCTCTATAGTCACCAGCTAACGCTTTTGCAATAGTAGACTGATCATTTTTCATTCGCACGTCCCTGAATTCTGCCAATTTTTCAGAATCTCTTTCGCCTTCAATTATAGCTTCAATGATTTTCATACCAGTTATCCCAGTAATATGACTAATAACCTTGTGTAATTGTATATTCATTTGAATTAATGCCTTCTGCATACGCAGAATATGTGTAGATGCACTTTCAGTGAGATTTTTGCGTTGCCGCACGTAACTGCGCAATACACACATCTGATTATCTGGCCTAAACGATCTATGAAGCAGTCCGTAGCTATGCAGTTGTTGGAGCCATTGGCAATCTTGAACGTCAGACTTCCTACCAGGTACATTCTTTACATGCCGTGCATTTACCAATCTTACCTCGAATTTGTATGACTCAAGTATTTGAAATAAAGGAATCCAATATACTCCTGTTGATTCCATAGCTACTGTTGTAACTTTACACTTTTTCAACCACTGTGCTAAGTTATGAAGGTCTTCAGTAAAGCAGCCAAATTTCTGAACGCGTTGTTCATCTCTTCCTTCAGGTACACACACATAGTGTACAGCTGAACCAATGTCTATTCCTGCTGCATTAGGATTCACTATTTCTAATTTACTTTTTGCTTTTTTCATGGTAACTCCTACATATAATTTGTAATAGGGAAACGCTTCAGCTTGGAACGGTTGATAGTACAATCTCCTAACCGAGGTAGTCTAAATGACTCCATCAATGATTTGACCGTTCCTTCCAAAACCATCCTTGCATACGGGCACTTAGGCACCATTGAAAATGTCGGTCATAACTGCAAAGGCGCTCCCTGTACAACTATACTTGAAAACTACTAAAAACTTAAATTTGTGTGTTTCTTTCTGATTTGACAGATTTCGTCTGTTCGATGCTTGCATATTTCTTTTTGATATACTAACCTTTACATGCTAAGAAAGCGCATACCGGTAGAGTTGTTCTGTGCCTCACCACCTTGTAGTTACTCTACCAGTATGTTACGCTATAGCGACGTTATCTAAGTGGAGAAAGTCACCTCTTGCATATTTCTTTTTGATATACTAACCTTTACATGCTAAGAAAGCGCATACCGGTAGAGTTGTTCTGTGCCTCACCACCTTGTAGTTACTCTACCAGTATGTTACGCTATAGCGACGTTATCTAAGTGGAGAAAGTCACCTCTCCCCACTCGACTGCAGAACCGTACGTGACAGGTTACCGTCATACGGCTCCTCTGCAATTTGGTGCTTGTCATGCACACTTTCTGTGTAAATTATCATGGCAATGTCCATGTAACAAAGATAAGTTTTTGGTTATATTGTTTTTCTTGTTTTGGTCATTGTGATGTACTTCCAAAATATCATCATTTTTAAACCAAAGTTGACAATAATCACACTTACCCTGTTGTAACTTCAATAAATTTGTTACTCTTGTTGGCTTATCTGGTACTCTCTTCAGACGATTACCCCAGTATACCCAATCACCATCATATGGTGTCTTGGTTCCTTTCACCTTGGTATGCCGTTTTATAACGTAATCTCCATGTCTGGTAAGATTTACTCCATTACTTGTCATAAATCGCCAATTATCGTTACCATACTTTTTAAAGTATTTTTCCTTGATCCAGCGGTTTCCTTTGTTATGGTGTTTATATACTGCCCATTTCCAAAGTTTTCCAAACATAATGTGATCTAACAAACTAAATATCTTACATGATACTACTGAAGTGTAATATTGACACCATCCTCTAATAATTGGGTTAATGTGTTTTATTACTGCTCCCTGCGATTCACCACGCAATTTCTTCAGTTTGTGTTTGATGACCCATGTATGCTGTTTCACGGATTCGCGACTTGGCATAATTATTGTTTTATGGCTTCTCTTACCACGATTTACTGGATATTGTCTTACCGTAAACCCCAGAAAGTCAAAACCTGGCTTTTCTCCCTTTAGAGTATGAGTTATTCTCGTTTTTGATGGCTTTAGCTCTAGGTGTATGGTCCCAGAGTGTGATGGTGTGGATTTAGTATAAATAATTCTGGAGACTGTGTCCACTGATAACATATAAATTCATAAGGAGTAAGACCCTTAAGAGTTTTGAGTCTCTTTGCATAATTATAAGCCATAACAAAGTTATAAAGGTGTTCTTTAAGTTGCTGGTGCGATTGATAGTAATACTTCTTAACTGTAGCATCCTTTAAAGTTTTATTCATACGCTCGACTTGCCCATTCGTCCAAGGATGGCTAACTTTTGTCAAACGATGTTCAATAACATTCTCTTCGCAAACTCTATCAAATATATGTTGGAAAGCATACTTATGACGCTTCTGGTTTGTAAATTGTATACCGTTATCTGTCAAAATAGTATGGATTTTATACGGTAAAATTCTAATCAAATTACGTAAGAACTCAGCAGCTATGGGTTTTGTAGCACTGTTACGCAACTCAACATAGGTAAATTTGGATGTCCTATCAATAGCAACAAACAAATGTAATTTGCCCTCCTCAGTTCTAACTTCAGCAATATCAATATGAAAGTAACCGATAGGATATTGTTTGAATTTCTTTTTTGACTTAACTTCTCCATCAACAGTTGGTAATCTGCTAATGTTGTGTCTTTGTAAACAACGATGCAAGCTAGAGCGAGTCAAATGCGGAATTGTAGACTGCAGAGCGTAAAGGCAATCATCTAGTGGCAGTAGTGTATACTTGCGAAATGTAACTATTATAGCTTCCTCTTCTAGCGTTAAAACAGTCGATCTTGGACGCTTTGGACCCATATCAGCATCTTTCGTAAATGAACGTTTTCTCCACTTAATAATAGTTTTTGGATTAAGGTTATAATGCTTGGAGAGTTTTGCTATGCTCTCTTTTCTATTTTGTATTGCTCTACGAATCGTCTGTGTTGTTTTGGCGCACCCATGTAATATTTGTCCCATAACTCCTCCTTTGATGGTATTTTTTTCTCATATTTTATCATACCATCACACTCTGGGACTGTACACCTAGCCCTATGGTCTTTAACCATTCTTCAACCAGAACTTTCACCTTAAGAATAATTTCTTCACTCTCATGTATGATGACAAGGAGAGTAGACCGGCGGACCTTCCCCACCAGTCTCTCGCAGAACTGTACGGAAACCTCTCGGTTTATACAGCTCCCATTATTTAGCCTTTTGATCCTAACCCAAGTGTCCAATGATAGAAAATATTTGGAGACCTCTTTCTCACTTTTCCTAGAAATTGCTTTGCTAGCCTTCCATGATCCCGAAGTTTCTTATATTTTGTCCTGACCCATCTTATGAGGTATCTCTCTATATTTCTGAGAGATGTATACATCTCTGATTTATAAAACCTTCCATAGTACTGAAACCAGCCTCTGACTATTGGATTTATTTTCTTCGATATTTCCTCTAATGTGGTCCACGTAATCCGATGTATTCTCCATGACTTTATGGTTTTCTTGATCTTCTTCTTGGCTTTGTTGCAAATTGCTGGTAGAAATGAGACAAAATAATTCCTCATCTTATTCTTTGCTACTCTAGGTGTACAGTCCCAGAGTGTGATGGTATGATAAAATATGAGAAAAAAATACCATCAAAGGAGGAGTTATGGGACAAATATTACATGGGTGCGCCAAAACAACACAGACGATTCGTAGAGCAATACAAAATAGAAAAGAGAGCATAGCAAAACTCTCCAAGCATTATAACCTTAATCCAAAAACTATTATTAAGTGGAGAAAACGTTCATTTACGAAAGATGCTGATATGGGTCCAAAGCGTCCAAGATCGACTGTTTTAACGCTAGAAGAGGAAGCTATAATAGTTACATTTCGCAAGTATACACTACTGCCACTAGATGATTGCCTTTACGCTCTGCAGTCTACAATTCCGCATTTGACTCGCTCTAGCTTGCATCGTTGTTTACAAAGACACAACATTAGCAGATTACCAACTGTTGATGGAGAAGTTAAGTCAAAAAAGAAATTCAAACAATATCCTATCGGTTACTTTCATATTGATATTGCTGAAGTTAGAACTGAGGAGGGCAAATTACATTTGTTTGTTGCTATTGATAGGACATCCAAATTTACCTATGTTGAGTTGCGTAACAGTGCTACAAAACCCATAGCTGCTGAGTTCTTACGTAATTTGATTAGAATTTTACCGTATAAAATCCATACTATTTTGACAGATAACGGTATACAATTTACAAACCAGAAGCGTCATAAGTATGCTTTCCAACATATATTTGATAGAGTTTGCGAAGAGAATGTTATTGAACATCGTTTGACAAAAGTTAGCCATCCTTGGACGAATGGGCAAGTCGAGCGTATGAATAAAACTTTAAAGGATGCTACAGTTAAGAAGTATTACTATCAATCGCACCAGCAACTTAAAGAACACCTTTATAACTTTGTTATGGCTTATAATTATGCAAAGAGACTCAAAACTCTTAAGGGTCTTACTCCTTATGAATTTATATGTTATCAGTGGACACAGTCTCCAGAATTATTTATACTAAATCCACACCATCACACTCTGGGACCATACACCTAGGTCTAAAAGTATAACCTAGAAAATCAAAGTTCTGTGTAGGAAATTCCTCTCTTCTATCATCATCCTTACAGTACACTATCTGTGTCTTTTCAGGATGTAATTTCAACTTATACTCAGCCAATCTTTCTTCGATCATTACTTTCATAAATTCTGCCTGTTTCTTAGTCCTGCAGTGCACTATCGCATCATCCACATACCTCTCAAATGGTACTGTCGGGTAGTTCTTTTTCATCCATATATCAAACACATGATGCATGAATATATTAGAGATGATTGGGCTAACTGAACCTCCTTGTGGAACTCCTTTATCCCTAACTACCTTACTGCCATCTGCAAGTTGTATAGGGGATTTCATCCACCTTTCAACGTATAGTATAACCCATTTGCAGTCTGTGTGTTTCTTGATAGCCTGCAGTGCTAAATCGTGGTCCAGATTGTCGAAAAATCCAGATATATCAAGATCTACCGTCCAATCATTTTTCCAACATCTCTTCCGTGCTGTGTATACCGCATCCAATGCAGACTTATTTGGTCTATAACCATATGAATCTTCATGAAATTTCGGTTCTACTAACGGTTCAAGATACATTGTAGCGGCTGTTTGCGCTATCCTATCTGATACTGAAGGAACGCATAAAATTCTTTGCCCTCCTCCAGTATCTTTTGGTATTGCAACAGCTTTTACCGGCTCTGGAAAATAACTTCCGGATGACATCCGATTCCATAGTTTGTATAGATTATCTTTTAGATTCTCCTCAAACTTTGTTATCGAGACCTCATCTACACCTGCAGCACCTTTATTTTTTGATACTTGTTTATAAGCTCTCCAAATAAGTTACTTCGGTATATCAAAAGACTTTGTTTTATTCATTAACTCCTCCCTTTCGGTTGATACATAATTAAAACTAAATAACTCAGCTCCTTTGCTCCATTTCCATTACAGAAACTTCTTCACTACTACGCGCCCCTGTTTTTCGCATCGGTACTCTCATCCTCAGAGATCGGCTCTTTGGACTTCTTCCTTATCATCGAAACGACAGGTTCCCGTAGTTCCATGCAATAGCCTAAAATAGATTCACGCCACTTTTATGCCGGACGCCACCCACCCAGTAAACAAGCTCCCGATGGGTTTATCCCAGGTTAACGACTACCCCCTGGTTTTGACGTCGTCTCTACGCTTTCGACACTTCATCAGTGATTCACTTGCGTTCGTCTCTCTATTTCATACATGACACATAACTGTGCCTTTTCCATAACGCTCACTACCTTAGCTCTTTACCAAAGCAGCTTATGGCTGTTTGAAGCCTGCTCTTGCAAACCGGCTCCGAGGGGCCCTCCCTCATCTATTGCACAGCTTCAACACTTCGCGTGTTTCTACGGCGCACAATCATCGGCGTACGTAATTACACTAACTGAATTTTGTGCCTGTTTGCGAGATACTCTACCATATTTCTTTTTCGCATGTTGGAAAAGTTCTTCCTTAAGTTCTTCTTTGATATTTTGTTCTAATCCATATAGTGCTACACATGCAAGTAATGGAGAAATTGTTCCACCTTGAATTGTGCCACGTTTAGTGGGATTAAACTTTTTATCTTTCATAATGCCTGCTTTCAATCATCCTTTTATAATTCTCTTTAGAGTTGGTGTGGTATTAAGTTTTTCGAGCAGTGCAGAATGTTTAATATTATCAAAGCATCCGGAAATATCAGCATCCAATATAAATGCTGTTTTCTGACCAAGTGCGATAAATATAGCTGCTATTGCATCATGACACGATCTACCAGATCTAAAACCGTAAGTGTTAGGCTCAAACTTTGCTTCCCATTCCGGTTCTAGTGCCATTTTGACAAGTGTTTGCTTTGCTCTATCTGCTATTGTAGGAATACCGAGCGGGCGATACTCCGATGGCCTATCAGATTTTGGGATCCATACCCGTCTTGATGGCTTTGCCTTCTCTCTTATATTTAAAGAATTTGCTAATAGCAATCTTTCCTTTTTATTAAGATTAGACTTTCCATCAATACCTACAGTCTTTTTCCCTCTGTTATCCTGAGTTACCCTCCTAACAGCGAGCATTCTTGCACTTGTTGATTTTAGTAATAATCTCTGAAGTTTATGCATCTTCTTGATATCATTACATTTAGAAGCTCGGTAAATTCGTTTTTGTAGCTTAAATGAAGATTTCTCCAGCTTACGCCAGGGAGTTTCATTCCATTCATACCTAACATTTTGTTGGCTCATAACATATTCACTACTATTCACAACTTTACCTTCCAAACTACAGTGTTTACGTCTGCATATCCCAAATATTACTTTAGGCATTAGCTTCTTAAACAATCCCTCCACATAGAAGCATTCAGTGGGCCACCTTCTTAGTTATCCTTTTTAAACAAAGGATAATAAGAGCTTCCATGTGGTTACTCCGTTCCATGAAATCGTTTCACGTTAGACTTAGGTTCTTACTATTTGCCGGGAGATTGAAAACATCTTAATTAGACCTTCTCATTCCAATTATTCATTCCTCCGTACCTTTTGGTTTATGCGTATCAACTTTATTTCGCATATCACGAATAACGACAATTCTGACATAAGTTCCTTTCGTAACCATATCTAACTTTCTTAGGGGGGATTTATTACAAAGTTTAATATTACCCCTTTTTAATCCATGCTTGCACCCTAGAAAGTCGCCACTTTTCTAAAGTGTGGATTATGCTTTCAACCCGATGTTAAGGCGGATGGAATTTAACCATCACGATTTCACGACTTTCGGATCGCACGAGAAGATTTTTTTTTGGAATGAGTTGGTCATGATGTTTGTAAAACTTAATTTGTACACTTTACTTACCCCCAGTAATTCTGATATAGTTACTTTAGTTAAAGTCTATAAAAGTTTATAAATGGCAACCTTAAGTGTAAGAGAAGCTTTATGCACAGCAATTAGAGAAGAAATGCAAAACGACTCTGATGTGCTTATCATGGGTGAAGAAGTTGCAGAGTATGATGGTGCTTATAAAGTAACGAAAGGATTACTGAAAGAGTTTGGAGAAAACAGAGTAGTTGATACGCCTATTACCGAACATGGATTTGCTGGCCTTGCTGTTGGAGCGGCATTTGCTGGATTAAAGCCAATAGTCGAGTTTATGACTTTTAATTTTTCTATGCAAGCTATTGACCAAATTGTGAATTCCGCAGCAAAAACAAATTATATGTCAGGCGGACAACTTGGATGCCCTATAGTATTTCGTGGACCAAATGGCGCTGCAGCAAGAGTTGCTGCACAACATTCTCAATGCTTTGCAGCTTGGTATTCGCATATACCGGGGTTAAAAGTAATAGCACCCTATTTTGCCTCCGATTGCAGAGGTCTGCTTAAAGCTGCAATTCGTGACCCTAATCCGGTAATATTTCTAGAAAACGAAATAGCTTATGGACATGAGCATGAAGTTTCTGACTCTGAGCTATCAAACAAAGATTATCTACTTGAGATAGGCAAAGCTGCTGTTATACGGGAAGGAAAGGATGTAACTATCACTGCTTTTTCATTAAAATTAATGGATGCCTTAAATGCAGCAGATTTACTTTCGAGTGAAGGTATAGAAGCTGAAGTTATTGACCTCAGAACCTTAAGACCACTTGACACTCAAACTGTTATTAACTCTATTCAGAAGACTAATAGGTTAGTTAGTGTAGAAGAAGGATGGCCATTTGCAGGAATAGGAGCAGAGCTGTCAGCCGTTGTTATGGAACAAGGATTTGACTACCTTGATGCTCCAGTTGTACGCGTAACTGGCAAGGACATCCCCTTACCTTACGCTGCAAATCTAGAAAAAAAAGCATTACCGCAAGTGGAAGATATAGTTGAAGCCGTGCATCAGGTCTGTTTTAGAAAAAAATAGTTCTTTTTTGTGTCTCCTGTTCCGCATTGGTCCATCAAAGAAGTATTTCCAGTGCCGCCTATACCACCCATTACTTTTATGACGATAGTTTTAGCACCGAAAAATACAGCACAAAATATACCGAGTGCAAAAAGAGCTGGCCATGGCATTCTACCAAATATCGCAAGCAAAGCTGCACCTATTATCACTACGGTCATAAGCGGTCCGCCTATTCCCCAAACGTAGCCAATAATGTTACATATTACTTGAGCAGTTGTATCAGTATTAGTGTCAGCGGCAGCACTCCCAACATGAGAAAAAGAAATAAATAATACTATAAAAAGAATATTAAAAACTTTCCTAGGCTCTGTGGACAAAATTTTAGAGAAGCCATACAAGAGCTCCAACAAAATTGAGAAAACCCATAAAAACCTCAGCAGTTTTATCAAATCTGGAAAAAATGCGCCTAAAATTTTTAATTTTACCAAAAAAACACTCAATCAAATGACGTTCTTTGTAGATATGCTCATCGTAATACCTTTGCACTTTTCGATTCCGTTTTGGCGGAATAACTACTGTACATCCCTTGTCTTCAAGACTTGTAACAAAGGCATTGCTATCGTAGCCCTTGTCAGCTACTACAGTAGAGTTATAGATACTTTCGGTCAACACTTGTGCCTGCGTAATTTCATTTCTTTGACCAGGAGTCAGAGTAAATTTAAGTGGATTTCCAAGTGCATCGACAAGCGCATGTATTTTAGTTGTAAAGCCACCTTTGCTCCTCCCTAAAGCTTCTTGATCCTTGGAGTTTTTTGTATATCCAGATGAACATGGATGGCCTCGGATGATCGTACCGTCGATTATAGCAACTTCTAAATCAGGCTCTTGTTTAGTATATTCAAGCAATTTTTTCCAGACATCTCTTTCACACCATCTTTTAAATCGCTTATGTATACTCCTGTAATTACCATAAGTTTTTGGTAAAAGTCTCCATTGGCAACCACTTCGCACTATGTACCACACTGCCTCTATGAATATTCTTAAACGTTTTTCATCTTTGCTGTGCATTCCTTTTACGCTTTTTATGAACTCTAAAATTTGTTTCCAATTTTCCTCTTTGATGTAATATTGCATATGGTAGTTTCTCCATTTTTTACCTATTAGGCTAAACTACCATCTTTTTCTCTCTTTTCATATTTTTTGTCCACAGAGCCTAGGGAAGATGGAATTTAACCATCACAAAATCACGACTTTCGGGTCGCACCAACTGCACGAACATTGTAATATGGCACGATATCACATAGTAAACGATGTCATCCCAGTGCCCAGACTACTTGGATCCAGGAAACTTAACTCTACACCAAGTATAGCTCTTTTCATAATAGTCCGGAAAGTTCATAGAAAAGCAGAATCAACAGCATGACGAAAAGATGTGAATAGAGGAATGTTTTTCCTAGCTCTGTTTTTTATAGCAAACCAATGATGCTCAATTTTGTTAAAATCGGGAGAATAAGGCGGTAGATATAAAATTTCTGCACCAACTCCTTTAGCAAGTTCAGTAATCTTATTAGACTTATGAAAAGTAGCATTATCAAGGATAACAGTTTGTCCAGGTTCCAAAATCGGTGTTAGGAACTGCTCAAACCATTTATTAAAGATATCCATATTACAGTGGCCTTCAAATGTTAACGGAACAACTATTTTTCTGCCGTTTAAGGCTGCAATCATACTGATTCGTTGAATTTTTTTACCAGATTTTAGAGCATAAAACCGCTGTCCTTTCTGAGAATATCCATAGGGATAGTCTTCGGTATTATCAATACCAGATTCATCTATATATACTAAGTTTTGAGGTTCTTTTGTTGCTATAATTTTCAAAAATTCAGCACGTTTTTCTTCATTCCTTTCTTTGTATCCATATGTCTTTTTTTGCGTGTGAGTCCAATTTTTTTAAGAGCTCGATGAATCGTTGGGATACTAACATTACTCCAAAGCTTAGCCATTTCCGATAGAGTTTTTCCACCATGTTTTTTGGCAAATTCAGTAAATTTATTCCAGTCGGTAATTTTGTGATTATAACCTCCATTTCCAAGTTTTTTCGACTGAAAATCTCCTGTTTCTTTTTTTCTTTGCTGCCACTCCCATAATGTAGTTCTTCCAATTTTAAATCTTGCTGCTACCGTTTCTCTGCTTTCCCCTTCGTCTAGCACTTCCATTGCTTTTTTTCTTAAATCATAACTATATGCTGCTGGCATACTTACCTTCACTACTATAAACTCTTATTTTAACCCGTTTGGACCATTATGAAAAGAGCTATAAATGTACAATAAGAACTAGATTCCAGACTGGAATGACACCCTACTTAACCGTCATACCGCGATTCATTCGCGGTATCTCTTAGCATAGATCCCGCTAACACGTAGCGGGATGACAGCAATCCTACGTCATACCGTCACGGTATCTCATCCGCTAACACATAGCGGAATGACGAAGTTATCGTCATTCCACCGCGAACCGTCATACCGCCGCGGCGGTAACAAGAGATCCCGCTGCGGGATGACGAGGTCAGGGTGTCATGAAAGTAGCTGACACTGGTTTCCATCCAAGACAGCAGTAGCCCCTTCGGTGTCATTCCAGTGCCCAGACACTGGGATCCAGGAATTTTATTAAGTTGGTAAGCATAAAAGTGTTATGTAAAATACAACGTTCTTGATGGGATTGCGTGAAATGCTGGATCCCAGTGTCAAGAACTGGGATGACAAAAAAAGGAGCACTGGCATGACACCTCTCTTGGACTCTTTTAGCCACAAACATTAAGAAATTTACTAAATGAAAAAAAAGGCAAAAGAAGCCCCGTGGTGCGAGTTTTGACTCTATATTACTGTAAGTGGCGCTGTAATAATGTGCTGACGCTTAGTTTAAGCGCGATTTGGCTGAATGTAGAAAAAATAAAAAAGACATGCAGCCGCTATAATTTTATGTAATCCGCCAATAAATACTCTGAGTTTTTTACTGAATTTTTGTTGTTGAACCTGCGCAGATCAAAAACAAGTTTTGAGTCATAAATACCCTTAATACTACAATAAGGGGGCTGGCGGAGTTTGTCAAGTAAGTTTTTTCGTTTCTAACGGTTGTTGCCAAAAACTATACAAGAAGTCTTTTAAGATCAATCACTTATCTTCAAGGCTTGAATAAAAGCATTCTGTGGAATATTTACGTTCCCTATAGAATGCAACCTTTTTTTACCCTTCTTTTGCTTTTCAAGTAGTTTCATTCTTCGCGTTACATCTCCACCATAGAGTTTAGCTGTTACATCTTTTCTATATGGATTAATCGTTTCTCTGGCAATAATTTTCCCGCCCACTGCTGCTTGAATCGCGATTTTATATTGCTGACGTGGTATTAGATCCTTCAAGCGTGCGCATATTTCACGCCCCCTTTTTTCTGCTCTGCTTTTGTGAGCGATACAAGCCAGTGCATCTACGGGCTCTCCATTAATTAAAAAGCTTAATTTATCTATTTGGCTTACCAGATAGCTGGAAATTTCCCAATCCAAACTTGCATACCCCTTGGAAATTGATTTTAGCCTATCGTAAAAATCAAAAACAACTTCAGACAGTGGTAACTTATATCTTAACAATGCTGTTATTGCGTTACCAATGTAAGATAAATCTTCCTGTTCTCCCCTCCTTTCTTCACATAGAGATAGAATCTCTCCCAAGTATTGATCAGGAACCATTATGGTTGCAGTAATCCATGGCTCTTCCACAATTTCAATTTTCGTTGGATCTGGCATATCACTTGGGTTATGAATATTCAAAACTTCACCACTTCGTGTTGTAACCCTATATATAACACTCGGTGCAGTTGCTGTTAAGTCTAAATCAAATTCTCTCTCGAGCCTTTCTTGAATAACTTCAAGATGCAACATTCCCAAAAATCCACAACGAAATCCATAGCCTAGTGCATTTGAAGTTTCAGCCTCGAAGGTAAAACTTGCATCATTTAAATGTAACTTTTCTAGAGCTTCTCTTAGATATTTAAAATCATCCGTTTTATGAGGAAAAATGCTACAAAATACCACAGGATGCACTTCTTTAAATCCAGGAAGTGCTTTACTACAAGGTCTCTTTTCCTCAGTGATAGTGTCCCCTACCTTGCAGTCTGCCACTTCCTTCATTGAAGCAGTTATAAAACCAACTTCACCCGCTGAAAGATCTCTCGTCATAACTTTTTTAGGGGTGAAAATACCAATATTGTCCACTTGATATGTAGCATTATTAGACATCATAACAATCTTCATGCCTTTTTTTAGCACTCCATTTTTAACTCGCACTAAAATTACTACTCCTAAGTAAGTGTCATACCAACTATCAACTAAAATTGCTTGCAATGGAGCATTTACATCACCTTGAGGAGCTGGAAGTTTTGCTACTATTGCTTCCAGTACATCTTTTATTCCAAGTCCAGTTTTTGCTGATATTAAAACTGACTCACTTGCATCAATACCGATTATTTCCTCAACCTGGAGTTTTACCCCTTCTGGATCTGCAGCAGGAAGATCAACTTTATTGAGCACAACTATTATTTCATGGTTGTTGTCAATAGCTTTATATACATTTGCAAGGGTTTGTGCTTCAACGCCCTGGCTACTATCTACCACTAAAAGTGAACCTTCACATGCGGCTAAGCTTCGGCTTACCTCGTAAGAAAAGTCAACGTGACCTGGGGTGTCCATGAGATTTAGGCAATATTGATTACCGTCATTTGCCGTATAATTGAGTTTTACTGTCTGTGCCTTAATTGTAATCCCACGTTCGCGTTCTATATCCATTGAATCGAGTATTTGATTGATCATTTCTCTTGCTTCAAGGCCGTTACATTCCTCTATTAAACGGTCAGCAAGCGTTGACTTACCGTGGTCTATATGCGCTATTATTGCAAAATTTCTTATGTTGTTCATTGATGGCCTACTTATACTTAATTAGTAAAACCATTTTACATTTTAAGTGTTGTGAGGGCAATTATTTATATTTAATATGTTAACATCAGAAGACCAGCTACAAAAGACAAAGAAATACTAAAAGTGGTAGAAAGAACGCGCTATTTTCGTGAGGCGATCCTTTTTTGAGGCAAAACTTGATCAGCTGATGGTTGGTTAAGTTTGCTACTCGCCGAATTTTCATTCCTTTGCTGGCTATTCTGTTTGCATGTTTTTACTGCACTAGCAAGGCTTAGATAATGATCACCAACTTTAATCCTTACATCTTTATTTTTTTCCAAATCTTCATCGGCTGGTTTATCACCCACTATTTTAATACTGCCATCGCTATTATTGAGCAACCAACAATTTTGTTGTCTATACAGAATTTACTATTTAAAAACTCACTTATTTTAATACTCGCGTTTTCATTATTATTATCTTGTAGTGTAATTGCTGCATAAAGATTACCGCTTTGAGTTTTCGTTATTGATACTGAATCAATAACACCATTTTCTATATATTTACCGAATTCTGCATTGACTTTTTTCTCTAATTCACAGTATTCGTTTTCATTAGCATCGTCAGGATGTTCGTTTACATCATTACCTTGACTCGTTGCACCTTGTGGCAATTGCTGCTGTTGCATTTTTTCTAGTGCTTCTTTCATTTTCTTCTGAAGTTGCACAACTTGATTAAGCGTGTCTCTTCTACCATCGTTACCATTATCAAGTAGCTTTAAAGCTTCTACCACTATGTTTAAGTTTTTATAAGCTACTTTAATATTATACTTGTCACTCAAAGGCTCATTGTTAGCTAAAGAGTGTGTCAAGCTATTCCAACAATCCTCTTCAATAATAGCATGTTCTGTTGTAAGCAATTGATAGATATTCCAAAGCTTTCTGATTATTTCTTCTTTTTGACTGTGATTCTTTTTAATTAGCTCCAGACTTTCTTTAATATCTTCAACCAGGTTATTAACATACACAGGCGATTTTACTATCGACCTGCTCCTTATTGATTTATTTAGTTCTTCCTCAATATCTTGAAGTTTTTTCAAAATTTCATTAGTCATACGCTTTCCCTCACAAGATTATCTAACATTATATACATAAACATTAGGAAATTTTCAACATATTTATGCATCTCCTATTATTCCTTCAACATAGACGACACTTTTTTCGAGCAGGAAATCACTTTATTAACCATATAGTTTTCATGATTGTTATCTATTTTAGGCAACTCATACAGATAATTTACCATCATTCCAGCCGACTGACTAATACCTTTTTCAGAAGTATCCGCCATCCAGTTTAATTGTTTTATCGATGCACCATTGCTTAAATGAAAATGCGCCACCGGATCATAAGCATTCCCATTACTATTATTCACTTTTAGTAAATAATATGCACATAGTTTAAGCATGCATTGTTTAGTTTCATTTATACATTCAACGTTAATTTTTAATTGCTCTGCACTTTCTAAAATTTCTGCACTAGATTGTTTTATATTTAGTTTGCCCAATAAAGTGACATCTTGGTTTAGATTGTTTTTTAGCCATTTCGTAAAGCCAGGTATTGGAGAAAGAGTTGCGTATGTTTTTATACTTTTAAACTCCTGTGATAGCTTTTCTACAACCCTTTTGATCAAAAAATTACCAAGGCTGATTCCAGATAACCCTGCTTGAGTATTTGATATTGAATAGAATATAGCAGTGCTCGCACTACTTGGATCATTTGAAGGTACCGACTCATCTAAAAGGTGTTGAATACTATCTGCAATCTTATCCACCAATGCAACCTCTACAAAAATTAGAGGTTCGTTTGGTATCTTGTAATGAAAAAAAGCAAAACAGAGACCCAGCCTGTTTTTTAAGTCATCCCAAGAGGAAATTTTATGCACAGCTTCATATTTTATAAGTTTTTCTAGCAATGATGCAGGTGAATCCCAGGTGATTTGACGAAGATCAAGTAGATCAACATCAACCCAAGTATAGAGTATATTTTTTAATTCGCTTTCTAGTGGATTCAAGCTTCTATATTGGTTCTTTAGCTTAAGCACGTCAGAACGCATATCAACAATAAACTTAAGGCCTTCTGGTAAAGAAATAAATTGCTTCAATATTTTAGAACGCGGTGATTCAAGAATTTTTATTAAATCCTGTTCAAATTTATAGTTTAACTCGGGATCTTGGTTTTTCTTATACTCTCTAATTTTCTCATCTATTTCCGCTTTATTCGGATTAAATTTTTCTGCCAGGGTTTGTAGAAATTTTATTTTACCTTTCTCTGATAAGCTCAAGTACAGGTTACCAAGAGATACAGCGTTCTTACGTGCTGAAACCTCCCCTCCCTTTGGGTTTAAGCACTCGTTCATCTTCAAGACTAAACTATCGATATCGCGACTGTTGCTTAAATCAGGACTGATGTTACCAATCCACGATCTTACAGCATCTGCCACTCCACCTAGTATTTTAAAAAAGCTTCCTACCGCCTTTTTGTCTTCAACTTTCACTATATCAGTTTTTACCAATGATTCTTTTGTCATAGATTACCTTTATTATACATGGCTAATGCAAGTCAGTACGTCATACCGCCGCGGCATCTCAGCCGCTAACAAGAGATCCCACTAGCGGGATGACGGTTGTCGGTAAACCCAAGTTATTTTAGCTACATATAGCTTAAGTTAAAAGAAAATTTAGCTACATAGCAGGCACTATTACTAGGCTCTGTGGACAAAAAATATGAAAAGAGAGAAAAAGATGGTAGTTTAGCCTAATAGGTAAAAAATGGAGAAACTACCATATGCAATATTACATCAAAGAGGAAAATTGGAAACAAATTTTAGAGTTCATAAAAAGCGTAAAAGGAATGCACAGCAAAAATGAAAAACGTTTAAGAATATTCATAGAGGCAGTGTGGTACATAGTGCGAAGTGGTTGCCAATGGAGACTTTTACCAAAAACTTATGGTAATTACAGGAGTATACATAAGCGATTTAAAAGATGGTGTGAAAGAGATGTCTGGAAAAAATTGCTTGAATATACTAAACAAGAGCCTGATTTAGAAGTTGCTATAATCGACGGTACGATCATCCGAGGCCATCCATGTTCATCTGGATATACAAAAAACTCCAAGGATCAAGAAGCTTTAGGGAGGAGCAAAGGTGGCTTTACAACTAAAATACATGCGATTGTCGATGCACTTGGAAATCCACTTAAATTTACTCTGACTCCTGGTCAAAGAAATGAAATTACGCAGGCACAAGTGTTGACCGAAAGTATCTATAACTCTACTGTAGTAGCTGACAAGGGCTACGATAGCAATGCCTTTGTTACAAGTCTTGAAGACAAGGGATGTACAGTAGTTATTCCGCCAAAACGGAATCGAAAAGTGCAAAGGTATTACGATGAGCATATCTACAAAGAACGTCATTTGATTGAGTGTTTTTTTGGTAAAATTAAAAATTTTAGGCGCATTTTTTCCAGATTTGATAAAACTGCTGAGGTTTTTATGGGTTTTCTCAATTTTGTTGGAGCTCTTGTATGGCTTCTCTAAAATTTTGTCCACAGAGCCTAGATTATTAATAATTCAGTAATACAATAGACTTCTTGCACTACCTCCCAAGCCACAACTGTCATTCAGTAGAAACGAAAAAACTTACTTGACAAACTCTGCCAGCCCCCTTATTATGATAATAGGGGTGTTTATGACTCAAAACTTGTTTTTGACCTGCAGGCTCAATGACAAAATTCAGTAAAAAACTCAGAGTATTTATTGGCGGATTACATAAAATTATAGCGGCTGCATGTCTTTTTTATTTTTTCTACATTCAGCCAAATCGCGCTTAAACTAAGCGTCAGCACATTATTACAGCGCCACTTACAGTAATATAGAGTCAAAACTCGCACCACGGGGCTTCTTTTGCCTTTTTTTTCATTTAGTAAATTTCTTAATGTTTGTGGCTAAAAGAGTCCAAGAGAGGTGTCATGCCAGTGCTCCTTTTTTTGTCATCCCAGTTCTTGACACTGGGATCCAGCATTTCACGCAATCCCATCAAGAACGTTGTATTTTACATAACACTTTTATGCTTACCAACTTAATAAAATTCCTGGATCCCAGTGTCTGGGCACTGGGATGACAGGCTAGCCTGACAACCGTCATCCCTGTAAAGATCAAGTATCCCACTACGTGTTAGCGGATGAGATACCGCGGCGGTATGACGGTCTGCGGCGGTATGACGGTTAAGCAATTCATCATCCCGCTACGTGTTAGCGGGATCTCTTGTTAGCGCCGCGGCAGAATGACGGTTCGTAGCGGTATGACGGTTAAGCAATTCGTCATCCCACTACGTGTTAGCAGCTAAGAGATACCGCGAATGAATCGCGGTATGACAGTCTGCGGCGGTATGACGGTTCGCGGCGGTATGACGGTTAAGCAATTCGTCATCCCGCTGCTTGTTAGCGGCTAAGAGATACCGCAGCGGTATGACGTAGGACTGCTGTCATTCAAGTAGCTGAAACTGGAATGACACGTCATAAAGGAACCAGTGTCAGCTACTTGGATGATACCTTTTTTCTACTTAGTTTGGGTTATGCAAGAAGTCTATTTACTTCTTAACTTGACGCACATGATGTCTTGCAGCATCATCTACTGTCTCTAAATAAATCATTGCTAGACATATACCACTGTGTACTTCTACGGATACCTTATTGCCTAAACTTCGATTAAAGCAAGAATTTTTTCCCGGAAAAGCAAGATTACTAGGCTCTGTGGACAAAATTTTAGAGAAGCCATACAAGAGCTCCAACAAAATTGAGAAAACCCATAAAAACCTCAGCAGTTTTATCAAATCTGGAAAAAATGCGCCTAAAATTTTTAATTTTACCAAAAAAACACTCAATCAAATGACGTTCTTTGTAGATATGCTCATCGTAATACCTTTGCACTTTTCGATTCCGTTTTGGCGGAATAACTACTGTACATCCCTTGTCTTCAAGACTTGTAACAAAGGCATTGCTATCGTAGCCCTTGTCAGCTACTACAGTAGAGTTATAGATACTTTCGGTCAACACTTGTGCCTGCGTAATTTCATTTCTTTGACCAGGAGTCAGAGTAAATTTAAGTGGATTTCCAAGTGCATCGACAAGCGCATGTATTTTAGTTGTAAAGCCACCTTTGCTCCTCCCTAAAGCTTCTTGATCCTTGGAGTTTTTTGTATATCCAGATGAACATGGATGGCCTCGGATGATCGTACCGTCGATTATAGCAACTTCTAAATCAGGCTCTTGTTTAGTATATTCAAGCAATTTTTTCCAGACATCTCTTTCACACCATCTTTTAAATCGCTTATGTATACTCCTGTAATTACCATAAGTTTTTGGTAAAAGTCTCCATTGGCAACCACTTCGCACTATGTACCACACTGCCTCTATGAATATTCTTAAACGTTTTTCATTTTTGCTGTGCATTCCTTTTACGCTTTTTATGAACTCTAAAATTTGTTTCCAATTTTCCTCTTTGATGTAATATTGCATATGGTAGTTTCTCCATTTTTTACCTATTAGGCTAAACTACCATCTTTTTCTCTCTTTTCATATTTTTTGTCCACAGAGCCTAAGGTGCAGTTCCCATTTTAATCCTTTAGTTGATATTTGAGCTCTCGGTATACCAAGTAAAGATATTTTAGTATTTTTTGGCAAAGAAAAAAAATGGGTAATACCTTTTTGTAAAGTGTAACCTACCATGGGAGGTGAAGGTGTGTAAAAGATACTGCCCGTACTTAGAAAAATGTTAATATTCTGTAGTATGTGATCAATTGCTCCTCCAGTAATACCCGTTACTATTGATGGCAATAACTTTACAGTTTTTAAGTGAGCCATTGCTTTAGAAAAGTCGCAATAATCTTGATCAGGTAGATATATCGTATTCAAATTAGCACGTAAATCCAGATTTACGCTATCCAAATCTCCTACTACAAGATCAGGTTTTACGCCAATTGATAGAAGCTTGTTTGCTCCTCCATCTACAGCAATAATAGGTATATCTCGTTTAAAAAACGATGAGCTCGGTATTTTTCCATTTAGCACTACAATAGAACGATATTGTTGTTGTGTACTGCAGTGCAGCACATGATCATGGTGCAGGTTTTGCATCGTAGTAACATTTTTGAATAATTGATATTATGCTAATCACTAATCCAGCAATATTGCTAAGCACCACAAAAATTGAGCTCTGGTAAAGACCATAGCCAATCCAAGACAATGAACAAATAAGATAGTTTACTAACATTAACATCGATACATCACGAGTAACTTTAGTGATATATGCTTTATATACTTGAGGTGATAATCCAATTAGAGATGCAATTAACGCAATGAAGCCGAAGCATTCTTCAATATTTATATACATACATTTTCCTACGCTTGCTTTAACAATATCAGGTTCAAAGGGTTGTACTTTATGTACTCTCAGCTTTTCTAGAGCACCCCTAATGCGTGTAATTTATAACATCATTTAGTCTATTAATCAAGAAATTAATAGTGACTTGCATTTATGAAACCCAATCGGCTTCTATGCTAATTATTATCTAAACTAATCGTCGGTTGTGCATCTTGCTCAGAGATTAGGGCAACCAACAAATTATTTATCAATTGAACCTTTTGCTTGCCATCTAATTGTAAGCTTTTGTTTTTTTCAAAATGAGCTATTACTTCCTCGACAATTCCTATTGCATTTTGCACTATATGCCTTCTTGCCGAAGTGATAGCATGTGCTTGTTGACGCCTTAACATTGCTTGTGCAATCTCGGACGAATACGCCAAATGCGATATTCTTGCTTCTGTAATCTCAATTCCTGCAATATCTAATCTTTGTTGTAACATTGACCGCAATTCATCTGAAATTTTATCAGAATTTTTACGTAAAGATTCCTCATCGCTTTCGCTATCATACGGATAATTGCTCGCCAATTCTCTAATTACCGAGTCACTTTGTACAAAGACAAATTCGTGATAGTTGTTAACATTATAATACGCCTTTGCAGGACTGCTCACTCTCCAAACAATTACTGCAGAAATTTCTATTGGACTTCCATTTGCATCATTCACTTTTATTTTTTCTGTGTTAATATTCTGAAATTTTAGGGAAACTATATATTTGCTTGAAAAGGGAAGCGTTATACATATTCCAGACTTAAAATAAGTTCCAATATAATGACCAAAAAACTCTATCACTCTTGCTTCATTAGGGTCATTAATAAAAAATCCTTGAAGAAAAGTCAAAATTGAAACAGCAGCAACTCCAAGCGCAATTGTGCTGTCATATGCCAAAAAAAGCAGCGACAAAATTAATCCTAGCGCTATTAGCACAGGAAAAAACCGGAGTTGACTTAAATTTCTATCGTTTATCGTATTCTTATCCATATTGTCTTTAAACTTCTTTTTCACTTGAATCCTCTCTGTTGATCGTTTTATTTATCTTATTTACAAATAGTTTAAACTCTCTTAATTCATGATCAGGCAATTTTACTTCAGTTTTATGCGCTATCGTAAGCGGATCGATGTGTTTGCCGTTATATATAACTTCGTAATGTAAATGGGGTCCTGTTGCAACACCAGTGCTACCAACATAGGCGATGACCTGCCCCTGCTTTACTTTAGAGCCTAACTTTATATCGCCACTAAATCTACTTATATGCGCATAACAGGTTGAATATTCATTTTTGTGTTTTATTTTGATGTAATTTCCATAGCCACCATTCTTTCCTATATATTCTACCACACCCTCTGCAGCAGCGTATATGGGAGTGCCAAGCTTAGCTGCATAATCCACTCCTTTGTGAAAAGCAATTTTACCGCGAACAGGATGCTTTCTATTGCCAAATTTTGAGGATATGCGATAATCTCCATTTAAAGGATTTGCAAAAATTTCGCCATTTTTTAAGCTTATTCCTTCATTATTAAAATACCTTTCTTTGCCGTCTTGCGATTTATAATGATATAAACTAATAGCTTTCTTGTTTATTGTCAGTGAAGCATATAAAATTTTTTCTTCAGTCTTCTGATTATTAGGCAATCTCTCAAAAAGAACCTCCAATTTACTCTTCGGCACAATGTCTTTTTTAAAATCAACACCGAAATCTTTATATATGTTGATCAATTTCACCACTGTATTTGGCGCCAACCCTTGCTCAATTCCCGTGGCAAAAAAGGAAGATTTTATGGTACTGGATATGAATAATAATCTTCTATCATGGTTGCTTTCTGTCACCTCAAAATCCTCTCCTGTCATTCCAGCGCTTGACGCTGGAATCCAGTTTTTATTATACAATCGCTTGATGTGTTCATTTGTAATTGAATTTTCTGGATCCAAGTAGTCAAGCACTGGGATGACATCTTTCTTGGTGGAAATTACCTTTATATCACAATGTTCGTACAGTTGTTTGTTTGACACTGGATCTTTTTTCCTGATCCCATGCTGGAACAGCACTGCAAGATCTGTTGATGTTTCAGCGGTATATAACGGTAAGATAAAGAGCAGCATAAATATAATCAGCTTCATCATTTAAACAGCATCAACAAAAGTAAAATTACCTTCCACATACTGTACATTGTCGTTATCTTCTAGTTCTTCAACCAATGCAGATAATTTATCAATCAACTCTTTATCGCTAATTTCAATCAGATCTTTTGGCTGCCATGAAAGACGAGCAAGTTCTGGTTCTCCAAATTTTGCATAAAAGGCATCGCGTACTTTACCAAAATCTTTTATTTCACAAGTTATAACGTGTAATCCTTCTTTGTCATTTTCCTCAACATTCAATACTTCTAATTCGATTCCATAATTAAATAAATCATCAAAATTCACACCCTCTGCTTTATAGACGATTAAGCCTACATGATCGAAAAGGTAACTAACACTTCCTGTTTCTCCTAAATTTCCACCTTTACGAGAAAAGATATAACGTACCTCAGAAGCAGTTCGGTTGCGGTTATTAGTCAAGGCATGGACAATGAGTGCAGTGCCAGAAGGCCCATGACCTTCATATTGGATTTCCTCATAATTTTCTCCAGCAACGTTACCAGTTGCATTTTTTATTGCTGTTTCCATTTTATCTTTTGGTAGATTTTCCTTGCGTGCAGCAAATATAGCAGAGCGAAGGCGTGGGTTGAGTTCGGGATCAGGCAGCCCTTGCTTTGCAGCAACTGTTATTTCTCTAATCAGCTTCGTAAATTTTTGAGAGCGCTTTGCATCCTGAGCACCTTTCCGGTGTTTTATATTTGAAAATTGTGAATGACCAGCCATATTCAAATAGTTAAAAACCTAAATTATATATCAAAGCATAGAAAAAGCTAAAGCAAATTTTCAAGCCTCTGGCTTGGCATCTTGCAGGTTTTCTGCTAATAACATACTTTCATACTGCTCAGCTTCTAAGTCAAGGCCAAGAGCTGAATGGGCTGCTATTAAATAGTTAATAGACTTAGAAAAATATTTAGAATCCTTATAGCTTGCTATATTCTGGAAACGCTTAATTGCTGCTAAATATTCACCACGCCTCAGGTAAAATTTACCGATAGAATACTCTTTTGTTGATATATGCTCTGTGATTAGCTTTGCTTTTTCCTTTATCTCGTCTACATATTCGCTGTCTGGAAAGAGATTAATGTACTCTGTAGCCAGCTCTAAAGTTTTATATGCAGTTTGCTGTCCAAGTTGCACTTTATTAATTTGCATGTAATAAGATAATACTCTTAAGTAGTATACATATGGTAAATCTTCACCATTTGAATAAACATATATATAATCATCCATATCACTTGCAGCACTGCTATAGTTACCCATATTATAGTGAGAAACTCCAGATAATAATTTCGCTTTCATTGCCCAATAAGACAAAGGATACAAATCCTCTATCTTATGAAATGCCCTAATAGCTTGTTTATATTTTTTCTGGTCAAAAAGTTCAACTGCTTCTTCATATAGTTCAGTTTCAGTTTTTTCAAGATCATTCGCATACGATTGTGTAAAGGAGCAAATTAGGAAAATAAAGCACGTGATTAAAGTCTTATACATAAGATTTTTTTCGATCAAAATAAAGTATAGACCTAAAGATTACTTAAATAAATAAATTTCTTAGGCAATAGCCGGTCCTTCTTCTTTATAACTACGGTCAGAACTACCTGCATTTCTTGATTCACCTCGTCCTTCCACTTTTGGATCTTTCAGCGTCTTACTGTAGGAATGTATAGTTAAGACCTGTACAGCCATAAAAATTGCAATACCTATCAAGCCTAAAGTAGGTCCAACAGCAGGATTTAAGGACGATGCTAATGCCATTAACATTATCCTTCTTATTAAAAATACAGAAGAACCAGCAAGCGCCAATCCGGCTACAGATATATTGCTAGTTTTCTTGCTAGATTTCTCATCAAGATCAGACTTTTCTGTTTCCTTTTTCTTATTTTTTTCATGCTTATCAATATAAGAAACAAGAGTTGCAAGAAAAGCAATTGCATTGGCAAGAAATAAAATTGCATCCTCTGCTGCTTCAAGTGAAGATGTTTCACCCATTATCATACCTACAATAACCAGTGCAGTTGTTATAGCCTCAATATAGATCAAACACTGACCTATATCAGAAATATTGTGCTCTTTTTCCTTTACTTCCTCTCCATTTTCAATATTCTCCAACTCTCGTTCTTTTTGTGCTATTTTTCTGTTATTATAAATTAAATATAGCGTACAAATAAGAGATAGGACCATGAAAGGTAACATAGTGTGGCTTAGCGCGCCACTTATCACGCCAAGTAATACCTGATCGCTACATATTTTTTCCAGTTCAATAGCCATAAATAATGCAAATGGAACCATTGTTACCAATGATGCACATTGTCTATATAGTTCTCTTTTTTTTAGTGTTAATAGTTCTTGTTCTAGCCTTTCTCTTTTGACTTCTTTATCAACTGTTGGCCAAAAATCCCAAAAAAACTCTTCTAATGGTTCAAAATCTCTTTTTTTCTTATTCTTTCCTGGAACCTTTTTGGTAGAAGAAAATTTGCCACTAGGTATTTTCATAATATTAACCTAATTAGTTGTAAGTTAATACAATTATACACCTTTTTGCTTTCTGAGTCAATATCACTAAGATATTAACTACTCTTGTCTATTAACTATTTCCTAGGAGATTTAATCAATCTGTTTGATGCCGGCTAGGATATAATTATAGCCTGACCACATAGTTATAATAGCTGCAACCCATAAACAAATCGCACCTGTATATTGAATCATATAATAATCGTTCATTATTAGCGCTACTACAGCAACCATCTGTAGAAATGTTTTAATTTTTCCAGCTTTGCTTACAGGTAGACTAACATTTGTAGCTATCAGAAACTCCCGTAAACCCGAAACTAATATCTCCCGACAGATGATGATAATCGACGGTACTATTGTAAAATCATTTATCTTTTGCTTATAAATTAGCATAATTATCGTTGAAACCACTATTAATTTATCAGCAATTGGATCAAATAGCTTGCCAAACTTTGATTGGACTTTCCACGCACGCGCCAGGTAACCATCAAAAAAATCCGTAATGCACGCAAACACAAAGATTGATATTGTTATCAGGCCTGCATATTTATTTTCTATATAAAAACTTAATATTATTGCTGGTATTGCAAGTGCACGAGAAATTGTAAGCAAATTAGGCACGTTTTTTTTAAGCATGTAATATCATCTTACGTAATAGGTAAACTTATACAGAAGTACAACAGAGTTCACAAGTTAATAGTTTACAATTGAACATTTATAAAAACTCCATATACTTAAAAAATACAAGCTTAAAATATAAGGATGTAATGATGAACGATGATTTAGATAGTACCACAAAACAAGAAGCGCTTAAGTATCACAGCAGAGGTGGTAACCCTGGTAAAATTTCAATCATGCCAACAAAACCTTTATCTACCCAGTATGATTTGTCACTTGCTTATTCCCCTGGTGTTGCAGCTCCGTGCCTTGAAATAGCTAAAAATCCTGAGGTTGTTTATGATTATACAGCAAAAAGCAACTGTGTTGCTGTCATTTCAAATGGCACTGCAGTGCTTGGACTTGGTAATATTGGTCCTCTTGCTTCAAAACCGGTCATGGAAGGCAAAGCTGTTTTATTTAAGCGTTTTGCTGATATTGATGCAGTTGATATAGAAGTTGGTACAGAAAATATAGAAGATTTCATCAATGCAGTAAGGTATCTTGGGCCAAGTTGGGGAGGAATAAATTTAGAAGATATAAGATCTCCCGATTGTTTTATAATAGAGAAACGCCTGAATGAACTGATGGATATTCCAGTGTTCCATGATGACCAGCATGGAACTGCGGTGGTTGTTGCAGCTGGCATAGAAAATGCTCTTGATATTGTTGAAAAGAAATTAGAGGACGTTAAGATCATTATGAATGGTGCTGGAGCAGCCGGTATTGCATGTTTAGAAATACTAAAGTCCATGGGCGCTAAAAATATAGTGCTGTGTGATAAGCAAGGAGTAATATACAAAGGTAGAAACGAGGATATGAATGAGTGGAAGGAAAAGTATGCAATTGATACTTCCGAACGTTCTCTACTTGATACAATAAAAGGCGCTGATGTATTCATCGGACTATCTGCAAAAGATGTGTTAAATGAAGAGATGTTAAAGAGTATGGGCAAAGACCCGATTATTTTTGCTCTTGCCAATCCCGATCCAGAAGTAAGGCCTGAGTTTGCAAAATCTGTGAGGCCAGATGCAATAATTGCAACTGGTAGGTCAGATTACAACAACCAAGTCAACAACGTAATGGGTTTTCCTTATATATTTAGAGGGGCACTTGATGTACATGCAACAACAATAAATGATGAAATGAAAATTGCAGCTGCAGATGCAATAGCAAAGCTTGCCCGTGAGCCAGTACCAGGTGAGATATCTGCAGTCTATGGCGGTCGTAAAATGGGCTATGGACGTGAATATATAATACCTACTCCATTTGACCCAAGATTAATTTCTATAGTAGCTCCTGCTGTTGCAAAAGCCGCAGTTGATTCAGGTGTTGCAAGAAAGGCAATACAAGATTGGAGTAAATATGAAAATCAATTAAAATCTCGTCTTTCTAATGTTCTCAGCACGCTGAATTTACTATCTTCACATATGTAATTTATTGGATAAAGTTAAAAGTGATAAACCAATCCAAACTCTAAGCCATATAAGCCAAACCTATTGGTAATGGTTGCAGTTGTTGATTCAACACGTGCAGTTTCATCAACTTTACTTCCTCCACCGCCAGGAATATATCCTTCACCAGCTAGTATCTTTATTCCTGGTACAATATCTTTAAATTGGTTATCAAGGATACCAAAATAGCGTAAACCAGCAAATGCTTGAGTTTGTGCTGTAAGTTGGTGATTGATACCAAGTTTTGCTTGGTAAGCCAAGGCATATCTGGTTTTTCCTAGAAATTTAACCCTAGTTACACCTGCACCAATACCAACATATGGGGTGAATGGCATTTTTGCTATATTAAAATCACGATATACATTGACCATTCCAGCTAAGTTATTAAAACCTTCATTTTTCATCTTAAATGCAGCTCTGAACTCTGCTTCAACACTACAATTTTCTTGAATGTGAATATCAACCTTTCCACTTCTCCAAGGTGAATTGCATTCCGCTCCAGTAGACGCATCATTGTGACGACGAAGTTCAATATATCTTGCTTTTTTCTTATCTGAATAATCTTCATCATATAAGTTAGTCTGAGAATATAAGCCTTCAAACTCAACTCTCATATTTTTGAATAAATATCCTATTGCAGCACTACCGGCAAAACCTGGAACATATTTAGGACTGTATCCAGCTTCAATTCGCTCCTTCTTATTAAAACTAAAAACCCCCTCTGTTATATTGTCACCTGCATCTTCTTTTCCTTCTAGAGAACCTATTGCATTGAAGAATGCTCCAAGATAGTTAGCTTTGATGTAAACATTCTCTAAGTTATTTATTTTATCATCGTAAGATAAGCACCTAAATGAAAAAGTTAGCAAAACCAATAGATATGTGAATTTAAATCTTTCGCCCACCACAAAGCCTCCCTGCATAATTTGTCATTCCATTATTATAGTATACTTCTATTTTTTATGATAGCAACTTTTTATTGCGCTCAATCGTTTTAGATTTATAATGAAAGTATTGTAATTTAAAGCAAATCAATGACTATTGCAATTCACGAATTAGAGAGGATCATCAAACAATCGTTCCCCGACGCTGATATAAAGATTCATGATCTTGCTGGAGATGATGACCATTATCATTTAAAAATAAACTCCAAGTGTTTTCTTGGAAAGACAAAAATAGAACAGCATAAAATGGTATATAAAGCTCTGGAAGGTCAGTCTATACACGCCTTGCAACTGGAAACTAATACTTAAAAATAAGGTGAATTTATGAGCAATTTTGAACAAATAAAAAAAGATATAACAGAAAATGATGTGGTATTGTATATGAAAGGCACTTCTGATTTTCCTCAATGCGGATTCTCTGGACTCGTCGTGTCAATCCTAAAAAAATTGAACGTGAAGTTTAAGTATATTAACGTGTTGGAGAATGATGAAATACGTGAATCTATAAAAAAGTTTTCTGATTGGCCAACAATTCCACAATTATATATAAAGGAAGAGTTTATTGGTGGTTGCGACATCACTCGCGAGATGTACGAAAAAGGCGAACTGCAAAGTTTATTGAAGGAAAAAAAAATTATTGCGGAATAAGTACCAAGAAACCATTGCCCAGACGCTGGATAACGTAGTATAGCTATGAAAAAGGATCTTATGTCTTAAACCGTATCCGTTCAGGGGAGCGGCAAAATAAGGTAGAAAAAGCAAGATAATAAAGATAATCATAGAGCAAAAGTGAGGTAATGTGGTAAACCTTTTAGAACTCTGCAAAAATTTACAGCAAAAAATAGAAAAGTTGGAAGGGAGGATAGAAGAGTTAGAGGCAGAAAATAAGGCCTTGAGGATTGAGAACGCTGAGTTGAAAGAGAGGCTTGGTTTAAACTCGAAAAATTCATCTCTACCGAGCTCTAAAGAATTGTACAAAACAAAAAAGGACAAGCCAAAAAGCGAAAGGAATGTTGGCGATCAGGTTGGGCATAAAGGAAATTTTCATGCCACAATGGAAGCGGATAAAGTAGTAAAAATAGAGTTGCCTAATATTTGCGAATGCGGAGGAGAGCTTGTAATATGCGAAAAACCTTATGTTCACCAAAAAGTTGATCTTCCGGAAATTAGGCCTTATGTAGTAATTGGAACATGGTCGTTGTTGGAGATGCAGAAAAAGAAAAAGTAGCAAGTTACCAGAAGGTGTTACGCCAGATACATTTGGTCCAAGGGTTAAGTCTATAATTGCAGCACTCAGCGGATTTTACAAAAACTCAAAGCGTGAAGTGGCTAGTATCATAAATGACATTTTTAATTTGAACATAAGTGTTGGCAGCATATCAAATCTTACTATTACCCACAAATATAAATGGACTAAAAAGTAAAATATTACAATATTAAAGTTTGCAAATATTGAGGGTATAAAAATGGCAAACGAGAGTAATGAATGGGCTAAAAATGAATTTGGAGATGCTGTACTTGGAGATAAAAGATTAACTGACCGATTAGTAAAGATTGCTGATAGTTTGATAAGTTTACCTGAAAGCTCAATTAATGAGGCATGCGGAAGTTGGTCAGAAGCAAGAGCAGCATACCGTTTTTTTCAAAATGAGAATGTAAAAGAAGGTGATATTTTAGCTACACATATTAATAAGACGGTTGAGAGAACAAAAGCTCACAAGAGGGTTCTTGTCATTCAAGATACCAGTTACATTGTATATAATAACCATAAAAAAACAAGCGGATTAGCAAATTTGTCCAGTTATGATACTGCAAAAGGTATTATAATGCATACAGCTCTTGCCGTTAGTATAGAAGGTTTGGTACTAGGGATACTAGATCAAAAAGTTTATTCAAGACCTGAAGAAACTGAGAACCTTAAAAAAAAGAGCGATCGCATTGAAGATAAAGAAAGCGTAAAGTGGTTGGAAACTTTAAGAAAAACAAATAATATTATTGATCCAACTCAAACTGAGACTATAACTGTATGCGATAGAGAAGCAGATATATATGACTTTTTTGAGCTTACACATAATCTTAATTCGGCAGTGCTAGTTAGAGCATGCAGAGATAGAGCAGTAAATAGAAAATCTCGATATCCTGAAAAAGGTGAGCAGAAGTTATGGGCATTTATTAAATCCTCTCATTGTGCAGGTACGGTAGAAGTTGAAGTTCCTGTAAAAGATAATAAGCCAAAAAGAACAGCACGTTTGGAAGTTAGATTTGGAAAGTTTATGACGAATCCATCTAAGAATAATATTAGGCTCTGTGGACAAAAAATATGAAAAGAGAGAAAAAGATGGTAGTTTAGCCTAATAGGTAAAAAATGGAGAAACTACCATATGCAATATTACATCAAAGAGGAAAATTGGAAACAAATTTTAGAGTTCATAAAAAGCGTAAAAGGAATGCACAGCAAAGATGAAAAACGTTTAAGAATATTCATAGAGGCAGTGTGGTACATAGTGCGAAGTGGTTGCCAATGGAGACTTTTACCAAAAACTTATGGTAATTACAGGAGTATACATAAGCGATTTAAAAGATGGTGTGAAAGAGATGTCTGGAAAAAATTGCTTGAATATACTAAACAAGAGCCTGATTTAGAAGTTGCTATAATCGACGGTACGATCATCCGAGGCCATCCATGTTCATCTGGATATACAAAAAACTCCAAGGATCAAGAAGCTTTAGGGAGGAGCAAAGGTGGCTTTACAACTAAAATACATGCGCTTGTCGATGCACTTGGAAATCCACTTAAATTTACTCTGACTCCTGGTCAAAGAAATGAAATTACGCAGGCACAAGTGTTGACCGAAAGTATCTATAACTCTACTGTAGTAGCTGACAAGGGCTACGATAGCAATGCCTTTGTTACAAGTCTTGAAGACAAGGGATGTACAGTAGTTATTCCGCCAAAACGGAATCGAAAAGTGCAAAGGTATTACGATGAGCATATCTACAAAGAACGTCATTTGATTGAGTGTTTTTTTGGTAAAATTAAAAATTTTAGGCGCATTTTTTCCAGATTTGATAAAACTGCTGAGGTTTTTATGGGTTTTCTCAATTTTGTTGGAGCTCTTGTATGGCTTCTCTAAAATTTTGTCCACAGAGCCTAGGTGTACAGTCCCAGAGTGTGATGGTATGATAAAATATGAGAAAAAAATACCATCAAAGGAGGAGTTATGGGACAAATATTACATGGGTGCGCCAAAACAACACAGACGATTCGTAGAGCAATACAAAATAGAAAAGAGAGCATAGCAAAACTCTCCAAGCATTATAACCTTAATCCAAAAACTATTATTAAGTGGAGAAAACGTTCATTTACGAAAGATGCTGATATGGGTCCAAAGCGTCCAAGATCGACTGTTTTAACGCTAGAAGAGGAAGCTATAATAGTTACATTTCGCAAGTATACACTACTGCCACTAGATGATTGCCTTTACGCTCTGCAGTCTACAATTCCGCATTTGACTCGCTCTAGCTTGCATCGTTGTTTACAAAGACACAACATTAGCAGATTACCAACTGTTGATGGAGAAGTTAAGTCAAAAAAGAAATTCAAACAATATCCTATCGGTTACTTTCATATTGATATTGCTGAAGTTAGAACTGAGGAGGGCAAATTACATTTGTTTGTTGCTATTGATAGGACATCCAAATTTACCTATGTTGAGTTGCGTAACAGTGCTACAAAACCCATAGCTGCTGAGTTCTTACGTAATTTGATTAGAATTTTACCGTATAAAATCCATACTATTTTGACAGATAACGGTATACAATTTACAAACCAGAAGCGTCATAAGTATGCTTTCCAACATATATTTGATAGAGTTTGCGAAGAGAATGTTATTGAACATCGTTTGACAAAAGTTAGCCATCCTTGGACGAATGGGCAAGTCGAGCGTATGAATAAAACTTTAAAGGATGCTACAGTTAAGAAGTATTACTATCAATCGCACCAGCAACTTAAAGAACACCTTTATAACTTTGTTATGGCTTATAATTATGCAAAGAGACTCAAAACTCTTAAGGGTCTTACTCCTTATGAATTTATATGTTATCAGTGGACACAGTCTCCAGAATTATTTATACTAAATCCACACCATCACACTCTGGGACCATACACCTAGGCATAAGACGGAAGAACTACCTAAATTACCACTTTATGCAGTTTATGTTGTTGAGAAAACTTCCCTTCCCTTAAAAAAAAACCGCTAGAATGGATGCTATTAACGAATCTTTCAGTTAATACTTTCGATGAAGCTGTTGAAAAAATTAGTTGGTATTGCCTTAGATGGAAAATAGAGATATTACATAAAATTTTAAATCCGGTCTCAAAGTTGAAGAATGTAGGCTTGGAATAGCAGAAAGACTAATGAGATATCTAACAGTTGTGAGTATTATTGCTTGGAGGATCTTCTTTATTACATCAATTGCAAGAGCTAACCCAACATTACCATGTACTACCTTATTAGCTGAAGAGGAATGGAAAGTTTTATACGTTAAAATACACAGAAAACCATGTCCAAGTGTAGTTTCCAACATAAAAGAAGCTGTTTCATGAACTTGGAGGCCATTTAGCAAGAAAAAATGACCCAGAACCAGGACCTTATGTTCTTTGGAAAGGGTGGAGACGTCTCTTTGATCTAGCAGAAGGATGGAGACTTGCTCATGAACCTCATATTTGTGGGTAATAGTAAGATTTGATATGCTGCCAACACTTATGTTCAAATTAAAAATGTCATTTATGATACTAGCCACTTCACGCTTTGAGTTTTTGTAAAATCCGCTGAGTGCTGCAATTATAGACTTAACCCTTGGACCAAATGTATCTGGCGTAACACCTTCTGGTAACTTGCTACTTTTTCTTTTTCTGCATCTCCGACAACGACCATGTTCCAATTACTACATAAGGCCTAATTTCCGGAAGATCAACTTTTTGGTGAACATAAGGTTTTTCGCATATTACAAGCTCTCCTCCGCATTCGCAAATATTAGGCAACTCTATTTTTACTACTTTATCCGCTTCCATTGTGGCATGAAAATTTCCTTTATGCCCAACCTGATCGCCAACATTCCTTTCGCTTTTTGGCTTGTCCTTTTTTATTTTGTATAGCTCTTTTGAGCTGGGCAGGGATGAGTTTTTTGAATTTAAACCGAGCCTTTCCTTTAATTCAGCGTTCTCTATCTTTAAAGCTTTATTTTCTGCTTTTAAGTTTTCTATCTCTGCTTTCAGTTTTTCTATTTTTTGCTGTAAATTTTTGCAAAGTTCTAAAAGGTTTACCACATTACCTCGCTTTTGCTCTATGATTATCTTTTTAGATCACTTTGTCTACCTTATTCTACCACTCCGCTGAACGGATACAAAAAATTGGTAAAGAGGAAGGGAAAATTGAAGTTACAAAAACAATGCTAGCTAATAATGTTGATGTTAACACTATTGTCAAGTTTACTGGCCTTTCTATTAGTGAGATTGAAGAATTAAGTGTGAGCGGTTACAAATAATTTACCATTTCTTCTGGTTTCACTATCCTTTCAAACTCTTCCTCAGTGAGCAGTTGAAGTTTTGCTGCTGCTTCTTTTAGAGTGATATTTTCTTTATAAGCAAGCTTCGCTATTTTTGCTGCATTGTCGTACCCTATATGCGTATTTAATATAGTGACCAACATCAACGACTGATTCAGTAAATCTTTTATCCTCTCTTCATTTGCTTTAATACCAATTACACATTTTTCTGTAAAATTTAAACTTGCATCAGCTAAAAGTCTTATAGACTGCAAAACATTGTAAATTATCACTGGCTTAAACACATTCAATTCAAAATGACCGTTTGAACCACTAATGGTCACAGCAACATGATTTCCCATAACTTGAGTGCATACCATAGTTACCGCTTCACACTGAGTTGGATTCACTTTACCTGGCATAATTGAAGAACCAGGCTCATTTTCCGGTAACATTATTTCCCCAATTCCGCATCTTGGACCAGAACCAAGCAACCTTATATCATTTGCAATTTTCATTAAACTGACTGCTACTGTATTGAGTGTTCCACTGAGCTCAACTAAAGCATCATTTGCTGCTAGCGCTTCAAATTTATTGCCTGCTGAAGTAAATGGAAGATTAGTGATTTTTGCAACTTCTCTAGCAAAATCTTCAGCAAAACCCTTTTTAGTATTGAGTCCCGTGCCAACTGCAGTGCCACCTTGTGCAAGCTCATATATATCACTTAAAGTTGATTTTACTCTCTCTATCCCCTTTTTAATCTGGACTGCATAGCCAGAGAACTCCTGTCCTAGTGTTAGGGGCGTTGCATCTTGCAGATGAGTACGTCCTACTTTTATTATATCTTTAAATTCCTGAACCTTATTATCCAGCACCTTATGCAATTTTTCAAGATTTGGAATAAGCAAGCAGTTTATTTGCTCTGCTGCTGCTATATGCATTGCTGTTGGAAAGGTGTCATTTGACGACTGACCATAATTCACATGATCATTTGGATGTATTGGAGATTTACTACCCAAATTACCACCTAAAATCTCTATTGCACGATTGCTGATCACTTCATTCATATTCATATTAGTCTGCGTTCCGGATCCGGTTTGCCAAACAACAAGCGGAAATTCATTATTAAATTTGCCATCTATTACTTCCCTCGCGGCTGTGCAAATTGCGTCCCCTACCCTATCATCTATAACACCATGTTTCATATTAACACGCGCTGCTGCAAGTTTTACTATTGCTAATGCTTTAATCAGAGGCTCTGGCATTTTTTCTGTGCCAATCTTAAAATTTTCTAAAGAACGCTGAGTCTGCGCTCCCCAGTAATGTTCACTTGGTACTTTTACTTCCCCTAAGCTGTCTGATTCTATTCTCGTCTTTCTATCCATATTTTCCTCCTGGTGTTATGCAAACTGGTTCACTACATAATTTTTTCATGCCTACTTCTTGGTTAATTAAATCATACTAGATCCAAGTAGTCAAGTGTACGAACATTGCAATTTTCAGGTAACTTGCATGGTAGATGCAAGTAGCTGACACTGATTCACTTTATGATGGTGTCATTCCAGTCTGGAATCGAGCCTTTTCATAATCATCAAAACGTTGTATTTTAACATAAAACGGCTACTTTTATGCTTACCAACTTAATAAAATTCCTGGATCCCAGTGTCTGGGCACTGGGATGACACCCTTCTGGTGGACTCAAATCACGATGTTTGCACAGCTGTACGCTTAGTTCTGGTTGCACGCTACCATTCTTGTACATCCATAAATAGAAAATTTACGCTTTAAAAGGATCATATACATCGATTTCCTTAGAATTACTCTTTTTCAATTTTTCACTTAATAATCTTAAAATAGGCTGTAAATCACCATTAATTGATAAGCACAGCACTTCTTTATTGAGATAATTAGCTAGGTGATTCTTCTTTTCCAGAATTTCTGCTTCCCTCAATAAGTCGCATTTGTTCAGTACTACAATCTCTTCTTTTTCAACAAGATCACTATTGTAAAGTTCCAATTCATTATGGATACAACTATAAGCCGAAACAACGTCACCATGAGTTACATCGATTAAATGAAGTAAAATTTTACACCTTTCTATGTGCTTTAAAAATTTATGCCCGAGCCCAACTCCAAGGTGAGCATCAGTAATTATTCCAGGAATATCTGCTATTACAACTTCGCTATCATCCACTTTTACCATGCCTAAATGAGGTCTTACGGTGGTAAATGGATAATCGCCTACTTTTGTATCGGAATTTGAGCAGCGAGTCAAAAATTTTGATTTACCTGCGTTTGGCATGCCAATAATTCCAACATCTGATAAAACTTTTAGTTTTAATAATACATGTTTTTCTTCGCCAGGCTGACCGTAAGTAAAATGTCTTGGTGCCTTATTAGTAGAAGATTTAAAATTAGTATTTCCAAGTCCACCTTTTCCACCCTGTGCTACTTGAAATTCCATACCAGGCTTGTCAAGGTCTACTATTATCTCTTCACTTTCTTCATCAATTATTTGTGCACCGACTGGAACTTTAAGTATAACGTCTTTCCCTGCTGTGCCAGATCTGTCCCTGCCTGCACCATTTTTTCCACTATCTGCTTTAATGTGTCTTCTATAACGAAAATGAAGCAAAGTGTTGAGATTAGCGTCGCTGATGAAAACTATGTTTCCACCCTTTCCTCCATTACCACCATTTGGACCACCAAATTCAACGAACTTTTCTCGACGAAAACTTGCACAGCCATCACCACCGTCACCAGCTTTTAAACACAATTTTACTTCGTCTATAAAACCCATGCTAACCCACGATAATATTTAGCATCCTTTCCTAATGCGCTTTCTATTCTGATTAGCTCGTTATACTTCGCGAGTCTATCAGAACGCGATAGCGACCCGGTTTTTATTTGCCCGCAATTTGATGCAACTGCTATGTGGGATATTGTTGTGTCTTCTGTTTCACCTGAGCGATGAGAAATAACAGCTTTATAGCCATTTGATTTTGCCATTTCAATAGCAGCAAAAGTTTCTGTTAACGTCCCTATTTGATTTGGCTTGATCAGTACAGCATTTGCCATTTTTTCCTCTATTCCTTTGCATATCAGTTCACAATTTGTAACAAACAAATCATCCCCAACCAATTGAATTTTACTCCCCAATTTTGCAGTAAGTAATTTCCAACCTTCATAGTCGTCTTCACTCATTGCATCTTCTATAGAAATTATTGGATATCTTTCCACAAGATTACAATAATATTCAGTCAACTCTTCTGAAGTAAGATCTCTGTGTTCAAATTTGTAAATTCCATCTTCATAAAAAGTAGATGAAGCAACATCAAGGCCTAGTGCAAAATCACTTTGCGCTGAATAACCTGCTGATTCTATAGCGTATATGATCAAATCAAGTGCTTCTTCAGTACTTTCAATATTTGGTGCAAAACCACCTTCATCCCCTACATTTGTGCTATAACCTTTTTTCTTAAGAATGCTACGTAAGTTGTGGAATACCTCCGCAGATATTCTAATCGCTTCGCTGAAAGTCTCAGCACCGACCGGAAGAATCATGAATTCTTGGAAATCGAGCTTATTGTCTGCATGTACTCCACCATTAATTATGTTAATGAGTGGAACCGGCATAACACTCGTCTGCTTTCCTCCCAAATATCTATATAGCGGCATTTTGAAACTGTTTGCTGCTGCTTTTGCAACTGCAAGAGACACACCCAAAGTTGCATTTGCTCCAAGTTTTGATTTGTTTTTTGTTCCATCTAGTTCAATTAATGCTTTATCAATTGCATTTTGGTCCGCTGCATTCATTCCAATGATTTCATCTGCTATTATCCCATTTACAGCTTGAACAGCTTTCAGCACCCCCTTACCACAATACCTTTTCTCATTTTGGTCCCTGAGTTCCAAGGCTTCTAATTTACCAGTTGAAGCTCCAGAAGGTACAGAGGCCCTGCCTATTGCTCCATCACAGAGTTCAATTTCCACCTCAACAGTAGGGTAACCCCTGCTATCTAAAATTTCTCTTGCAAATACATTGTTGATTATCTTATTCATTACATTAACCCTTTACTAGATTCACAATTGTGTGCACGGAACGTTCTGTCTCGGAAGATGTTATCCCAGCGCTGTAACATTTCAGTGTATGAACATTGCAATATACAGGTAATTTGAGTAGCGGATGGTGTCATTCCAGTGCTTGACACTGGAATCCAGCTTTTACTATACAGCCACCTGGTGTGCTCATTTACGATTAAGTTTTCTGGATCCCAGTGTCTGGGCACTGGGATGACATCATTCTTAGTGGAAGTTACCCCCATATCACAACGTTCGTACAGTTGTGTGCTTCGACACTGGGATCCAGCCTTATTACACAATTTTATCATATAAATCCTCCCAGTCCGGATTCTTTTTCTCAATTAAATTCATTTTCCATATATATAATTGACTAGATTCCAGTTTGCATGACACCAGTACTTGCATTTATTCTATCGTTTAACTAGATGTTTGTATAGTTTCTGCTATGAGCTTTGCAGCTTCCTTTGCCAATTTAGCTATATTACTACCAGCACCAATAAATAATACTATATCACCTGGACTTGTCGAATCACTAATAAAATGTGAAATGAGCAAAGCATCATTCATAATTTTTGTGTTATTAAATCCATTACTGATTAAAGCTTTTTGTATATCATCAATTCCACAACCAGAAATGGGCTTATCTTCTGGAGGATGAACAGGAGTAAGGATGACATAATCAAACATCATGAAAATTCGTATGAATTCATCAAAAAAATTACGAATGCGAGCAAAACGAAGTGGTTCGATAATTCCTATTACTTTTCCTTTAGTAATCGAACGTGCAGCCGTTAAAGTTGCATATATTTCATTTGGATGATGGGCATAATCCTCAATTAACTTAACACCTTTAATATCGGCAATTAAAGAGAATCTTCTTGCTACTCCTTGAAATTCCAAAAGGCCTTTTTTAATCTCTGCATTGCTAATCCCGAGCTTTATCGCAACTGATATTGCAGCTAAGGCGTTGCTGACCTTATGCATCCCTATTGCGTTTGATAGTATTACATTTTTTATGTTTCTGGATCCCAGTGTCACGCACTGGGATGACACCCATTTTTTTTGAAACAACATCAGCGTCTTTTCCTTTTGCTCCTTCTCCTTTGTCATCCCAGTGCGTGACACTGGGATCCAGTTATTTTGAACCATACAACTATCATCAATAAACACATCAAATTCTATGCTGTTAGCATGCTGCTTAATATTAACAGCTTTAATATTGGCATCCTCAAACCCAAACATCACAGAGTTACTTGCATCATAATTAATGCCTACAGAATCAGGCAAAACTGCAAAATCTGCTTTGCTTATAAACTGAAAAAACGCATTTTTAATATTGTCGAATGTACCATAATGATCCTTATGATCGTCGTTAATACTCGTTATAACAGCAATATTTGCAGGAATTTTTAGCATAGTTCCATCAGACTCATCAGCCTCGATCAGAAAAGTGTCACTCTTTCCAAGTTTTGAATTACTCTGATACGAATTTAGTATTCCTCCTACAATTACAGTTGCATCAATATTAGAATGATCAAAAATGGAAGCAATCATAGCCGTTGTTGTTGTCTTTCCGCTTGAACCTGAAACCGCTATCACATATTTACCTTTCATAATTTCAGCAAGTATGTCTGATCTATGCAAAACGGTTTTATTGTTATTTTTTGCCGCAATTAACTCCACATTATCAGATTCTATTGCAGAAGAATGTACAACTATTTGAGCTTGGCTTATATTATTAGCATTGTGACCAATATAAACCTCTATACCTAGCTTTTGTAACTTATTTATATTGTCGTTTGATTGTGCATCACTGCCTTGAACTTTGTAATTGGAATTGTGAAGAATTTCAGCAATAGCGCTCATTCCGATTCCACCTATACCAATAATATGTATTATTCCTTTTTGAGTTTTGTTAATATTTAGCAGTAGATGTTTACTCATTACTAAATTTATTATAGTATAATTTAAAATCCTCATAGTATCGAACCCTCTTACCGAATACAATGATAAAAAACCTAACCTTTCTATGTCTAATATTTGTTTTGATAAGTAGCTGCAGTTTTAGCAACAGGTTTAACTGCACTGCAGGTCATTATAAAATTGGCAGCAGCTACACAATAAATGGTATAACTTATCACCCAAAAAACTGTAAACACTATGAAGAGATAGGGATAGCGTCGTGGTATGGAATAGAAGATCATGGCACGCTTACAGCAAATGGTGAAGTGTTTAACCGTCACTTGATCTCTGCAGCGCATAAGACTTTGCCCCTACCCTGCTTTGTTCTTGTCACTAATTTAGAAAATGGAAGAAAGCTTGTTACAAGGGTTAACGATAGAGGGCCTTTTATTGAAGGCAGAATAATAGACTTATCAGAAAAAGCAGCTCAAGTCTTAGGATTTCATAAATCTGGGCTTGCAAAAGTAAAAGTTCAATACCTAAGAAAGATGTCAGAACAATTGATACAAAATACTCCTCATTACAGAAAGCAATATGAAAAAGAAATGCAGAAACGTCACCCGAAACAAGACAGTGCAGAAAGTAAGGGATATGTTGCATTTTTTAAAAGTGCTCAGGCTGCTAAATCAGCTGCATCAAAGCTTCGCAATCAAGGAATAAAAAATGTTAGATTGCTTTTTAAGAACGATCAATATTGCGTGAAAGTGAGTTATAGGTAGTGGTGAGTGCAGAATTTGAAAGATTTGGTTAATGTAAGGAACGCTGGCTAACTATTGTAAGTTAAAAATGTGATATAAAAAAGATATCAACAATTTATAGCTATACCACCGCGATATCTCTTAGCCGCTAACACGTAGCGGAATGACGAGCTTATCGTCACGCCACCGCTAACCGTCATACCGCGATTTATTCGCGGTATCTCAGCCGCTAACAAGTAGCGAAATGACAGCAATCCTACGTCATGCCGCCGCTAACCGTCATACCGCGATTCATTCGCGGTATCTCAGCCGCTAACAAGTAGCGGGATGACGAGCTTATCGTCATGCCACCACGAACCGTCATGCCGCGATTCATTCGCGGTATCTCAGCCGCTAACAAGTAGCAGAATGACAGCAATCCTACGTCATACCGTCACGGTATCTCTAGATCCCGCTAACAAGTAGCGGGATACTTGACCTTTACAGGGATGACAGTTGTCGTTTAGCTATAAATGTTAAGAAACTTACCAAATAAAAAAAAAGGCAAGGAAACCCTAGGGTAGCTAGTATTCAAATTCTCCCTTGTCTATTTGACGTCTTTTACTGTCTTAAACACTTTATAAGCGCGTTTCGGCTTGTATAGGTAGAAACCTAAAAGTTTTATAAAGACATGAGGTGCACATAGTGCAAAAAATTAAGCATGATTTACGCCAAATACATTAAGTTTTTTGTCATTAATCCACTGCAGAGATTGCGAAGATAAATAAATAGCTTCAGTTTCATGATAAGAGGGCTGGCGGAGTTTGTCAAGTAAGTTTTTCGTTTCATCCAATGCGCTGCCAAAAGTTTGTTATGCAAGAATGCACTAGCCATTTCTCACAGATTCATTTAAACTTAATCAAGTAGGAGTATTATTAACGCGAAAAGAGTTTAATTAGAGATTTAAGTGATATGGCGCGTGAGGAAGATATAAACCAATTAGTAGAAAATGGATTTGATATTAACTCAAAAGATGCAAGTGGAATCACTCTCTTGCATAAGTTCACAAAAGAAGGCGATTTAGTTGGAGTAAAGTCATTACTAGAGCACGAAGCTGATTTTAATGTCGTAGACAACGAAAATAGAAACCCTCTGCATTACGCCATTATGCATGGACACAAGAAAGTTGCTAAACTTTTTGTTAACCAACTGACAATTAATTCCAAGGATAAAAATGGATTCACTCCACTGCACCTTGCTGCACTACAAGATGACACGGAATTAATAGATTTTTTGATAACAAAAGGCGCAAAAATTAATGAAAAAGATGCCAAAGAGGGCTATACTCCTCTTCATATAGCTTCACTATACGGTTCTAAAAAAAGCGTCCAAATTTTAATTGATAGCGGAGCAAATCTCGAATGTGAAGATAACAATTTTCGTACTCCTTTGTTTTTAACCATTTATCAATGCACCGCACATTATGACAGCAGAGCAGAAATTATAGAATATCTGATAAAGAAAGGTGCAAATATAGAAGCCAAAGATGCAGAAAATAACACTACGCTTTTCCTAGCAGCGTATAACAACAAAATGCAAATAGTAAAACTTATTGCAAAAAAACAGCAAGCAAGTAACGATAAAATTAAACTTAAAGAGTTTTTTTGCACAAAAAACAACCATGGTTTTGATGCGTTAGATTGCGCTATTGAGCATAATAATAGAAAAATGGTAACATTTCTTGTTTCAAAGGGAATAGAAGCAAACGATCAAGATTTTAATGGTAACGCTAGGCTGCATAAAGCTAGCCATAATGGTAACACTAAAACAGTTAAGCTCTTATTGAAGCTTAAGGTAAACGTTAATGCTGTTACTAAATGTAACAGAACTCCCTTGCTACTCGCAGTTAAAAAAGGCCATACACAAATTGTGAAAATGTTATTGGAAGTTAGAGCCAATATGAACATTTGTGAGCAACAAGGTTTTGCACCTCTACATCTTGCTGTTCAAAAGGATTATTTTGATATAGCTCAGTTGTTAACAGAAAAAGGTGCAGACCTTAACATTAAGTGCAATAACGGTCATACCGCAATAGATATGTTCATTAGCAAGGCTCATAGCAAAAAAAACATCGAAGAAAATTACAAAAAATTTTGTAGATTTTTGATGCTTTACCTGAAAGAGCTACATAGTAAACACAAAGCCTGTTGTATACTTTCAATCCTAGCTCTAAGCTTAACAATTATAGGCTTACCATTTATTTTCAAGCCTATAATTAAATACAGAGAAAGAAGTAAAATATATAAAAAAATTAGGGCTATGCTGGTCTACATTTAAGTACAAGAAGAGTATACAAAAAATACATAGCCAAAGCTAATACACGACAATTATCTGCTCGATGAAAATGAGATTAAATACATTTTTAATATTTTTATAGAAATCTATTAGTATAGATTTTGTATGCTGTTCTAATGGCTATTTTTAAATGCTTAATACTCCTCTTCATTATTTCTTGCACACATCTACCTACCAAGCAATATCCTATTAACATAGACAATTATAAGCACGATTATCCGTTGCAACAATATAACACCTCTTTGGAGATTAATGAACCGGCAATACCAGAAATTATGCCTTTACCAATAGAGTTTCCCGATCTCACAATCAGTAATCAGCTTATTTCTATTAATGTTAGTGAAGAAGTATCAGTAAAAGATTTGCTGATTGAGATAGGAAAACTTTCTGACGTTAACTTGGATATGGACCCAAAAATATCAGGTAATATTATTTTAAAGCTAAAAGATAAGGATATAAACGAAGTAATTCAGAGTATAGCAAATAGCGCCAAACTGCGTTACTCAACAAGTAATGGTGTAATTAGAATTGAGCAGGACTTGCCATACGCACAAAATTATTACGTAGACTTCATCAATATTCAACATTCTGCTCAAAGCAGTTTCGTCATTAATAACAATATTACTAACAGTGATGGAAGTAACGTTGATAGGGACTATAACAATGTTATGAAGTCTCAATACAGTAGTGACTTATGGAATTCATTAGAAAAAGGCTTGAATGCAATAATGGATGTTAACGGGGTGGATGATGGCGAATTCCTTTCATCCAACAGAGAAGCTGGTGTTATTATTTTGAATGCTAGGAAAGATATCCACAAAGCTGTTGAAGAATATATTAATAAGGTTAAGAAGTTAGCGTCCTCTCAAGTAATGATAGAGGCAAAAATAGTTGAAGTTGTGCTAGATGACAAATACCTTTCTGGTATGAACTTAAATGACTTACAAGATGGAACTAAGTCTATAATAAATCAAGATAACTCCATTATTAACCTAGCAATGAACTTTGGTGCAAATGATCTAGGAGATTTAGTAAAAAATTTAGACAAATTTGGCACTTCAACTGTAATTTCAAGCCCCAGAGTACATGCTATAAATAATCAGCAAGCGATGATTTCATTTACTAAAAACCATATTTATTTTACCTCCGATATACAAAAAGATACTAGAAACTCTAATCAGACCTTAATTACCAAGATGAATAGCGTCCCAATAGGTGTTGTGCTAATAATCCACCCAAGCATTAACATTGATACTAGTGAAATATTCATGGATATACATCCAACTTTATCAAGAATTAACGGCTACACTAAAGATCCAGATATAGAGTACGTCGCACAGCAGAGTAAAATGAAATTAAATAGCGACATTCCAATTGTTGAAATCAGAGAAATGAACTCTATGTTAAAAATTAAGAGCGGTGAAATTATGGTAATCGGCGGGCTTATAGAACATAGAGAAGATAAGCAAAGCTTATTGCATCAGAAATCAAAAAGGCTAGCGAATAATATTAGAACAGTAGAAACTGTCATTTTTTTAAAAGCAACAATCGTACCAACATTTGGTTTGTTAGATAGAAAAGATAAGAATTTATATATATATTAAATTATCACTAAAAATTAAATATCAAACCAACTTCAATATTGTGAGTAGATATGTCATCTGCAACAGGTATCGGAACGCTAAAGTAACGATAGCCGAGAAAGGTTTTGACTTCTGGGATTATTGAATAATCAACACCAAGTTTTATTTGATAAGCAAACCAAGGAACATTAAGTGGCATTGAATTTTGGGGTGACCCACTAATCCTTTTTAATCTAAAAACTGTTGGCCCTATACCAAGACCGATGTACGGAGCAAATTGTGTACCCTGAATGCTGAGATTATAATAGAAGTTTAACAAAAACGCAAATACACTTGCTGATTTATTAAATACCGGAGGAGAATTACTATTTTCAATATTGACTTTAGAATACATGGTTTCAAAATCAACTCGGCCATTTTCTCCAGCATAGTAACCTAAAGATATGCTGTTAAGCCACTGGAAATCAATTTTACCATCAAATTGCTGTATACTTTTAATTTCATTTGCCACTATATTTTTTATTATAAAACCATAATGACTTTCAACTAAAGTTAGGACTCTTTTTCCTATTTCTTGTATACCCTTTACAAATGTTTCTGAATTATCATGGTATACCTTACCACCGTTAGCGCTAACATAAAAATCAAGTTTTTTTGATTTTTCTTTTGTAGGCTCAGCTTGATCTGCAATACGTGACCACATATTTTTCTGATTAGCTACTTGGAGAATAGAAGGTTGTTCAATAGGACTACTTTCAAGTTCTTGATATTTTAAATCATTTATTAGTATTTCTTTTTCAGTAACCTCTTCAGAACGTATTACACTTTCATTATTATCTGTTTCTAATTTTAAGGGTTGTGCTTCAATAACCTGCTCAATGTGTGTACTATTACTAATATAAGTAATAAAAAAATAGACACATGGAATGAAAATTAAAAATAAAGCAATAGATATTTTAGTTATCACAAATGAACCCATAATTATCATTTATAGTATAACTACTATATCATATATTTCTTTAATGTACAAAAAATTAAGGTAAGATACTTCCAATTAAATAACCATTTTCCATTCCTATAACGTTAGCTTTTACAATACTTTTAGCCTGAACCTTTGATGTAAGCTTTACTAATGCAAAATTTTCTGTTCTACCGATATAATTTTGCTCAACCAGAACGCTTTGCTCGGTGCCGAGCAAAGATTGATAAAAATTGCTCATCATTTCTTTATTTACTTCTCTTAAATTTTTTACTCGTTCTTTACGCACATTCTCTAGTACTTGTGGCATTCGTGCAGCAGGTGTATTTTTCCGCTCTGAATATGGAAAAGCATGTAGGTAAACTATATTTGTTTTTTTCAGTAAATCAACTGTATCCTGAAACATTTCATCAGTTTCTGTTGGAAATCCAGCAATAATATCAGCGCCAAATGCTATATTAGGCCTCAAGCTCTTCATTTTATGACAAAATTCTATCACTTGTTCTCTGTTGTGACGACGCTTCATTCTCTTTAGTATTAAATTATTACCAGATTGTAGACTCAAATGTAAATGAGGCATAAGTCTTGACTCATTAGCTATTAAATCCATTAATTCGTCGTCAACTTCAGCAACATCGATAGAGGAAAGTCTTAGCCTCTTCAACTCTGGTATATCCTTTAAAACTCTCCTAATCATTGAACCAAGTGATGGCTTACCCAACAAATCTGTACCAAAGTCAGTAATATCAACCCCTGTAAACACTACTTCTTGATATCCATTTTCTACAAAGATCCTGATTTGCTCTATAATACTGTTTATTGGCACAGATCGATTATTCCCTCTTGCCTCAGTAATTGAACAAAATGTGCAGCTATGATTACAACCATTTTGAATTTCAATAAATGCCCTTGACTTATCTTCAAATCCATTAATTAGAACAGGTTCTACTTGGTTATCACTGACCAAGATTTTATCGTCATTTAGTAAGTAATTTTCAGCTTTTAGCTTATCTTGATTACCGAGCACTTTACTTACACCAGGAATGCTACTGTAAACTTCTGGATCCAACTGAACAGCACAACCAACTACGATAATTTCTTTATTTGGATCATTTTTGTAAATCTTACGTATCTTTTGCTTTACCTGACGTTCTGCTTCGTTTGTCACTGCACAGCTATGCACCACAACAACATTTTCTCTCTTTGCTTTTTTTAATGCTTCTTTGATTAACTCGCTCTCGTAAAAATTTAGACGACAACCAAATGTTATCACTTCATTCATGTTAGTATTTTTTGCTTTAATAGACCTAAATTATATCAAATATCCAAGTAAAGTCTCTTGCATGACTATTTTTTTGTAAATAAATGCTATGCAAGCAGCAGACACTGGGATCTCAACGATTTTCACTCAGACACAGTATCACTCCTTTGCTTATTATAGTCTTTTGACCTTTTTAAGATACAATCCGGATTGGATACTGAGTTGGTGAGTATAAAAGTATAGCTTCTACGTCATACCGCTGCGGTATCTCTTAGCCGCTAACAAGTAGCGGGATGACGATTGTCGGTGAATCTAAGTTACCTTAGCTACATTTCTAGCTGTAACTATAAATGTATGGATTTTTTATCGTGCCATGTTATAATTAACGTCTTGCTAAAAATTAAATATTGATGAATGAACTAAGAAAGTTAAGTATTACACAAATGCATGACGGGCTCAAAAAAAAGAGTTTTTCTGCCGTTGAACTCGTAGAGGCGCACATCAGTGCGGTTGAAAATGAGAAATTAAATGCATTTATAACAAAAACCCCAGAGATAGCAATGAAAGCTGCTAAAGCTGCAGATGAACATTTCTCTAGGCAAAAGGATGATTTAATCTCGCCGCTCATGGGTGTACCAGTTGGCATCAAAGATCTATTCTGTACAAAAGGAATAAAAACAACAGCATGCTCAAAAATGCTGGAAAATTTCGTTCCGACTTACGAATCTACGGTGTCTGACTTGCTTTTAAAAAGTGGAGCAGCCATGCTCGGTAAGCTTAATATGGATGAATTTGCTATGGGTTCTGCGAACACAAATAGCTATTTTGGCCCTGTTGAAAATGTGTGGATTAGAAAAAGTGATGGGGAAAAAGTTGTTCCTGGTGGATCATCTGGTGGATCTGCAGCATCGGTTGCTGGATTTTTATGCGCTGGAGCGTTAGGGAGCGACACCGGTGGATCTGTACGCCAACCAGCAGCTTATTGTGGAGTAGTTGGAATAAAGCCAACTTATGGAAGATGCTCGCGTTTTGGTATGATTGCATTTGCGAGTTCTCTGGATCAAGCAGGAGTCATTACTCGTTCTGTCTCTGATTCAGCATTAATGCTGGAAGCAATTTGTGGCTATGATACAAAAGATTCAATATCGAGCGAAAAGCCAGTGCCTAAATTTTCTAGCTTTATAAATGGTGATGTCAGGGGTAAGTGTATTGGTATACCAAAAGAATATAGGATGGATGGAATTTCAGAGGAAATAGTTCATAATTGGGAAAGAGTTGCTTCCTATTTAAAAGAAAATGGCGCTGAAGTTGTTGACATTACTCTGCCACATACTAAATATGCAATACCAGTCTATTATTTAATCTGTTCTGCTGAAACTTCATCCAATCTTGCTCGTTACGATGGTGTGCGTTATGGATTAAGGGTTGATGCTGATACCCTTGAAGAAATGTATTCACTAACAAGAGCAGAAGGTTTTGGTAAAGAGGTGAAAAGAAGAATTTTAATTGGCGCTTATGCGCTTTCTTCAGGTCATTATAATGAATATTACGAAAAAGCGCAGTGCATTAGGGCATTAATCAGAAATGATTTTATAAAAGCGTTTGAAAAAATAGATTACATACTTGTGCCATCTGCTCCAACAGAAGCTTTTGGCTTAAATGAAAAGCCAGATCCGCTAATTATGTGCATCAATGATGTGTTTACTGTACCGGCAAGTCTGGCAGGACTGCCTGCTATTTCTGTTCCTGTTGGGCTCTCCAATGAGGGTTTACCACTTGCCTTGCAAGTGATTGGAAATTATTATGACGAAGCTGGAATATTAAATGTGGCAAGCGTGATAGAGCAAAATTGCGGCAGAATAATTAGACCTCTTGCATAATCTATTTTCTGATAGTAATTTTTGCATTAAAATTTGCTTACGCTCCTCAACGTACTCTATGGTTCCATTTTTAGATGAATAGCAAAAACAGGGTATATTAATCTGTTTACAAAATTTTCGTGTAACAGTTCACACTTAATTAAACAGACTGAATTCTGTAATTTTGGGATGTTGAAAAATTTACCTCACGTTGTCATTCCAGCGCATAACGCTGAAATCCAGATTTATAGAAACGAAAAAACTTGCTTGACACATTTTGCCAACCCCCTTATTATGGCATTAAGGGTATTTATGACTCAAAACTTGTTTTTGACCTGCAGGCTCAATGACAAAATTCAGTAAAAAACTCAGGGTATCTTTTGGCGGATTACATAAAATTATAGCGGCTGCATGTCTTTTAAAATTTTTCTACATTCAGCCAAATCGCGCTTAAACTAAGCGTCAGCACATTATTACAGCGCCAATTTAAAGTATTAGAGAGTCAAAACTCGCACTACGGGGTTTCTTTTGCCTTTTTTTTTATTTGGTAAATTTCTTAATATTTATAGTTAAACGACAATCGTCATACCGCTACGTGTTAGCGGCTAAGAGATACCGCGGCGGTATGACGGTTAAGTATCCCGCTACTTGTTAGCAGGATCTATGCTAAGATATCGCGAATGAATCCAGTTATCTAAGTGGAGAAAGTCACCTCTCCCCACTCGACTTCAAAACCGGACTTGTGACTTTCACCACATCCGGCTTCTCTCTAACTTGGTGTTTGTCATACATACTTCTCCATGTAATTAACATTTCAAAGCTTGGTAAATTTGTTTTTATAGGTTAAATACAGCATTCTCTATATTACTAGGCTCTGTGGACAAAATTTTAGAGAAGCCATACAAGAGCTCCAACAAAATTGAGAAAACCCATAAAAACCTCAGCAGTTTTATCAAATCTGGAAAAAATGCGCCTAAAATTTTTAATTTTACCAAAAAAACACTCAATCAAATGACGTTCTTTGTAGATATGCTCATCGTAATACCTTTGCACTTTTCGATTCCGTTTTGGCGGAATAACTACTGTACATCCCTTGTCTTCAAGACTTGTAACAAAGGCATTGCTATCGTAGCCCTTGTCAGCTACTACAGTAGAGTTATAGATACTTTCGGTCAACACTTGTGCCTGCGTAATTTCATTTCTTTGACCAGGAGTCAGAGTAAATTTAAGTGGATTTCCAAGTGCATCGACAAGCGCATGTATTTTAGTTGTAAAGCCACCTTTGCTCCTCCCTAAAGCTTCTTGATCCTTGGAGTTTTTTGTATATCCAGATGAACATGGATGGGCTCGGATGATCGTACCGTCGATTATAGCAACTTCTAAATCAGGCTCTTGTTTAGTATATTCAAGCAATTTTTTCCAGACATCTCTTTCACACCATCTTTTAAATCGCTTATGTATATTCCTGTAATTACCATAAGTTTTTGGTAAAAGTCTCCATTGGCAACCACTTCGCACTATGTACCACACTGCCTCTATGAATATTCTTAAACATTTTTCATCTTTGCTGTGCATTCCTTTTACGCTTTTTATGAACTCTAAAATTTGTTTCCAATTTTCCTCTTTGATGTAATATTGCATATGGTAGTTTCTCCATTTTTTACCTATTAGGCTAAACTACCATCTTTTTCTCTCTTTTCATATTTTTTGTCCACAGAGCCTAGTTTACTACAGAAAGAAATTTATATCAAACAACTACCACTGCTTAGACCGTATGGTTGATGAATATGTGCTTTAAATTTGTGTGGGCGCACATATTCATCAACCTATTTTCTATACAGATTTTAAAAATTTACGTTGACTGCTTCTTTAAGTCTTGCATTAGCAATCACTATAATTTTACGCATTAGAGCTGTTATAGCTACCATCTTTTTTTTACCTCTACCAATGAGATCAGAATAAAAAGCACCAAGTACAGATTTAGACTTTGCAGCAGCCATAGCAGCAGTAAAAAGCTTTGCACGAACATTGCTTCTACCACCTGTTATCCTTCGGTAACCAATAGTTTTACCGCTTTCTTTTGGATGCGGGGCAACTCCAGCAAGACTTGCAACTTCTTTTTTGTTTAAGTAGCCAAGTTCTGGCATCAGGCATACAAAATCTTGAGATAACTTGATACCTATTCCCGGTACTGTTCTAAGTATTTTTTGGCGCTTTTGTAACTCTAGATTTTCATCAATGATTTTTTGTATTGCATTATTGATCTCATTTATCTGACCGTTAAAAAAGTCAATGGTTTTTTGGCAACTTTCTTTTATATGCTCGTTTTCAGGTGCTTTCAGTCTACATTTCTCTTGAACTCTCATTTGTGTAATGTCATCACGTCGTTGACAAAGTGCAACTAAGGCTGTTTGTTCTTTTGACATAGGCACAAATAGAGATAGAGTACTATAGCATTCACATCCATATTGAGCAAGAGCTCTTGCATCTGATTGATCAGACTTTGCTAAAGTTCCATGAGATATGACAAAGCTTTTTACTTTGCGAGTATTAGCTCGATGTACAGCAACATTCTTATCAACAAGAAAATGTGCTAAGCCAAGCTCATATTTTCCAGTGTTTTCCAAAGTTACTAGGCTCTGTGGACAAAAAATATGAAAAGAGAGAAAAAGATGGTAGTTTAGCCTAATAGGTAAAAAATGGAGAAACTACCATATGCAATATTACATCAAAGAGGAAAATTGGAAACAAATTTTAGAGTTCATAAAAAGCGTAAAAGGAATGCACAGCAAAGATGAAAAACGTTTAAGAATATTCATAGAGGCAGTGTGGTACATAGTGCGAAGTGGTTGCCAATGGAGACTTTTACCAAAAACTTATGGTAATTACAGGAGTATACATAAGCGATTTAAAAGATGGTGTGAAAGAGATGTCTGGAAAAAATTGCTTGAATATACTAAACAAGAGCCTGATTTAGAAGTTGCTATAATCGACGGTACGATCATCCGAGGCCATCCATGTTCATCTGGATATACAAAAAACTCCAAGGATCAAGAAGCTTTAGGGAGGAGCAAAGGTGGCTTTACAACTAAAATACATGCGCTTGTCGATGCACTTGGAAATCCACTTAAATTTACTCTGACTCCTGGTCAAAGAAATGAAATTACGCAGGCACAAGTGTTGACCGAAAGTATCTATAACTCTACTGTAGTAGCTGACAAGGGCTACGATAGCAATGCCTTTGTTACAAGTCTTGAAGACAAGGGATGTACAGTAGTTATTCCGCCAAAACGGAATCGAAAAGTGCAAAGGTATTACGATGAGCATATCTACAAAGAACGTCATTTGATTGAGTGTTTTTTTGGTAAAATTAAAAATTTTAGGCGCATTTTTTCCAGATTTGATAAAACTGCTGAGGTTTTTATGGGTTTTCTCAATTTTGTTGGAGCTCTTGTATGGCTTCTCTAAAATTTTGTCCACAGAGCCTAATATAAAATCAAAATCTAATTCGCCAGCGTTCCCATAGCTTACTATAATTTCTTTTTTGCAAGCGAAAAATAAAATCTACTTCCAAATCATAATGCTGCTGAATGAATTTTACTGAAGACGATCATAGATAAATAATTTGATTTAATAAACGCATTTGAGTGATAACTTCGGGTAATTGCTCTGCCGCCAACGTTTGTTCACCTATATTCCAAGCTGCAAGACGAGCACTACAAATCAGCGAAGTACACAAATCAACAAACAAATTGCCAATGGCGGCATTGTGCCTGTTGTTCCATTTGGTTCAAACTCGGATACAATTTCCCCAGAGCTGGGTAATCTCATACCAGAATCATCTGCTGCAATAAGTCTATAGCCTCTCCAACTCAGGTTCATCCTGATAGGCTGTTTGGATGCTTAAATTCTTGAAAGCCTGTATGGCAAATCTTATACCTTGCTTTAGAAAAAGCTTGCTTTGAGGGTACATGTCAATGGCTCCATAAGTTCACATTCTATTCCCAAACTTTTTTTAACTAACTTTAAAATCATAGAAAATACTGTCGAAAAAGGAAGTTTTCTTGTTCGTGTAAAACTCAACACAATGGATTTTCTGAAAAGTTTTCGAGTATATTATATTTTTAATTTGTAGAATAAGGTTTTTTCCTTTTTGCATACTTCACCTAAAAAGGACACATTTTAGACTTCTTTGTTGAAATAAAACAGAAACAAAAGTGCTGTCCCTTGCACTCTTTGGATAATTTAATGATAAAAAATTTAGAGAGAAATTTTATACACAATCTCTGACATTTTTCCTTAAGTTGACGCCATTGCCTGAACACTTACCTAATGATGAAGCTATCGAAAACATAGCAAAGAGACTTCAAAAATCTATAGACGATGCAAAAAAGCACAAGGTCATGTTTAGTGTTGATGTATTCCAAGGAGAAAAAAGTCATCAATAATAGATTATTCGATACTGATCTTATACCACCTCATGGAGCAAGATAAAAATGTTACTGAGACTGGAAAAGAAAAACTACGGCCTCTTATGTTAGAAATGTTTAATCTAGTTTCAACAGGCACTGATGTGAGCCAAGAAGTTCGGAGATTATTGCCAGAAGATATACTGAAAGAACGCGGCGAATATTTGTCACGTCTAAAACAAATTGTAAGTGATAGTATTGAAAATGACAAAAAAAAGGAATTGTAGTAGAAAGAGATAATAAATTTTATTATGTACAGTGTCCAGAAAAAAGTGTGATCACTCCTGCAAAATTTATGAACTCCCCGGAATTTAAGGACTTAGAATATGGTGCATTGCGAATGGGAGAAGGAGATAATCTAATCTGAATAAAAAGCTGGCAATATCATGATATGCAAGGCAAAGTAAAAATGACCTTTAGGGTAGGCGATGAAAAGATCGAAATGATTTTATCTTCTGAAAAAGCTGAAAGTTTTGGTAAAATAATGGTACATATGGATGACAAAAGTTGTGAAATCTTCTCAAAGTACCTAAAAGAGCTAGAAAAAGAACCTCGTATAAGCAAGGTTGTTGAAGCTGCTAAAAGTTTTGCACAAACGAAAAGCAGTGCAGTTAGTCCACCTCTTTCTAATATGAAAAGTGTTGACACATCGCAACATTTTCAAAGTAGTGACCATGAATCACCAGAGCATTAACAATTATCATACATACATTGTTGCATATAGCAATAGTGTATGTGTATAGTTAGTAGGGTTTGTAAACTTAATAAAGTCTACAACTAATTTGAAAACTACTTTATTGTATGCAAGACTTTAAAATACTAGAAAATCTAAAAACCAAAGCACTAGAAGCTGAAAAAGGAGGCGGTTCTGACAGGATTACCAAACAACATGAAAAAGGGAAATTAACTGCTAGAGAAAGGCTCAGTATATTGCTCGATGAAAGTTCTTTTGCAGAATACGATAAATTCGTAAAACATCATGCAAATGATTTTGGCATGCAAAATGCTAATTTTTTAGGTGATGGGGTAGTGATTGGTCATGGTACTATTTATGGCAGAAAAGTTTTTGTTTATTCTCAGGATTTTACTGTCTTTGGTGGTTCACTTGGTGCGTCACATGCAAAAAAAATATGCAAAATTATGGATATGGCAATTAATGCCAGAGTTCCAATTATCGGACTAAATGATTCTGGTGGAGCCAGAATTCAGGAAGGAGTAAATTCTCTTGCTGGTTATGGAGAAATTTTTCAAAGAAACGTAAATGCATCGGGTGTTATACCACAAATTTCTTTAATTATGGGCCCATGTGCAGGAGGTGCAGTTTATTCCCCAGCATTAACTGACTTTACTTTCATGGTGAAAAACAGTTCATATATGTTTATAACCGGGCCAGATGTAGTAAAAAAGGTTACCTACGAAGATGTAAGTTTCGAAGACCTCGGTGGAGCAAAAATTCATACAAGCAAAACAGGAGTAGCGGATTTTGCATTCAATAATGATGTTGAAATGCTGCTAAAAATGCGTGAATTCTTTACTTTCTTACCAGCAAATAATCAAGAATCACCAAAATCTGCACCAATCTGTAATGATGTTAATGATATTGATGAATCCTTAAATACTCTAATTCCTACCAATCCTAATACTCCTTATGATATGTATGAACTCATTGAAAAAGTTTGTGATGAAAGGAATTTCTTTGAACTGAAACCTGATTTTGCTCGTAATATCATAACTGGTTTTGGTAGAATTGGAGGAAATACTGTCGGTATTGTTGCAAATCAACCTATGCACCTTGCAGGATGTTTGGATATTGATTCTTCAAGAAAAGCTGCGAGGTTTGTAAGGTTTTGTGACGCATTTAACATTCCGATCATCACACTTATTGATGTTCCAGGATTTTTGCCGGGTACAAATCAAGAATACAATAATATAATACAACACGGAGCGAAACTGCTTTACGCTTACGCTGAAGCGACCGTGCCGAAAATTAGCCTTATCACTAGAAAAGCGTATGGTGGTGCATACATTGTTATGAATTCGAAACATCTAAAAGGTGATATAAATTATGCCTGGCCAACTGCTGAAATAGCTGTGATGGGCCCTGAAAGTGCAGTTGAGATTATATTTCGACACGAAAAAGATCAGCAAACGTTAATTAAAGAATATAAAGAAAAATTTGCTAACCCATTTTTTGCTGCATCATATGGATACATTGATGACATTATAGTGCCAAGTAAAACAAGGTATCACTTTTGTAAAGCATTAGAGCTACTCAAAAACAAGAAGGTAGAAAGGATATGGAAAAAGCATGACAACTTACCTCTGTAACTTTCTTCTAAGCCTTGCTTACAAGTTATGCAATATTATAAGTATAATCAGTGTGCCGTTACCAAGACTCGAACTTGGGACCTCGTCATTACCAATGACGTACTCTACCACCTGAGCTACAACGGCAAGTTTATATATTATGATAATGAATAACACAAAAAAGAATAAGGAAAAAGAAGAGGAGAAAAAAAGATTAGCGAAAGCTTTAAAGCAAAATATTTTGAAAAGAAAAAAGCAGCAACAGAGTAGACAGAGAACCCTTTCAAAACTCGTTTGTGGTGAGGAATTTTTAGGAGAAAGCACCGCAGAATACTCGAATGTATTTGAGAACGACAAAATTACCATCAGAAACTTAAGTTTTGAAGGAGGTATCATGCCAGAACTACCGGAAGTGGAAGTAATCTCTAATTTTTTGCTTGATAAAATTAAAAACAAGCAAATCAGTAATGTTATAGTGAATAATTGGAATTTACGTGCCCCAATAACAAAAAATATTGATGATATGCTAAAGGGCAAAGTCATACGCAACATCAAGCGTAGAGGTAAGTATACCATCTGGAATACAGATGGTAGTGTGGCTGTAATTATACATCTTGGCATGAGCGGAAAGCTTATATATGCTGACCACGATCAAATGCGGAATAAGCACGATCACGTGGTATTTTTATTTTCCGACAATACTTCAATAATTTTTAATGACCCAAGAAGATTTGGATTAGTTATCGTTTTAAATAAAGAACAAGAAACGGATTTTTTTAGCGATTTTGGAATAGAGCCCCTCACGGATGAATTCAGTGGAGACTATTTACAGGAGTTGCTGAAAAACAAAAAAGTGAATATCAAATCAGCGTTAATGGACAATAAATCAATAGTTGGCGTAGGCAACATATATGCTTCTGAGAGCTTGTTTAGAGCCCGTATATCACCACTCAGGTCAGCAAAAAACTTGACCTATAGAGAGTGCGAAAAACTTGCTGCTGAAATAAAAAATACTCTGAGTGATGCAATTGCTGCAGGCGGTTCAACACTGAAAGATTATGCACAGCCATCTGGATCTGCTGGATACTTTCAAAATAACTTTTACGTATATGGTAAAGTTCAAAAACCTTGCAAGATTTGCAATAATATCATAACACTTATACGACAAAATGGCCGTAGCACTTATTTTTGCAACGCGTGCCAGAATTAAGATTTTATTTTTTGATATGATATTTTCACTTGAAAAAGATCCATTTGATTTGTTTTCAAAGTGGTACAAAGCAGTACTTAATTCTCCGTGTGAACAACCAACTGCAATGACGCTAGCAACTTGTAGCAAAGACTGTATTCCATCTGCAAGAGTGGTATTACTAAAGGAATATAGCAAAGAAGGTTTTGTGTTTTTCACTAACGTAAACAGTAAAAAAGGGAAAGAATTGACTGAGAACCCCAAAGCTGCGTTAGTGTTTCATTGGATAGAATTTGCTAGGCAAGTGCGAATTGAAGGAGAGGTTAAACTTCTAAACGATGAAAGAACTGACAAATACTTCTCTTCTCGAGCGCTGGGTAGTCAAATTAGCGCATGGTGCTCAAAACAATCGAGCATTCTGAAAGATTGGCAGGATTTTGAGCAAGCTATAAAATTGAAGGAAAAAGAATTTCACAATACACAAGTTTCTCGTCCTGATTTTTGGGTGGGATTTTGCGTAATCCCAAAAGTAATTGAATTTTGGCAAGAAGGTGAATATAGGAAGCATATTAGATTTAGATACACCCTTGTTGAGGGAAGCGATTGGAAAGTGGAACAATTATATCCTTAGCTACATTCGTTATTGGAAAGCTGAAGGAAGGTATCCGTTCAGCAGAGTGGCAAAATAGGTAGACAAAGTGCTCTAAAAAGATAGTCATAGAGTAAATGTGAGCTTACAATAAATGGTGTCATCCCAGTGTCTGGGCACTGGGATGACAAGAAAGGGAACACTGGAATTTTTGTTTCAGTATTTGTACATTAGCCATGCACCTGAACAGATACGAAGGAAATTAGTGGCGGTCACATACTCTTTCATCACAATGATAAAGAAGCTTACCTTTATCTCTGACGTATTTTAAAGGAATTTTGGGATTATTGATGTCTTTACCACCAGTATCATGCCATTTCTTTTCCCATGTAATATAATATGGTTCAAGGTCTTGCGGCGTTAATTTATATATTTCTTTTAGCTCTATTCCTTCATAAATAGCAAATATCCAATCCACCTTTCGGTATTTTGCAATTATTGTAGGATTCATATGATGATGAGTAGAAAAGCTTTTTGTAAGAAGAGCATTTACTGATTTAAGCTCATATTCATTACCATACTCATCAATGGCATCATTTCCCTCGCGTGCTGGAAGAATAGTGAGTCCAGTTAGTAATAAGACTTGTAGGATTTTTCCGCCGTTGTCCTGAAAGATATCATTTATACCATGCTTAACAGCAAACTCTTGATACTTCCGTATATGAGGAAATATATCTTTCAGACATTTTCTGTCTTGATCCTGATCTAGAAGTGCAGTAGGTTCAACACCAAGGGCATCTGCTATGCGCTCAACATTATCTATAGAGATATTTCTCTCACCACGTTCAACGGAGCCTATATATGTTCTGTGTAATTCACATAAATCAGCAAGAGTTTCTTGGGAAAGCCCTTTTATATTTCTTATTCTTCGTATATTCTGGGAAAGAAGTAACCGCAGAGGTTGTTTTTTTATTTTTGTCATCTTTGTAAGATAATAGTTGACAATTATAAGTCTACAGACTATAAGTATCTTCCATATGGTACATATATTGGAAAAATTTAAATTTAATAATAAACCTACATATACTACAGATAGGGGAGCTGCATATTGTGGAGACTCTCTTAACCTATTGCCGCAATTACCAGACAATAGCTTAGATCTTGTAATAACCAGTCCACCGTTTGCTTTGCAAAGAAAAAAAGAATACGGAAATGAATCCCAAGCCGAATATGTTGCCTGGCTTGGTCAATTTGCAAAATTAGTACATAGCAAACTCAAAGATACAGGCAGTTTTGTACTTGATCTAGGTGGAGCTTATGAAAAAGGCGTGCCATCCAGAAGTTTATATAATTTTAGAGTGCTTATGCATTTTTGTGATGATATAGGCTTCTTCCTTGCAGAAGATTTCTATTGGTATAACCCTTCTAAATTGCCAAGTCCAATTGAATGGGTAAATAAGAGAAAAATCAGAGCAAAAGATTCTGTTAATACAGTATGGTGGTTCAGCAAAACTGAGTGGCCTAAAGCAGATGTCACAAAGGTGCTAGTGGAATACAGTGGTCGCATGAAAAAACTTATCGAGAACCCAAAGGCTTATTATATTCCAAAAGAACGACCATCAGGACATAATATTGGTAGTAGCTTTGGTAAAGATAATGGGGGAGCTATTCCATCAAATCTTTTGCAGATTCCCAATTCAGAGTCTAACAGCCAGTATCTTGCTGCATGTAAGGAACTAGGTGTAAAAGAGCATCCAGCTCGATTCCCTGCTAAATTACCTCAATTTTTTATTAGGTTTCTAACACAACCAGGTGACGTTATTTTAGATATTTTTGCTGGTTCTAACACAACAGGTTTTGTATGTGAGCAAGAAGACCGCTACTGGTTAGCATTTGAAGAAAATAGAGAATATCTTGCTGCATCTGCTTTTAGGTTCTTAGAAAAAGAATGCTCAAAAAAAGAGTTGGCAGTTATTTATCAATGCATTATTCGTGGCAAAGAGCCTGTATTAAAGACTAAGCAGTCTATATTGGATATTGAGTTCACTCAGCAGTCATTAGTAGTTTAGTTATGCTCTTTGTTCATGGTTTTCCCGTTTTGAGCAATAATTTTTTATATAAGCATTTTTGTTGCCTATCCTCAACACTTTCCACATTAGTGTTACTAGCAGAAGTTACTCTTAAATGTTTGTTCATGTTAGCTACAAACGTTAAGAAATTTACCAAATAAAAAAAAGGCAAAAGAAGCCCCGGTTACTATCTATTTTCAGTATTGGCGTTTTTTAAGTCTTAAACGCTGCAATTTAGCTGCTTTTAAATGCAACTCACCTTAGTTTAAATGTTTAAAAAATTTACTAAGCAGAAAAAAAGACAAAGAATCCCCGGAGTAGCTAGTTATTCCACTCTTTATTTTAAAATTTGACGTTGGGTGATGTCTTAAACGCTTTATAAGCGCTTTTCAGCTTACGTAGGTAAAAACCCAAAATTTTTATAAAGACATAGTATGCACATAGTGCAAAAATTAAACAATAGTACGCCAAATACAAGTCTTCTTGTCGTTTTAACCTGCACAGATTGGGAAGTTAAATAATATAGCTTCAGTTTCATGATAAGGGGGCTGGCGAAGGGTGTCAAGTAGTTTCTACCCGAAACCACAATATTCGCACAGTTGGAAAATGGTTGCGGGAGTAGGATTTGAACCTACGGCCTTCAGGTTATGAGCCTGACGAGCTACCGAGCTGCTCCATCCCGCGTCGTTGTTTATTTAGTTATTATATATACAATAATAGAAAATAAAAGAACAAAATCACCCCATGGTTGTAACTTTTCTCGACATAATAGTTAGTTATATACGTCATAATGAAAAATATAACTTGATACTGTGGCTTCCTGTTTTTCAGTGTGCAGGAATTTTAACCTATTTTTCCCTAAGTTTTGAACCAAGCTGCATATCTATTTTTCTTTTGCTTTTACCCACACTAATTTTGATTGCAATATTGTATAAAAGGTATGCGATATTGTGTATCGCTTTAATTGCAGTGCTCATAGGATTTACAGCTAGTAAATTAAGAACAGCTTTAGTTGATACTCAAATTCTTGATAAAGAGAGATATGTAAAAGATATCGTTGCCACAGTGAAGGATATTAACGACAGGGGCTCATATAAACAATTTCTGCTTTCTGTTGAAAAATCCCCTACTATCTCAAAATCCTCTCCTGTTATCCCAGTGCCCCCTTTTGTCATCCCAGTACTTGATACTGGGATCCAGAAAAAAAAGATATGGATTCCAGCTTCACGCGCTGGAATGACACCGGATAGAGCTCTAGATAACATCAGAATATCAGTTAGAACCAAAGTGGAAAAAGGCATTAAAATAGGCGATCAAGTAAAATTATCAGCAAAACTCTTCCCTCTAAAGATTGCGCCTTCGGAGTATGCATACGATTTTGCAAGAATAGCATATTACCAGAAAATAAGTGCAACAGGCTTTGCAACAAGCAAAATAGCCCTGCACAAAAAGGCTGAAGCAAGGAAATTTCAAGAATATATAGAATCTTTCCGTCAATACATTTATGAAAACCTGCAGCAAAATATCAAGAAACCACATGCGGATATAATCTCTGCATTACTGATCGGTAAAAAAGATGGCATAGATCAAAAAACTATGGACGCGATACGAGATTCAGGTATAGCACATTTGTTTGCCATATCTGGTTTGCATTTATCATTCGTTGCTGGTCTGTTTTTTGTAGTGTTTCGTAATTTATTCGCAATATCTGAAACTTTGACTCTTAAGTATAACACCAAGAAAATATCTGCATTCCTTACTATCTTGCCAACCACGTTTTATTTGTTGATTACCGGTATGCAAATTTCTCCTCAGCGTGCCTACATCATGGTGATTTTAGTACTCGTTGCAATAATGATAGAGAGAAAATATCGAGGGTTAATAGCAATTGCGTTTGCTGCTGCAGTGATACTTATCATAGAACCAGAAGCAATTTTAAAGCCTGGCTTTCAGATGTCATTTTCTGCTGTTTTGGCACTGGTTGCCAGTTATCAAATTAATGCTAATAAATTGTTCAAAATAAAAATAATGAAATATTTTGTGTCGATAATGATTAGCTTAGTAATAGCAAGTTTAGCAACTGTTCCGTATACGATATACAATTTTAATTATTTTTCAATTAGTGGCATTATCACAAATTTAGTTGCTATACCAATAGTTACATTAATTATTATTCCACTTGGAATAATTTATGTTTTGTTGATTCCTTTAGGTATTGAATGGATTATAGCGCCATTTATAGAGCGCCCAATTGACAGTATTTTGTATATAACAAATGCAATCGCTAGTCTTCAGTATTTGGTTATTCCCATTCGTACTTTTCCTGCATCATCAATTATTATAATAACACTTGGTTTATTGTGGCTGTGCTTGTGGGAAAGAAATTGGCGTTTCTTCGGAATTTTCTTTATTGTGCTGGGTATTTGCTTTAGCACCGCATATAAAACCCCCGACATCCTAATAAATGCTGATAATGTTGCTGTAAAAGAAAGTGATAACTTACTATATTCTCTCACCAGGAAAAATAGGAACTTTGTTGTCAAAACATGGGCGAAGCAAAATGGGCAGAACCAAATTTTGAATCATAAAAAATACAATAACTCAGATAAAAGGCTGAAGTGTAACGATTATGGCTGCATATATAATAAAGGAAATAATAAATCAGTGTTGCTAGCTTATAAAAAAGAAAGTATTCTAGAAAATTGTGATAAAGTTGACTTAATAATTCAATTAAGTGAATTCGACTATTCAGTTTGTAATACTAAAATTATCAAATATGCCAATCTAAAAACATATGGCACACATTCAATTTGGTTAACAAATCGTTACATAAAGATTAATAAAGTGCACTCTAATAGGCCTTGGCACATGTTGAAAAATTAAGAAACTTGATTTTAAGGTTTGGTTAATGTATACCTAAATAAGTTTAAACTAGAAAAATGTTATGGTTACAGACACTAAAGATCCTTTCAAAGACTATTTTGATTTTTTAGGATTTAGAAAACTTTCTGACCAGCCCAGTAGAATTTTGAGCTCTATAAGAAAGTATTCTGGTACTATATCGATAGCAAGTACCATTGCTACTCTTATAGCATTTACTGCCTTTTCTATTCAGCCTGTTACAGTAAGTATTGCTGGGTTTGCGTTCACGCCAGCACCTCTTGCCTTTATTCCTCTTACAGTTCTCTTATTTACTGCTGTTATAAACTTTATAAATACACAAAAAATAAAAGAGAATGAGATAGATAAAAAAATAGGAAACTATCAAGTTGATGAACAGTACAGCCAGATTGCTCAAGAAGCTAAAAAAATTGAAATTGTAACAAATTTAGATAAAAAGGGGAAAAAGCTTTCAATAGTTTTACCAATTTCTAAGACGCAGAGAAAAATACTAGATGATATAGAAGCAGAAAATAGAAATAGGATTCTCTTGTTTACAGGATCATATGTATTTGGTGCTATTATAGTAATTTCAGCAATATCACAATCCATTAATGCTCCAATAATATTAATAGCTTTATTAGTCGCTATTCTTTTATGCATCATATCAACACTTAGCAATCTAATAAGTAATAGCGTGGATCATGAAAATCATACTATTAGAAAACACAGTTCTTTAGGTCTTCTATTTCCATACTGGTCTGGAAAGGGCATGGTTGTATCAGTAGTAGAAAATAAGCTTGGTAAAAGGGAAAATGAACTAATATCTCTAATGAAAAAACTACTTAGTCCGCTTTGCAACTCATTTGACAGTAACCTTAAAAAAGCTTGCGATTTACTTGATAATAGTCTTTTAAAGCCTGCAAATATTAACATTAAAGAAATGCTTGATCACCTAAAAAAAATCAGAGAAGACATCAAAAAAGATTTAGATTGGCTACATGCAGAAATTTCAGAAGTTTTAAACAACATACTGTAATTGCTGTTGAATGATGGAGAGACATACTCCATTATTTTAGCACGAAGTAACGAATTCAGTAGAATAAGTTCTTCAAAAACAATTTAAACTTTTACAGTAGGAGTAGTCTCATGAAATATTATAGCGGATTAGATGTCTCACTCAAAGAAACTTTTATCAGTATCGTTGATGAGAAAGGAAAAATTGTTAAAGAAGAAGTTGTTGCAAGCGAGAGTGACGCAATAGCTAAGTGCCTGCTTGACCAAGACAAAAGATATGAAGTGATAGGGATAGAAAGTGGACAGCTATCAATATCAATGTGCAAAGAATTAAGGAGTTTTGGATTACCGGTAGTTTGTGTAGATGCAAGGGATATGGCAGCAGCATTATCTGCAAGGATCAATAAGAATGACAAAAATGATGCAAGAGGTATAGCACAAATGATGAGAGTTGGGCTATACAAAGAAGTGTTAGTAAAATCAGATGAATCTTGCCAAATTAAAGTAGCACTTGGAAGTAGAAGGCAGTTAATATGCAGCAAACAGCAAATTGTTGGAACAATAAGAGGGTTATTGAAGATACATGGAATAAAGCTCGGTAAAAGATCAAAATTTGAAACTTTTGCTTTAAGAATACAAGAGACAATAAATAATGTGGATGAAATCAGTAGGAGTTCAATTGAAGCATTACTACATAGCTTAAAAACAATAGAAGAATCAATAAGAAAACTTGACAAAATACTTTCAGAGCAAGGCAGAAAAGATGAGGACTGTAAATTATTAACTACGGTCCCAGGAGTTGGTGTTATAGTAGCAATGACATATAAAGCTGCAATAGATGATCCATATAGGTTTGAAACATCTTATACAGTTGGAGCTTATATGGGGTTGAGCCCAAGACAGTACGCTTCTGGAGAAGTTGACCGACATGGTAGTATATCAAAAATGGGTCCCATGGAATGTAGAAGTATGTTATATGAAGCTGCACAAGTCTTACTTACAATCAGTAGGAAAAATTTTAAGTTGAGAAGCTGGGGATTGAAGCTTGCAAAGAAAAAAGGGATGAAAAAAGCAATTGTAGCAGTAGCAAGAAAATTAGCTGTAATTATGCATAGAATGTTAGTCAATAAAACAGAATTTTGTTATTAGAAAATGTAGGAGGAGCATGAAACAATAATTTTACTCAAGGTAGTAATGCCGATGGAAGGGATAAGCAAGATTATAGAGTGAAGCTTAGACTTCGTAAACAACATGTTGCCGTCCACTTCCTCCTAACAAGTATAATGCGGCTTGGCTAAAATACAGACTAGCCATATCAGACCGCGGAGAGAACCATGGAAGCTTGCTACTTTAATCTATGTAAAATTATTAAAGATTATGGAGGAAATATGCTATTTTGATTTGTATAAAAATTATTGTTGACTCATGTGCAATTAGAGAACTAGCCATATCAGACCGCGGAGAGAACCATGGAAGCTTGCTACTTTAATCTATGTAAAATTATTAAAGATTATGGAGGAAATATGCTATTTTGATTTGTATAAAAATTATTGTTGACTCATGTGCAATTAGAGAACTAAAGAATTGACAAAAAAAGCACATTCACTAGGCTCTGTGGACAAAAAATATGAAAAGAGAGAAAAAGATGGTAGTTTAGCCTAATAGGTAAAAAATGGAGAAACTACCATATGCAATATTACATCAAAGAGGAAAATTGGAAACAAATTTTAGAGTTCATAAAAAGCGTAAAAGGAATGCACAGCAAAGATGAAAAACGTTTAAGAATATTCATAGAGGCAGTGTGGTACATAGTGCGAAGTGGTTGCCAATGGAGACTTTTACCAAAAACTTATGGTAATTACAGGAGTATACATAAGCGATTTAAAAGATGGTGTGAAAGAGATGTCTGGAAAAAATTGCTTGAATATACTAAACAAGAGCCTGATTTAGAAGTTGCTATAATCGACGGTACGATCATCCGAGGCCATCCATGTTCATCTGGATATACAAAAAACTCCAAGGATCAAGAAGCTTTAGGGAGGAGCAAAGGTGGCTTTACAACTAAAATACATGCGCTTGTCGATGCACTTGGAAATCCACTTAAATTTACTCTGACTCCTGGTCAAAGAAATGAAATTACGCAGGCACAAGTGTTGACCGAAAGTATCTATAACTCTACTGTAGTAGCTGACAAGGGCTACGATAGCAATGCCTTTGTTACAAGTCTTGAAGACAAGGGATGTACAGTAGTTATTCCGCCAAAACGGAATCGAAAAGTGCAAAGGTATTACGATGAGCATATCTACAAAGAACGTCATTTGATTGAGTGTTTTTTTGGTAAAATTAAAAATTTTAGGCGCATTTTTTCCAGATTTGATAAAACTGCTGAGGTTTTTATGGGTTTTCTCAATTTTGTTGGAGCTCTTGTATGGCTTCTCTAAAATTTTGTCCACAGAGCCTAGATATTGAAGGTACTTTTTCTAGGTTAGAGAATGCTATTAAAATTGCTGAAGATAAGATTGAACGATTTGAACCAAGCCGCTTTGTAGGCTGGCTTCAATCAACTACGCAGTCTAATAATAACGAGTTCCTTAGCATGCTAAAAAAGTTAAAAGAGGATACAGAAAAGGAAAAAACGGAATTGAAGAAGCAATTAAACGTAGTAAGGAATGAATTAGAAGAAATAAAAAAGAAGCAAGCTCAACCAAGTACGCCTGATTTAGAAGCTAACAATGGAAATAATACTAATAAATTATTAGTATTAGAAAATAAAGTCAAAGAACTACGTGACACAGTTAGAAAGTTAGAGCTGGAAGCAGAACAAAATAAGCTGCAGCAAAAGAAGGAAAAGTTAGAGCAAAAAAAATCTGAACAAGAAAAAACAGATGAATGGAAAGAAAAAATCAACGGCAAACCAAGTGACTTTCTATATTATTTATTAGAATCTATTAAGCTGGAAGAAAAAGATAATAAAGAAGAAAAGGTTGAGGCAACATTACGAAATTTTGATAATAAAGTTACGATCCACTGGAAAGATGGCTCTCAAACAATTTGCCATATTAAAAAACAAGGTGATCTGCAAATTGAGTCTAGCGCAACAATGTTTACAGACCCAAATGTTCAAGCAGCATGGGAAATGGTGCGGGGTAAATCACTATAGATCACTCAGTAATAACCTTAAGTGTTAATAATGATAAAGAGAAATTAAGGCTAGATATCTACGTAGCTGAAAAGTGCAACATATCACGCAGTAAAGCTCAAAGATTGATACAAAATGAGCAGGTGAAATTACTTGGCATACCGATAATTAATAATGATCACATAGTAAAACCAGGTGAAGAGTATATAGTACATCTCGTTCAACCTGACATATCCACATCAATTGAGCCTAATTATGACATAAAACTTGATATCGTCTATGAAGATGAGGACATTATAGTTCTGAGTAAACAAAGTGGATTAACAGTGCACCCAGGTGCTGGGACAAACAATGATACGCTTTTGAACGCAGTTATCGCTTACCTTGATGTAAGACCAGGAATTGTTCATAGACTCGATAAAGATACCAGTGGGCTAATGGTAATTGCAAAAAATGAAGAAGCCCATGGTTTTTTGTCTGAATTGTTATCAAATCGTAAAATAAAGCGAGAATATTTAGCAGTAGTTTGGGGAACATTATCTTCCCAGCAGGGAACTATAGAAACTAACATTGCTCCAAAGCGTGGTAATAAAGAAATGATGTGTGTTACAAAAACAACCGGAAAATTAGCAATCACTCATTACTCAGTAGAGAAAGTTATAGGACAAGCAAGCTTGGTTAAATGCACTTTAGAAACAGGTAGAACGCACCAAATTCGAGTCCACATGAGCCACATAGGACATTCTATAGTTGGTGATCAAGTTTACGGAAAAAATAGTAGTAAAAGCACAAAATATGCTAAAAACTCTAGTTTTATTCGTAATTTCAATAGGCAAGCACTGCATGCTTATACACTTGGCTTATACCACCCAAAAAGTAATAAATACATGGAATTTGTCTCTGATTTACCGCAAGATATAAAAACTTTAATTGGTGAGTTTGAAAATATACCTAAGAAAGGTTTACCTGATTTTTGAAGTATAAACAGACAATTTGAAAAACCGTCATTCCGCTATTAGTTAGCGGATGAGATACCGCGGGTGTTGCTTGGGTCAGCTATAAATTGGCTATAACATTTTTATCATTTGTTCACCCTATTGGTTTTGAAATTAAGACTTACTGCAACTACAATAAGTACTCTTATCATCACATTTTGGTGTTGAGTCAGGATAGAACGTGAGTATAGCATCATTCTTTCTTACAAATACTGATTGATGATTGTCATCCTCCATTTTATACAGGCACATTCCATCTTTTCCCAATTCCTTAAACGCCTTAGTTGCAGAAATTATCGGCATGAAGGTTGTATGCGTATCCATTTGGGCATTTATAGCTCTTTTCATAATGGTCCAAACGGGTTAAAATAAGAGTTTATAGTAGTGAAGGTAAGTATGCCAGCAGCATATAGTTATGATTTAAGAAAAAAAGCAATGGAAGTGCTAGACGAAGGGGAAAGCAGAGAAACGGTAGCAGCAAGATTTAAAATTGGAAGAACTACATTATGGGAGTGGCAGCAAAGAAAAAAAGAAACAGGAGATTTTCAGTCGAAAAAACTTGGAAATGGAGGTTATAATCACAAAATTACCGACTGGAATAAATTTACTGAATTTGCCAAAAAACATGGTGGAAAAACTCTATCGGAAATGGCTAAGCTTTGGAGTAATGTTAGTATCCCAACGATTCATCGAGCTCTTAAAAAAATTGGACTCACACGCAAAAAAAGACATATGGATACAAAGAAAGGAATGAAGAAAAACGTGCTGAATTTTTGAAAATTATAGCAACAAAAGAACCTCAAAACTTAGTATATATAGATGAATCTGGTATTGATAATACCGAAGACTATCCCTATGGATATTCTCAGAAAGGACAGCGGTTTTATGCTCTAAAATCTGGTAAAAAAATTCAACGAATCAGTATGATTGCAGCCTTAAACGGCAGAAAAATAGTTGTTCCGTTAACATTTGAAGGCCACTGTAATATGGATATCTTTAATAAATGGTTTGAGCAGTTCCTAACACCGATTTTGGAACCTGGACAAACTGTTATCCTTGATAATGCTACTTTTCATAAGTCTAATAAGATTACTGAACTTGCTAAAGGAGTTGGTGCAGAAATTTTATATCTACCGCCTTATTCTCCCGATTTTAACAAAATTGAGCATCATTGGTTTGCTATAAAAAACAGAGCTAGGAAAAACATTCCTCTATTCACATCTTTTCGTCATGCTGTTGATTCTGCTTTTCTATGAACTTTCCGGACTATTATGAAAAGAGCTATAACTTTCACTTCCCCATCCTTACCTAAATATTTCATTCCAAATGTATAAACTGGCGGCTTAATATCTGATTTATTGCATAGGGACTTATCATTCCAAATTGCACCTGCCCATTTATCTTCTTGAGCTTCAACATATCTACCTACAAAATGCATGCCACCTAATTTATCGTTTGGCTAACCACAAAAAATATGTCCAAACCCTACAGTTTCTTTTTCACTTCCACTATTTGTAAACCAAATGTTAGCCAGCTCATCTTTAAATAACTCCAAATCCGCATCTGGTGTGACAATTTGACGATCAAGCTTATCATATATTCCTTTCACTACTTCTTGATGCTGCGGACAATCAAGTAAAATTTTGAAATCTTCTTTATCTGGATGTGCTCCCCAATCTCTACAAACTTTCAACACTCCTCTATCGAAGTCAGTTAATTCTGGAAACGGTGGCTGGTTGTGAACTGAAAAATGGTTCAAAATTATTTTCTTCTACATAGCCGGTGTGAAAATAATGATCCTTAATATAAAAAATAAATCCTATTATTGGTATTATTAAACACAAAATTAGTTTAACTGTCTTCGACATAATCACGTTCACAAAAAAGCTAGCTTACAAGAAACAATTTAAAAAAGTTTTAATCTAATCATTTTTGCAGAGCAGCAACTCCCGGCATTTCATCACCACTTAACCAATCTAAAAATGCTCCTCCACCAGTGGAAACATATGTAAAATCCTTATCGGTAAAGCCTGCAGCGCTTATTGCAGATAGACTATCACCTCCCCCTATTATGCTGGTTAACTTTCCTTTGTGCGTTAAGTCACTTACGATTTTCATTACCCCTATTGTACCACTTGCAAAAGCTGAGTGTTCAAAAACACCAATAGGTCCATTCCACAGCAGAGTCTTACTGCTTGCTATTATACTGCTTATTGTACTCAAAGTTTGTGGTCCGATATCCAAAATTATATCACCGTCCAAAATGGACTCAGTTCTTCTTGAAATACTAGTGCTGTAATCAGAGTTTACTGCAACCAGAACGTCTTCTGGCACAACTATTTTGCAATTGTTTTTATTTGCTGTTTCAACAATATTATGTAGAAGGTCATCAACACCATTTTGAAAGAAAGATTTCCCTATATTTACTTTGCTAAATGACAAAAAATTATTGGCTATTGCACCACCTAGAACTAGGTAATCAACCTTTTCTGTTAGCTTCATAAGCACTTTTATTTTAGTTGATATTTTAGCTCCCCCAACTATCGCAGTAATAGGTTTAGCTTTAAATGATACAGCTTTTTCAAGATACTTTAGCTCATCTTGCAAGCAAAATCCTGCATAGGAGGGTAAAAATTCTGTAATGCGTGAAATAGAAGCGTGAGCTCTGTGAGAGCAAGAAAATGCATCATTGACATATATATCCGCCAGAGATGCTAATTGTCTGGCAAAGTTTGCATCATTCTCCTTTTCACCTTCATAAAATCTTAGATTCTCTAGTAATATTATATCTCTTGCATCCATAGCACTCACTGCTTTTTGCACTTTTTCACCAACGCAATCATCAATGAATTTCACTTTTTTATTTAGTAACTGCGATAAAGTGTCAATTACATTTTTTAGCGACAGATTATTATCTCTGGCCTTTGGGCGTCCGAAATGCGATATAATAATAATCTTTGCACTCGCATTCACTAAATACTGAATAGTAGGCAATGCTCTCAAAATACGAGTGACATCACGAATTTCTCCATCTTTTATAGGAACATTGAAATCAACTCTGAGTAAGACGGTTTTATTGTGAAGATCACAATTTTCTATACTAGGTATATTCATTACAAAATTGAAGCTATAAAGTCACTATACAGCAGTTTGATCTAAAGTAAAGTTTTAAGCTTACGAACGTTTAAGGAAATTTGCACGCCAAACGCTTGACACTGGAACCTTATCGTCATGCCACCACAAACCGTCATACCGCGATTCATTCGCGGTATCTCTAGATCCCGCTAACAAGCAGCGGGATGACGATTGTCAGGGTGTCATCCCAGCGCCCCTATGATGTCATTCAAGTAGCTGACACTGGTTCCTTTATGATGGCAGTGCCCCTATGGTGTCATTCCAGTGCTTGACACTGGAATCCAGCCTTTCCATAATCATCAAAACATTGTATTTTAACGTAAAACAGCTATTTTTATGCTCACCAACTTAATAAAATTCCTGGATTCCAGTGCCAAGCACTGGAATGACATCACAGGGGCACTGGAATGACACCTCTCTTGGGCTCTTTTAGCTATAAACATTAAGAAATTTACCAAATAAAAAAAAGGCAAAAGAAGCCCTAGTCATTGTCTATTTTCAGTATTGGCGTTTTTTAAGTCTTAAACACTGCAATTTAGCTGCTTTTAAATGCAACTAACCTTAGCTTTAATATTTAAGAAATTTACTAAGCAGAAAAAAAGGCAAAAGAAACCCCGTGTTAGCTAGTTGTCACTCTCTAATCCTGCAAATTGGCGTACTATACTGTCTTAAACGACTTATAAGCGCGTTTCAGCTTATATAGGTAAAAACCCAGAAATGTTGTGAGGACATAAGGTGCACATAGTGCAAAAAATTAAAAATAAGACGCCAACTACGTTGTTTTTTTGCTGTTTAATCTGCACAGATGAAGATAACTGAATACCTTCAGTACCATGATAAGAGGGCTGGCGAAGGGTGTCAAGTAAGTTTTGCATTTAATCCGTTTCTATGACTTAGATGCCAGTGCCTGCTACTTGACTCTCGGCTGGGTCGAATTTGTATAGCTACATTGTCGGTAAATCTAAATTGCTTTAATAATTTTGATTGAAAAATAGTTTTTCTATTATATAAATGCTACTTTAGGGTAATCAAAATGGAAGACGATAAATATAGCCTAGGCTCTGTGGACAAAAAATATGAAAAGAGAGAAAAAGATGGTAGTTTAGCCTAATAGGTAAAAAATGGAGAAACTACCATATGCAATATTACATCAAAGAGGAAAATTGGAAACAAATTTTAGAGTTCATAAAAAGCGTAAAAGGAATGCACAGCAAAGATGAAAAACGTTTAAGAATATTCATAGAGGCAGTGTGGTACATAGTGCGAAGTGGTTGCCAATGGAGACTTTTACCAAAAACTTATGGTAATTACAGGAGTATACATAAGCGATTTAAAAGATGGTGTGAAAGAGATGTCTGGAAAAAATTGCTTGAATATACTAAACAAGAGCCTGATTTAGAAGTTGCTATAATCGACGGTACGATCATCCGAGGCCATCCATGTTCATCTGGATATACAAAAAACTCCAAGGATCAAGAAGCTTTAGGGAGGAGCAAAGGTGGCTTTACAACTAAAATACATGCGCTTGTCGATGCACTTGGAAATCCACTTAAATTTACTCTGACTCCTGGTCAAAGAAATGAAATTACGCAGGCACAAGTGTTGACCGAAAGTATCTATAACTCTACTGTAGTAGCTGACAAGGGCTACGATAGCAATGCCTTTGTTACAAGTCTTGAAGACAAGGGATGTACAGTAGTTATTCCGCCAAAACGGAATCGAAAAGTGCAAAGGTATTACGATGAGCATATCTACAAAGAACGTCATTTGATTGAGTGTTTTTTTGGTAAAATTAAAAATTTTAGGCGCATTTTTTCCAGATTTGATAAAACTGCTGAGGTTTTTATGGGTTTTCTCAATTTTGTTGGAGCTCTTGTATGGCTTCTCTAAAATTTTGTCCACAGAGCCTAGGTTTAAGAGTTATCCATTGGTTGATGGCTGTTTTTATTATCGGTATGCTTTGCTCTGGACTTTATATGAAAAGCTTACCACTTAGCAATGAAATTAAGTTCAACATATACGCTATTCATAAGGCTTGCGGTATCACTATTCTTGATTCTTGGATTAATCATAGTACGCATATTTTTTCGCGTCTTTACTTATGTTCCACCACTTCCAGCAAATTTTTCTCGGTTTGTAATCAATGCAAGTAAAACAGTACACTTTGGTTTATATTCTTTAATGGTGCTAATGCCACTATCTGGCTATGTTATGTCTTCTGCTTCTGGCAAAAAGATCAAATATTTTTTTCATATCCCTTTGTTGATTAATCAAAACAAAGACCTAGCTAACACGGCTAATCAGCTACATTCGATGCTTGCATGTTTTATGGTACTCTTTATAATCTTACATATACTTGGCGCTTTGAAACACACATTTATAGATAAACAAAACATTTTTAAACGTATGATATAGGTTATATGTTAAGTAGCCTCTGGAAAAAAGGAACAGATTTTCTTGGCAGTGAGTTTGCTATAATGGGTGGTGCTATGAGCTGGGTTTCAGAGAGAAACTTGGTTTCAGCAATCTCAAACGCTGGTGGTTTTGGTGTAATTGCATGTGGTGCAATGTTTCCAGACTTACTGGAAAAGGAAATCATAGAGACACAGAAATTAACTAACAAGCCATTTGGTGTAAACCTAATTACTATGCACCCAAAGTTGAGTGAGTTGATAGATGTGTGTATTGAAACGAAAGTAAGCCACATAGTTCTTGCCGGTGGACTGCCAACGAAGCCTAATATAGAAAAAATCAAGAGTGCGGGCATTGAAGTTATGTGCTTTGCACCAGCATTAAGCCTTGCGAAAAGGTTAGTAAAAATGGGAGTAGATGCGTTAATAATAGAGGGAATGGAAGCAGGTGGGCACATAGGGCCAGTTAGCACTTCTGTTCTTGCACAAGAGATATTACCTCATTTTAAAAATGAACAAATACCAGTATTTGTTGCCGGCGGAATAGGAAGAGGTGAAATGATAGTTAATTACTTAGAAATGGGGGCAAGTGGCTGTCAAATAGGCACATTATTTGTCTGCACCAATGAATCAATTGCCCACGAAAATTTTAAAGAAGTGTTTATCAAATCAGCCGCACGTAATGCAGTGTCTTCTGTACAGATAAGTGCTGATTTTCCTGTAATTCCTGTAAGAGCCATAGCCAACAAAGCAAGTGATGATTTTATGAAGCATCAAAAAAAAGTTATTGATGAATACCAAAAGGGACAGATCTCAAAAGAAGATGGGCAGCTTGAAATAGAAAAGTTCTGGGCTGGAGCTTTAAGAAGGGCAGTGATTGAAGGAGATGTTGAAACGGGATCTTTAATGGCTGGCCAAAGTGTTGGCATGGTTGATAGGGAAAAGCCTGTGAAAGAAGTGATAGATATATTAGTTCAACAAGCAAACAATCATATTGAACGCAAATCTGTAGAAGTAGAAAGCCCAGAAAGCAAATAGTTAAGCGACCTTCCAATAAGCAAGTTGCCGCAATTATTTATAATATGGCATAATTGCCCAGTTTTAATGTAAAATTAACGCTAAAGAGGTATCTATACATTTTGTTATGTATGGAGGAGTCTATGCTAAGTTCTAAAAAAGATATTAACCAACAATTGCACGACACTATATACAAAAAGGTAACAAAAAAAACACATAATCATGAAAGCCCAAAAAAAAATGGAGATGGAACTATCAAAAAATGCATAGAGTTGTTCAAGAAAGAGGCTAATCCTAATGTATTAATTGAATTAGAAAAATCACTGAAAGAGCAAGAAGAATCTTATAATTATTACACCAAAAAATTTCTTCCAGTGTTGGAAACAGAAGTAATGAAATTAGAGGTCGAGCTTTCAGTATCTAACAATGAAAGAGAACAATTACAAAGATCACCAACAAGAAGAGGGAAAATATTAGAAATAATTTCAGGGATTATTAAAAGGAGCAGCAATAAAGATTCAAAAATAGAAGAACAACCTATTAATTCCATAAAAAAAGAGATCCCAGTGTCAAGCACTGGGATGACAGAAAATAATGTAGAAAGTCCAACTAAAGAAGAAGTATGTGCTAGTGACTCAGATAGTGGAGTAAGTTCACGCAAACCGAGTGAAGAAAGTTTAGAATCACCAATAAGTAGTAGAAGGAGCAGTATGAGCTCAATATTAAGCTCTGCTGGAGAAAATAACGATCTACAAAAAGAAGATACTGGGAATCAAATGCAACCAGAGCAGACTGCAGAAGAAGAGCCACAGGTGTCATCCCAGTGCGTGACACTGGGATCCAGAGAAAAAGAAAGTATGGATCCAAATAGTCAAACTACTCAGATGACAGGCAGCCAGGCAAAAGATTCAATGCAACCCGAAGAAAAAAGGGACAGAAAAAACGCCATTACAATCGTGCAGAAATTTCCTTTGAATAAGAAAAAGGGTGAAGATACTCCACTTGAAAAACAACCCAATAACAGAAATCTTCACGTTGCATTTGTAGCAGGTTGTGCTCTCTCCACAATAGGGTGCATTGTTGCAGGAGCAATGACATCAGGATTGATAGGAGCAGGACTACTTGCTATGGCTGTGGTGTTTGCTATAGCAGCAGTAGCTGAATTACATTCAAACTTCCTATCAAGTAAATTAACATCCATTAATGTGAGTCCTCTTGTTGATGATAAAGAGCTTACAGCATTGTAAAAATTAAATATGTGTTACTTGTAGTGGATAAGTGAATTCAGTTCTTGCCTATTGATATAAAAGTTGTTATATTTAAGAAATGTTTAAAAGGTATTTAGTTGATGCGCATTCAATTGAATAAAGTTTTGGTTTTTATAGCCTTATTAAGTTTCATTTTTGCATCATATTCTAGCGAAGCAAGTTCGGTGAGTGATGAAGTAAAGGATGTACAAGAAACGGTAAAAAATTTTATTTCTTCATTTTCAATTAAAGATACTGTAGAAAATATGAGTCCTTCAACAATCATAGGGTTGTGTATAGCTGCAGTGATACTTGCAGTAGTGTTCAGAGGTCTAATCTTTTTTATGATAATGTTTGGTGTACTGGTCCTGATGTTCGGTAGTACAGAAAAGGCAACAGACTACTTAAAAGAAAAATTTAACTTTACAAAAGATATAAAATTACAATCCGATAGCGAAAAAAAAGATAAAAATTAAGATAGTATTTTTATCTTTTTTAATTATCTTTATTGAATACGCATATGCAGCTAAAAGTACCAACAGTTAACTCTAAGCTTGAAAAAAAGAACAACTTAGCATTACTAGAAAGCATCGATTTAGATTTTGTTCCTTATGCTTGTCATTACGATGAAGAAACCATACTAACAAAACAGGGAGAATTGTTAAAAATAATCAAGTTAGAAGATTATTCTTCTGTTGATAACTACAGCGACCTCAGAACTGAAATTAGAAAAAGCATATCAAAAAATATTAATAGCCTGTGTTTTACCGTTTGGATTCATACCGTTAGAAAGCGCAATAAACTGAGCTTGAAATGGAATAAAACTGAAGACTTCTCTCACAACCTACATTCAACGTGGTTTAATAAACTAACTGATAGTAAATTACAGTATATAAATGAACTATACATTGTAATATTGTTTAGCGATTTTGGCAAGCATACTAATAATTCGTTTTTTTTCAATAGAATAAAGAATAAGCATAAGTTGTCTTTACAAGAAAGCCATCAGGAGTTGCAAAAGATAACTGACTTAATTCAAAATGATTTAGAACCTTTTGGAGCTAAAAAACTGGGTCTAAGGTTTAGTGAAGGTAAAATATATTCTGAAATGATAGAATTTCTCCACTATATTGTTACATTAACGCACAAAGATTATCCAATACATGAAGGGGACCTGTCGCAATATATTAGAAATTTTAAAATAGCTTTTGGTTTCAATACGTTTCAAACAATATTTGAAAATCAACAGAAATTTGGCTCTATTTTCAGCATAAAAGAATACCGGGAAATCTCTTTAGGTAATATAGATAGATGCTTGCAGCTTGAATCTGAATTTATTATTACAGAAATAATGATATTTACTAGTAATAATAAAGCAATAAAAGAATTTAAAAAACAAATCAACATGCTGCAAATTAGTGAGGATAATACCTTACTTAAAAGCTCAGGAATTGAAGAAATAATAGAGCTTGAAAAGACCTCTAGTATAGACTTCTGCCAACAGAAAATTATTTTTACAATATTTGCAGACGATAGGAATAAGTTAGCTGAAAGTATTAGTGATTTATCTTCTATAATGTCATTGATTGGCTTCATGATATTTAGAACTGATCTACATATGGAAAGTCATTTTTGGGCACAACTTCCAGGCAATTTTGCTTTTATTACGCAACCGAAAAATATCTTAACAAAATACGCTTGCAGCTTTGCTATGCTGCACGATTTTACGTCAGGTACATTAAAAGGAGGCAGGTGGAAAGAAGCGGTAACAGTTTTTTTCTCAAAAGAAGGAAATCCTTACTTCTTTAATTTTCATGGAAAAAGAAATAATGGCCATACTACGATACTTGGAGCTCCAAATTCAGGCAGAACTTCACTCATTAATTTTTTATTATCAGAATCAAGAAAGTTTAACCCAAGAATTGTCATATTGGATAACACTGGAAAATCAATAATTTTTACTAAAGCAGTGAGTGGTAAATATTACATAATCGATCCAAAATATAAGGACAAAAGCCTAAAATTTAATCCACTAAACATTGAAGATAGTGCTTCCAATCGCAATATGTTGGTTGAACTGATCAGAAGAATGGTAGCCGATACAAGCTTGGTGGACGTAGAAGAAAAGATAAGAAAAATTGTGGATTCTATATTTGCTATACCCAAGGAATCACGTTCTATTTCACAAATTTCTGAGGTGCTCTTGCTCCTTGGGGGTAAGATAAGTAGATGGTGTGACGATGGTGACTTTGCTTACTTATTTCAAGATGGTGATGAATCAGATATTGACTGGGAAACAAAAATTATATCTCTCAACACCGCAAACCTTACAAAACAAAAGGAATGTATGTCCGTGATACTTTACTATTTTTTATATTCTTTTGAGGCAAAATGTGATGGCTCGCCTGCAATGCTTGTTTTGGATGAAGCATGGGAGATAAGTAATATTTTTCCTACAGAGAAAGAGTTTGATAACTGGATGCAAAGAATGACGGAACTAAATGTTGTGGTAATCCTAAGTACTGAAAACTTAAACCTCGCATTTGCTAGCAAATTTACTCAATATTTAGATAAACATATTGATACAAGAATCTTGATGCCGAACGTCAATGCAAATAGATTATGCATGAAAGCATTTTCTTTATCTAAAGAGGAGCTGAATATAATTCTGCAGACGCCAACACAGGAAGGTTTATTTTTGATAAAACAGTACAAAGGATTAGTAACTTTAAATTTAGATTTGAAAAATATGCAGGAAATACATGTACTTTCAGCTAATAAAGAGACGATAAAGTATATGTACGAGGCAATAAAAGAAAAAGGGGAAGAAGTTAATGAGTGGTTACCGGTATTTTATGAGAAGTGTAAGGCTTAAAGCCAAATTTTTTTTTCTAGTATTGGTTTTGCTAATTGCAAGTAATGGATATTCTAATACTTGCAAAGATATATACACTTATACTGATCTTGAAGCTGGGGGAAGCTCAATAGGAAAGGGTTTTTGGAACTTTATTACTGGCAAGTGGGGTGATTTGAATTTTGATCCTCATCTATTAAAAGAAATTAAAGTGACAGCAATAAAAGACCAAGGAATTGATGGTTATTTCAACCCAAAGATTCAAGTTTGCGACTATGAAGAAGGTAATTGTTATGTGTTAGCTAATGGAACGTCTTGCCGCCAGATATATGGAACGCAGACGAGCGGGGCTGGAGTTTCTGCAGCAGTTTTTATCGACTGGGAAGGAGATACAATATTAGATGATGGAAAAATTAAGGAAGGGATTGCGAAAGGTCTTGGATGGGAATGGGCAGACAATGTAACTAAAGAAGAGCGAACAAAATTTGCTAATTCTCCTAAAATATGTGCTTGTAGCCAAAAAGCAGCCTGCATGGGGGATTTTTTCTCATATTTTACTAAAATAGGTGAAGGAGCAAATATTTTTCGCCCTGGATATATGGCAAATACCTGTGATAATTGCTATCAGGAAAAAGTAAAATGTGCTCCTGTACCACTTGCACCTGGCCCGCCTCCATTTTGCGAGCAACTTGCGATGTCACCTCCACAAGTTAGAATTGTTCCTATAACAGATAAAGACAATGATTACTTTAATCCTGAGGTTAAGATAATCATTGGTGATCTGAAAGGAAGAGATGGGGGGATTGGGGAAAAGTTAGATTTTCCCGAAAAGCACGGAAAAGACAAATCTGAGGAACACTATATTCCAGATAAAGATGGTACTACACATCACTTCAAAACTTATAGAGAAAAAGATAAACTCTGCGCTGAATACCATGGAACTCAAGGTATAGATGAAAAAAATCCACAGTTTATTCGCTGTTTTCCTGCACCACCTGCTCCAGAACCTAAGATAGTGGAGGTAGTAAATGAAAATACATTGAAAGTAGAAATGAAGATGAGCGAGAGCACGTGTATTTATAGAGCATATGGAACCTACAGTAATGGCTCCTGTACTTTTAATGTTACCAACCATTCTGTAAATATTGGCCCTCTATCTTTAAAAGTAGTAAAACCAGCAATAGTAGCAAAAACGACTGATAGTAATAACAAAAAAAATTATATTGATAATATTATAGAAGGTATATTAGAAAGTAATCCGCAACAATTTAAAGTTCTGAAAGAATATGGCTATGTTCCTGATATTGAAACGGAATGTAAAGAGTTTCAGGGGGATAAGTGCAAATTGAACAACTTAGGACAACCAGAAATAGAAGTAAAGTATAAAGGAAATTCTAACAGTAAAATGCTTTGTCTTTCTGGATGGCAGCCAGAACCAGAGGAGTTTGTTCTTGAAAGAGAAAATAAAATAATACCACTAAAATTAATGGGAACAAGATATACTAAATACAATGCTGTTTACTCCAAGGAATCAAATCGGTTCTATTATCTTCCAAGCAAGGAAAGGGAAATAGGTGACCTCTTAAAAAGATCTCAAAATGAGTTGGATAAAATAATATTTAATAAGCAAGGGTATGTTTTCTTCCCTGATGAAAATAAGCAGGAAAAGGGAAAATGCAGTTATTGCGTGAATTACGATAAAGACATAGATGAACAATTTACAAACAACAAAGTCAAAGTAGTATACAAATTGACGGATGTAGAACAATATTTAGATAAAAAAGATAATAGTTCATTTTACTTAGAGCACGAGGAAGTGGATTGTAAAGATAAGGATGGTAAAGTATTAGGAGATGAAAAAAATGAAGTACAAAAGTGTACACAATTAAAAGATCAACCGATTAAAGCAGATAGAACAGAGGTCTTTTACGCTGATAAATTGTGTAGGCTTGACTGGGAAGGTTTAAAAAAGAAATTAAAAGAGATAATCAAGAAACAACTGGAAAATAAGGAACAAGAATTTGAAAAAAAGAGCGAAAAGTCCCATGATTTTGGAAGTGGAAATCATGATGTGGATGGCTCACAAATAACATCTAGCCATGTTGAAATAGAAGTGTGGGGATGCGGTGAAGCAGGTCACATAAAAGATACACCCGCTAACTGCAGATCTTATGTAGATGATGCCACCAAGAAGAATGCCTGTTCCACTGAAACTAGAGCAGGAATGCCAGGAGATTATATTAAGGCTGAATTGGAAATTGATCCTGGTTATCCTATCTTTGACATTGAAGTTTCAGAGGGAGGAGGTAACAGAGAAAAGAGATACACAGATAAGGATGGGGGTCCTATTTTTATAAGAAAGTGTCGTTTAGGCAAACAAGAGTGCAAGGATTTAATCACTATGGGAGGTGGAGGCATCTATAAAGACTATGAGTATAAAGGTCAGTATAGGGATTATATGGAAACAATAATTGATGATAGTATAAAATCAAAAGCAAAAAAAACAATAACAGGATTGCGGGTTACTGAAGATAATAGGATAGCGTATATAGAAAATGGTGAAATCAAGTATGAAACAGTAGAGTGTAGAATGGGTTTTAGAAGCAGTAAACCTGGTGCAGGTGGTTGCATTGATAAAAGCAAAGGAATTTATGGTAAAGGCTCTGCAGGGTATGTGAAGATAACGCCTATTATAAAGGGATTTGACATAGACATAATAAATGATGCTATTGAAAAAATGATAGGAAATCGATATGATCTCGGGAATGTTAGGGATTTTTTGACAGGTGATGCTGATACGAGTATAATTAAGATGATTGAAGAGGAAGTCAAAAAAGAATTGTTAAGGTAAAAAGATATAGCTCTGGAAATGATGCTCTTGTTTTAATAATTAATTAAAGTAAAGCATGTAGTAAATGGTGTATCTTAACAAAAAGGTATAACGAATGTAAGGAGGGTACTTTATGTCTCTAAAGAATAAAATTTCTGAGCTAATAGAACAACAATTTAGCATTAAATACCATGACAATTATTTGGCTTACGCTATACATAAGTGGGCTGCAAGCGAAATATCTAATTCTATTGCTTTTTGCATAATTGGTTGTGGAAATTGCAAGATTGGATATCAAGATGCTGCAAATTCGTTCAACATAACAAAAGAAGAAATTGAACAAGGCAATATTGCAAGCATAGAAAGTAAAATAAAAAATGAAGCTGAAAAATCAGGTAGCGAGTTTTCTGAGTTGATTTCTAGAATGGATCAATCGCTAAAAGAGCAGAGTGAAAAGTCTATTGTACAAATTTTAGATTCATCCGCTGAGGAGATGTTAAGGAGTTTCTGTGATAGCCCTGTACAGTCTCCAGAGCCTCAAGAACCCTCTGCTTCATCTGAAGAGCATGCTACAGAAGGCCCAGAAACTAGTGTTAATTCAGATTTTTTGTCAACCTAATCAACCCCATATATATGTTTTTTTTGTACCCATGCTTTGCGTTTTGGGGTGGAAAGAAAGCACCATTCTTCGTTGCATTTTTCTATCTTCATCACAACAAACTTGTCTATTTTCATAGTAATCTTGCTGTCTACACTCTGTTTTTGATATCCATAAGTATCTTCTTTTACAATCGCGTAGCGCTTATCACTAAGAAGATTGCCTTTTATCCATCCGCAGTCTTCATGTATATCACAGACCTTTTTCCAACTCTCAAACTCTTCTATCACTTTCAGGGGCAGATTTTTGCAAGTGTATATCCATTTTACAGGATAGTGAAACCCTGGCCCCGTTCTCATGTTGATCTTATTTGATTTTGTTGAAACAAAGTTATTAGCAAACAAGCTATGGCTAAATAATAAAAACAATAGGATAATAGTACTGAACCAAGATCCCAGTGTCACGCACTGGGATGACGTGAGGGGTAGTGTAACAGACTTATTCATCATAATTCACGATTAGGTTGACATAAGATAAAGAGTAAATTAAAAATTGAATAGATCTTTAAATGCAAAATCAATGCCTATAGAAATATTAATGCCTGCTCTTTCACCGACAATGAGCAAAACTGGAGGAAAAATTGTAAAGTGGCATAAAAAAGAACAAGATAAAGTTGAAGTAGGCGACGTAATTGCTGAGATAGAGACTGATAAAGCCATAATGGAGTTTGAATCTGTGGATGAAGGAGTCATAGCAAAAATTTTAGTAACAGAAGGAACAAGTGGCGTGCCTGTAAATCAACCAATAGCTTTAATGCTGGAAGAAGGAGAAGGTGAAAGTGCACTCGATAACTATGTTTCAGCTTCTGCCACCAATATTGAAGCTAAGAAAGAAGTTGAAACCAATCCCTCAGTGCCATCCAACTCTTCAATATCATCCAACCCTCCAATGTCATCCAATCCTCCAATGTCATCCCAGTGCTTGACACTGGGATCTAGAAAAGAGGAAGGAACAGAAGGTAGAACAAAGATAAGCCCTTTAGCTAAGAAAATAGCTCAAAATGAAGGGGTTAATGTGCAGCAATTAAAAGGTACAGGACCATATGGTCGCATAATTAAGGCTGATGTGTTGGAGTTTTTAGGCAGTGGTATACATACTGAAAGTCCTGAGAAAGATACCATAGTTGAAGTAAGCAACATGCGCCAAGTGATAGCACAGCGCCTGACTGAATCAAAACAGAATGTTCCACATTTTTATTTAACTGTAGACTGCCAGGTTGATAAGTTAATATCGTTAAAAAACGAGATTAACTCAGCAGATGAAAACAATAAAGTAACAATTAATGATCTAATCATAAAAGCTGCAGCTTTCAGCATGAAAAAATTTCCTGATATAAATTCTTCGTGGATAGATAATAAAATACTGAGATATTCAAATATAGATATTTCAATCGCTGTGGCACTTGAAGATGGGCTAATTACTCCTATAGTAAAAAATGCTGATAAAAAGGGTATTTTATCTATATCAAAAGAAGTGAAAGATTTAGTAAGCAGAGCAAGATCTGGAAAATTGAAACCTGAAGAGTTTCAAGGAGGAGGGTTTACTATCTCCAACTTAGGGATGTTTGGTATAAAAGCCTTCAGTGCTATAATCAATCCGCCGCAATCTTGCATTATGGCAGTTGGTGCATCTAAAAAACAACCAATTGTTATGAATGAGAAAATAGAAATAGCAGAAATAATGACAGTAACGCTCTCTGTTGACCATAGAGCAGTTGATGGGGCACTCGGAGCAAAGTTTTTAAATGCCTTTAAGCATTATATAGAGAATCCTCTGGTGATGCTTATTGAAACTGCGGTAATCTATTAGCATTGTTATTACAAAATTAATACCTCTAAGTTTATACTTTTATTAGTTAATAGGTTTAGAGGTAAAAAAATGAATACTACAGTAGAAAAAAATAATCCAAAAATTTTTCCTCAAAATGAAGGAAAGATTAACTCAAAAGGCATGGTTGCTCCACCTGTTCCTCCAAAATCTTCCCAAGTTAAATTTGCTGGAATAAGAGCAATTTTTGAGCAAAATGCATCTCATTTCCAAGCAAATGATAGTAATAAAACAGTGAGTAGCAATCTTGGAAGAACATTTGGCCCAACAATGCGAAAACTCATGGAAGACAACATTCATAGCACTCCTAACAAACAACGCCGTGATTCAGGGGATAGTGGTATCAGTGATGTTAGTAGCAGTACTCTTGATAAAAAAGCTAAAGCTTATAATCCACTTGATTGGAATCCAATCTATCAAGGTAAAAAGCTTTTTAGTTTAGACAATATGTCGAGCAACTCGTCTTCGTACAGTGAAAAAAGTAATATTTCAGATATAAGCGATAAGTCTAATAATTCAAACATTGTCAGATGTAATGTTACTAGGCTCTGTGGACAAAATTTTAGAGAAGCCATACAAGAGCTCCAACAAAATTGAGAAAACCCATAAAAACCTCAGCAGTTTTATCAAATCTGGAAAAAATGCGCCTAAAATTTTTAATTTTACCAAAAAAACACTCAATCAAATGACGTTCTTTGTAGATATGCTCATCGTAATACCTTTGCACTTTTCGATTCCGTTTTGGCGGAATAACTACTGTACATCCCTTGTCTTCAAGACTTGTAACAAAGGCATTGCTATCGTAGCCCTTGTCAGCTACTACAGTAGAGTTATAGATACTTTCGGTCAACACTTGTGCCTGCGTAATTTCATTTCTTTGACCAGGAGTCAGAGTAAATTTAAGTGGATTTCCAAGTGCATCGACAAGCGCATGTATTTTAGTTGTAAAGCCACCTTTGCTCCTCCCTAAAGCTTCTTGATCCTTGGAGTTTTTTGTATATCCAGATGAACATGGATGGCCTCGGATGATCGTACCGTCGATTATAGCAACTTCTAAATCAGGCTCTTGTTTAGTATATTCAAGCAATTTTTTCCAGACATCTCTTTCACACCATCTTTTAAATCGCTTATGTATACTCCTGTAATTACCATAAGTTTTTGGTAAAAGTCTCCATTGGCAACCACTTCGCACTATGTACCACACTGCCTCTATGAATATTCTTAAACGTTTTTCATCTTTGCTGTGCATTCCTTTTACGCTTTTTATGAACTCTAAAATTTGTTTCCAATTTTCCTCTTTGATGTAATATTGCATATGGTAGTTTCTCCATTTTTTACCTATTAGGCTAAACTACCATCTTTTTCTCTCTTTTCATATTTTTTGTCCACAGAGCCTAGGGTTTTTGTTGCCAAAAATACATTTTTTAATTGAATAAAAATACAAAGTTATAAACAAGAGTTGTAATAAGACTAAATTCAAAAAATTTAAAAAAACACAGTTGATCTGATGTTGGAGGAAGTTATGAAGCGTTTATGAGACAGCAGCTAAGGGCAATAGCAATAGGCACAGGAATAACATATGAGCAGCTAACAGGAGATTTAACAGGCGTTAATTATTCATCCATTCGAGCAGGGCTGATAGAGTTTCGCCGTCGATGCGCTATGCTGCAACATAACATTATGGTATTCCAATTTTGCAGACCAGTATGGAGTAGATGGCTAGAGTTAGCAGTACTTTCTGGAGAACTGAGTATAGATGAAAAAGTAGTAAAAGCAGCGAAAGAAGAAGTGAAATGGATACCACAGGGATTTGATTGGGTGGATCCGCTTAAAGACCAGCAAGCACAGCAAATGGCAGTAAGGAATGGCTTCAAAAGTCGAGCAGAGGTAGTATCAGAAATGGGTTACGATGTAGAAGAAATTGATCAAGAAATAGCAGAAGATCAAAAGCGTGCAAATAGTCTCAATTTAATGTTTGACTCTGATTGCAAAGGGTTATGATATTGCTAGGAAAGCCATTAATGCTTGAACCAAGGAGTTTTGAGCTACTATCTCTATACAAAGGAAAACAGCCAATTTTCAAAAATCACTCCATCAAAAGTAACGTAGAAAGAACTGCAATTATACCAATACATGGAATTCTGACGAAAAAACCAGGTGCGTTTGATAAAATGCTCGGGATGGCATCATATGAGCAAATAGAAGAACAAATTACACAAGCATTAGCAGATAGTAGTATAGAGACAATTATACTGGAAATAGATAGCCCAGGAGGAGAGGTAAATGGAGTATTTGACTTAGCTGATTTTATCTATAGTGCAAGAGGAAAAAAGAGGATAATAGCGATAGCAAATGATGATGCATACTCTGCTGCATATGCTATAGCCTCTAGCGCTGAAAAGATTTTTCTCACCTGCACTTCAGGAGTTGGGAGTATAGGAGTAATAGCAAGTCATATAGATCAAAGTGGATTTGATGAAAAACAGGGAATAAAATATACCACAGTATTTGCAGGAAGTAGAAAAAATGATTTAAATCCCCATGAGCCAATAACGTCTGAAAGTCTGGAAAGCTTGCAAAAAGAAGTAGATCGCCTATATGAGATGTTTGTCCAGCTCGTAGCACGAAACAGAAATCTTTCCACGGAAAGAATCAAATCAACAGAAGCAGGGCTATATTTTGGCAAGAACGCTGTGGATATTGGTCTTGCAGACAGAGTTACAACATTTTTTGAATTTATCAATAATCATAGGAGTGTTAGTATGACAACTAATGAGTTAACTGAGGAAGGCTACGAGAACTGTCGTAGAGAAATCTTAGAGATAATAAGATTATGTAATATATCAAAGATGCCAGAAAAGATAGGAGAATTTATAGAGCAAGGCGTAAGTATTGAGCAAGCAAGGGAGGTTTTAATGGAATTACTTGCAGAAAGAACGAAGAAGACAGACATACTGAGTGCAGTACCACGAAATTCGCAGGAAGATTTGATGATACAGGTAGCGAAAAGTCGGTGCATTTAAATTTTATAACCGCCATATATAGTGCTCTGCGGTAAATAAGTGTCCAAAATGCGCCATAATGGCTAATTATAAGGTAATAACCACGGTGTATAGCAGTTATAAACACGGCGGTAAAAAAATAAAAAAAGGAGAGAAAAAGACATGATAAGTATAACTGAAGGAAATAATTTAGGCGATCTTCTGAAATATGAAGTGTCCAACCTATATTCAAGAGATCAAATAACAGTAGCCAAGGGACAAAATCTAAAGCTGGGAACAGTAGTTGGTTATGATACTAAAGATGGTTTTATTAAAGCTTTAAATCCAACTGCCACAGATGGGACACAAACGGCTATAGGAGTGATAGCAAGCGATGTAAACGCAAAGGAAAATAGTAAAGGAGTAATTATTGCTCGTGGTGCAATACTAGCAGATCATGCAGTTGTATGGCCAACAAATATTACTGAAGAGCAGAAAGCTGCAGCAATAAAGCAACTTGAAGGACGAGGGATCATCATTCGCAAGGGAGTTTAACTAAAATTAATAGGAAAAAAGGGAGAGAAAAAATGCAAAATCCTTTTACAAATACAGCATTTAGCATGACGGCACTAACAAATGCGATGAATATATTGCCGATAAATTATGGACGGGTTGAAAATTTAAATTTATTTCCAAGTAGATCAGTAAGATTTAGACATATTACCATAGAAGAACATAATGGAGTATTGAGTTTATTACCAACGCAGTTACCCGGAGCACCAGCAACAGTAGGAAAAAGAGGAAAAAGAAAGGTAAGAACATTTACGATTCCACATATTCCACATGATGATGTAGTGTTACCAGAAGAAGTGCAAGGAATAAGAGCATTTGGATCAGAAAGTGAACTGAAAGCGCTGGCAGATGTAATAACCGATCATTTACAGCTAATGAGAAACAAACATGCAATAACATTAGAGCATTTGCGAATGGGAGCGCTGAAAGGAATAATTTTAGATGCTGATGGGTCAGAATTATTAAATCTGTACAACGAATTTGAAATAACACCAAAAGTAGTAAATTTTGCACTAGGAACAGCAACAACTGATGTAAAGCGTAAGTGTCTGGAAGTATTGAGGCATATTGAGGATAACTTAAGTGGTGAATATATGACAGGAGTTCATGCCTTGGTAAGCCCTGAGTTTTTTGATGCACTAACTTCTCATGCTAAAGTAAAAGAAGCATATGAGAGATGGCAAGAAGGAGCAGCGCTAAGGAATGATATGAGGTCAGGATTTATGTTCTGTGGCATAACATTTGAAGAATATAGAGGGCAAGCAACTGATCCTGAAGGAACCGTGAGAAGATTTATTGACAAAGATACAGGGCACTGTTTTCCACTAGGTGTATGGTCCCAGAGTGTGATGGTGTGGATTTAGTATAAATAATTCTGGAGACTGTGTCCACTGATAACATATAAATTCATAAGGAGTAAGACCCTTAAGAGTTTTGAGTCTCTTTGCATAATTATAAGCCATAACAAAGTTATAAAGGTGTTCTTTAAGTTGCTGGTGCGATTGATAGTAATACTTCTTAACTGTAGCATCCTTTAAAGTTTTATTCATACGCTCGACTTGCCCATTCGTCCAAGGATGGCTAACTTTTGTCAAACGATGTTCAATAACATTCTCTTCGCAAACTCTATCAAATATATGTTGGAAAGCATACTTATGACGCTTCTGGTTTGTAAATTGTATACCGTTATCTGTCAAAATAGTATGGATTTTATACGGTAAAATTCTAATCAAATTACGTAAGAACTCAGCAGCTATGGGTTTTGTAGCACTGTTACGCAACTCAACATAGGTAAATTTGGATGTCCTATCAATAGCAACAAACAAATGTAATTTGCCCTCCTCAGTTCTAACTTCAGCAATATCAATATGAAAGTAACCGATAGGATATTGTTTGAATTTCTTTTTTGACTTAACTTCTCCATCAACAGTTGGTAATCTGCTAATGTTGTGTCTTTGTAAACAACGATGCAAGCTAGAGCGAGTCAAATGCGGAATTGTAGACTGCAGAGCGTAAAGGCAATCATCTAGTGGCAGTAGTGTATACTTGCGAAATGTAACTATTATAGCTTCCTCTTCTAGCGTTAAAACAGTCGATCTTGGACGCTTTGGACCCATATCAGCATCTTTCGTAAATGAACGTTTTCTCCACTTAATAATAGTTTTTGGATTAAGGTTATAATGCTTGGAGAGTTTTGCTATGCTCTCTTTTCTATTTTGTATTGCTCTACGAATCGTCTGTGTTGTTTTGGCGCACCCATGTAATATTTGTCCCATAACTCCTCCTTTGATGGTATTTTTTTCTCATATTTTATCATACCATCACACTCTGGGACTGTACACCTAGAAGCTTTACAGGTGCTTTGGGGATTTTACACTCAACTTTTACAGAATTTGGATTTTTGCAGTCAATGTACACTTTTCTCTCAACACCACTATTGACATTCATAAATAATTTATGTTTCTCGTAAAGTTCCATCATAAATGGTCCATATATATGTTCATATCCTGCTTGATTGCAATTAGTAGCTAACTCTTCTAGAATATGATCATTTGGAGCTTCTGCTCTAGAATGTTGAAACATCTCCTTAAAAACCTCTTTTGCAAATGAACGATAATTCTTTTCTCCATCTTTATTATTTTTAACCAAGCTAATATGTTTTTTATATAATCGGTCAACAAAATCCCTATCTATATTCTCTCCGTTAATGATGAAATCCATTCTATTAATGTCTTTATATGCTTGCTCACCAGAATTTGCGCTTTTATTATCTTTAGCTCTTAATTTATTAAAACCAAATTCTTTAATTTTAGCCTTTAATGTAACTATTGGATTTGCTTCTGTCATACTTCCCCCTTACTAAAGCCTTCAAAATTAATTATACTATAGGAATTGTTAATAGATTATTGACGATATATAAGTGTAACGATGGCTTTGTACTACCTGTATAATAAATACGCTAAGGCAAAAATTTAGCTGTAGAAAGAATAATGCAACTTTATCGCATTTCATTTTACTATAACTTGACTATAAGAAAAAATCTTATTTTGATTACTACGAGTAGTTCTATAAACCAAATTAATTGTAAAAAAGAGCGAGTGATTTGTGTAGAGCTTAAGATAATTCGTTTCTTAGATTGCTAATTATCTTAGTTAATATTTAATACCTTCTACCTAGCAATTTCTTCCCTCGAATTAGAAACCCTTCTTAATTCTTCACGTTCTGCCCATGAAACCTTTTTGTTGTTAGACTCGCTTATTACTTCAGGACGAATTAATCCACCAGATCTTTCAAAATATCCCTGTTCAATAGCATCGTAGACATAATAATTACCAAGTGCACAATCCTCGCCTAATTCTTCTTTATGACCTTCGAATTTTTCCAATACTTCCTCTTTATTACTCACTTCTACTATAATTTTGCTTTTATTCTGTATGTCAGGATACAGCCTAACGTCTACATTTCCCAAACTAGTATAGAAGGTTAATACTATATCGCTGCCTTCTGTAAGATCTGTGTAATACCTTATTCCACCTTCGGTTTGAATTTCTACTTCACTACTACCGATCTTTACTATATTTCTTCCACACTTTACATCTCCATCGGTTAGACCTAAATCCCTTGCCCCATCTGTTATCTTTATAATGTCTATTTTACTATCTTTAGAATATTCTAAGTAAAAAACGGAGTTGTCTACTCTTGCATCTTTTAGCTCGCTATTGGTTGCACTTTTTGCGATTTCAATAAACTTATGAGAATTGCTAATATAATCTCTATAAGCTTTTTTTAGGTTAGTTTTATGCTCTTTAAATTTTGATGTCAGTGTGTTAGCATCAACTGTATTACCAAACACTGCCCCTTTTGATACTAATTGACATATTATATTACTAGCAACTTTAGGATTTTTTTCTAATTCACTGATTTTTTTCATCACATAATCGGTAAAAGTGTACTCATTACCTGAAAAGAAATCTTGTGAAGAAGAATAGTTTAATCGTACACCAGACTTTATAGCATCGTTTACAATCTCTTCAAGTTCAGCCATGTTTTGAGCCTGAAACACCTTATCAGAAAACTCATTTAACTTTTCCTTTTGATTTGAGGTTAAATTAACGAGTAATTTACTGGCCTGTCCTTTCTTTTGCTGACGATAAATAATATTTATACCATAATCTAATGCTCCTGCTTCTAGAAATACTTTTCTTAACTCTTGAGCAAGATCTTCATTATCCCAAGCAAAACGATCAACATACGAAAACACTTTTGATTCACCCATTCCTTGCCGAATATTTAGCACTACTTTTAGGTCTGAATCTCTTTTATGCTTACTTAAAAACTCCTTTAAATTTTTAGTGCAGTCTGAATCACATACAAGTAAGTCATACAATTCCTTATTCATCTTTTTCTGTTTATCAGTTAAAAATAATTCTTCAATATCATAGCAGAGATTATTAGTTGCTATTCGTTGTGGAGTTTTGCCCTTTCTACTTGTTATATTAGGTTTAGCTCCTTTCAAAAGAAGAGAGTTTGCATTATCGTAATGACCTTTGGCAGCAGCAAGGTATAATGGTGTTTTTCCTTTATTATCTTGTATGTTAGGATCTGCGCCTGCTTCTAAGAGTAAATCTATAGCCTGATTTCCTGTGCGACGAAATCCACCAATCTTTGCTCCTGCAATTGCATGTAATACTGTTGACTCAGATTCTCCTCTCTTTAGGTTAAGAATTACTTTTAAATCTTTATTACTTTTATTGTCATATAAAAATTCTTCAAGGGGATCAGTATTATCAAATGAACCACAGTTAGAAGCTAAACATTTTAGAGCACTAAGTAACTTTTTGTTTAAATTTTTTTGACTTGGCGTAAGATCGTGATCTAGAGCAAACCAAACACAAATTTGTTCGCTTAGTTCAAGTTTACTATCCATTAAAGATGGTGGTTCATTATAATTTCTAACTGATGGCAAATCCCCTGAGTACCACATATCATTCATCAGCTCATTTAATAAATGTTCTTTAGATGATAGATGTTCTATAATGGATTCATATTCAATATCATATAGTTCTGATTTGGATTTTGGCTTTAGTAGATTGATGATAGATTTTACCATCCCAGTAGACTCACCCATACTTACCCCTTAAGCTAAGATACATGATATATTGTATGCGATATGTAACATTAAGTCAATAACCATAATCTTTTTACTACTCATATGATTAAGCTTTTGTTAAGCTTTTATGGTAAGCAATATAAGATCTTTAGACAATCAAGCAGTATAGCATTTACCCTACAGTACGGCTTGTTGTCTGTTTTGAATTTGTTACTATCTCACACCAACTATTTTTTTTCTTTTCATTAGATAAGGTAATTTTTTCAGAAGATTGACGTAGTGTTTCATGTTTTTCAAAATATCCTCGTTTAATCGCATCATGTACTGAATATCCACCAAGTAAGCAATTTTCTCCTATTTCTTCCTTATCTTTTAATTGATCAAGTTTCTTCTTATCATCGTCACTTATCTTTACTTCAATTGTATTGTTGTCTTTATCACTAGAACGTAGATGAATACTAATCTTTCCTACTTCAGTAGTAAAAGACATTTCAATGCCACCTTCTAAAACGTCTGTATAATTTCTTTTTCCTCCTACATTTTCAACTCTTACTATACTCTTTCCAACATGAAATATATGATGTCTAAAACTTAAATCTTTCACTTTTGGATTATTTATAACTTTTGCAACCTCAACAGTGCTATCTTGCGAATATTTTACATAAAAATATCCATTATCCATTTCTACGTGTAAAGCTTTGCCTTGGGCACTACTGTTTATAATACCTTCATCTGCTACACTTTTTAGCTTGTTATCGATTTCTTCACGTTCTGCAAAAATCTCATAACTGAACCCATAAGTTGCATACAATAACTTATCATCATAAAAGGAACTGCATTTTACTCTTCCACCTTTTAATAGTAAATTACTCATGATATTGCGTATAATACCTATATTTTTGTCATCTGATACACCCTCGTAGGCAGGAATATCTCTTATTCCCTTAGAAACTAAACTTGTTATAGTCTCACTATCGTCTGATAAACTCTCATAAGGTGGTAATCCCTTATGCTGTCGTATTCTATCAGGGATATTTCTTATTTCCTTAAAAATTAAACTTGTTATAGTATACTTATCATCGTTATATTTTGAATTGAGTCTTATCCCTTTTTGCAAATATTTATTTGTTATGCACTCTATACGCTCTAAAGCAGTGTTTGTAAAATTTTCATGCTTATCCCTATAACCTTGATCATTTTTTGCTACTACATCTTTTAACTCTTTACAAAATTCATCAATTAGACTTCTCTCACTTTCAGTCAGTGGTAGATCTAGCTTAATTAAAGCAGAGTCTCTTGGACTAATAGGGTAATTTTTCCAATATAAATCACTATCATCAGTTTCACTCTGATACGACAATGTATGTTTTACACATGTGTCAACAGCCTCCCTAGTTTCATGTCTCTGATCAAGGTCATAACATTCCGAACGATTACTTATTCCTTGAACAAACAAACTATAATCATCTAAATCTGTTATGTCATCTTCAGGCGTTGTTCCCTCATTGCTATTACGCTCAATTTTTGAATGCCATGGCTCAGTATTTAATTCCTCTCCTAGCTTTTGTTCACTGATAGATTCTACAACATATTTTACTGACTCTGTACCCATACTACCTCCTAGCCTAGATATAGAATATATTATGTACAATATATAATATTAGTCAAGCTAATTTCAACATAATATTTTTACTACTCATATTTTTGTTAAGTTTTTATGGTGAGTACTACTACTAGGTTAAAAGTTGTTTATTACTGGAAGTTTTAGCCAATTTTACTATAGATCAACAAAATTGAGAACACCAGCTATATTTAATATATAGGAATATGATGGATTATGCTTTATAAGAAGTGCAAAAACTGCTCAAGCTTATACAGTAACCTGCGGAGCCACTTCAGCAGAATAAACAAACATATGCCACTATTAGTAGAGAATTATTTATAAGTCAACTAACTTTTTCAAAAAATACTTTAGTAAAAGTACCATGCTAGGCTCTGTGGACAAAATTTTAGAGAAGCCATACAAGAGCTCCAACAAAATTGAGAAAACCCATAAAAACCTCAGCAGTTTTATCAAATCTGGAAAAAATGCGCCTAAAATTTTTAATTTTACCAAAAAAACACTCAATCAAATGACGTTCTTTGTAGATATGCTCATCGTAATACCTTTGCACTTTTCGATTCCGTTTTGGCGGAATAACTACTGTACATCCCTTGTCTTCAAGACTTGTAACAAAGGCATTGCTATCGTAGCCCTTGTCAGCTACTACAGTAGAGTTATAGATACTTTCGGTCAACACTTGTGCCTGCGTAATTTCATTTCTTTGACCAGGAGTCAGAGTAAATTTAAGTGGATTTCCAAGTGCATCGACAAGCGCATGTATTTTAGTTGTAAAGCCACCTTTGCTCCTCCCTAAAGCTTCTTGATCCTTGGAGTTTTTTATATATCCAGATGAACATGGATGGGCTCGGATGATCGTACCGTCGATTATAGCAACTTCTAAATCAGGCTCTTGTTTAGTATATTCAAGCAATTTTTTCCAGACATCTCTTTCACACCATCTTTTAAATCGCTTATGTATACTCCTGTAATTACCATAAGTTTTTGGTAAAAGTCTCCATTGGCAACCACTTCGCACTATGTACCACACTGCCTCTATGAATATTCTTAAACGTTTTTCATCTTTGCTGTGCATTCCTTTTACGCTTTTTATGAACTCTAAAATTTGTTTCCAATTTTCCTCTTTGATGTAATATTGCATATGGTAGTTTCTCCATTTTTTACCTATTAGGCTAAACTACCATCTTTTTCTCTCTTTTCATATTTTTTGTCCACAGAGCCTAGTTAGTGTTATAAAGAATTCAATTGTTTACTCTTTCAAAAAAGATCGTATATTTTTGAGAACAAGTTGCGTAAAAATAGGGTTGTAAAAATAGAAATTTGAAATCTTTGCAATAAAGTTAGGCAAATCAGTTCATATATAAATTTAGCAAAAGTAAAGCAATATAGCTGATTTTAGCGTATAGCAGAATCACCATATAAAAAAGTTCGAACGTATTGGTTGGTAGTCCAACGCATTCCAAAAAAACTTGTTCTCGTGCGACCCGAAAGTCATGAAATCGTGATGGTTAAATTCCATCTGCCCTAACATCGGGTTGAAAGCATAATCCACACTTTAAGAAAGTGGCGATTTTCTAGGGTGCAAGCATGGATTAAAAAGGGGTAATATTAAACTTTGTAATAAATCCCCCCTAAGAAAGTTAGATATGGTTACGAAAGGAACTTATGTCAGAATTGTCGTTATTCGTGATATGCGAAATAAAGTTGATACGCATAAACCAAAAGGTACGGAGGAATGAATAATTGGAATGAGAAGGTCTAATTAAGATGTTTTCAATCTCCCGGCAAATAGTAAGAACCTAAGTCTAACGTGAAACGATTTCATGGAACGGAGTAACCACATGGAAGCTCTTATTATCCTTTGTTTAAAAAGGATAACTAAGAAGGTGGCCCACTGAATGCTTCTATGTGGAGGGATTGTTTAAGAAGCTAATGCCTAAAGTAATATTTGGGATATGCAGACGTAAACACTGTAGTTTGGAAGGTAAAGTTGTGAATAGTAGTGAATATGTTATGAGCCAACAAAATGTTAGGTATGAATGGAATGAAACTCCCTGGCGTAAGCTGGAGAAATCTTCATTTAAGCTACAAAAACGAATTTACCGAGCTTCTAAATGTAATGATATCAAGAAGATGCATAAACTTCAGAGATTATTACTAAAATCAACAAGTGCAAGAATGCTCGCTGTTAGGAGGGTAACTCAGGATAACAGAGGGAAAAAGACTGCAGGTATTGATGGAAAGTCTAATCTTAATAAAAAGGAAAGATTGCTATTAGCAAATTCTTTAAATATAAGAGAGAAGGCAAAGCCATCAAGACGGGTATGGATCCCAAAATCTGATAGGCCATCGGAGTATCGCCCGCTCGGTATTCCTACAATAGCAGATAGAGCAAAGCAAACACTTGTCAAAATGGCACTAGAACCGGAATGGGAAGCAAAGTTTGAGCCTAACACTTACGGTTTTAGATCTGGTAGATCGTGTCATGATGCAATAGCAGCTATATTTATCGCACTTGGTCAGAAAACAGCATTTATATTGGATGCTGATATTTCCGGATGCTTTGATAATATTAAACATTCTGCACTGCTCGAAAAACTTAATACCACACCAACTCTAAAGAGAATTATAAAAGGATGATTGAAAGCAGGCATTATGAAAGATAAAAAGTTTAATCCCACTAAACGTGGCACAATTCAAGGTGGAACAATTTCTCCATTACTTGCATGTGTAGCACTATATGGATTAGAACAAAATATCAAAGAAGAACTTAAGGAAGAACTTTTCCAACATGCGAAAAAGAAATATGGTAGAGTATCTCGCAAACAGGCACAAAATTCAGTTAGTGTAATTACGTACGCCGATGATTTTGTGGTTTTACACGAGAGCGAAGAACTTGTCCTGAAGGCAAAGGTTCTAATTGAAAAATGGCTAAAACCCGTCGGATTAGAATTAAAGTCATCAAAGACAAGAATTGCACATACACTAAAATCCCTAAATGGGGAAAAGCCAGGATTTGATTTTCTTGGATTTTCAATAAGGCATTATCAAACACGTCAAAATAAGAGTGGTTACAAGTTATTGATTAAACCAAGTCGTAAATCTATAAGCCAACACTTGTTATCTATTAAACATAAGCTTAAAGAGTTGCGAGCAGCACCACAAGAAGCTGTAATAAAAGAACTTAATCCAATAATAAGGGGTTGGAGCCAATATTACACCTCGGTAGTCTCAAGTAAAGTCTTTAACTTATTAGACTACTCTATGCATAACAAACTTTGGAAATGGGCTGTCTATAGACACCATGACAAAAGAAGGTGTTGGGTCAAAAGAAAATACTTTAAAAAGTATGGTAGCGACAATTGGAGGTATATGGTAAGTAACAAGCTATATCTTATTAGACATAGGGATCATGCTATTAAACGACATATCAAAGTAAATGGAAATAGGTCTCCGTATGATGGAGATTGGCCATACTGGGGGAATCGTTTAAGTAAACTACCAGGAAAATCATCGCGAGTAATAAAATTACTGAAGTTACAGCAAGGTAAATGTAATTATTGTTATCTTTGGTTTCGGTTTGATGATTTAGCACATGTACATCATCAAGATCGCAATAGACGCAATAATAACATGAAAAATCTATCCTTGCTTCATAAGCACTGCCACGATCAATTACATGGAAGTATGCATGACAAGCACCAAATTAGAGAGAAGCCGGATGATGGGAAACTATCAAGTCCGGTTTTGAAGTCGAGTGGAGAGAGGTGACTTTCTCCACTTAGATAACTCACTAGCTGGTTTTGGGTGCTGAAAGTGGTTGTATTACTTGCGTTTTTAATAATATATACTACTAAACTAACAATAATCCACTTGGAGAAAAACCTAGGCTCTGTGGACAAAAAATATGAAAAGAGAGAAAAAGATGGTAGTTTAGCCTAATAGGTAAAAAATGGAGAAACTACCATATGCAATATTACATCAAAGAGGAAAATTGGAAACAAATTTTAGAGTTCATAAAAAGCGTAAAAGGAATGCACAGCAAAGATGAAAAACGTTTAAGAATATTCATAGAGGCAGTGTGGTACATAGTGCGAAGTGGTTGCCAATGGAGACTTTTACCAAAAACTTATGGTAATTACAGGAGTATACATAAGCGATTTAAAAGATGGTGTGAAAGAGATGTCTGGAAAAAATTGCTTGAATATACTAAACAAGAGCCTGATTTAGAAGTTGCTATAATCGACGGTACGATCATCCGAGGCCATCCATGTTCATCTGGATATACAAAAAACTCCAAGGATCAAGAAGCTTTAGGGAGGAGCAAAGGTGGCTTTACAACTAAAATACATGCGCTTGTCGATGCACTTGGAAATCCACTTAAATTTACTCTGACTCCTGGTCAAAGAAATGAAATTACGCAGGCACAAGTGTTGACCGAAAGTATCTATAACTCTACTGTAGTAGCTGACAAGGGCTACGATAGCAATGCCTTTGTTACAAGTCTTGAAGACAAGGGATGTACAGTAGTTATTCCGCCAAAACGGAATCGAAAAGTGCAAAGGTATTACGATGAGCATATCTACAAAGAACGTCATTTGATTGAGTGTTTTTTTGGTAAAATTAAAAATTTTAGGCGCATTTTTTCCAGATTTGATAAAACTGCTGAGGTTTTTATGGGTTTTCTCAATTTTGTTGGAGCTCTTGTATGGCTTCTCTAAAATTTTGTCCACAGAGCCTAGGGTTTTTATTGCCAAAAATACATTTTTCAATTGAACAAGAATACAAAATTATAAATAAGAGTTGTAATAAGACTAGATTCAAAAAATTTAAAAAAACATAGTTGATCAAGTCTATAAACATCAGTTCAAATCCTGATTTTCTTTACTATATAGTTAAAATTCTTCAATGATTGCTTTTTTATGAAAAATATGTTGCAATCTTAGTTTTATTTGTCAGTATAAAGGTAGTTAGTCGTTCAAGGTCTTTCTTTAGTTGAGTTTTTATTTAGGTAAAAATCAACTGTATATGGGTTTTTGCTATTATTTTAATTCAAGGTAGAGGTTATGAATATGGAAGATTTGCTTTCGAAGATAGGAGATATACTAGGATTTGATGTTACAAAAGAAAATGTCAATGTTATCTAAGTGGAGAAAGTCACCTCTCCCCACTCGACTTCAAAACCGGACTTGATAGTTTCCCATCATCCGGCTTCTCTCTAATTTGGTGCTTGTCATGCATACTTCCATGTAATTGATCGTGGCAGTGCTTATGAAGCAAGGATAGATTTTTCATGTTATTATTGCGTCTATTGCGATCTTGATGATGTACATGTGCTAAATCATCAAACCGAAACCAAAGATAACAATAATTACATTTACCTTGCTGTAACTTCAGTAATTTTATTACTCGCGATGATTTTCCTGGTAGTTTACTTAAACGATTCCCCCAGTATGGCCAATCTCCATCATACGGAGACCTATTTCCATTTACTTTGATATGTCGTTTAATAGCATGATCCCTATGTCTAATAAGATATAGCTTGTTACTTACCATATACCTCCAATTGTCGCTACCATACTTTTTAAAGTATTTTCTTTTGACCCAACACCTTCTTTTGTCATGGTGTCTATAGACAGCCCATTTCCAAAGTTTGTTATGCATAGAGTAGTCTAATAAGTTAAAGACTTTACTTGAGACTACCGAGGTGTAATATTGGCTCCAACCCCTTATTATTGGATTAAGTTCTTTTATTACAGCTTCTTGTGGTGCTGCTCGCAACTCTTTAAGCTTATGTTTAATAGATAACAAGTGTTGGCTTATAGATTTACGACTTGGTTTAATCAATAACTTGTAACCACTCTTATTTTGACGTGTTTGATAATGCCTTATTGAAAATCCAAGAAAATCAAATCCTGGCTTTTCCCCATTTAGGGATTTTAGTGTATGTGCAATTCTTGTCTTTGATGACTTTAATTCTAATCCGACGGGTTTTAGCCATTTTTCAATTAGAACCTTTGCCTTCAGGACAAGTTCTTCGCTCTCGTGTAAAACCACAAAATCATCGGCGTACGTAATTACACTAACTGAATTTTGTGCCTGTTTGCGAGATACTCTACCATATTTCTTTTTCGCATGTTGGAAAAGTTCTTCCTTAAGTTCTTCTTTGATATTTTGTTCTAATCCATATAGTGCTACACATGCAAGTAATGGAGAAATTGTTCCACCTTGAATTGTGCCACGTTTAGTGGGATTAAACTTTTTATCTTTCATAATGCCTGCTTTCAATCATCCTTTTATAATTCTCTTTAGAGTTGGTGTGGTATTAAGTTTTTCGAGCAGTGCAGAATGTTTAATATTATCAAAGCATCCGGAAATATCAGCATCCAATATAAATGCTGTTTTCTGACCAAGTGCGATAAATATAGCTGCTATTGCATCATGACACGATCTACCAGATCTAAAACCGTAAGTGTTAGGCTCAAACTTTGCTTCCCATTCCGGTTCTAGTGCCATTTTGACAAGTGTTTGCTTTGCTCTATCTGCTATTGTAGGAATACCGAGCGGGCGATACTCCGATGGCCTATCAGATTTTGGGATCCATACCCGTCTTGATGGCTTTGCCTTCTCTCTTATATTTAAAGAATTTGCTAATAGCAATCTTTCCTTTTTATTAAGATTAGACTTTCCATCAATACCTGCAGTCTTTTTCCCTCTGTTATCCTGAGTTACCCTCCTAACAGCGAGCATTCTTGCACTTGTTGATTTTAGTAATAATCTCTGAAGTTTATGCATCTTCTTGATATCATTACATTTAGAAGCTCGGTAAATTCGTTTTTGTAGCTTAAATGAAGATTTCTCCAGCTTACGCCAGGGAGTTTCATTCCATTCATACCTAACATTTTGTTGGCTCATAACATATTCACTACTATTCACAACTTTACCTTCCAAACTACAGTGTTTACGTCTGCATATCCCAAATATTACTTTAGGCATTAGCTTCTTAAACAATCCCTCCACATAGAAGCATTCAGTGGGCCACCTTCTTAGTTATCCTTTTTAAACAAAGGATAATAAGAGCTTCCATGTGGTTACTCCGTTCCATGAAATCGTTTCACGTTAGACTTAGGTTCTTACTATTTGCCGGGAGATTGAAAACATCTTAATTAGACCTTCTCATTCCAATTATTCATTCCTCCGTACCTTTTGGTTTATGCGTATCAACTTTATTTCGCATATCACGAATAACGACAATTCTGACATAAGTTCCTTTCGTAACCATATCTAACTTTCTTAGGGGGGATTTATTACAAAGTTTAATATTACCCCTTTTTAATCCATGCTTGCACCCTAGAAAGTCGCCACTTTTCTAAAGTGTGGATTATGCTTTCAACCCGATGTTAAGGCGGATGGAATTTAACCATCACGATTTCACGACTTTCGGATCGCACAAGAAGTATTCTATATTTATAGTAGAGCTCACTTTATAAGGTGTTTTTTATAGATTTAACGTTATAATTTAACTATGATAAGAGTAAGATTAAATTTAAGAAAAAGGTTAAAGCAAAAGTTTGTGATGTTCACTCTATTGATAAATGCCTTATTTGTCTCATATTTTCTCATAAGAAACACAGGGAACACTTCTAATCAAATTATAGCCAAAGAAATAAATATAGGAGCTGATAATGAAAAATAAACAGTCGCAAAATAAAAAAGAAAATCTTTACATAACATATTACATAGATGCTTTAGCTTCAGAGAGGTCCGCTACACAAAATACTCTGGAAAGTTATCGTTCGGATTTACACCAGTTTGAAGAATTTTTATTGGAAAGCGGCACTACCTTGGTTGGTGTAAACAAAACCAATATTAAAGATTATGTGAAATCTTTATGTACACAAAAAAAATATAAAAGTAGCTCTATATCAAGAAAAATATCCGCTATGAAAAATTTTTACAAGTGTCTATTTAATGACGGAATAATAGATTTTAATCCAGCGCCGGCTAATGATGCTGAATTAAAGAATCCAAAAGTTTCTCGTCCTTTGCCTAAGTATTTAAGTGTCGAAGAAATATTTTTGCTAATGGACGCAGTGAGAAAATCAGCAAGCGAATCGAATAAAGAGATAAGCAGTAAAAGGCTATGTGCGATTTTAGATATCCTTTACTCTTCTGGAATGCGTGTTTCTGAACTAATTAGTATGAAATTATGTGAAGTGTCGCATTTAATAAACAGTAATAACAAAGAATGCTATATAATAATAAAAGGAAAAAGTGGTAGAGAGAGGCAAATTCTTTTTAATGAACAAGCATTGCAGAGCCTTAGAAATTATTTATCAGTTCGTGACAATCTGCTCTCTAACAGAAAGGAGTCTGATTGGCTATTCCCAGGTGATAAACCTAATAAACCAATTACAAGGCAGAGGGTCGGTCAATTAATGAAGGAGTTAGCAAGAAAATGCAATATTGATGAAAATAAAATCTCTCCACACGTGATTAGGCATTCTTTTGCTACCCATCTACTAAATAGCGGAGCAAATATTGTGTTGATACAGAAAGTTCTTGGCCATACTAACCTTTCTACAACACAAATATATACTCATATTGCTAACGAAAAGTTAAAGGACAAATTAGCTGATTCGCATCCTATTACTCAGATGATCAATAATTAAATTTATTGTTTTTAATTTGTAATAAAGTTAAATTTAAATAAATTTATGTGAGTTTGTGATTTCAAGTTTATTGTTTAATTTCTTTCTTATATTATGGGAGGTATTCTATACTTTCATTACTCTCCCTGTAATTTTCTTTTCTGAGTGTGTAATAACCATTTTCCTCGTCTGTTCGGTGAGAGTTGTATTATTCATGCTACGTTTATTATGTGGCATTAAATATGAAGTGAGGGGAATGGAAAACATCCCTAAGCAACCTTTTATCATTGCATCTAAACACCAATCTCCATTTGAAACATTTATTTTTATACTACTATTTAGAAAAGCGGTTTTTATTTTAAAACGTGAATTGAAATGGATTCCATTCATTGGTTTGCATCTTATAGCGCTGAAAATGATTTTTATTAACCGTTCAGATGGTATCAGTTCTATACGCCATATAATCAAACTAGCAAAAATGCGTATAAAAGAAAATAGAAGCATAATAATATTTCCTGAAGGTACAAGAACAACTATAAACCAAAATATAAAATATCAACCAGGTATTGCTGCTTTATATAGCGTATTATCTGTTCCTGTGTTACCGGTTGCTTTAAACACTGGTTTGTTTTGGCCAAAAAGCATACTTTCTCTGAGAAAGAATCCCGGAAAGGCAGTAATAGAAATATTGCCCCCAATATATCCTGGGTTAAACAAAAATGAATTCTTGCAAAGTTTAGAAAAAATTATTGAAGAGAGAAGCAGTAGATTAACCATAGAAAAAACTGATATTGCAAATTAACAAAAAAACTTTATAATTAAAAGAAAATTATAGTATTTTAGGTATTAATATATGGCAAATCATAAGAGTGCTAAAAAAATGATAAAGGTAATAGCAAAACGCACTTTAATAAATAAGATGCGGAAAAGTAAAACTCGTACCGCTATTAGAAAATTGGTTGATATAATCAATTCTGGCGACAAAGAAAATGTTGTTCTGGCATTTCGGAATGCTGAATCTAATTTACACAAGTGTGTGAATAAAGGTGTTATTCATAGGAATACTGCTGCGCGTAAAATAAGTCACTTAAATGCAAAAGTAAAAGCATTGATGACCGCTTAATACGGTTAATGTAAAGTTAACTGTATTAATATATACTCCTCAGTTTGTATATTCTGTATAAAATTTAAGTAGCTTAAGTGATGGATAAAAAAGTGCTATTAGAACTAAGTAATGGATTAAAAATCGAGCTACCTGTATTAAGCGGAACAACAGGTCCTGATGTGTTAAATATCAAGGATTTATATAAGATGACAGGATTATTCACTTACGATCCAGGGTTTGTTTCTACAGCTTCATGCTCTTCTACAATTACATTCATTGATGGAGATGAAGGAGTTCTTAAATATAGGGGACATAATATAGCTGATTTGGCAGAGAATAATAATTTTACTGCTGTGATTTATTTATTGCTCTATGGTGAATTACCCAGTTCAGAGCAACACAAAAAATTTCTTCTCAAAATACAAGAATCATCCAAAGTATCAGAGCAAGTTACAAATGTAATTAAAGCATTTCCAAAAACTGCTCACCCTATGTCAATCTTAGTTGCATGTTTTGCAAGTTTGTCAGCATCTTATCATGAAAAGCATGGCAACAATGTCAATGGTGAAGACCTAGATTTTGGAATTTCTGCAATAGCGCAAGTTTCCACAATTATTGCAATGATTTATAGGCATATCAACAATCAGGAATTCATAAATGCTAACAATGAATTAAGTTACAGTGAAAATTTCTTAAAGATGATATTTGGCGATGCTGTTGATAATGATAAAAGCGCCCTTTTTGCAAAAGCTCTGGATAAAATATTTACTCTCCATGCTGATCATGAACAGAATGCTTCTACGGCGGCTGTCAGATTGGTGGGATCGGCTGGTTCTAATCTGTTTGCAAGCCTCTCTGCAGGAGTTGCTACACTTTGGGGACCAGCACATGGTGGAGCTAATGAGGCAGTTATAAATATGCTAAAAGAGATAGAGCAAAGTGGAGATATAGATAAATTCATCGAAAAAGCTAAAGATGATAAAGATCCATTTAAATTGATGGGATTTGGACATCGTGTTTATAAAAATTATGATCCGCGCGCGCGTATATTGAAAGGCGCTTGCCATGAGGTTCTAAGTAAACTAGAACAAAATAATGAACTGCTTAAAATTGCAAAAAAACTTGAAGAAATAGCTTTAAAGGATGAATATTTTATCGTGCGTAAGTTATATCCAAATGTTGATTTTTACTCAGGTATAATAATGAGTGCTATTGATATCCCCTCAAATATGTTCACGCCTATTTTTGCACTTGCAAGAACCACTGGTTGGGTTACTCAGTGGTATGAAATGATAAATGATAAAGAAACTAAGATCTGTAGACCAAGGCAACTCTATTTTGGTAAATAAATTTATTTTCACTTCATTAGACTTCTTGCATAACCCAAACTAAGTAGAAAAAAGGTGTCATCCGAGTAGCTGACACTGGTTCCTTTACGACAGAAGTGTCCAGAGGTGTCATTCCAGTCTGGAATCCAAAAAAAAGGATGGTGTCATTCCGTATCCGTTCAGCCAATGACGTCAACTTAAGAACTTTCATTAGCAAACTCTCCTAAAGACATGATGGCGTTTAGGCTTATCTACTTTATTGCGGCTGTCCCGGTCGGATTTTAACTTTAGCGCGTATACTTAAAAAGGGCTTGAAAGTTTTTTGGCGCAATAAGTACCTGATAGAGTTTCTGCCTCATTACACCAAATAAAACTGAAAAATTTAAACGATACTCAGTAATTTGATCTGGGTTCCAAGGCCCTTGTGCATCACACATATGAAGCGATAATATATTGCACATGACCAAGTTTGCCCAAAATTCTTGTAATACAGCCTCTCCAGAAAAATTCTCTAACTCTGCTCCTACTTTGAGTCGTTTATAGCACTCCTCTATGTGCCACCTTAACACATAAGCTTTGCTCCAAAGTCTCGGTCAAAAACTCTGTTTCTCAGTTGGCTAATGTCAGCACTATAACTCTTACTTTCTGTCCTTTCATTTTATTTTTTAGCTTTTCATTTTCTAGGCTCTGTGGACAAAAAATATGAAAAGAGAGAAAAAGATGGTAGTTTAGCCTAATAGGTAAAAAATGGAGAAACTACCATATGCAATATTACATCAAAGAGGAAAATTGGAAACAAATTTTAGAGTTCATAAAAAGCGTAAAAGGAATGCACAGCAAAGATGAAAAACGTTTAAGAATATTCATAGAGGCAGTGTGGTACATAGTGCGAAGTGGTTGCCAATGGAGACTTTTACCAAAAACTTATGGTAATTACAGGAATATACATAAGCGATTTAAAAGATGGTGTGAAAGAGATGTCTGGAAAAAATTGCTTGAATATACTAAACAAGAGCCTGATTTAGAAGTTGCTATAATCGACGGTACGATCATCCGAGGCCATCCATGTTCATCTGGATATACAAAAAACTCCAAGGATCAAGAAGCTTTAGGGAGGAGCAAAGGTGGCTTTACAACTAAAATACATGCGCTTGTCGATGCACTTGGAAATCCACTTAAATTTACTCTGACTCCTGGTCAAAGAAATGAAATTACGCAGGCACAAGTGTTGACCGAAAGTATCTATAACTCTACTGTAGTAGCTGACAAGGGCTACGATAGCAATGCCTTTGTTACAAGTCTTGAAGACAAGGGATGTACAGTAGTTATTCCGCCAAAACGGAATCGAAAAGTGCAAAGGTATTACGATGAGCATATCTACAAAGAACGTCATTTGATTGAGTGTTTTTTTGGTAAAATTAAAAATTTTAGGCGCATTTTTTCCAGATTTGATAAAACTGCTGAGGTTTTTATGGGTTTTCTCAATTTTGTTGGAGCTCTTGTATGGCTTCTCTAAAATTTTGTCCACAGAGCCTAGTTAATTTAAGATTGTAAACGGGTGCATATATATGTCCCAAGCAACTATTCAAACGTATCGAGAGATAGGGCTAGCGTACCTTGATACCAACGGTTGTAATACCAATTTCCTTTCGGTCGCGCACGCCCGTGATAGCCCTATTCCTAGTGAGCAGGGTTATCTTTCTCTCTTATCTCTTTTATATCACGTTTTTAACTTACAATTTCCTACAGAATGAGCAGCTATTCGCAAAGCATTTGCAGCACGGTTAATGACTTTACGTGTTCTTGTGTTAAACACTTTTTCCCCTGTAACTTTATTAGCAGGACTGAGTCCCAACCACGATGAAAAGTGCTTTTCTGTTGGCCATTTACTATGGTTTATACCAACTTCTGAAATTATGGTTTGTATACTTAATACATCAATCCAGGAATTTTAGTGAAATCCATACCAGTTATTCGGTGCAGTTCCTCATACAAAGTAAAGCTTGGCTTACTTTTGCTATTTTTATTCTTTTGCTTACTTAGCTGTTTGCTTTCACAAGACTTTGTTTCAAACGTTTTGTAATAGGCTTCAATATTTCTATCACATTCTGCTATTTTTTCTTGATAAATATTATATAGTTCAAATTCTTGCTTTAGCGTGAATAAGTGTTCCTCTCTATAGTCACCAGCTAACGCTTTTGCAATAGTAGACTGATCATTTTTCATTCGCACGTCCCTGAATTCTGCCAATTTTTCAGAATCTCTTTCGCCTTCAATTATAGCTTCAATGATTTTCATACCAGTTATCCCAGTAATATGACTAATAACCTTGTGTAATTGTATATTCATTTGAATTAATGCCTTCTGCATACGCAGAATATGTGTAGATGCACTTTCAGTGAGATTTTTGCGTTGCCGCACGTAACTGCGCAATACACACATCTGATTATCTGGCCTAAACGATCTATGAAGCAGTCCGTAGCTATGCAGTTGTTGGAGCCACTGGCAATCTTGAACGTCAGACTTCCTACCAGGTACATTCTTTACATGCCGTGCATTTACCAATCTTACCTCGAATTTGTATGACTCAAGTATTTGAAATAAAGGAATCCAATATACTCCTGTTGATTCCATAGCTACTGTTGTAACTTTACACTTTTTCAACCACTGTGCTAAGTTATGAAGGTCTTCAGTAAAGCAGCCAAATTTCTGAACGCGTTGTTCATCTCTTCCTTCAGGTACACACACATAGTGTACAGCTGAACCAATGTCTATTCCTGCTGCATTAGGATTCACTATTTCTAATTTACTTTTTGCTTTTTTCATGGTAACTCCTACATATAATTTGTAATAGGGAAACGCTTCAGCTTGGAACGGTTGATAGTACAATCTCCTAACCGAGGTAGTCTAAATGACTCCATCAATGATTTGACCGTTCCTTCCAAAACCATCCTTGCATACGGGCACTTAGGCACCATTGAAAATGTCGGTCATAACTGCAAAGGCGCTCCCTGTACAACTATACTTGAAAACTACTAAAAACTTAAATTTGTGTGTTTCTTTCTGATTTGACAGATTTCGTCTGTTCGATGCTTGCATACTAGTTTTAGATCCATCTTCACACTTAAACTGCTCTTCCAGAATAGAAACCTTAGTACCATAAAGCCTACTGTACAAGCTGCTTCCAACGCTGTTAAGTGCTCCTTTTGTATACTCAACTGATGTATCATAAAAATTTTTTAATTTATTTCCAGCATTATTAAATTTCCCTTTTACATACTCAACTGATGTGCCATAAGCATTTTTCGCACTACCTACGATATTTTTTAAGTCATTCGCAACATCACTACAGCGCCGCTTAACAATACCAGGAATGCGCCCACTATTGTACGCTTCTGCTACAGATGTAAATACTTCTTTGATATCCTTTGCTTGCGGAACAAAAGCATTTCCTCGTTTAAGTTCTTCTATTTCTTTTTCTTTCTCAGGTAGTTGAGTATTTTTCTCAGAAGTTTTTTGCTCTTGAGCTTGTACTCCGACCTCTTTCCTAGTAAGCTGCTGGTTTACGCTACCAATTTTACCGCATTATCTGGCTGAGAAGCATTAATCCTTCTGGTTGCAGCCAACTCATTTTTCATTCTAAAAATCTCCCGATCTTTCTCAGAAATAGTTTTATCTTTATCTTCTATCTCTTTTGCTTGATTAGCCAGTTGAGTATTTTTTTCGGATATTTCTTTTACTTTCTCAGAAATTATTTTACCTTTAGCTTCTACTTTACTTTTTTCATCAGAAAGCTGAGCTTCCTTCTCAGAAATTGTTTTGTTCTTACTAATTGCTTTATACGAAAGTGCAATAGTTACAACAGAAAACACAGCATAACCAATAATAAATGGCAAGCCAACACTTAATGCTGCAACTGGAGCTAAGAAACCAATATAAGGAGCTGCAGCAAACACTCCAGATGCTAATAAAGTGAAAGTAGCCAGAGTTCCAGCTATATAATAGGGTACATTGTTTTTATTCATCATCTCACGTATTATAAAATATAATACCATTATAAAAGGATTTTTAAGAAGTTGTCAAGCTATCTTTACATAAAAAAATAATTGATAAACTTGGGAACAAGAAGATTGCTGCCAAGCTATGAACTATGCCTTTCCGTGTAATCTTTAAATGCACCTCTGTTAGAGTCAAAATATAGCTTCACACTGCCAATTGGTCCATTTCTCTGCTTTGCAATAATGAGCTCTGCAATGTTTCTAATTTTTTCCATTTTCTCTTGCCATTCCCGATGTTTATTGTTTCCTTCATTTGGCTGTTTTCTTAGTTCATAATACTCTTCTCTATAGAGAAACATTACTATATCTGCGTCTTGCTCTATGCTCCCTGAATCACGTAAATCAGAAAGTTGTGGTTTTTTATCATCCCTCTGCTCAACAGAACGAGAGAGCTGAGATAGTGCAACAATGGGAATATTTAGCTCCTTTGCAATTGCTTTCAAACCCTGCGTCACTTCCGAGATTTCTTGCACTCTATTTTCATTACTCCTTTTTGTTGTTCCTCTGATTAGCTGCAAATAATCAATGAATACCACTTCTACATTATATAATTGATACAGCAAGCGTATTCTGGTGCGAAGGGCACTAATTGATAGCGCAGGGGTGTCATCTATGATGAAAGGCAGTTCAGATAATTCTGTACTAGTATTGATAAATTCATGCAATTCAAAATCACTAATTCTCCCGGTTAATGACTTATAATAACTAATCCCTGAATCTATAGTGATCAGCCTTGCAGTTAATTGCTCTGCTGACATTTCAAGCGAGAAAAACGCTACATAGTGTTGCTTATCTGCTCTTTTTTGCAACATCTTACAAGCATTAAGTGCGATGTTTAGCGCCAATGCTGTTTTTCCCATAGAAGGCCTTGCAGCTAAAATTAATAAATCAGATTTTTGTAGACCACCAAGAAGCTGATTTAGATCTTGAAGTCCGGTTGTAACGCCTAGCGCTTCTGGATTATTTTTCAGTGTGCTGATCTTCTCAACTACATCTTTAATTGAACTTGCAAGTTTTATATATGTTTTCTCACCTTGTTTTTTTACTGCCAAATTGAACAATTTTGTCATTGCTTGTTCAATTTGCGCCTGTGCAGGACTTTCAATATCGTAGTTGTAGCTATCACCAACTATTTCTTGCCCGAGCTTAATTAAACATCTCCTTAAGTAAGTATCACGGATTATTCTAGTCAAACTATAGATATCAAGCGCAATACTTGCCTTCGCTGCAAGCTTTGCTAAGTACTCTACCCCACCACATTCGGTAAACGCTTGGTCGTTCTCAAAAAACATTTTGAGGCTTAGTTCATTGGCAACTATGCCGTGTTTCCTGGTTTTGGATATTTGCGTAAAGATACTCTGATGTAATGGATCATAGAAATTCTCTGCCGTAATTGTATCTTCAACTGCATCACAGATTCTATTATCACGAATCATTGCACCAATAAGCATCTGTTCAGCTTCTAGATTATGCGGTAATTTACATATTTCCTTGTCTACACTTCTTGAACCCAAGAGACTAGCTAATTCATTCATTTTAAGTTTTGAGAGTAACTGTTGATTATTGTAGAATATTTAGTCCTCATTTGAAAGATGTAAAGGCAAAAAAATTTGACTAATTCCGTGTTGCCTATAGCATTAAAACTTAATGCCCCTGTGGTGGAATGGTAGACACGGCAGACTCAAAATCTGTTGCTTGCAAAAGCATGCTGGTTCAAGTCCGGCCAGGGGCACATTAAATATTGGAAAGCGTATATATGTTACATAAATTTTTTGATCGTTTATTTTCTATTTTTTCTTCTATAAATGTTATTCAAAAGGTAAAGAAAGACGAAAATGGAATATGTTATGTAACGGGCCTCAGGCGCTATATATCAGTATTGCTTGATTTGATTATTATCGTTTTGTTCTTGCAGTTTTGCAGCCAAGCCTTTAATCAGCTCTTTATGAACTCAGAGGATAGCAAAATATTAAGTCAAATTGCTGCAAAATCCCCAATGCAAGCACCACTGTCTGCGGAAGAAAAGACAACGCAGAGTAGACTTATAAAATTACTAATCCTAAATCAAATAGTCCAGTTTATTATGCTCTTTTGCTATGTAATATATATGTGGGTAAAGTTTGCTACTACACCTGGAAAACTATTATTTGGGCTTAGAGTTGTGGATGCACAAACCTTCGGAAAAATGACTTTAAGGCAAGCAACCAAGAGATTTTTTTCCCTCATACTATCAGTTGCACCATTATTCTTGGGCTTTTTATGGTCAAAGTTCAACAAACGCTGTCAAACTTGGCACGATAAGATCGCAGGCACAGTGGTTGTCACGAGTAAAAGCCTTAGAAGGCAGAGCTAAAAACTACTTGACACCCTTCGCCAGCCCCTTTATCATGATACTGAAGGTATTCATTTATCTTCAATCTGTGCAGATTAAACGACAACAGTATTACGTATTGGCGTCTTATTTTTAATTTTTTGCACTATGTGCACGCACTGGGATGACACCTCTGGGCACTGCCGTCGTAAAGGAACCAGTGTCAGCTACTCGGATGACAAAGGAGGACAGTGTCTCAGCTACTTTCATGACACCATTTGCTGTCTTTAAAAATGAATGTTCTTACAATTGTGCGTCATGCGCTTTATTAAATATTTTACTTAAAAATCTAATTTCTTATTATACAAGAGATAAGCAATTCATTGATGATGAAAAATTACAAAAAGGGGCATAGAAAGCGCCTAAGAGAGAAAATTATTTTAGATAATGGACAATCATTACTTGATTATGAAGTTTTAGAGCACATTTTATATTCAGCATATAGTAGAATTGATGTAAAACCGGTGGCAAAGAGTTTGATAGAAAGTTTTGGCAGCTTAAATAAAGTTTTTAATGCTGACCTGGAAGCGCTGCAAAACGTTGATGGTGTCAGCAATGCAGCGATATCTGCCATCTTTTGTGTAAAACAAGCCTTTGTTCGTTCTGCAAGAGAAGAAATAAAAAACCTGCCTGTAATCGATAACTGGGAAAAATTGCTTGATTATTTAAGAATAAGTACAGGAAGCCTCAATAAGGAAAATTTTCGCGTCATCTATATGAATAAAAAGTATCGTCTAATAGCGGAAGACCTGCAAAATATTGGTACAGTAGATCAAACTCCTCTTTATGTCAGAGAGATCATCAAGCGCGCACTTTTGATTGGTTCAACATCCATTGTAATATCTCACAATCATCCAAGCGGAGATACACAACCTTCAAATAGCGATATATCTCTCACTAGACAACTAGCAGAAGCTTGCCAAAGTATAGGAATAGAATTAATAGATCACATTATTATTACATTCAGTAGCTATTTTAGTTTCAAGGAAATAGGTTGTTGTGAAAGCCTTTATAGCTACAGTAACTTAGATTTACCGACAATCGTCATTCCGCTACGTGTTAGCGGCTAAGAGATACCGTGACGGGATGACGGTTCGCGGTGGTATGACGTAGTAGCTATTTCTCCTAGGCTCTGTGGACAAAATTTTAGAGAAGCCATACAAGAGCTCCAACAAAATTGAGAAAACCCATAAAAACCTCAGCAGTTTTATCAAATCTGGAAAAAATGCGCCTAAAATTTTTAATTTTACCAAAAAAACACTCAATCAAATGACGTTCTTTGTAGATATGCTCATCGTAATACCTTTGCACTTTTCGATTCCGTTTTGGCGGAATAACTACTGTACATCCCTTGTCTTCAAGACTTGTAACAAAGGCATTGCTATCGTAGCCCTTGTCAGCTACTACAGTAGAGTTATAGATACTTTCGGTCAACACTTGTGCCTGCGTAATTTCATTTCTTTGACCAGGAGTCAGAGTAAATTTAAGTGGATTTCCAAGTGCATCGACAAGCGCATGTATTTTAGTTGTAAAGCCACCTTTGCTCCTCCCTAAAGCTTCTTGATCCTTGGAGTTTTTTGTATATCCAGATGAACATGGATGGCCTCGGATGATCGTACCGTCGATTATAGCAACTTCTAAATCAGGCTCTTGTTTAGTATATTCAAGCAATTTTTTCCAGACATCTCTTTCACACCATCTTTTAAATCGCTTATGTATACTCCTGTAATTACCATAAGTTTTTGGTAAAAGTCTCCATTGGCAACCACTTCGCACTATGTACCACACTGCCTCTATGAATATTCTTAAACGTTTTTCATCTTTGCTGTGCATTCCTTTTACGCTTTTTATGAACTCTAAAATTTGTTTCCAATTTTCCTCTTTGATGTAATATTGCATATGGTAGTTTCTCCATTTTTTACCTATTAGGCTAAACTACCATCTTTTTCTCTCTTTTCATATTTTTTGTCCACAGAGCCTAAGAAACTCACTCAACTAACTCTTCTTGTTGAACTAATATGTAGCCAAATTCGCTCGCTTTTTTGATCAAATTTTTTACAGTTCTATCTTTATAGCGTGTTTCATAGTATTCCATTCCTTTTTCTACATATTCCTGTCCGTATTTGAGCATACTATAAAATATGCATGCCATTTTTCTTGCAGTAGCTGTTATTGCTTTTGGTGCTCCTAGTCGTTTTTTCAATCTTCTGTAGTATGCACCCAACGCACTTTTACTATTTCCTACAGAATGAGCAGCTATTCGCAAAGCATTTGCAGCACGGTTAATGACTTTACGTGTTTTTGTGTTAAACACTTTTTCCCCTGTAACTTTATTAGCAGGACTGAGTCCCAACCACGATGAAAAGTGCTTTTCTGTTGGCCATTTACTATGGTTTATACCAACTTCTGAAACTATGGTTTGTATACTTAATACATCAAATCCAGGAATTTTAGTGAAATCCATACCAGTTATTCGGTGCAGTTCCTCATACAAAGCAAAGCTTGGCTTACTTTTGCTATTTTTATTCTTTTGCTTACTTAGCTGTTTGCTTTCACAAGACTTTGTTTCAAACGTTTTGTAATAGGCCTCAATGTTTCTATCACACTCTGCTATTTTTTCTTGATAAATATTATATAGTTCAAATTCTTGCTTTAGCGTGAATAAGTGTTCCTCTCTATAATCACCAGCTAACGCTTTTGCAATAGTAGACTGATCATTTTTTATTCGTGCATCCCTGAATTTAGCCAATTTCTCAGGATCTCTTTCGCCTTCAATTATAGCTTCAATGATTTTCATACCAGTTATCCCAGTAATATGACTAATAACCTTGTGTAATTGTATATTCATTTGAATTAATGCCTTCTGCATACGCAGAATATGTGTAGATGCACTTTCAGTGAGATTTTTGCGTTGCCGCACGTAACTGCGCAATACACACATCTGATTATCTGGCCTAAACGATCCATGAAGCAGTCCGTAGCTATGCAGTTGTTGGAGCCATTGGCAATCTTGAACGTCAGACTTCCTACCAGGTACATTCTTTACATGCCGTGCATTTACCAATCTTACCTCGAATTTGTATGACTCAAGTATTTGAAATAAAGGAATCCAATATACTCCTGTTGATTCCATAGCTACTGTTGTAACTTTACACTTTTTCAACCACTGTGCTAAGTTATGAAGGTCTTCAGTAAAGCAGCCAAATTTCTGAACGCGTTGTTCATCTCTTCCTTCAGGTACACACACATAGTGTACAGCTGAACCAATGTCTATTCCTGCTGCATTAGGATTCACTATTTCTAATTTACTTTTTGCTTTTTTCATGGTATCAACTATGTTTTTTTAAATTTTTTGAATTTAGTCTTATTACAACTCTTGTTTATAACTTTGTATTTTTATTCAATTAAAAAATGTATTTTTGGCAACAAAAACCCTAGTTTACTACAGAAAGAAATTTATATCAAACAACTACCACTGCTTAGACCGTATGGTTGATGAATATGTGCTTTAAATTTGTGTGGGCGCACATATTCATCAACCTATTTTCTATACAGATTTTAAAAATTTACGTTGACTGCTTCTTTAAGTCTTGCATTAGCAATCACTATAATTTTATGCATTAGAGCTGTTATAGCTACCATCTTTTTTTACCTCTACCAATGAGATCAGAATAAAAAGCACCAAGTACAGATTTAGACTTTGCAGCAGCCATAGCAGCAGTAAAAAGCTTTGCACGAACATTGCTTCTACCACCTGTTATCCTTCGGTAACCAATAGTTTTACCGCTTTCTTTTGGATGCGGGGCAACTCCAGCAAGACTTGCAACTTCTTTTTTGTTTAAGTAGCCAAGTTCTGGCATCAGGCATACAAAATCTTGAGATAACTTGATACCTATTCCCGGTACTGTTCTAAGTATTTTTTGGCGCTTTTGTAACTCTAGATTTTCATCAATGATTTTTTGTATTGCATTATTGATCTCATTTATCTGACCGTTAAAAAAGTCAATGGTTTTTTGGCAACTTTCTTTTATATGCTCGTTTTCAGGTGCTTTCAGTCTACATTTCTCTTGAACTCTCATTTGTGTAATGTCATCACGTCGTTGACAAAGTGCAACTAAGGCTGTTTGTTCTTTTGACATAGGCACAAATAGAGATAGAGTACTATAGCGTTCACATCCATATTGAGCAAGAGCTCTTGCATCTGATTGATCAGACTTTGCTAAAGTTCCATGAGATATGACAAAGCTTTTTACTTTGCGAGTATTAGCTCGATGTACAGCAACATTCTTATCAACAAGAAAATGTGCTAAGCCAAGCTCATATTTTCCAGTGTTTTCCAAAGTTACTAGAGAATTAGGTAGGATATCTGAAAATTTTTGAAACAACTGTTGCCAACCAGTAGCATCATTGTCAAACTTGATAGTGCTCTTTTGGTTGTGAGTTGCGGCAACATTTTTAAATTTTCCGATATCAATTCCAATGAAATTTTGATAAGATGTAATCATAATAAATAACCTCGATAGTTTAATTAATTTAAGATTGTAAACGGGTGCATACATATGTCCCATGCAACTATTCAAACGTATCGAGAGATGGGGCTAGTGTACCTTGATCTGAACGGTTGTAATACCAATGGCTCTTCGGTCGCACATGCCCGTGATAGCCCTATTCCTATAGTGAGTAGGGTTATCTTTCCCTCTTATCTCTTTTATATCACATTTTTAACTTACAACTCCTACATATAATTTGTAATAGGGAAACGCTTCAGCTTGGAACGGTTGATAGTACAATCTCCTAACCGAGGTAGTCTAAATGACTCCATCAATGATTTGACCGTTCCTTCCAAAACCATCCTTGCATACGGGCACTTAGGCACCATTGAAAATGTCGGTCATAACTGCAAAGGCGCTCCCTGTACAACTATACTTGAAAACTACTAAAAACTTAAATTTGTGTGTTTCTTTCTGATTTGACAGATTTCGTCTGTTCGATGCTTGCAATCAAGTTTCGTTAAAAGTCAGATTGAATGGTTAAATCTTCCACCCAAATAACCACGCACTCTACTTGCTTGTTTGGATATATTTCTTGTACTAAGGTTTTATAGATTAACATCTGTTTTTTTATTTCATTTAATAAGGAAACAGAAACGTTACGGTGTGACTTGTAGTCAATTATGATTGCTTTATCTTGCGTTATGCATAGCCTATCTAGTCGTACTAATACTGACTTACCATCAATTGTTCCACTCAGTGTAATCTCTGATTTGCCTTCTAAGTCAAACAAATAGCCATATTTTTCATTAAAGGCCAATATTTTATTGTAAATTTCATCCTTATCTTCGCTGGTGTTTATATTGTCAAGATATTTTCTGACCCAGTTTTTTCTCCTGTCTTTCTCTATCTTAGGCATATACTGCAATATGCTGTGAATGATCAGGCCTCTTGCATAACCATCTGTCATCCCAATGCTCCTTGTTGTCATTCCAGCACTCTCATCTGTCATTCCAATACCCCTGTCTGTCATTCTAATACCCCTATTTGTCATCCCAGTGCTTGACACTGGGATCCAGGCCTTTTTTTCTCCAGGTTCCAGCGTCACGCGCTGGAATGACGAAAGAGAGTGCTGAAATGATACCGAAGAGTGAGCTGACACTTGTTCTCCTTCTTTTTTACTGGATCCCAGTGTCAAGCACTGGGATGACAGGGGAGGACGCTGGGATGACAGGAAAGGGTGTTGGAATGACGAAAGAGGACGCTGGGATGACACCGAAGAGTGGGCTAAAGCTGGTGGAAGGGAAATGACCGGAACGTCAAAGTAATCACGTTTTTTATAAATGTAAGGGTAGTTTGCGTTCACACATAGCACTTCAACTTTTTCTTTAAATATTGGCTGTAAGTATGATTGTTTCTTTTCATATGATGTTCCATACTGAGTGATTAGATCATACCAAGAGCCCTTTTGCACTGGCTCTTTACTTAAGATGTATAACTCATCTTCAGCACGCGTGAGTGCTACGTATAATAAACGCAAATATTCATTATAATCCTCTAGTTTTTTCTCTCTTTTTACTTGATCGCAATAAGCGTTGTTGTTTTTTCCACACCAAAATGGCACTTCTGTTCCATCAAAGATAATGCTTTCACTGTTTCTTGGCACTGTGTTTGTATCAACCAAAAATACTATGGGAGCTTGCAGACCTTTTGATTTATGAATTGTCATTATTCGCACAGCATTGCGTTCTGATTGCATATCATTCTTAATCTCTGGGTTATTCTCCTTGATCCATTGAACAAATGCTTGAAGAGATGGATTTTCAAATTGCAACACAAGGTTCATAAATTCGTCTAGAACCTCAAAGCACTCAAGACCTAGCCTTGCAGCAAATTTCTTCTTACCTGTACGCAATATATGTGTAAATAGTGCAAGAGGAGACTCTGTGCGAGATAAGTTAATGAGATAGTTTAATTCACTATAGATAACCACAGAATAATCGTGAATTCTTTCCCATAGTGAATGCTCTTTACGATCATATGCAATGTTAAATAAATCATCCTCGGTAAAATTGAATAACGGTGATTTTAAAGCATTTGCAAGAGCTAGATCATTTGCCTGGAGGAGTAAAAATTCGGCCAAAGCTATTAAGTACTGCACGGCTATATAGTCCATAATTCTAAAATAATCCCGGCCTACAACTGGCACGTTTGCTTTTTTAAGTTCGCTTATTATGTAATCAACTAATACGTTTCGTTGTCGTACCAGAACCATAATGTCTCTTGGTTCTATATGGCGATCTTTAGCGACTAAAATCCGCCCTTCGTTTAACCAATTGTGAATTCTGTTAGCTATTGTTTGAGCAAGTAATCGATCTGCTATTGTATAACCTTCCTTGCATGTCAGAGGAATTTGTAAAGCTTGCTGTTCTTTCTCTTTGCGCCTTGGTAACGCTGGCCAAATTTCAATATATCCTTGGTCATTTTCTCTATGTGGAACATGTTTTATTTCATTATCATTAAAAGATATTTCTGCGCGGAAGTTATTAAATATTCTATCTACAAGCATCAAAACTTCTGGAGTTGAACGAAATGACTTTTCAAGTTGGCATGATATCCAATCTCTACCACCAGTTTTCGTATGAAAGTATTGTTGCATATAGTTGAATAGATGGGGATTTGCTCCTTGAAATCTGTATATGGATTGTTTTACGTCACCAACTACAAATAAGGTTCGCTTTTCATCATTACCGGCAAAAAATTCATCGCAGAGATTTGTTATAATTTTCCACTGGCTGATGCTATTGTCTTGTGCCTCGTCAACAAGGATGTGATCTATTTTTTGATCCAAGTTAAACAATATCCAATCTTTATAGTTTGGATTGCTGAGAAGATTTGTTGCTAAGTTGATTATATCATTGTAGTCAAGCAGTGCATTTTTTGATTTTTCACTATTATATAAATCAACATATACTTTAAATATACCAAGTAAGCTACTGGTTCTCTTGAATATTTGATAAGAGTTCATGTCTCTTATATGGGTAAATACTACATTCTGAACGCTCTCTATTATTTGCTCTGCATCTTTGAATTTCTCCAAAACACTTTTTGTTGCAATGGATGATATGCTCTTTTTTTCGTGCGATTCTGATTTTAGAAATACCTTGGCTAGGTTTTCTATTTTGGTGTCATTCCACTTTATTCCGGTGTCATCCGAGTAGCTGACACTGGTTCTTTTTTTCTGGATCCCAGCTGGGATGACAGTAGAATAAAGTATTTCACTGTAACTCTGATCTCTTTTACTGCCTTCACTTAATATCTCGGCTAGTCTTCCCACGTGCTCAATTGTTTCACTCTGTAAGTCATGAATTTCATCTGGGGCGCTCAATTTATCTTTGATATATTTCGAATCATTTGCTGACATCGATCTTTTTACACATAAAGTATAAAGCAAATCGCGTAGTTTATTTTCATCAATTTCAGTTGCAATGAAGTTTATACTATCTTGCACAGTTTCGTTATGAAGCACTTTATTGAATATGATGGAATGTAATTCTTTGCATTCGCTCAGCGTGCAATTTGGAGCAATGCCAGCTTCTATAGGAAAGCTGGAGATTAATTTGTAACAGAAAGCGTGTATGGTTTGTATAGTTAGACCAAGATTTTCCAGTTCAGAGAAAAGCCTTCTTGCTCTTGTTAAATAATCTTTATTTTTTCTGGATCCCAGTGTCACGCACTGGGATGACATCGGAAAGAAATCTAGTTGTTCCAGATCCATTATTAATTCACTCTCTGAGCATATTGCCCACTTACTGAGTATGCTGTGAATGCGATTCTCCATTTCGTTTGCTGCAGCATTGGTGAATGTTAAGCAAAGAATATTTCTTTTGTTTTCTAATAAAAGTCTCAATGCTCTGTCTATTAAGATTTTTGTTTTGCCTGTACCAGCGGACGCATTTACCCACACAGAGAAATTAGGATTTATGGCATTTGATCTCATCAGAAGTGCGAGAACCTTATATAAAGTTGACTAAAATAGCATTATACATATAATGTAAAAATAGTGTTAGTGAAGATATATAATGAAAAGTTTTTGTGTAAAGGCACCTGCAAAAATCAATCTTTTTTTGCATGTTGTAAATAAAAAGGAAACAGGATATCACTTGATTGAAGGTTTATTTGTCTTTGCTAATCTCTCTAATTTTTTGGAAATAAAAGTAGGTGAGAAGGATTCTAGATACGATAACTCTACAGTTGAATTTATAAACTCCGAGTCTAGAATAAATAACCAGTATAACACTGTAACGAAAGCGGTTAATCTGCTGCTTAGGCATGCTCCTGTACGGACTAAAGTCACTGTAAAGGTTGTAAAAAACATACCAATTGCTGCAGGACTTGGTAGCGGATCCTCAGATGCTGGAGCTGTGGTACGTACGCTAGGGAAGCTGTGGGAGATTGATAGGACGATTTTAAATGAAATAGCCTTAAACGTTGGTGCTGATGTTCCCGCAAGCGTAGATAGCAAGCCAGTTTTTGTTAGAGGTATTGGCGAAGAATTATGCCACATTAAAAAATTCTCTTTACCTACAAATGTGGTGCTTGTGAAACCGAAAAAAAGGTTTTTGAGTACACCAGAGGTATTTTCCAAACATGAAGGAAAATTTTCTGAGCCAATTAAATGGAGCGATGACGCTGAAAAGGATTTGTTGAAGCTTCTTAAAGAGACGAGAAACGATCTTCAAGAAATAGCAATAAGCCTTGTACCTGAAATTAAGGATGTGATATCAACACTTGAGTCACAAGAAGGCTCTATATTTTCTCGCATGTCGGGCAGTGGTGTATCATGCTTTGGAATATTCGATAGTAAGGAAAATGCAAAAGTTGCTGCAGTTAATATCGGAAAAAAGCAACCAGAATGGTGGGTATGCAACACTCAATTAATAGTTTGACTTATGCCCTTAATTTCCGAGAATAAAAATCTTATAAATGGTTACAGGGAAGGAAAATTTTTGGTGAATAATAGAGAATATTGTGGCTCAATTATAGTTTTTCCTGAAAAGGTGATAAAATTGAAAGAAAGTGATATAAACAGCAAGGAGTATTTTGAATCTTTTTTAACAGAGGAAATAGAAATTTTGTTAATAGGTACTGGTAAAACACGCAATATACTAAGTTCTTCAGTGAAGTCCTATCTTATGGAACAAAAAGGTTTAAATTTTGAATTTATGACAACAGGTTCTGCATGCAGAACCCATAACGTTTTAATATCCGAAGATAGATTTGTTGTCAGTTATCTAATAGACATATAGCATGTTTGAAATGTTTACCCAGGATTTTTTCATCAACAGTCTAGTTGCAGTAGTCGTAATTAGCCTAGTAACAGGCGCTTTAGGATCGTTTATGATATGGCAAAGGTTATCTTATCTTGGTGATAGTTTGTCCCATTCTTCATTGCTTGGTATTGCACTTGCTTTAATCTTTAAGATTAGCCCATCGCTTAGCATAATGCTCATTGCAATTACATTTGCTATACTACTTTCTCTTAATTTTAACAGATTATATTCTGCTGATACGATATTGAACATTGTTACCAATGTAGTTTTATCATCGAGTTTAATACTTATGTCTTTTCTTCCATCTGGCAATAATAGTATTATTAGCTCACTGTTTGGTGATATATTAACGCTCGATCAAAGTGATATAATATCGATTTTTTTAACCTCTCTAATAGTTACTTTGATATTAATATTTAGATGGCGTTATTGGTTAATGATTTCAATTAATCAAGATTTAGCAGTAGTTGAGAAGATTAATGTCAATTTTGTTAGACTAGAATTTTTAATCACTCTTGCTATATTTATAGCAATTGCTGCCCAATTAATAGGGATATTACTCATTGCTGCATTTTTGCTAATACCAGCAGCATCTGCAAGGCTCATTTCGAAAACTCCGATGCAGATGATTATTGTTGCAACAGTTTTTTCTGTGATTTCTGGGATATCAGGTCTGATGTTATCTGCAAGTTTTGATTTGTTAACTGGTCCTGCAATTATACTTGTTGCAGCTGTATATTTAATTATCGCTTATTTTATAAGGCTAATATTAAGTAGGTTGGCTTAATTTTAGTCTCGAATGTTAATAATTTTGTAATATACTCATTATAAAACATCACTATCTTAGCACAAAATAGTTTTTGCTATACTATTATTTATATGCTAATGATAAGTTGTTAATTTTATGGAGTAAGCAATATGAGCGAAGAAGGATTTTTTTCTAAATATATAGTACAACCTATGAAAAATTTTTACAATAAGTGTGCTTCTTTTTGGAGGAAGGATGCGTCAGATGATGTAGCAGGTGATGTGCATAATATTGCATAAGAAAGCTCCGAGTCTTTGGATACTCATGTACAGTCAAATGAGAATGATATCATATAGATAGCATGAGGGTCACACCATCCAAAGTTAAAAAATTCCTAGAGAAATCTGATGCTTTAAGTGGTGTGTTAATTCATGGAAGTGATAACAGTAAGGTTGGTTTTTATGTACAAGAAATAATTGCTAATTTGGATGAGTATTCAGTTCAGGTGATGGATTTTGCAATAGTGAATAAGTCACCCAGTTTACTGTTTTCTGAATTGGCAAACATTTCGATGTTTACCAGCAAAAAATTAATTAAGCTGATAAATGTGAGTGGAGGTATATCCAAGGAGTTAAAAAATGTATTGGATTATAACGCAAGTGGTCATTATGTAATGATGGTAGCAAGTGATCTTCCATATAATTCTGCGACTAAAAGTTATATGGAGAGTTCAAAAATTTTTGGTGTGATTGCTTGCTATAAGGACAGCAACAGCAATCTTTATGACATTATATCAAGTTACTTAAAACAAAATGATATAAAATGCACAAATGAGATAATCTACCATTTGCAATCTTACTTTAATCATAGCAAGCTGCCTATATGTTCAGAACTTGAGAAGTTAGTTTTATACTTAGGGGAGAGAAAAGACCTAAAACTTACTGATATAGAATTATGCTTTTCAACTTCCGGCAACGACTATGCTACACTTGATGATCTATGCTCTGCCATAGCAAGTAAAGATATGTCGCGTTTCATTAGAATTTCTGATGCATTGATATCGCAAGAAAATTTTTCACCGATAGCACTAATTCGCATTATATCAAATTATTTCCTACGCCTTGAAACCGTTTTGCTGTCAGTGCAAGGTGGAATGAGTGAGCAGGCTGCGATTGATCAGCTAAGCCCTCCATTGTTTTTTAAACAATTGCAGAGTTTTAAATCTCATTTGAAAAGTTTGCAACTTTCAGAACTTAAGAAGATCTTGGAAAAATTGATAAGCTTAGAAGTTACCTGTAAAAAAACTGACTTGGATCATAAAATGATTTTTCAACATGCACTGACGAGTAGCTGACTACTCAGATCCAGCCTTTCTTATAATTTCATCAAAATGTTGTATTTTAACATAAAATAGCTGCTTTTATGCCTACCAAAATTCATTCTTTAGTGTGTGTCTCACAAGTATTCTTTGCTAATAGGATATTTTCGAATATAATTGAATATAACTAGATAAAAATACAGATATGTTTGACATTTCAAAAATTGTAATAACACCTGAAATGTTAAAATTAGTTGCTGAAATTGATGAATTTAAAGGAGCATGGCAATTGTTTGGTAATTTAGCTCCAGAACGTTTACAAATGCTCAAGAAAATTGCAACAATTGAAAGTATTGGTTCTTCTACTCGTATTGAAGGGGCAAGATTATCAGACCGTGAAGTTGAGCAATTACTATCCAAACTTGATACACGCTCATTTCGTTCTCTAGATGAACGGGAAATAGCCGGATATGCGTATGTGTGTGAAGAAGTATTTCAAAACTTTAACAAGATGCCATTTACAGAAAACACTATAAAACAGTTTCACATCTGGCTTTTACAATTTTCATATAAAGATCAAAGGCACATGGGAGAATATAAAAAATTCCCCAATCATGTTGAAGCGTTTGATGAATCTGGAAAAAGCTTGGGCATAGTTTTTGAAACAGCCTCTCCATTTGAGACAGCAACACAAATGCAAGAACTTATTTATTGGACTAGCCAGCAATTAGAGGTGAAATCGTTACACCCTCTATTAATTATTGGCATTTTTATAGTTACTTTTTTAGCTATTCATCCCTTCCAGGATGGAAATGGCAGATTATCACGCATTCTCACAACTTTCTTGTTACTAAAGTTAGGGTATATCTATGTACCTTACAGTTCCCTTGAAAGTAATAAGGAGAGTTACTACTTAGCTTTGCGTCGTACTCAACAATCCTTGAAGACGAGCAGCTATGATTTTAATCCATGGCTTATATTCTTTTTAAGGTCACTACAAAAGCAAAAATTTCATCTTGAACAAAAGGTGTCACATGAAAAAGTGTTAAATTTCTATTTACCACCACTTTCTGCTAAAGTATTAGCACTACTCAGCAAACATGGACGTCTTACAATTAAGGATTTGGAAAATATTACTAAAGCAAACTGCAATACCTTAAAGAAGCACGTATCTAATCTCGTAAAGAGTAATCACATCACTCAGCATGGAAAAGGCAAAGCAACCTGGTATGTAATATAGAGCTCAATAGGATATGTATTCATTTTGAATTGTTAAATTATTCAGCTATAGAATATAGATCACAGCTGTACAAACATTGTAGTTTGAGCCCACTAGATCCCAGTGCCCTATTCTTGTCATCCCAGTGCCCAGACACTGGGATCTCATTTTACTTTATAATGATGTCATGAAAGTAGCTGACACTGGGATCCAGAAGACTTAATTTCAACCAAATAATAAAGGCTAGATCCCAGTGCCCAGACACTGGGATCCAGAAAAGTTTGCTTGTAAGCAAGCAAACTAGCATAGAAAGTGGTTACAACGTTTTCGATGAGATTGCAGAAAGGCTAGATTCCAGACTGGAATGACATCGTTCACTATGTACCATATTGCAATAGTTGTGGTCAAGGCACTGGGATCTGGTAGACCCAAATTGCAGTGTTCGTACAGCTATAGAATATAGATCAGAAGTGACAGAGCTTAAAAAAAGGCCTAATATTCTTAATAAACGCTAGAAAGCTTTATGAAAATCAGAGTTGGAGTAATAGGCTGCTTAGGCAAAATGGGCAAGAAAATACTCAATGAATTAATTACAAATACCAAAGTGGAAATAGCAGGTGCTGTTGCCCGTTCAGGCAGTAAGTACATAGATTCAGATATTGGACCAATTATAGCCAATCTAGGAATCAAGGTTACAAGTTCTATTAGTGGCATATTTGAGTTATCCGACGTTGTAATAGATTTTACAACTAAAGAATGTATGTTAGACTGCCTTAAAGCAGCTGTAAAATTTAAAACACCGCTGGTTAGTGGCACAACTGGAATAGAAGGTGTCGATTTGAAAGAATATGCTGCTGAAGTTCCAATATTATGGTCAGCAAATATGAGTGTTGGGGTTAATGTATTGCTGAAATTGGTAAAAAAAGCTGCTGAGCTTTTAGGTAATGAATATGACGTTGAGATTTGGGAAATGCATCATAACTTAAAAAAGGATTCACCATCTGGAACAGCTATAGAACTTGGCAAAACAATTGCTAACGCTTCAAAAGTGGATTTTCAGTCCAATCAATATTTACATAGTGGTTCAAACATAAGGAAAAAGGGGGGAATAGGTTTTGCAGTATCTCGTGGAGGTGGAGTAATAGGAGATCACAGCGTGATGTTTGTTAATTCTGATGAACGGATAGAACTAAACCACAAAGCAATTGATCGCACAACATTTGCTAGAGGAGCTGTTCAAGCAGCAGTATGGCTATACGAAAATAAAAGAGAAATTCCGGGGCTCTATTCAATGCAGGATGTGATATGAGCAATACACGTGCCTCTGTTAAAGATTTAAATCTCTGGTACGGCTCTAAGCAAGTTTTATTCGATATAAATTTGAATATTTATAAAAGAAAAGTTACTACTTTTATCGGACCATCCGGGTGCGGTAAATCAACATTTTTGCGTTGTTTTAATCGTATGAATGACTATGTACCAGGTTGCAAAACTGTTGGTGAATTAGATATCGATGGGCTGGGTGATATATATTCACGCGATATGGATGTTGTACTACTTAGAGCAAAAGTTGGTATGGTATTTCAAAAGCCAAATCCTTTTCCAAAATCAATATATGATAATGTTGCTTATGGGCCAAAATTGCATGGTATGGCGAAGGATAAGCAAAAATTGAATGAGATGGTGGAAAATAGTTTAACCAAGGTTGGTTTATGGGAAGAATTGAAGGACAGATTGCAAGATAGCGCACTCAATTTATCCGGTGGCCAACAACAGAGGCTATGCATCGCTCGCGCAATTGCAGTGAAGCCAACTATTTTATTAATGGATGAACCGTGCTCTGCTCTTGATCCAATGGCAACCAATGCAATCGAAAATCTTATACAAGAGCTGAAATCAAGATTTACTATAATTATGGTGACTCATTCAATGAAGCAAGCTAAAAAGTTATCTGATAGTGTAATTTTCTTTCATAATGGCAGAATTGTTGAGTCTGGAAGCACTCAAGAAATATTCGAAAATGCTCAATCTCCCTTAACAAAGGAGTATATCCTGGATCATTAAATTTCTGACCTTACCCAGAAAAAGTGGAGAGAAAGAAAGGAGTTTTTTCGGGTAAAATAAAATTTTGGAGGATTAGAAATGGCAAGAGAATATACGGCAGAATTCAAATTGGAAGCTGTTAAGATGGCAAATGAACAAAGAAAGGTAGGTCAACCAGTTGCAAAAGTAGCAAGAGATCTAGGCTCTGTGGACAAAAAATATGAAAAGAGAGAAAAAGATGGTAGTTTAGCCTAATAGGTAAAAAATGGAGAAACTACCATATGCAATATTACATCAAAGAGGAAAATTGGAAACAAATTTTAGAGTTCATAAAAAGCGTAAAAGGAATGCACAGCAAAGATGAAAAACGTTTAAGAATATTCATAGAGGCAGTGTGGTACATAGTGCGAAGTGGTTGCCAATGGAGACTTTTACCAAAAACTTATGGTAATTACAGGAGTATACATAAGCGATTTAAAAGATGGTGTGAAAGAGATGTCTGGAAAAAATTGCTTGAATATACTAAACAAGAGCCTGATTTAGAAGTTGCTATAATCGACGGTACGATCATCCGAGGCCATCCATGTTCATCTGGATATACAAAAAACTCCAAGGATCAAGAAGCTTTAGGGAGGAGCAAAGGTGGCTTTACAACTAAAATACATGCGCTTGTCGATGCACTTGGAAATCCACTTAAATTTACTCTGACTCCTGGTCAAAGAAATAAAATTACGCAGGCACAAGTGTTGACCGAAAGTATCTATAACTCTACTGTAGTAGCTGACAAGGGCTACGATAGCAATGCCTTTGTTACAAGTCTTGAAGACAAGGGATGTACAGTAGTTATTCCGCCAAAACGGAATCGAAAAGTGCAAAGGTATTACGATGAGCATATCTACAAAGAACGTCATTTGATTGAGTGTTTTTTTGGTAAAATTAAAAATTTTAGGCGCATTTTTTCCAGATTTGATAAAACTGCTGAGGTTTTTATGGGTTTTCTCAATTTTGTTGGAGCTCTTGTATGGCTTCTCTAAAATTTTGTCCACAGAGCCTAGGAATAAGGGATAGTGTATTAGGAAAATGGATGAAGAAATATAACGAAAAAAAGTCAGCGGCAAATGCATTTCCAGGTAAAGGTAATGTAGCACCTTATGACAAAGAGAGATTTGATTTACAGAAAGAGTTAGCAAAAGTAACAAGAGAAAGAGACATTTAAAAAAAAGCCCTGGGATATTTTGCCAGTCAAAAAGAGTAAAATATTTTTTCATAAAAGAGCATAGTAAACACTATAAAGTGCAGGAATTATGTAGGGTTTTGAATGTATAGCTCTTTTCATAATAGTCCGGAAAGTTCATAGAAAAGCAGAATCAACAGCATGACGAAAAGATGTGAATAGAGGAATGTTTTTCCTAGCTCTGTTTTTTATAGCAAACCAATGATGCTCAATTTTGTTAAAATCGGGAGAATAAGGCGGTAGATATAAAATTTCTGCACCAACTCCTTTAGCAAGTTCAGTAATCTTATTAGACTTATGAAAAGTAGCATTATCAAGGATAACAGTTTGTCCAGGTTCCAAAATCGGTGTTAGGAACTGCTCAAACCATTTATTAAAGATATCCATATTACAGTGGCCTTCAAATGTTAACGGAACAACTATTTTTCTGCCGTTTAAGGCTGCAATCATACTGATTCGTTGAATTTTTTTACCAGATTTTAGAGCATAAAACCGCTGTCCTTTCTGAGAATATCCATAGGGATAGTCTTCGGTATTATCAATACCAGATTCATCTATATATACTAAGTTTTGAGGTTCTTTTGTTGCTATAATTTTCAAAAATTCAGCACGTTTTTCTTCATTCCTTTCTTTGTATCCATATGTCTTTTTTTGCGTGTGAGTCCAATTTTTTTAAGAGCTCGATGAATCGTTGGGATACTAACATTACTCCAAAGCTTAGCCATTTCCGATAGAGTTTTTCCACCATGTTTTTTGGCAAATTCAGTAAATTTATTCCAGTCGGTAATTTTGTGATTATAACCTCCATTTCCAAGTTTTTTCGACTGAAAATCTCCTGTTTCTTTTTTTCTTTGCTGCCACTCCCATAATGTAGTTCTTCCAATTTTAAATCTTGCTGCTACCGTTTCTCTGCTTTCCCCTTCGTCTAGCACTTCCATTGCTTTTTTTCTTAAATCATAACTATATGCTGCTGGCATACTTACCTTCACTACTATAAACTCTTATTTTAACCCGTTTGGACCATTATGAAAAGAGCTATATCTGCTAGTGGCTACTATAAGTGGACTACAAGAAAAATAAGCAGTAGAGAATCAGCAAATAAAGAGTTATTAGCAGATATTCAAAAAATATATCAAGCTTCTAAATGTAGATATGGAGCTCCTAAAATTCATGCTGAATTAAAGGCTTTGGGTAAAAGTTGCAACTTAAAAACAGTGCAAAGTATTATGCAGAAAAATGGTATTCAGGCTATATTGAGAAGAAAATTTAAAATTAAGAAACAACAAACGGACAGTAGAGTCGTAGCTCCCAATATATTAGACCAAAACTTTATTGTCGATCAACCAAATAAAGTATGGGTAACTGATATTACTTATATAAAAACCAAAGAAGGATGGCTATATTTGGCAACAATAATCGATCTATATTCACGCATGGTAGTTGGCTGGTCAATGAGCAGTTCAATAAATAAACAATTGGTTATGGACTCTTTATTAATGGCCGTTAACAAGCGTAAACCTGCCAAAAATCTACTATTACATAGTGATCAAGGTTCACAATATACTTCGCAAGGTTATCAATATCTCTTATCCATAAAAAACATAGTACCTAGCATGAGTCATAAAGGTTGTTGTTACGACAATTCTGTTGTGGAAAGCTTCTTCAGTTCTCTAAAAAGGGAGTTACCAATAGACACCTCTCGGCACTCTAAACAGCATATCAAAACTGCTATATTTGAATATATAGAAATTTTTTATAACAAACAACGTCACTATTAACTATTGCATTCCTGAGCATTTTGATTCATCATTCTCTTTGTGAAAAACATTCCAAACTTTCTCTCCACTTTTTCTGGGTAAGGTCACTGGTGAAGGATGTCAAGTAATTTTCTTATTTCATTTAAATTGCTTGTAACCTTCTTATACACTCATCTTTACCAAGAATCACCATGATATCAATGATTCCAGGTGCATCCATTACTCCAGTTATAGGGGCGCGTAATGAGTGGTATACATCGCTTATTTTCATATCGTGCAATTTTGCACATTCCTTGATCTGAGAAGATAAAAAACCCTTATTCCAATTTTCATCACCAATCTTTGACAGAAATGATGCGAGTAACTTAATTATATTGAGGTTAGATTTGACAATTTGACAAGCTTCTTCACTTAAATCAAGTGGCGGATCTTGAATATAAAATTTTGCTAAATCCAATAATTCGGTCAGGTAGTTTGCTCTTTTTTTTAGCTCTGTCAGTCCCTGCAGTAAATAGCCCTTTTTTTTGTCAGTTAGAGTATTTTTTCTAAGCATTAGAGTCAGAATATCTTCATTGCTTATATTACTAATATAGTGGTTATTCAAATGCTCCAGTTTTTTGAAATCGAGCCGTGCAGGTGAACGACCAATGCTTTCTAAATTAAACCACTCTATTGCTTGTTCATCGCTAATAATCTCATCGTTGCCGTGGCTCCAACCAAGCCTCAGCAAGTAATTACGCATTGCTTCGGGCAATATTCCCATCTTTTCATAATCGCAAACGCTTGTGGCACCGTGCCTTTTGGATAGCTTATTCCCATCTTCCCCATGGATAAGCGGCACATGTGCAAAGCGTGGAATGTCAAAATCAAGAGCCTGGTATATTAGTAGTTGTTTAAAGGTATTAGTAAGATGGTCAGAACCACGTATTATATCAGTTATTCCAGCATCATGATCGTCAATTACGACAGCAAAAATATATGTTGGAGTGTTGTCAGAGCGTAAGATCACTATATCATCAAGCTGGTTGCTATTTACTTTGATTTGGCCGTATATTTTGTCATCAATGACGATCTCTTGCGAGTCTGGCACTTTGAAACGGATAACTGACCTCACACCCGATGTCATTCCAGCGCGTGACCACATATTTTTTTCTGGATCCCAGTGTCGAGCACTGGGATGACAAGAAGGAGGTTTTGTAGTACACTTATGCTTATATATCTTGCCCTCTTCTCTTGCTTTTATTTTCTTTTCTGCAACTTCATCCTCAGGGCAATAACAGTGATACGCCCTACCCTTCTCAAATAAAAGGTTTGCTACTTCTTTATGCCGCTCTATTCTTTTTGACTGATATACTATTTCTCCATCATAACTCACACCGAGCCATTTTAGCCCTTCTATAATTGCATCAATTGCTTCTTGTGTTGAACGTTTTCTGTCGGTGTCTTCAATCCTTAGCAAAAACCTGCCACCATGATGCTTTGCATAGAGCCAATTAAATAACGCAGTGCGGGCCCCACCAATGTGCAAAAACCCTGTGGGTGATGGAGCGAATCTCGTGACTACGTCTAGCATGTTATTGTTACAGTAAAGTATAGGCTATGATACCTAAAATCCACGTTTGTAACAATGTAGAATTTATTTATCCTGAGAGATTAAATTTTCTTTATTTTTAATAAATCGTGTTGTATAATTTAGTGTTGGTTAAATATAGCGAGGTGAGTTATGTATGAACTTGTAGATATAGCAAAATTGCTTTCAGATAATGAAGCTAATATCAATTGGCATTACACCGGCCCATTTGATAAAACAAAACAAAGAATTAGGGGAGATAATCTCCTGCATTTAGCTGCAAAAACAGGAAAGGTTGATAAGTTTTTATCTATTTTCAAGAAAAGTGTTGAAAGTAATGTTCATTTGTTAGAGTACAATAAAGATCATGAAAATCCATTTCATATAGCAGCAGAAGTGGGGATATTACCAAGTGTAGTAAAAGGAATATTCAAGCATTTGGAGTCTGAAAAAACTAACCCAACTTGTGATCCGAAAAAATTAGAAAATGTCAAGAATTATGTTAAAGAGGCATTGTGCAATAGATGTGCGCTAGATCAATCTAAAAAGACTCCTCTTGACTGGGTTAGTAAGACAGTCAAAAAAGAAATAAAAGAAATCGCAGGCATAAAAGACAGCTTTATATGTAACCAGAAGTTTCGCCTATGCTTATATATAGTAGGAGCGATAGCATGTATTGCTGCTTTATGTTTGTCTTTATACTTTTTATTTTTAGTTTCTCAGTCTCTTGCATTGGCTTCGATGGCTGGGATAATTTCTGGTGGGGCTGCGTATCTGTCAGGCAAAGTATTTAGTGAGATACATGACTTGCATGACGTGAGCACTCCAGTAGAAACTTTTAGTAATGCGGATCTTGCAAGGATATAACAAAAAATTGCAGGCAATGATATAGAAATTTACTTTCTCAAGCTAAGAAAGTATACTGATAAGATGACGGAAAAGAAGTACAGTAAGATTTTAATAGCAAACAGAGGGGAGATTGCCTGCAGGATTATCAGGACTGCTCGTAGGATGGGTATATCTTGTGTGTGTGTGTATTCGGATGCAGATACTAATTCTGTACATGTAAGACAAGCAGATGAGTCAAGATATATCGGCCCTTCGCCATCTTGCCTCAGTTATTTAAACATTGAAAAAATATGTGAAGTAGCAGTTGAAACAGGTGCGCAGGCAGTTCATCCTGGCTATGGTTTTTTAGCAGAAAATCCAGATTTTCCACGTGCTCTTCAAAAACATAATATAGACTTCATCGGTCCCAGTGCAGAAACAATAGAAGTTACAGCCAACAAAATAACAGCAAAAGAAGCGGCAAAAAAAGCTGGAGTGAATGTAGTGCCAGGATATATGGGTAAGATTAGCGACGCTGCCCACGCAGCTCAAGTTGCTGAAGAAATTGGCTTTCCGGTTATGCTTAAAGCTGCATCAGGCGGTGGTGGCAAAGGAATGCGAATTGTAAACTCCAAAAAAGAAATTGAACTAGCATTTACATCAGCCACAAATGAAGCAGAGAAAAGTTTTAAGGATGGCAGTATCTTTATAGAGAAATATATAGAGTTACCAAGACATATTGAAATACAAATCATAGCAGATAAATATGGCAATATAGTGTGTCTTGGAGAAAGAGAATGCTCGATACAGAGGAATAACCAGAAAATAATGGAAGAAACGCCAAGTCCATTCATTAGTGAAGAAGTAAGACAAAAAATGTATGCCCAATGTGTTTCTTTGGCAAAGCAAGTTGGCTATTTTTCAGCAGGCACTGTTGAGTTTGTTGTAGATAAAGACCAAAACTTCTATTTTCTTGAGGTAAATACGAGATTACAAGTTGAGCATCCAGTAACAGAATTTATCACTGGAATAGACATAGTAGAAGAAATGATTAGAACTTCCTGTGGAGAGAAATTGAGATTCAATCAGGATGATATTAAACTTACTGGTTCTGCAATAGAAAGTAGAATTTGCGCTGAAGACCCATCGAAGAAATTTTTCCCCTCCAGCGGAAGGATAAAATATTATGATAAACCGGATGAAAATGATTATATAAGAATAGATGATGGAGTTGCTGCAGGTTCAGAAATTAGCACGTTCTATGACTCAATGATTGCAAAAGTGATAACATATGGAAAAGATAGAGTAGAAGCGATCAGCAGAATGCAAAAAGCATTGTCTAAATGTTATATAGGAGGAGTAACAAATAATATAGAATTTCTAGAATCCATCTTCCATCACCCAAATTTTATTGCAGCGAAGCTCCACACGAGATTCATTCCAGACCATTACCCTAGTGGGTTTCACGGCGATTTTATTACAGAAGAGTATATTAAAATATTTATTTTCACTACGTTATATGTTCATTTAGAAAATGAAGAAAGGTACTATTACGAAGCAGTGAATAAAACACCTCAGGTGTCATTCCAGTGCGTGACACTGGAATCTAGTAAAAAAGAAGGGGCACCAGTATCAGCTACTCGGATGGCAGGTGACCGTGCAAGAGATTTATTCATAGTGAATATAAATGATAACGAGTACTCCATAAGTGCAAGATATCAAGATAATATATTAACAACAGTATATAACCACAATACATACTCTGTAGTAGGCAAGTGGAAATCAAGTTATAGATTGCTATATATCACAATTAATGACGATACCAATATAGCACTTAAAATAGAAAGACAAGGCAGCAAGTACTTCATAAGACATGCAGGTATGAAAGCTGAGTGTTGTATATTAAAACCTCATGTAGCTGAATTAAGTAAGTTAATGCTAAATAATGAAACAGAAGGGATTTCAGCAGATGCTGTAAAATCCCCAATATCTGGTTTATTAGTTAAATTACACGTAAATGTAGGAGATCAGGTGGAAATAGGACAACCTTTATTTGTGGTGGAGGCAATGAAAATGGAAAATATCATATGTGCTGAAGCAGCAATGGTGATAAAAAATATTCCCGTTCAAGAAGGAAAAAATGTGCAGATTGGTGATGTAGTCTGCTTTCTTAAATAACATAAGAAGTACAAACTTGACCCAAACAAGATAAATGAAAACACTTGATGAGCTATGGCAATGGCTATTGGTATGTGTAACAAAAGAGTAACCACTCCTAAAATTATCTGAATGATGATGGAGAGCAGCATAATATATACCGGTTTTACGCTAGCATTTTTTACTGTGAGTATTACTACCAAAGTTAGTATTAGCAATGCCAGTGCTCGATGTATAAATTGCACTGTCGCTCTGTTCTCAAAGATATTCAGCCATATAGGCTGTAAGAAAAATAAATCTTCTGGAACGATTTGTCCGTCCATTAGTGGAAAGGTATTGTAAATCAAACCAGCATTTAATCCCGCAACAAATGCGCCGAAAATTATTTGTATTACAATTAGAATCAGAATAAGTATTGTGTAATATATACTACTGTTAGTAGATTGAAATCCTGTCATCCGAGTAGCTGACACACAACTGTACGAACGCTTACTTTTGAAAATAAATTGCACAGCAAATGGTGTCATGAAAGTAGCTGACACTGGAATCCAGCTTTTACTATGCAGCCACTTATTTAAAGTTAAGTTTTCTAGATCCCAGTGTCTGGGCACTGGGATGACATCTTCCTTGGTGAAAATTACTCTTATACTGCAATGTTCGTATAGTTGTGTACGTAACACTGGGATCCATATTTGGTAATCAAAAAATTGATATGACAATAATGCAAAGATAATTAATGCTAATAATAAGTGAAGTGCAAGCCTATAGTGGCTAACATGAGGTTCAGTTACTAAACCACTTTTAACCATATACCAACCAGCAAAAGCTTGTAAAGCTCCAAATAATAATGCCACACATAGCTTTATTACTACCTTTTTAGATATTTTTCTTCTTAATATGAAATATATAAATGGCAGGACAAAAACTAAACCTGTTAGTCTTGCAACCAATCTGTGTACATATTCTATTAAGTATATAGCGCGAAACTCCTCCATACTAATACCATAGTTAAGTGCTTTATATTCAGGTGTAGCTTCGTATTTTAATTTTTCTTGTAGCCAGTCTTGTTCACTCAGTGGTGGTAATGTTCCAGTAATTGGTTTCCACTCCGTGATTGACAATCCTGCTTTTGAAAGTCTGGTAAATCCACCAATCCCTACCATGAGAATTACCATGACCGAGCAGAGAAAAAGCCAAATAGCTACAGGTTTTGCTTCCATAAACCATGCTGAGTTTTGTTCCATCGCTCAGGGTAAAGAATAAATTCCCACAAGGCAAGAAAAGCTGCAACACTATGTAGCAGACTATAGACCGGAAAAAATATCGATACTATATAAAAATAAAAAGGCATCTTTTGCTGTTTGACAGCTATTACCAGAAGAATCAGGTTAGTAACGTATACCACTACAAAGTAGTACAAAAATAATCATTTAAAACTTTAGTTAATATTAATGAAAGCAGTAAAAATGGAGTAGTAAAAAATATAAAAGCTGCGGAGCCAACAAAAAGATTCAATAGCAAAATTCCCTTAAATCCAGTGTGTTTATAAAGTGACTTTATATTTTTAAAATGAACAATATAAGTTTGCATATAGCCTTTGATCCAGCGCGCTCTTTGCTTAATCCAAGCAAATACAACAATTGGTGACTCTTCCAATGTTTCTGAGTCAATCATCCTGGTTTTATATCCCATTTGCGCAAGTCTCAAACCGAGGTCAGCATCTTCGGTAACACTGTAAGCATCCCAGAAAAACACTTTTTTTAGAATTTTTACTGAAAAATGATTACTGCTACCACCCAAAGGCATTGGCATGTTCATTTTTTGGAATCCAGGCAATAAGTATTGAAACCAGTTCATATACTCCAGAGAAAAGGATTTTGTGAGAAAATTATAATCACAATTATAGTAATTTAATTTCGCCTGTACACAGGCTAACTTATCGTCGCCCTTATTAAATTCAATCAGTGCTTTTTTTAACTGCAATGGGTCTGGTTTATCGTCCGCATCATATATTACTGCATACTTTCCTCTAGCAAAGCTCATAGCATAATTGCATGACTTGGCTTTTGTTCTAGGCAAAGAATGAGGCACTTTTATTACTTCAAAATACTGCGGTAAAGTGTACTTTTCTATAGCTGCTAGCGTTTCTTGGTCATCACTTTCTACCTGAAGCTTCACATCTAATTTTGATTTTGGATAATCCAAACTTTCAATGCTTTCGATCAATTGCTCTATCACTGCACTTTCTTTAAAAGCAGGCAATAAAATAGTATATATAGGAAAATCTTCTTCATTCAGCTTACTATAATCCACTTTTTGGTTGGAGGTTTCACATAAGCTAAAAACTGTAGCTATAAACTTGAATAAATAACTAGAACATTCGATTATAAATATCAACATCAAAGCAAAATATGTATATTTCTCTGTTAGTGTTAAAATTGAAGTTACAATAAAGAAAGAAGCAAAAAATATTGAGCTTAGTTTAATGCTTTTAGCTGAAAAATTAGGATTCTTGTAATATAAGTAGTTGCTTGCAAATTCTGAAATACCAAAGTGCGAGTTAAGAAGATTTAAAATCTGTTCGCTATCCACTTTTATTAATACATAGTCAATACCGTAATGAGCTTCGACCCAACGGTTGATATCTCGGCTTGTGTCTTCAACCATAAAAAAAGTAGTATTATTTAATTTTTGCCAAGGAATTATATTAAATTTATAGTAAAAAAGTTTCTCTGGCTCTTTGCACAAACTAGAATCAAACTTAATTTTTTCTACATTATCAGCTTGAAGTATAGGCAATTGTTGCATTGAACCTAATGCAATTTTTTATTTAAGTCACGTGAAAATGAAGATATGACCTCGCTACTACGCTTATCATCTTTACGTTCATGCATTATTTTTTTTACAGCATCAGCAGCTATATTCGCTGTGTTAGCCTGTAAATCTCCAAGAGCTTTTTCAACTTGGTCAGTGACTTTCTTCAAGTTAGAATGGGAATTGTCATCTAATGTCTGATCTAGCTGCTGTCTATTGTGCTTAATGATACTATTAGCTTTATCAAGTGCTTCATTCATCATTTTATTAACTTCTGCATCTAATTCTTTGTATTTTTTAGAAGATTTTTTGTAATACTCCAACATATCTTTCCTGAATTTTTCAGTTTCTTCACTTGAAAATTTGCTTTTGTTACGCTTATTGTTAAGCGCATTTTTTATCACTTTCTTTAGCAATTTATACGAAAGGACAAAACTTACCAAGAAGGCAAGACCGATAATCAGTGATGTAGACATAAAAACCCCTAAAATTCTTTGGACACCAAGTCAGCAATAAATTCCTCTTCAATTTCAGAATTAGTCAATTTAGTATAATAAATTAAAGCAATACTAGTAGCCATTTGTTTTAACTGATCAGTATATTCAGATTTAAATTCTGCCACTTTTTTTTCAATAAGCTTGCTCTTTTTTTTGTCTTCCTCTTCTAATATATTCTTAACATTAGCTCTCATTTCTTCTACCTGAGCAAGTGCATCATCTATGATTTTTTTTGCCTGTATTCTAGCTTGGTTTAAAGCGGCATTATACTTGGCAACCTGATCTTCCGTGAGTCTTAAAAGATGAACAGAACTATTAAAAGAATCCAATACTTCTTTACTTCTAGTGCTTATTATTTCATCTAACTTTGGCAAAAATAAACAACTTACTACGAAAAAAAGTGAAGAGAAAAAAATTAAAAACCAAAAAACTTGAGAAAAGAAGGTTGAAACATCAAGCTGTGGCATCTGTTAAGCAGCAAATATTAATAACATTGCAAGTACAAACGCAAGCAATCCCATGATTTCAACCATGGCAGCACCAATATAAACATAACTTTTCATTTTACCTTCTGATTCAGGGTTTCTCGCAATCCCATTTAACATAGCAGAGAAGATATTAGCTATACCTAAACCAGCACCGAGCATTCCAAACACAGCTAAACCAATTGCTATAAACTTTAAAGCTACTAAATCCATATATTACCTTTAATTTTTCTTTATAATATAATTGTAAAATATTCTACAAGGAAGTCAATTACTTTACTGCATCTGACAAATATACACATGTTAATATAGTAAATATATAAGCTTGTAAAATTGCAACAAATACTTCAAATCCTATCAATGCAATTATGAACAAAAACGGTGCAGGAGTGAAAAATATGTTCATATTTACAATAAACCCTGCTATCACTTTGATGATTGTATGACCAGCAATCATATTTGCTGCAAGCCTTATTGATAGGCTAACCGGCCTTACTAAATAAGCAAACAACTTAATAATAATTATTATAGGTGCAAGCCACGAAGGAGTTCCTTTTGGTAGCAATATGCGTAAAAATTCTACTCCCCTTTCTTTAAATCCAACAATCGTTATATAAATAAAAACCACCATCGATAAAGCGAAGGTGACTATCACATGACTTGTGACCGTGAAACTATAAGGAAGAACACCAACCAAATTACATGATAAAATGAAAATAAACACTGTAAATATCAATGGAATGTGCTGCAAGCCTTTGCTTCCAGTGTTATTTTCTATCATTGAAATAACAAAATCATATACATACTCAACTGCAGCTTGCAAATATCCTGGTATTACTGCCTCCTTCTTTATTCCAAAAAGCAAAAAGAGTATCACCAATATCACCGAAATCATCGTGAAAAGAGATGAATTGGTAAAGCTTACGTCATACCCAAATAACCTAGGTAACTCTATTATTGTATATACTTTAAACTGCTCCAGCGGATTTAATGCCATTTTAATCTGAACTATAAACAGTAAATAAAGTATGAATTTTATAGGACAAAGTCAAGAATTAAGATAGAGCTCTGTGTTATTATAACATTGATACATTAACAAAATATGTAATTAGAGTGTTAATTACAGTCAGCTCTGTATTTTAAAATTTACTAATCTTATTAAATTACTCAACATCTTGACTTAACATCTTATTTTAATTATAATTTAATTTTTAGTGAGGTAGATAATGAACGAAATAGATTTTATTAACACTAATCATCTTTTAAATTTAGAGCAGGAATTTGGTAACGGATACATCAAATTGACAGATGGTTCCTTTAACGAATATACTGGCCATTATCAAATAGGAAGCGAAATACTAGATGAAAGCCATAATATGATAGGAGACTTAACTATAGATCAACTATGTTTTTTTAAATTTTTTGAATTTAGTCTTATTACAACTCTTGTTTATAACTTTGTATTTTTATTCAATTAAAAAATGTATTTTTGGCAACAAAAACCCTAGTTTACTACAGAAAGAAATTTATATCAAACAACTACCACTGCTTAGACCGTATGGTTGATGAATATGTGCTTTAAATTTGTGTGGGCGCACATATTCATCAACCTATTTTCTATACAGATTTTAAAAATTTACGTTGACTGCTTCTTTAAGTCTTGCATTAGCAATCACTATAATTTTATGCATTAGAGCTGTTATAGCTACCATCTTTTTTTACCTCTACCAATGAGATCAGAATAAAAAGCACCAAGTACAGATTTAGACTTTGCAGCAGCCATAGCAGCAGTAAAAAGCTTTGCACGAACATTGCTTCTACCACCTGTTATCCTTCGGTAACCAATAGTTTTACCGCTTTCTTTTGGATGCGGGGCAACTCCAGCAAGACTTGCAACTTCTTTTTTGTTTAAGTAGCCAAGTTCTGGCATCAGGCATACAAAATCTTGAGATAACTTGATACCTATTCCCGGTACTGTTCTAAGTATTTTTTGGCGCTTTTGTAACTCTAGATTTTCATCAATGATTTTTTGTATTGCATTATTGATCTCATTTATCTGACCGTTAAAAAAGTCAATGGTTTTTTGGCAACTTTCTTTTATATGCTCGTTTTCAGGTGCTTTCAGTCTACATTTCTCTTGAACTCTCATTTGTGTAATGTCATCACGTCGTTGACAAAGTGCAACTAAGGCTGTTTGTTCTTTTGACATAGGCACAAATAGAGATAGAGTACTATAGCGTTCACATCCATATTGAGCAAGAGCTCTTGCATCTGATTGATCAGACTTTGCTAAAGTTCCATGAGATATGACAAAGCTTTTTACTTTGCGAGTATTAGCTCGATGTACAGCAACATTCTTATCAACAAGAAAATGTGCTAAGCCAAGCTCATATTTTCCAGTGTTTTCCAAAGTTACTAGGCTCTGTGGACAAAAAATATGAAAAGAGAGAAAAAGATGGTAGTTTAGCCTAATAGGTAAAAAATGGAGAAACTACCATATGCAATATTACATCAAAGAGGAAAATTGGAAACAAATTTTAGAGTTCATAAAAAGCGTAAAAGGAATGCACAGCAAAGATGAAAAACGTTTAAGAATATTCATAGAGGCAGTGTGGTACATAGTGCGAAGTGGTTGCCAATGGAGACTTTTACCAAAAACTTATGGTAATTACAGGAGTATACATAAGCGATTTAAAAGATGGTGTGAAAGAGATGTCTGGAAAAAATTGCTTGAATATACTAAACAAGAGCCTGATTTAGAAGTTGCTATAATCGACGGTACGATCATCCGAGCCCATCCATGTTCATCTGGATATACAAAAAACTCCAAGGATCAAGAAGCTTTAGGGAGGAGCAAAGGTGGCTTTACAACTAAAATACATGCGCTTGTCGATGCACTTGGAAATCCACTTAAATTTACTCTGACTCCTGGTCAAAGAAATGAAATTACGCAGGCACAAGTGTTGACCGAAAGTATCTATAACTCTACTGTAGTAGCTGACAAGGGCTACGATAGCAATGCCTTTGTTACAAGTCTTGAAGACAAGGGATGTACAGTAGTTATTCCGCCAAAACGGAATCGAAAAGTGCAAAGGTATTACGATGAGCATATCTACAAAGAACGTCATTTGATTGAGTGTTTTTTTGGTAAAATTAAAAATTTTAGGCGCATTTTTTCCAGATTTGATAAAACTGCTGAGGTTTTTATGGGTTTTCTCAATTTTGTTGGAGCTCTTGTATGGCTTCTCTAAAATTTTGTCCACAGAGCCTAGAGAATTAGGTAGGATATCTGAAAATTTTTGAAACAACTGTTGCCAACCAGTAGCATCATTGTCAAACTTGATAGTGCTCTTTTGGTTGTGAGTTACGGCAACATTTTTAAATTTTCCGATATCAATTCCAATGAAATTTTGATAAGATGTAATCATAATAAATAACCTCGATAGTTTAATTAATTTAAGATTGTAAACGGGTGCATACATATGTCCCATGCAACTATTCAAACGTATCGAGAGATGGGGCTAGTGTACCTTGATCTGAACGGTTGTAATACCAATGGCTCTTCGGTCGCACATGCCCGTGATAGCCCTATTCCTATAGTGAGTAGGGTTATCTTTCCCTCTTATCTCTTTTATATCACATTTTTAACTTACAATGGCCAAGGGTAAACATGGAAGTTGCATATTTTTGCTTAAACTTCATGTATGTTCCAAAAAGAAAGCCAAATATTATAATTGACAAAGGATTTATGGCTTGAGAAACTGAAGCTGGAATTGTTATACCTAATACATTGTTAATAACGTTTCTTTCGGTGAATAAGTTAACCAAAGAGCCAAGCTGCATTTCTAAAGCAAAAAAACACAAGAGAAATACCACAAGAATAGATAATGCCACTAATTTTCGTCTTTATTCTGCTGATAATTTAGATATTATATAAATAAATATGCCCAGAGCTGTTATTCCAACAAATATGAGCATATTAGTAAAAAATTCACTATGTATAAGCATTTTAGCAATTATTGATGATGACAGAAAGCTTCCTATCAATACTATACCAAAAATTTTAATCCCTAATATGCGCTTATTCATAAGCTCTGGATAAGGAGAAAGGCCGCTATCTCCTAAAAGACTCTGAAACTTGAGAAAAACGATGAGTCCTATAGACATCCCAATGCCAGCTAGACCAAAGCCATAGTGCCAGCCAAACAAGTGGGCTACATAACCACATGAAATAGAAGCCAACATTGCTCCAATATTCACGCCTACGTAAAATAAAGTAAAGCCTCTGCTACGTTCAGGATCGTCTTTGCCATAGCATGAACTAAGTAAGTTAGTTACGTTCCCTTTAAACATACCAGTACCTATGGCTATTAGAGATAAACCTAAATATAATAAACCTGGTTCAAAGTCAACTAATGACATGCAAGCATGACCTGCTATCATCACTATCCCTCCAAGCAACACCATGTTGCGGAATCCCATCAACTTATCAGCTAAAAAACCTCCAAGTATTGGTATAGCATAACCTGTTGCAGCAAATAATGAGTAAATAGTAAAGGCCCTCTCATCAGTGAAACCTAAGTGAGAAGTCAAAAATAGGACCAAAAGTGCCCTCATTCCATAGTAAGAGAAACGTTCCCACATTTCAACAAAGCACAACATTTTTAAAAATTGTGGAAACTTATCTGTCTTCTGATCCATAAAATACCCCTAAAGCTTGGGTTAATGTTAAGTAAAACAATAAAAACTGCAAGTAAAACTTAAAAAAAGGTATTGGAAGCTCGGCAGAATAGCCTGTTAGGGTGTGTACTACAGGGATAAATTTGTTTCTTTTTAGGTTTGTAATTTTTCAGAAAGCCCTATATTCTTTAGTTTTACATAGCGAACATGAAGTCAAAGCATTATCCTGATACAGTAAGTAGTCCTGATTTTTCGTCGTTAGAAAAAGAAATCATAAAATTTTGGCAGGAAAACAAAATTTTTGAGCAGTCAGTTGAGGAGCGTTCTAAGGATAATTGTTTTGTCTTTTACGATGGGCCTCCGTTTGCAAATGGTCTTCCCCATTATGGGCATTTACTCACTGGTTTCATCAAAGACGCATTTGCAAGATATCAAACTATGCTGCAAAAAAGGGTTGAACGTAGATTTGGCTGGGATTGCCATGGATTACCGGCTGAGATGGGTGCGGAAAAGGAACTTGGAATATCTGGTAGAACTGAGATAGAGAAGTTTGGTATAGATAAATTTAACGATCATTGCCGTACTTCTGTGATGAAATTTTCATCAGAATGGGAGAAGTATGTCAATAGGCAAGCAAGGTGGGTGGATTTTCACAATGACTATAAGACCATGGATAAATCATTCATGGAGTCGGTCATGTGGGCATTTAAACAGCTTTATGATAAGGGTCTAGTGTATGAATCAGCACGCGTTGTTCCATATAGCTGGGCGTGCGAAACTCCATTATCCAATTTTGAAACAAGGCTTGATAACGCGTATAGAGAAAAGACTAGCAAAGCTGTAACTGTTGCATTTGAGCTTTTAGAAAACCCACAGCAGTTTAAAAGTGTATGTAAATTACTTGCTTGGACTACAACTCCTTGGACGTTGCCGAGCAACTTGGCTTTGGCGATAGGGAAAGATATTGAGTATTGTGCAGTTTCAGTTCACTCCTTGGTGTCATTCCAGCGCGTGACGCTGGAATCTAGAGAAAAAGAAACCTGGATCCCAGTGTCAAGCACTGGGATGACAGAAGAAGGCACTGGGGTGACGGAAGAGGGCAATGAAGGAAATCTAGTGAATAATGAGATATATATCTTTGCTGAAAGTTTCCTAGAGAAATTCATCAGCCATTGTAAGCAAAACAATATTCTATATGAAAACTGCAATATAAAACTTAAAGCAGATGATCTTATAGGTCTTTCTTATAAACCACTATTTGATTACTTTAAAGATACGAAAAATGCATTCCGCGTTTTCGTTGCTGATTATGTTACAGAAGAAGATGGCACTGGCGTTGTACACACTGCTCCTGGATTTGGTGAAGAGGACTTTAATCTCTGCCAAAGTCATGGTATTCCAGCCATTTGTCCAATTGATAACAGTGGAAAATTTACTGCTGAAGTTTTAGATTTAGCTGGAGTTCATGTTTTTGATGCCAGTGATACAGTAATAAAAAAATTGAAAGGGCAGGGGAGTTGGTTTAAGACTGAGCAATATATTCACAATTATCCTCACTGCTGGAGAACTGACACTCCTTTGATCTATCGCACTATGCCTTCTTGGTATGTTGCCGTTACAAAATTCAAAAGCAGAATGGTAGAGCTCAATAAGAGAGTTAATTGGATACCAAACCACATTAGAGATGGTCAATTTGGAAAATGGCTTGAAGGGGCACACGACTGGTCAATTTCACGCAATCGATTCTGGGGTACGCCAATCCCTGTATGGAAATCAGATGATACAAGATATCCAAGAGTGGATGTATATGGTTCAATAGAAGAACTGGAGAGAGATTTTAATGTAAAAGTGGATGATTTGCACAGACCATTTATCGATACTTTAACAAGACCAAATCCTGATGACCCAACTGGAAAATCGGTTATGCGTCGTGTGCCTGACGTATTTGACTGTTGGTTTGAATCTGGCTCGATGCCATTTGCGCAAATCCACTATCCGTTTGAAAATAAAGAGTGGTTTGAATCTGCGGATTTTATCACTGAATACGTAGCACAAACCAGAGGTTGGTTCTATACACTTTTTGTATTGTCTACTGCTTTGTTTGATAGGGAACCATTTAAGAACTGCATATGCCACGGTGTTGTTTTGGATGTAAAAGGGCAAAAATTGTCCAAACGTTTGAATAACTATGCAGATCCAATGGAGGTTTTTGGTAGATACGGTTCTGATGCACTGCGTTTTCTTATGCTTTCTGGATCTATTGTTTGTGGTGGTAATTTGCTACTCGATAAAGAAGGAAACTCAATACGAGATGTTCTGAAAAACGTAATAAAACCTATTTGGAACAGTTATCACTTTTTTACTATGTATGCAAATGCAGATGGAATTAAAGCTGAAGTTTGTAAGGATTATCAAAGTACTATTGATCGCTACATGATTTCCAAATGTTTTGAAGCTGTAGAAAGTATCCAAGCTTCTATGAACAGCTATAACTCCCAAGAGGCTTGCAAAATTTTGATGAACTTTTTTGAAGTGCTAAATAATTGGTATATTCGTCGCAGTCGCGAGCGTTTTTGGAAAGGTGATTTAGATCAAGATAAAACTGATGCTTATAATGTTCTATATACGGTTTTTTATTACATACTAAGAGCTGCAGCTCCTTTGTTGCCACTTATAACAGAGAATATATGGCAAGGGCTTAAGTATGAAGAAACATCTGTTCATTTGGCTGATTTTCCACAATTAGAGAAGTTTGATAGTCAGCTCATTGCCAAGATGGATCTAGCGAGAGAGATATGTAACTCTGCACTCTCTATCAGGAACACTTTTAACATACGTATCAGGCAGCCACTTAGTAGTATGACGATTTATCATCAGTCTTCCTGCGGTTTTCTTGAAGATGAATATCAAGAGATGATAAAAGATGAAGTGAATATAAAAAAACTAGAGTTGGTAAACAAACTTGAAGATATTGCATCACTAGAACTGAAACTAAATTTTCCTATGCTTGGAAAAAGAGTTCCAGACAAAATCAAGAAGCTAGTTCAATATGTTAAAGAGGAAAAATGGAAACAAGTTGACAATGAGCAAGTTTTTTTTGGTAATGAATCAGAAAATTACATCATAGAAAAAGGCGAATATGAACTATTATTAAAAGCAAACAGTGAATTTTCCTCCGTGTTTAATAATAACAGAGGAATTGTGATTCTGAATACCACTTTAAATGATGGATTAATTCTAGAGGGACTTGCAAGAGATGTTGTGAGGCTCATTCAGGAAACCAGAAAACAAGCTGATTTTCATATGTCCGATAGAATCAGAGTAATAATCAAAACAGAAGATGAGAAAATTAAGGAAGCAATAAATACGTGGATTGAATATATAAAAGAGCAGACCCTTGCCTTATCTTTGGACATTAATACAGAAATTGGAACTAACTTTTATTCTAAGGAGTACCAAAATTTGATAGTTGGTATTAGGTTAAATTATTAGTAGTTGAAAGTTGTCATTGTTTATGCTATACTTAGGTTACTTGAGGTAAGGTTATAATATGAATAAGGCTGTTGCAGATGATTATGAAAAAGTTGTTGATTTGAAGCCGTTAGCTAATTTTAACGTTCCACTAAGTATATTTCATTATAAAGATTATAACTCTGATTTTTTTACTTCTTGGTATAACGTATCAAGTAGAATATTTAAAGAGATAAACCAAGCTTGTCCGGAAAAACAAGCGTTGAATTTAGCTCTATCAGTTTTAATGCTTCCTTATATAGCTTTTACTGCACTGGGATTAGTCATATACAGTAAAATAAACAGTAAGACACAAGCCGATATAGGGGAAGATAAGACAAAAAAGAGTAAAACAAGTGTACCAGAAAGATTGGCATATGGTGTTCTTGCTGCAATAGTGATTCTTGTTAATATAGCTATGCTTGCAGCATTACTTATTCCTGCAACACTCGCTTTGGCTACTTTTTATCTTTTAAATAAAAAATTATCTCATTCTTTGATTGCTGCTATTAAAATAAGTAATGGGTTATGTCAAAATGAACACCAAAATATTGAGGTGTCTTTTCATGAGATAGAGGCTATTGAAGCAGACATTAAGTGGAATATGGAAGTTAAGTTTCCACCGCAATTTGAACAACTACTTAAGGATTTATACAAAAATAAAGATGATAGTTGGGTTGATATTAGACAGGATCCAGAACACAATACCATACTGAGATTATCAGCTAATATCCATTTAAAAAATGGTCTTAAGCCTTTACGTAATGAGATCAAGAATGTGCTTGCAACTTCAATTCAAGAATTTGCGAAAGCTATGGAAGAGCTGGTGAAGCTAGAAAAGAAAGAGATTACATATGATAAGTTGAAGGAATTGTTGAACGAATTCAGACTGAAAGTGGTAGATAGTATAGGTCCTAATTTGACAAGTCACTTAATACAAAATGCTTATCAAGTTGCCTTTATACAAGCAATTAAATTTGCACAAAAAAGAAGAGAAGATTTTTTATTAGAACGCGTGCTAGAAGAAGTATTAATAAAAGAGGAATTAAAAAGCCAAGGTAAGGAATTGCCAAGTGAAAAAGAAATGATAATAAAAGATTTGAAAGTATCAAGTGACTTAGGTGATAATGTGCTTCCTCTGTTTAGAGCAAAATGGAAAGATCTTATACAAGAAGGGAAAATAGCTAAAAGGACAATAATTAATACTTATGAAGATATGTACCCTCAAGAAACAAAGAAAGCTCTAGATAACGCTGAAAGAGAGATTAAGGATTTAAGAGAGATAGGACAAAAAAGATATAATGGGATATGTGAAAAATTAAAAGAAATACATGGAGATATAGGAAAAAGTAACTTAACAGATGGTATCTTAAGAAGGAAATTGGAAGATCTTTTTAAGCTTGAACTTACTGATCAAGCCATTTACCAAAAATTGATAAAATCAAGGATAAAAGAAGCCAAAATTATGTTAAATCAATCAGATTTAACAATTGATATAAGACAAAGTTTACTTGATGAATTCTGTAATTTAAATGTGAATGTGTGTTCTCATCACAAAGTAAATCTCTTGCTAGAAAAAATGCATTCAGAAATAACAAAATGTGGAATTCAAGGGTTATTTAAAGAGCAAGAGAAGAGTATAAAGAATATAGAAGATAATACTGGCATATTCATGCTATTCAATGGAGAAGATGAAAAATGTCTAGTAAACAAGATTGTTTCCTATCGGGAGGAAATTGGAAAATATTTAACGCAACCTGCGAGATTGAAGGAAATAATAGAAAAGCAGAATAAGAATTTGGATGTTGAGAAAAATAGTAAAGAAAAGGAATCTTCAAGTATGGAGTTAATAGAGTTATGTTTGAAAAATAACCAAAAAATTCTGGAAGCATTAGAACAATTAGAGTTAAAAAAAGAAGGATTATTGATAAATGAAAAAGCAACAAATGATTACAAAGAAGAACTAACGTCTCGTGAAAAAATAAAATTTGCAGTAATAGAAGATGATTTACTGAAGGTATTCAAGCTTGAAACTTTTGATGAAAAAGAAATCAAGAAGTTATTAGAAAGAGCAGAACTTGAGTACTGTTTAGCAGAAAGATGCATAAAAGGTCCTGTGACTAAAACAAAAGATAATATCAAACATTTTTGTCAAGATTTGTTGTCTCCTTTGATAGATAGGTTGGTGGAAAATATAATAAATAATGTGCCAAAAAATGATAAGAGTTCGCTTTTGCAACCTGTGAAATCTTTTTGGACATGTTGGGGGTATATTAAAACAGGCCTTATCGTTGCAATACGTGGGGATGAGAGTACAGAAGGAAAAGCGTTAGATGTAGCACACAACTCTCATAAGGAAGTAGAGACATTTCTTGAACATTTCGAATCGAGTTATGAGAAAGCTGGGGCTTTTTTAGGTGATTTATTTTCTGATGAAGGAGAAACATTTAAAAATGATGTATGGCCTAAAATAGAGGAGCATTTGCATGGAATGTGGGATAGATTTTTTAAGGATATTGAATTCAATATTGGAAATAAATTGGATGAAGTAAGTGTGACACAGCAACGGCAGGAAACTATGATTGTGACTCAACGATAAGTTCTCAAAGTTCCTCCGGTATTTTCACATACTAAATTAACTATAGCACTTGATTCTTTTTGGATCTCTTTTTCAGTTAAAGTGTGAGTTGGAGAGCAGAAAGTAACTGACAATGCTATAGACATCTTATTCGATTCTATATTATTTCTATGGTATACGTCAAATACTAAAACTTCTGTGATGAGCTCTGAGCTTTTTTTTACCACATTGATTATGTTACCTACTTCCACATCCTTATTTACAATAAATGCGAAATCACGTTTTACACTTTGGTATTTATAATCGATAAATTTCTTTCTACTTACAGGTAAATTTCCGATATTTTCTAATATTACCTCAAAGCCTACAACTTTTTGTTTGATATCAAAAAAATCCAGTATACTCGGATGCAGTTCTCCAAAATAACCAACTATTTTACTTCTAAAAGATAAGGTGCCTGACTTTCCTGGATGATAATATTCTTTTTCTGCTCTCTCTATCGTTAAATTATCGCAATTGACATTAAAAAACTCCAAAGCTGCTATGCAATCAGCCTTTGCGTCAAAAACATCTACTTTCCTATCAGTATTATAATGGTTTCTCGGCAAATTATTTCCTGTTCTTATTCCACTTAAAACATGTTTAGACTGAGCTTCACCATCGTAAATCGGCCCAATTTCGAAGATTGCAAGATCAGATATTCCATGGGCAATATTATCAGCAGTAACTTGCAACAAATTTGGCATAATACTTGGCCTCATTATATTAAAGTTATTGTTAAACGGATTATCGATGATAAATAACTTGTTCGAGTAACCAAATTTTTCAGTTGTTGATTCACTCATAAATGACCAGGTTAGCACTTCGTGAAACCCTCTGTTTGTCATCAAAATACGCAAATTGTCGTATGTACTATCTACTTCTTCAACATTATTTGGTAGTGGTTCTTCTTTTATTTTGTCATAGCCGTATATTCTTGTTACTTCTTCAATTAGGTCAGCCGGTATTGTCACGTCCGGTCTCCAGCTTGGTACTTGTACATTCCAATTGCCTTCGGTTTTTTTATCAATACTAAACCCTAGTTTCGTTAAGATATCAAGCACCTCATCAGGCGATACAAACACACTTCCAAACTTGTTCACATCCTGATAATCAAAGCTCACCTTGGTGTAAGCCCTATCTAAACTGCCAGCAGACACTACGCTTGAGGTTTCTCCACCACATAAGTCCAGAATCATTTTAGCTGCAAGGTTGAGTCCATCAAAAGTGAATCCAGGATCAACTGAACGTGCAAATCTGTAACTAGCGTCTGTGGAGATGCCGAGCTCCCTTGAGGATTTGGCAATAGAGATTGGATCGAGCAAAGCTAATTCCAAAAAAATATTGGTAGTTTCAAAAGTACATTCACTGCACTTACCACCTATAATTCCAGCAACTCCATGGATATTTTTATCACCTGCAATAACGCTTATGTCTTTGTTTAATAAGTATTCTTTACCGTTTAAACCAGCAAATTTTTCTCCGTCGTTTGCTTTGCGTACTGTGAGCTCTCCTTCTATTTTTTTTGCATCATACGCGTGCATTGGGCGGCTGAAAGATATCATAATATAGTTCGTGATATCAACTATTGCAGAAATGGAGCGCATTCCTATCGATTCCAGCCTATCTTTTAACCATTTTGGGCTTTCTTGATTTTTTACATTGGCGATGTATATTCCACTAATAAAACTTTCCCCGTCAGTAACTTCAACATCGATTGGTGAATTTATGGAGCTGGTAAGTTGTGGAATGCTTAAAGTCTTTAATGTCCCAATTCCAGTTGCAGCAAGGTCGCGAGCTATTCCATAAATGCCTAAGCAATCTCCACGGTTTGGAGTAACATTTATATCAATTACAGGGTCACAATTGAAAAATTTATCCCCTACTTTATAATCATTAGAAAGTTCAATTATTCCTTCACTTTCCTCTTGAACCAGCGCAAGTTCAGAAGCAGAGCAGAGCATCCCTTCACTTAGCACTCCTCGTATTTTTGTAGGCTTGATTGTGAAATCACTTTCTGGCAATGTGCTACCAAGAGATGCAAGCACAGTTTTCATACCTTCTCTAACATTGTTTGCTCCGCAAACTATTTGTAGAATTTTACTCCCATCATTTACTTTACATAATTTTAATTTATCGGCATTTGGATGAGGTACGACTTCTAATACCTCTGCAACGATAAACCCAGTTAATCTGGAATTATCGATTACATCTTCTACTTCTAACCCTATGTGAGTTAATTTATCGGTAATTTCTTCTAAACTAGCATTGGTTTCTAAGTGTTCTAATAACCAAGATAATGTGAATTTCATGAACCTTTAAAGAAATAAAAGAGTTATTGTAATATAAAATGTAGTGCTTTTAAAGCTTGTTGTAATGGAATAAAAGGTAACTTCTGTATCACAAGCAGTTATCTAAGTGGAGAAAGTCACCTCTCCCCACTCGACTTCAAAACCGGACTTGTGACTTTCACCACATCCGGCTTCTCTCTAACTTGGTGTTTGTCATACATACTTCTCCATATAATTAACATTTCAAAGCTTGGTAAATTTGTTTTTATAGCTTAAATACAGCATTCTCTATATTACTAGGCTCTGTGGACAAAATTTTAGAGAAGCCATACAAGAGCTCCAACAAAATTGAGAAAACCCATAAAAACCTCAGCAGTTTTATCAAATCTGGAAAAAATGCGCCTAAAATTTTTAATTTTACCAAAAAAACACTCAATCAAATGACGTTCTTTGTAGATATGCTCATCGTAATACCTTTGCACTTTTCGATTCCGTTTTGGCGGAATAACTACTGTACATCCCTTGTCTTCAAGACTTGTAACAAAGGCATTTTGCTATCGTAGCCCTTGTCAGCTACTACAGTAGAGTTATAGATACTTTCGGTCAACACTTGTGCCTGCGTAATTTCATTTCTTTGACCAGGAGTCAGAGTAAATTTAAGTGGATTTCCAAGTGCATCGACAAGCGCATGTATTTTAGTTGTAAAGCCACCTTTGCTCCTCCCTAAAGCTTCTTGATCCTTGGAGTTTTTTGTATATCCAGATGAACATGGATGGCCTCGGATGATCGTACCGTCGATTATAGCAACTTCTAAATCAGGCTCTTGTTTAGTATATTCAAGCAATTTTTTCCAGACATCTCTTTCACACCATCTTTTAAATCGCTTATGTATACTCCTGTAATTACCATAAGTTTTTGGTAAAAGTCTCCATTGGCAACCACTTCGCACTATGTACCACACTGCCTCTATGAATATTCTTAAACGTTTTTCATCTTTGCTGTGCATTCCTTTTACGCTTTTTATGAACTCTAAAATTTGTTTCCAATTTTCCTCTTTGATGTAATATTGCATATGGTAGTTTCTCCATTTTTTACCTATTAGGCTAAACTACCATCTTTTTCTCTCTTTTCATATTTTTTGTCCACAGAGCCTAGAGAAGTCGTATTCATTCATACCTAACACTTAATGTTGGCTCATAACATATTAACCACTACTCACAACTTTACCTTCCAAATTACAGTGTCCACGTCAGCATATCCTAAACATTATTTTAGGCCTTGGCTTCTTAGACAATCCCTCATTATAGGTGCATACGGGTGGCTCCCTGCTTAAAGAATAAGAGCATCTATAATGTTACTCCGTTCCATGAAATTGTTTCATGTTAGACTTAGGTTCCAACTTTTTGCCGGGAGATGGGAAACATCTTAATCAGACCAGTCAAGTTCTAATTATCCACTTTCTCCGTACCTTTTGGTCTATGCGTTAACCAACCTTATTTCGCATATCGTTCGTTACGACAATTCAGGCATTGGTTCCTCTCGTAACCATATCTAACTCTGTTTGCAGGGATTCACTATAAGGTTTAGTGTTACCTGCTTTTATCTCATGCTTGCATCCTAGGCTCTGTGGACAAAATTTTAGAGAAGCCATACAAGAGCTCCAACAAAATTGAGAAAACCCATAAAAACCTCAGCAGTTTTATCAAATCTGGAAAAAATGCGCCTAAAATTTTTAATTTTACCAAAAAAACACTCAATCAAATGACGTTCTTTGTAGATATGCTCATCGTAATACCTTTGCACTTTTCGATTCCGTTTTGGCGGAATAACTACTGTACATCCCTTGTCTTCAAGACTTGTAACAAAGGCATTGCTATCGTAGCCCTTGTCAGCTACTACAGTAGAGTTATAGATACTTTCGGTCAACACTTGTGCCTGCGTAATTTCATTTCTTTGACCAGGAGTCAGAGTAAATTTAAGTGGATTTCCAAGTGCATCGACAATCGCATGTATTTTAGTTGTAAAGCCACCTTTGCTCCTCCCTAAAGCTTCTTGATCCTTGGAGTTTTTTGTATATCCAGATGAACATGGATGGCCTCGGATGATCGTACCGTCGATTATAGCAACTTCTAAATCAGGCTCTTGTTTAGTATATTCAAGCAATTTTTTCCAGACATCTCTTTCACACCATCTTTTAAATCGCTTATGTATACTCCTGTAATTACCATAAGTTTTTGGTAAAAGTCTCCATTGGCAACCACTTCGCACTATGTACCACACTGCCTCTATGAATATTCTTAAACGTTTTTCATCTTTGCTGTGCATTCCTTTTACGCTTTTTATGAACTCTAAAATTTGTTTCCAATTTTCCTCTTTGATGTAATATTGCATATGGTAGTTTCTCCATTTTTTACCTATTAGGCTAAACTACCATCTTTTTCTCTCTTTTCATATTTTTTGTCCACAGAGCCTAGAGAAGTCGTATTCATTCATACCTAACACTTAATGTTGGCTCATAACATATTAACCACTACTCACAACTTTACCTTCCAAATTACAGTGTCCACGTCAGCATATCCTAAACATTATTTTAGGCCTTGGCTTCTTAGACAATCCCTCATTATAGGTGCATACGGGTGGCTCCCTGCTTAAAGAATAAGAGCATCTATAATGTTACTCCGTTCCATGAAATTGTTTCATGTTAGACTTAGGTTCCAACTTTTTGCCGGGAGATGGGAAACATCTTAATCAGACCAGTCAAGTTCTAATTATCCACTTTCTCCGTACCTTTTGGTCTATGCGTTAACCAACCTTATTTCGCATATCGTTCGTTACGACAATTCAGGCATTGGTTCCTCTCGTAACCATATCTAACTCTGTTTGCAGGGATTCACTATAAGGTTTAGTGTTACCTGCTTTTATCTCATGCTTGCATCCTAGGTGTACAGTCCCAGAGTGTGATGGTATGATAAAATATGAGAAAAAAATACCATCAAAGGAGGAGTTATGGGACAAATATTACATGGGTGCGCCAAAACAACACAGACGATTCGTAGAGCAATACAAAATAGAAAAGAGAGCATAGCAAAACTCTCCAAGCATTATAACCTTAATCCAAAAACTATTATTAAGTGGAGAAAACGTTCATTTACGAAAGATGCTGATATGGGTCCAAAGCGTCCAAGATCGACTGTTTTAACGCTAGAAGAGGAAGCTATAATAGTTACATTTCGCAAGTATACACTACTGCCACTAGATGATTGCCTTTACGCTCTGCAGTCTACAATTCCGCATTTGACTCGCTCTAGCTTGCATCGTTGTTTACAAAGACACAACATTAGCAGATTACCAACTGTTGATGGAGAAGTTAAGTCAAAAAAGAAATTCAAACAATATCCTATCGGTTACTTTCATATTGATATTGCTGAAGTTAGAACTGAGGAGGGCAAATTACATTTGTTTGTTGCTATTGATAGGACATCCAAATTTACCTATGTTGAGTTGCGTAACAGTGCTACAAAACCCATAGCTGCTGAGTTCTTACGTAATTTGATTAGAATTTTACCGTATAAAATCCATACTATTTTGACAGATAACGGTATACAATTTACAAACCAGAAGCGTCATAAGTATGCTTTCCAACATATATTTGATAGAGTTTGCGAAGAGAATGTTATTGAACATCGTTTGACAAAAGTTAGCCATCCTTGGACGAATGGGCAAGTCGAGCGTATGAATAAAACTTTAAAGGATGCTACAGTTAAGAAGTATTACTATCAATCGCACCAGCAACTTAAAGAACACCTTTATAACTTTGTTATGGCTTATAATTATGCAAAGAGACTCAAAACTCTTAAGGGTCTTACTCCTTATGAATTTATATGTTATCAGTGGACACAGTCTCCAGAATTATTTATACTAAATCCACACCATCACACTCTGGGACCATACACCTAGGCTCTGTGGACAAAATTTTAGAGAAGCCATACAAGAGCTCCAACAAAATTGAGAAAACCCATAAAAACCTCAGCAGTTTTATCAAATCTGGAAAAAATGCGCCTAAAATTTTTAATTTTACCAAAAAAACACTCAATCAAATGACGTTCTTTGTAGATATGCTCATCGTAATACCTTTGCACTTTTCGATTCCGTTTTGGCGGAATAACTACTGTACATCCCTTGTCTTCAAGACTTGTAACAAAGGCATTGCTATCGTAGCCCTTGTCAGCTACTACAGTAGAGTTATAGATACTTTCGGTCAACACTTGTGCCTGCGTAATTTCATTTCTTTGACCAGGAGTCAGAGTAAATTTAAGTGGATTTCCAAGTGCATCGACAATCGCATGTATTTTAGTTGTAAAGCCACCTTTGCTCCTCCCTAAAGCTTCTTGATCCTTGGAGTTTTTTGTATATCCAGATGAACATGGATGGCCTCGGATGATCGTACCGTCGATTATAGCAACTTCTAAATCAGGCTCTTGTTTAGTATATTCAAGCAATTTTTTCCAGACATCTCTTTCACACCATCTTTTAAATCGCTTATGTATACTCCTGTAATTACCATAAGTTTTTGGTAAAAGTCTCCATTGGCAACCACTTCGCACTATGTACCACACTGCCTCTATGAATATTCTTAAACGTTTTTCATCTTTGCTGTGCATTCCTTTTACGCTTTTTATGAACTCTAAAATTTGTTTCCAATTTTCCTCTTTGATGTAATATTGCATATGGTAGTTTCTCCATTTTTTACCTATTAGGCTAAACTACCATCTTTTTCTCTCTTTTCATATTTTTTGTCCACAGAGCCTAGATCTTTTGCTATTTTTGTACTTGCTTGACCTGTTTCTTTAACCAGCTTAACAGCTTCTAATTTGAATTCTGCTGTATATTCTCTTCTATTTGTCATATTTTGAAAAAACGTTTTATTTTACTCCAAAAACGTCTTAACTTTCTCTCTACTTTTTCTGGGTAAGGTCAATTTACCGCCGCGGCGCTAACTAGTAGCGGGATGACGGGTTACCAAATTGTAGAAGTTGCTTTAGCTATAAATTCAAGTTTTATCAATGTCTTGTGTTGTTACCCAAATAATGGTTGTGCAAGCGCTTAATTTTTTGATCAAAAAGGAACAAGTTTAGTAAAAAATAATGATATTATTAGTGGAACATAAAACAGTCCCACTGCAGTACTGATTAAAAGCAACAGAGTAGCTTTATCTGGTTGACAATTCAAAATATTAGCAAGTATTATACTGGACCCAGAAACTGGAATAATAGCCAGCAACATCAGTGCTTTATATATGCTCTCATCGTATATACCTATAACATGCTTGTCTAAAAGGACAATTCCTAAAACAAACAGTGGCCAGAATACGTACTTTGCTGTAATAGTGATCAAAGCAAGCTTCCAATCTATTTTAAAGCTTGCAATATTCGCAATGCTCACTCCAAGTAGCACCATTCCTAATGTGACAAATGTACTTCTAATGTTCATCATAACATCTGTTAAAAAAGTAGGTATTTGTATATCGTATATACTTAAAAAGAAGCCCAGAACCATCGCATAAAGCGAAGGAAGTTTGAACAACTTTAATATGCATTCTTTTGCGGTATAAATACCATTTGCAGCTATGTAAAATCCTAAGCTGTTTTCAAATAGCGCCATTCCTATATAACAAACAACATATACAGATACTGAATCTTCATCAAATAAAGCCATGGCAATCGGCAGGCCAAAATAACCCATACTTGTGCTACCCGAGCTAAATGCTAATATGTTTCTCGTGTTATCCTTAAATAAAAAAGAAGAAAGATAATACACTGATAAGGACATAGTGCTACCTATAAACCATATCAAAATCGGCAGAGAAATTACTTTTAAATTAACTTCTGTATGAGAAACTCCATATAAAATCACTATTGGATTAGCTATATAAAAGAGTATTTGAGATATAGTGTTTCTATCAATTTTAAGACATTTTCCTGCTAAATAACCAATAAATATCGTAATATAAATAGGTAATATTTTTAGGAAAAGAGTAAAGAACATACTAGCCTATTGTGATACTTTTGACTGATAAAGTGATATTAGATCTTAAGGTATTGTAAAAGTAAACAAAATTTATTTTCCAATTTATCCAGCTCATAGTTAATTAAATTAGTGCCAAAATTTGTTTTTACATAGGACTTAAGAATGACATTTTTATGATAAAATTATGTTAAGTTTCTATAAAGCTTCTTGCATATTTTTGAATAATGACATATTTACTAAAAATTAAACTGCTTGTAGCAATTTAGACGGGCTGTTAAAAACACTCATCTTGCATGGTTCTCAGGAATTCTTGCCTTAATCATTAAAATCGTACCATTGCTTTCCCTAATTTTTTTAAAGCCAACTTTTTCATAAACACGGATTGCACGAACATTCGCTGTATCTGGGTCGACAAAGGCATTCTCATAAACTTTAAAGACAAATTCGTTTAAAAATATATTCAAAGCTTGTGGACCAATGCTTTTGCCCACATAATCCAGCTCTCCGATATACCAGTCTATAGCAGCACAGCTTTCTGGAAGCTCAGAAGTATCGTAGCCCTGCTCAGGTGGAAAATCATGTTTGTTATAGTATTGAATATAACCAATATCAACTCCGTCACAATTAACAATGAATGCATACATTGGTTTTTCAATAATTTGTGTCTCAAGTTTCAAACGTTTGAATCCTTTAACGTAGTTGTCATATTTTTCTTTAATTAACTCTGGTGTCCAATGAATATCCTGATCCCACCACTTCTTTACATGAGGTGTTTCTAACCATTTTAATAACAGTAAAAAATGTTCTTCTTTCAACGCTTTAAATGTGATATTTTTATTCATTAATTGAAAATCTCAAATGTTACTACCATTTCTGTTAATCCTGTCTCTAATTGCCAAGTTCATTGAAATTGACATTTCCGTACCTAGTTTTCCTGATATGGTGCGCTATTTTAACGTATCAGAAGGAACAATTCAATTAACTATTGCTTATAATTTTTTAGGCTTTTGCATAGGAGGGTTGTTTTTCGGTCCATTGTCTGAATGCTATGGCAGAAGGAGAATTATGATCATAGGTAACACTTTGTTATTAATCGGCGCTGTTGGTTGTGTTTTTGCACCGTCGATTTTTTGGCTTTTAATCTCTCGCTTTGTTCAGGGCATTGGTGTCAGCACATCTGTAGTTGTGTTTGCAATCGTTGCAGACAGCTATAAAGGTGACGAAGCGGTGAAATTTATTGGAATCATGAATTCTGTTCTAACAGTTGTCATGGCAATTGCGCCAGTGTTAGGCAGTTTCATCAATGAAATTGTAGGATGGCGTGGTAATTATGCAACTGTTGCAATACTTTGTTTGATCTCTTGGGTTTTGCTGCTTTTAGCGTTACCAGAAACAAAAAAGGACCGCGATATTTTCAGTTTGAAAAAAACGATGAAAGATTACAGAAAACTACTATCTAATCCGAGGTTTGTTACGTTGTCTTTGATGTCAAGCCTCTTTTCTGCCGCTTATATTTCATTCATTACTTGTGGACCTTTTCTGTATATGAAGACTTTTGGTTTATCTAGCACTATTTATGCACTACATCAAGGTGCAATAGTTGGGTGCTTCTCACTCATTAGTCTATTTGCTGGCAAAATCTTGCAGAAACTTGGAGCAATAAAGTGTGTAATTTCTGGTACGAGCGTGGGTGCTATTGGGTCTCTATTGCTTGTAATATTCAGTATAATTGTACCCCACTCTTTCTACTTAGTAACACTGTCTATGATTATTTTTTCTATCGGTTGTGCAATTTGCCAGCCAGTAATTTTTAATGCATCAATAAATGTTTTCCCTGAAATTAAAGGCACAGCTTCTTCTTCAGTCTCGTTCATTAGAGCTTTTATCATGGCTATTTTTATCGGCTTAACAAGCTACGTTTACAATGGTCAGGCAATCAGTGTAGCTGTTCTTGTTTTATCCGCGATAGTACTAGAACTTGTTTTTACTGCCTATTTATTGTTTTCAAGGTCTGGAGAAGATCTATAATTATTGGTATATAGATCTTCTCATTTTCAGTTATTATTATAATATGCGTTGGCGCTTTGCTGCTGGTTCTATGCGTATTCCTTCCAACTCATCTAGTCTATCAAACTTTTCTAATATTGAGAGTTGAAGACTACTTGATGGCTGCTCTCCATTCACCCAGGAAATCAATTCACCGCATGATTGATTCTCCAAATCGACGATACAATTGCCCATAAGAGTAGATTTTGGAACGACGCTTCTGGGATTCAACCCATATTGATCAGCTGTCTCCTCTAACGGAGCAGAATTTGAAAGGAAATTTATTGAATTATTTAACGTTGAAAATTCATCCTAAAAAGATCTCTTTCTTTTTTGCGCTAACGATTCATTACCTAAACTGTCTGTATTGGAGTTTTCGGTTCTTAGCTTGCTTGAACCCTCTTTATTGTTTGAGTAAAAATTCCTTGGGATAAACCGAACTCTGGCCGTTACCTTTGTTTCTAAATATACCTTATAGTCTTCTTTTTGCTGAGAATCTAATTCATTAGATAGAGTTTTAAATAAAGCAAGTTTATGACCAGAGATATTTCTCAATACACTGAACGCAAAACCTTGATTCTTTTCGAGTAGATCATGAAATGTACTAACAGCCTCCTGTTCTTCCATTGCATTCAGTATGCTAAATATAGCGCTAGGGCTTTTTTGCTTTTCTATAACATGTTTTATATATTCTTCTTTGTATTGATTTAACCGACCAAACAGAGCTTTAAATAAAATAGTAGAATAATGGCCAGCAATACTACTGAGTACCTTGAATACAAAACCTTGATTATTTTTGAGTAGATCATAAAATATGTCAACAGCTTGATCTTTTGCCACTACTATCTGTATAAAAGACATAGCTCTAGCATGACCATTCAGTGTTGTTATGTTAAGGTAACACTGTTTATGGTAGTTACTGAGGCTATTAAACGTCTCTCTAAATTTGTTTGTTTGATTGCGATGTGCTAAATAGTTCAATTCTCGAATTACTTCACTGCTTATATCATTAGGACTATTATGCATTTCTTTACTGCTATTATTAGTTAGTACATAAATACTATACTATTATTTATCAAGAAATCAATAGAAATATTAAAAAAAAATAGATTAGTCTTAGCATTCAGTATTAGGGGGTTTGAAATCTCTGTGAAAAGAACTACAAGCAGAGTACGTGTATAAGCCTGTTTTGATTAAAAAACAATTGCAGAATTGTTTAATCAATTTTAACTTTCCCCCGCTAGCCTTTCTGCTTCATTACGTGAGATTAATGCCTCAATAAATTCATCTAGTTCACCTTCTTTTATAATCTGCTCTAGCCGATGTGAAGTTAGATTAATTCTATGATCTGTGATTCTTGATTGCGGAAAGTTATATGTTCTTATGCGTTCGGAACGATCTCCAGAGCCAATCTGACTTTTTCTCATTGTTGACCTTTCCATTTCTTTTTTTTGTCTTTCAATTTCGTATAGCCTTGCCCTCAATACTTTGAGCGCTTTAGCTTTATTTTTGTGCTGCGATTTTTCATCTTGCTGTATTACAACTATCCCTGTTGGCAAGTGGGTGACCCTTACTGCGCTGTCAGTTGTATTCACTGATTGCCCTCCAGGACCACTGGATCTATAAACATCTATTCGTAAGTCTTTTTCTTCTATTTTAAAGTCAACTTCTTCTACTTCAGGTAATATCGCAACAGTAGCTGCAGAGGTATGCAACCTTCCTGAGGATTCAGTTTCTGGCACTCTCTGTACTCTGTGCACCCCTGATTCAAATTTCAACCTTGCAAAAACTTCTGTTCCATTAATGAGTGCAGAAGCTTCCTTATAGCCACCTATACCTGTATTAGAAATGCTTATTGGCTCGAACTTCCAATTTCTTCTTTCTGCATATTTTTGATACATACGAAATAACATTGCTGCAAATAATGCTGCTTCTTCTCCGCCTGTGCCTGCTCTGATTTCTAATATTGCATTTCTTGAGTCATCTTCATCTTTGGGCAATAATGCTAACTTTAATTTTGCTTTTATTTTTGGTAATAATACCTTGTGCTTTTCGAAGAATTCTTCTTTTGCTAACTCTTTTATATCACCTTCGCTGTTTTCATCTTTTATTATTTCTTCTAAGTCTGAAATTTCCTCTTTCAGCGTGTTATATTCATCAATTATCTTGATTATTGGCCTGAGCTCAGAGTATTCCTTTGAAAGGGTAATGAATTCTTTTTGACTTAAATTGGTAGGATTTTCCAAATTCCTCTCTATATCATTAAATTTTTTCTTTAAGTCTTGTAAATTATTTTCCATATCCATATAGCACAGATCTAGCTAAGTAATATATACTGAAATAAAAAATTTCTTATATCAAGCAATAACACTATAATATACCTACTACCTTCTAGTTGAATATAATGGCAAAACAGATAACATCAAACTGCAATTTCATATTTGGAGCTTCGGACATAAAATCATTACCAAATGAGTCGGCTCCAGAGATTGCATTTGCTGGTAGATCAAATGTAGGAAAATCCAGTCTGATCAACTTACTGATAAACAGCAAAAAAGCTGCCAGAGTTTCCTCTAAACCTGGATGCACTAGACAAATAAATTTTTACTCTATGTACGATGATAAGTTCAGACTTGTTGATCTACCAGGGTATGGCTACTCTCATGCAGGCAAGGAGGAAATTATACAATATTTAAACTTAATTGAGTATTATCTAATTCAAAGAGAAAATCTAAGAAGAGTGTTTGTGTTGATAGATAGCAAGGTAGGATTAAAAGAAATAGACAAAGACTTCATTTATTGGTTAATATATAATAACATTAACTTTAACATTGTGCTAACAAAAATAGATAAAGTAAGTCAAAAAAGCTTAGGTGCTGTTATAGAAGATATTCAAAAATGGATTAATAATGAGAATGTGTCAATTCATCAAATGAGCATCCGTGTTAAGCATAAAATAACCAAGGTAAGAGATGAGTTTTTCAAGTTTACAAGATAAAAAAATGAAGAGTAGTGAATTTTTAAAGGGTGAGGTATCATTTGAACAAAAAGCAGAAATATTACTTGAAGTGCTATCTAACATACCTAGCTTTGTAGGCGAGACTTTTGTCATTAAATGCGGTGGTACAATAATCTTAGATGAAACACTATTTAATACTTTTGTGCATAATGTTGTCTTGTTGAAGCAGCTTGGTATAAATCCGGTAATAATTCATGACGGAGAATATGAAATTAACTCAGTGTTAAAAATGCTGGATATGAACAGTAAGTTTGTGAATGGTATCAGACTTACAGACAAAGACACTATGAAAATCATTGAAATGGCACTGTGTGGTTCAGTTAATAAAAAAATTGTTCAGTATATAAATTCTGCTGGTGGTTCAGCTATTGGATTATGTGGAAAAGATGGTAACTTAATTAAAGCCGAAAAAATAACCGCTACGCTTAGAGAAGATAGATCAAATAATATCGAAAAGATATTAGACATGGGGTTCATCGGTAGACCCACTGAAATCAATCCTGATATATTATTTTTTATTGAAGAATCAGATTTTATACCAGTTATTGCACCAATTGGTCATGGAAAAGATGGGGAAACATATCATATTGATGCCGATAGCACTGCAAGCGCAATCGCAATCGCAGTTTCTGCATCTAAAATGATAATCTTGAGTGACACAGATGAAGAAATAGATAAAATTGGTGGCAGGAAGATATCTGTTAAAAATTTAAATGCATCGATTGATTGTGGGAAAATTAAAGGGGAAAAATTTATTGAAAGGCTTATGGCATACGTTAAAATGGCGGAGGAATGTGCTGGAGTTGTTCACATAGTTGATGGTAGAATACCTAACATTATGCTTGATTTATTTACTGAGAGTAATTCAAGCATATCGATTGTGAGTGATTTATAGCTATACTGCTTGCAACTACACGAATACCAAGAGGGTGTCATTCAAGTAGCTGACACTGGAATGACAGCAATCTACGTCATACCGTGATTCATTCGCGGTATCTCTAGATCCCGCTAACAAGTAGCGGGATGACGGTTGTCAGGGTGTCATCTCAGCGCCCTTATGATGTCATCCCAGTGCCCAGACACTGGGATCCAGAAGACTTAATTTCAACCAAGTGGCTGCATAATAAGGACTAGATTCCAGACTGGAATGACATCATAGGGGCACTGGGATGACAAAAAAAGGAGCACTGACTTGTCAAGGAATTTTATGGCCTAGCGTCACGCGCTGGAATGACATCATTTACGATGTAACATTTATCACTTTTGCAGATACAATTTACATGCTATAATTGAGTCTTCATAGATGGTAAATTGGAGTGCAAAGAAGTAAAATTAAAGTAGAAATAAAAAGATTATCACACGGAGAAGACTTGTCTCTTCCATGTTATGCAACTACGCAGAGTGCTGGCATGGATCTTTATGCTGCATTGAATGATTCTGCTGTTTTAAATCCACTTGAAAGATTACTTGTTCCAACTGGAATTGTGATTGCAATACCAAACGGTTTTGAGGGGCAAATCCGCCCACGTTCTGGTCTTGCTGCAAAACATGGAATCACTGTCTTAAATTCTCCGGGCACTATAGACTCTGATTATCGAGGTGAAGTTAAAATTTGTCTAATTAATCTAAGTAATCAGCCATACGAAATAAAAAGAGGAGATAGAATCGCACAAATCCTTATTTTTCCTGTATCTCAGGTAATTTGGGATGACAGAGAAGAGTTCTGCACAGAAGAAACCGGTCGCAATGCAGGGGGCTTTGGCTCAAGCGGCAAGTAGCTTACGAAAAAGCTTGACTATGACAGTTTTTTTATTTAAGCATATTAATATTTGAGGTCGTTTATGCTAACTTTCAAAAATCACTGTGGTCAATTCCACAAAACAAATACTGCACTTGTTGCACTTACTTCTTTGTATGTCATAGGCGCAGCAGTAGCACTTTCAGCACCATATTGGGTGTCTTCAACTTGCACGCTTGCTCCACTTGCAGCTTTTGCAGCTACACCACTTGGAATCGGTATATTAGCAATTGTTGCTGTTGCACTGGTTAGTTCAGCAATGTACGCTATCAGCAAAAACAATGAAATATCTGAGTTGAGAGCTCCGAAGATTGTTGTTAATAACGATAGAAAAAACGGTGAAGAAACAGCATTGCTAGTAACAGAAGACACATTTAAGGAAATGGCAAGGAATAACCAAGTTAAAGATGAAGAAGGTAAGGTAGAAAAGGGTAAATATTATATAGCCTTCAGCTTAGAAGGCAAGAACTACCGTATTATTGTTGATATTAATCAGCTTACCAATACGCTAGGCAATACTTTACTCTTCAAGATAGGTTCACTAAAAGAGAAAAACGATGAAGGTAAGTTCGAGGCAGTAAATGAAACAAAGTGGAATAAAACATTAGGTTTAGACAAAGATGGTGCTAAAGAGGTTAACACTTATTTAGGCCAACTTATTTCTGTTGAACAAGTTGCTTCTCAACAACAGACAGTATAGCCAAGTGAAATAAAAGAGGTAGATTAAGTCTGCCTCTTTGTTTTTTTAGTGTCGGTTACTCAAATTCATTATGGGAATGTATCCGTTCAGCAGAGTGGCAAAGTAGGTAGGCAAGATAAACTAAAAAATCAAGAAAAAGTGAGTGTACAACAAATGGTGTCATGCAAGTAGCTGACACTGGTTCACTTTATGATGGTGTCATCCCAGTGCTCCCTTTCTTGTCATCCCAGTGCTTGACACTGGGATCTGGTAGACAATGTTCATACAGCAGCTACTCGGATGACACCCTGTGTTTGCTGGCTATAATTGCTAAGGATTTTTATTTAATTTAACTGCATCTTTTGCCTTATCCAATAACCCATTAATAAAGCCAATTTCGCTTGGTTTATCAAGTAAATCAGATGCAATGTTAGTATATTCATTAATGACAACTGGAACTGGCGTATCGCAATTAATCAACTCACATATTGCAACACGCAAAATAGATAAGCTTATAAGATTTAACCGTGAAAGGGACCAGCTTGGGTGTAAGTAAGACTCTATTATTTTATCATATTCTTCACTGCTTTTTATAACCTTATATAACAAGTTTTCTAAGAACTGATGTTCAAATTCTTCACATTCAAATATATCTCTCAACTTACTTATGTAGTCCTTAAGCTCACAATTTTCCAGTTTAAAAGTGCTTTTGTTGTAACCTACGAAAATATTTGAATAAGCAATTTGTACAGCAAGAAATCTTGCCGTGCTTCTTTTTATGCGCCACTTTTTATCTACTGGTTTTTCCTCCATTATTTTAATTTATTGTGTAAATCTATCATACGCAAAACAGTTGAGGCTGCATGGCCACCAACGTTCTTTTTGTTTTTGTCAGCTCTAACTAGTGCTTTATCTTTGCTGTTAGCGGTAATTACGCCCATACCAAGGGGCATTGCATAATGCATAATAACTTCATTTAAGCCTTCGATTACTCCTTTACAAACATATTGATAGTGATCGGTTTCACCGCGAATCACGCACCCAAGAGCTAAATAACCGTCATAATTAGCATTCTTGCTTTTGACTGCAAAAAGAATTGTAGCTGGTATCTCAAATGCACCAGGAACTTCAATTATCTCATAATCAACATTATTTCCTTTTAATTTATCAATTGCACCCTCAAGCAAAAGGTTCGCTATTTCAGTATAATAAATTGAATTAACTATTAGTATTTTCGACATTCACTACCACTTTTTTCGTTAAAAACAACATACTGTAATTGCTGTTGAATGATGGAGAGACATACTCCATTATTTTAGCACGAAGTAACGAATTCAGTAGAATAAGTTCTTCAAAAACAATTTAAACTTTTACAGTAGGAGTAGTCTCATGAAATATTATAGCGGATTAGATGTCTCACTCAAAGAAACTTTTATCAGTATCGTTGATGAGAAAGGAAAAATTGTTAAAGAAGAAGTTGTTGCAAGCGAGAGTGACGCAATAGCTAAGTGCCTGCTTGACCAAGACAAAAGATATGAAGTGATAGGGATAGAAAGTGGACAGCTATCAATATCAATGTGCAAAGAATTAAGGAGTTTTGGATTACCGGTAGTTTGTGTAGATGCAAGGGATATGGCAGCAGCATTATCTGCAAGGATCAATAAGAATGACAAAAATGATGCAAGAGGTATAGCACAAATGATGAGAGTTGGGCTATACAAAGAAGTGTTAGTAAAATCAGATGAATCTTGCCAAATTAAAGTAGCACTTGGAAGTAGAAGGCAGTTATAGCTCTTTTCATAATAGTCCGGAAAGTTCATAGAAAAGCAGAATCAACAGCATGACGAAAAGATGTGAATAGAGGAATGTTTTTCCTAGGCTCTGTGGACAAAATTTTAGAGAAGCCATACAAGAGCTCCAACAAAATTGAGAAAACCCATAAAAACCTCAGCAGTTTTATCAAATCTGGAAAAAATGCGCCTAAAATTTTTAATTTTACCAAAAAAACACTCAATCAAATGACGTTCTTTGTAGATATGCTCATCGTAATACCTTTGCACTTTTCGATTCCGTTTTGGCGGAATAACTACTGTACATCCCTTGTCTTCAAGACTTGTAACAAAGGCATTGCTATCGTAGCCCTTGTCAGCTACTACAGTAGAGTTATAGATACTTTCGGTCAACACTTGTGCCTGCGTAATTTCATTTCTTTGACCAGGAGTCAGAGTAAATTTAAGTGGATTTCCAAGTGCATCGACAAGCGCATGTATTTTAGTTGTAAAGCCACCTTTGCTCCTCCCTAAAGCTTCTTGATCCTTGGAGTTTTTTGTATATCCAGATGAACATGGATGGCCTCGGATGATCGTACCGTCGATTATAGCAACTTCTAAATCAGGCTCTTGTTTAGTATATTCAAGCAATTTTTTCCAGACATCTCTTTCACACCATCTTTTAAATCGCTTATGTATACTCCTGTAATTACCATAAGTTTTTGGTAAAAGTCTCCATTGGCAACCACTTCGCACTATGTACCACACTGCCTCTATGAATATTCTTAAACGTTTTTCATCTTTGCTGTGCATTCCTTTTACGCTTTTTATGAACTCTAAAATTTGTTTCCAATTTTCCTCTTTGATGTAATATTGCATATGGTAGTTTCTCCATTTTTTACCTATTAGGCTAAACTACCATCTTTTTCTCTCTTTTCATATTTTTTGTCCACAGAGCCTAGCTCTGTTTTTTATAGCAAACCAATGATGCTCAATTTTGTTAAAATCGGGAGAATAAGGCGGTAGATATAAAATTTCTGCACCAACTCCTTTAGCAAGTTCAGTAATCTTATTAGACTTATGAAAAGTAGCATTATCAAGGATAACAGTTTGTCCAGGTTCCAAAATCGGTGTTAGGAACTGCTCAAACCATTTATTAAAGATATCCATATTACAGTGGCCTTCAAATGTTAACGGAACAACTATTTTTCTGCCGTTTAAGGCTGCAATCATACTGATTCGTTGAATTTTTTTACCAGATTTTAGAGCATAAAACCGCTGTCCTTTCTGAGAATATCCATAGGGATAGTCTTCGGTATTATCAATACCAGATTCATCTATATATACTAAGTTTTGAGGTTCTTTTGTTGCTATAATTTTCAAAAATTCAGCACGTTTTTCTTCATTCCTTTCTTTGTATCCATATGTCTTTTTTTGCGTGTGAGTCCAATTTTTTTAAGAGCTCGATGAATCGTTGGGATACTAACATTACTCCAAAGCTTAGCCATTTCCGATAGAGTTTTTCCACCATGTTTTTTGGCAAATTCAGTAAATTTATTCCAGTCGGTAATTTTGTGATTATAACCTCCATTTCCAAGTTTTTTCGACTGAAAATCTCCTGTTTCTTTTTTTCTTTGCTGCCACTCCCATAATGTAGTTCTTCCAATTTTAAATCTTGCTGCTACCGTTTCTCTGCTTTCCCCTTCGTCTAGCACTTCCATTGCTTTTTTTCTTAAATCATAACTATATGCTGCTGGCATACTTACCTTCACTACTATAAACTCTTATTTTAACCCGTTTGGACCATTATGAAAAGAGCTATAATATGCAGCAAACAGCAAATTGTTGGAACAATAAGAGGGTTATTGAAGATACATGGAATAAAGCTCGGTAAAAGATCAAAATTTGAAACTTTTGCTTTAAGAATACAAGAGACAATAAATAATGTGGATGAAATCAGTAGGAGTTCAATTGAAGCATTACTACATAGCTTAAAAACAATAGAAGAATCAATAAGAAAACTTGACAAAATACTTTCAGAGCAAGGCAGAAAAGATGAGGACTGTAAATTATTAACTACGGTCCCAGGAGTTGGTGTTATAGTAGCAATGACATATAAAGCTGCAATAGATGATCCATATAGGTTTGAAACATCTTATACAGTTGGAGCTTATATGGGGTTGAGCCCAAGACAGTACGCTTCTGGAGAAGTTGACCGACATGGTAGTATATCAAAAATGGGTCCCATGGAATGTAGAAGTATGTTATATGAAGCTGCACAAGTCTTACTTACAATCAGTAGGAAAAATTTTAAGTTGAGAAGCTGGGGATTGAAGCTTGCAAAGAAAAAAGGGATGAAAAAAGCAATTGTAGCAGTAGCAAGAAAATTAGCTGTAATTATGCATAGAATGTTAGTCAATAAAACAGAATTTTGTTATTAGAAAATGTAGGAGGAGCATGAAACAATAATTTTACTCAAGGTAGTAATGCCGATGGAAGGGATAAGCAAGATTATAGAGTGAAGCTTAGACTTCGTAAACAACATGTTGCCGTCCACTTCCTCCTAACAAGTATAATGCGGCTTGGCTAAAATACAGACTAGCCATATCAGACCGCGGAGAGAACCATGGAAGCTTGCTACTTTAATCTATGTAAAATTATTAAAGATTATGGAGGAAATATGCTATTTTGATTTGTATAAAAATTATTGTTGACTCATGTGCAATTAGAGAACTTTATTAATGATTGTTGAATTAGAGTTATAATATTACTAAATATCCAATATATTACCAGACCGGCAGGAAAAGAAGAAAAAATAAAGACAGAAATGTAAGGTAAAAACTTCATAACATTTACTTGAATATCATCTTTACTGGTTTGATCTTTCTCACTTAGCTTCTGCTGGATTATCATAGTAATACCAAAAACTATAGGCAAAATGCCTATAGAAATAGGGAAATTGTAATTAAACAACCCAAATAATGTAAAGATGTTCGTTGGGTCAGGAGCTGAAAGATCCTTAATCCATAAAAAAAAAGGAGCATGCCTCATCTCTATAGTAACAAATAACACTTTATATAGAGCAAAAAGTACCGGTGTTTGTATTAGCGCAGGAAAGATGTTTGATATTAGACTTACATTATTTTTCTTGTATAATGCAGTTATTTCCTTACTCTGCTTTAAACTATCACTTTTATACAGCTCTTTTATACGAGTTACTTCAGGCTGCAGGCTTTTTACCTTAAGCATCGAAATATATGATCTAGTAGATAAGGGAAGCATCAAAAGTTTGATTACTAAAGTCAGCAATAATATTGCTAAGCCAAAATTCTTTAAAACGAAGTTAAAGTATTCAAGCAGTAAAAACACTGGTTTAGTTATAAAGTAAAGAACACCAAAATCTACAGCTTTATCAAATAAAGGTATATTGAGAGTATCCTTATAAGAATCCAGTAAATTCAACTTTTTTGCTCCAGCAAAAAAATAATTCACATTAGAAACGCTTGCACCAGGAAGTATGCTCTTGTAAGGTTTGACAAAATCTACTTGGAATTTATCAGTATTATTAACGTTTGTGTGTTTAATGCTTACATTTATTTTATCGGATTTCTCAGGTATGATGGCTGTAAGCCAGTATTTATCAGCAAAACCAAACCAATTTTTTTCACTCGTGCTTGCTTTTACTAAATGTTTTTTGGAAATATCCTTATATGTCCACTCCTCTAGTTTATTATCAAATGCACCCAGTACTCCTTCATGGGATATCCAATAAGATTCGTTGATATTGTCACGTTTACGGTTAATTTTACCATAAGGAACCAAAACTACATTATCTTTTGTGTTATTTTCAACAATCTGCTCAATTTTAAACATGTAGTTATCGTCAAGGCTAATTTTCATTTTAAACACAATGCCATTCTCATTGTCCCAAAATAAATTAACTACTTTTTGATTAGTCAGTTCAGCCCCATCAGCTTGCCAGACTGTCTTAGAATCTGGAACTTTAATTTTGTTATTCGGATCGAGCCACCCAAATTCTGCGAAATATATATCTTTTGATTCTGCGGGTGACAGTAACACCACTTGTGGAGAAGAAGAACTCGGTTCTAAGTGGTAATTAGTTAAAATTAAGTCATCAAACCTTGCACCTTTCAGAGAAATTGATCCTTTAATCATGTTATTGGTTAAACTAACCCTCTGTTCTCGAGTAGAATTAATAATTTCAGAACGATTTTGGTGTATTATAGGAGCAAGGTCGTTAAAAGATTCGATGTGTTCAATATTTTCAATCAATGGCTGATTTTGGTTTGCACTAAAAAAATTATCATAAATAATACGCCAAGATACCATGATCAACATGGAAAGGATAGCTGCTAAAATTAAACTTTTTGCTTCTGACATGAAATTAAATCAAACATATCTTCTTAAAGTGTATACTAAATATTGTACTAAAACAATGAAATTTACTTATTTTTAATAATAACTTTTAACGCTGATCTTAAAAATTTATTGTAATGGCTTCAAATTTTAACGATAAACTGCTCTTTTTAACCCAAGTAGCTGACACTGGTTCTTTTTTTCTAGATTCCAGTGTCACGTGCACAATTGTACAAACGTTTGTTTTCGAAGACAGTGTGTTAAATGTTATAGCCGGTTTTACCTCAAGTACAAAGGTGTCATCCCAGTGCTTGACACTGGGATCCAGCAAAATTGATTGTGCACTATACAACATTTTCGATGAAATTATCAGAAAACTGGATTCCAGTGTCAAGCACTGGAATGACACCACCTGCCACCTGCAAATTGCAATGTTCGTACAGTTGGTGCGACCCGAAAGTCGTGATTTTGTGATGGTTAAATTCCATCTTCCCTAGACATCGGGGATAATGTATGTCTCACATTTTAGAGAGTGGCAACCTCTAGGATGCAAGCATGAGATAAAAGCAGGTAACACTAAACCTTATAGTGAATCCCTGCAAACAGAGTTAGATATGGTTACGAGAGGAACCAATGCCTGAATTGTCGTAACGAACGATATGCGAAATAAGGTTGGTTAACGCATAGACCAAAAGGTACGGAGAAAGTGGATAATTAGAACTTGACTGGTCTGATTAAGATGTTTCCCATCTCCCGGCAAAAAGTTGGAACCTAAGTCTAACATGAAACAATTTCATGGAACGGAGTAACATTATAGATGCTCTTATTCTTTAAGCAGGGAGCCACCCGTATGCACCTATAATGAGGGATTGTCTAAGAAGCCAAGGCCTAAAATAATGTTTAGGATATGCTGACGTGGACACTGTAATTTGGAAGGTAAAGTTGTGAGTAGTGGTTAATATGTTATGAGCCAACATTAAGTGTTAGGTATGAATGAATACGACTTCTCTAGTAATATAGAGAATGCTGTATTTAAGCTATAAAAACAAATTTACCAAGCTTTGAAATGTTAATTACATGGAGAAGTATGTATGACAAACACCAAGTTAGAGAGAAGCCGGATGTGGTGAAAGTCACAAGTCCGGTTTTGAAGTCGAGTGGGGAGAGGTGACTTTCTCCACTTAGATAACTGCGTCACACGCTGGAGGAAGTGCGTTGTTAACTTTTTGCTCAAATAATGATTATGCAAGAGGTCTGATATGAACGCGGTGAAGAATCTAGTTATTTGGTTGCTAATAATAGCCACTACTGCAATGCTTATTGATTCACAAAGGGACAAACTAAGCGACAGATTTCTCAGTACTTTTTTACCATATAAAGGAAGAATTCAAAATAGCGGTCAGAATAGTGGAAGTATTGAATTTACGAAGTCATATGATGGACACTTTTATATTCAGGCTCAAGTCAATGATCGCAATATAACGTTTTTGCTTGATACTGGAGCAACCGATATTGTTCTATCACAAAAAGACGCATTACATGCTGGTATTAACTTACAAAATGTTCAGGATTTTAAAATATATGAAACTGCGAAAGGTCAAATAAAAGCTGGAGTGGTTCAAATACCTCAAGTTAAAATAGGAAATTTTTTGATTAATGATGTACAGGCAAGCGTTAACACTCATTCTATGTCTCATTCACTGCTTGGAATGAGCTTTTTAAGGTATTTTCATTTCACTATAAGAGATAATAAGTTGATATTATACCGCGACTAAACACTTCTACAATCTAAAGCTCCGTAGGTTAATATAGGAGCAGAAATAAATATTGCAGAACAAGTGCCAATCAAAATACCAAAAAAAATGATCAAGCTGAAGTCTTTCACTGCATCTGTGCAGATTAATGCCAAAGGAAGAGCAGCAAGAAGGGTTGTACCCGAGGTTAATATAGTGCGAAATAATGTAGCGTTGATACTTGCATCTACTATCTCACTCATCCGCCCACTTTTACCACTCTTGCAATACTCTCGAATCCGATCGTATATAATTACTGAGTTATTGATTGAATAACCAATGACAGTGAGGAGAGCTGCAACTGATGAAATATTAAACTCAATGCCAGTTAGGCTAATAAAACCAACAGTTAAAATCACGTCATGAATCAGTGCTGTTATTCCACTGAATCCACATTGCCAATTAAATCTAAACCAAACGTAAAAAAATATTCCAACAATCGCGATCAACATGGATAACATTCCTTCAAATATTTGTGTTGAGCTTATTTGTGGGCCAACATAGTCTATTTTACGATAGCTTATTGAGCTCCCCAGCTTTTCTTCTAGTATGCTTTTTATCTTTTTGATTTTATCTTCATCTCCTTCATCTTTAAAACGCATGACTAAATTATCACCCGCTTTTGAACTCTGCACTGTAAAACCATTTTCTTTTAATGCATCGAGAATAGAGTGATTCTCATCTGAAGATTTTATCTCTATCAAAATTCCGCCTGCAAAGTCTATGCCTAAGTTCACTCCACGCAGCACAACAGTGAATATTGAAAAGATGATAAGAACAATGCTAATTAATGCAGTCAAATCCCTATATTTACTAAACTTGATATCGAGGTTATCTGGAATGAGTCTAAGTGCCATGCTATTTACTTAAACTTGAATTTTATATACTTTTCAAAAAATTCACTAGTTTATTTTGTGGTTGGACTTCTCTGTCATTCAAGTAGCTGACACTGGTTTCCATCCAAAAGGGTGTCATCACAGTAGCCCCTTCGGTGTCATTCCAGTCTGGAATCCAGGAAAAAGAATGGTGTCATCCCAGTGCCCAGACACTGGGATCCAGGTTGCTCACAAGCAAACTAGCATAGAAAGTGGTTACAACGTTTTCGATGAGATTACATGGAAAACTGGATCCCAGTGTCAAGCACTGGGATGACAAAAAAAGGAGCACTGGGATGACACCCTAGGTGTACAGTCCCAGAGTGTGATGGTATGATAAAATATGAGAAAAAAATACCATCAAAGGAGGAGTTATGGGACAAATATTACATGGGTGCGCCAAAACAACACAGACGATTCGTAGAGCAATACAAAATAGAAAAGAGAGCATAGCAAAACTCTCCAAGCATTATAACCTTAATCCAAAAACTATTATTAAGTGGAGAAAACGTTCATTTACGAAAGATGCTGATATGGGTCCAAAGCGTCCAAGATCGACTGTTTTAACGCTAGAAGAGGAAGCTATAATAGTTACATTTCGCAAGTATACACTACTGCCACTAGATGATTGCCTTTACGCTCTGCAGTCTACAATTCCGCATTTGACTCGCTCTAGCTTGCATCGTTGTTTACAAAGACACAACATTAGCAGATTACCAACTGTTGATGGAGAAGTTAAGTCAAAAAAGAAATTCAAACAATATCCTATCGGTTACTTTCATATTGATATTGCTGAAGTTAGAACTGAGGAGGGCAAATTACATTTGTTTGTTGCTATTGATAGGACATCCAAATTTACCTATGTTGAGTTGCGTAACAGTGCTACAAAACCCATAGCTGCTGAGTTCTTACGTAATTTGATTAGAATTTTACCGTATAAAATCCATACTATTTTGACAGATAACGGTATACAATTTACAAACCAGAAGCGTCATAAGTATGCTTTCCAACATATATTTGATAGAGTTTGCGAAGAGAATGTTATTGAACATCGTTTGACAAAAGTTAGCCATCCTTGGACGAATGGGCAAGTCGAGCGTATGAATAAAACTTTAAAGGATGCTACAGTTAAGAAGTATTACTATCAATCGCACCAGCAACTTAAAGAACACCTTTATAACTTTGTTATGGCTTATAATTATGCAAAGAGACTCAAAACTCTTAAGGGTCTTACTCCTTATGAATTTATATGTTATCAGTGGACACAGTCTCCAGAATTATTTATACTAAATCCACACCATCACACTCTGGGACCATACACCTAGTAGAAATCGCTTTTGTAATTGCAACATTCGTGCAATCTTTAGTTACAAATATTTAAGAAATTTACCAAACGAAAAAAAAGGCAAAAGAAGCCCTAGTCATTGTCTATTTTCAGTATTGGCGTTTTTTAAGTCTTAAACACTGCAATTTAGCTGCTTTTAAATGCAACTCACCTTAGTTTAAATGTTTAAGAAATTTACTAAGCAGAAAAAAAGGCAAAAGAAACCCCGTGTTAGCTAGTTGTCACTTTCTAATCCTGCAAATTGGCGTACTATACTGTCTTAAACGACTTATAAGCGCGTTTCAGCTTATACAGGTAAAAACCCAGAAATGTTGTGAAGACATAAGGTGCACATAGTGCAAAAAATTAAAAATAAGACGCCAACTACGTTGTTTTTTTCCTGTTTAATCTGCACAGATGAAAATAACTGAATACCTTCAGTACCATGATAGGGGGGCTGGCGAAGGGTGTCAAGTAAGTTTTTTCGTTATAGTATAAAGGAGTCCTATTAAAATCTTCTCAATAAAGAAAAAGCAGCAAGGAGCGAACCAAAAGCAATAAGAAAGGATCCAAGCCAGATTATAGACATTCCAGGTTTATAGTGCACTTTAGCTGCGATTTTGCTCTTACTCTTATCAATCTCTCCAATTACAACATAAATATCAGAAAATAAATTGTGGTAGATACTGCTTTCAACATTTTTCTGACCTTCCACAAGGTAAAATCTATATTCAGGGGTTATCTCACCTAATATCTTATTATTCAGCAAATTCCTGATATCCATTGTACCTCTCACTGCATGGAAATTTTTTTCTTTTATTAGCTCAATATTTCGTAAAGTAACTTTAAACTTATTGACCGTTATGCTATCCCCTATTTTTAAGTAATTTTCTTTTTTCTCCTGCCAACCAACCGAATATGCTATACCAAGCACTAGAATTGCCACTCCAGCATGAGCTGCCATCATTGCATAGTAAGATTTAGAAACTTTTTTTGCTAATAAAATTGATTCACCAAATGCTACCTTAAATAAACAAATTCTTTTACTGTATGCTTCTAAAATAAAGATTAATAATGCTATGGAGATAGTAATTGATAGCACAATTATTAGCTCCATGTGAAAAATAAACGGCAAAATAGCTGCAGCACTACAAAATGAAAATCTATATTCACGGAATATTGGCAATAGACTATTTCCCTGCCAACTGCAGTATTGCCCAATTATCGTGAGGGCTAGAATAGCCAGTGCAATAGGATTAAATAAAGAATTGTAATATGGTGCTCCAACTGAAATTAATTCACCGGTTAAATACTCAAGCACTGTAGGGTATAAAGTGCCAACGAACACGATGAAAAAGGCAGTGATGAATAATAAATTGTTCATCAGTATCATCGTAAAGCGTGAAAAGAATCTTCTACCCTCTGTCACTTGAGTAGCAAGTTTCTTTCTGGATTCCAGTGTCAAGCATTGGAATGACATCGCAGACGTGTGATTTTTTCTCGTAAATACTACAAATATTACTAAGCTACTGACTGTAATTACACCAAGTAGAGCTAATATATACAGTCCATACCTTGGGTCATCTGCAAACGTGTGCACTGAGGTAAGTATTCCTGAGCGGACTAGAAATGTTCCAGTCACACTCAATATAAAAGTTGTGAGCGTAAGTAAAATAGCAAAATTCCTTAAAGTATTGAAATCTCGTACAACAAGCAACAAATGTGTCAGCGCTACTGCAATTAGCCACGGCATCAAAGAAACGTTTTCCACTGGATCCCAAAACCAAAATCCACCCCACCCAAGTTCGCGATATGCCCACCAGCTACCCAAGCTGATGCCCAAAGTGAGCAGCGACCAAGAAATAAGTACCCAAGGCCTGACAATTTTAGCCCAAACATTTCCTTCAGTATTTAAAATTAATCCAGCTATAGAGAGCGAAAAAGGAACGCTAAATCCAAGGTACCCTAAATATAATATCGGTGGATGAATAGCAAGGCCTATATCCTGCAATATCGGATTAAAACCCAATCCATCTGTTTCAATGCCTGGCATTTTAGTGAAGGGGCTGGATTCAATTAAAGTGAACAGTAAAAAACAAAAGCAAATCAGCCCATGAGTGATAAGAGATATTTTTTTTAATTTACTACCATTAGTTCGTTCTGGTGTCATTCCAGTGCTTGACACTGGAATCCAGTTTTTATTACACTGCCATTTGATGTACTCATTTGCAATTAAATTGTCTGGATCCCAGTGCCTAGACACTGGGATGACAGAAGAAGAGGCTGGGATGACAGAGGGGGAAACTGGGATGACAGAAGGTATATAAATATCCATTAGTAATAAATACATGACAAGCACTAATGCCCAAAGCAACATGGACCCTTCTTTATTTCCCCAAACACCACAAATCTTATAGATCAAAGGTTTTGTTGTGTGTGAGTGGTAATATACGTTTTCGAGTGAGAAATCATTTGTAATGTGGCAGTAGATCAAAATAGCCATTGACGCTGATACACAAAAAAATATGGCAGTGGTAATAAACCGACAAGAACTAAGCGGTAAAAACAAATATGTCAAAGACAATAAGCAGGCTACCAATAGCAATATATTCCCAAATTCAGGCATAAAAAATTATAGTTTTTATATAAACAATATTACTGATGACAAGTTAGAAGTTAAAGTGTTAATTGATGCTAGCATAATGCTCCCGTAGTTAGCTGTGCTAGTATTAATTAAAAATTAAATATTAAATCTTTATACTTTTATAGATAGCGTTAATATTGAGGTAACATTGTGGGTACAACTAAGATTAGTAAATTTCCATTCAATATAAAAGGTAAAGTGGCAAAACAACATGCCGAACCAATAATCGAAAAAAATCTCTATACTATTTTAGGATTCAAAGATATAGAAGATTTTGAAAATAAGACAAGTAAACTTGTTAATAAAAAAGTTTGGCAATTATTTGTTGACTGCTTTGCAAAAGAAATAGATTATGCAGCAACCGAAGAAGTTGTAAAAAACATCGTTTGTAACATTGCAAAGAGTGATCAAGGTAATTCTTTTACCAAAACTGAACATCTCATATTAAATGAAAAGCAAGATAATAAAAAGAGAGAAAAAGCGATTAGAAAAGCTATTAGTATTTTGAGAAAAATCAATCCAGAAAAAGCCTTTAATGAACTTTCAGTAATAAAAAAACAAGCTGAAGATTTTTTACAAACCGATTTTTGTAAAGCACAGAGTAAATCACTTCAAGGATTTGCTCCCTCTGGTGGACAGCTCTTTGCGGAAACTCTGAAATATATAGAAACACTAGAAAGATTATCCGAAGTAAAAAAAGAAGGGCTAGTTAGAGATTTCTTGTTAAATCATGTTAGTTTATTGAATAAAAAGTATCCTAAATCACAAGGTAAAAGGGAAGATGCTATAACAATACTATCAAGTGATGAGTTGAAGAATTTTTACAATAAAGGTGTAGAAGAAGGAATATTACAACCAATGGCATCTTACAAAGGATGCAGAAACCTGTATGACAAAATGAACCAGATAAAAAATGAATCCAAAAGTATAATTAAAAGAGAAGAACGGGAAGAAAATTTAAAGAAAATAGATAAGTCGATAATCAGCGCAATTAATGACATAAAAAAACATAGAGAAGCAATCCTTAACTGTAAAGACTTTCAAAATTCTTACATAAAAGAGAAAAAAGAACATCCATTTAGAGGCAACGCATGTCAAAAAATGATTGATATATATCAAGAGAGAATTGTTGGATATCAGGAGAAAATTCGTCAAAACTTAAACCAAATAAAAGCGATATTAAAAAGTGCGCCGCAAGAAATGGATGATGTGGAAGAATTCGAGGAAATAATTGATGATATACATGAAGCAAAGCAGTGTGATGAAATTTTTGATTCAGCTTTAATTTGTTTATCGAACATACAGAATGAGCTAGATATTCAGCTGGAAAATCCTTCAACAGAACTCAGAGCTTCACACATTAACGTTAAAACTGAGCTAACTAGGTTATAAGAACCAAATCTTTAGGGTAATGAAAGCACTTTAATTCAAGACAGCTCTTAGTCTGTGTTTTAATTTGGTTGTGTTTTATTAAAAAAACTTTAGATTTATTTTATAATCGATACTCAAATATAATGACTCAAACTTGGGATTTGTTGCAAACAGGGCAAAAGGAAGGCTATAAAATTGCGTATACTAATGCTCGTATTATCGACCCGGAAACTAAACTTGATATAAAAGGTTCATTATTGACTGAAGGGGATAAAATTGTTGACTTTGGTGAATCATTATTTTCAACAAGTGGAGTTGATGAAACAATAGACTGTAAAGGGCTTGTTCTAATGCCAGGCCTTATTGACATTCACGTACATTTTCGTGAACCAGGCCAGGAACATAAAGAAACTATATATACAGGCAGCAAATCTGCAGCTGCGGGGGGAGTTACAACTGTAGTTTGTCAGCCAAACACTGTTCCAGCAATTGATAGCGTTATTTTGGCTAAATATTTGAAATATAGAGCACTTGAAACTTCACATGTAAACGTTGAATTTTACGCTAAAATCACCACTTCGGAAGAAAAGTTGACTGAAATGGCACTTTTAAAGGAAGCAGGTGCGGTTGGGTTCACTGATGATGGCATGCCAGTTATGAACCCAATGATTATGAGACAGGCGCTGCTTTATTCAAGTATGCTGGGTGTTCCTATTGCTCAACATGCAGAAGATTTAAATTTATCAGCAGGTGGTGCAATCAACGAAGGTAAAATTTCTGAAGAATTGGGAGTAAAGGGAATCTTGAGTGCATCAGAATCGGTTATGGTAAATCGTGATATACTGCTAATGAAGGATATGGAAAATGTGCACTACCATATTCTACATGTCTCTTCAAAAGATTCACTTGATGCTATTAAACGTGCAAAAGATTTGGGATTAAATGTTACGTGCGAAGTAACCCCTCATCACTTCACTTTGACTGAAGATATAGTAAAACAACATGGAGCAATTGCAAAAATGAATCCGCCGCTTCGCACTGAAGAAGATCGTTTAGCTATGGTTGAAGGTTTAAAGACAGGTGTGATTGATTGCATTGCAACTGATCACGCTCCGCATGATCGTAGTTCTAAAGATCTACCACTTGAAAATGCTGCATTTGGTATTGTTGGTCTTGAAACAATGCTGCCCCTTTCACTTGAACTCTATCACAGTGGGCAAATGGGTCTACTTGATGTACTCGCAAAATTGACATATAAGCCTGCAGATATAATACACATACCACGTGGTCGTATACAAAAAAACCTTGCTGCAGACTTAATTTTAGTTGACCTCAATCATGAATGGGAAATTAAAACTGACAACTTTGCTAGTAAATCAAAGAATTCTCCTTTCGATGGTCGCAAAGTAAAAGGACACGTAGTACGTACTGTTGTGTCCGGCAAAGCTATATACTCGCAGAAGAGTTAGTTATCATATCTTATCTATTCCAATTTGTTATCACCAGAATGGGCTAAGTGCACCTAAATTTAAATTAAGAAATCTTACACTGTCTCCAAATAAACACATCCTCTTATCTTTCCCTAATCTGTAAAGTTATTTTGTCTATCAATCTGATTCCAAAACAGCAAAATTATTGTATAATGTTACTTTGAAGTTTTATTTTCAATGCACAAGTTTGCAATACTCTTTTCTATACTGCTTGCAATAGTTGCTTACTACCTAAACAATGAAATCATATTTGAAATAGCAAAGCTATTTAGTGATATCTTTATCAGCTTGCTCAAATTAATAAGCTTACCTCTGGTTTTTTTATCCATAGTTTCCACAATTTCCGGGCTCAAAGACTCAATTGAAATCAAAGTCTTAGTTAAGAAAACACTATTTTATACTCTGCTTACAACTATTATAGCTGCGTTTGTTGCATTATCGTTTTATTTGTTAATAGATCCAGCAAGAAAAAATTTCATAAGTAATACAATAGGGAGTATTAACAGCAATAACCACAGTTATTTTTCATATTTAAAATCACTCATTCCTTCTAATTTTGTGCAAGTTTTTCTTGAAAATAATATGATTGGTAGCATATTAATCGCTTTTTTGATGGGTGGAGCTATTGTTTCACTTTCAAAAGAAAAGCAGGATATATTATATCAAGTATTCTCTGCACTTTTTGATACGCTACTTAAAATTGCTCAAGGGTTATTAAAATTTATTCCGCTTGCTATTTGGTCTTTTATTACATGTTTTTTGCATGAATTAAAAGGCGGTAGTGAGTTCTACAACCTTTTATGGTATTTTGTTTGCATAATGTCTGCAAATTTTGTGCAGGCATTTCTGATTTTACCGCTATTTATGTGGTATAAAGGCATATCACCAATTCAAACGCTGAAAGGGGTTATGCCGGCACTCACACTTGCGTTTTTTTCTAAATCATCCAGTGCAACATTGCCAACAACTATAGAATGTGTGCAGAACAAGCTAAAGGTGCCAAAGAAATTATCGTCTTTTATTTTACCAATATGCACAACAATTAATATGAATGCATGTGCTGCATTTATACTAATCACTGTAATGTTTGTTGCAGAAATGAACGGATACGTATTTTCCTTAAGCGAAATGTTGATATGGATTTTTTTAGCTACAGGAACTGCAATTGGTAACGCTGGAGTGCCGATGGGATGCTATTTTATGGCAACCAGTTATCTCATGTCGATGAATGTTCCTCTGCATATTATGGGACTGATCTTGCCTATTTATACAATCATCGATATGTTTGAAACTGCAATAAATGTGTGGTCTGATGTTTGTATCACTCAGATAATTAATAAAGAATGTAATAGTGAAACTTAAAAAATGATATTAGACGAAAATAACCTAATAATAAAAGAATTTAAAGAAGCAGAAGCAATTTTGCATGGGCATTTTGTTTTATCATCCAGGCTGCATAGTGACACATACATACAGTGTGCGAAGATTTTTGAAAATCCAAGCAGAGCCATGAAAGTTTGTGCATTATTAGCAGATAAAATAAAAAAAGAATTAAATAGCTCCATAGATTTAATACTATCTCCTGCAATTGGTGGAATAATTGTGGGTTATGAGATTGGCAGGCAGCTTGGAATAAAGACAATGTTTTGCGAGCGCGTTAATGGCAAGTTTGAATTACGCCGTGGATTTGAAATTAAAAAAGGTGAGAAAATATTACTTATCGAGGATGTGATAACCACAGGCAAATCTTCACTTGAAGCAGTGGAATGTGCAGAAGGGGAAGGAGGTAAAGTTGTTGCTGAAGCTTCTTTGATAAAGAGAAATAGTGAAACGAAACTGCCTTTTCCTGTCATATCTTTGATTGAACTGAACATCAAAAACTACAGCGAAGAAGAACTTCCAAGTGAATTAAAACAACTACCCATAACAAAACCTGGGAGTAGGGAATATTTAACAAAGTAATCCTATAATATCTTGGAAACACAGCATTTATACACAGCTTTAGTTATTTACTCCAAGTGTATTTTATGTATACTTATTACTAAATTAATTTTGAAATGATAGAAAATGAACGAATTTAAATCGATCCGTAATATTGCAATAATTGCACACGTTGACCACGGTAAAACTACTTTACTTGATAACATGTTAAAACAAAGTGGCACATTCCGCGAGAATCAAGAAGTTCAAGAACGAGTGATGGATAGTGGTGATCAAGAGCGTGAACGCGGAATTACAATACTTGCAAAATGTACATCAATAATGTGGGGCGATGAAAAGATCAATATTATTGATACGCCAGGGCACGCGGACTTTGGTGGAGAAGTAGAAAGGGTATTGTGCATGGCAGATGGTGTGTTGCTGCTGGTTGACGCTGCAGAAGGTCCCATGCCACAAACAAAATTTGTGCTCTCAAAAGCACTAAAAGCAAATTTGAAGCCAATTGTGATAATCAATAAGGTCGACCGACCAGACAGCAGAATTGATGAAGTATTAAATGAAATATATGAGTTATTTTTTAACCTTGATGCAACCAACGAGCAGCTAGATTTTCCAGTGTTGTATGCTTCAGGTAGAAATGGCTGGTGTGCTAAGGAGCTTTCTGATGAAAGAAAAGATTTAAGCCCATTATTTTCAACGGTTATAGATTATATAAAACCTTCTGTTTATAATCAAAATGCACCTTTTGCTATGTTGGTCACTCTACTTGAGTCTGATAAGTTTCTTGGCAGAATATTGACAGGAAAGGTTTATCAGGGCATTGCAAAAGTCAATTCAGATCTTAAGGTGCTTGACCTCGATGGCAAAGTAATTGAACGAGGAAGATTAACTAAGTTGCTCTCATTTTCTGGCTTGAAACGCATTCCAGTAGAACAAGCTGTGGCGGGAGACATAATTGCAATTGCAGGACTTGAGGAAGCTTCGGTTTCAGATACTATAGCAGCACCAGAAGTTACAACTGCAGTAAGCTCAACTCCAGTTGATCCGCCAACAATGGCGATTACTCTGAGCGTTAATGATTCACCTTTTGCTGGGCAAGAAGGTACAAAGCTTACTTCAACTGCTATAAAGGATCGTTTATATGCGGAAGCAGAAACAAATGTTGCAATTACTGTGACTTTGGCACCAAGCGGTGAAGCATTTGAAGTAGGTGGGCGTGGTGAGTTACAGCTTGGAGTGTTAATTGAAAATATGAGGAGAGAAGGTTTTGAGCTTTCGGTATCACGCCCTCGCGTGTTATTTAAAGAAGAAGGCGGTAAAAAACTTGAACCTATAGAGGAAGTAGTAATTGATGTAGATGATGAATATAGTGGAATCATCATGGAAAAACTCAGCTTCCGTAAAGGTGAAGTAACTGACATGAGACCTTCTGGTAATGGCAGGACAAGATTAACGTTTTTAGTGCCATCAAGAGGATTAATCGGTTATCAAGGAGAGTTTTTAACTGATTCTCGTGGCACAGGCATAATTAACCGTTTATTTCACAGTTATGCTCCACATAGAGGTCCAATTTCTGGAAGGCGCAATGGAGTTTTAATTGCTACAGATAAGGGTGAGGCTGTGGCATATGCAATTTTCAATTTGCAAGACAGGGGAATTATGTTTATTAAGCCACAGGATAAGGTATATTGTGGCATGGTTGTCGGCCAGCATAGCCGTGACAATGATTTGGAGATAAATGTGTTAAAGGGTAAGCAATTAACAAACGTAAGAGCTTCAGGTAGTGATGAAGCTATAAAGCTCACTCCACCAAAGATAATGACACTGGAGGATATGATAGCGTATATAGATGATGATGAATTGGTGGAAGTAACTCCAAAATCTATACGTTTACGCAAGAAATTCCTTGATCCAAATGAACGTAAGCGTGCAGGAAGGGCAAAGAATAAGGAGTAATCAGAGGTTGAACATTTGCGAAAAATAGTGTATAATTATTCGTCTCCTAATTGTATTTAATTATGGCCTTTTCGAAATTTCTCGATCCAAAAAACAATTTCGCGTTCAAGAGAATATTTGGCACTGAGAAAAATAAAGATATTCTCATTCACTTTCTCAATGATATATTGGGCTTCGCTGGCAAAGATGAAATAGAAGAAATAGAATTTCTCAGCACTATCATGGATGCTGAGATTGCCTCTAAAAAACAAAGTATTGTTGATGTTTTCTGTACTGATTCTGCTGGAACCCAGCTAATTATTGAAATGGTGCGACCTGAAAGTCTTCGGTCATATTGTTTAAAAGGAGAGGAATTCCTTCAGAAAGAAACTAAAAGAGTTCTAAAACTTATTAAACCAGATGTTTTGCCATCTGAGTCTACGCATCAGTGCGAATCGGGTAACCGGTTGGTGCCAAGCGATGCGGACAATGAACCTCCTCTTGAAAAAGAAGATGCTCAATCGTGAAAGGAGCATAAACTACAAGCATCATGTGGTTGGAGAGCTAGGCTTAGTGGTATGGTGAACGTAAGTGAAGCTTCATAAGTATCGTAACGATTAAAGAGCTAAAGATGCTGATAAGCTCCGACCAAAAGGTAATGTGACATTTTTCATTTCTGGATGTACGCAAATCACCGGTATAGAGAAGTCACCTAACCCACTGTTGTATGACAGAAGGAACAGGGTAAGCCTGTATTTCCGCCTATATGGCAAGCAAACCGCAAGGAACGCTGATGAAAATGCAGGTAAAGGATAATGGAGAAAGCGAATGCCATTTTGTAACGAAATGTATAGAATTTGTAACATTAATTCGCGTGAAAACGAGCAAATTTCCATTTGGTCCCTCGTGACAAGAAACTTTGTTAACCACTTGAGGTAGAGAAGCAGATGACCTTACCCACAAAAATGATGAAGAAATTAGGAATATTTTTTACAAAAAGGACAATACTAACAAAAGAACTTTATTCTATTTAGAATATAAAGTTACAATAAATTTTCCTGTCATCTCCAAATAAATTACATTAACTTAGTATTGTATATTATTAATAACTTAAATAATACAACCATTTTCAGCAACAAAAACCAAAGGTCTTGAGATACAAGATATTTGTATGGTTACTATGATAGTTCCTTTTTTAAGAAAGTTTTAAATTTCATACCTAACAATAAACAACTTTAGGTTTAAATTTATGAAATCAGTTGTTATATACATCAGCAAATACGAATTTAACTGGTGTTATGGACTTAAATAAATTTACCAAAAAAGCAAAAAGTCTAATTCAAAGTGCTCAAATGAAAGCGTTGGGAGCTGGGCATCAGATTTTTATGCCTGAGCATTTACTAAAAGTGATGCTTGAAGATGAATCAGGTTTAGTTCAGGATTTGATAAACGCTTGTGGTGGAAATGTGCAGAGTATTTCCGATGCTGTGGATAGTGCAATAAAAAAGTTGCCAGTAATTGAAGGTCCAGGAAGTGGTGGCCTTCAACTTTCAAGAGAAATAGCAAAAGTTTTTGAAGATTCAATTGGTATTGCAAAGAGAAATAAAGATTCATTTGTTGCTGTTGAGCGTTTACTGCAGGGCCTCACTGCACAAAAAGATGATACTGTAGGCAAAATTCTGGCAGAGAATGGTGTGACTCCACAAAAACTGAACTCAGTTGTTGCAGAAATGAGAAAGGGCAGCAGTGCGGACTCGCCAAACAGTGAGGAAAAATTAAACGCGGCAAAGAAATATACAAAAGATGTTACAGAGCTTGCTATGCAAGGAAAGCTTGATCCTGTAATTGGTCGTGATGAAGAGATCAGAAGAACTATGCAGGTATCACTGAGGCGGACAAAAAATAATCCAGTGCTGATCGGTGAACCTGGTGTTGGAAAAACTGCAATAGTTGAGGGGCTTGCAAATAGAATTGTTGCAAACGATGTACCACTTGGTTTGCATGATGCAAAGGTCTTAGCTTTGGATCTTGGAGCACTAATTGCTGGCACTAAGTTTAGAGGAGAGTTTGAGGAAAGGTTAAAAGCAGTGATTAATGAAATTTCAAAAACAGAGGGAAAAGTTATCTTGTTTATAGATGAGCTTCATACTTTAGTTGGAGCAGGAGCAACAAGTGGTGCAATGGATGCCTCGAATCTGCTGAAGCCTGCTCTTGCGCGTGGAGAAATTCGCTGTATAGGAGCCACAACTTTAGATGAATATCGTGAACATATAGAAAAAGATCCTGCACTTGCACGGCGTTTCCAGCCTGTGTTTATCTCTCAACCAACTGAAACTGATACCATTTCAATACTCAGGGGTTTGAAGGAAAGATATGAAGTGCATCATGGTATAAGAATTACAGACGGTGCAATAATTGCTGCTGCAACGTTGTCCAATAGATATATAACAGATAGGTTTTTACCTGATAAAGCAATTGATTTGATTGATGAAGCAGCAAGCAGGGTGAGAATTGAAATGGATAGCAAGCCTGAAGTTATTGATGAACTTGAGAGAAAGGTTATACAGCTAAAGATTGAAGCAGAGGCTTTAAAAAAAGAAAGTGATGAAAATTCTAAACAGCGTTTAAAAAAGATAAATGAAGAGATCGAAAACCTAAACAGTAAATTTGCTGACTTGAACAGCAAATGGCAGATGGAAAAGAATAAAATAGCTAGAATACAAGAAACAGCCGAAAAATTAGATAACGCTAGAAAAGAGTTGGAATTAGTTCAGCGTAGTGGGAATTTGGGAAGAGCAGGAGAGCTGATGTATGGTGTGATTCCTCAGCTTGAGAATGAATTAAAAAATCAGGAAAAGGTTACTGATAGTTTCTTAAAGAAAGAAGTGACTGGAGATGATATTGCAAACATTGTTTCAAAGTGGACAGGAATTCCAGTTGATAACATGATGCACAGCGAAAAGGAAAAACTTCTTAACATGGAGAATGAAATAGGAAGAAGAGTAATAGGGCAGGAAGATGCAATAGAAGCGATAAGTAATGCAGTTAGGCGCTCTCGCTCTGGTGTACAAGATACTAATCGACCTTTCGGTTCATTTTTATTCTTAGGTCCAACTGGAGTTGGAAAAACAGAACTGGCAAAAGCCCTTGCTGAATTTCTGTTTGACGATCAATCAGCGCTTTTGCGTTTTGATATGTCAGAATATATGGAAAAACATTCTGTTTCAAAGCTAATTGGCGCGCCTCCAGGGTATGTTGGCTATGAGCAGGGTGGCAGATTAACCGAAGCAGTAAGAAGAAGGCCATATCAGGTTATTCTGTTTGATGAAATAGAGAAGGCAAATCCAGATATATTTAATCTATTGCTGCAAATCTTGGATGAGGGGAGACTCACTGATAGTCATGGCAAATTAATTGATTTTCGCAATACCATACTGATCTTAACTTCTAACCTTGGTGCTGAGATAATGCTTAAAGGGGGAGCAGAAAATAGACCTATATTTCCCGTCATCCAAGTAGCTGACACTGGGATCCAGGAAAAAAAGTGGATTCCAGCGTCACGCACTGGAATGACACCAGAGAGATCAAATGAAGTGATGCAAATAGTTAAATCAGCATTTCGTCCAGAATTTTTAAACAGGCTGGATGAAATTATTATATTCCACAGTTTAACCAGAGATGACATTTACAAAATTATAGATGTTCAATTTTCTTATTTACAAAAAACACTTGCTAAGCGTAAACTGAGTATAAGTTTGTTACAGGAAGTTAAAGAACTAATAGCACAAACTGGCTATGACCCTGAATATGGAGCAAGGCCCTTAAAAAGGGTTATACAAGAGTGTATTCAAAATAATTTAGCTAAATTAGTTTTATCAGGGGAAGTAGTAGAAAATGATGAGCTAATAGTGTACGCTCTTGATAATGAAATCTTAGTTAAAAAGGTTTAAGTTCACTGTGTATTTTTGTTAAAAAAAATGTGTATAGATCATAATGTTGACACTGAGTCTTTATTTAAGTTAGCTGATCAAGAAAATCAGCAAGATAAAGAAAAAATTAAAAAATTTATTAAGTATTTTTATAGTTTTGTTTATAAAAGCGACATAAAAGCCAATGATAAGTTTTTGCTATATATTGTAAACGATGCTTACAATTTTGTTTCTCAAAAAGAGAAAGATGAAAGTAAGTTAGTAGTAAGTAATATAGATGATATACCAGGAATAGAAGGAGATTTTACCACGATTAAGATAACAAACGATGATATGCCATTTTTGGTTGACTCTGTTATTGCAACTATTAAATCGCACAATTTAACCATATGCTATTACAGCAACAGCATAATTAACATTAAAAGAAAAGAGGACCTAATAGATGAGATTTACTCTTTGGAAGAAAGCAATGGAGTCAAAGAGTCAGTTATATATGTAATTATCAAAGGTATAAGTGACAGTTTTGTTGATACATTAAAAGAATCTCTACAAAAAACGCTGAAAGCAGTTAATTGCGTTGTGAAAGATTGGCACTTAATGCTTAAGAAACTTGATGAGGCAAGTCTTTCTGTCATCCCAGTACTTGATACTGGGATCCAGGAAAAGGACACGTGGATTCCAGTGTCACACACTGGAATGACACCAGACCGAAATCAAGAGCAAAAAGATTTTCTAGTTTGGTTAAAGAATAATAACTTCGTATTTCTAGGTTATCAAGAATATATTGCTGGTAAAGATGAAAAACTCGTCTGTGATAGCAAAAAGGACCTTGGCCTGATGAGAGTAGGTCAAAGTACGTTGATTCCTTCTGCAAACTTTGATTCCCTATACATATTGAGATCAGATCTAATCTCAATAGTCCATCGGCGTACATACATGAATTGTATAGGAGTAAAAGAATTTGATGACCAGGGTAATGTGGTAAAGGAACGGCGTTTTTTCGGGCTATTTACTTCTGTAGCGGAGGTTCAAGATATTCGAACTATTCCAATAATAAGAGATAAAGTTAAAGTTATAGAAAAAAGTGCAGGGTTTGTAACCGGGGGCCACAATAACAAAGCTTTAATTTCTATTTTACAAGCATTCTCTTGTGATGAATTATTCCAATCAAATGAAGACGAATTATTTAAAATTTGCATTTCGATCATGTCTCTTGCGATTAGGCCAAGGGTCAGATTATTTTTAAGAAGAGTCGGGGATTTTATTAGTTGCATAGTGCTGATACCGATGCGTTATGCTAGCGCTAGGCTAATGTTCAAGATACGTGACATATTGAAGGATGAGACAAGTGCAGGAAGTTCAGATATTTATAACAATCACATTATCAATGAATATGATTTGATGAAATTGCATGTAGTGCTAAAGACCAAAAATGCTAGCGTTCTTGATGATGAAGTTTTGCGTATCGAAAACAAATTAAGAAACATTACAGAAAAGTGGGAAGATCGTTTTATAGACAATTTATACAATACTTTTAGCACTGTTGAGGATATATTCATCCGTTATTGCAAGGCATTTCCAATAAGCTATCAAGAGAGTTTCGAACCTCATGACGCATATTACGATATGAAAAAATTGGAGATAGTGAGGAAAAAAGGAGTTAGCGAGGTCGATTTAAGACTTACTCGTGATAATCTTAATTATCAATTAAAGGTTTACACTTCAAGCAATGGAGGCCTTGAATTATCGAAGATATTAAGAATTACTAAGAATTTGGGAGCTAAGATTCTATCTCATAATGGTTATTACATAGAAATTAATGGTGGAATATGGATACACCATTTTGTGTTGTCAAGAGTTGATGAATTAATAGACAACATTACTCTGAAAGAACAATTTGAAATAACGCTTGCAAAAGTATTTAGCAAGGAAATTAAAAATGACTATTTCAATAGTTTGATCATTATTGCTGGGCTCAAGTGGAAGGAAGTGCTTCTGGTTAGAGCGTTAAGTGCTTACCTAAAGCAGACGTCATTTAACTATAACCCAGAATATATGCAAAAAGTGGTCTCAGAGTATCCAAAAGTAGTAAAGTATTTGATAGAATTATTTCACTCAAGGTTTGATACTAAAATAGATATCGATAGGGCAGAAACTACTAACATTTTGACAGAAAAAATCGAGGAACTTCTAAAGGAAATCAGCAATGCTTCACATGATTACGTTTTGCGCTCGATATTTAACTTGATAATGGCTATTTTAAGGACCAGTTATTATCAAGATAATAAACCCTACTTATCTATAAAATTTGACTCAAGTAAAGTGAATGGTTTGCCTGATCCTCGCCCATATCGTGAATTGTATGTTTATTCAAACCTTTTTGAGGGAATACATCTAAGAGGAGGGAAATTAGCCCGTGGTGGCTTAAGGTGGTCGGATAGGACGGAAGATTTTCGCACTGAAGTTTTGGGGCTCATGAAAGCTCAGATGACAAAAAATGCGGTTATTGTCCCTGTTGGTGCAAAGGGTGGATTTGTAATAAAGCAAGCTTATAAAGATAAGAATATTTTAAGAGAGAAAAGTGTTGAGTGCTATAAGAGTTTTATTAGAGGAATGCTTGATATTACTGATAACGTGGTTGATGGTGAAATAATTCCACCAGAGAATGTGATTAGGTATGATGAAGACGATCCATACTTGGTAGTTGCAGCAGATAAAGGCACTGCTTCATTTTCTGATTATGCCAACCAGATAGCCTCTGAATACAATTTTTGGCTTGGCGATGCATTTGCATCTGGTGGATCAGCAGGTTATGATCACAAAAAAATGGGTATTACATCCAGAGGTGCATGGATTGCAGCACAGAGGCATTTTTGGAAAATGAATAAGGATATTTACCAGGATGCAACTGTTATTGGAATTGGGGATATGGCTGGCGACTTATTTGGAAATGGTATGCTGCTTTCAAAAAATATACATTTAATCGGCGCATTTAACCATATGCATATTTTTGTTGACCCAAACCCTGATGCAGAAAAGAGTTTCACAGAGCGTAAACGTCTCTTTGAGTTACCATTTTCAACTTGGATGGATTATAATAAAGATTTGATTTCTAAGGGTGGAGGAGTATTTGAGCGTAGCAGTAAGCAAGTAAACATTTCTCAAGAAATAAAAAAGTGCTTTGATATAACAGAAGATATGCTACCTCCAAGTGATTTGATTAGATATCTGTTGAAAGCAAAAGTGGACTTCATATGGAATGGAGGAATCGGCACGTTTGTTAAGGCAAAGAGTGAAAATCATAGCATGGTCGGTGACAAAGCAAACGATGAGTTAAGAGTGAATGGTAAAGATATTAGAGCTTCTATGTTTATAGAGGGTGGAAATCTTGGTTGTACACAGTTTGGAAGAATAGAATATGCTGAAAAAGGTGGATATATCAATGCAGACTTTGTTGATAATTCAGCCGGAGTGATATGTTCGGACCTTGAAGTTAACATTAAGATTGCATTTGTTTCAGCTATGAAAGCAGGGGGTATTTCTTTAGAAAAAAGGAATGAAATACTGGCAAGTATGGTGGATGAAGTTGCATCCAAAGTGCTTGAGAACCACAACAAAATTGAAACAAAAGCATTACTTCTTGAGTGTTTGCAAGCTAAAGAGAGATTGGAGCAGCACCACAGGTTACTGCTCAGTTTAGAAAAATCTGGGCTGTTAAACCGAAGCGTAGAATTTCTTCCAACTGAAGAAGAGATAGCAAGGATGTTAACTGGTGCAGAAGGTTTCAGTTCTCCTCAGCTCTCTGTTCTAATGTCTTATGCTAGAACAGCAATAAAAAATGAAATTATACATTCCGATCTGCCTGAAAAAGATCTTATATCTAATGACTACTTGCTAGGTTATTTTCCTAAAAAGATGTTAACAGAGTTTAAGGATTTCATATTAAAACACCAACTTCGTAGAGAAATTATCTCCACTTGCATTGCAAATGATGTTGTAAATAGGATGGGCTGTATATTTATTAATAATTTAGTTGAGAATACTGGAATTAAGGTACACGAAGCAGTTAACATATATATCGTTGTTAACCACCTATATGATTTAAATAACCTGTGGCAGAAAATTGATGAATTGGATGGAAAAATTGATATTAACTCATACTTGCAAATAGTGAGAAATGTGCAGAAATTTATTGGCAGAGTATCATTTTGGCTAGTGAAAAATCTTGGCAAGCTTAGCTTTGTAGAATTGGATGATGTTACAAAATTTAAAGATGCAATTGAAACTTTAGGCCAGAACTTAACTGATGTTTTAGATGAACACCTATTAAAGATCTATAGCCATGGATCAACTTCTTTAGTAGAACTTAATATAGATAAAGATCTAGCAAAAAAAATTGCTGACCTGTGCGTTCTTACTTATGCACTGGATATTATATCTGTTGCTGAACAGACATCTTTGTCCATTCTTGATGCTGGTAAAATATACTTTGAGTTAAAGTCGCTGTTAAGATTCGATCTGATTAGAACAATTGCCATCAAGATGAAAAGCCGCTCTTCTTATTGGGATCGCAGCTTAATTAATGATTTATTGGACGATTTAAGCAATCATCATTATAAGCTAGCTGTTAAAGTCATAAAAGCTACTGATAACCCTGAAGATAAGGTTCAAACCTGGGCTTGTAATGATAAGGACTACATAGAACGTTATAATAGTTTTTTAGATGAGATGGTTGCTTCTAAACTTGATTTAAGCAAATTAATATTTATAATCAGAAGGATTAAAGTACTTGCTTCATAGGAAAATGTTCAATATAGGTCTTTCAGAAATTTTAGTTGTAGCTTTAGTGAGCATAATTGTTCTTGATAAAAATAAGGTACCTGTATTTATTGATTTTATTAAGACTATATATAGGTATTTTACAATTGTAAGGTTAAAAGCCAGAAGGTTATTGAAGGATGCCGGAATTGAAGACTTATATAAAGAGTGTAATACTGAGAAAGTAAATTACATAGTTGGTAAAAATGGTAAGCTTTATCCTACTTACGATATAGATAATACATCTAAAGATAATGACAGCGAAGATTCTGGTAGTAGATGATGTACTATCTAATGTCAAGCTTTTAGAAGCTCGACTAAAAGCAGAGTACTATACGGTTATCGTAGCTCATGATGGTGAAGAAGCTATAGATTTAGTAGCAAAGCAGCAGCCTGATATTATATTACTTGATATCATGATGCCAAAGATGAATGGCTTTGAAGTTTGTAAGGAGCTAAAGAGTGATCCCTTGACAACCCATATTCCAATAATTATGGTAACTGCGCTGCATGATACTCATGATAGAGTGCAAGGTATTAATGCTGGCGCGGATGATTTTCTGACTAAACCAATAAACGAAACTGCTTTATCTGCACGAATTAAGTCTCTCACACGCTTAAAGATGATTATCGATGAATTGCGTTTGAGAGGAGAAACTAACGCTGAGATTGGTGGAGTCGCAGGAAACAGTATTATGGATTATTCCAATCAGATTTTTGATGCTAACATACTTGTTATAGATGAGGATGTTCATCAAGCAGAGCAGATATATAATATATTAAAGCAACGCTTTAGGTCAATTAAAATACTGAGTGATCCAATGGAAGCATTGAAGGTTGGTATTGAGAATGGTTACGACCTGATCATTTCTGATATGCAATTTTCAAAAACTGACGGCTTGCGTTTGTGTTCTGAGTTTCGTAGTAAGGTGGAAACACGTTATACACCAATTCTGATTCTTTCTGAGGATTATGATAAAAACAATTTAGTAAAAGCACTTGATGTAGGTGCTAATGATTATTTAACAGTACCTTTGGATGAGGGTGAGCTAATAGCAAGGGTTAATTCGCAAGTAAAACGCAAAAGATATCAAGATGCCTTGAGAATGAATTTATTTAATAATGCGGAAATGTCTATAAAGGACCCATTAACTAACTGTTATAATAGAAGATATTTTGATGCACACTTAAGAAACATTGTTAAGGACTCTGTGGAAAAGGATAGAAGGTTGTCTCTTATGATACTTGATATAGACTATTTTAAGATAGTGAATGACAGTTTTGGGCATAGTGCTGGAGATGAACTTTTAAAGCAAATACAGAAAAGAATTTCTGAAAATATCAGAGTGACAGATTTACTAGCTAGGTTTGGTGGTGAGGAGTTTGTTGTTGTAATGCCAGATACCAATGTATCAGATGCGTATACTATTGCGGAGAGAATACGAAAAATTATTGCTAAAGAACCTTTTGTACTTGCGGATAAAAATACAACCCATAATGTAACTGTGAGCATTGGAATTGCAGAAATGCAAGGATCTGACTTTGATGATATTAAAAAATTTATAGTACGTGCTGACAGATATTTATATAAAGCAAAAAACAGTGGTAGAAATAGAGTGGTTACTGGCTATAGCTAAAGTGGCTTAAGTTTACCGACAACCGTCATTCCGCTACTTGTTAGCGGAATCTATGCTGAGATATCGCGAATGAATCGCGGTATGACGTGTTGCTTGGGTTAGCTATAGATTTCTGAAATGATTTCAAAAAAATGATAACTAAGATTAAAGCGACAACATGAGGTTTCTCAGCTCTGGAAATTTCACGTTTAACTGCAAAAATAGATACTTATTTAAAAAATATCCTGTGACTTTCAGTCCTAACTGAAATTCTTGGAATGAGTAGCTGTTTTGTAGGGTATTATTGTATACATCATGCAACATTTGTGGAAAAGGTAGGAGTTTATCTGCATAATAATCTCCTACTTTTTTTGACACTGCTCTACCAGTTTTTGGAGAAATAAATTGCAGATTTTCCTTAACACCTGTTACAGCGCATTTGGATAAGTCTAACTTGAATCCCAATTGCGTAAGAAGCAGAAGCTCTAAGTTAAGATAATGGCTTTGCCAAGACTGATTGTTGTGTTTAATTACATCGATGAAATATCGAAAATTGTCATACAGCATGGCACAGGGTTCACTTTCTGGAAGCACTTTTTCTAAAATAGAGGAAAAAGAAACAATAGTAATGCTTTTTAACCTATCTTGAAAGAAATGATGGAATGGAGATTCGATTAATTCGCACTTAAAAAAACCTAGATTTTCAGGTAACTTAGCACTCCATTCTGCATGTAATAGATTACTTATCTGAAACTTATAATTGCTATTGTTTGTTAGCTTAGTTAATCCCCTGCGCTTTCCATGATTTTTTGTAAACAGAGAGAGAATTAAGTTTTTATCGCCGTATTTTTTAGCAGCTATAATGATGCCTTCATCTTTCCATCTCATTTAGAGTATATTGACCGTATGATATTATAGGATAGTACACCTAGGCTCTGTGGACAAAAAATATGAAAAGAGAGAAAAAGATGGTAGTTTAGCCTAATAGGTAAAAAATGGAGAAACTACCATATGCAATATTACATCAAAGAGGAAAATTGGAAACAAATTTTAGAGTTCATAAAAAGCGTAAAAGGAATACACAGCAAAGATGAAAAACGTTTAAGAATATTCATAGAGGCAGTGTGGTACATAGTGCGAAGTGGTTGCCAATGGAGACTTTTACCAAAAACTTATGGTAATTACAGGAGTATACATAAGCGATTTAAAAGATGGTGTGAAAGAGATGTCTGGAAAAAATTGCTTGAATATACTAAACAAGAGCCTGATTTAGAAGTTGCTATAATCGACGGTACGATCATCCGAGCCCATCCATGTTCATCTGGATATACAAAAAACTCCAAGGATCAAGAAGCTTTAGGGAGGAGCAAAGGTGGCTTTACAACTAAAATACATGCGCTTGTCGATGCACTTGGAAATCCACTTAAATTTACTCTGACTCCTGGTCAAAGAAATGAAATTACGCAGGCACAAGTGTTGACCGAAAGTATCTATAACTCTACTGTAGTAGCTGACAAGGGCTACGATAGCAATGCCTTTGTTACAAGTCTTGAAGACAAGGGATGTACAGTAGTTATTCCGCCAAAACGGAATCGAAAAGTGCAAAGGTATTACGATGAGCATATCTACAAAGAACGTCATTTGATTGAGTGTTTTTTTGGTAAAATTAAAAATTTTAGGCGCATTTTTTCCAGATTTGATAAAACTGCTGAGGTTTTTATGGGTTTTCTCAATTTTGTTGGAGCTCTTGTATGGCTTCTCTAAAATTTTGTCCACAGAGCCTAGAGAAATTTTCTTTTTTACTGGCAGTTGAGTGATGCGTGTTTGCAAATCTGTTTTTCCGACTTCAGTACAGATAAATCTTCTATTAGCTCGATTGCGGATTACATAAAAACTACCTAACGTCTCAGCCACCCATAAAAATTTGAAGATGTCTGCTTCCCTATCACCAAAAGTTGTACATTTGGAGGAAGGTTGTTTATAGTTTCTTTGAGAGCTGTTATCCACTTATAACTTTCTTTTTCTTCTATGGAGGTACGGTATTTTCTGTTTGCTTTTTCTTGTGCCGTTTCTTCTTCCCTAATAGAACGCGCCCAACATTGTTGGGAAGATAGACCTAAAGGTAATCCGTCTTTGCTAGGCACTATGCAACAGTAAACCCATTTTATGCTTTGTATAAGCTTTAGAAATACTGCCTAGTCTCTTGGTCTTTATATAAGAGTCAAAATCCAAATAACTGGATTCCAGTGTCAAGCACTGGAATGACACCGTTATAAAGGAACCAGTGTCAGCTACTTGAATGACACAGTCTTTGCTTAAACCCGTAACGTTCGTACATTTTGCTAAAAGTTCAAATATCAACATCATGCACGTTGAGTGCATTGCTATTAATAAAATCACGGCGTGGTTCAACTATATCACCCATTAGTATTGAAAATATGGAATCAGCTTCTTCACAATCTTTTATTTCAACCTTTAGTAAAGTTCTAGCCTCAGGATTTAACGTAGTATCCCATAGCTGATCAGCATTCATTTCACCAAGACCTTTAAATCTCTGCAGGGTTAAACCCTTTTTACCATAGTCCATTATTATTTTTGCAAGCGTACTTGGAGAAGTGATTCTTATTTCAGTTTCTTGTGATTTTAAAAATGAATCACCATTAAATAAATTACTTATACCATCAAGCAAACTTAATATGTTTTGCATATCTTTGCCTTCAAGCATACTAAGTGCAAATATATATTTGTCTGCCAATCCTTGAAATAATTTAGAGATGTGAATTTCTTTTTCTTCATCTTTTATTTCTACTTCCCAAGTGTATTCGCTATACATTAACTTCAAATATTTTAATATTTCATTAGCAGATGACAGTGTATTCTTTTTGCTTAAAATTAGCAATGACTCTAAGAGATTTTGTGGTATTTCTCTATCATAATTTTTGCTAACATTAGAAATGCTGACGCATTTATTCAAAATAAGGCGCAAGTCGTTAAATTCTGTAGCTGCACCACTTAGTGTTAATCTTTTAACTGCTGAGTTTATTATATACTCTTCAAAAGTTTCGTCATCTTTAATATAAGTGTCTTTAGCATTCTTTGTAACTTTATAGAGGGGCGGCTGTGCTATGTATAAGTAACCTTTTTCAATAACTTCACGCATGTGTCTAAAAAAGAAAGTTAGAATCAAAGTTCTTATATGTGAACCATCAACATCTGCATCTGTCATGATGATAATTTTATGATATCTAGCTTTTTCAATATCGAAGTGTTCACTCCCTATTCCAGCACCAATTGCAGTAATTAAAGAGCCTATTTCTGCAGATGAAAAAATACGATCTAAACTTACACGTTCTACGTTTAGAATTTTTCCTCTTAAGGCAAGCACTGCTTGTGTTTTACGATTACGCCCCTGCTTTGCAGTACCACCTGCTGAATTACCCTCTACTATAAATAATTCCGATAACTCAGGGGCTTTTTCCTGGCAATCAGCAAGCTTTCCTGGCAGAGTTGCAATATCAATATTGTTTTTGCTTTTAACTAACTCTCGTGCTTTTCTTGCGGCTTCTCTTCCTTTTGCTGACCTAATTGCTCTTTCTACTATGCTTGCTGCCAATTTGGGATCAGTTTCAAGGATTGTGCTCAATTTATCAGAAACTATACTTTCTACAACTGCACGTGCTTCAGAACTAACTAGTTTGTCTTTTGTTTGTGAAGAAAACTTAGGATCAGGCATCTTGAGAGATAAAACACAAGTTAAACCTTCTCTAACGTCCTCTCCAGTTAAATTTACTTTTGCTTTCTTTAAGAACCCTTCATTAGTTGCATAGGTATTGATACATCTAGTTAGTGCAGATCTAAATCCTGCCAAATGCGTACCACCATCTCGTTGCCGTATATTATTAGTGAAACACAACATATTCTCATAGTAGGAATCATTCCATTCCATCGATATTGCCAAGCTGATGCCAAGATCTTCTGCATCTCCTTTCATACTGGCAATTTTAGTTACATGTGTCTTATTCTTATCTAAGTACCGCACAAAATTCGCTGTACCAAAATTGTCTTTAGATTGATTGCTCTGATTGAAATGAGACTCTGTATATGGTTCATTGCGCAGATCACGTAAAGTAATGTCGATATTTGAATTTAAAAATGCTAATTCTCTTATACGACTTTCAAGCGTTGAGTAACTGAAATTAATGCCATTAAAAGTCTCTGTTGATGGCATGAACGTGACTTTAGTTCCTCTTTTGTTTGTATTTTCGTTGACTACCTTTAAAGGTTCAATAGACTCACCATCTTCAAAACGCATAAAGTGTTCTTTCTTATTGCGCCAAATAGTTAATTCCAACCAGCTTGATAATGCATTCACAACTGAGATTCCAACACCATGTAATCCCCCAGAAACCTTATAGGTATTGCTGTCAAATTTACCACCAGCATGGAGTTGAGTCATTATTACCTCTGCTGCTGATATTCCTTCTTCTTCATGAATGTCAGTTGGAATGCCACGACCATTATCAGTTACAGATACTGAACCATCTTTATTTATGCTAACTTCAATTTTATCACAATATCCAGCTAAAGATTCATCTATTGCGTTATCAACAACCTCATATACCATGTGGTGCAAGCCAGATCCATCATCAGTATCACCAATGTACATACCTGGACGTTTCCTTACAGCATCAAGACCCCTTAAGATTTTTATTGCATCGGCATTATAACTATTTTCCATTAGATTGCTTCATTTATACACGTTAATTGATGTTACATTCAGATATACTAGTTAGCAACATTTTTAAACTGATAACCCATGTTAAAAGCACAATTTTACGAGTATCTGTTCAGATGCATGGCTAATGTACAAATACTGAAACAAAAATTCCAGTGCTCCCTTTCTTGTCATCCCAGTGCTTGACACTGGGATCCAGATTGGGCACTAAGTTGGTAAACACGAAAGCGCTTTACAACGTTTTTGATGAAACTGTGCAAAAGGACTGGATGCCAGTGTCACGCACTGGCATGACACCCATTTGTTCCTATAGTTGTCTTTTCTCGTCTACCTTATTTTGCCACTCTGCTGAACAGATACCTTTACGAACGTTTATTTTTGAAGACAGCAAATAGTGTCATTCCAATGCGTCTTCCCGGTGGAGATTAAATTATAATGCTCATGCAGTTGCGTGCTCGGCTAATTAACAGAAAAATCTATAATTCAGTTTACGTATTTTCTTATCTCAGCCAAAATCTTATCAGATTGACTTTCGTCTGAATTTAAATCAGCTGCAAAGTGTGTAACATATTTTCCTCCAGGGCCAATAAGATATATTATCGAAGAATGGTTGATTTCTTCTTCTCCGTCTGCTTTGCTTGCATGTACTTTATATTTTGCAACTACTTCGTCTATTTTTTCTCTTTCACCAGTTAACATTTGTATTCTATGGTCAAATTGCTGCTGAAATTCTTTGAGTTTTTCAGTGCTATCGCGTTCAGGATCAACTGTGATAAAAAATGTTTGTAGCTTGTTGTTAGTCTTCTCATCTAACTTTGCAAGTGTTTCTGAAATTATCCCAAGGTTCATAGGGCAAATTCTTTTGCATGAGGAAAACCCAAAGAAAATCATCATGTATTTATCTTTAAAATCACTACTGCGCAGGATCTGTCCGTCCTGATTAATTAAAGAAAAATCTCCGCCTATCTTAACTTCTGCGTTGTGAATCGCTACTGGGGCAAATATGCCTTTTTTAGTGAAATAACAATAACCTAAAAAAACAACTGCTAATGCTGCTAGCACATTAGATAACAATCTTACAAACCTTACCATTAGAATGCTCTCAGTAAAATTAAATTGTATCTTTATTGGTTAACCTATTCAATATATTTATTCCAAAGTGTATTGTTAATTTTGTCTAACAGTTTCTTATGTTCATCAATTTCTTCACTATTTGGTGAATGTTCTCTGGGAGTTAGATTACGCACTTTATGCTGAACGAATGTAGAGTTACTGTCCTGATTGCATTCATTATCAAACAGAAAGGTTTGTAACCCTCCTGTAAGTTCAACATATACCTTTGCAAGCAATTGAGCATCAACTAGTGCTCCGTGCAATTCTCTATTCTCTAGCGATATATCAAAACGCTTACATAATGCATTCAAAGAAGCAGGTGATCCTGCGAATTTTTTCCTCGCAAGAGGTAATGTATCTAACACTCTATCTGAGGAAATTAACCCAGCATTCAGCTTGCTTAACTCCATATTAAGGAACTTAACATCAAATTCAGCGTTGTGAATTACCAAAATATCATTAGATATAAAGTCAAGAAATTCAAGTGCAACATCTGAAAATAATGGTTTATCTTCTAAAAATTCTTCACTAATACCGTGAATCTTAAACGAGTGATAAGGTATATCTCTTTCTGGGTTAAGGTACCGATGGAATACTTTACCTGTTGGAATACGATTAATTAATTCCACACACCCTATTTCAATAATTCGATGACCAGATTCAGTGTCAAGACCTGTCGTTTCAGTGTCAAGTACTATTTCGCGTAGCTTGCTTTCCATTTCAAATAAAACTCATCTTACTTGTCATTTGTCTTATCGTTACTTGTCTTTTTATAGTGAATAGAAACAAGCAACCAGCTTGGTTCTGATGAATTAACATTTTTTTTGAATTGCCATACATCCTCAACTTTATTAATAGTGGATGTACTACCTGATATGATATCCCCTTTATTATTCTTAACGAAGTTAATTTGCTCTGAAAGGAAATATACTGCAATAAACACTGCGTTTTTTACTAGCTTTATTTCTAAAATCTTTTGTGAAACAATAGAAACAATTATAGACTCGTGCACCTCTTTACGATGTTTAATCTTCTCTGCAAAATTATCATATAAGTCTTTATCGAGAAGTGGTTTTAACTGAGACAAATTTCCTTGATTGAAATACTTTATTATTAATTCAAAAGCTATGCTTGAACCTTCTATAAAGTGGGAAATAGAAAAATCTTTGTTTTTTTTTAATATTTGTTCATAAGTAACTTTTATTGAATTTTCATCATTGCTATCAATGTAACCCTCAATATTTTCTACTACATCTTCTCTACTTCGGCTTACATCCAATACATTAGTTAGCTTTTTTAGGTTGAGATTGGCTGACCTTCCTAAAGAATTATACAAACGTGACAAAATGAACGCCGCTAATAAAGCATATATTACAAGCTCTATCATAGTAACTCAACTCCTTGACATATAAAGTATCCGAACATTATTAATTATTAATGAAAATATGTTTTTCATATCAACTTATAATCAGGTTTGCTATTCGTTTGTAAATGAATATATTATATAAGAAAGTATTAAATATCTCAACTTAATTAAAGGAGACGTAAGAAATGCCACAACAAAAAATGAGAATTCACGGTCAATATGTTAAAGATCTATCGTTTGAGAATCCGAATTCGCCATTCCTTTCTTCTAGTAAAGCTCCAGATATTAATGTAATGGTTAATATCAATTCAGCAAAATTAGAAGGAATGGAAAACAAAGAAGGAGTGAATGAGGAAAAATCTTTCCATGAAATTACTTTGCATATAGAAGTCAGAGCAACGATAAAAGATGAAGGCATAAAAGATGGCGTAGCTTTCATTTGTGAAACGAAATATTGTGGTATTTTTTCAATAGAAAATTTAAAAGAGTTAAGTGAGGAAGAGGTAAGACAAGCTTTGTTTATTGGTGGACCTACTTTTCTTTTCCCTTTTGCAAGAGAAATAATTGCAAGAGTTACAAGTAGTGGTGGATTTTCCCCACTGATGCTAGATCCTATAGATTTTGAAACTATGTATGAGCAGCAAGGTCAACAACAAAAAAGTAACGGTAGTAATTCCAATTTTAACTAATACAGTGTAATATATAGCTGAAAATAGCTGTGCTACTGAGGTACCAAAGGAGGAAATATCTGAAATGAAGCAGAATATGCATAATAATTTTGAATGTGATCTATATATCCAGTTGTCATCCAAATGTACTTCATCCTTGTCATCCAGGTGCAAATTATTCTTGTCATCCCAGTGCGTGACACTGGGATCTAGTTCACAACTGTACGAACGTTGCAATGTGACACGATGTTGCATAATAAATGATGTCATTCCAGTGCGTGACACTGGAATCCAGTTCTTATTATACAGCTATCTGGTGTACTTATTTAAAATTAAGTTTTCTGGATCTCAGTGCCAAAGCACTGGGATGACACCCTTCCTGGCGGAGATTATTCTCAAATCACAATGTTCGTACAGTTGGTGCGACCCGAAAGTCGTGATTTTGTGATGGTTAAATTCCATCTTCCCTAGACATCGGGGATAATGTATGTCTCACATTTTAGAGAGTGGCAACCTCTAGGATGCAAGCATGAGATAAAAGCAGGTAACACTAAACCTTATAGTGAATCCCTGCAAACAGAGTTAGATATGGTTACGAGAGGAACCAATGCCTGAATTGTCGTAACGAACGATATGCGAAATAAGGTTGGTTAACGCATAGACCAAAAGGTACGGAGAAAGTGGATAATTAGAACTTGACTGGTCTGATTAAGATGTTTCCCATCTCCCGGCAAAAAGTTGGAACCTAAGTCTAACATGAAACAATTTCATGGAACGGAGTAACATTATAGATGCTCTTATTCTTTAAGCAGGGAGCCACCCGTATGCACCTATAATGAGGGATTGTCTAAGAAGCCAAGGCCTAAAATAATGTTTAGGATATGCTGACGTGGACACTGTAATTTGGAAGGTAAAGTTGTGAGTAGTGGTTAATATGTTATGAGCCAACATTAAGTGTTAGGTATGAATGAATACGACTTCTCTAGTAATATAGAGAATGCTGTATTTAAGCTATAAAAACAAATTTACCAAGCTTTGAAATGTTAATTACATGGAGAAGTATGTATGACAAACACCAAGTTAGAGAGAAGCCGGATGTGGTGAAAGTCACAAGTCCGGTTTTGAAGTCGAGTGGGAAGAGGTGACTTTCTCCACTTAGATAACTGGATCCAGTTTCGTTGTTCAATTTCATCAAAAGTGTTGTATAGCGTACTTATTTGCAATCAAATTTTCTGGATCCCAGTGTCTGGGCACTGGGATGACATTGGTAGTTATGCTTGCTCTACTGCAACACGGGACGTTCGTACAGTTGTGTGTCATGCACTGGAATGACATCATTAGTTGATTTTTCACTTAAAAATGGTTATGCAGGATGAATAATTCTTTAAACGCAAAAACGACTTTAAACATTGACAGGAAGTCATACAACTATTTTAGCCTAAGTAGTGCTAGTGAATTTTTAGGAATAGATGTGACTAAATTGCCCTGCTCACTTAAGGTTCTGCTTGAAAATTTATTGCGCAATGAAGATGGAGTAAACGTAAAGCTGGATGACATAAGAGTACTAGCAGACTGCGTTAATAAACACACTAATCACGAAATTAGCTATAAACCAGCAAGGGTGTTGATGCAAGATTTTACAGGGGTTCCTGCTGTTGTTGATCTAGCTTCAATGCGGAGCTATGTTAAGAAAAATGGAGGAAACCCGAGCAACATAAATCCTTCTGTACCGGTTGATCTTGTGATTGACCATTCTGTTCAAGTAGATAATTATGGAAGTGTTTCCGCATTCAGTAAGAATGTTGAGCTAGAAGTAAAAAGAAATTTGGAGAGATATCAATTTTTAAAGTGGGGAGAATCGTCCTTCACAAATTTTAGAGTAGTGCCGCCTGGCACAGGGATTTGCCACCAAGTGAATCTTGAATATTTAGCGCAAGTTGTGTGTAATGATGATGGAGTCATATATCCTGATACTTTAGTTGGTACTGACAGCCATACTACAATGGTTAACGGATTATCAGTTCTTGGTTGGGGTGTTGGAGGCATAGAAGCTGAGTCTGTGATGCTTGGTCAACCAATTAGTATGGTGATTCCAGAAGTAGTTGGATTTAAATTAATTGGCAGATTGTCGGAAGGAGTAACTGCGACCGATTTAGTGCTGACGGTTACCAATATCCTAAGAACAAAAGGCGTTGTTGGTAAGTTTGTAGAATTTTATGGTGATGGTTTAGATTATTTATCTTTGGCAGATAGAGCCACTATAGCAAACATGGCCCCGGAGTATGGCGCAACTTGTGGATTTTTTCCAATTGATCAGAAAACACTCGATTATTTACATTTAACAGGGCGACCAGAAGAGCTGATCAAATTAGTTGAAGTCTATTCAAAAGAGCAGGGATTGTGGCGCAGCAATGACGAATTAGCATTTTTTGACACACTAGAGCTTGATTTATCAAGCGTGAAGCCAGTAATGGCTGGTCCCAAAAGACCACAAGATAAGGTTTTTCTTTCACAAGTGGCAGAGTCTTTTTCTAAATCATTTTCAGTTAATGAGTCAAAGGAAAGCGATAAACTCCAAGATGGAAGTGTAGTTATTGCAGCAATAACAAGCTGCACTAATACTTCTAATCCAAGTGTGATGATTGCTGCAGGTCTTGTAGCTCGTAATGCAATTAAACTTGGATTAAAATCAAAGCCTTGGGTTAAAACTTCTCTTGCTCCAGGGTCACAAGTTGTAACAGAATATTTAGAAAAGTCTGGATTGCAGGTAGATCTAAATGCTTTGGGTTTTAATCTAGTTGGATATGGTTGCACAACTTGCATTGGGAATTCTGGTCCACTTAATAAAGATATAGAAGATGGCATTAAAAACAAAAACTTAACCGTTGCTGCAGTTTTATCTGGCAATCGTAACTTTGAAGGAAGAATTCATCCGTTAGTCAAAGCTAATTACTTGGCATCTCCGCCACTTGTTATTGCATATGCACTTGCTGGTACTGTGCAAACTGATTTGACAAAAGATTCAATATGCAAAGATAAGAATGGAAATGATGTCTATCTCAAAGATATATGGCCAACAAACAACGAAATCGAAGATTGCGTTAAAAGTGTGGTAACACGTGAGATGTTCATACAAAAGTATAAGGATGTTTTTTCTGGTGATGAACATTGGCAAAAGATAAAGTGTGAAAAAAGTGAAATCTATAATTGGGATGCAAACAGCACTTACATACAAGATCCGCCCTATTTTGATAATTTATCACCTAAAAATAATAAAATCGATATAAAAGGTGCACAAATATTGGCAATGTTTGGCGATAGCGTAACTACTGATCATATTTCCCCTGCTGGAAATATTGCCTCAAGTAGTCCTGCAGGTATATATTTAAAAAATCTTGAAATTGAGCCACAGGACTTTAATTCGTATGGATCTCGTCGTGGTAACCACAATGTAATGATGCGTGGGACTTTTGCTAACACTAGAATAAAAAATGAAATGGTTAGCACCGAAGGTGGATATACAAAATATATTCCTTCTCAAGAAACGATGTCAATTTTTGATGCAGCAATGCGCTGCAAGGAAGCTCTCATCATTGTGGCAGGAAAGGAGTATGGCACAGGTTCAAGTAGGGATTGGGCAGCAAAGGGTACTTTATTGTTGGGGATTAAAGTTGTAATTGCAGAAAGCTTTGAGCGTATACATAGGTCCAACTTAGTTGGTATGGGTGTTCTTCCACTTGTATTTCAAAATGGAATAACCAGAAAGATATTTGATGGTAGCGAGGTAATAAGCATAAAAGGTGAAATAGTGCCAGGTGGAAATCTAGAATGCATCATCAAAAGAAAGGATAATTCAAAGCAATCAATTCAACTCAAATGCTGTGTGCAAACCGCAACTGAGATTAAATACTTGATGTGTGGCGGAGTGTTGAGCTACATACTTGCACAATCTTTTTGATTTAGTGAAGTTATTGCATGGACTTCTTTTAGCCAGCCCTGATCCCTTTGTAAATAGCAATTTGCTCTGCGCAAAATTATGATATAATTTCACCATACATATGGTGTCAGAGTATTTTTTGGAGATAATTATATATGATAAGCTCTATACAAGAACCTAATGAACTCAGAAAACGTTTACAAGGATTTTATCGTACTGATGAAAAGAGTTATATACGTTATCTTGTAGAAAAAGCAGAGCTTTCGGCTGATTCAAAAAATAGAATTTATAATATAGCAAAACAAGTTATTGAAAAAATCAAACACAATAAATTAAGTATTATAGATTCCTTTATGCAGCAATACTCGCTTTCCAATGATGAAGGAATAGCATTGATGTGCCTTGCTGAATCGCTACTTAGAATACCAGATGATTATACAATAGACGAAATAATCAAAGATAAAATTGCCAATCAGGAATGGAATAAATATTTAGGGCACTCTTCTTCGTTGTTTGTTAATGCTTCCACATGGAGCTTGATGATAGGTAGCAGTATATTGAGAGATAATGAAGGCGATTCGAAGTTCTATTACGCAATTTCTAAGTTACTTAAGAATTTAGGAGAACCGATCATTCGCAAAGCAGTAAAACAAGCAATGTTTATGCTTGGTAATCATTTTGTTGTTGGAGAAACCATAGAAGAAGCTTTAAGGTACGCAAAACTAGATGACAATAGTAAGTTTTTATACTCTTTTGATATGCTCGGTGAAGCTGCTCACACAGCTGAGGATGCAGAAGAGTATTTTAATTCATATATGCATTCAATAAAAGCTATAGGTGAATCCACTGAAATAAATGATTGTTTTAAATCCCATGGAATTTCAATCAAACTTTCTGCTTTACACCCACGTTATGAATTTAGTCAATTTGGCCGAATTGCTGGTGAGATATTCACTAAGGTTTTAGAGCTCTGCCGCGAGGCAAAAAAATACAACATTTCACTATGCATAGACGCAGAAGAAACAGAAAGGCTTGAAATTTCCTTAATCTTGTTTGAACAATTACGGCTTGATGAATCACTTTCTGAGTGGGAAGGGCTCGGCTTGGCTGTGCAAGCATATCAAAAGCGCGCTTTATCTGTTCTTGACTTTGTTGAAGATGTTGCTATCCGGTCAAAGCACAAAATTATGGTGGGGCTTGTAAAAGGTGCATATTGGGATTCAGAAATCAAGTGTACGCAAGAATTGGGATTAAATGATTACTCAGTATTTACAAGAAAAAGCTATACTGACGTATCTTACCTCGTGTGCGCACAGAAACTTTTGAGTAAACCAAACAGCTTTTACCCATGCTTTGGAACTCATAACGCCTATACTTTTGCTTCTATCATGGAACTTGCTGATAAAAACCACCCTGGATTTGAATTTCAACGCTTACATGGAATGGCAAAAGACTTATATGATTATGCAATGTCAGAGCTTGCAACAAATGTTAGCTGTCGTGTCTACGCACCCGTTGGGGAACATAGTGACTTGTTGCCTTATCTTATAAGACGCCTTCTTGAAAATGGAGCTAATAGTTCGTTTGTTAATCAAATAAGTGATCCTAACGTTAAAATCGATGAGTTAATTTCAGATCCACTGGAAAAAGCTATAAATTTTAATTATGAACCTCATCCAAGCATTCCATTACCACAAGATATTTTGGGACCAGAAAGAAAAAATTCCTTGGGAATGGATATTAGTGATTCTGTGATAGTTTCACAATTTGCAAATGATATAAAGGATTTTAGTGAAAAAAAGTGGCAAGTTGGACCAATAATTGATGGAAAGGCACTATTTGATAGTGCTGAATTTATCGAAGTAGTGAATCCTGCACATTTGGAAAATGTAATTGGAGAAGTGTCAAGTGCAACAAGCGATCAAGCTTTAAACGCTCTTGAAATAGCACATAGTGCTTTTACTAAGTGGCAGAATGTTTCAGCAGTAGAGCGCGCTAAATACCTCGAAAAAGCTGCAGATTTGCTTGAGGAAAGGATGAAGGAGTTAATTTACATTCTGATTGTGGAAGCAGGAAAAATTTTATCCGATGCAATAGCAGAAGTAAGGGAAGCAGTTGACTTTCTGCGTTATTATGCAATGATAGCAAAGAATGAACTGAGCGACTGGAAAAAATTGCCAGGTCCAACAGGTGAAGATAACTTCATCTTTTTTGAAGGCAGGGGAGTTTTCTTATGCATATCACCATGGAATTTTCCACTTGCTATTTTTCTTGGGCAGGTTTCAGCTGCACTTGCAGCAGGTAATGCAGTGCTGGCAAAACCGGCAGAGCAGACACCTATTATTGCTTATGAAGCTGTCAAAATACTACATGAAGCTGGGATACCAAAAAATGTGTTACACCTCATTCCTGGGGATGGTGGATATTTAGGCAAAATATTAGTTCCAGACAATAGAATTGCCGGAGTAGCTTTTACTGGCTCAACACAAACTGCTCAAATAATCAATAAAATGCTTGCAAATAGGAATGGTCCTATCGTGCCACTTATTGCTGAAACAGGAGGGCTCAATGCTATGATAGTTGATAGCTCTGCTCTTTTAGAGCAAGTGGCTATGGATGCTTTGCTTTCTGCGTTTCGTAGCAGTGGTCAACGCTGTTCTGCACTTAGAGTGCTGTTTATTCAAGAGGACATAGCAGAGAAGCAGATAAAAATGATATGCGGTGCAGCGCAAGAACTCAAGATTGGTGACCCAATACAACTTAGTACTGATATTGGTCCAATAATTGACAAAGCATCTATCGATATGCTAACTCAACATACGCAAAAAATGTCAGAGGATGAAGATTCAAATCTGTTATTTAAAGTACCCATGGATACAAATTCTCATAATGGTTATTTCTTTCCTCCATATATTTATGAGATACAAAAAATTTCGCAATTAAAGCAAGAGGTATTTGGTCCTATTTTACATATCATACGTTTTAACAAGTCACAATTAAATGAAGTTATAAGTGATATAAATAGTACTGGATATGGGCTTACGTTTTCTTTGCAGAGTCGTATACAAACTCAAATTGACACTATAAGTAAAAAAATATCAGTTGGAAATGTCTACATCAACCGTAACCAGATAGGTGCAGCAGTTGGGATACAACCATTTGGTGGTAGAGGACTATCTGGCACTGGGCCAAAAGCTGGTGGTCCTCATTATTTACAGCGTTTTTCTACAGAAAAAGTTGTAAGTGTTAACACTACAGCATTTGGTGGTAACACTACACTTATGTGTTTGGATTAATTTGCAGGCCCTAATTTTTCTTACCCCTAAACTAGACGTTCGTGCAGTTAGTGCGACCCGAAAGTCGTGATTTTGTGATGGTTAAATTCCATCTTCCCTAGGTGTATGGTCCCAGAGTGTGATGGTGTGGATTTAGTATAAATAATTCTGGAGACTGTGTCCACTGATAACATATAAATTCATAAGGAGTAAGACCCTTAAGAGTTTTGAGTCTCTTTGCATAATTATAAGCCATAACAAAGTTATAAAGGTGTTCTTTAAGTTGCTGGTGCGATTGATAGTAATACTTCTTAACTGTAGCATCCTTTAAAGTTTTATTCATACGCTCGACTTGCCCATTCGTCCAAGGATGGCTAACTTTTGTCAAACGATGTTCAATAACATTCTCTTCGCAAACTCTATCAAATATATGTTGGAAAGCATACTTATGACGCTTCTGGTTTGTAAATTGTATACCGTTATCTGTCAAAATAGTATGGATTTTATACGGTAAAATTCTAATCAAATTACGTAAGAACTCAGCAGCTATGGGTTTTGTAGCACTGTTACGCAACTCAACATAGGTAAATTTGGATGTCCTATCAATAGCAACAAACAAATGTAATTTGCCCTCCTCAGTTCTAACTTCAGCAATATCAATATGAAAGTAACCGATAGGATATTGTTTGAATTTCTTTTTTGACTTAACTTCTCCATCAACAGTTGGTAATCTGCTAATGTTGTGTCTTTGTAAACAACGATGCAAGCTAGAGCGAGTCAAATGCGGAATTGTAGACTGCAGAGCGTAAAGGCAATCATCTAGTGGCAGTAGTGTATACTTGCGAAATGTAACTATTATAGCTTCCTCTTCTAGCGTTAAAACAGTCGATCTTGGACGCTTTGGACCCATATCAGCATCTTTCGTAAATGAACGTTTTCTCCACTTAATAATAGTTTTTGGATTAAGGTTATAATGCTTGGAGAGTTTTGCTATGCTCTCTTTTCTATTTTGTATTGCTCTACGAATCGTCTGTGTTGTTTTGGCGCACCCATGTAATATTTGTCCCATAACTCCTCCTTTGATGGTATTTTTTTCTCATATTTTATCATACCATCACACTCTGGGACTGTACACCAGGCTCTGTGGACAAAATTTTAGAGAAGCCATACAAGAGCTCCAACAAAATTGAGAAAACCCATAAAAACCTCAGCAGTTTTATCAAATCTGGAAAAAATGCGCCTAAAATTTTTAATTTTACGGGAATGTTCAAAAAAGCATACGCGTCAAGTTAAGGAAATAAAGGTATGAAAGAGATAGAATAATAAGGTATAAGTTCTCCCAGATATACTTTTAGTGAGAGAACCAATGAATAAAATAACTTGCTTATCAAAAAAGCTCAAAGAATTTTTTAATGAAAAAGCAGAGAAAATCTCAATTACAACAAGGTTTATAAAAAGAAAGAGAAAGCTAAAAGGTTCATCATTCGTAAAAGCCATGGTCTTGGGTAATATAGGAGTTGATAATTGTAGCATAGAAACAATGTGTCAATTACTAAACGAGGACTCGATAGATATAACAAAACAAGGTTTGGATTTTAGATTTACTGAAGAAGCAGTGGAATTTATGAAAAGGATGTATAATGAATCTGTGATTCTCTTTAAAAATATCTTGCAAGTTGATTGCAAAATCTTACAGCAATTTAATAGTGTTAAATTATTGGACAGTAGCTATATTACTCTACCTAACAGTATGGAAGAGATGTATAAAGGTTATGGACAGTGGCTATGAAAGCAATACTAAGTCTGGAATAAAGTTACAATTAGTTTTCGACTACATGAATCAGATAATAGACCAACTTAATTTAACGGAGGGGGTAAGATCAGACCAGGGATATAGGAAACGTTTAAGTAATATATTAAGCAATGATTTGCTAATATCTGATCTCGGTTATTTTGTGCCAAAAACAAATCAATGAAATAGGAGCTTATTTCATAAGTCGTTATAAATCCGATACCAACATATATGATGTAGAAACAAATCAAAAAATGGAGTTATTAGAATGTTTAGAGATTTTTAGAAAACGAGGTATTGTTAGGAAAAGAAGCAAAAATTAGAGTAAGAATTATATGTCAGAAACTAACTGAATATGGCCAGAAGAAGGAAAGCTAATAGATTAGCAAGATCGCAGGATCCTCTAAAAGAAATCAAAAATTGTTGAACTGGTCAATATTTATAACTAATGTTCCAGAAAATAAAATTAGTGCTGAGCAAGTATTAACGATTTACAGAGTAAGGTGGCAAATTATTTAAATTGTATAAAAGCCATATCAGGCTTGATAAGCTAAAAGGAAAGCCATGCAGAGTATTATGTGAACTATATGCTAAATTGTGCGCAATTCTTATATTTCACGGCATAGTTGGTTGCACAGAAGTGAAAAAGAATACAGAACTTAGCTTAACAAAGGCATTTATTGAGCTAAAAAGGCGGGTTAGAGAGTTATTTTTAGTATTAACCAAAATTAATAGTTTAAAAGCATTTCTTAAAAAACTCACTATAACTTGGTCGCGATTTTCATTAAAAGACAAACGTAGAAGGGCTAGAGTATCCACTTTAACCTCTCTAAATTTGCTCACAATCTCTTAACTTGACGCGTATGCTTTTTTGAACATTCCCCTTAATATAAGATTTCTCAGTTCTTAATCAAATCAATTCATTTTTGGATACTCACTCAACTCATCGGCAGTTAGGCCAGTTACTCGCAAGATAATATCAATCGCAACACCTGCTTTAACTAGATTTTTCCCAATCTTGATTTTCTCTGCTCTTTTAACCTTTTCCTTAATAACTTTCATACTTTTAGACAGAGTTTTAACCAATGTGCACAATCTCTCTGCTTTATTACTCTCATCTTTTTTTATCTTTTCAGGTAGTAAAACCCTTACTTTCACTGATAAAGCCTTTGCTATTTCATATAATTTGTCAAGTGGAATTTCAACGCACCCTTGCTCATAGTCGTGTATTTCCTGACGTGTTACACCTATTTTATTCGCTAAATCTTCTTGTGTATAACCACGTATCAACTGTATGATTTCTATCCTCTGTCCTATTGTATAGTCTATAGAATCAATAAGAACTTTCTTATTGCAAGTAGGTAGGTCCGTTGCCTGCAAGATAATACTAACAGAGATATCCTCTTTAACTAGATTACTTGATACTTCCTCTATCACTTCTTTTCTGCTGCTTTCTTTGTAAACCTTGGCAAATTCAATTAATGAGCAAATTGCTTTACGTAATTCCTGATCCTCAATTTTTTCATATATTCTCATCAAGCTTAATATTCTTTCTGCCTCACCTTCAAAGTAACAGTCTTCATTTAGTACTTTTGGTTCAGGTAGGAGATCTCCAGCATTAACTGATAATGCTTCCGCTATTTTATATAATATTTCAATTGAAATGGAATTGTACCCTTGTTCAAGGTCATGTATTTCCTGAGGTGTTACGCCAATTTTATTTGCTAAATCTATCGTAGTATCAACTATGTTTTTTTAAATTTTTTGAATTTAGTCTTATTACAACTCTTGTTTATAACTTTGTATTTTTATTCAATTAAAAAATGTATTTTTGGCAACAAAAACCCTAGTTTACTACAGAAAGAAATTTATATCAAACAACTACCACTGCTTAGACCGTATGGTTGATGAATATGTGCTTTAAATTTGTGTGGGCGCACATATTCATCAACCTATTTTCTATACAGATTTTAAAAATTTACGTTGACTGCTTCTTTAAGTCTTGCATTAGCAATCACTATAATTTTACGCATTAGAGCTGTTATAGCTACCATCTTTTTTTTACCTCTACCAATGAGATCAGAATAAAAAGCACCAAGTACAGATTTAGACTTTGCAGCAGCCATAGCAGCAGTAAAAAGCTTTGCACGAACATTGCTTCTACCACCTGTTATCCTTCGGTAACCAATAGTTTTACCGCTTTCTTTTGGATGCGGGGCAACTCCAGCAAGACTTGCAACTTCTTTTTTGTTTAAGTAGCCAAGTTCTGGCATCAGGCATACAAAATCTTGAGATAACTTGATACCTATTCCCGGTACTGTTCTAAGTATTTTTTGGCGCTTTTGTAACTCTAGATTTTCATCAATGATTTTTTGTATTGCATTATTGATCTCATTTATCTGACCGTTAAAAAAGTCAATGGTTTTTTGGCAACTTTCTTTTATATGCTCGTTTTCAGGTGCTTTCAGTCTACATTTCTCTTGAACTCTCATTTGTGTAATGTCATCACGTCGTTGACAAAGTGCAGCCAAAGTTGATTGTTCTGTAGAGGTAGGTACAAATAGAGAGATAGTTCTATGGCGTTCAAATCCATATTGAGCAAGAGCTCTTGCATCTGATCTATCAGACTTTGCTAAAGTTCCGTGAGATAAAATAAAGCTTTTTACTTTACGAGTATTAGCTCGATGCACGGCAATATTTTTGTCGGTAAGAAAATGTGATAAGCCAAGCTCATATTTCCCTGTATTTTCTAAAGTCACTAAAGCATTAGGTAGAATATCTGAAAACTCTTGAAATAATTGTTGCCAACCAGAAGCATTATTATCAAATTCGACAGCATTCTTCTGTTTGTGAATTGCAACGACATTTTTAAATTTTCCGATGTCAATGCCAATAAAATTTTGATAAGATGTAACCATAATAAACCTCGATAGTTTTAGTTAATTTAAGATTGTAAACGGGTGCATATATATGTCCCAAGCAACTATTCAAACGTATCGAGAGATAGGGCTAGCGTACCTTGATACCAACGGTTGTAATACCAATTTCCTTTCGGTCGCGCACGCCCGTGATAGCCCTATTCCTAGTGAGCAGGGTTATCTTTCTCTCTTATCTCTTTTATATCACGTTTTTAACTTACAATATTCTTGTTTTAACCTGCAAATCTCGATTTCTTGCCCTACTTTATAGTTGATAGAGTCTATATACTCTGGTTTATAGTAGCCTCTAATAGCCGCTTTTCTTGTAGAAATAAACATATCTTACCTATAAAATATACTTGAAAGTGTTTGTGGGTATTAAATAAACTTTTCATATAATTGCTTGTGAGACAATATCAATAGAAATTCCTAATCTAATTAGATTACTTGCAATTTCGGTTTTTTCCTCCTTCTTAACCTTTTTCTCAATAATCTGCATACCTTCAGACAAGGATTTGATCATCTCATAAAGTTCGTTGCGTAATTCTTGATCATCAATTTCCTTGTATTCCTCTATTAAGCCGTGCAGTTCATCTTTTGCCTCAACTTCTTCTATTTTTCCTAACAGTAAAACTGCTATGTTAACTGATAATGCCTCTGTTATCTTATATAATCTTTCAAGTGGAATAGCTATCTTTCCTTGTTCGTAGTCGTGTATTTTCTGAGGTGTTGTACCAATTTTATTTGCTAGGTCCTCCTGAGTATATTTTCTCATCAGCCTTAGCTTTTCTATCCTTTGTCCTATCCTGTAGTCTACAGAATCAGTTTTTTCCTCTTCATTATTATATTCGTTAACAGCTAAGCCTGTTGCTTGGGAAATTATTTCAGCAGAGATCCCTACTTCAGCTAAATTCTTTGCCACCTCTATTCTTGCCACTTTTCTAATGCTCTCTTTGCTAGCTTGGGCAGATTTGATTAATGAATAAACTACATTACGTAATTCTTGATTCTCAACTTTCTCATATTTTTCTACTAGATCTAATACCTCTTCTCCTTCAAGGCAACTTTTTTCATCTGATATTATTGTATGTTCAGGAACAAGATCCATAATGCTCACTGATAACACCTCTGCAATGCTATATAACCTTTTGATTGAAATTTTACGTTTCCCTTTTTCATAGTGGAGTATTACCCAGTATTTTACACCGATTTTCTCCGCCAACTCCTTCTGAGTATACCCCTTTGCTAATCTACAACCCCTTACTCTTTGTCCTACTTCATAATCAAAAAGGGCGGTCACTTTCTTCCACAGAAAAATACACTATTACAGGATTTTTTGTTATAGCTCAACTTTACTGCGAAATTTTCCACCACCTAACCCAATTTTATGAATTGGTGGAGAAGAAAAAACTTTCTCCTCCAGTTAGTCTAACGTGCTTTAAAGGTTTCTTCACTACCTCTACTTACTCTATCTACCCAAGATGACGAAGACAATAATTCACTTTCGGTATTCCTTTCACTCAAAAAGCCGCTTCTAGGCTCTGTGGACAAAAAATATGAAAAGAGAGAAAAAGATGGTAGTTTAGCCTAATAGGTAAAAAATGGAGAAACTACCATATGCAATATTACATCAAAGAGGAAAATTGGAAACAAATTTTAGAGTTCATAAAAAGCGTAAAAGGAATGCACAGCAAAGATGAAAAACGTTTAAGAATATTCATAGAGGCAGTGTGGTACATAGTGCGAAGTGGTTGCCAATGGAGACTTTTACCAAAAACTTATGGTAATTACAGGAGTATACATAAGCGATTTAAAAGATGGTGTGAAAGAGATGTCTGGAAAAAATTGCTTGAATATACTAAACAAGAGCCTGATTTAGAAGTTGCTATAATCGACGGTACGATCATCCGAGCCCATCCATGTTCATCTGGATATACAAAAAACTCCAAGGATCAAGAAGCTTTAGGGAGGAGCAAAGGTGGCTTTACAACTAAAATACATGCGCTTGTCGATGCACTTGGAAATCCACTTAAATTTACTCTGACTCCTGGTCAAAGAAATGAAATTACGCAGGCACAAGTGTTGACCGAAAGTATCTATAACTCTACTGTAGTAGCTGACAAGGGCTACGATAGCAATGCCTTTGTTACAAGTCTTGAAGACAAGGGATGTACAGTAGTTATTCCGCCAAAACGGAATCGAAAAGTGCAAAGGTATTACGATGAGCATATCTACAAAGAACGTCATTTGATTGAGTGTTTTTTTGGTAAAATTAAAAATTTTAGGCGCATTTTTTCCAGATTTGATAAAACTGCTGAGGTTTTTATGGGTTTTCTCAATTTTGTTGGAGCTCTTGTATGGCTTCTCTAAAATTTTGTCCACAGAGCCTAGTGAAGATAGAAATGTTTTTAGTAAAGGAAATCCTTTATTGAATAATAATGCTTTTAGTGGAGTTTCAAATAGTAGAACGAATATTATTGAAAGTGTGATTACAGAAAAAAGTTCTGCAGGAGATAATTCAGAGAAAGTTTTAAAAGACTGTGAAAAGTGTGAACAAAAAATTTTCAATCAAACTTTTACATTTAATATAAGTATAAAAGCAGAACCTAACCAAGATGTACGTAGTCTTGCTGATACAGTAATAAAAAGAATAAGAGAAAAATCGCGTGACGTTCTGTTTGATTCAATAGAACCGATTTACTAATGCTATCACTTGGTCAACATAAGCTTTCTCCAACAAGTGTAAGGTACAGTAAAGAAAATCGTTGGAGTACTATTGAGTGTATTGGCAAAATACCTTCATTACAAAATATTGGTCAAGGTACAGAAAATATAGATTTAGAAGGAGTAATTTATTTACATAATCTCAATGATTTAAATCAATTAAAAAGTATGAAAGAAGCTGAGAAAAATCAAGAACCAAGTATCTTAGTAGACAGTTTAGGAAATGTTTTGGGAAGATTTGTTACTGTGCGGTTAGAAGAAAAGCAAACGTCGTATTTTCCATGTGGATTACCAAAAAAGGTTGAATTTAGCTTAAGTTTAAGGAGTTATGTATGACAGTACATTATATAGCACGAGAAAATGAAATGTTGGATTATATATGCTTTAAACACTATGGACATAGCTCTGGAGCAGTAGAAATAGTATTGGAAGAAAATCCTGGACTTGCAGATTATGGAAGTTTTTTGCCTGCAGGATTAAAAATTAAGTTACCTACAATACAAGAGCAGTTGAAAAAATTGAAGTTAAAAGTGTGGGAATAAATGAAACCTGAATTTAGTATCGAAGGAATAAAAGATCATGTAATATCGGTGCATCTTACTGATGAATCTGGTACTATAGATGATGTCGCAGAGGTATATGTTGATCATGGCAATGAAAATGTAGAAGTTCCAAATGAATTGAACATAGCACTAGGTTATAAGGAAACGGGAATCTTTCCAATGGGTATATATACAGTCAACGAAGTTACTATACAAGGCCCACCTAAAACTCTACTAATAAAAGCTCATGCAACAAATTTAAGAATATCTTTGAAGGCAAAAGTATCAAAAGAATGGCACCAAATTACCATAGAAAACTTAGTGAAAGAAATAGCTCAAAAACATGGATATGGACATAAAGTTGCTGAGGAATTTAAGAATGTATTGATACCCCATATTAATCAGGCAGATGAAAGTGATATAAGTCTGTTAACAAAGATCGCAACAGAGCGTGAAGCAATGGCAAAATTAGCTGGTGGGTATATATTGTTTATTTCAAAGAATATGGCAAAATCAGCCACAGGAAAAGCTTTAGGAACAACGACTATTAGACCTCAAGACACGATTAATTGGAAAGTGCATTTTACCGTACGTGATAAGTATAATTCAGTAGTGGCAAAGTGGCATAGCTATGAAAAGGGTGAAACTATTAAAGAAACAGTTGGTAGTAGCGAGCCAAGTTATATTATGCTAGAAATCTATCCAAATGCAGAGTCAGCATTAAGTGCAGCAAATGCCAAGTTGAAACAATTGAAGCGTAACAATGAAACTTTAGATATAACTATGCCTGGTAATCCAGAGTTATTTGCAGAAGCAAAGCTTAATCTTATAGGTTTTAATCAAGCGGTAGATGGTGAATGGATAATTAATAGAGCGGAACATGCTTTAAATAGCTCGGGTTACCTTACTATGTTGTCAGCATCTTTGAGTAAGTAATGTTAAGAAAAAAATGAGTAATGACCTGTTTAATATGAAGAAACTATGTGCCAAATATGAAAAAAATAAAGTCTAATAAAAAATATAAATTACATTTCGCATGGTTCGCACTATTAATAGTATGTGTTGTTATTACATATTGCTATCAAAAATCTAAAGCTACAGATAATTACAAAACAATCTTACGCATTGCTTCTGAAAATTGTAATCTAGATGTAGTAAAGTTTTCAGTAAAGAACCTATTGAGCATTAACACACAAATTCCTAGATTAACAGCGCTACATTGTGCAGCAGAAGGAAAATGTCTAGAATTAGTAAAATTTCTAGTGAATGAAGGAGTTGATATAAATGATACAGGTAGATATAAAGGATGGACAGTATTACATTCTGCCGCATACGGAGGCAATTTAGAGATAGTTAAGTTCTTATTAGAAAGAGGTGCTAATCCTAATATTAGAGATACAGATGGAAAAAACCCTCGGGATGTAGCTGTAATAGAATCAAGGCACAACAAAGATAAACCTTACAGAGAAATTATTAAGCTACTTGCAAATGCAGAGGAACAGCATAAATCAAAATAGTAGTTACTAAAGTAGCTATCCATAATAAATTCACATTTTAAATCATTATGCAAAAGCAAAAAATCCCAATTACAGTAATTGTAACGATGTTAATACAGACCGTAGCAACAATTTGGTGGCTTGCCAAGCTAGATTTACGGGTTCACATGCATGATAAATTTATAGAGCAGAACAACGAATTGACCGTTACGGTATATCGTCTGGAAGAGCGGGTAAAAAATCTTTCTGAGGAATTGGACGAATTTAAAGCTGATTTTAAGTAATTATTCTTCTACTTTTGGTGTATAAGGATCAGATTGAGATTTACGATCTTTCCAGTTTTCGATGTATTGCTCAACTAATGTAGGGTCTCCTGTTATAATCAGTAGATTCTCAGCGTTTTTTTTCTGTGCGGCGCCAGAGAAATTGAAAGATCCGGTTATGATTTTTTGCTCATCAATAATCATAATTTTACTGTGTGAAATTGCAGGTTTATAGTCTATGTATATCGGGATTTTTTGATGAAACAGTTCATTAATAACACTATACTTTGAGTTAACTTGCGATTCGTCGAGAATAACCATGACATCAACTCCACGCTTTTTAGCTTGAACTAAGGATTCAGCAATAGACTTTGAGGTAAATTGGTATGCCTGGACCAACACGGATTTTTTAGCATGATCCACGGAATCAATTATTAGGTTGGTGCAATTTTCTCTAGGAGTGAAACATACAGTAATACTTGGACAAGAAACACAACCTGATAAAAGCAAACAAGTTAAAAAAATCAATAAATATCTAAACATGGCCAAATATATTCTTTCAGTCGACGGTGGAGGCATAAGAGGAATAATACCAACAATAATATTAGCAGAAATAGAAAAAAGAACAAGAAGAACTATAGCTGAAATCTTTCACTTAATGGCAGGGACCTCAACCGGTGGAATTGTTGTAGCGGGATTATGTAAAAAAGATGAACGGGGAAATCCCCAATACTCAGCCAACGACCTAGGCTCTGTGGACAAAATTTTAGAGAAGCCATACAAGAGCTCCAACAAAATTGAGAAAACCCATAAAAACCTCAGCAGTTTTATCAAATCTGGAAAAAATGCGCCTAAAATTTTTAATTTTACCAAAAAAACACTCAATCAAATGACGTTCTTTGTAGATATGCTCATCGTAATACCTTTGCACTTTTCGATTCCGTTTTGGCGGAATAACTACTGTACATCCCTTGTCTTCAAGACTTGTAACAAAGGCATTGCTATCGTAGCCCTTGTCAGCTACTACAGTAGAGTTATAGATACTTTCGGTCAACACTTGTGCCTGCGTAATTTCATTTCTTTGACCAGGAGTCAGAGTAAATTTAAGTGGATTTCCAAGTGCATCGACAAGCGCATGTATTTTAGTTGTAAAGCCACCTTTGCTCCTCCCTAAAGCTTCTTGATCCTTGGAGTTTTTTGTATATCCAGATGAACATGGATGGCCTCGGATGATCGTACCGTCGATTATAGCAACTTCTAAATCAGGCTCTTGTTTAGTATATTCAAGCAATTTTTTCCAGACATCTCTTTCACACCATCTTTTAAATCGCTTATGTATACTCCTGTAATTACCATAAGTTTTTGGTAAAAGTCTCCATTGGCAACCACTTCGCACTATGTACCACACTGCCTCTATGAATATTCTTAAACGTTTTTCATCTTTGCTGTGCATTCCTTTTACGCTTTTTATGAACTCTAAAATTTGTTTCCAATTTTCCTCTTTGATGTAATATTGCATATGGTAGTTTCTCCATTTTTTACCTATTAGGCTAAACTACCATCTTTTTCTCTCTTTTCATATTTTTTGTCCACAGAGCCTAGTTGAGTTTTACCAAAAGTACGGAGCATATATTTTTAAATCTTCATTTTTGAGAAGATCGATATTTTCTTGGCTTAATTGCGCACAATACCCACATAAAAATATTGAATTTGTACTGGATAAATATTTTGGAGAGGATATTCTAAAAAATACATTAAGTAAGGTACTGATAACAAGTTATGATATTAACAACAACTATCCTTTCTTTTTTAAGAGCTGGGGAGAAGATAGAAATTTTATCAAATTGAAAGATGCATTACGAGCTACAACTGCAGCACCTACTTACTTTGCACCTAAATATCTTAAAATCGACCAAAAGGAAATGGTATTAGTGGATGGAGGGGTATTTGCAAGTAATCCAGCGGCTTGTGCATATGCAAGTGGTAAGAGGTTATTTCCAAATGATGATATTCTACTGTTATCGATAGGTACTGGCAGAACAGATAGAAGCATAGAGTATGCCAATTCAAAGAGATTTGGAAAAATAGGCTGGATCAAGCCACTACTGAATATGATGTTTGCTTCAAGTTTAGATGCAGTGAACTACCAGCTCGATCAAGTTATAGGTAGTAAGTATTTAAGAATACAGTCACAGCTAAAAATAGCATCACCTGACATGGATAATATTACATCAAAAAATATCAAATCTCTTCAGCAAGAGGCAAAGGCAATGATAGAGGACAACCAGGAAGTAATAGATAGATTCTGCAATATTGAATGATGCCAAGCAAACTAAAGAAATTATACCACAAAGCAAAGAAAGGTTTAAAAAACATAATTTCGCCCAAAAAACATGCTAAGGGGCAAGAAGCTAAAACTTCAAACGATAAGCCAAAACCGCTCTCTGAAATTGTGATGAAACCTAGCCTATGCTCGAAAGTAACCTCTAAAGCAAAAAAAGATAAAAAAGGAATAAAAGAAAAAATAAAAAGCTTTAAAATAAAGAAAGCAAAACCCGTAGAAAAAGAGCTGAAAAAGGGTGACATATTCAAAAAAGGCTTCAAAAAGCTAAAAGGGAAAATAAAAAGCCTAAACCCCATAAAGTCCAAGAAAAACAAGATAATCGGGAGCAAAAGACTAGCATTTTTACTAACATCTGCTACAATCGTGGCAATTTTACCAACATTCAGTTTAGCTCCCTTGCCAGCATTAGCGGTAACTTCTGCTTGTGTTTTCAGTATAAACTTTATCGCAGTCAAAACATTGATGAAGTTTATCAAACAACGCAAATTAGCAACAGAATCTAAAGAAGTAGCCGAACCAAACAAGCCGGAAGAGGAAATTCAAGATGTATCGGTTGAACCAGTAAAAGAAAAAGCCGCAAGCAAAATTTCAGAGAAATCTTAAATAGATTAACTATCTTCATCTATATCATAATATATTATATAAATTATCATAGTTTTAATTCCGTTGGGAGCGTAAGTTGCGCAATTTCCTCAACAGTCAAGCTAGTTATTGAAGAAATAGCATCAGCAGAAACACCTAGTATAAGTAGATTATTTGCTACTTTGATTCCCTCTATTTTATCAATCTTTTCTTTGTAAATTCGCTTTCTTTGCAATAGAAATTCTACCCATATATCCAGTTCATCTTGTGATTCTTGAGTGTTAATTTTTTTTAACTCTCTCGCCCAGCTTAATAGCTCTTTTTCTCCTTCACTATCTGTATCTTCGTCTTCACAACAGTTTTCTTCCGTTACCAGATCTTCAGCACTCACTGATAATTTTCTTGCTATTTCCCATAACCTCTCACCGAACATGGTGCTTCCTTGTTCATAGTAATGTATCTGTGGACCTCCTATACCAAGCTCCTTCGCTAATTCCTCTTGAGTATATCCCCGTATTATCCTCCACTTTTTCATTCCATCCCTTTTGTTGGAACGCTTAGAACTTTTTTCTTCTTTATTTTCATATTCATCAACTGATAAGCCTGTTGCTCGATAGATAATATCAGCATCAAATTCTAACTTGAGCATATTTTTTGCCATTCTTATTCTTGCTGCTTTTATAGCACTTTCTTCCTCAGCTCGGATAGATTTGGTTAATGCGTAGATTGCCTTGCGTCCCCTTGTTTTTTCTATGAAATTGGACATCCATTGAGTCTTATCACAACAACGATTTTCTTTGAGTACTTTTTGTCTAGGAAGTAGATCACTAAAACTAACTGATAATGCGTCTGCTATTGCTTGTAACTCTTCATCTGGAATGCCACATACCCCTAGTTCATATCTTCGCAGCGTATGATAGTTTATACCTGTTTTGTTTGCTAAGTCTTTTATGGTATATTTTCTTTTTAACCTCCAGCTTCTTACTTTTTGCGCTATTTTGTATCTTATAGAGATATTTGCCATGCTGCAACGGTTTTACAGAAATAAACATGTATACCCTGTTAATAGGCTTTTTGCTATAACCTACTTTGTCAAAAGATTAAATTTAGCTTATGTTTATTGGAAGAGCTCGGCTTGGACTGCGATTTATATAAAGCTTTTACGCAGTCCAATTTGAGAAGGAAGTCCTTTGTTTAACGTTTCCTAAATGCTTCTTGGCTACCTCCACATGTCCTATCCACCCACGACAGTGTTTCACTTGAGTGATCCGCCCTTATCTCCTCTTTGGCCTGCTCTTTACTCCACATGCCACTTCTTGTGAAACTTCCTCTTTCTACAGCTTCTTTGACTGTCGCTCCCCCAAAGAGGCAACATTTTCCTATTATTTGACCTCTTTTTTGTAGTTCAGACCACATTTCTTGGTTTCCCACTCTTACCTGTACTTGATAGCAGTTTTTTACATCATGGTACAATATAATATTTAGCTTGCCAACACTTGTAGGAAATTCTAACACGACTGAGCTACTCTCTGATACATCAATGTAGTTTCTCTCACCTCCTTTCTCAGTTCTGACTTCAATTTCACTATTGCCCATTTTTATAATGTTACTTCCTAACCCTTTGTCTAGACCTAAATCTCTTGTGCCTTCTAGTACCTTGGCAACCTCTATTTTACTATCCTCAGAGAATTCCATAAAAAATGTTTTGTTGTCCATTTCCACGTCTATTACGGCTCCTCTTTGAACAGCACTTTCACCGACTTTCCTTAGTTCTTCAAGTCGCTTATCTATCTGTGGCTGCACTTCCGGTTGCAGTTCTTTATAAATTTCACCTAACAGTTTATTCTGCAACAGATTGTCATGAAACTCTGCTCCTCTTAGTATTAATTTACTCATTATCTTTTTCTGATCACCTTTTTTGAACTTGTGAAAATGCATACCCAGTATTACATACTCAGCAAAGCTCCGGCCTCCCTCATCACACCCATTCATCCTCATTCCAGCAGCTATTGTCTCATCTACAACTTTGTTCAGCTCACTTGGATTTTTTGCTGTTACAATTGCACTTTTTAATCGGCTCAACTCTTTACTTTCCCTTGCACTTAGCTTTATTTTTTGCAAGCCTGAGGTAAATGGATTTAAATTTTCTGGATAATCTTCTTGATTACTTGCTGGTTTTGTACCATAAATACGGTCAAGTCCTTCTTCGAAGTTTATTTGGTTTTCGCGACCATCTCTACTAGGGGAAGGCATTGTACCTCCAGGATTCTGGTTATTAATTTTGCTCACAAAGTTAGACGGTTGTATATCAATGCCCTCAAGAGCACTAAATATTTTGCCCAATAACTTGCGGTTAATATTGAACTTACGATTCTTTTTATTTGGGTCTTTTCGAACCATTGTAATTTTTTTACTAGCCATATAAGCCTCCTATATTAAGCATATTATCTAAGTCTATAGCGCAATTTATTGCTTTACTATTAACTTAATATACAAATATTAGAAAGATCTTGTATAGTTTGCAACTATTTATAACAAAAGAATAGAGCTTTTTGGGCTTTTATTCGTTTATTATAACTTAATATGCAAGCTATACAAAGATCTTGTATGCTTTACAACTTTTCTGATGTCTTTTTCCAAATCTCAGCTATAGAAATATGCTTTCCTTAAAGCACTTATATTCATATTTCGTATTGTTTGCCACTAGCAGTGGTAGCCAAACTTCCCAAACCTGAAAAATTTGGCATCCATCTTTATAACAGCTCTCTTTCCTTAAAGCTGCAATATCCTTTGTCTGTCATAATAATGTGATCCTCTAGTTCAATTCCCACCCCTTGACATGCTGACACTAATTCTCTAGTCATAACTTTATCATCTTCTGATGGTTCTAAACTCCCTCCTGGATGGTTGTGAGCTAATATTATCGATGCTGCCTCCATTGATAATGCCTTTTTTACCACTTTCCTTTCAGATAGGTGCACCTCATCTATTGTACCAAAATACACTTCGTCTCTTATCAAACGGTACTGTGTATCCAAATATATTATCTGGACAGCTTCTTTTGCTGAAAAGCCTATACTTACCCTTACATATTCTATGAGCTTTTCTTGGCTATCCATTACAGGGCCTCTCTTTAACCCTTCTCTTAGTGCCCTCTTGTAAGCTTCTTTAACACATTCAATTGCTGCGGCTGCATGTTCGGTCATTCCTTCTATCATTTTCAGATCATCGATTTCTCGTCCCAAAATTTCTCCTATTCCTGGGCAGTTATCCATTAGAGTTTTAGTAACATCTTGTGCTTGCTTTCTGTCATGAACTGCCCCTAGAAGCACTGACACTATTTCACGATCAAACAAAGCACTTCCTCCTCCACTTTGTAATACTCTCTCTATTTCTTCTGTAAGTTTTTCACTATTATTCATAAAATATACTCCTCGTTAATAACAAATTGTTTTTAATTATTTACTGCTGTTTTTTATCAGCATTGGCATAAAGCCATAGCTTCCGAGTGAAGTCAAATCAATTTTTCAATCTTTTTTACTTATTTTTTTATCAAGAAGTTAAGATGTTAATAGATACTGATTTTTTTATTTTAAATTTGTTGAATTTCGTCTAAAGAGATGCCTACTGTTTTTAAAATAATATTGATAGAAATTCCTTCCTTAACTAAATTCTTTGTAATTTTTATCTTTTCTACTCTATTCACTTTCTCTTTGCAAACTTGTATGCTTTCAAACAGAGATTTTATTAATACATGACTTGGCTTTTTGTATTATTCTATTAACTTTGATAGCTCTGCTTCACTATTCTCATTTTCTCTTGTTTCTGGAAGCAGATCTGTAATATTAATTCTTTACTATTTCATCTAATATTTTAAGTGAAACAGCAGCTCGTCCTTGTTCATATTCGTATATCCCTTGATTTGTTATCCCCCCGATTCTATTCGCTAAATCTTCCTGAGTGTATCCTCGTCTCAACCTCCACTCTTTTATTCTTTGACCTACTTTGTACGGAATAGGAATTTTTTTCTTATCATATTCACCAATAGATAATTTGTACTCGCATTTTTTTGGGAGCCTACACCAAAGTGTTTTTGAAACTTTTTATAGCTTGTTAATTCATTTGCTGGGGTTTTAAGATCCTTTATAAGGCAGTTATAAAAAGATGATAAAACTTACATCTAAAGCCTTAAATACAATTCTCAGATGATCTCTGATATTCTTTTTTTCTTTAACATACCCAAAAGTTTGAAAAATAAGGTTTAGCGATAAAAAGGTTGAACATTTCTTCACAATTGTGTATAATTATTAATGTTTTTTACGTACTCTTAAACTATGGCTCTTTCGAAGTTTCTCGATCCCAAGAATGATATATCGTTCAAGCGCATCTTTGGTACTGAAAAAAATAAAGATATCCTTATTCACTTTCTTAATGATATTCTCGGCTTTGCTGGAACAAATGCAATACAGGATATAGAGTTTTTAAGTACTATTCAAGATCCTGATATTGCTTCTAAAAAACAAAGCATTGTTGATGTTCTTTGTAGAGATAAAAATGGGCTGCAAGTGATAGTCGAAATGCAGGTCGCTAAAACTAAGGGCTTTGAAAAACGTGCTCAATACTATGCTGCTAAAGCCTATTCAAGACAGGCTGACAAAGGCGATCAATATCATGACCTTAAGGAAATTATCTTTATTGCTATAGCAGACTGTATTTTATTTCCTGATAAGTCTGAGTATAAGTCAAAGCATACCATTCGCGATGAAGATACTAATGAACATGATCTAAAAGATTTTTACTTTATATTTATTGAGTTGCCTAAATTTCCAAAAACCAAAGAAGATCAGCTTTCAAGTATTGTTGAGAAATGGGTCTACTTCTTTAAATATGCAGATGAGACTAGTGAAGAAGAGCTGGAAAAAATAATAGGTAGTGATCTAATAATTAAAAAGGCCTATGAAGAACTAAATAGGTTCAACTGGTCAGAAAAAGAATTTATTGCCTATGAACAGGAAATAAAACGTATTCTTGATGAACAGGCTGTCCTTGCTCAAAAACTTGATGATGCTACTGCAAAAGGCATCCTCATCGGACATGAAAAAGGCAGAAAAGAGAGGGAAATTGAAGTTGCAAAGAATCTACTTAAAGCAGGACTTTCTATTGATATCATAGCTCAAACTACTGGTCTTACAGCTAATGAAATTAAAGACTTAAGCTCTTTGGATGTTTAGATGAACATCTTTGTACTAGATGAAAACCCAGAGATTGCGGCAAAAATGTTATGTGATAAGCATATAGTAAAAATGCTATTAGAAACTGCTCAGTTACTGAGTAATGTTTTTTCAATAGCATTAAAAGTGCCAAATCCTTTAGTCAGCATCACAGACCAGAATATAGAAGTTCCATATAAACTTACTCACAAAAACCACCCTTGTTCTCTATGGGCTAGACAATCCAAAGGGAACTTTTTCTGGTTAATAAAATACGGAAGGGAGCTGTGCAAAGAGTATACTTGGCGATATAAAAGAAAACATAGATCAGAAGAAGTTATAGATTGGTGTGATAGTAATAAGAATTTGCTTGTTTTTCAATCAACCGATATAAAGCCTTTTGTACAGGCGTTACCAGATCAATATAAGTCTAGTCATTCAGTAAAAGCTTACAGAGAGTACTACCTAAAAGAAAAGATGAGGTTTGCTAAGTGGGAAAAGGGTAGAGAAGTACCGGATTGGTTGCTAAGCAGAATCGTACGTCTGAAAAGCCGCAAATAAAAAGAACGCCTTAATTAGTAGAGAGGAAGGTGCATAAAAACTAAAACATCTTCTCACTTTAACTCTTAATTAGATTTGAGGTAAATCATTAAAATCTCCACTCTTTTAACTGAGTCTGATAAAATTTAAAAACGGCAGTTTATTGAATACTTTACATGATTAAACCATAAAACTCTTCAATTTTACTGAATTGATGGTAATTTCAAGGTATTTGCTGCTCAAATTTAGATACATGCTAATTTCTCTATTATAAATACTTAAATTATAAACTATTTACTCTTTAATTTTGGTTATTAGTACTGCGATCCAGAGGTATTCCAACATCACTCACTTCAGAAGAGCAAAGTACTCTGATAATCTGGAATTTCAAAGTAAGGTCTCGATATTACTTCTTTTATAACCTAACGAAAATCTGAGTTCAGAACATAAAACCAGTCCCTTAATATAACTACTTTGCTGTTCCCTTACTATCATTTACAAAGAAGCCCTTATATTTTTCTACTAAATCTGGTCTTTTCTTCATCTATATCTCCTTCTACACCTAGAACTCTATTCGCCAATTCCCTATTCTCTAGAGAAATAAGTAATGCTCTATATCACCGTCAGAAATTAATCTGCCGCACCGAGAACTGATAGACCTTTTTATCTTTCCCATTATCTCTTTTCTTGGGGTGAGTAAAACAATATATTTTTCCACATAGTTATAAGCTGGGAACCATAAAAACAGCTTCATGATCAGCCATTTTAAAAGTTCGATCAAGTTCAATATTCCTAAGCGTTGTACTTGCCTTATATGAACAATAACATCCCAATGTAAGGAAAGTTAATGCAGTCAAAGCAAGTGAAATAGATATTCCTAAATGAGACATTGTTAAACTTGTGCCAACAGCAAATACTCCAGATAATATAAGAGAAGCAGAGGCATAAATTATTTGCTTTCTACTCTGAGCTCTTGCTTCTGAGAATTGAGATTTTACTGCTGAACTTTGTTCAGAGACTCGAGATAGGTTGCTAGTCCTTTTACTATAACCTTGTTTTACATTAACACCCACAGACTCAGTGGCAACTTTTGAATCCATCTCATCCTGGATTGATATATCAATATTTTCCGGCTGTTCATTAGCTAGAATAAGCTCATCATGCAAATTTTTTACAGAGCAAAAATGTGAGGGATCGATACTAAAGCTTTCTTCAATGCCTTCTAATCGTTTATTCTCTTCCTTTAATCGTTCTATATTTCCTCGTAATATACTATTTTCTAATAGCAATTCCTCACATTGTTTCCCTTTTGCATCTATCTCTTGTTCCAGCTTTACTAGTTTAATTTCATAGTCTTTACATAACTCAGCTTTTCCTTCCGGTATATCTGCATCCTCCACTTGTATACACGAATCTTCGGTTTCTCTTTTTGTCTTTTCCGCTCTTAACAAATACTCATAATCATCTTCTAACCCATTTATTTTTTGCATTAATCGTTGATTGTTCTCATTCAGCCCATTTATAACTTCCTGCATCTTTTCTTTTTTATTAAATAGCAATTCCTTTTCTTCTTTCGCTGTAGCAAGTTTTTCCTTAAGTTCATCATTTTCTGCTAGAAAATCTTTATTCTCTTTTTCAAGTTTATCTACTTTTTTCTCTAACTCTTGAACACTGTTATCTAAGGATTCATTCATCTTTTCCAATCCCTTCAATTTTTGTTCAAGATACATGCTTTTAGAATCACTTTGTGGTAATCTTGTACCAATATCTACGAGAATTTCTCCTACAAAATCCATAAACTTTTTGAAATGTCTCTCATGAACTATCACTTCTTCACTTAGTGTAGTATTACCCAGCTTTTCCACAATTTCTTGGATTTTTTTTAAACTATTGGATAATAGCTCCATTCGTTCAACAATTTTAGTTACTTCACTTACGTTCAATTCATCACTCAGATCTGCATTACTAGTATAATTCTCACCAGTGGTAACTAGGTTAGATGGATTGGCAGGTTTAATCGGGGTACTCGTATCAACAGAAGCTCCAAATGGCATAAACAGTGCACTTCGGCTGCTCTTAATCGATCTACCTAGTGAAGGTATATCACTATTATAAAGTGTTCTATCACCACTAGAGGCAACTTGCTCTTGTCTATAATTTGTAGAAGTTCCTGTTGGACTAGTACCATTTTTCTGATCTTCTCTACTGCTTTCATTCGTAAAGCGCTTCACTCCCATTACCCTCCTAACATTCTCTCCAAGTTCTTCTCTTTCGATTATAATACGAGATTCATTTTTTTCATAGTTAATTTTGTCATATAATTGTTCACATTCTTTGTAGGATAATATTGGTTGTAGCGTCTTCTTCTTTACTTCTTCATCGTAGAAAGCTCTCAGCTTATCATTTGATAATATTGCTATAGCCTCTCTTACATCAGGATGCAATTGAGAATACCCATTTCTGCATGAATTAACACGGTTCAGTAGAAAAATCTTAACAGAGTGTTGCTTGTATTCCATAAGTTCCTCTAATGTAATCCCCATAACTTCTTCTTTTGATTTTATGTACCCTAGGCTCTGTGGACAAAATTTTAGAGAAGCCATACAAGAGCTCCAACAAAATTGAGAAAACCCATAAAAACCTCAGCAGTTTTATCAAATCTGGAAAAAATGCGCCTAAAATTTTTAATTTTACCAAAAAAACACTCAATCAAATGACGTTCTTTGTAGATATGCTCATCGTAATACCTTTGCACTTTTCGATTCCGTTTTGGCGGAATAACTACTGTACATCCCTTGTCTTCAAGACTTGTAACAAAGGCATTGCTATCGTAGCCCTTGTCAGCTACTACAGTAGAGTTATAGATACTTTCGGTCAACACTTGTGCCTGCGTAATTTCATTTCTTTGACCAGGAGTCAGAGTAAATTTAAGTGGATTTCCAAGTGCATCGACAAGCGCATGTATTTTAGTTGTAAAGCCACCTTTGCTCCTCCCTAAAGCTTCTTGATCCTTGGAGTTTTTTGTATATCCAGATGAACATGGATGGCCTCGGATGATCGTACCGTCGATTATAGCAACTTCTAAATCAGGCTCTTGTTTAGTATATTCAAGCAATTTTTTCCAGACATCTCTTTCACACCATCTTTTAAATCGCTTATGTATACTCCTGTAATTACCATAAGTTTTTGGTAAAAGTCTCCATTGGCAACCACTTCGCACTATGTACCACACTGCCTCTATGAATATTCTTAAACGTTTTTCATCTTTGCTGTGCATTCCTTTTACGCTTTTTATGAACTCTAAAATTTGTTTCCAATTTTCCTCTTTGATGTAATATTGCATATGGTAGTTTCTCCATTTTTTACCTATTAGGCTAAACTACCATCTTTTTCTCTCTTTTCATATTTTTTGTCCACAGAGCCTAGAGCGTTTTCAAAGTCTTGTCTGTTAGAGGTGAGAGGTTGAGCTTTTTTTAACTTTTTAATCTTACTCCATTTTGGATTTATACCATTAACTTCAACAACTGGGGCAACACTTATAGAGTCAATCTCATTCAACACAATACCGCGATTATCTTGATCCTTCAGGAAAGCTTCTAGCTGTTTTTTAAATTCCAGTAAATTACTTAATTTACTTTCAGTAGTTTTAGACTTTGTGATTTGATCATTAACGTTCTTAGCTGCCTGGTTGTTCTTTTCATCAGTCATTATTTTCTTTTTTAATTTACCAAAGAGTTTGTCCCGTAGTTTTTTAAGTTCCTTATTATCATTACTAAATATATTGTTCATGTACAGTCCCAGAGTGTGATGGTATGATAAAATATGAGAAAAAAATACCATCAAAGGAGGAGTTATGGGACAAATATTACATGGGTGCGCCAAAACAACACAGACGATTCGTAGAGCAATACAAAATAGAAAAGAGAGCATAGCAAAACTCTCCAAGCATTATAACCTTAATCCAAAAACTATTATTAAGTGGAGAAAACGTTCATTTACGAAAGATGCTGATATGGGTCCAAAGCGTCCAAGATCGACTGTTTTAACGCTAGAAGAGGAAGCTATAATAGTTACATTTCGCAAGTATACACTACTGCCACTAGATGATTGCCTTTACGCTCTGCAGTCTACAATTCCGCATTTGACTCGCTCTAGCTTGCATCGTTGTTTACAAAGACACAACATTAGCAGATTACCAACTGTTGATGGAGAAGTTAAGTCAAAAAAGAAATTCAAACAATATCCTATCGGTTACTTTCATATTGATATTGCTGAAGTTAGAACTGAGGAGGGCAAATTACATTTGTTTGTTGCTATTGATAGGACATCCAAATTTACCTATGTTGAGTTGCGTAACAGTGCTACAAAACCCATAGCTGCTGAGTTCTTACGTAATTTGATTAGAATTTTACCGTATAAAATCCATACTATTTTGACAGATAACGGTATACAATTTACAAACCAGAAGCGTCATAAGTATGCTTTCCAACATATATTTGATAGAGTTTGCGAAGAGAATGTTATTGAACATCGTTTGACAAAAGTTAGCCATCCTTGGACGAATGGGCAAGTCGAGCGTATGAATAAAACTTTAAAGGATGCTACAGTTAAGAAGTATTACTATCAATCGCACCAGCAACTTAAAGAACACCTTTATAACTTTGTTATGGCTTATAATTATGCAAAGAGACTCAAAACTCTTAAGGGTCTTACTCCTTATGAATTTATATGTTATCAGTGGACACAGTCTCCAGAATTATTTATACTAAATCCACACCATCACACTCTGGGACCATACACCTAGGTCAAGAAAAAGGTAGACTAGAAGGTATCCAAATCGGTCATGAAAAAGGCAGAGCTGAAGGTAAGCAGGAAGGTAGGGAAGAGGGCAAAAAACAGGCTAAAATAGCTGTAATTAGAAACTTACTTAAAGCCGGCTTATCTGTTGACTTGATAGCCCAATCTATTGGACTTTCTAAAGCTGAAATTTTACAACTCAAGAAAGAAATAGCTTAAAAATTTGGTGATCTTGTTAATTGATTATCTATTGTTGTATCACTTAAATAAGTTTCAGGATTATCGTCTATTACGTCATCAGTTTCTTGCACGTTTTCGCTCCAGTTTACGGTACTCTTCCGGGTTTTTCTCTTAATTTTAGAATCACCTTGTTGTAAACTACCCAAGTTTTGTTCTTGCTCCGTTTTACCGGATGAATTACTCGATGCATTAGTTACTTTGTCTCCTTTACTAATATTCTGTTTATCTAAAAAAATAGGAGAAGCTTTTTTAACTTGTTCATGTAATATATCAGATATCTTATAACGACCATTTTTGATGAGATTGTTTAAATATTTTGTTTTGTTTCCCTCTTTATCAAAACAAAGGTCATGCAATCTTTCAAAAATAGAACAAACATCAATTCCTACTCCATGTAGTATTCTAGATAAATCTTTCGGCGTAAAAAGCTTTTTCTCGGCCAAGAAGTGATTTAAATAATTTTCTTCATTAAAACAAACTTTATGAAAGTTTCTTAAAACAAAAGTGGCATTATTTCCCGACATGGATAATATATTAGATAAATCACTTGGCGTAAAACCTGCCTTACGAAAGTTACCTAAAAGCTGTGTTTCGTTTCCTTTCTCATCAAAACAAACATCATGAAAATTTTTTAAAGTAGGGCAAATATTATCTCCTGCTCCATGTAATATCTTAGATAAGTTACTCAGCGTAAAACTTTCTTTCTTGCTTAAGAAACGATTTAAGTATCTTTTTGTGTCTCCTATAAAACAAAAATCATGAAACCTCTTCAGACTCTTTTCTAGATTATTCTTTGCTCCACTCAACATACTACATAAATTACCCGGCCTAAAACCTACCTTACAGAAATCATCTAAAAGTTTTGTTCTTTTTCCTTCATCATTAAAACAGACATTATGCAATCTTTTTAAGATAGAAGAAGCACGAGCTCCTGTTCCACATAATGCAGAGGATAAGTTACTTGGGCTAAAGCCTGCTTTATAGAAATCATCTAAAAGTTTTGTTCTTTTTCCTTCATCATTAAAACAGACATTATGCAATTTTTCAAAAGCATATCTAGCTCTAGTTCCTGCTTTACTTAAAATACCGGATAAGTTACTTGGCTTAAAGCTTTTTTCTCCACCTTTTTCCTCAATACAAAAGTGCTTTAAAAGCTGTTCTCTATTTCCTTGCTCATCAAAAAAAGTATCACATAGTTCTTTAAAAGCTTTAGAAGCATTAGCTCCTGCTCCATGCAAAATACTGGATATATTAGTTAGACTCATTCCGTCTTTTTCTAAAATTTTTAAATATTGAGTTTTATTTCCTTCTTCATCAAACCACAGATCATACAAACTTTTGAAAGCTGCTGCAGCATTAACTCCTGCTCCATTCAAAATACTAGACATATTAGTTAGGTTTATCCCTTTTTCTTCTAGAGTTTTTAAGTATTGAGTTTTATTTCCTTCTTCATCAAACCACAGACCATATAAGTCTTTGAAAGCTGTTACAGCATTAGTACCTACTCCATGCAAAATACTGGATATATTAGCTAGATTTATTCCCTCTTTTTCTAGGGTTTTTAAATATTGAGTTTTATTTCCTTCTTCACCAAACCATAGGTAATATAGATTTTTAAAAGCTGTTGCAGCATTAGCTCCTGCTCCGCCTAAAATATTGGACATATTAGTTAGACTTACTCCTTCTTTGTCTAGAGTTTTTAAACATTGAGTTTTATTTCCTTCTTCATCAAGCCAAAGGTCATATAAGTCTTTGAAAGCTGTTGCAATATTAGTTCCTGATCCACCTAAAATACTGGACATATTAGTTAGATCTATTCCTTTTTCTTCCAGAATTTTCAGATGTTGAGTTTTATTTCCTTTCACGTCAAACCATAGATTATATAAGTTTTTAAAAGCTGTTGCAGCATTAGTTCCTACTCCATGCAAGATATTGGACATATTAGTTAGACTTATTCCTTCTTCTTCTAGAGTTTTCAGATATTGAGTTTTATTCCCGTCTTCATCAAACCACAGATCATATAAGCCTTTAAATGCTTTTGTAGCATTAGCTCCTACTCCATGCAAAATACTGGACATATTAGTTAGACTTATTCCTTCTTCTTCTAGAGTTTTCAGATATTGAGTTTTATTCCCGTCTTCATCAAACCACAGATCATATAAGCCTTTAAATGCTTTTGTAGCATTAGCTCCTACTCCATGCAAAATACTGGACATATTAGTTAGATCTATTCCTTCCTCTTCTAGAGTTTTTAGATATTGAGTTTTATTCCCATCTTCATCAAACCACAGATCATATAAGCCTTTAAATGCTGTTGCAGCATTAGCCCCAGCCCCACTTAAAATACTGGACATATTAGTTAAATTTATTTTTTCTTCTCCTAGAGTTTTTAAATATTGAGTTTTATTCCCATCTTCATCAAACCACAGATCATACAAGCCTTTAAATGCTGTTGCAGCATTAGCCCCAGCCCCACTTAAAATACTGGACATATTAGTTAAATTTATTTTTTCTTCTCCTAGAGTTTTTAAATATTGAGTTTCATTCCCATCTTTATCAAACCATAGATCATGTAAGTCTTTAAATGCCGTAGAAGCTTTAGCTCTTGCTCCACTTAAAATACTAGACGTGCTAGCCAAATTTACTCCTTTTCTTTCTAGAGTTTTTAAATATTGAGTTTTATTTCCTTCTTCATCAAACCACAGATCATATAAGTCTTTAAACGCTGTGGGAGCTTTACCTCTTGCTCTATTCAAAATACTAGATATATTAGCTAGATTTATTCCCTCTTTTTCTAGGGTTTTTAAATATTGAGTTTTGTTTCCCTCTTTGTCAAACCATAGACCATATAAGCCTTTAAATGCTGTAGGAGCTTTACCTCTCGCTCCGCCTAAGATACTGGACACATTAGTTAAGCTTATTCCTTCTTTTTTCATGACTTTCAGATATTTTTTTCCTTCTCCTTTAATTAAAAAACTTAAGAACTGATTAAATGCAGGTGTTCCTTTTTTACCAACCAAACTTTTAGCAAATTTAATTTCTTCATCAATGTTTTTATTTTGAATTTTCTGATAACTAGATCTATTATTTTTTATATCTTCCAAAAGCTTTTCCATTATTCCTTTCGTAATAGGGTCAAATTCATGAGATTCTGACCAACGTAACGCTACTTCATGTAATTTCTCGTAATTATATGGAATATCAGACTTACCTATCTCATTTCTAATAACACTATTCAAATTTCCCCTATTAGGTTGGTTAACTGCAAGTATTAGTTTATCTAAAAATTTCTCTTTTATTTCTATTTCATTCTCATCAGAGAGTCTTCCTTTCTCTTCTTCTTTATGCAAAGAAGGTGGAAGCTTTAATAGACTTAAAAGTTTCTCTCTTGTTGTTCCTTCTTGCACAAATTGATAAAGACCATTCCCATTTATACACGAATAATTTCTTAAAATTTTATATCTTTTTTCTCGAATATCTATACTATCAAATTTTAAAGGATAAGAATCTTTAGATTGCCCTTTTTTTAATTTTTTTTCTTCTGTAAGGTCTAGATCTGCATCAGTATAGATAATAAAATATTTTATATCCTTATCATTTTCTAATTTTTCAATGAAAAGAGTAAAACATTTATTAATAGAAAACGTATTCTTTCTTTCCTGTCTTTTGGAGGGAAATAACTGATCATAACCAATATTACTATCTGCATTATGAGCTTTTACATAAGTAACTCTATCTTTATAATTAATAGTAATATTATTAGATGTATCACGGCTTTTTTCCTCAAAACTCATGGAAAGCATGTTTTTATTCAAGAACATTTCATGCAAGAAGAGTATTAATAAATTGAATTCATATATAACTCCAGATATATAATTCTTAAGTTTTTTATCCTTTTCTGGAGCTGTTAAATCACACAATATTCTTTCTTGTAATGCTATATAATCGTCTTGAACTTTACTATTTTTTTTTATTTCGTTTTTAACGATGTTGCTCAGTTCTTCTCTATTAGGCTGATTAACTGCAAGTACTAATTTATCCAAAAATGCTTCTTTTGTTTCTTTTTCAAACTCTTGAGAAAGTTTTCTCCCTTTTATTGCTTTTCGCATAGCAGGAGAAAATTCTAATTGTCCTAAAAGTTCTTCTCTTGTTGCCTCATCCTGCAAAAATTGATAAAAACCACTCCCTTGCGTATTATCATTTGTAAACAAAAAGTCTTTTAAAATGTCACATTCCTCTGTATTTATGCTATCAAATTTAAAAGGATAAAAATTTCTCAACTGTCCTTTTTTTAATTCCTTTTTTTCTGTAAGATCCAAGCCTGAATTAGTATAGACAATAAGATATTCTACATTATTTGATAAACTACCTGATTTAGAGATTAGATGTTTAACAAAACTACCAAAGTAACTATTAATAGAAGAACTTCGTCTTTCTTTAGTAAATAATTTAGCATAGCTAATATCATTATCTATACAATATTCGTCTACATTTTCAATTCGTATATGAATAGACTTCTTTTCGTAACGAAGAACAATATTACTAAACATATCAATTTCAGAATCTTCAAACGCTAATGACAATGAAGGATATTTATGTTCATACGTAGACTTTCTAAGTGAGCAAAGCACTGATAAGTCTAATCGATACATAAGCCCTATCAAATGATGAGGAATGTATTGCTTAGTTTGACAAGTATTATCTAATTCATTCTGTTTAGGTTCATCTTGTAAATCACTAGGGAATTCTGAATCTTCATTACTAGTAACATTGACATCCATGCGCACCCTTTTTGGTGCTTTATTATCTTTGTCTGTGACAGAACGTCCACGTTTTTTACTCGTTTTATGATTTTCCTTACTTGGACTTCTTGAGCAACCACTTTGTTTGTATGTGGGGTTTTCAATATCTTGTAATGGTGTAGAAATGTAAGATTGAGAAATATTGTTTGAATTTGAACCTACCACATTACCGTAAGCTTCCTCTCTAGAAACTTTTATGCTTCTCCTTATATCTTTTTCAATATTACTAAGAAGTGGTACAAAATGGTTCCTGTAATTCACTATGTAAATAATATTATTACCTGTACCTACCTTACCTTTAGTAACATATAATCCATCTATCTCTTTATCTCTCAATTCTATAGTCCTAACTTTCACGCCATACTTTTCGCATATCATTTTTCCTTCAATTTCAGGTCTTCCCCATATAGCGTTTTCCAACTTTAGAATTTTTATTTCTGAATCAGAGCTTGTATTTTCAATGTCTTCTGCAGTAAATTCAATACGCGGAATATATTCACAAAGTTTTTCACCTTCTCCTTTTAAAGCACTACCCAGCCATGAACCTTTTTTTGATTGACTAACTTGTTGTGCATATTGCTTACAATTTTCCCGCAAAGACTTTACACTAAATCCTTTACTACCTGCAATCAGACCTTTATCCTTTAGCTCGTTCAATCCTTGAGCTATGGAATCAAAGAAACAATCCCCTTCACCTATAGCAGCTCCTATCTTAAAGCCCTCAGGCAATTTCTTCCTTAGTGTCTCTAAAAGTTGATTAAGCTTCTTTTTTTCCTCTTCATTCTTTGCATTTTTTATCCCATTGAAAATGGAAATAGGTTCTCTAGTAACAAAATCTGACTTTTCTAGAGTGCTCTTACTATTAGGTGATTTACCGGACTCTTTATTCCCTGCTAACATATTGAATCGCTATACTAAACTATTTACATGATAGTTGAAAAAATCAACAAAGTAAAGTTATCTTTTTATGATTAATAACATTATTTCAATAGGTATATATTTCAATATTTTTTGTCATTAAATTAATAATATGGTCGCTTTTGTTTAATTAAAAATAATAACCGTGAGAACATTTTTCTTTGGGATGGCATGGTCTACCGCTAGATCCGTGCGAACTTTTTTATATGGTGATTTTATTATACGCTAAAATCATTCATATTGGCTCACTTTCGCTAAATCTACATACGAACTAATTTACCTAGGCTCTGTGGACAAAATTTTAGAGAAGCCATACAAGAGCTCCAACAAAATTGAGAAAACCCATAAAAACCTCAGCAGTTTTATCAAATCTGGAAAAAATGCGCCTAAAATTTTTAATTTTACCAAAAAAACACTCAATCAAATGACGTTCTTTGTAGATATGCTCATCGTAATACCTTTGCACTTTTCGATTCCGTTTTGGCGGAATAACTACTGTACATCCCTTGTCTTCAAGACTTGTAACAAAGGCATTGCTATCGTAGCCCTTGTCAGCTACTACAGTAGAGTTATAGATACTTTCGGTCAACACTTGTGCCTGCGTAATTTCATTTCTTTGACCAGGAGTCAGAGTAAATTTAAGTGGATTTCCAAGTGCATCGACAAGCGCATGTATTTTAGTTGTAAAGCCACCTTTGCTCCTCCCTAAAGCTTCTTGATCCTTGGAGTTTTTTGTATATCCAGATGAACATGGATGGGCTCGGATGATCGTACCGTCGATTATAGCAACTTCTAAATCAGGCTCTTGTTTAGTATATTCAAGCAATTTTTTCCAGACATCTCTTTCACACCATCTTTTAAATCGCTTATGTATATTCCTGTAATTACCATAAGTTTTTGGTAAAAGTCTCCATTGGCAACCACTTCGCACTATGTACCACACTGCCTCTATGAATATTCTTAAACGTTTTTCATCTTTGCTGTGCATTCCTTTTACGCTTTTTATGAACTCTAAAATTTGTTTCCAATTTTCCTCTTTGATGTAATATTGCATATGGTAGTTTCTCCATTTTTTACCTATTAGGCTAAACTACCATCTTTTTCTCTCTTTTCATATTTTTTGTCCACAGAGCCTAGCTTCGGTGCAAGAATTTTAAGCTTCTATTTTTATAACCCTATTTTTACGCAACTCGTTCTCAAAAATATACGACCTTTTTTGAAAGAGTAAACAATTGAATTCTTTATAACACTAACTAGCATGGTACTTTTACTAAAGTATTTTTTGAAAAAGTTAGTTGACTTATAAATAATTCTCTACTAATAGTGGCATATGTTTGTTTATTCTGCTGAAGTGGCTCCGCAGGTTACTGTATAAGCTTGAGCAGTTTTTGCACTTCTTATAAAGCATAATCCATCATATTCCTATATATTAAATATAGCTGGTGTTCTCAATTTTGTTGATCTATAGTAAAATTGGCTAAAACTTCCAGTAATAAACAACTTTTAACCTAGTAGTAGTACTCACCATAAAAACTTAACAAAAATATGAGTAGTAAAAATATTATGTTGAAATTAGCTTGACTAATATTATATATTGTACATAATATATTCTATATCTAGGCTAGGAGGTAGTATGGGTACAGAGTCAGTAAAATATGTTGTAGAATCTATCAGTGAACAAAAGCTAGGAGAGGAATTAAATACTGAGCCATGGCATTCAAAAATTGAGCGTAATAGCAATGAGGGAACAACGCCTGAAGATGACATAACAGATTTAGATGATTATAGTTTGTTTGTTCAAGGAATAAGTAATCGTTCGGAATGTTATGACCTTGATCAGAGACATGAAACTAGGGAGGCTGTTGACACATGTGTAAAACATACATTGTCGTATCAGAGTGAAACTGATGATAGTGATTTATATTGGAAAAATTACCCTATTAGTCCAAGAGACTCTGCTTTAATTAAGCTAGATCTACCACTGACTGAAAGTGAGAGAAGTCTAATTGATGAATTTTGTAAAGAGTTAAAAGATGTAGTAGCAAAAAATGATCAAGGTTATAGGGATAAGCATGAAAATTTTACAAACACTGCTTTAGAGCGTATAGAGTGCATAACAAATAAATATTTGCAAAAAGGGATAAGACTCAATTCAAAATATAACGATGATAAGTATACTATAACAAGTTTAATTTTTAAGGAAATAAGAAATATCCCTGATAGAATACGACAGCATAAGGGATTACCACCTTATGAGAGTTTATCAGACGATAGTGAGACTATAACAAGTTTAGTTTCTAAGGGAATAAGAGATATTCCTGCCTACGAGGGTGTATCAGATGACAAAAATATAGGTATTATACGCAATATCATGAGTAATTTACTATTAAAAGGTGGAAGAGTAAAATGCAGTTCCTTTTATGATGATAAGTTATTGTATGCAACTTATGGGTTCAGTTATGAGATTTTTGCAGAACGTGAAGAAATCGATAACAAGCTAAAAAGTGTAGCAGATGAAGGTATTATAAACAGTAGTGCCCAAGGCAAAGCTTTACACGTAGAAATGGATAATGGATATTTTTATGTAAAATATTCGCAAGATAGCACTGTTGAGGTTGCAAAAGTTATAAATAATCCAAAAGTGAAAGATTTAAGTTTTAGACATCATATATTTCATGTTGGAAAGAGTATAGTAAGAGTTGAAAATGTAGGAGGAAAAAGAAATTATACAGACGTTTTAGAAGGTGGCATTGAAATGTCTTTTACTACTGAAGTAGGAAAGATTAGTATTCATCTACGTTCTAGTGATAAAGACAACAATACAATTGAAGTAAAGATAAGTGACGATGATAAGAAGAAACTTGATCAATTAAAAGATAAGGAAGAAATAGGAGAAAATTGCTTACTTGGTGGATATTCAGTACATGATGCGATTAAACGAGGATATTTTGAAAAACATGAAACACTACGTCAATCTTCTGAAAAAATTACCTTATCTAATGAAAAGAAAAAAAATAGTTGGTGTGAGATAGTAACAAATTCAAAACAGACAACAAGCCGTACTGTAGGGTAAATGCTATACTGCTTGATTGTCTAAAGATCTTATATTGCTTACCATAAAAGCTTAACAAAAGCTTAATCATATGAGTAGTAAAAAGATTATGGTTATTGACTTAATGTTACATATCGCATACAATATATCATGTATCTTAGCTTAAGGGGTAAGTATGGGTGAGTCTACTGGGATGGTAAAATCTATCATCAATCTACTAAAGCCAAAATCCAAATCAGAACTATATGATATTGAATATGAATCCATTATAGAACATCTATCATCTAAAGAACATTTATTAAATGAGCTGATGAATGATATGTGGTACTCAGGGGATTTGCCATCAGTTAGAAATTATAATGAACCACCATCTTTAATGGATAGTAAACTTGAACTAAGCGAACAAATTTGTGTTTGGTTTGCTCTAGATCACGATCTTACGCCAAGTCAAAAAAATTTAAACAAAAAGTTACTTAGTGCTCTAAAATGTTTAGCTTCTAACTGTGGTTCATTTGATAATACTGATCCCCTTGAAGAATTTTTATATGACAATAAAAGTAATAAAGATTTAAAAGTAATTCTTAACCTAAAGAGAGGAGAATCTGAGTCAACAGTATTACATGCAATTGCAGGAGCAAAGATTGGTGGATTTCGTCGCACAGGAAATCAGGCTATAGATTTACTCTTAGAAGCAGGCGCAGATCCTAACATACAAGATAATAAAGGAAAAACACCATTATACCTTGCTGCTGCCAAAGGTCATTACGATAATGCAAACTCTCTTCTTTTGAAAGGAGCTAAACCTAATATAACAAGTAGAAAGGGCAAAACTCCACAACGAATAGCAACTAATAATCTCTGCTATGATATTGAAGAATTATTTTTAACTGATAAACAGAAAAAGATGAATAAGGAATTGTATGACTTACTTGTATGTGATTCAGACTGCACTAAAAATTTAAAGGAGTTTTTAAGTAAGCATAAAAGAGATTCAGACCTAAAAGTAGTGCTAAATATTCGGCAAGGAATGGGTGAATCAAAAGTGTTTTCGTATGTTGATCGTTTTGCTTGGGATAATGAAGATCTTGCTCAAGAGTTAAGAAAAGTATTTCTAGAAGCAGGAGCATTAGATTATGGTATAAATATTATTTATCGTCAGCAAAAGAAAGGACAGGCCAGTAAATTACTCGTTAATTTAACCTCAAATCAAAAGGAAAAGTTAAATGAGTTTTCTGATAAGGTGTTTCAGGCTCAAAACATGGCTGAACTTGAAGAGATTGTAAACGATGCTATAAAGTCTGGTGTACGATTAAACTATTCTTCTTCACAAGATTTCTTTTCAGGTAATGAGTACACTTTTACCGATTATGTGATGAAAAAAATCAGTGAATTAGAAAAAAATCCTAAAGTTGCTAGTAATATAATATGTCAATTAGTATCAAAAGGGGCAGTGTTTGGTAATACAGTTGATGCTAACACACTGACATCAAAATTTAAAGAGCATAAAACTAACCTAAAAAAAGCTTATAGAGATTATATTAGCAATTCTCATAAGTTTATTGAAATCGCAAAAAGTGCAACCAATAGCGAGCTAAAAGATGCAAGAGTAGACAACTCCGTTTTTTACTTAGAATATTCTAAAGATAGTAAAATAGACATTATAAAGATAACAGATGGGGCAAGGGATTTAGGTCTAACCGATGGAGATGTAAAGTGTGGAAGAAATATAGTAAAGATCGGTAGTAGTGAAGTAGAAATTCAAACCGAAGGTGGAATAAGGTATTACACAGATCTTACAGAAGGCAGCGATATAGTATTAACCTTCTATACTAGTTTGGGAAATGTAGACGTTAGGCTGTATCCTGACATACAGAATAAAAGCAAAATTATAGTAGAAGTGAGTAATAAAGAGGAAGTATTGGAAAAATTCGAAGGTCATAAAGAAGAATTAGGCGAGGATTGTGCACTTGGTAATTATTATGTCTACGATGCTATTGAACAGGGATATTTTGAAAGATCTGGTGGATTAATTCGTCCTGAAGTAATAAGCGAGTCTAACAACAAAAAGGTTTCATGGGCAGAACGTGAAGAATTAAGAAGGGTTTCTAATTCGAGGGAAGAAATTGCTAGGTAGAAGGTATTAAATATTAACTAAGATAATTAGCAATCTAAGAAACGAATTATCTTAAGCTCTACACAAATCACTCGCTCTTTTTTACAATTAATTTGGTTTATAGAACTACTCGTAGTAATCAAAATAAGATTTTTTCTTATAGTCAAGTTATAGTAAAATGAAATGCGATAAAGTTGCATTATTCTTTCTACAGCTAAATTTTTGCCTTAGCGTATTTATTATACAGGTAGTACAAAGCCATCGTTACACTTATATATCGTCAATAATCTATTAACAATTCCTATAGTATAATTAATTTTGAAGGCTTTAGTAAGGGGGAAGTATGACAGAAGCAAATCCAATAGTTACATTAAAGGCTAAAATTAAAGAATTTGGTTTTAATAAATTAAGAGCTAAAGATAATAAAAGCGCAAATTCTGGTGAGCAAGCATATAAAGACATTAATAGAATGGATTTCATCATTAACGGAGAGAATATAGATAGGGATTTTGTTGACCGATTATATAAAAAACATATTAGCTTGGTTAAAAATAATAAAGATGGAGAAAAGAATTATCGTTCATTTGCAAAAGAGGTTTTTAAGGAGATGTTTCAACATTCTAGAGCAGAAGCTCCAAATGATCATATTCTAGAAGAGTTAGCTACTAATTGCAATCAAGCAGGATATGAACATATATATGGACCATTTATGATGGAACTTTACGAGAAACATAAATTATTTATGAATGTCAATAGTGGTGTTGAGAGAAAAGTGTACATTGACTGCAAAAATCCAAATTCTGTAAAAGTTGAGTGTAAAATCCCCAAAGCACCTGTAAAGCTTCTAGGCTCTGTGGACAAAATTTTAGAGAAGCCATACAAGAGCTCCAACAAAATTGAGAAAACCCATAAAAACCTCAGCAGTTTTATCAAATCTGGAAAAAATGCGCCTAAAATTTTTAATTTTACCAAAAAAACACTCAATCAAATGACGTTCTTTGTAGATATGCTCATCGTAATACCTTTGCACTTTTCGATTCCGTTTTGGCGGAATAACTACTGTACATCCCTTGTCTTCAAGACTTGTAACAAAGGCATTGCTATCGTAGCCCTTGTCAGCTACTACAGTAGAGTTATAGATACTTTCGGTCAACACTTGTGCCTGCGTAATTTCATTTCTTTGACCAGGAGTCAGAGTAAATTTAAGTGGATTTCCAAGTGCATCGACAAGCGCATGTATTTTAGTTGTAAAGCCACCTTTGCTCCTCCCTAAAGCTTCTTGATCCTTGGAGTTTTTTGTATATCCAGATGAACATGGATGGCCTCGGATGATCGTACCGTCGATTATAGCAACTTCTAAATCAGGCTCTTGTTTAGTATATTCAAGCAATTTTTTCCAGACATCTCTTTCACACCATCTTTTAAATCGCTTATGTATACTCCTGTAATTACCATAAGTTTTTGGTAAAAGTCTCCATTGGCAACCACTTCGCACTATGTACCACACTGCCTCTATGAATATTCTTAAACGTTTTTCATCTTTGCTGTGCATTCCTTTTACGCTTTTTATGAACTCTAAAATTTGTTTCCAATTTTCCTCTTTGATGTAATATTGCATATGGTAGTTTCTCCATTTTTTACCTATTAGGCTAAACTACCATCTTTTTCTCTCTTTTCATATTTTTTGTCCACAGAGCCTAGATTACATGAAATTAAGGTACTTTATGGGTGAAAAAAAATTAAAAGCTGCTGTGGTCTTATCAGGGTGTGGTCATCTTGACGGTGCAGAGGTAAGAGAAGCGGTTTTAAGTCTGCTTGTGCTTGATCAGCAGGAAGTGGATGTTAAATGCTTTGTACCTGATATCAATATCACACAAGTTATGAATCATAAAACAAACGAGGCAGTGAAAGAAAAAAGGAATGTGCTTGCAGAATCAGCAAGAATCGCAAGAGGCGAAATATATGACTTAAAAGAAGCAAAAGCTGAAAATTTTGACATGCTAGTTGTACCTGGTGGATACGGAGTTGCAAAAAATTTATCTGACTTAGCTGAAAATAAAGGCATGGTGACAGTAATGCCTGAATTTGAAAGATTAGTTTCAGAATTCTTTGTTACAAAAAAGCCAATTGGAGCAATATGCATATCTCCAGCTATCATTGTTTCAATTTTAAGTAGTAAGATAGGTAAAGAAGAAAGTAAGGTTAAGGTAACTATAGGAGATGACAAAGAACAGTTGATAGAAAAGCTTGGCGGCGAACACATAAAGTGCGATACAGGGTTATCAATAGAAGATGAAGAGTATAATGTATTTTCTTGTTCTGCTTATATGCGTAGTGACGAAAGTACATACTCTGTATATCAAGGGATAAAGCATATGATTGACAGCATGGTAAAAAAGATTAACAAAAAAACTAAACAGCCATTCCTATAAGGTGTACTAAATAAGACTTCTCTATTAATCACACAATTAACTGTTGAATTTTACATTTCTAGCTGTATTATGGCTACGTAGCTAAAGTAACTTAGGTTTATCGACGCTTTACTACTTGTTAGCGGTGTGGTGTAGTGGCCATATATGTTTAGTTTTTTTTTTAAGGTATTTTGTATGTCAGATCTTTTCTATATTGAAACTACGTGTTGTGTGGACGATCAGTGTGATGTCTATAAAGGGGAGGTGAGTTTTAATGATGTCATGTTAGGCAAGTTCAGTCTAAATTCATGCAGCGGGAAAGAAGCTATGATAAATCTAGACGTTATTACATTCGATATTAATATCGCTATCGATGGTCAAAATGGAAAGACAATAAAAAGAGACATTAAAGGTCTTGAATTTGTAACTAAAGATGATGGTTCTTGGTATATTAATAAGGATTTTGGTAATGATAAATTTGAAATTATAGTAAAGCAATCATAATTTTACATCTCAGGTGTAACATTTAGTATAGGTGCTATTCTATTTATAATGTTCCTTACTATAGGTGCAGCAATTACTCCCCCGGTATGGTGCATCCCTTGAGGCTCATCAATAGCAATTAGCACTATGTACCTTGGGTCAAGCATAGTTAGCACTCCTATAAATGATGCTATGTTTGCATCTTTGCTATATTTACCATCCACAACTTTTTCCGCCGATCCAGTTTTTCCTCCTATTGAATATGCCTTCATTTTTGCTTTTCTGCCAGTGCCATCTGTTACTGCTGCGCGTAATAATTTTCTCATTTCCCTGGAAGTTCTTCTTGAGATAATTTGCTCTCCTATACTTCTTTTATTCAACATCAAGGTTGCGTTATGAAATATCCCATTATTGATTAATGCTGCTGCAGTTTGTGCAAGATGTATAGGAGTTACAGCTATGCCATAACCATAAGATACAGTTATTAAAGTGCTTTCACTCCATTTATCCGGGATTATCGGTGTAGATTTTTCTGGTATTTCTATTTTTAAAGGAGAAAATAGCTTCATAGCTTTAAAGTACTCTACTTGTTTTTCAATACCTAATTTGACTGCAATTTTTGCTGCACCAATGTTGGATGATTTTACAAATATATCTTGCACAGTAATTTTGGGAGTTTTAGATTTGTGAAAATCCTGAATTTTATACTTTCCAATGGTGATTGGTGTTGATACGTCATATAAATCGCTGATTTTTGTAACGTTTGCATCAAGCGCTGCAGCTATCGTAAAGAATTTTAACACCGATCCCATCTCATACACCCCAAGACTGGCGCGATTAAACTTTTGTACGTCTTCTGCCTTATTCTGTAAGTTGGGATTAAAATCAGGTAGACTGACCATCGAGATGATTTCACTATTTCTCACATTTAAAATAATTCCTACTCCGCCAAGTGCCTGATATCTGCTTACAGCTTTAGTTAGTTCGTCATGTACTATGCTTTGCACTCGTGTATCTAAGGATAGTTGAACATATTGATCAGCAGAGCGTGACCATCCCTGTCGGATGACAGAAGATTGTGCAGAAGCTTGGTCTGCAGTGCACTGACACTGGAATCCAGTTTTATGCGCAATTTCATCACAAACATTGTTTTTGACATATGTTTCTGGAATCCGTTGTTCATCACGTAATTTGTCAGTATTTTTATATCTGGATCCCAGTGTCACGCACTGGATCTGTTGTGTGGGGAATTGCTGTGCAGGAATTGCTTTCAAGTTGCAACATTCATACAACTGTATATCAGGTACTTGGATAACAGAATGTTGTTTGTTTTTACTTATATATGCCTCAACTCCTGCAATACCGTTGCCATCTATGTCAGTGTAACCAAGCACGTGTGAAAATAAATTACTGTGAGGATATATACGCTTTATGTCGTCATAAAAATTTACTCCTGGTACACCAGCGTTTTTGATCGCTAGTAATTCTTTTGGAGTCAAGTGCCGCTTTATCCAAGCAAATTTCTTTTCTGAAGTAAGTACTCTATATAAGTTCTTGTATTCGAGGTCATGTAAAGTAGAACACAGTTGTGCTGCTATACTTTCCGGATTCTTTACTTTGGTTGCATCTATATATAGTGATGTTGTGGGCACATTTGTTGCTACTACCACTCCATTTCTATCTAAAATATCGGGTTGTTTATGTACTATATTATCTTTTCTAAAATTTTCTGAAGTAGTAAGTTGATCAAATGTGAAAGAGAATATGCGAAAAATAATTATTATATAAAATATAAATAGTGGTACTATAAAATACAGTGAGCGGAGCTTATTTTTAAGTAATGCTTGCATATTTACTTGATTTGACAAAAATGGAAATCATCTTAGCTGAACCACGAGGTTTTTGTGCCGGGGTAAAAAGGGCTGTGGACATATTAGCTATTACTTTAGAAAAATACAAAAACAAGTGCCAAGTTTATGTGCTACACGAAATTGTTCACAATAAATATATAGTAGAGGACTTTAAGAGACAAGGAGTGGTTTTTGTGAACAGTATCGAGGAAATTGAAGATAATGGAGGAATACTGATCTTCAGCGCGCACGGAGTATCAAAAAATATAGAAGATGAGGCAAAAAGAAAGGGTATTCAAGTGATTGATGCAACATGTCCTTTAGTCAGCAAAGTGCATAAAGAGGCAAAAAGGTATGAAAACGGTGGTAAAGAACTAATTCTCATTGGGCATGAAAACCATCCAGAAGTTAAGGGAATTAGAGGAAGAGTAAATAATCCTATCATTTTAGTGCAAACTGTGCAGGACGTACGCAATTTAAAAGTTAAAGATCCAGATAATTTATCTTATGTTACACAAACCACGTTAAGCATCGACGACACCCGTGAAATTATTGTTGCTCTGAAGCTCAGGTTTCCAAGCATAACAGGTCCAGATTTAAAGGACATATGCTATGCAACGCAAAACAGACAAAATTCTGTTAAAAAGCTAGCTGAAATTGTAGACATGATATTAGTTGTAGGAAGTAAAAATAGCTCAAATTCAAACCGCTTATTAGATCTGTGCACTGCCAGAGGAAAAAGAGCCTACTTGATTGATAATTACAGCTGTGTGAATAAAAGCTGGTTTCAGGGCGTAGAAAAGATAGGAATCACCGCAGGTGCTTCCGCTCCTGACATATTAGTTGATGAATTAATAGACTACCTAAAAGTAAACCTGAGTGTAAAAATTTCAGTTATGCCAGGTGATATTACTGAAAATGTTCAGTTTAAAATATCAAATCTGGTTTAAAACACAACTTATCTACTAAGCTTCTCTTGAAATCACACAAATCAGCATCTATAGCTAAGACGTCACACCGCGATTTATTAGACCTCTTGCATAACCATATAACAAACTTTTATTGGGAATAGAAACGAAAAAATTACTTTACAAGCTTCGCCAGCCCCCTTATCATTGTACTGAAGGTATTCAGTTATCTTCATCTGTGCAGATTAAACAGCAAGAAAACAACGTAGTTGGCGTCTTATTTTTAATTTTTTGCACTATGTGCACCTTATGTCTTCACAACATTTCTGGGTTTTTACCTATATAAGCTGAAACACGCTTATAAGTCGTTTAAGACAGTATAGTACGCCAATTTGCAGGATTAGAGAGTGAACACTAATTACCACGGGGTTTCTTTTGCCTTTTTTTCTGCTTAGTAAATTTCTTAAACATTTAAGCTAAGGTTAGTTGCACTTAAAAGCAGCTAAATTGCAGCGTTTAAGACTTAAAAAAACGCAAAGAAACCCTAGGGTAGCTAATTATTCACTATCCATTTTTTAAGTTGGCGTTTTTTGATGTTTTAAATAGCGTATTTCAGCTTGTGTAGCTAGAAATTTGATAAAGACATGAGGTGCACATAGTGCAAAAAATTAAGCATGATTTACGCCAAATATATTAAGTTTTTTTGTCATTAATCCACTGCAGAGATTGCGAAGATAAATAAATAGCTTCAGTACAATGATAAGGGGGCTGGCGAAGCTTGTAAAGTAATTTTTTCGTTTCATCCAATGCGCTGCCAAAAGTTTGTTATGCAAGAGATCCCATAAATTGGGTGTCATAATAACTACACCCACATTAATTTTGGTGTACGTGACCTTGAAAGATCGTGATTCAATACTTAAATTATTAGGGTAGTAGGCAAATAATGGAGCTCAAAATGCATAATGTACAAGAAACTGAAAATTTAAAATTTGATGCTGAGGTAGGGAAAGTACTGAATATAGTGATTCATTCACTTTATACTAATAAAGATATTTTTCTGCGTGAATTAATATCAAATGCATCGGATGCATGTGATAAATTGCGTTATGAATCTCAACTAAATCCTAATTTGCTAGATTTGAGTGATGAATTAAAAATCACTATTAGCTCCAATAAAGATAAGAACGAGCTATATATCACTGATAATGGCATCGGAATGAACAGACAAGATTTAATAGATAACCTTGGTACAATTGCAAGCTCTGGTACGCAAAAGTTCTTAGATGCGATCAAGAATAATAAAGATTCAAGTCAAACTGTAGAGCTGATAGGTAAGTTTGGTGTTGGTTTTTATTCAAGCTTTATGGTTGCATCGGAAGTAATAGTAGAATCAAGAAAAGCTGGAGAGGAGGAGTCTTGGGTCTGGAAATCCAAGGGAGATGGAGAATATTCAATAAGTAAATCAGATAATCAAGTCCCTCGCGGAACCAAAATTACACTCATTATGCATCCTGAAGAAAATGAGTTTTTAGATAAATTTCGTGTTGAAAACATTGTCACTACTTACTCTGATCATATAAATTTTCCTGTTGAATTCATAGATGAAGAAGGAAAAAGTGAAAAGTTAAACAGTAAGGCTGCAATTTGGACTAAGCCAAAAAATGACGTTACTCAGGAGGAGCACAACGATTTTTTCCGCAGTGTTGCGCATGTTGGTGGTGAACCTTGGATGATATTGTATAATAAAAATGAAGGTGCAATAGAATATACGAATTTGCTTTATGTTCCCTCTATTAAACCTTTTGATTTATTTCATCCAGATAGACGTTGCTCTGTGAAGTTATATGTAAACAAGGTATTTATTACTGAAGATAACGTACAGATCATACCACAATACTTGCGTTTTCTGAAAGGTGTGGTTGATTCACCGGATTTGCCTCTTAATATCAGCAGAGAAACGCTGCAGAATAATTGTGTTGTTGAGCAGATCAGAAAATCTCTCACTAAGCGTGTGATATCAGAGCTCGGTAAAAAAGCAAAAGAGAATTTAGAGGAATATACAAAATTCTGGACCAATTTTGGTGCAGTTTTAAAGGAAGGTCTTTGTGAAGCTATGCCAACTGATGAGAGAGAAGCGCTGCTATCAATTTGCAGATTTAATAGCACCAGTGATGAGAAGTTGATCAGCATTGATGATTATATAAGCAGAATGAAGCCTGAGCAGGAACATATCTATTATCTCACCGGAAATAGCCTCGATTCAGTGAAAAACAGTCCGCAACTTGAGGGGTTCGTCAGTAAAGGGCTGGAGGTTCTTCTGTTCGTTGATCCAGTGGATGATTTCTGGACTAGTGTAATTCATGAATATAAAGATCAAAAGTTTAAGTCTGTGACTCGCGCTGATGTTGATTTGGAAAAATTCTCTTCAGAAGAAGATAAGAAAAATGAAGAAAAAAAATCGAATGAAGAAAAAACTGAGGAAACTATATTGCAATATTTTACTACAGTGCTCGGAGATTCAGTAAAAAGCGTAAAGATCTCTAAAAAGTTGACGGACAGTCCTGTGTGTTTAGCGGTTGATGAAGGTGCTATGGATCTTCGCATGGAACGTTTTTTGCGTGAACAAAAGCAGCTAAACTACTGCACGCCAAAGGTGCTGGAAATCAACACTAAACATCCTGTAATAAAAAATATAATGAAATCTCACGCTGAAAATGGTGAAAACCCAACATTGGAAGACATGATTCATTTATTGTTTTACCAAGCTTGTATAGTGGAAGGTGAAGAGATGGACAATGCAAGCCTGTTTGCTAAGAGACTGAATAATTTGCTTGGCAAGATTTCTGTTTAATGCTATGCTTAGCTTAGTTATTAATTAGGGGTAAAACATCTTTGGTCCAGATTTTAGAGACTTTGTATCACAGGGGCAGAGTCAGTCAAGTAAAATTTTAAAAAAATCGGATTCTAGGGACTCAGGTACTGAAGAAGAATTTGAGATTTTAGGGCAAGAAGAAATTAAGGAGCGCCGCCATTCCGGGGATTCAGGTAATGAGAGTCAAGATGAGTCTGAAGTTTTAGGTAATGAAAATCAAGAGATACCAAATATTTCATATGCTAAGGATCTAAGCTTAGAAAATGAAATACTTGCAAACTTTCCTGATGGTTGTGATAGGTCGCTTACCGTAGAATTAAAAGATGAAGATTTATATGATATCATTCCTAAAAGTTTAACTTTCGCTGAAATAACAAATATCTTAAATCAAGCACAGGAAGATAATTGTGAAAAATTAGATGAGATTGTACAAGATATTGAAGATTATGAAGGCAGGTCTATTACGCTGGATAATGTAAATTTAAAGAGTTTTTGTGAGCAACAACTTAACTTAGATTTACAAGATAGAAGCGATCATCAACATATATACTCAAATGTACTATCACAGTATAAATTTGATCAAGAGGAGTTCAAGTATGATTATTCAGTAAAAGAATTGGTACTATTGGCAATTGCAGCTAATGACAAGCTGACAGAACGATATCAGGACATACTTTTTATTGAAGAAAATTTGAGTCTTTTACCTTTACTTGTTGGTGGTCAAGAATACGTTAAAGCTTTTATAGGAAGATTCCATGATACTGATGGGATTTATGATAAATTAAAAGATCAATCCATACAACTTGGCCAATCCAATAAGATTGGCTTTTTCTCAGTTATAGCATTAAGAAAAGAGCAAGAATTATTAAATGCAGTTTTTGTCGAATACGTTTTAAGAGATTTTGGACAGGTGTTAAAAACAAGTAAACCTGATCCTTTGTATGGTGTCCTTGAAACAGCGTCTCTGATCAAAAATGAAGAGTTCATCACGATAGTGCTAGATGCATTTGAAGGATATATTAATGAGCTAACTAAAAAAGCCTCAACAGAAGAGTTATTAAAAAAGAGCTTTGCTACCTTGTTAGAAACTGCGATAAGTCAAGAACACATATCTGTCGTTGAATATTTGTGCAAACGATACACTAATAGCACAGATCATGCCATTTACGGTGTATATGAACAAGCATTTGCAGATGATAAAGTTATTACAATACTAAGGCAACAAATCCTGAAAAACATAGGAGCTCGTGGCAGAAAAGAAATTTATGATTTAATTCTGAAAACTGCATTGGATGCTGGCAATATTGCATTTATCGAGCACTTGTGTGAAAAATGTGCTGAATGCAGCAACAATGTGATTAATTATCTTGATCATAAACTTAAAAATAACGAATTTGATAACACATGCAAATCAACTCTAGTTGCATTGTCTAATGTTAAAAACACAAACACAGACGTTATAGTCGAGGTGCTTTTTTACACTAAAGAAATCCATCAAAACGCATCACATAATGAGCAAGTGATTAGGCAGGTCATACAAAATATACTGAAAAATGCAACACACTACTCAATAGGCCAAGAAGATTGCTCCTTAGTCAAGGAAGTATGTTACTTATACACAGAAGAGGGTGCAATTAACGTAATTTTTCAAGAGGAGTGTAAGATTTTTAAATCTAGCATAGAAAAGCGCATAGAAGATCTGGAAAAGGAAAACAAATTATTGCAATCTGAAGCTTTACGTGAATATAATTACAGCTACTTGCCAGGTATTGTAAATGGATTAGCTCAGACTGCTTACATAGCATATGATGAATACACTAAAGATCCAAAAGACAATAAACGTCAAAAGAATATTGATCTAATATTCAGTTTAATGCAAATTAGAAATATTCTGCAATTTTCTATTGATGTGCAAGAATATCCCTGTCATAAACGTCAAGATTTGTGGGATGAAATGTACCAAACTCCTGGAACTTTTATAATACGAAAAGGAAGTAATAATGTTGCAGATGAATTAGAAATTCCAGTTATAACAAGTGACATTCTATCAGAAAATCCAGGACTTGAAAAGTCTGGCAGTCAACAACCACAAGAAAATGTGGACAGACGAGAAAATATTATGAACAATGAAGAGGCTTCAATAGAAGAAGCTATAGGTAATGATTATAGGAGGAATAAAATGGATAGAAAAGGCAAACAAAAAAATAAGAAAAATGGTGCTCAAATCAATGGCAAGCAGCCTAGTGATCTAAGCAATACTGTACCACCTTTTCAACTAACTACACCTGAAACGCCTAATGCTTCTTCAAGTGAGAATAGTTTCCAGCTTGAAGGTGATCAAGATACACAACCACTTTTACTACAGAATTCTGTGAGTGATGAAGATGTTACTGGCGATAGTGATGATAAGCGTGGTGACAGTCCTTCAGGTTCTGGTAGCAGTTCTCCAATTCAGGATATAGTTAACGAAGAAGAGCTTGTAGTAATTACAACAAGACAGCCAAATGATAGTGAGCATGATAAAACCGTGTTTAAAGAGCACCAAGGAGATGCTGCTATACAAAATACACAACCAAAAACTTTAGTAGTTGACAGCAAGCCTAGCAATACAGGTGTTGAGAGTGATGAGAAAAAACAAGCTTCTGTTCAGCCTACTGAGCATGTACCAGAAGAAAGTGCAGGACTTAAGGCACAGCCTTCTAATACTCAAGAGCAACAAGAAGTTTCTGAGACTCCAGTTCCAGAACAAACGGATGATATTGAAAGTTTAAGTACACAGGACGCTCTTGTTCTTCAAAGTGGAAGTCTTAACCCTATTACCGAAATGGGAAATACACAGAATTTGCAATCTGCAGTTTTAAGTAGTCAACAGCTTGCTTTCCGCAATGTCATTGAAATTTTCAACAAGCATGGTAGAGAGGGTTTTACTTCGCTTAAGCTTGTGGTACAGGAGTTTCTTCGCAATGGAATATCAGAAATCCAACTTCCTATCTCTAATGGTTACATTACCCTTAATTTGAATACGATCAACAAAGCAGGTTCAGAAGGATTGCAAAATATAGTAAAAGTACTTACAGATTCGTATAAGAATGGTGCACTTAATGATAGAACTCGCAATGCTATTGAGACACATGATGATATTGACGATTATAGGCTATTTTCAGAGAAAGATCCAACTCTAACACCTACGCCAGTGCCAACGCCGAATCCGATACTAACATCAATACCGGGCCAAGTGCCAACATCAGTGCCTCCAGTAACTAGTGAAAGCTCTGCTACGCTCAATAGTCCACAGCCTTCAGTAGCTAACAACAAATCTGAGCAGGTGAATGATGCTCAAACCACCACCAAGCAGCTAGAAGAGCCAATTTCTCCATCTGTTCCACCTACTGTGCATGTATCACAAAATAATATTCATGTTCAACCTAGCAACAGTACACCGACGGCTACAGCGACAAGATCTTCAATACCTACCACACAGGTGGTTCCGAAAAACGTTCCTGCTGCACCAGTGCCTCCAGTAACTAGTGAAAGCTCTGGACAAGCGGATAATGTTCAAATCAACGGCAAGCAGTCTACTAATCCAAGCAATATTGCTAATGCTTCTTCAGATGTTAACAGTAAGCCTATAACTAAAGAGCCTGTAGTAACTGAAAGTAATCAACAAAATTCACTACCACCTTTATCATCGTTTGATTTGTCTTCGCCGCAAAGGTTTGTAGATGATAAAGTCTCTTCAATTACTGGTGTTTTGCGTAGTGAAGTTTCTATTGAGGATAATACGTCTTCACTAGATATAACAGATGATGAGTATAGTGAAGACTCTTCAGTTGTTAGCGAAGATTCTTTAATTGAGGATGTAACTGATGAAAAAGAACCTTTGCTAGATAAAACAAATAAAGGGGATTCTACGCTAAAAAGTAGCAACAGTCCACAAAGTACAAAAAGTAGTAAGTTGCCTACCGTAGTTACATGGACGTTAGCAGTAGCTGGAGTACTTGCAGGAGTTGCTACACCGGTTGCATATTTTGCTTTTGGTGCTAGTCTGCTGGTAGCAGGAATAACAGCAGGTGTTGGAGCTTGTTGTCTGGTTGCCGCTACAATTATATACTACTGTACACCTAAAAGCCAAGTTGAAAACAACGAGGTTGAAAAATCTTTCAACACGGGGAAAGTACCTACTGCCGTACATGTATAATAAATATAGTAGTTTACCATTTAATAATTTATTATAATTATGTTAATTATCGGTAAATAAGGACTTGGTAAACTACGAAGAAATATTCTTGAATAAAATAAAAGATATAAAAGATGAGGGGCGCTACCGTGAATTTACGCACTTTGCGTCATTGCCAGGTAGGCTCCCCCACATTATGGACTATGAAAGAAATAGGGAAGTAATCGTCTGGTGCAGTAATAACTACTTAGGAATGTCACAAAACGAGAAAGTTATTGCCGCCATTCAAAATTCATCAGTTGGAGCAGGAGGAACGAGAAATATATCTGGTACAACAAAAGAGGTTGTCGAACTTGAAAAATCCTTAGCTTGTTTGCATAAAAAAGAGGCTGCTTTAACTTTTGCTTGTGGCTACCTCGCTAACCAGACAACACTTAGCACTTTATCGTCTGTTATTCCTGGCGTAGTAATTTTTTCAGACGAGAAGAACCATTCTTCGATGATAGAAGGCATAAAATCAGGAAAAAGACCAAAACATATATTTAGACATAATGATGTTGATCACTTAGAGCAGTTGTTAAAGTCCGTAGACACAAAAACACCAAAGATAATAGCACTTGAATCCGTATATTCAATGGATGGCGATATAGCGCCGCTTGAAGCGATATGTGATCTTGCAGATCAACATAATGCAATTACCTATTTGGATGAGGTGCACGCAGTTGGCATGTATGGTTCACATGGTGGCGGAATTGCAGAAAGAGAAGGTCTGATGGATAGAATAACCGTTATTCAAGGTACACTATCGAAGGCTTTTGGAGTGATGGGTGGGTATATAGCGTCTTCAAAGAGCTTGGTAGATGTAATAAGAAGTTCCGCTCCAGGATTTATTTTCACCACTGCTATGTCGCCTGTTTTAGCAGCGGCAGCAAAGGCAAGCGTTGAGCACCTAAAATCGAGTAACATTGAAAGGGAAAAGCAAAAGCAAGTCGTTGAAAAAGTAAAAAACTCACTGAGAAATGCAGGAATTAACTTCATTCCAACAGAAACTCATATAATTCCAATAATAATTGGCAACTCAGAGTTATCCAAAAAAGCATCAAAATTATTATTTGATGAGTATGGAATATATGTTCAACATATAAATTACCCGACAGTTCCAAGAGGAACTGAGCGTTTCCGTATTACCCCTACACCTTATCATACCGATGAAATGATAGAACATTTAACAGAGTCTCTTGTAAAAGTTTTCGAAAAGCTGTCTATTTCTGTAGCCTGTTTGCAATATCATCAGCAATAATTAACCCATTATTTTCTGTTAACCTTCCACCGCTTTCTTGCAGGAAAAGCTTACCGAGTAAAGCCTTATATTGATTAATTCCAGAGTAAATTATTCCACTGTGCCTTCCTGCCGCAAGGTATGCAAAGCCTAAAATTGTTGAACCTATGGAGCGTACATTACTATTGCCAGGCAGCAATTTATTTAACAAATTACCACTTACATCTATTAGACCCTCTTCACGGCTTTTCACTCGCATTTTTACATGACGAGATCTAAAATCCTCAAGAAAAGCACCTTTCTTTTCTTCTGCCCAAAAAGTTTCTCTAAGAGCCGGAGCATCAATTACAGCTGCCACAACTTTATTTTTATGAATGAGACAGACTGATACTGCAAAATAAACCATGCAACTAGAAAAGTTCTCCCTGCCCTCTATAGGCATAATAAACCAGGTATAAGTGTTATCTTTTACTTCTTGATCAGTATCATCTTCAAAAATAAAACCATAGTCTCGTTTGTAGTCGTGCAAGCAATCGTATATGGTTTGCTTGGATTTTGAATAAGTTTTATTAATAAAGTCTGCTGATTTAACATTAGAAATTTGCAATTCATTAAAATCGCGCATAAGCTGCTTGGAAGCATTACGCACAGAATCAAGCATCACATTAATTCGTGGTGATGAGAGGGACATTCTTCCTTTTACTCTTTCACTCTTTCATAATAGCTGTCACCTGGAGTATATACTACAATTTTATCCTCTTCTTTTATAAATTGAGGCACGTTAACGCGCATTCCGTTTTCCAAAATTGCAGGCTTATAAGAAGCAGTAGCAGTTTGTCCTTTAATAACAGACTCTGTTTCTTTCACAGCAAGTGTAACATAATCAGGCACATGCGCAGAAATTATTTTGTCTTGATAAGCTACAACTTTAATTTTCATGTTATCCTGTAAATAAATTTTTTTTTCTCCCAATAAGTCCAAATTTATAGTGATTTGCTCGTAATTACTTGGATGCATAAGATTTACAATGTTTCCTTCAGTGAAAAGGTAAACATATTCCTCTTCATCTAAAATTGCCCTTCTGATTGTTGCATCAGAGCGAAATCTTTCATAGTGTTTTGCTCCGGTCTTAATATTTTTCATTTCAGCTTGTATGTATGCACCACCTTTACCAGGTTGAGTATGCATAATACCTACAACCAAAAATAATCCGCCGTTATGTTCCAACACCTGACCTGGTCTGATATCGTTAGCTCTTTCTGCCATAATTACATTTTCAGTTTGATCTTACAATTATAAATAGCTTTATATAAATATCAAAGTCTTTATTAGTCAATAAATTCTGGCATATTTAATACTATACACCTCCCCTTTATATTTATATGTGAAAATATCTCTTTAGTGAAAGATAGCATAATGCGTTTTTTTGTGCTGATAACTAAAATTTCTAATATATCCCCTGAGCCGAAATTATACACAGATTTTACATAGCCATATAATTCATTACTTTTCAGCCTTACTTCCATATCTACAAGGTCACTTTGGTAAAATTCATCCTCATCATTTAGCTCTGGTAACTTGCTTCTTTCTATATATAGCTTCTTATTCCTCAAAAGCTCTGCTTCATTACGGGAATTTACTCCGTTTATTGTAGCTATTACTAAATTATCACCTATGACGGATACTGAGTCTATTTTATAATTCTCATCACCACTTATTAGCTCACCATATAAGGAGATATTTTCGGGCTTTTCGGTGAAAGTTTTTACTTTAACAGCCCCTTTAATTCCGTGGGGAGAGGTAATAATTCCGAGGCATACCAGATTGTCGTTCATATTAATGCAAGTATCTAATCAGAAGATTTCTCAGATAAGTATTGTCTAAGAATCTCAATTCCTTCATCAATCTCTTTTTCAGTAATAATTATTGGAGGTAAAATTCTCACAACGTTATCTGATGTTACCCCAACAGTCAGCAAGCCGCGGTGACTTAATTCTTCTGCGAACTTTTTATTGTTTGCTTTCACCTTTATTCCAAGCATTAACCCTTTCCCTCTCACTTCTTCTATTATTGAAAATTTACTTGCTAAGTCTTCTAGTTTATTTTTTAAGTATTTACCTCTAATTTCAACATTTTTCAAAAAGCCGGGGCTGAGCAATTCTTCGAGTACAGCATTACCTACTGAGGTTGCAAGCGGATTGCCACCAAAAGTGGAACCGTGCATACCAACTGCCATGTATTTAGCAGCATTTTCAGTCGCAAGACAAGCCCCTAGCGGAAACCCGCCGCCTATTCCCTTTGCAAGAGCACATATATCAGGTTCCACTCCTATATGTTCGTATGCAAATAATTTTCCTGTCCTACCAGCACCGCATTGCACGCAATCAAAAAATAACAATATGTCATTTTCATCACACAGCCTTCTTAGTTCTTTCATAAAGACTTCATTCATTACTTTGATACCACCTTGCCCTTGTATTGGTTCTATTAATATAACGCCTATACCACTTGAAATTGCTTTCTTTACGCTCTCAATATTGGGCTCGATGTTATCACACCAATCAATGTAGGGATTTAGTAATTCAGAAAATTTCTGTTTATCGTTTGTAGCACAAGTTAAAAAGGTTCTTCCATGAAATGCACCATGAAATGTTAAAATTCTGTGACGATTTTTATTGCCTTTTCCATTTTGATAGATCCTAGCAATCTTAAGCCCACATTCTACTGCCTCTGATCCAGAATTTGAGAAAAATACAGTGTCAGCGAAACTGTTGTTTATTAATTTTTCTGCAAAATTATTGGCAGCAGGTATATTATAGGTATTTGATATATGCCATAATTTTTCTCCTTGCAATTTAAGAGCACTAATTAATCGCGAATTAGTGTGACCTAAGCTACTAACGGCTATTCCGGAGTGAAAATCTACGTAGCGCTCACCATCAACATCATATAGGTAGATACCTTTGCCATGAGAAAAATTTATATTAACAGGAGAATAAACTGGCAAAATAGGAGAAATTGTCATAAAATATTATATGCTAAATTTTATTATTAATAACATAAAAACCGTTGTTTCACAATAAGAAGGATATGTATAAGCTAGGTAAATTGATGTTTTTTGCGTTGAAGAAAAACAAATACACAAAAGTTATTGTATTACTCTCATCGATCTTTATGATTTTATTCAGTGTGATATATTGTAATCATTTACTAAGGAGTAATTTCCTTTCTTCTTACCGTGATTCAAGTGTAAACTTAAAAAGCGTACTGGAAAATGGCATAATAAAAAAATACCATTATTTACTAATAGAAAAGCATCACATTAAATACAAAAATTTTGACTACATAAACCAACTAGTAAAACTACGTGCTGAATTATTACAATCAGTGAGCAAAGTAAAGGATTTCAGCTTAATACTGTATGATCAAAACGGCAGAATAATATTCAGTAATTTTAACACTCAAGATTATGATTATGAACAGTTACTTACAAACGATGAAATTGATAAACTATTAAGTAACCAAGAAATATTTTATACTACAGGAAATACATCAACTTCTATTTTCCCTATATTCCATGAAAATAGCGTTAAACCGTCGTTTTTTTTGAAGATTCTTCGAAACTACAATAATTCTTATGTTATAGCATATGGCCTGTTTTTAACATTTTTGGGCCTATTATTAATAATCTTAATATTAATAATGTTCTATTTGCACTTTTCTAATACCCAAATGCTAGCCAAGCAACATAAAACTAACATTGAATTACAGCAGATAAAAGAGACATTAGAGCAAGAAAATGCAAACAAGCTAAAGTTTTTTGCAAGCGTTACACATGAATTACGCACACCTCTTAATGCTATTATTGGATTTGCGGAGTTGATCAAAAATAAAACTTTAGGTTCAATGGATAATTCTCAATACAAGGAGTATGCAGACGATATATATAATGCAGGAACACACTTACTTACCTTAATTAATGATGTGCTCGATTTTTCTAAAGCTGAATCAAGTAGTTTAACAGTAGAAAAAGTGAAGTTTAACCTGAACAAAATAATGGATTCATGCGTAAATATGCTATTACCTAAATTAAAAGAAGCCGGGATTAATTTAAAAAAAGAGATGACTAATAAACAATTATTAGTCATTGCAGATCCCAAGAGAATGAAACAAGTTATAATAAATTTATTATCAAACTCAATCAAGTTTACTCCCAAAGATGGTTTAATAAGAATGGTGATAAAAGAAAATATAGAAAAAAACTTATTAACTATTGAGTTTCATGACAATGGAATAGGAATAATGCAGCAGGACATATATAAAGTTATGTCTGTTTTTGGCCAAGCAGATTCGGGGTATAGAAACGAAGGTACGGGCATCGGATTGCCGCTAAGCAAGAAATTAGTAGAGTTAATGGGTGGAACTTTTGACATTAAAAGTGAAGCAAAACTTGGTACTACGATAACATTGAACTTCTTTTATGAAGAACAAACATGTGAAGATTCGATTGATTTTTAATAGGATCTATTGATATGGTCTTGAAAACCACACTTTATCAAAAGCGGCAAGCCGAGAAGGCAGTTATCAATAAGCCCCCTGTCAAGAATCTTATCTGTGTTAGCTATATATAAAATTTGATACTCTGACTACAATATACTACTATAGATAGAAGTGTTATTAATGGAGCAAGATATGGAGTTAGTAGTAGGAAATAATGCACCTGATTTTAGCTTACCAACAGATTCTGGTGAAAATTTATCACTGAGTGAATTTTTTGATAAAAAAAATGTAGTTCTCTATTTTTATCCTAAAGACGATACTCCGGGTTGTACGATGGAAGCAAAAGGCTTTAGAGATAAAATAGATGATTTTTCTTCCCTTGACACAGTGATAATTGGTGTATCAAAAGATAGTGTTAAGTGCCACGCTAACTTCAAAGCAAAATATTCTCTGCCGTTTTCTTTAGTTTCTGATGAGAATGCTGAAATGTTGGGAAAATATGGTGTTTGGGTAGAGAAAAGTATGTTTGGCAAAAAGTATATGGGAATAGAACGCACTACTTTTTTAATAGATAAAAAAGGTAAAATAGTGAAGATCTGGAAAAATGTAAAAGTTAGTGGACATGTTGATGAGGTTCTGGAAGAAGTAAAGAGAATATAAACTAAAGAATAGGTTAATGGCTACCCATTGCTACATAAAAAAGCTGAAATTACATAATTTTCGTAGCCACTCAAACTTTGAACTGGATTCAGATGATAGCTCAGTTGTAATAACTGGCAAAAACGGTATTGGTAAAACTAATATACTTGAAGCAATCTCGTTGCTTGCTAAAAGCAATGGAATGAAAAAAGCAAAAGCCAGTGAGATACAAAATAGATTCAGTAATGAAGATTGGGTAGTGCACTATGATTTTTTTAATGGAATGGATTTTAATTCAATTGGTATCGCAAAGAGTTTTGATAAGAAACTAATACAAATTGATGGAAAAACGCAATCGAGTTATTCATCTTTGTATAAGATATCCAATGTAATATGGCTGATTCCACAAATGGACTATGTTCTTCTTAATTCTCCAAGTGACAGATTAAAATTTTTAGACCGTATAGTCTCACTGTTTGAGGAAAATTACACTTGCTGCTACATGAAACACAGAAAAGCTAAACGTGAGCGAAGTAAACTGTTGAGAGAGAACACCTTGGACGAAAATTGGCTCTCTAGTCTTGAAAACATAATGGCCGTTAATGCAGTTAGTATTTTACGTATGCGATCGTCTGTTTTAAAGACACTACAAGACACAATTGATAACCATTCCAGTGAGTTTTTTCCGAAGGCAAGTTTGAAATTCAGCAGCCAGCTAACTTTGGACGATACTGCAGAATATTTTCAGAATCGTCTAAAGGAAAACAGAGAAAAAGATTCATTGACTGGTAGAGTAACCTTTGGTGTGCATAACGATAATTTTCGGGTTTTTTGTCAAAAAAGAAACGTACCAATAAATCTGTGCTCCACTGGAGAACAAAAGTTATTACTGCTTTCTATTATTTTATCCAGTGTAAAAGCAAGGTGTATTCATTACAATAAGGCACCACTTCTTCTACTTGATGATATAATGTCTCATCTGGATAAACATTACAGAAAGGCGTTAATAGAGGAAGTGTTAAGTATTCAATGTCAAACTTGGATAACTGATGTAAATCAAGATAATTTCAATAGCTATCTTTATTCTTTCAAGTTTTTTGAATTATCAAATGAATAGTACCTCTTTCAAAGCTCATACAGGCAACTCCCAATTGTAAATTCCGGCAATTAAACCTCAAACCAAAACATTTCTGTTTTTTTTACTTTAAATTAAATGCAAAAGTTACTTTACAAACTTCGCCAGTCCCCTTATCATGAAACTGAAGCTATTTATTTATCTTCGCAATCTCTGCAGTGGATTAATGACAAAAAGCTTAATGTATTTGGCGTAAATCATGCTTAATTTTTGCACTATGTGCACCTCATGTCTTTATAAAACTTCTAGGTTTCTACCTATATAAGCTGAAACGCGCTTATAAAGCGTTTAAGACAGCAAAAAACGTCAAATTGACAAGGGAGAATGTGAATACTAGCTACCCTAGGGTTTCTTTGCCTTTTTTCCTGCTTAGCAAATTTCTTAAACACTTGCGGTGTAGGTTAGTTGCAAGTTAAAAGCAGCTAAATCGCTCTTAATCAAGCGTTTTAGAATAAAAAAAACGCCGATATTTTAGTACATAGTAAATAGCCAACCACCACAGGGCTTCTTTTGCCTTTTTTTTGTTTGGTAAATTTTTTAATATTTATGGCAACATGAACTGGGATGATACTATTATAGAGTGAAATGAGATCCCAGTGCCCCTATGATGTCATTCCAGCGCGTGACGCTGGAATCCCAAAAAAGGATGATGTCATCCCAGTGCTTGACACTGGGATCCAGAAAACTTAACTTTAAATAAGTGGCTGCATAATAAAGACTAGATCCCAGTGTCACGCACTGGGATGACAAAAAAAGGGGCTACTCGGATGACAGGCTAGCCTGACAACCGTCATCCCGCTGCTTGTTAGCGGGATCTAGAGATACCGTGACGGTATGCGGCGGCATGACGATAAGCCTTGTCATTCCAGCGCGTGACGCTGGAATCCAGACTTTAACTAATATGATTACAGAAAGAGAATTTATTAGGTAGTCATAGACACTGAAAGTGGTAAAACTTACCACTTTCAAGTAAAGAAAACTACGTTTACGCCTCCTATAATTTCTATTACTTATTCGCTACTGCACCGTCTCTACAAATCACACCTCCTGGTGTGATTTTTGAAACGACTACAGGAGCGCCAAAAAACACAGCAGTAAATGCACCGAGTGCAAAAAGCGCTGGCCACGGCATTCTGCCGAATATTGCAAGCAACGCTGCACCAATTATCACTATTGTGATCATTGGTCCACCTATGCCGTGAGTATAGCCTATTATCTCCTAAGAAACTCACTCAACTAACTCTTCTTGTTGAACTAATATGTAGCCAAATTCGCTCGCTTTTTTGATCAAATTTTTTACAGTTCTATCTTTATAGCGTGTTTCATAGTATTCCATTCCTTTTTCTACATATTTCTGTCCGTATTTGAGCATACTATAAAATATGCATGCCATTTTTCTTGCAGTAGCTGTTATTGCTTTTGGTGCTCCTAGGTGTATGGTCCCAGAGTGTGATGGTGTGGATTTAGTATAAATAATTCTGGAGACTGTGTCCACTGATAACATATAAATTCATAAGGAGTAAGACCCTTAAGAGTTTTGAGTCTCTTTGCATAATTATAAGCCATAACAAAGTTATAAAGGTGTTCTTTAAGTTGCTGGTGCGATTGATAGTAATACTTCTTAACTGTAGCATCCTTTAAAGTTTTATTCATACGCTCGACTTGCCCATTCGTCCAAGGATGGCTAACTTTTGTCAAACGATGTTCAATAACATTCTCTTCGCAAACTCTATCAAATATATGTTGGAAAGCATACTTATGACGCTTCTGGTTTGTAAATTGTATACCGTTATCTGTCAAAATAGTATGGATTTTATACGGTAAAATTCTAATCAAATTACGTAAGAACTCAGCAGCTATGGGTTTTGTAGCACTGTTACGCAACTCAACATAGGTAAATTTGGATGTCCTATCAATAGCAACAAACAAATGTAATTTGCCCTCCTCAGTTCTAACTTCAGCAATATCAATATGAAAGTAACCGATAGGATATTGTTTGAATTTCTTTTTTGACTTAACTTCTCCATCAACAGTTGGTAATCTGCTAATGTTGTGTCTTTGTAAACAACGATGCAAGCTAGAGCGAGTCAAATGCGGAATTGTAGACTGCAGAGCGTAAAGGCAATCATCTAGTGGCAGTAGTGTATACTTGCGAAATGTAACTATTATAGCTTCCTCTTCTAGGCTCTGTGGACAAAATTTTAGAGAAGCCATACAAGAGCTCCAACAAAATTGAGAAAACCCATAAAAACCTCAGCAGTTTTATCAAATCTGGAAAAAATGCGCCTAAAATTTTTAATTTTACCAAAAAAACACTCAATCAAATGACGTTCTTTGTAGATATGCTCATCGTAATACCTTTGCACTTTTCGATTCCGTTTTGGCGGAATAACTACTGTACATCCCTTGTCTTCAAGACTTGTAACAAAGGCATTGCTATCGTAGCCCTTGTCAGCTACTACAGTAGAGTTATAGATACTTTCGGTCAACACTTGTGCCTGCGTAATTTCATTTCTTTGACCAGGAGTCAGAGTAAATTTAAGTGGATTTCCAAGTGCATCGACAAGCGCATGTATTTTAGTTGTAAAGCCACCTTTGCTCCTCCCTAAAGCTTCTTGATCCTTGGAGTTTTTTGTATATCCAGATGAACATGGATGGCCTCGGATGATCGTACCGTCGATTATAGCAACTTCTAAATCAGGCTCTTGTTTAGTATATTCAAGCAATTTTTTCCAGACATCTCTTTCACACCATCTTTTAAATCGCTTATGTATACTCCTGTAATTACCATAAGTTTTTGGTAAAAGTCTCCATTGGCAACCACTTCGCACTATGTACCACACTGCCTCTATGAATATTCTTAAACGTTTTTCATCTTTGCTGTGCATTCCTTTTACGCTTTTTATGAACTCTAAAATTTGTTTCCAATTTTCCTCTTTGATGTAATATTGCATATGGTAGTTTCTCCATTTTTTACCTATTAGGCTAAACTACCATCTTTTTCTCTCTTTTCATATTTTTTGTCCACAGAGCCTAGCGTTAAAACAGTCGATCTTGGACGCTTTGGACCCATATCAGCATCTTTCGTAAATGAACGTTTTCTCCACTTAATAATAGTTTTTGGATTAAGGTTATAATGCTTGGAGAGTTTTGCTATGCTCTCTTTTCTATTTTGTATTGCTCTACGAATCGTCTGTGTTGTTTTGGCGCACCCATGTAATATTTGTCCCATAACTCCTCCTTTGATGGTATTTTTTTCTCATATTTTATCATACCATCACACTCTGGGACTGTACACCTAGTAACACCTCTTTAGTTTTTGTTTTGTCTAATTTATCCTTAAGCGTTGCTTTTTCACTTTCTAGATCTTGTATTTTTCGTTTTAGTGATTGATTCTCTTCCTTTAGTTGAGCACGTAATTCTTTTGACTTAACTTTACGTTTTTTAACCCTTTCTGCTTCTTCTGGAGTTTCCGTTGTATTGTATGTTTCGGAATGGGAAGAAGTACTAGGTACGGCCTCAGATAGCTGACCATACATACCGTTTAGTCTATCTATTAGGCCTTCATCCTTTATCAATGAGCGATCTGCTCCATATTTCATCAAAAGGTTGGCTGATTCTTTTTTGTCATTTGCAAGAGCGTAACATAATGGAGTATACTCAGCTTTGTCTTGTGCATTAACATTTGCTGCATTTACTACTAGATATTCTGCAATCTCTACACAACCATATGCAGCAGCATAATGTAAAGGGGTCCATCCATCTTTATCCTGTACATCAATTTTTGCTCCACATTTTACCAAACGTTTCACTGATTCTTCATTGTTGTTTGCAGCAGCACGATGTAAAAAAGTCAATCCATTTTCATCTTGTGCATCAATGTCTTCTCCATTTTCTAATATAGATTGGCCTAAAGCTTCAGATCCATCTCCATCAAAACATATTCCACTGTCGTCACTACTACTTTTATTTAAAAAGGTCTGTTCACCATTATGTATAGTATACTGCTCTAGGCTCTGTGGACAAAATTTTAGAGAAGCCATACAAGAGCTCCAACAAAATTGAGAAAACCCATAAAAACCTCAGCAGTTTTATCAAATCTGGAAAAAATGCGCCTAAAATTTTTAATTTTACCAAAAAAACACTCAATCAAATGACGTTCTTTGTAGATATGCTCATCGTAATACCTTTGCACTTTTCGATTCCGTTTTGGCGGAATAACTACTGTACATCCCTTGTCTTCAAGACTTGTAACAAAGGCATTGCTATCGTAGCCCTTGTCAGCTACTACAGTAGAGTTATAGATACTTTCGGTCAACACTTGTGCCTGCGTAATTTCATTTCTTTGACCAGGAGTCAGAGTAAATTTAAGTGGATTTCCAAGTGCATCGACAAGCGCATGTATTTTAGTTGTAAAGCCACCTTTGCTCCTCCCTAAAGCTTCTTGATCCTTGGAGTTTTTTGTATATCCAGATGAACATGGATGGCCTCGGATGATCGTACCGTCGATTATAGCAACTTCTAAATCAGGCTCTTGTTTAGTATATTCAAGCAATTTTTTCCAGACATCTCTTTCACACCATCTTTTAAATCGCTTATGTATACTCCTGTAATTACCATAAGTTTTTGGTAAAAGTCTCCATTGGCAACCACTTCGCACTATGTACCACACTGCCTCTATGAATATTCTTAAACGTTTTTCATCTTTGCTGTGCATTCCTTTTACGCTTTTTATGAACTCTAAAATTTGTTTCCAATTTTCCTCTTTGATGTAATATTGCATATGGTAGTTTCTCCATTTTTTACCTATTAGGCTAAACTACCATCTTTTTCTCTCTTTTCATATTTTTTGTCCACAGAGCCTAGCGTTAAAACAGTCGATCTTGGACGCTTTGGACCCATATCAGCATCTTTCGTAAATGAACGTTTTCTCCACTTAATAATAGTTTTTGGATTAAGGTTATAATGCTTGGAGAGTTTTGCTATGCTCTCTTTTCTATTTTGTATTGCTCTACGAATCGTCTGTGTTGTTTTGGCGCACCCATGTAATATTTGTCCCATAACTCCTCCTTTGATGGTATTTTTTTCTCATATTTTATCATACCATCACACTCTGGGACTGTACACCTAGTAACACCTCTTTAGTTTTTGTTTTGTCTAATTTATCCTTAAGCGTTGCTTTTTCACTTTCTAGATCTTGTATTTTTCGTTTTAGTGATTGATTCTCTTCCTTTAGTTGAGCACGTAATTCTTTTGACTTAACTTTACGTTTTTTAACCCTTTCTGCTTCTTCTGGAGTTTCCGTTGTATTGTATGTTTCGGAATGGGAAGAAGTACTAGGTACGGCCTCAGATAGCTGACCATACATACCGTTTAGTCTATCTATTAGGCCTTCATCCTTTATCAATGAGCGATCTGCTCCATATTTCATCAAAAGGTTGGCTGATTCTTTTTTGTCATTTGCAAGAGCGTAACATAATGGAGTATACTCAGCTTTGTCTTGTGCATTAACATTTGCTGCATTTACTACTAGATATTCTGCAATCTCTACACAACCATATGCAGCAGCATAATGTAAAGGGGTCCATCCATCTTTATCCTGTACATCAATTTTTGCTCCACATTTTACCAAACGTTTCACTGATTCTTCATTGTTGTTTGCAGCAGCACGATGTAAAAAAGTCAATCCATTTTCATCTTGTGCATCAATGTCTTCTCCATTTTCTAATATAGATTGGCCTAAAGCTTCAGATCCATCTCCATCAAAACATATTCCACTGTCGTCACTACTACTTTTATTTAAAAAGGTCTGTTCACCATTATGTATAGTATACTGCTCTAGGCTCTGTGGACAAAATTTTAGAGAAGCCATACAAGAGCTCCAACAAAATTGAGAAAACCCATAAAAACCTCAGCAGTTTTATCAAATCTGGAAAAAATGCGCCTAAAATTTTTAATTTTACCAAAAAAACACTCAATCAAATGACGTTCTTTGTAGATATGCTCATCGTAATACCTTTGCACTTTTCGATTCCGTTTTGGCGGAATAACTACTGTACATCCCTTGTCTTCAAGACTTGTAACAAAGGCATTGCTATCGTAGCCCTTGTCAGCTACTACAGTAGAGTTATAGATACTTTCGGTCAACACTTGTGCCTGCGTAATTTCATTTCTTTGACCAGGAGTCAGAGTAAATTTAAGTGGATTTCCAAGTGCATCGACAAGCGCATGTATTTTAGTTGTAAAGCCACCTTTGCTCCTCCCTAAAGCTTCTTGATCCTTGGAGTTTTTTGTATATCCAGATGAACATGGATGGCCTCGGATGATCGTACCGTCGATTATAGCAACTTCTAAATCAGGCTCTTGTTTAGTATATTCAAGCAATTTTTTCCAGACATCTCTTTCACACCATCTTTTAAATCGCTTATGTATACTCCTGTAATTACCATAAGTTTTTGGTAAAAGTCTCCATTGGCAACCACTTCGCACTATGTACCACACTGCCTCTATGAATATTCTTAAACGTTTTTCATCTTTGCTGTGTATTCCTTTTACGCTTTTTATGAACTCTAAAATTTGTTTCCAATTTTCCTCTTTGATGTAATATTGCATATGGTAGTTTCTCCATTTTTTACCTATTAGGCTAAACTACCATCTTTTTCTCTCTTTTCATATTTTTTGTCCACAGAGCCTAGATGTTGATCGTGCAAGTAATCTTGTTCTATGCGCTTCTGATTATTGGCAAGTCGTTGCTCTGCCTCTCGCAACTTTTGCAACATAGCATCTCTTTCTCTTATAGCTTGTTCTCTTTCTAATGTATGACCTACTTTGTTTATATTGTTTTCATTAGTGATTGAGTTTGAAGAAGTCTGTTCATCCTCATCTTGCACATAGATTTCTCTGCTGTTTAGTGTAGTTCCGTTGTTCTTTTTCTGATCTCTTGCATTCCATGCTTGCACTGCAGCAGTTACGTTATTTCCGTTCACAGCTAAATTTCCTGGAGTTTTATTATTAGGCTGCAGTAAAGTGCCTTGTCTATAAGTTTGTCTTCTCGTACCAGCACAACGTTGTTCTCCTTCCTCTAACGTTTTTATTATAGCCTTTTTACCTTCTACATCGCCGACAATATCCCTTGGAGTTCAGCCTTGACTATCTTTTAGTAAAGGATTTGCGTCATTATTCAATAAAAGCTGAACTATCTCTTGATGACCATGCAAAGCAGCAATGTGCAAAGCAGTTAATTGAGACTTAGCTCCATCAAGTTCATATATTGGTTCATTAACTTTTGCTTCCTTTGCTAGTAGGAGTTTTACTATTGGTACACTGTTACATTCCACAGCAAGATGTACCAACATATAACTTACAATTTTGTCTGAATCTAACATACTGAACATCTTATCTATCTTCAAATTGTTACAAGTGCTATATACTTTTGAGTCTGCATCTTTTAGCTTACTCCCTATTCTTTCAAGTAAATTATTCTCATTTAAACCTTCACTCTTGCTTACCTCATTTATTATTTCAAAAAACTTTTCCTTTTTTATTGCCATAACCTTTCCTCTCAATTTATTTATTATTGCTGAACAGTCTCACAAAAAAGTTAAGTTTGTCGAAATTCCATGTTTGATCTAAAAATTAGTCACAAACATTTTCTTGTCTGTCATCCAAGTAGCTGACACTGGTTCACTCTATAATGGTGTCACAGCAGTCCTACATCATGCCACCGCGAACCGTCATACCGCGATTCATTCGCGGTATCTCAAAGCATAGATCCCGCTAACAAGCAGCGGGATGACGGTTGTCGTTTAGCCATAAACATTAAGAAATTTACTAAACGAAAAAAAAGGCACACGAAGCCCTAGTCATTGTCTGTTTTCAGTATTGGCGTTTTTTAAGTCTTAAACACTGCAATTTAGCTGCTTTTAAATGCAACTCACCTTAGTTTAAACGTTTAAGAAATTTACTAAGCAGAAAAAAAGGCAAAAGAAACCCCGTGTTAGCTAGTTGTCACTCTCTAATCCTGCAAATCGGCGTACTATACTGTCTTAAACGACTTATAAGCGCGTTTCAGCTTATATAGGTAAAAACCCAGAAATGTTGTGAAGACATAAGGTGCACATAGTGCAAAAAATTAAAAATAAGACGCCAACTACGTTGTTTTCTTGCTGTTTAATCTGCACAGATGAAGATAACTGAATACCTCCACTGTTATGATAAGGGGGCTGGCGAAGGGTGTCAAGTAAGTTTTTCCGTTTCTGCGGGCTACCTGGATTAATATTATATAGAAGGTTTGCTGTCAATAAAGCCTAAACTTACCAAATACATTTCTGTAGATTCAGATCTACTTGACTTTGGTTTAAAGTATTTTACTGTTTTAAACATTTTTTTTAGCTCGTTACAAAAATCTTTATCAGATTCTCCTTGGAAAATTTTTACTACAAACGTGCCACCATGACTCAAGAAATGCTTTGCAAAATTGAGCGCTGCCTCACATAAAAGCATAATTCTGATATGATCCAACGATTTTAAACCACAAGATTCGGGCGCCATGTCAGATAAAATTACATCAAATTTTTGATCCTTGAATTTTTCTCTTAAAATTTCAAACTCATTGATAATATCACATTGTATAAACTCTACTCCATTAATTGCGTTCATTGGTTTTATGTCAAGAGCAACCACATTTGCACCTTTCTGAGATGCAACTTGTGACCATCCACCAGGAGAAGCACCAAGATCAATAATTTTTTGCCCTTCTTGGAATAATTTAAATTTGTTATCCATTTCTACCAGCTTATATGCTGAGCGTGACCTATAACCATCCTTGCTAGTTTTTTGCACATACTGATCATTCAAATGACGATGTAGCCACCTTGTTGAAGATAGTTTTCTGCCTCTAGCCGTCTTTACTCTAGTTTTTATTGCTAATACCCTACTTATTATTGATTATATCTTTAAGCTCTTTTTCAACTACTTCTTTTACCAGTGCATGTAGATATTTATTCAGCCATTCTGAGAGCTGAGGTTTTAAAAGAGATGTAACTAATTCTTCAACAGTAAGGTTCGCTTTTTTTTGTTGTTTATGCTGTAATTCGTTTTGCATTTTTCCAAGCAACGCTTTGATCTCTTCCATATTCTCTTTTAAAATTAGATGATCGTTATTTTGCGCTTGTAAGCCGCTATTACTCGCTTTGTTATTACTCATTTGGATATTATCGTACAAATAAATATCTTTTTTTTCTTCTGAATTGTAGCTATGGCCATTAAATTGGTTATTGTTGCAAGCCATTTCCTCACTTTGGTCATCATTATCAATGTCCTCTTTTTCATTATTTTCTTTTTTGCCATCTTCTTCTATTTCTTCTGGATACTCTTCCTCAAGGTATAGCACATCATCATTTTCATCCTTTATTTCTGCTTTATCGTTACTCGCGTTTTTACCCGATATAGCTTTTTTTATATCTTCTAGGATATCTTTTACAGATTGATTACCTTGTTCATCATGCATAGTGCTAATACCATTAAATTTAGAGGTTTATACTATTTATCATAAAAAGCAAGTTGTAAACACTAATCACATAATTGCTTTTTGCTTCAACTAAGTCTGAACGTGCTTTAAATAATGCATCTTCAGTGTCCAAAAGGTCAGATGTACTCTTTAAATTTAAGTTTACTTCTTGCTCAACTCCTTCCAATGCTAGAGCTGCTGCTTTTTCCGCTTCTTGACTTGCTTTGATAATGGCCTTTGCTGTCAACACATTATTCCAAGCATTTACAACTGCTTGTTCTATATTTTTTACCGTTTCATAATAATCGTAGGTAGATTTTTTTGCATCCATTTTAGCTTTACTGACACCAAAAGCATTAACTCCTCTCTTAAAGATTGGAACATCAAGAGTAAAAACTACATGAACATTTTCTAATAGTTTGTCTACCTTCATACCATCCTCCCCAAAATTTTTGCTTGCACTTAGATTTAAAGAAGGAAGCCACTTGGAGCTTTCAGCAATCACTTCCATTCCGGCTGCTCTTTTTTGATAAACTGCTGCTTTTAGAGATAAATTATTGCTTTTTGCTAACTGTAAACATTCATTTAGCTCTGGAACAGAAGGTAGTTTATCATTAGCTTCAGAAAGGTCATCAGCATCTTCGCCAATCAAATGATAATAAGCAATATTTACCAACTTTAATTTACCTTCAGCATCAACTCTTTCGGATATAGAAGACGAAAATTTTGCTTTTGCTAACAAAACTTCAGCATTGGTTACCTCTCCAAGGGAAAAGCGTTTTTTCATAGCTGACAAATGTTCCAAAGAAACGCGTTCTTTATGTTCTCTGAGTTTTAATATTTCTGTCTTTTGTAAAACATTAACATATGCTTTCACAGCATTAAGTGCAAGCTCTTGTTTTAATTGCTGAAATCGCATCTTTTCTGCTTTGAGAAGATGGCTTGATCGACTGAATGTGGCAAAGGTACCACCGCCATCGATTAATTTCTGGCGCAATGTAAGTTTTTTTTCAGATGTATCAAGATTAAAGTTACTATCGAAATTGTATTGCAAATTAATGTCAGGTAAAAATCCAGCTAACCCAGAAGATTTATAGTGTTTTTCTGCGCTTTTATATTGGTAAAATTGAGACTTTATTTTTGAGCTATTTTTGATGGCTTTGCTTATCACTTCTCCCACATCGGTTGCATAGCAACTTATAGTACTAAAAATGATCGCAAGTGTGATAATCAATCGAAACATTCTAATTCCTATGCATATTGGTTGCGCAGCTCAATTACTAACATAAATTACTTTAATAATCAATAACTAATATTGTTGACACTATTGAGAAATTAAGTATATCATAGCTTACTATTGTTGGATCAAATAATGAAGACTTTTTTCTTAAAGGAGAAACAAATCAATAAAAAGTGGTTTGTCATAGATGCAGAAGGATTAGTGGTAGGGAGGCTTGCAGCATTTGTAGCGACACTATTACGTGGAAAGCATAAACCTGAGTATACACCTCATATGGATTGTGGCGATAATGTAATTATTATCAACGCAGAAAAGGTGCATTTCACCGGAAAGAAGCTTAAAGATAAAATTTACTATAAGCATACAGGTTATTCTGGTGGTTTGAAGAAAACTACTCCAGATAATATTTTAAATGGCAAATTTCCTGAGCGTGTAATAAAAATGGCAGTGAAAAGGATGCTTGATGATGGGCCTATGGCACGTAGACGCTTTGAAAATTTGTATGTTTATTCTGGTTCAGAGCATAAGCATCAAGGACAGCAACCTGAAAAGATAGATTTTGCCTCTTTGAATCGTAAAAATAAAAAGTAATGGAGTAAAAATGAAGAGTTCTACAATAAATAACAATGATTGGTCAGAAAAGACAATTAAATCAGCAGTTGATTCGCTTGGTCGTTTATATGCTACAGGCCGAAGAAAAGAATCTGTAGCAAGAGTATGGATAAAGCCGGGGAGTGGAAAATTTAGTGTTAACAAAAAAGGCGATCTAATTTCTTATTTTAAAAGAGAGTCAGTGTGCCAAATAGTAAAAATGCCATTTGTTGCAACTTCCACATTGGATAAATACGATGTATTTGCAACTGTAAAAGGTGGAGGGCTATCTGGTCAAGCAGGTGCTCTAGCTCATGGAATAAGCGGAGCTTTAAGTAGTGTAAGCCAAGATTTGCATTCTATACTACGTAATGGTGAGTTCTTAACTAGAGATTCACGTGTTGTTGAACGTAAGAAATATGGTCAACATAAAGCTCGGAAAAAGTGTCAATTTTCTAAGAGATAGTTATTTTATAGGGGTGTTTTTTTGTAAGTATTATACAAATATTTGCAAAAGTGTATGATATCCTCTATTTTTGTGATGAATTTAGTTGACTATCGGTGTCAACATAATATGCTATTTATGTGATTTTTTCAATATTAAGGTAATTTATGAGTAAAGAAGATATAATAAAACAATTAAAGGAAGATTGTTCTAGTCAGAATATAGATATAACAAAATCTGATTTGAGCAAGATTCATGATGCGTTTATTAAAATAATAAAGAATGAGCTGCATGGGAAAGGTGAAATACGTTTGCATGGAATAGGAACATTTTCTACTGCTATCAGTCAGGAAAAACAATGTCGTAACCCCCAAAGTGGTGAGATCATGACTGTTCCTAAAAAGACAAGGGTAAAATTTAAAGCAAGCCAAACTCTTTTAAGTATTTTAAATGAGAAGGAAAAAGCAGCAGTTAGTTAGACATTGTCATTTTCATTGTTTTTACTACGCTGTGCAAGCCGTAAAATACAGCTTCGCTAATTAAATAGTGGCCTATGTTAAGAGCTGAGATGTGAGGTATTCTTGTCATCTTCTTAGCGTGTTTATAAGTTATGCCATGTCCTGCGTGGCATTCTATTCCTAATTTATTGACGTACTCTGCAGCATTAGTAATTAACTGTAACTTTTTTTCTGATGGATTATCACAGTAATTCCCTGTGTGAATTTCTATTATGTCAGGTTTTGTCCCTAGCTTTTCAAGATATTTTAGTTGATCAATATTTGGATCGATAAACAGTGAGACTTTTATGCTAGAGCTATGCATTTCCTCTATTATACTAGAAAGTTTACTGTGCATATTCACGATATCCAGGCCACCTTCGGTTGTTAATTCTTCTCTTTTTTCTGGTACTATACTAATCGAATAGGGTTTTACCTTTTTTGCTATTTCAAGCATTTCTTCCGTGGCTGCAATTTCAAGATTTAGCTCAGTGCTAATGCTTTTTTTTAGGTTAAATACGTCTTCATCTCTAATATGCCTTCTATCTTCTCGTAAGTGTACAGTAATAAAGTCTGCTCCAGCGTCAATGGCTATTTCTGCTGCTTTCAATGGATCTGGATAAGAAGTTCCGCGTGCGTTGCGGAGGGTTGCAACGTGATCGATATTAACACCTAGTTTCACAATCTACCTTAGAAATTATTTATAGATTATACATGTTATTAGGTTTTTTGCATAGTCATTGTTTGATTAGCAATACCATAGCCAAGAGACGGGGCTAGAAGTTACTTGACAAATTCCGCCAGTCCCCTTATCATGAAACTGAAGCTATTTATTTATCTTCGCAATCTCTGCAGTGGATTAATGACAAAAAAACTTAATGTATTTGGCGTAAATCATGCTTAATTTTTTGCACTAAAAAACGCCAACTTAAAAAATGGATAGTGAATAACTATAGTATTTTCAAAAGCGAATGATAAAGGTATAATATGTTTTTTTAAAGTAGGGAAAGCGATGGTATATAGTGTAGATTTAAGGGAAAAAGCAGTGTCTTTGGTAGAAAAAGGAAAGTCAAAGGTTGAAGTTGCAGAGGTTTTTTAGATAGGGATAGCAACACTATATAGATGGCTAAAAAAGAAAGCTACTGGCCAAGGTCTCAAAGCGGTAAAAAGTACTGGTTTTATTCGAAAAATAGATCCAGAAATACTCAAAGAATATGTCAAAAAACACCCAGATCACACACTAGCAGAAATGAAACAAAACCTTGGCTTTGGGATAAGTGCAATTTGGTATAGATTAAGACAGCTAAAAATAACCTTTAAAAAAAGTCACATTCTATCAAGAGCGCAATCAAGAAGATAGGCAGCAATTTTGACCTTACCCAGAAAAAGTGGAGAGAAAGAAAAGAGTTTTTTTTGGTAAAATAAAATTTTGGAGGATTAGAAATGGTAAGAGAATATACAGCAGAATTCAAATTGGAAGCTGTTAAACTGGCAAATGAACAAAGAAAGGCAGGTCAAACAATTACAAAAATAGCAAAGGATTTAGGAATAAAGGGTGGTTTATTAGGAAAATGGATAAAGAAACACAACGAAAAAAAGTCGGCAGCAGATGCATTTCCAGGTAGAGGTAACATGGCTCCTTACGACAAAGAGAGGTTTGATTTACAAAGAGAGTTAGCAAGAGTAACAAGGGAAAGAGACATTTAAAAAAAAGCCCTGGCCAGTCAAAAAGAGTAAAATATTTTTTTATAAAAGAGCATAGTAACTGCTATAAAGTACAGGAATTATGTAGGATTTTCTGCTAGTGGCTACTATAAGTGGACCACAAGAAAAATAAGCAGTAGAGAATCAGCAAATAAAGAGCTACTCGCAGCTATTCAAAAAATATATCAAGTTTCTAAATGTAGATATGGAGCTCCTAAAATTCATGCTGAATTGAAGGCTTTGGGTAAAAGTTGCAATTTGAAAACGGTGCAAAGTATTATGCAGAAAAATGACATCAGGGCTATACTGAGAAGAAAGTTTAAAATTAAAAAACAACAAACAGATAATAGAGCTGTAGCTCCCAATATACCAGATCAAAACTTTATTGTTGATCAACCAAATAAAGTATGGGATTACTTACATCAAAACCAAGGAGGGATGGCTATATTTGGCAGCAATAATTCTCACGTATGGTAGTTAATGAGTAGTGCAATAAATAAACAATTGGTTATGAACTCTTTATTAATGGCCATTAATAGGCGTAAACCTGTTAAAAATCTACTGCTGCATAGTGACCAAGGTTCACAATATACTGCGCAAGGGTATCAATATCTCTTAGCTGTAAAGAATATAGATGAGTAATAAAGGCTGTTGTTACGACAATTCTGTTGCAGAAAGCTTCTTTAGCTCATTGAAAAGAGAAATACTTATTGATACTTCACAACACTCTGCTCAACAAACTAGGCTCTGTGGACAAAATTTTAGAGAAGCCATACAAGAGCTCCAACAAAATTGAGAAAACCCATAAAAACCTCAGCAGTTTTATCAAATCTGGAAAAAATGCGCCTAAAATTTTTAATTTTACCAAAAAAACACTCAATCAAATGACGTTCTTTGTAGATATGCTCATCGTAATACCTTTGCACTTTTCGATTCCGTTTTGGCGGAATAACTACTGTACATCCCTTGTCTTCAAGACTTGTAACAAAGGCATTGCTATCGTAGCCCTTGTCAGCTACTACAGTAGAGTTATAGATACTTTCGGTCAACACTTGTGCCTGCGTAATTTCATTTCTTTGACCAGGAGTCAGAGTAAATTTAAGTGGATTTCCAAGTGCATCGACAAGCGCATGTATTTTAGTTGTAAAGCCACCTTTGCTCCTCCCTAAAGCTTCTTGATCCTTGGAGTTTTTTGTATATCCAGATGAACATGGATGGCCTCGGATGATCGTACCGTCGATTATAGCAACTTCTAAATCAGGCTCTTGTTTAGTATATTCAAGCAATTTTTTCCAGACATCTCTTTCACACCATCTTTTAAATCGCTTATGTATATTCCTGTAATTACCATAAGTTTTTGGTAAAAGTCTCCATTGGCAACCACTTCGCACTATGTACCACACTGCCTCTATGAATATTCTTAAACATTTTTCATCTTTGCTGTGCATTCCTTTTACGCTTTTTATGAACTCTAAAATTTGTTTCCAATTTTCCTCTTTGATGTAATATTGCATATGGTAGTTTCTCCATTTTTTACCTATTAGGCTAAACTACCATCTTTTTCTCTCTTTTCATATTTTTTGTCCACAGAGCCTAGTTTACTACAGAAAGAAATTTATATCAAACAACTACCACTGCTTAGACCGTATGGTTGATGAATATGTGCTTTAAATTTGTGTGGGCGCACATATTCATCAACCTATTTTCTATACAGATTTTAAAAATTTACGTTGACTGCTTCTTTAAGTCTTGCATTAGCAATCACTATAATTTTACGCATTAGAGCTGTTATAGCTACCATCTTTTTTTTACCTCTACCAATGAGATCAGAATAAAAAGCACCAAGTACAGATTTAGACTTTGCAGCAGCCATAGCAGCAGTAAAAAGCTTTGCACGAACATTGCTTCTACCACCTGTTATCCTTCGGTAACCAATAGTTTTACCGCTTTCTTTTGGATGCGGGGCAACTCCAGCAAGACTTGCAACTTCTTTTTTGTTTAAGTAGCCAAGTTCTGGCATCAGGCATACAAAATTTTGAGATAACTTGATACCTATTCCCGGTACTGTTCTAAGTATTTTTTGGCGCTTTTGTAACTCTAGATTTTCATCAATGATTTTTTGTATTGCATTATTGATCTCATTTATCTGACCGTTAAAAAAGTCAATGGTTTTTTGGCAACTTTCTTTTATATGCTCGTTTTCAGGTGCTTTCAGTCTACATTTCTCTTGAACTCTCATTTGTGTAATGTCATCACGTCGTTGACAAAGTGCAACTAAGGCTGTTTGTTCTTTTGACATAGGCACAAATAGAGATAGAGTACTATAGCATTCACATCCATATTGAGCAAGAGCTCTTGCATCTGATTGATCAGACTTTGCTAAAGTTCCATGAGATATGACAAAGCTTTTTACTTTGCGAGTATTAGCTCGATGTACAGCAACATTCTTATCAACAAGAAAATGTGCTAAGCCAAGCTCATATTTTCCAGTGTTTTCCAAAGTTACTAGAGAATTAGGTAGGATATCTGAAAATTTTTGAAACAACTGTTGCCAACCAGTAGCATCATTGTCAAACTTGATAGTGCTCTTTTGGTTGTGAGTTGCGGCAACATTTTTAAATTTTCCGATATCAATTCCAATGAAATTTTGATAAGATGTAATCATAATAAATAACCTCGATAGTTTAATTAATTTAAGATTGTAAACGGGTGCATACATATGTCCCATGCAACTATTCAAACGTATCGAGAGATGGGGCTAGTGTACCTTGATCTGAACGGTTGTAATACCAATGGCTCTTCGGTCGCACATGCCCGTGATAGCCCTATTCCTATAGTGAGTAGGGTTATCTTTCCCTCTTATCTCTTTTATATCACATTTTTAACTTACAATTTTCTTCATATCACTACTTACATTCCCGTGTTGTAATAGCCAGTCTGCAGGAAATAGTTTTCTTTCAGGTTTAGATTCTATACTAATATTTGCACTTGGTCTTTCAGGAAGTGGATTACCAAGCGCATCCATGTGTTTAGGTAAAGGTTTCATAACAATATTTGTAGAACTAGAAACGGAATGACTATCTTTAGTATCAGCGCTTTTAGAAAGTGAATTACCTTTGAAATCCATATGTTCAGGTAGTCCATTTTTCATTTCTTCTTGTGCTCTTTTATTTTCTAATTCTTCTGCTAGCTCAGTTTCAGTTTTTTCTGGTTCTTTTACGGTATCTTTACCTTCATCAACACTGCTATACCCTTCATCTTCTGAAACACCAGTAATTTCAGCAGGCTGTTCTTTTTTAGTTCTTATTTTATGAATCAGCAAAAGTAATAAGTAAGTAACTGCAGCAGCAGAAACGATAATGGCTATCTTTGCGGCAATGTGGATTGCTGTTAAAAATATTAAAGCTGATAAAGCTCCAGCTAACCCAGATGTAATAACTTTATTCTTGCCTTTTGTTACATTTAAAATTGCCACCATAATAACCTCTCAAATACTGTTCTAGAATTATTATACAGAAATTTTCTTATACTTGCAACTTTGCGAAAATTTTAATTATTTGCGTAAAGTTTTAAAGCTATACAAGGATTAATTAATATGCAATGTATCTCGACTATAATATTGTACAAACGCACATATTTAGTTAACATTCAACATGCAGAGCTTACTCATAGAGCGAAACAGGGCGGTGGTATTATTACTTATAGTAATTTTTATCTTCGGTTCATACGTTTATGTAAAAATGCCAAGGGAAAGTAACCCTGATATACAGATTCCTATAATCAGCGTGTTTGTTGGACTTCCTGGGATTTCTGCTCAAGATAGTGAAAAGCTATTAGTGCTTCCTATAGAAAATGAACTAAGATCCATCGAAGGTGTAAAAGAATTGAGAGCTTTTGCAACTAATGATGGTGCTCACATGATACTCGAATTTGGAACAGAGTATGATAATAAAGAAGTGCTCGATAATGTCCGTTCAAAGCTTTCAAACATAAAATCGAAGTTACCTGTTGAAGCGGAATCTCCGATAATCAATGAAATAAACTTGAGCTTATTTCCGATACTCAATGTCGGCTTAATTGGTAATTTGCCAGAAAGAGCCTTAACTGAAATAGCACGCAAGCTAAAGAAAGAAATAGAATCTCTGCCAAATGTTCTCAAAGTTGAAGTGGCGGGCATGCGTAAAGAAACAGTGGAAGTTATAATTGAGCCCACAGTTCTAACAAAATATAACATTCAATCAAACGAAATATTCCAAGCTATATCAAGCAATAACAGACTTGTGGGAGCTGGGTCACTGGCCGGTAAATATTCGATTAAAATATCAGGGTTATTAAAAGATATAGAAGATATTATGAATATTCCTATTAGATCTCAAGGCGATGCAGTTTTGAGAATCAAAGATATAGCAAAAGTATACCCTAGGTTTGAGGATCACCAAGGGTTTGCTCGCATTAATGGATTACCTAGTGTCGTGCTAGAAATTTCAAAACGTAATGGAAAAAACATAATAGACACAGTAAATCAAGTAAAATACTTAATGGATAAGGCAAAAGATCAATTACCTGAAAACTTAAAAGTGGTGTACTTAAACGACCAGTCAAAAAACGTCCGCGATGTGCTTGATGACTTGGAAAACGGCATAATATTCGCTGTGTTGTTAATATTGATCATAATGATGCTTTCGATGGGAACAAGGATTGCTATTCTTGTGGCACTCTCGATACCCGGTTCCTTTCTCATTGGAATAATAGCTCTTTACTTTATGGGCATCACTTTAAATATCGTTGTGCTCTTCAGTTTAATCATGGCTGTTGGCATGCTGGTTGATGATGCAATTGTGATCAGCGAATATGCCGATAGAAAGATGATCTGCGGAATGGACAAAGTAGAAGCTTTTCACACTTCAGTTCGTGATATGTTTTATCCGGTTCTATCATCGACATTAACTAAATTGGCAGTGTTTTTTCCTTTACTACTCTGGCCTGATACTGTGGGAAAATTCATGCAGTATATACCAATTACAATAATTTTAACTTTAACCGGATCGCTTATTATGGCTCTGGTTTTTATACCAATACTTGGTGCAATCTTTGGAAAGCCATCAGTAACTTCAAAGGAAGAAATTGAAAAAATGAATGCTATCGAAAGTGGTGAAATAAAAAATGCTGGGCCTATAATAAGAGCTTACGTACGAATGCTAGAAAAGGTTTTGGATCATCCTAAAAAATTCGTATGTGCTACTGTATTCGTTTTGTTTTCATTTAGTGTGCTGTACTTTACTTTTGGTCCTGGAGTAAAGTTTTTTCCGAAAGTGGATTCAGATAATATTTTAATCAGTGTTAAAGCAAAAGAAAGCTTATCAGCCAAAGAACGAGATCTGATACTCAAAGAAGTGGAAGAACGCATTTTGAGCATTGAAAAAGAAATTCATGTTTCTTATGCTAGATCAGGAGCATTTTCAGACAACGTTATCGCCAGAATACAACTAGAACTTATGGATTGGCGCTTCAGGCGCAAAGCTAAGCACATACTAAATGATATAAGGAGCAGTGTGCAAGACATGAAAGGAATAATAATTAATGTTCAAGAGGAAAAGCCAGGACCGTCGGCTGACAAGCCAATACAAATTAACCTCAGCGGGAGTGTATCCAGTTTGAATTTAGCAGCAGAGAAAATTCTAGAAATTATGAACCAACCTTCATCCGGGTTTATAAATATTCAAGATAGCAGATCAGCACCTGAAATAGAGTGGAATATGAGTGTTGATAAGAGTAAGGCTACAAGCTCTGAAGTAAGTGTTGCAACCATTGGCGATTTTATAAAGATGGTTACAAATGGAGTGTTGATTGGAAAATATAGACCAAATAACACGGATGAAGAAATCGATATTGTACTCCGTTTCCCTGGAAAGGATCGCAACATGAAGACTATAGACAATCTTTTTATCAATACAGTTAATGGCCCGTATCCTATGAGCAATATAGTAAAATATGCTCCCGAAAAAAAGGTAAACAAACTAAACAGGATTGATGGATTACGCACAGTGACAATCTCTGCTGACGTTGATACTGGCTATCTTGTTGATGAAAGAGTAAAGTTCATTCAGAATTCTATTGCCCAGGATTGGGACAAGGGAGTAAAAATTGATTTTAAAGGCGACAAAGAAGATCAACAAAAATCAGGAGCATTTTTGTTAAAGGCTTTTATATTAGCGATTACACTAATGATATTGGTATTAGTGACACAGTTTAATAATGTATACCATACATTTATCGTAATGACAGCAGTGTTTTTATCCACAACATGTGTGTTTTTTGTTTTCTTTCTTATCCAACAAGTTTTCGTAGTTGTTATGTGTGGAGTGGGGATAATTGCTTTGGCGGGAATTATAGTGAATAATAACATACTATTACTTGATGCCTTTCATCGCCAAATTAAGGTACACAAAAATGACATCAAGCGATGTGTAATAAACGCTGCAATTTCTCGCGTTAGGCCAATATTGCTTACCGTTGCAACCACAGTTCTTGGTTTAATACCGATGATTACCAGGTTAAATATCAATTTTTTTACGCTACAAATCACATATGATGCTCCATCAAGCCAGTGGTGGGTTGACATTTCAACAACCATAGCAAGTGGAATATTGGTTGCAACGGTTTTAACTTTATTCTTTACTCCTGCGTTGCTTGTTATACAAAGACATGAAAAAACTTGACTTAAATTAGCAATCATTTAACATTTAAGATAGTGTTCTTTGCCCGTTGGAGCTATAATTATAACTAATTACATTGGATTTATTTATTATGATTGCTAATCGTAAAAGCAGTGTTAAGCAGAAAAGTAACAAGAATAACATAGTTGGAAGCCTTGATGTAATAAAAACAGCAGGAGAGCTTTCACTTCAAAAAGGTTTAGATTTTGATGTTGTAATAAAGGCACTAGAAAGTGCTATAGAAGCAGTGGCTTATCAAAAATATGGTAGCAAAAGTAAAATTGTAGTTAATATAGATAGAAACACAGGCAAAGTTACTTCATACAGAAAACTAAAAGTTATTGATGACGAATCAAATAGAGAAGAGAATACTGAGTATGAATCAATTACGCTGACACAAGCTAAATTAATAAAAGGAGATGCAAAAATTGGAGATACTGTTAGTGAATTACTCTCTCTTAACACTGATCTTGCTTCAGCAAGAATTGCCCAGCAAAAGATTGCTCAAATAATTAAAGATGAAGAGTCAAAAAAGCAATATGAGGAATTTAAAGATAAGGTGGGAGAAATAAGGTATGGTATTGTTAAACAAGTAGAATATTCAGATCTTATTATAGACATAAATGGCACTAGGGCATATCTTCCATTGCGAAATTTAACTGGTGGTGAATCATTTCGTGAAGGTGATAAGGTTAAAGCTTACATACAGACTGTTAAGCGCTCTGATGATGGACGTCAAATTATTCTTTCTAGAACTCATGAAGGCTTTTTGGAGGCATTATTAAATCAAGAAATACCAGAAATTGCTGACGGATTAGTGACAATTAAAGGTATAGCTAGAGATGCTGGTTCAAGGTCTAAGGTTGCCGTTTTCTCTCCCGACAAGAACATTGATCCAGTAGGTGCTTGTGTTGGAGTTAAGGGAGATAGAATAAAAACTATTATACACGAATTAAATGGTGAAAAAATTGACGTTATAAATTACTCCTCAGATTTGGGTCAATTTGTTATTAAAGCCATTACTCCTGCAGAAGTATCGAAGGTTATTATTGATGAAAATGAAAATTGCATAGAGTTAATAGTTGCTGAAGATCAATTGAGTTTAGCGATAGGAAAAAAGGGCCAGAATGTAAGATTAGCTTCAGAGCTTGTTGGATGGAAAATTGAGATATTAAGCACTCAGCAAGAATCAGAAAGGCGAAGTAAAGAGCTTAGTCAATGTTCAGCTTTATTTGCTGAAGCTTTAAACTTAGAAGAGATTATGGGTCAGCTATTGGTAACAGAAGGTTTTTCAAGTGTAGAAGACATATCTAGCGCTTCAATTAAAGAGCTTGCTTCAATAGAGGGCTTTAATGAAGATATTGCAAACGAACTTCACAATAGAGCAAATAAGTACCTGAAAGCAGAAAATGATAGAAAAATACAAGAGCTAAAAAGTTTAGGTATGGAGGATGATGTAATCAATTTAACTTTATCAATAGACAATAAAATTGCTCTTAGTAAGCATGATATTAAGACTTTAGAGGACATAGCAGATTTATCAAGTTATGAGTTTTGCAGCATACTCTCTTCCTCATCCGATAGCAAAGAAGATCTAAAAGATACAGTAGATTCAATAATCATAGAAGCACGTAAAAAGCTTGGATTAATATAATAAAATAATATGAATAATGAAGATATCAGTGATAAAAAATTAACGCTCCAAGGTTTAAGCAAGCTTAAATTAGACCTCAATTTAAACTCTTCAGCTAGCCCAAGTACTGGAGCTACAGTAGTAAAAAAAAGAAGAAAAAAATCTCATGATGCAGAAGAACATAATTTATTTGACGAGAGTAAATTATGTTCTTTAACAGAGAAAGAACAAATTTTTCGCATTAATGCTGTGCAAAATGCTGCTTTGCTGAAAGAAAGAAATCAGAGAGAAGAAAAAGAGAAAACAGCAAAAGAAGACAATAATAAAGAGATTGACGAGAAAAATGAAGCGGACGCTTTATCTAAGGAAATAAATAAGCAAGTTTTAAGTAATACCCACTTAGTTGAACCAAAAGAAGATAGTATTGACCATGAGGACGACGATAAAAAGTCTTTTAAGGTCAACAAAGATATATATTCTAAGCATTCTAAACTGGTAATTGCACAGGCAATAGATGAAAAAACTGAACAACCCCCTGTATTTAAGCAAAGGTTTGGTATAAGAGGTAGAAAGTCAAAGTTTACTAAGGGTAAAAATATATCAAGAGAAGTTATTGTACCAGACAAAATAACTATCAGGGAGTTATCTATTCGTATGGCAGAAGATAGCAAGAGTGTGCTAAAAATGTTCAAAGAAGAAGTTGGTGAGAGTTATAGAGTAGATGATCTGGTGGATCCAGATATAGCATGTGAAATAGTGAAAAAATTTAATCATACGGCCAAACGAGTGAGCAATGCCAACAAAGAAAAGGATTTATTTTTTATAGAAGGCAGAGAAAGCCTGCCTAAAAAACCTAAACCACCAATCGTCACTTTTATGGGACACGTCGATCATGGTAAAACCTCATTGCTCGATGCATTTCGTGAATCTAATGTTGCAGAAAGAGAGTCAGGTGGCATAACTCAACACATAGGTGCTTATCAAATAACAACAAAAGATAAGCAAAAAATTACTTTCATTGATACACCAGGACATGAAGCGTTCACTGCGATGCGTGCATGTGGTGCCAATATTACTAATATAGTTGTAATAGTAGTTGCAGCTGACGATGGAATCATGAAACAAACAGTTGAAGCAATAAATCATGCAAAAGCAGCAAATGTTTCCATTATAGTTGCTATTAATAAAATTGATAAATCTGAGCCTGGTGATGTGGAGAAAGTAATGAGTAGCTTACCTCGATATGATCTCATTCCTGAAGAGCTTGGTGGTGATGTTATGATTGTGCCAGTATCAGCAAAAAAGAAAACTAATTTAGATAAACTAGAAGAGACGATTTTGTTAATCGCTGAATTAATGAAGCTAGAAGCAATAGAAGATTGTCGAGCACTTGGATGGGTAATAGAATCCAAAATAGATAAAGCAAAAGGAATATCAGCTACGTTGATAGTTGAGGAAGGAACGTTAAAGGTTGGTGATATATTGGTAGTTGGTACAACATACAGTAAAGTACGTAGTATGGTTAATCACCTTGGTCAAAGAGAAAAAGCAGCACTACCCTCCGCTCCAATTGAAATTACTGGTCTAAATGGTGTACCAAATGCTGGAGATAAATTTGTTGTTGTAAATTCTGAAAAGCAGGCACGTGAAATTGTTGAATACAGGCTAGAGTTAATCAAGAAAAAGAAAGAAGATTCGGGCGACAATAATTTAGATATATTCAGCCGTAATAACAGTGAAACAGAAGAACTATCTGTAGTTTTAAAGTGCGATGTAACTGGTTCTATTGAAGCAATATCAAGTTCAATTGATAAACTCGGTAAAGACCAAGTGAAATTAAATATCCTACACAAAGCAGTAGGAGGGATAACAGATTCAGATGTGCTGCTTGCAGAAGCATCAAGTGCAGTAATTTTAGCTTTTAATGTAAAAGTGGACTCAAAAATAAGGGACTTGGCAAAACAAAAAGGTGTAGAAATACATACTTATAACATAATATACGAGCTCATTGACGACATGAGAATGTATTTAACTAAAATGTTAAAGCCTGTTACACGAGAGGTTCGTGTTGGCTTTGCATCTGTGAGGCAAATATTTAACGTATCTAAAGCTGGTAATATCATTGGATGTTACGTAAGTGATGGAGTCATAAGAAAAGATTCTTTAATTAAGGTAATGCGTGGTGGCAAATTGGTGCATGAAGGAAAGTTAAAAGCACTACGTAGATTTAAAGATGATGTTAAAGAAGTAGGTGTAAACTTTGAATGCGGAGTATCACTAGAGGGTAATATCGATATTAAAGTTGGAGATATTTTAGAAGCTTATCAATTAGTGCAAGAAGAAAGGGTATTATAGTAGCTGGATATGAAAAAGGAAATTAGAAACCTAAAAATAGCATCGGTATTGCATAGAGCGATATCAAGAGTCCTAATGGAAGGTAAGGTGTTTAATAAAAATGTAGCGGTATCTGACGTAAAATTAAGTAAAGATTTGAAAAAAGCAGATGTATATATTGTGTTATCTTCATTGAATATTCAAGTAGCTGACTACTTAGATCCAGAAAAAAGACGCACTGGAGATCCTTCTGAGAATAATTGTGATATTAACACTGTTGTTAATCAAATGAACCAGTCTGCATGGTCAATACGTAAATCTATATTGTGTTATGTTGATTTGCGATTTATACCTGAGTTAGTTTTCAAGCCTGATTTAGCGTTCGATAATTTTGTTAATGTAAGCAAAATATTACATAATCACACTTAATTAATGTATTTCAACCATTACTTTTCATTAATGAGGTTGCACAGTTTAACAGGTTTGTGGCTTGTGCTATTTCCCAGTTTGAGCGGTATTCTTTTAGCCTCAACTTCTCTATCGTATCAGGCTCTTTTTCTCCTTGTTTTGTTTACTATAGGTGCATTTTTAATGAGACCTGCAGGGTGCATAATCAATGACATTTTCGATAGAGAAATAGATGCGCACGTTGAACGAACAAAATATAGGCCACTTGCAAGTGGTGCATTAAACATAAAGCAGGCTTTGGCTTTACTTTCACTGTTACTGTCTATTGCCCTGGTAATCTTATTATTAACTAATAAAACTACACTTATACTTGGAATAATCTCAATGTGTATGATAGCTACTTACCCTTTATTAAAGCGGTATGTTTGGTGGCCACAATTGTTCTTAGGGTTTACCTTCAATATGGGATCGCTCATGGGCTCAGCAGCAATAACAAACCAGATCAGTATAGAATCCTTGCTGTTTTATATAGGATGCGTCTTTTGGACGCTTAGTTATGATACCATATACGCCCATCAAGATAAAAAAGATGATGAAAAACTCGGAATGAAATCTACCGCATTATATTTTGGTGATACAACAAAATCTTGGTTGAAAAGATTTTATTTAATATCTCTTATGACGTGGCTATATGCTGGTATCTTATCATCATTAAATAACATTTTTTATATTGCTCTACTTGCTGTAGGGTTCATATTTCACCGCCAATACAAAAATTTCAATCCTGACGATCCCAGTCAATGCATGTCCATATTTAAAAATAACTCCTACGTAGGGTTGCTGCTCTTTTTCGGCATTCTTTTAGATAGAATTATCACCTAGGTCTCAAGAGTTTCGGCTCTAATGAAATCAATAGACTCAGGTAGTCCGCAGAAACAAAAAACTTCCTTGACAAACTCCGCCAACCTCCTTATTATAGTATTAAGGGTATTTGTGACTCAAAACTTGTTTTTGACCTGCAGGTTCAATGACAAAATTTAGTAAAAAACTCAGGGTATCTTTTGGCGGATTACATAAAATTATAGCGGTTGCATGTCTTTTAAAATTTTTCTACATTCAGCCAAATCGCGCTTAAACTAAGCGTCAGAACATTATTACAGCGCCAATTTAAAGTATTAAAGGGTCAAAACTCGCACCACGGGGCTTCTTTGCCTTTTTTTTTATTTGGTAAATTTCTTAATATTTATAGCAACATGAACTGGGCAGGAAGGTGTCATTCCAGTGCCCCTGTGATGTCATTCCAGCGCGTGACGCTGGAATCCCAAAAAAGGATGATGTCATCCCAGTCTGGGATCCAGAAAACTTAACTTTAAATAAGCGGCTGCATAATAAAGACTAGATTCCAGTGTCAAGCACTGGAATGACAGGAGAAGGAGGCTACTTTCATGACGCCATTCTTTTTTCTGGATCCCAGTGTCAGCTACTCGGATGACGAGAAAGGAGCACTGGGATGACGAGAAAGGAGCACTGGAATGACATCATAGGGGCTTGTATCTTGTAAAAAGCATCTAATGTTTTAAGCTTAAGCATTAGATGGAGAAGGGAAGCACTCTGTAATGGGGCTTAGATATAAAATCTGTCAAGTAGATAAGAGCTCCCTTCTCAAAGGTATAGGCTGGACGGTATCGTAGAAAAACCTAAATGGTTCTAATTCTGTATTCACAAGGTTAGCCTTACTTTTCATTTTTAATGGTAACGTATGGGGTTATATATGATCAACAACTTTCTGGGCATAGATGTATCAAAAGATCGCTTTGATGTTTTTCTCTCATTTATAAGTAAAAAAGGAAAACGTGAAACTAGGCTCTGTGGACAAAATTTTAGAGAAGCCATACAAGAGCTCCAACAAAATTGAGAAAACCCATAAAAACCTCAGCAGTTTTATCAAATCTGGAAAAAATGCGCCTAAAATTTTTAATTTTACCAAAAAAACACTCAATCAAATGACGTTCTTTGTAGATATGCTCATCGTAATACCTTTGCACTTTTCGATTCCGTTTTGGCGGAATAACTACTGTACATCCCTTGTCTTCAAGACTTGTAACAAAGGCATTGCTATCGTAGCCCTTGTCAGCTACTACAGTAGAGTTATAGATACTTTCGGTCAACACTTGTGCCTGCGTAATTTCATTTCTTTGACCAGGAGTCAGAGTAAATTTAAGTGGATTTCCAAGTGCATCGACAAGCGCATGTATTTTAGTTGTAAAGCCACCTTTGCTCCTCCCTAAAGCTTCTTGATCCTTGGAGTTTTTTGTATATCCAGATGAACATGGATGGCCTCGGATGATCGTACCGTCGATTATAGCAACTTCTAAATCAGGCTCTTGTTTAGTATATTCAAGCAATTTTTTCCAGACATCTCTTTCACACCATCTTTTAAATCGCTTATGTATACTCCTGTAATTACCATAAGTTTTTGGTAAAAGTCTCCATTGGCAACCACTTCGCACTATGTACCACACTGCCTCTATGAATATTCTTAAACGTTTTTCATCTTTGCTGTGCATTCCTTTTACGCTTTTTATGAACTCTAAAATTTGTTTCCAATTTTCCTCTTTGATGTAATATTGCATATGGTAGTTTCTCCATTTTTTACCTATTAGGCTAAACTACCATCTTTTTCTCTCTTTTCATATTTTTTGTCCACAGAGCCTAGCTGATTGTTAAAAAAATACTTTCAATCTTATATGAAATATTGCCTTATTTTGTAATTTTCTTGTTGACTAACGAGACGGTATCTACTCGGATGACAAAAAAAAGGGCACTGTGACGGACTTAAATCACAATTATCAGTTAATACTAATCGCGGCATTACAAAAAACGCCAAACTTTTTTCTGCTTTTATGCAAGAAGCCTAGTCCATATATTCTTCCCACTTCTCCGTAACTTTTCTTACTATTTCCTCACTCATCCCAATTTTCTTTCCCCACTCTCGTTTGGTTTCAGGCGGAATTTTGTTTGTCGCATCAAATCCCATTTTACCTCCCAGGCCGCTTTCAGGGGAAGCAAAGTCTAAATAATCAATAGGTGCATTTTCTATCATGATTGTATCACGCACAGGGTCCATCCTTGTTGACATTGCCCACATCACTTCCTTCCAATCACGTATATTTATATCATCATCAACAACGATAATAAACTTCGTGTATAAAAACTGCTTTAGAAAAGAAAGTATGCCCATAACAATTCTTTTTGCCTGCCCTGGATAGGATTTTTTTATCGACACTACCGCTATTCTATATGAGCAACCTTCCGGCGGCAGATAAAAATCCACTATCTCTGGAAATTGATTAATAAGAATGGGCACGAAAATTTCATTGAGTGCTTCACCAAGAATCGATGGTTCATCAGGTGGCTTGCCAGTGAAAGTGCTGAGATAAATTAGATTTTTGCGCATAGTAATTGCAGTAATATTAAATTCTGGAAATTGCTCAACAGAATTATAGTAGCCAGTGTGGTCTCCGTATGGCCCTTCGTCTTGATATCTATCCAAACTCACATAGCCTTCCAGAACGATTTCCGCGTGAGCTGGCACTTGAAGTGGAATAGTCTTACAATTTACAAGCTCAAGCGGCTTCTTTCGCAGTAGTCCAGCAAATTGGTATTCTGACAATGTTTCTGGCACTGGAGTTACTGCAGCAATAATCGTTGCAGGATCACTACCGATCACAGCAGCAGCAGGAAATTTCATATTTTGTTCCTTCTCTTTCCATCGTTTGTGGTGACCTGCACCACCACGATGTGCAAGCCAACGCATTAGAGTCGTTTTTTTATCTATGACCTGCATACGATATATTCCAAGATTGAAATTATCTTGTTTGTCTCTCGTGGGGCCTTTTGTTACCACAATCGGCCAGGTGATAAGTGGTGCAGGTTCATTTGGCCAGCATGTTTGAATGGGCAGTAGACTTAGGTCCACTTCATCTCCGGTTAGCACTACCTCTTGACATGGAGCTTTGTTCACGACTTTACTTCGCATCGATAACACGACTTTTAGCAGAGGAAACATCTTCATAGCATCTTTAAAGTTTTTTGGCGGCTCAGGTGATTGCAAAAATGCTAAAAGTTTACCAAGATCTCTTAGCTCACCAGGATTTATGTTCAGTCCCAAGGCAATTCTTTCAATAGTACCGAATAAATTCACTAAAACTGGAATCGAATTTTTGCCGTTTTCTGTGACAACATTTTCAAAGATGATAGCTGGTCCTTTGTTTGACAAAACTCTGCGGTGAATTTCTGTCATTTCAAGAACAGTTGAAACCTCCTCCTTAATCCTAATCAGATCTTTTTTTTCCTCTAAGGCTTTAATGAAGTCACGTAAGTTGTTGTACATATTCCAGTTTTTAAAATTTTAAGTTTACATTTAGTTTTCAAGCACTTTATTGAAATTTGACCTATGTACTACTTTCCTGCCTAGCAAGCTTTCAGTTAATTTGAGATCAAATCCTCATATTGCTTACTAAGTTTGTATCAACTATGTTTTTTTAAATTTTTTGAATTTAGTCTTATTACAACTCTTGTTTATAACTTTGTATTTTTATTCAATTAAAAAATGTATTTTTGGCAACAAAAACCCTAGTTTACTACAGAAAGAAATTTATATCAAACAACTACCACTGCTTAGACCGTATGGTTGATGAATATGTGCTTTAAATTTGTGTGGGCGCACATATTCATCAACCTATTTTCTATACAGATTTTAAAAATTTACGTTGACTGCTTCTTTAAGTCTTGCATTAGCAATCACTATAATTTTACGCATTAGAGCTGTTATAGCTACCATCTTTTTTTTACCTCTACCAATGAGATCAGAATAAAAAGCACCAAGTACAGATTTAGACTTTGCAGCAGCCATAGCAGCAGTAAAAAGCTTTGCACGAACATTGCTTCTACCACCTGTTATCCTTCGGTAACCAATAGTTTTACCGCTTTCTTTTGGATGCGGGGCAACTCCAGCAAGACTTGCAACTTCTTTTTTGTTTAAGTAGCCAAGTTCTGGCATCAGGCATACAAAATTTTGAGATAACTTGATACCTATTCCCGGTACTGTTCTAAGTATTTTTTGGCGCTTTTGTAACTCTAGATTTTCATCAATGATTTTTTGTATTGCATTATTGATCTCATTTATCTGACCGTTAAAAAAGTCAATGGTTTTTTGGCAACTTTCTTTTATATGCTCGTTTTCAGGTGCTTTCAGTCTACATTTCTCTTGAACTCTCATTTGTGTAATGTCATCACGTCGTTGACAAAGTGCAACTAAGGCTGTTTGTTCTTTTGACATAGGCACAAATAGAGATAGAGTACTATAGCATTCACATCCATATTGAGCAAGAGCTCTTGCATCTGATTGATCAGACTTTGCTAAAGTTCCATGAGATATGACAAAGCTTTTTACTTTGCGAGTATTAGCTCGATGTACAGCAACATTCTTATCAACAAGAAAATGTGCTAAGCCAAGCTCATATTTTCCAGTGTTTTCCAAAGTTACTAGAGAATTAGGTAGGATATCTGAAAATTTTTGAAACAACTGTTGCCAACCAGTAGCATCATTGTCAAACTTGATAGTGCTCTTTTGGTTGTGAGTTGCGGCAACATTTTTAAATTTTCCGATATCAATTCCAATGAAATTTTGATAAGATGTAATCATAATAAATAACCTCGATAGTTTAATTAATTTAAGATTGTAAACGGGTGCATACATATGTCCCATGCAACTATTCAAACGTATCGAGAGATGGGGCTAGTGTACCTTGATCTGAACGGTTGTAATACCAATGGCTCTTCGGTCGCACATGCCCGTGATAGCCCTATTCCTATAGTGAGTAGGGTTATCTTTCCCTCTTATCTCTTTTATATCACATTTTTAACTTACAATTTCCTTCCTCTATTGGAAAAATCTACAATCTTGATAAACCCCATTTCCACCCACTTTTTACAAAGTTGCGCACTGGTACGAGGCTTAAAATTAAATAGTTCGCCAACCTGACTAGCTGTAATAGCGGAAAACTCCTGGAAGAGCTCAAGAGCTTTGCGTTGTTTAGGATCAAGCTTACGTATAAGATCAGTCTGATCAGTGTGGTATTCTTCTTCATTTATACGTTGTAAAACGTTCTCAAATGAATTTGCCATACCTTCTACGAAATACTCCACCCACTTAGTGATATCTGCTTCAGCTCGTCCCATGTAATAATTGTGCGATGTTATTGCTTCATAATAAGCCCCTAGATTTTTAGCATAATATTCTTCCAATGAGTAAAGCCCTTTTAGGTCATATCCACCAAGGTGTAAAATTAATGTAGTCAACAATTTTGCAGTACGACCATTACCGTCATAGTAGGGGTGAATTGTTACAAATTGATAATGAGCAATACCTGCAATAATTGGGTAAGGCACTTGCTCACTGTCACGAATCCAATCCACCATACTGCTCATAAGCTTTGATACATCCTTTGCTTCAGGTGGCATATAAACAATTGTACGCGCATGGCTATCACGGATAACGTTTTGACCATCACGATAAGGTGTTGGTTTTACTTTAGATTTTCCACTTGCCATTACTAGAGCATGCAGTGTTTGAATAGCTTTCTCAGTAATAGGCACTTCCCTTGCTGCCCATTGTTCAACTTGAGTTAAAGCTGCATAATATCCTTTAACCTCATTTTCATCTCTCCTATATTTTGGAAAGTGGCTTTTACCACTTAAAACCTCTTCAATCTGTTTAGGCTCAAGTCGATTTCCTTCAATCATAGTAGAGTAGTGTGTTGTATAGAGCCGTGCAGTTTCACGAAGGGACGAGAGCCTCGATACAGTGAGTGGCAAATGTAATACTTTTTCTTTTGCTGCTTCAATCCTCATAAGGCAATTAGCGATTTTGGAGGTAATCGTATAATTTGGCATCGGCATAATATCTGCATTACATTACTTCTATATTATGCTGATAAAATGCAGATAATGCAACATTTACACGACGCCGACCATAAACAGCAATAAATTCGGCTGATTGAGAAAGAAGTTTGCCTTGTAGAATAGCTATTTCTTTTTCTCTGCCAATTATCGGTTCACTCATATGTTTATTCCGCGGAGTTTGTTGAAATTATACACAGCGGAATAAAATTATCAACTTTGTTTTACCGCCGTGTTTACAGTTGCTATACGCAGCGGTAAAAGATAGAGCATCTCATAATTGGCTATTCTGGCGGTGATTTGGTCACTTGCATCACCAAGTCTTCTGATGAACTTTGTGGTAACGTGCTTAGTTTTCATTGTACGTAAAGTTTGTATTCGAGGCAAAACCGGCTATAAAATACACTTGATATAAATGTTTTTATATATTAACATTAGATGCTTCTTTTAATATACAGATAAATGTGTACTAAAAGTTTTATATTATAGGTTTTTAAATAAATTGTATGTCTAGAATATCGTTTTTATTGATCCTTATACTGGCAATAGCAAGTTTGCCAATAATAAATAACTGGCTGTCAAATCGCAGCCAAATGCTAAACGATGATTATATAGGTGAGAAATTAGATAATTATATAAGTAGAAATTTTGATAAGATCGTAAAAACTCTTAAAGAGGAGTCGATTAAAAGTAGTTACGCTGCTCGAGATAATGTGGCCAAAAGTAAAATTTCACAATACAAGAATCAAATATTTGATCTTACTTATCCTTACTCCGGAAATGAAAATAGTAGTGTTGTAGCTGTAGGCTTCTTTGACTATTCTTGTGGACATTGCAAAGCTATAAAGAATGATATAAAGCAGTTAATTAACGACGGCAAAATTAAGTATATCTTTAGGGATGCTCCAATACTTGGTAACGCTTCTTTAAAGGCAGCAAAAAGTGCTTTAGCTGTCTATTTTCTCGATAAAGAAAAATATTTCGATTTTCACCATGCTGCTTTAAGTCACAAAGGAGAATTTTCAGACGAAAGCATATTGGATATAGTGAAAAACATAGGGATTGATGAGGACGATTTTAATGATTCCATAAAAGATAACGCGGACAAAATTGAGCAAATGATAAACAACAGTAGACTTCTAGTAAGAGATTTGGGAGTAGGTGGTACACCTTTTTTAATAATTGGAGATAGCCTGTTTGTAGGAGCAACTGATTTGAATGTATTACGCAAAAAAGTAGATGAATTAAGTCACAAGCAAGGCTAGTTACAGTTTGCCATAAAATTTTATTTTTTTTGCTTGACAACTCAAATGAACCTGAGTATAGTAACTGTGGGTGTGATAAGTAACGGCACGTAGAAGTGACACAGTAGCTCAAGAAAAGCAGGTGATGCCTATAGTCAAGCATAACCTCAGCCTGCAAAGATTGACTAATACATTAAAAAGTGTTAAACTCAATATATAATTACCATTCTGGAGTTACAATATGAAAGAGCCTAATTATACAAGAGAACCAATTGCTCTTTTTCGACAAATCAAAGAAAAGAAAAAATCAAGTAGTTTATTGCATAATTTAAAGAGTGCTTATCCTAAAAAACTAAAGATAGGGGCTGCTATGAAGACAGGAGATTGCCTTTTTGACTCCATGGCTCAAGGGTTGAATGAGTTGAAACCTGGCCATCGTTTTACCGCAAAATCATTAAGAGAAGATTGTGAAAGTTATGCTGAGCAGCATGGTGAACAAGATAGTTGGACCTATAGAGCAGTAATAAAAGACGCTGCTATTGGTGGCTACTTTGCTGCGCTAGAAGGTCCACACGGCCCTATACAAGATCCAAAAACTAAAATAAGTGTGATAGATGAAGAAAGGACTTTTAACAAATATTTAAAAGACATTAAGAATATGGCTACAGGAGCTGATTCTCTACCTATATGGGGAAGACTGGATATTGAAGGAAGAATGATATGTGAAAAGTATAAAGTGAAAATTGAAGTGATAGCACTAGAAGAAGAACCTATAGATGATAGATATATTGCTACAGGTGAACAAGGTGAAGGCGATAATGTTGTTCGTATAGTAAATTATCGGGGTCATTTTGTACCACTCCTGAGTGAAATTCCTTCTGATATAACAGAAAGTCAACCAGTTTCTAATGAAGAAATTCTTGGCACAGATAAAAGAGTTCCTACTTCTGATCAATCAGAGAAAGAAGTACAACAAGAAATAATTAATATCAGCACTAGTGCGCCGGTTTATGCGGATGAAGCAAGTCTTTCTTCTCATCAACCAGAGCAAAAAACACGACAAGAAAGAATTAATACCAGTACTAGTGGGATTAATCCACCGGTTTTACAAGATCATACGGATAGAGGAATTCCTACTTCTGATCAATCAGAGAAAGAAGTACAACAAGAAATAATTAATACCAGCACTAGTGCACCGGTTTATACGAATAAAGGAATCCCTTCCTCTCATCGGCAAGAACAAAAAACACAACAAAAAGGAGTACAAAAAAAATTAATCAATAGTTACAGGAAAGAGGCTATTTATGGCACAGTTGCTGTGATAGCTGCTATAGTATTCACACCATCTGCTATAGCTGCTGCTTTTACTCAATCAATTCCTTTAGCATTCCTTGCTGGAATTGCTTTAGTCGTTGCATGTGTTTGTGTATATCAATTAACGCAGAGTCATAAAGACATTAACGAACTGAAAAGTGAGTTAGGAAAAGATCAAAAAAATAGTACCCATACTTTTCTAGAAGAAACAGGATTAAAAATGCACGATCTTATTAATAAAGCAATTTCAAAAGTTTAAGATTTTTCCTACTTTATCTACATCAACTCAACTTTATTTCTACAGGAGGGTATATGTCATTCACAGAAATTAGATTTCCAGAAAATATATCTTATGGTTCCACTGGAGGAACGGAATTTTCCACTGACGTTGTAACAACTCATAACGGTTGTGAACAGCGCAACATCAATTGGTCTCATGCACGCACTAGATACAACATAGCTTACGGGGTCAGATCAAACAAGCAGCTATTAGAATTAATAACATTTTTTCATGCACGAAAAGGTAAAGCAATAGGGTTTCGTTTTAAGGATTGGTCGGATTTTATAGCCATTAATCAAGAGATTGGTATAGGAGATAACAAAAAAACGACTTTTCAGCTAATCAAAACTTATGTAAGTGGGGAAGATAAGCATATACGTATGATCAAAAAGCCAGTACATGGGACAGTAAAGATTTATTTAAATGGTAAAGAAGAGAGTGAATATTCAGTAAATTATTCAACAGGAGAAATAACATTTATGAAGCCACCAGTAAAAGATGCGATAATCACTGCGAGCTTCGAATTTGATGTGCCCGTACGCTTTGATACAGATTACTTAAACGCTTCGATTGATGACTATGGAAGCAATAGCTGGAATAATATCCCCTTGGTGGAAGTGAAATTTTAGTTATAAGCGAGCATAGATCCACATCATAGTAGGGCTACTAGTCACCATCAATTGAAAAAATTAAGCACCACTGAGGCTCTATATTTAAATGAGCCTTAGTATATGCAATTATTTTAACTTTATCACCAGCTATATACTACAATGTTGCTGAGCTTTGCTAACATTTACACTTGAAGCTTGGGGAGATTCTAACTCAGTGCTTTTTTCTTCCTGCAAAATAGAAAGCTTCAACAACTCCTTTAGAGTTGATTTTGCAAGTGTTGTATCATCTTTGTTTAAGATGTAGTCTAGCATGCCGTTTTTCTGTAAGAGATTAACAAAATATCTATCTCCCTCATTAATAACCTCTATCTTGTTAATACAAGCATCAAACAGACGAAATCTGTCAAATCAGAAAGAAACACACAAATTTAAGTTTTTAGTAGTTTTCAAGTATAGTTGTACAGGGAGCGCCTTTGCAGTTATGACCGACATTTTCAATGGTGCCTAAGTGCCCGTATGCAAGGATGGTTTTGGAAGGAACGGTCAAATCATTGATGGAGTCATTTAGACTACCTCGGTTAGGAGATTGTACTATCAACCGTTCCAAGCTGAAGCGTTTCCCTATTACAAATTATATGTAGGAGTTACCATGAAAAAAGCAAAAAGTAAATTAGAAATAGTGAATCCTAATGCAGCAGGAATAGACATTGGTTCAGCTGTACACTATGTGTGTGTACCTGAAGGAAGAGATGAACAACGCGTTCAGAAATTTGGCTGCTTTACTGAAGACCTTCATAACTTAGCACAGTGGTTGAAAAAGTGTAAAGTTACAACAGTAGCTATGGAATCAACAGGAGTATATTGGATTCCTTTATTTCAAATACTTGAGTCATACAAATTCGAGGTAAGATTGGTAAATGCACGGCATGTAAAGAATGTACCTGGTAGGAAGTCTGACGTTCAAGATTGCCAATGGCTCCAACAACTGCATAGCTACGGACTGCTTCATGGATCGTTTAGGCCAGATAATCAGATGTGTGTATTGCGCAGTTACGTGCGGCAACGCAAAAATCTCACTGAAAGTGCATCTACACATATTCTGCGTATGCAGAAGGCATTAATTCAAATGAATATACAATTACACAAGGTTATTAGTCATATTACTGGGATAACTGGTATGAAAATCATTGAAGCTATAATTGAAGGCGAAAGAGATCCTGAGAAATTGGCTAAATTCAGGGATGCACGAATAAAAAATGATCAGTCTACTATTGCAAAAGCGTTAGCTGGTGACTATAGAGAGGAACACTTATTCACGCTAAAGCAAGAATTTGAACTATATAATATTTATCAAGAAAAAATAGCAGAATGTGATAGAAATATTGAAGCCTATTACAAAACGTTTGAAACAAAGTCTTGTGAAAGCAAACAGCTAAGTAAGCAAAAGAATAAAAATAGCAAAAGTAAGCCAAGCTTTGCTTTGTATGAGGAACTGCACCGAATAACTGGTATGGATTTCACTAAAATTCCTGGATTGATGTATTAAGTATACAAACCATAATTTCAGAAGTTGGTATAAACCATAGTAAATGGCCAACAGAAAAGCACTTTTCATCGTGGTTGGGACTCAGTCCTGCTAATAAAGTTACAGGGGAAAAAGTGTTTAACACAAAAACACGTAAAGTCATTAACCGTGCTGCAAATGCTTTGCGAATAGCTGCTCATTCTGTAGGAAATAGTAAAAGTGCGTTGGGTGCATACTACAGAAGATTGAAAAAACGACTAGGCTCTGTGGACAAAAAATATGAAAAGAGAGAAAAAGATGGTAGTTTAGCCTAATAGGTAAAAAATGGAGAAACTACCATATGCAATATTACATCAAAGAGGAAAATTGGAAACAAATTTTAGAGTTCATAAAAAGCGTAAAAGGAATGCACAGCAAAAATGAAAAACGTTTAAGAATATTCATAGAGGCAGTGTGGTACATAGTGCGAAGTGGTTGCCAATGGAGACTTTTACCAAAAACTTATGGTAATTACAGGAGTATACATAAGCGATTTAAAAGATGGTGTGAAAGAGATGTCTGGAAAAAATTGCTTGAATATACTAAACAAGAGCCTGATTTAGAAGTTGCTATAATCGACGGTACGATCATCCGAGCCCATCCATGTTCATCTGGATATACAAAAAACTCCAAGGATCAAGAAGCTTTAGGGAGGAGCAAAGGTGGCTTTACAACTAAAATACATGCGCTTGTCGATGCACTTGGAAATCCACTTAAATTTACTCTGACTCCTGGTCAAAGAAATGAAATTACGCAGGCACAAGTGTTGACCGAAAGTATCTATAACTCTACTGTAGTAGCTGACAAGGGCTACGATAGCAATGCCTTTATTACAAGTCTTGAAGACAAGGGATGTACAGTAGTTATTCCGCCAAAACGGAATCGAAAAGTGCAAAGGTATTACGATGAGCATATCTACAAAGAACGTCATTTGATTGAGTGTTTTTTTGGTAAAATTAAAAATTTTAGGCGCATTTTTTCCAGATTTGATAAAACTGCTGAGGTTTTTATGGGTTTTCTCAATTTTGTTGGAGCTCTTGTATGGCTTCTCTAAAATTTTGTCCACAGAGCCTAGTAACTTTGGAAAACACTGGAAAATATGAGCTTGGCTTAGCACATTTTCTTGTTGATAAGAATGTTGCTGTACATCGAGCTAATACTCGCAAAGTAAAAAGCTTTGTCATATCTCATGGAACTTTAGCAAAGTCTGATCAATCAGATGCAAGAGCTCTTGCTCAATATGGATGTGAACGCTATAGTACTCTATCTCTATTTGTGCCTATGTCAAAAGAACAAACAGCCTTAGTTGCACTTTGTCAACGACGTGATGACATTACACAAATGAGAGTTCAAGAGAAATGTAGACTGAAAGCACCTGAAAACGAGCATATAAAAGAAAGTTGCCAAATTAAATGTCTCTTTCTCTTGTTACTTTTGCTAACTCTTTCTGTAAATCAAATCTCTCTTTGTCATAAGGTGCTACATTACCTTTACCTGGAAATGCATTTGCCGCTGACTTTTTTTCGTTATATTTCTTCATCCATTTTCCTAATACACTATCCCTTATTCCTAGATCTCTTGCTACTTTTGCAACTGGTTGACCTACCTTTCTTTGTTCATTTGCCATCTTAACAGCTTCCAATTTGAATTCTGCCGTATATTCTCTTGCCATTTCTAATCCTCCAAAATTTTATTTTACCCGAAAAAACTCCTTTCTTTCTCTCCACTTTTTCTGGGTAAGGTCAGCCTTCTCGTATAGACGACAGGATATTTGTTTCTAATTCTTTATAATCTACCAATCCGGTAATTCTGTTTACTATTTTTTGACTCATTGTCAAACCTCCATTTTTTTTATATCAATTTATTACTTTTTTTTCGGTTTGACACACTTTTTTGAACATTCCCGGAAATGCAGAAAAAAAATGTTCAACATTATATCAGGAGTCCTTGTCGTTTTAATCTGCACAGATTGCGAAGTTAAATGAAATAGCTTCACTGTTATGATAAGGGCGCTGGCGAAGGGTGTCAAGCAAGTTTTTCGTTTCTATATGCGCTACCTTAAGACTTCAACGTCTTAACGCACCTAACTCCATCTGCATATAAATTTGCATGGCTCTTTCCAGTATTAAGCAATGCAAATCCAATGTTGTCTACACTAGAGCGCAGTTCCCCTATTTCCTCATTGTTTTCATTTGTCACTTTAGTGCCAATATCTGGAAGTGCGTTATCCCCCTCAACAAGGTAAAGTTTTCTTCTGAATATTTCTTGTCTGCTCATTCGATTTACGACTTCCTGACCTATATAACACTCCTTATTAAAGCTTATACCGTTTACTTTATCGATTAAAAATTGCAGCGGAAACGATGAATTCTGTACCATATCTTTCGCTCCATCTGGAACGAGATTTTGAATTCTGACTTTTTCATACCGAGTAAAATCCCCAACCGGCTCTTTTATTTCATCTTTATGTATGATCCTTATTCCTAGCAGCTTGTGCCTTGGATCTTGAAAAATAACTTGTGACTTACCACTACACTCCGCCAACTTAGTATTAAACAAAACTCCAACCTTATATAGTGCGCTAACGTCTTTAATCTTCACTCTCAAGTAAGTTTTAAGCAAATCCAGTTTCTCGATTATTTGCTGCAAGTGCATGTTTTCGCACTCTAAGAGGGTGTATTTACCATATTTAATAAGAAAAAAATCATATAGATATTTTCCCTGAGGGCTAAGCAATAAAGAGTAAATGGCTTTTTGGCTATCCAACTTATTAATATCATTGGTTATAATACTCTGCAGAAAATCTCTAGTATCAGGCCCATATAGCACTATCACACCACGACTGAAGAATGGTATATAACTCATGAAATCTCTATAAATAAATCTAAATTTTATTATATAACATTAGGCTCTTTTAGAAACTGCTTTTGGCGTGCATATTTTATATGGTGTGCATATTTTACACGCTCCAGCCCTTGAAATCTAACTTACGAGTATATATATATAAACTTATAAGTTAATTTGTTGATGAGGAAAAACAAATGTCAAGTATAAGTTTAAATGTATTAGATGATAGCGTGCTGATCAAGCCTATTAGCGAAGAAAAGCAAGGTGGAATTGTGCTTCCATCAAGTGCTGAAAAGAAACCTACTAAAGGTGAAGTTATAGCAATTGGTGAAGGTTCACGCAATTCAAGTGGCGAACGCGTAACTTTAACTGTGAAAGCTGGTGATAAAGTGTTCTATCGCCAATGGGCTGGTACAGAAATAGAACATAATAATGAGAAGCTTATCGTGATGAAGGAATCCGATATACTTGCTGTCATTAAGTAGCAGTCTTTATTTTACTAAACTGAAACAAAGCGCAACATAGCGCATTGTAAATGGTTTTATTATAGTTTTCTAAATTTTTTATTAACAAGAGGTGATAAAAATGACTAATGTAGTAGTATCAGGTGAGCAGTTGCAAGAAGCCTTTCGTGAAGTCGCAGCAATAGTGGATTCAACGGTAGCAATAACTGCGGGACCTAGAGGAAAAACAGTAGGGATTAATAAGCCCTATGGAGCACCAGAAATTACAAAAGATGGTTATAAGGTGATGAAGGGTATCAAGCCTGAAAAACCATTAAACGCTGTGATAGCAAGCATCTTTGCACAAAGTTGTTCTCAATGTAACGACAAAGTTGGTGATGGTACAACAACGTGCTCAATACTAACTAGCAACATGATAATAGAAGCTTCAAAATCAATTGCTGCTGGAAACGATCGTGTTGGTATTAAAAACGGAATACAGAAGGCAAAAGATGTAATATTAAAGGAAATTGCGTCAATGTCTCGTACAATTTCTCTAGAGAAAATAGACGAAGTGGCACAAGTTGCAATAATCTCTGCAAATGGTGATAAGGATATAGGTAACAGTATCGCTGATTCCGTGAAAAAAGTTGGAAAAGAGGGTGTAATAACTGTTGAAGAGAGTAAAGGTTCAAAAGAGTTAGAAGTTGAGCTGACTACTGGCATGCAATTTGATCGCGGTTATCTCTCTCCGTATTTTATTACAAATAATGAAAAAATGATCGTGGAGCTTGATAATCCTTATCTATTAATTACAGAGAAAAAATTAAATATTATTCAACCTTTACTTCCTATTCTTGAAGCTATTGTTAAATCTGGTAAACCTTTGGTTATTATTGCAGAGGATATCGAAGGTGAAGCATTAAGCACTTTAGTTATCAATAAATTGCGTGGTGGTTTAAAAGTTGCTGCAGTAAAAGCTCCAGGTTTTGGTGACAGAAGAAAGGAGATGCTCGAAGACATAGCAACTTTAACTGGTGCTAAGTACGTCATAAAAGATGAACTTGGAATCAAGATGGAAGATCTCACGCTTGATGATCTTGGTACGGCTAAAAATGTTAAAATTACTAAAGATAATACCACAGTTGTCAGCGAAAATAGCGATTCTGACAGTGTGAAAGCTAGAATCGAGCAGATTAAATCTCAAATTGAAACTTCAACTTCTGATTATGATAAAGAAAAGCTAAGAGAACGTTTAGCGAAATTATCAGGTGGCGTTGCTGTGCTCAAAGTTGGTGGAGCAACTGAAGTGGAAGTTAAAGAACGTAGAGATAGAGTCGAAGATGCGCTGCATGCAACAAGAGCTGCAATTGAAGAAGGTATAGTTCCAGGTGGTGGGGTTGCGCTTCTTTATGCTTCATCTGTTCTCGACAAATTAAAAGGTGCAAGTGACGAGGAACAAATAGGCATAAACATTATCAAGAAAGTTCTCAGTGCTCCAATTAGAAGGTTAGTCAAAAATGCTGGTCTTGAATCTGCTGTTATAATTGACTATTTGATTAAGCAAAATGATAAAGAGCTTATATACAACGTTGAGGCTATGAATTATGCTAATGCGTTTACAGCTGGTGTGATTGATCCAGCAAAAGTGGTGCGTATTGCTTTTGAAACAGCGGTATCTGTTGCGAGTGTGCTGATAACTACTGAATCTATGATAGTTGATGTACCAAGCAAAGAAAATGCTTCATCTCCTATGGGTGCAGGAGAAATGAGTGGCATGGGTGGATTCTAAGTAGAATGAAACCGTGGAGCAATTGCTCCACGGTAGTTCCAAAAAATCTCACATTTTACTATTCGTTAAAGGTAATACGTTTAGTGCAGAAATGCACTACTGTTTGCATCCGTTTCACTCCTTTATATTGTGGTTGTCTAATAACAAAAAGGCAGCATAAAAGAACTATAATCCCTAGTATATTTATACTATAGCTGACCCAAGCAACACGTCATACCGCGATTCATTCCAGTTATCTAAGTGGAGAAAGTCACCTCTCCCCACTCGACTTCAAAACCGGACTTGTGACTTTCACCACATCCGGCTTCTCTCTAACTTGGTGTTTGTCATACATACTTCTCCATGTAATTAACATTTCAAAGCTTGGTAAATTTGTTTTTATAGCTTAAATACAGCATTCTCTATATTACTAGAGAAGTCGTATTCATTCATACCTAACACTTAATGTTGGCTCATAACATATTAACCACTACTCACAACTTTACCTTCCAAATTACAGTGTCCACGTCAGCATATCTTAAACATTATTTTAGGCCTTGGCTTCTTAGACAATCCCTCATTATAGGTGCATACGGGTGGCTCCCTGCTTAAAGAATAAGAGCATCTATAATGTTACTCCGTTCCATGAAATTGTTTCATGTTAGACTTAGGTTCCAACTTTTTGCCGGGAGATGGGAAACATCTTAATCAGACCAGTCAAGTTCTAATTATCCACTTTCTCCGTACCTTTTGGTCTATGCGTTAACCAACCTTATTTCGCATATCGTTCGTTACGACAATTCAGGCATTGGTTCCTCTCGTAACCATATCTAACTCTGTTTGCAGGGATTCACTATAAGGTTTAGTGTTACCTGCTTTTATCTCATGCTTGCATCCTAGAGGTTGCCACTCTCTAAAATGTGAGACATACATTATCCCCGATGTCTAGGGAAGATGGAATTTAACCATCACAAAATCACGACTTTCGGGTCGCACTAGCTGTACGAACATTCATTTTTGAAGGTAAATTGCACAGCAAATGGTGTCATTCCAGTCTGGAATCCAGAAATTTTGCTTATAACTGAGCTGATGAGCTAAAGGTAGTTGTCTTACGCTAAAACAAACGTTTTTAATTAAGTTGCATAGAACCAGTGTCTGGGCACTGGGATGACACCCCACTGGTGGGAATTGCTCCTAAATTACAACGTTCGTACAGCTATGTGCTTGACACTGGGATGACATCATAGGGGCACTGGCCTACTTAACCGTCATACCGTCGCGGTATCTCAGCCGCTAACAAGTAGCGGAATGACGATTTATCAAACGCTGCCTAATTTTCCGTAACAGTTGAAAAAATCAATAGAAAATCAATATATCACTATAAATTCACGTATTTTGAGGCTATAATGGTTAAAATACGCTATATGGTATAATATGGACGATTTTATCAGAGTTAAGGGCGCAAGGGAACATAATCTGCAAGGTGTAGACGTCAATATACCAAAAAATAAGCTAGTTGTTATAACTGGGCTAAGTGGTTCTGGCAAGTCTAGCCTCGCATTTGATACGATTTATGCGGAAGGCCAACGCCGGTACGTTGAAAGCCTATCAGCTTACGCGCGTCAATTTCTCAACATTCAGGATAAACCAGATGTTGAGTCGATTACAGGTCTCTCTCCTGCAATATCTATCAACCAGAAATCGATCTCAAAAAATCCAAGGTCAACAGTTGGAACTGTTACCGAAATTTACGATTACTTGCGCTTAGTATATGCACGAATAGGAGTTCCTTATTCACCTGCAACTGGATTACCAATAACAAAACAAACGGTGTCTCAAATTGTAGATACTATAATTGCGTTACCTTTAGAAACTAAGATATATATACTTGCCCCTGTTGTGCGTGGTAGAAAGGGAGAACATCTTAAAGAGATATTGGAAATTAAAAGACAAGGTTACGTAAGGTTCAAAATAGATGGTGAAGTGTACAATGTAGATGACTTGCCTAAACTCGATAAGAACAAGAAACACGACGTTTTTGTGGTTGCAGATAGAATATCAATATTGGGCGATATAGGAAATCGACTGCCAAGTAGTATAGAATCCGCACTAAAACTTGGTAATGGTCTAATGTATGTAGAAATAGCAAACCTACCTGACAACCATAATTCCGAGTATAAAAATGGTCAAATTCTGACTTTTTCAGAGAATTTTGCATGCCCCGAGTCTGGTTTCACTCTTGAGGAAATAGAACCAAGATTATTTTCTTTTAACAGCCCTTACGGTGCATGTGGTTCGTGTAATGGGCTTGGTAAAAAACTAAGTGTTGATATAAAGCTAATAGTACCGGATGAAACTCTTTCAATATCTGAGGGTGCTTTAAAGCCAGTGGGATCAATGTTCCGTCAAGTGCACACAGGTTATGGATTTCTAAAAAGTGCAATTCTATCACTGGCTGAAAACTACAAATTTAACCTTGATATTCCGTGGAAGAACATAGATCAAGAAGTAAAAGATATGATACTCTTTGGCTCTAATAAATTTCAAGGTTTGATCAGTATCTTGGAGAACCAGATGGATTATGATGAAACACTTGTTGAGCGATGTTGCTCTGTCACTCACTGCAGAGAATGTACTGGCTATAGATTGAAAAAAGAAGCGCTTACAGTAAAAATTGATAGCAAACATATAGGTGAAATATCAGGGCTCAGCATCGATAAATCCCTTAAATGGTTTGAAAATTTGCCAGACAAGCTCACAGAACAACAGAAGCAAATCTCAAGTAAAATATTAAATGAAATAATCAAGAGACTAGCATTTTTAAAGAATGTAGGGTTGAATTACCTAACACTTGATCGAGAATCTAGCACTCTCTCTGGCGGTGAGAGTCAGAGGATCAGACTTGCTTCACAAATTGGCTCTGGTTTAACAGGAGTGCTGTACGTGCTTGATGAACCCTCGATTGGCCTTCATCAATGCGATAATGATCGGTTAATTGCTACACTGAAAAACTTGAGAGACATGGGTAACACTGTAATCGTTGTTGAGCATGATGAAGATACAATAATGGCTGCTGATTATGCGATTGATATTGGTCCTGGAGCTGGCGTAAATGGTGGAAAAGTTGTTGCAGAAGGAACACCAGACCAGGTGCAAAGAAATTCAGAGAGCATAACAGGGCAATATTTGAGTGGAGAGAAAAAAATTTTAATTCCAAGGAGAAGAAAGCAAGCAACTCAGTTCATAAAAGTAATAAATGCATGTGAAAATAACTTAAAAAATGTGAACGTTAAATTTCCTATAGGGAATCTTATTTGTGTTACTGGAATATCAGGAGGGGGAAAATCAAGTTTAGTCATAGAAACGTTATATAAATATTCAGCACATAAGATACATCATTCGTCTGCAAGGTATGGTCAGTGTGATAGAATAGAAGGCCTTGAATATATAGATAAAGTTATAGAAGTTGATCAGTCGCCAATTGGTAGAACTCCTGCGTCAAATCCAGCAACATATGTCGGTATGTTTACTCATATAAGAAATTGGTTTGCAGGTCTTTCGGAGTCAAAAGCAAGGGGATATAATATAGGCCGGTTTTCATTTAATACCAGAGGGGGAAGGTGTGAGGCTTGTAAAGGTGATGGGCACTTAAAGATAGAGATGCATTTTCTACCGGACGTTTATGTGAAGTGTGAGCAGTGTAAAGGGCGAAGGTATAATCGGGAAACATTGGAAGTTACTTATAAAGAAAAATCAATCTCTGATGTCCTTGATATGACGATAGATCAAGCTTGTGATTTTTTTGAAAACCTTCCAATGGTAAAAGAAAAGTTGATTTCTTTGCAGGAAGTGGGGCTTGGCTATATAAAACTCGGACAGTCGTCAACAACGTTGTCTGGGGGTGAAGCACAACGAATAAAGCTGTCCAAGGAGCTATCAAAACGATTTACCGGAAGAACATTGTATATTCTTGATGAGCCAACAACTGGATTACACTTTGAAGATATAAATAACTTACTAAAAATACTCCATAGATTAGTCGATCTGGGAAACACTGTTATAGTTATCGAGCACAATTTGCACGTTATAAAAACTGCAGATTATATAATAGACATCGGACCAGAGGGCGGAATAAAAGGCGGAGAAGTGATTGCTACTGGAACTCCAGAAGAAGTGGTAAAAATTCCAGAAAGTGTTACAGGCAGGTATCTTAAAACGTATTTATTATAAACTATTTCTTAATTATATTAGGCTAGGTTGCATATTTATGATTTGGAGATAAGAATGTCAGTATATCGATACTTTAGAAGGTACGTTGAATATGGAGTCGTACCTGCTAAGAAAGCAGAAGATAACACACTAGTTCCAGAAAATAGTTTCTATAAATCTGTACGTTACGTTGATAATGTGCTAGGACCTGTGAAAGATGTAATTTGTGGAGTTGAGAGTAAAGACAATTATAACAAGTATTATCAAGATCATGATAAATGTGAATACGTGGGCCACAGAGCAGAGGGAGTGTATTCATTGCGTACACTGGGTGCTGTTTTAGCAGCCAACATAATATTGCAACCTTTATTTTTGATAGTGGCATGTTTGTCATACTTTCCAGTCAAGTTATTGTCAAAAATAACAGGGGACTATTGTTTTAAAACGGATACAAAATCATTCGTTAATTATTCAAACATATTTTTAGAAATGGGGCAAGATTGTGCTAATGCAGTAGCTAGAGTATTTAACAAGATTGTAAGTTATGCTTGCGCTGCTATCATTTGGGCTGCCGCGTCAATCATAACGCCACTCATGTTGGCTTGTGACAAAGTGCAAAGTAAGTTAAGTGAAATACAGAAGCCAGAAAAACATCAACTTTTATCTAAGGATAATTCAAAGACTACTTTAGTCGGTGGTGTACCACAAACTGAGTTATAAGTTCTGCTTTTATGGCACTCAGCAGTATGAACTATATTGAAATGAAATAAAAAGTGAAAGGGTGTAAGCTTAAGTTACTTTAGCTATACTATATAAATTTTATAATATATTTAATGAGTTGTGAACCTTCTCTTACTAAAAAAAGCCACAAATCTCATATTTCCAAGCGTATGCGTAAGTTGTGAATGTATCATTGATGAAAATCTTAATCTGTGTAGTGAATGCAACAAAAAAATCAATTTTCTAACTAAGCATTACTGCAATGTTTGTGGTGTAGTAATCTCAGACAATATTTATACGTGTGGTAAGTGCATCATCAATCCTCCACCGTTTAAAGTATTAAGATCAGTTTTTGCTTATGATCAACATAGTAGAAACATGATTATCAATTTCAAATTTTTTGATAATTTGAATTACGTAAAAATCTATGCAAAGTGGATACACCAAGCTAATCAGGACACATTTCAGAACGCAGAGGTCATAATTCCTATACCGTTACATAAAATGCGTTTGTTTAAACGTAAATATAATCAAGCAGCGTTGCTTGCAAAAGAGTTGAGTAAGTTGTCCAATTTATCCTATACGCCATTTGCAATAAAACGCCTTCGCCATACTGTGCCTCAAGCTGGCCTTTCACTTAAACAGCGTGAAAAAAACTTAAAGAAGGCTTTTAAAATAAGCAACAAGAAAATTATCGAAAATAAAATCGTGATATTAGTTGATGATGTGGTAACAACCGGAGCAACTGTAAGATCTTGCTCTCAGGAAATTTTAAACTCCGGTGCAAAAGAAGTGAGAGTGCTATCACTTGCAAGAACAGTGAATGATTGTGAAAATCAGCATGTTAAAACGTGATTTTTAATAACTTCAACATCGCTAAATTCAAAAGTTTGGTTGCTTACAATTTGAAATCTTTCATGCCCCTTTCCTGCAACTAGCAGAATCATACCCTCGTTATAGGCAATATCTACGCCTTTCTCTATAGCTTCTCTCCTACCTCCTATCTCCAGTGCATCAGGGCAATGTAGCAAAATATCGTGGCGAATTTTTGCCGGATCTTCATCACGCGGATTATCATCTGTAATTATTACTTTGTCTGCATACATTTGTGCTATTTTGCCCATTTCTGAACGTTTCGTCTGATCACGATTGCCACCACAACCAAAAACTAGAATTATTTTTTTATTGAAGTGCCATTTTAAAGACAATAGGGCTTGTTTAAGCGCACTTGGAGTATGAGCGTAATCCACAAATGCAAAAGGTTTCACTTTTTCCATTCTTCCTGGTGGAGAAACGAGTTTTTCTACGCATATTTCTCTGTAATTCAGTCCAGACGAGGTAACTATACCCATTGCACACAACAGATTATATGCTTGGAATTGCTCCAGAACCGGAAAAAACATGTCATAAATTTCATCGCCAATTTTAATTGTAAGATGTTGACCGTTTGGTGCTGGTGTTTGCTTTAACAAAGTAATATCAGAGTCTTTTTTCCCATAGGTGATAACTTTGTTGCTACGTTTTTCAGCTATTTTAAGCAATGCGCCGTATTCATCTATAACTGCATTTAAAATCGCTGTTTTTCCTTCTGGTAATACCTCGTAAAACAACCTTTTTTTAGTTTCTAAATATTCACCAAGACTTTTATGGTAATCTAAATGATCTTGTGAGAAATTAGTAAAAGCTGCAGCACTCAACTTTAATCCATGGATTCTGTATTGATCAATCCCATGACTTGAAGCCTCCAATGCTAAGTGCTCTACGTTTTTATTACTTACATCACGTAATGTTGCGTAAAGGTCATCCGCATCTGGAGTTGTAAGACTGTTGCTATTACCTTTTCTACCATTATTGATGCATGTTCCAAGTGTTCCAATAGACGCAGCATTATAGCCAGCATTCTGCCAGATCTGACGGCAAAATTCTACTACTGAAGTTTTACCATTCGTACCCGTTACAGCAGCAACATACTTGGGTTGTTTGAACTGATAAAATCTGCTGACTATTTCGCTGTATATTTCTTGAGGGTTGGGGTGGTCAAGCACTGCAAAACTCGGAGTATTTGTCATTCCAGTGCTTGACACTGGAATCCAGTTTTTATTATGCAATTGCTTAGTGTGTTCATTTGCAATTAAATTTTCTGGATCCCAGTGTCTGGGCACTGGGATGACATCTTTTTTGGTTCCTTGTATGACAACGTCTACACAGTCGTGTGCGTGATACTGGGATCCAGTAGGAAGAATCTGGACACGTGCTGGTTTTCTAGATTCCAGCGTCATGCGCTGAGCAGATACACAAACGAAAAGATAACCTTCCTTGACTCTCTTGGGATTACATGTAACGCCCTTGATTTCAACGTCAAAGTTAACATCAATAATGTTATGCAGTAATTCTCTCAGTTTCATGTTTTACTCTGCCAGTTTTAGTGTTCAAACATGGCAACCTTGCTAGTGCAGCATTTAAATCAGAGATTAAATCTTCAGGATCTTCCAGTCCACAAAATATCCGTATAAAACTTCCACCATAATCTGAATTCATTACAGATCTTGACATAGATCTACGATCTATTGGTAATATTAAACTATCGCACCCTCCCCAAGAAGCACCAATACTAAAAACTTTCATATGATCAACCATGCAGCTTAGTTCTTCACATGAATATTCTCTATCTAGTGCTATACTGAATGTGCCGCTTGCTCCTTTGAAGTAACTTTTCCATAATTCGTGTTGAGGATGGGAGGGAAGTGCTGGATACAAAACTTTTTTGATTTTTGAATGTTTTTCTAGCCACTTTGCCACTTCCATTGCTGTATTCTGGTGCCTTTTCATACGTGTGTGCAGTGTTCTTAGTCCCCTGTGTGCAAGGTAGCAGTCGTGCGATTGAATGGTTACTCCATAATTTTTATAGCTCTCATAAAGCAATTTAAAAATTTCACCTTCAGCAATAATAGCCCCCATCAATAAGTCTGAGTGACCGGCTAGATACTTTGTCACCGCATATAGTGCAACATCAATTCCATAATCAAGCGGCTTAAATAACAAAGGAGTGGCCCATGAATTGTCGCAAACGGTTACGATTCCACGTTCTTTAGCAACTTTTACTATATGCTCTACATTCGAAATCTCAAATGCTACAGAACCAGGAGTCTCGATCATTATCAATGAAGTATTGCTCTGAATTAAATCAGTTATATCCTGTGTTGGATCATAAAAAGTTACTTCTATTCCTCTTTTTGGTAGCTCATTTTCGGCAAATCTCTTAAGTCGGTAATAACTATTATCTTGTATTAAAACATGCGAACCCGCTTTAGTGAAAGTCAAAATAGCAAAAGTAAGTGCAAATAGTCCGGAAGGATAAATAAGCGCTTGTCCACTCCCTTCAATTTCAGCAAGTGCATTTGAAAGATAATGAACAGTAGGAGTACCAACATTACTGTAGCTATAATCCCTTGCAACACCATCGTTGATTACATCGTATATACTTTCTCCATTTGCTGCATTTAAGTAGTCCTTGTAAGTAGGAAATAATATGGTAGAAGAATGATAAACTGGCGGATTCATAGAACCTTTATAGTCATTAAATTTTCTTCCTGCTTTAACTAATATAGACTCTTCCTTCACATTTTTATTATTTATTTTTTAAATTGTACTCGTTTTGCGTATACAAGTGAAGAGAAATTGCATGTATTAGCTCTATCTCACCCTTCAATAACTCATAAATCAACTTATGTCTTTTTAGAATGCTCATTCCAATAAAGCCGTCAGATATTAATATTAATTCAATGTGCGAAGGTAATGTTGAAGATGAAGCAAAATAATGATCAGCATGCTTGACTGATTCATCGATAATGTTGATATCAATTACATCTATCGAATCGCGTATTTTTTCTTCTATTGTTTTAATAATATCCATAATGGTTTCTTTAAGCAACAATATGCTCCTCTTGTCATCCAAGTAGCTGATACTGTGATGACAGGAAAAGTGATATAACAATATACAATTACTTATTCTCTTCTTTATTATCTATGTCTTGATAATCAGAATCTACTACTTTTTCTCCCTCATTTGTTGTGGATGAATCAGCAGAACTATCACTTTGTTGCTGCTGAGGTGCTTGATACATAGCTTCTCCAAGTTTCATAGATAATTGAGAAAGATTAGTGACTTTCTGCTGTATTGAATCAGCGTCATCAATGTTATCAGATTTACTAACTTCTTTTAATTCGTTAACTGCATTTTCAATAGCAGATTTATCTTCTGGTGAAACTTTATCACCATACTCTGTCAGAGACTTTTCTGTAGAATGGACTAAGCTATCCGCTTGGTTTTTCACCTCAATAAACTTTTTGCGCTTCTCATCTTCTTGTGCTTTTTCTTCAGCTTCTTTCACCATGCGATTTATTTCATCATCAGATAACCCACCTGAAGATTGAATGCGTATTTTTTGCTCTTTTCCAGTAGCTTTATCTTTTGCAGAAACGTGTGCTATTCCATTTGCATCTATGTCAAATGTTACTTCGATCTGAGGAACTCCACGAGGAGCAGGAGGTATCCCTTCCAAACTAAACTGACCAAGTAACTTGTTGTCAACCGCCAATTTTCTTTCACCTTGATGTACCTTAATTGTAACGGCTGTTTGGTTATCTTCTGCAGTTGAAAACACCTGAGATTTTTTAGTGGGAATAGTAGTATTACGTTCAATAAGTGGAGTAAATACTCCTCCTAGAGTTTCAATACCAAGAGAAAGTGGAGTCACATCAAGTAGTAACACATCTCTTACATCACCTTGAATGATCCCCGCCTGTATTGCAGCTCCAATTGCTACAACTTCATCAGGGTTAACTCCTCTATGTGGATCTTTGCCAAAGAATTCTTTAACTTTCTCTATGACTTTTGGCATACGAGTCATGCCACCAACAAGAACCACTTCGCCAATTTGACTAGTAGACAAACCAGCATCCTCAAGAGCTTTTTTACAAGGAGCCATAGTTCTTTCGATTAAATCATTCACTAAGCTTTCAAGTTTTGCTCTCGTTAATTTCATATTTAAGTGTTTTGGACCACTTGCATCAGCTGTAATAAACGGTAGATTTATTTCCGTTTCCATTGCACTTGATAATTCAATTTTCGCTTTTTCAGCAGCTTCTTTGATTCTTTGCATAGCCATTGGATCATTTTTCAAATCAATGCCATTACTTTTCTTGAATTCATCTAGTAAATAACTCATTACTCCATTATCAAAGTCTTCACCTCCAAGATGAGTGTCACCATTTGTAGCCTTTACTTCAAAAACCCCTTCACCTATTTCAAGTATTGAAACATCAAATGTACCACCACCAAGATCATACACCACTATTGTGTGTCCATGTTTTTTATCAAGACCATAAGCAAGCGCTGCGGCAGTCGGTTCATTTACTATTCTGAGCACATTTAATCCAGCGATTTTTCCTGCATCTTTTGTTGCTTGACGTTGAGAGTCATTGAAGTATGCTGGCACTGTTATCACAGCATCTTTTACTTCCTCTCCAAGATAAGCTTCTGCTGCTTCTTTCATGTTTTGTAGTATAAATGCACCAATTTGGCTAGGAGAGTATTCTTTATTATCAGTGGTTTTAACCCATGCGTCACCATTTTTTGCTGCAAACACTTTATACGGCACATTTAGATTTTTCATTTCAGAATCACCGTATTGACGGCCTATTAATCTCTTAGTAGCAAAAAAGGTATTACTTGCATTGGTGGTTGCTTGCCTTTTTGCTGGAGCACCAATCAATTTTTCTCCTGATGAAGTAAATGCAACTATAGATGGAGTAGTTCTTGCTCCTTCTTTATTCTCTATTACCTTTGTATCTTTGCCCTGCATTATTGCAACACAAGAATTTGTTGTCCCGAGATCTATACCTATTGCTCTTCCCATAATGAGTACCCCATTGTAAATATTATCTGATATAAGAATATATAAGTATAGGACTCATTAATTACAAGCCCAATTTAGGTTTCTAATTAGTTATTAGAACTTAAAAGGCGCGAAAGCCACTTAGTCAGCCAAAAATTGCCTCGTAGTTTATTTGAATTATCAGCTTCTTCATTGCTGCTATCCTCAATTTGGTATCCAGAGTTCTGTAATGGCTTATAACCGTTTAAATTAACATCATCTCCTTGTTTTAAAACAAATGCATTTACATCTAAACTGTTATCAATACTAACGTTCAATGTAATATTAAACTCTTTTTCGATTGTAGAAACTGTATTGCGTTTGTTATTAAAAATGTGCGCTATAACTGCACTGTGTGCTACTAAATCAAAAGACTTATTTCGATTCTTGTTAGCAATATGTTGTAAATCCCTTAGTATTGATGAAACAATTACTTCGTTTGATTTTACTCTTCCAGTACCTTTGCAGTGTAAACACTCTGTAGTATTAATTTCTTGTATGTTTGGTTTAATTCTTTGTCTTGAAAATACCATTAAACCAAAGTCATTTATGTAGCTAAATTGAACTTTAGCTTTATCATCTTTAAACGCTTGCTTTATAGCAGACTCAACAGCTCTGCAATACTGATATTTCAACATATCAATAAAATCGACTACTATTAATCCTGATAGGCCCCTAAGATTCACCTGTCTTGATATTTCAGGTACTGCTTCCATGTTGGTTCTATAAGCTGTTTCTTCTATACTATCTTCTCCTGTCATCTTTCCTGAATTTACGTCTATTGAAACAAATGCCTCAGTTAAAGTTATTATCAAAGACCCACCAGATGGCAATTCTACTCTATTGCTATATAACTCAGAAATTTGGTCTTCTATTCCGTAGTAGGTAAAGATAGGAACACAACCTCTATACAATCTATAGCGCAACTTACTACCTTTTAGTGCATTGTTAGCATATTGCCTCACTGCCTCAAAAGCTTCCTTTCCAGACACTATAACTTCTATACCATCGCTACAAAAATCACGAACAGATCTCATAATTACATCTGCTTCATTGTAAATTAATGATGGAACGTTTACAGAGAAGGCATTTTTTTGAATGCTCTGCCATAATGAGGATAAGTAATTGTAATCCTGCTCAATTTCTTTCTTATTTTTTCCTGAACCAACAGTTCTTACTATTAAACCTGATCTTTTTGGCAAGTTTATTGAACTCAGTATCTCCTTTAACTGCTTTCTGACATTAGCATCTTCAATTCTGCGAGACACTCCACCTTTACTCATGGAATTTGGCATGAAAACACAGTATCTACCCACTAAAGTTATGTATGTTGTAAATGAAGCTCCTTTATTGCCTCGTTCCTCTTTAGTTAGCTGAACCAATACTTTTTGATTTACTGAAATAACATCTTGTAATTTGTATTTTTTATATAAAGGTACCTCTCTTACAAAACCACTACCTGACTCGTTGACATTCTTACTAGCTGCAGAATCTGAAGAGACATTTGCTATGGTATCGTCCCCTTTTTCTGTATAATCGTCATTTGAGTAGCTCTCAAAGATAGTTTCCTTTTCTTTTTCTGGAATATTGAAGTAATCTAGAGATATCTCGGAAAAAGACAAAAAACCTTGCTTATTTTTTCCATATTCGATAAATACGGCTTGCAAAGAAGGCTCTATACGCTTTATATAAGCAACGTATATATTACCTCTTAATTGTTTTTTTTCCTTGAATTCTTGTTCAAATTCTACAACCTTATTATTAACTGACAAGGCAACTCTTACCTCATTAGAACAGGTGGAATTTTCTATCAATAATAACCTTTTACCACTATTTGCCACTTATTTACCGTTTGCTTTTCATTCTGAAGTTAACTTTATGCTACTTAATGCACTGTTGATTGTCAAGAATTTTACGATCTGCATTATTCGGTTGACTTTTAGTGTTTTGCGTAATAAACTCGCATAGAATTTATTATATCATTATAAGTATGGCGAAAAAAAATGCTTCTTTGCTCGTTAAGTTAGTTAGCACTGCAATCAAGACAACAAAAACTGGTGAAGAAAAATCAACAGGTTATTTTTATGTAAAAAAGCGTAATCCAAAAAAGCTCACCAAAAAACTGGAGTTTAGGAAGTATGACCCAGTAGTCAGAAGGCATGTGCTATTTAAAGAAGAAAAACTAAAGTAATTTTTTTATAAGGGATTTTATTATTATGCAAAATTTACAATTAAGTTATCCTATAATAGTAGAGTTGGGGGATGTAAAAGATACAAAACTGAAATTAATAAAGATCATTGCACAATTAATAAGTAAGAAGTACACAACACAGAAAAAAGCAGCAAACGCTCTAAAGATTGATCAACCTAAAATATCTCAAATCAATAGGTCAAAAATCGAAGGGTTCTCCTTAGAATACTTGCTTAACTTATTGATTGTATTGGGCCAAGACATAAACGTAAGAATAAAGCATAATTCTAAACCTGCATAATATGGTATCCGTTCAGCGGAGTGGCAAAATAAGGTAGACAAGATAAATCAATCCCGGTGTCAAGCACTGGGATGACAAGGTATAAACCTTATCGTCATGCCGCCGCGAACCGTCATACTGCGATTCATTCGCGGTATCTCTAGGCTCTGTGGACAAAATTTTAGAGAAGCCATACAAGAGCTCCAACAAAATTGAGAAAACCCATAAAAACCTCAGCAGTTTTATCAAATCTGGAAAAAATGCGCCTAAAATTTTTAATTTTACCAAAAAAACACTCAATCAAATGACGTTCTTTGTAGATATGCTCATCGTAATACCTTTGCACTTTTCGATTCCGTTTTGGCGGAATAACTACTGTACATCCCTTGTCTTCAAGACTTGTAACAAAGGCATTTTGCTATCGTAGCCCTTGTCAGCTACTACAGTAGAGTTATAGATACTTTCGGTCAACACTTGTGCCTGCGTAATTTCATTTCTTTGACCAGGAGTCAGAGTAAATTTAAGTGGATTTCCAAGTGCATCGACAAGCGCATGTATTTTAGTTGTAAAGCCACCTTTGCTCCTCCCTAAAGCTTCTTGATCCTTGGAGTTTTTTGTATATCCAGATGAACATGGATGGCCTCGGATGATCGTACCGTCGATTATAGCAACTTCTAAATCAGGCTCTTGTTTAGTATATTCAAGCAATTTTTTCCAGACATCTCTTTCACACCATCTTTTAAATCGCTTATGTATACTCCTGTAATTACCATAAGTTTTTGGTAAAAGTCTCCATTGGCAACCACTTCGCACTATGTACCACACTGCCTCTATGAATATTCTTAAACGTTTTTCATCTTTGCTGTGCATTCCTTTTACGCTTTTTATGAACTCTAAAATTTGTTTCCAATTTTCCTCTTTGATGTAATATTGCATATGGTAGTTTCTCCATTTTTTACCTATTAGGCTAAACTACCATCTTTTTCTCTCTTTTCATATTTTTTGTCCACAGAGCCTAGATCCCGCTAACAAGTAGCGGGATAACGGTTATCAGGCCAGCACCCCTACGATGTCATCCCAGTGCTTGACACTGGGATCCAGGAAGTTTATTAAGTTAGTAAGCATAAAAGTAGCCGTTTTATGTTAAAATACAACGTTTTGATGATTATGAAAAAGCTGGATTCCAGTGTCAAGCACTGGAATGACACCATTTGTTGTAAACTCACTTCTTCTTGATTTGCAGAACAATAAAACAGTAAGCTAAAAGGGAGCTTATTACTCAACAAAACAAGACTTAAAATTTTGTGCAATGCTATTGATTATAGCTAGATATGCATCTTTTCCAGGTTCTATGTCTGATCCAATAGGATCAAGAACTACCATTTTTGCATCATTAGAAAGAGCATTAGGCTTTATGCTGTCTTCCTGTGAATGAGCAAATATACATTTAACGTTTTCTTCCTTCATTATCTTTTTTAGCTTCATTAAACTCCTCATACCTATGTAAGAATCCTCTTCTATGGAAAGAATAGCGCTTGGATGATTTAGACCGAAATATTTTTCAAAATATTGATAAGCATCATGAGTAACGATGTATTTTTGATTTTTAAAATCATTCAGTTCTTTCATGATTTCTTTTACTTCTTGGTCTATTTTTTTTATAGCTTTTGTTGCATTAGAACTGTATCGATGGGAATTTCCTTTATCTATGTCAGACAATGTTGCACTTATAGAAAGTATCATGCTCTTTGCATTTTCGGGACTCAGCCACATGTGTAAATCTTTTTCATCTTGAATGTGAGTGATTTTTCTAGAAAATGAATGTGGCCGAGTAGGAAGTAGGTTGATTGCCTTTGACAATTGCACTAGTTCTTTATTATTTTTGGCGAAAGTTTGAACAAACGTCTCTAAGTTATCGTCAACATAAAATATAACGTCACTTGATTCTAAATTACTCGCATCAGATGGCTTTAATATATAATTATGTGCAGATGTTGCATAGCCAAGCAATTCCGGTTCTAAAATCCCTTCTGTAACAGAAGCTACAAGTGAGTGGATAGGTTTGATTGTAGCTACAACTTTTAAATTGGATGAAAAGGCAATATTATAGTATAGTGTAAGTGAAAGTAATAGAAAAAAAGCCAGTAAATGTCTCATATAAACGTTGAGAAGAAGTTAAATTTTGTCAATAAATTGAATAATGTCAATAATCGTGTTCTAAAAATAGAAAATCTTGCTCTCGCATATGATTGTAAAAGAATCCTTGACAATATCAATATGTTCATGGAAAGAGGAGACATAATTACAATACTTGGTCCAAATGGTGGAGGTAAAACCTCTTTAGTGAAAGCAATTGCTGGTATAAATAAAAATTATACTGGAAATATTGTGTTAGCTGAGAACACAAAAATTAGCTACATGCCGCAAAATTTTAGTATTAGTAATTTGATGCCAATAACAGTTGAATATTTTCTTTTAAATAGCTCCTTGAAAAGACTAAAGAAAAATCAATCCATTATTACAGAAACGATAGAGTTGGTTGGTATCGGTAACATTTTGAAGAATCAAGTGTTAGAAATTTCTGCAGGGCAAACACAATTATTGCTACTTGCACGTTGTTTAATTGCAGAGCCTGACTTGATCATTCTAGATGAACCAGTTAGTGCAATGGATATTAACGCGCGGGCTAAATTTTATGATATTATAAATAAAATAGCAAAAAAACGATTGGTATCGATTCTTATGACTTCTCATGATCTTAACTCTGCTCTACCATCCTCAGATTACATAATTTGTATAAATAATACTATCTATTGCCAAGGCAAGCCTGATGAGATTATGAAAAATAGAACCCTAAATGAAATATTTAGCAGTTACGCAGCGAAATGATTCAAAATATTTTGCGTCTTCTGCACATAACTACGGTGCTGACGCGTTACAATATATTACCTTATTTACTTCCGCCATCAAAAAAATCAATAAATAAAATACAAGGCCACAAGCTAAAGTGTGCTCTTGAAAAATTAGGTCCGGTGTTCATTAAGTTTGGGCAGTCTATCTCATCATGTACTGATGTTTTAAATGAAGATATAACAAATAACTTGTTATTGATATGTGATAGATTGCCATCATTTTCACATAAAATAGCAGTTAAAACTATAGAAAGTGAGTTTAATTGTAAATTGAGCGACATTTTTTCAAGCTTTTCTGAAAAGCCAATTGCAGCAGCATCGATTTCTCAGGTGCATAGAGCGGTTACAACTGAGGGTAAGGAAGTTGCTGTGAAGGTTTTAAGGCCAAATATTGAGAAAACATTCTCAAGAGATATAAAAATGCTTTCTTGGCTTGCAGAAATTGCAGAAAAATTTAGCGAACAATCAAAAAGGCTGAAGCCAATTGAGTTAGTCAAAACTTTTACTGAAATTTGCCGAGTAGAGTTAGATCTACGTTTTGAAGCTGCTCACTCTTCGGAGTTAAAGGAAAACACAAAAGATGACAGAGGTTTTTACGTACCTGAAGTAGATTGGAATAGAACTTCAAGAAAGGTTTTAACATTAGAATGGATAGAAGCAACGCCAATATACGAAGTTGAAAAACTGAATAATCATAAGCAAATAGCTATCAACCTTATAGAATCGTTTTGTAATCAGGTATACAGGGATTGTTTTTTTCATGCTGATATGCATCCTGGAAATCTAATGGTTGATAGTAATAACAATATTATTGCCCTGGATTGTGGAATCATGGGTAGAATAGATCGTGAGACATGCTATTACGTTATAGAGATACTCAAAGGCTTTTTAAATCGGGATTATGATCACGTTGCAAAAATGCACTTTAAAGCTGGTTACGTTTCATCACAGCATAGAAATTTTGTCACAGTTTGCAGGGCAATAGGTGAACCCATTATTGGGCAGCCTATACAGAAGATTTCATTTGCTAGTTTACTTGCTCAGCTATTAAAAATAACTGGTGATTTTGATATGAAAGTTCAAACACAATTGTTATTGCTGCAGAAAACTATGATTTTACTGGAAGGGACATGTAGAAAGATCTACCCAGAAATCAATATGTGGAAAGTAGTTGAAGCGTGGATAAGCAGTCAACATGAAAGTAAAATAGGGTATAGGGAAAAAATTAGAAGTTCTTATCCTGTAAAAACAATCCAAGGGATATTTAGCCTTACAGAAAAATTAAACCTAATAGCTGATAAAAAATTAGAAAACATCCAAATTAAAAATAAATCAAATGGAAAAGTCTATTTTTTATTGTGGTTTGTAATTATAATTCTAATCGTTAAACTTTTAATTTCTTAAACTATGGGAAAAAACTGCGTCAAATCCAATTTTTATTCAACTTAATTTTTAATCTGCAGGAGCCGAGTTGAGAATGTCCAATTTTCCACTTTCTTTATGTATCTGTTCAGCAGAGTGGCAAAATAAGGTAGACGAGAAAAGACAACTATAGGAACAAATGGGTGTCATGCCAGTGCGTGACACTGGCCTCTTGTTTCAATGTTAAACAAAATACCATAGAATTCAAAAAGACAATTCCTAGGCTCTGTGGACAAAAAATATGAAAAGAGAGAAAAAGATGGTAGTTTAGCCTAATAGGTAAAAAATGGAGAAACTACCATATGCAATATTACATCAAAGAGGAAAATTGGAAACAAATTTTAGAGTTCATAAAAAGCGTAAAAGGAATGCACAGCAAAGATGAAAAACGTTTAAGAATATTCATAGAGGCAGTGTGGTACATAGTGCGAAGTGGTTGCCAATGGAGACTTTTACCAAAAACTTATGGTAATTACAGGAGTATACATAAGCGATTTAAAAGATGGTGTGAAAGAGATGTCTGGAAAAAATTGCTTGAATATACTAAACAAGAGCCTGATTTAGAAGTTGCTATAATCGACGGTACGATCATCCGAGCCCATCCATGTTCATCTGGATATACAAAAAACTCCAAGGATCAAGAAGCTTTAGGGAGGAGCAAAGGTGGCTTTACAACTAAAATACATGCGCTTGTCGATGCACTTGGAAATCCACTTAAATTTACTCTGACTCCTGGTCAAAGAAATGAAATTACGCAGGCACAAGTGTTGACCGAAAGTATCTATAACTCTACTGTAGTAGCTGACAAGGGCTACGATAGCAATGCCTTTGTTACAAGTCTTGAAGACAAGGGATGTACAGTAGTTATTCCGCCAAAACGGAATCGAAAAGTGCAAAGGTATTACGATGAGCATATCTACAAAGAACGTCATTTGATTGAGTGTTTTTTTGGTAAAATTAAAAATTTTAGGCGCATTTTTTCCAGATTTGATAAAACTGCTGAGGTTTTTATGGGTTTTCTCAATTTTGTTGGAGCTCTTGTATGGCTTCTCTAAAATTTTGTCCACAGAGCCTAGTACCAAACCTTCTATACTAATGGCAAGAGCTGTATGCATTATAATACCTTTTGCAGTATCATAACTGGACAAATTTGCTAATCCGCTTGTTTTTTTATGGTTATTATATACAATGTAACTGGTATCTTGAATGACAAGAACCCTCTTGTGAGCTTTTGTTCTCTCAACCGTCTTATTAATATGTGTAGCTAAAATATCACTTTCTTTTACATTCTCATTTTGAAAAAAACGGTATGCTGCTCTTGCTTCTGACCAACTTCCGCATGCCTCATTAATTGAGCTTTCAGGTAAACTTATCAAACTATCAGCAATCTTTACTAATCGGTCAGTTAATCTTTTATCTCCAAGTACAGCATCTCCAAATTCATTTTTAGCCCATTCATTACTCTCGTTTGCCATTTTTATACCCTCAATATTTGCAAACTCTAATATTGTAATACTTTATTTATAAGTACATTTATATTTGTGGGTAATAGTAAGGAATGACACCGTCTTGGATGGAAACCAGTGTCAGCTACTTTCATGACACCATCATAAGGTGAAACTGGATCCCAGTGTTTGGGCACTGGGATGACAAGAAGAGAGCACTGGAATGACAGGAGAAGGGGGGCTACTACCGTCATAAAGGAACCAGTGTCAGCTACTCGGATGATACCTTCTTTCTACTTAGTTTGGGTTATGCAAGAAGTCTATTCGCGGTATCTCAGCATAGATTCCGCTAACAAGTAGCGAAATGATGGTTTTTCAAATCGTCGGTAAGCCTAAGTCAGTTTAGCTATATGCTTTTAATTCCCCCAAAAGGAGAATTAAATATGTAAAATTCTAGGCTCTGTGGACAAAATTTTAGAGAAGCCATACAAGAGCTCCAACAAAATTGAGAAAACCCATAAAAACCTCAGCAGTTTTATCAAATCTGGAAAAAATGCGCCTAAAATTTTTAATTTTACCAAAAAAACACTCAATCAAATGACGTTCTTTGTAGATATGCTCATCGTAATACCTTTGCACTTTTCGATTCCGTTTTGGCGGAATAACTACTGTACATCCCTTGTCTTCAAGACTTGTAACAAAGGCATTGCTATCGTAGCCCTTGTCAGCTACTACAGTAGAGTTATAGATACTTTCGGTCAACACTTGTGCCTGCGTAATTTCATTTCTTTGACCAGGAGTCAGAGTAAATTTAAGTGGATTTCCAAGTGCATCGACAAGCGCATGTATTTTAGTTGTAAAGCCACCTTTGCTCCTCCCTAAAGCTTCTTGATCCTTGGAGTTTTTTGTATATCCAGATGAACATGGATGGCCTCGGATGATCGTACCGTCGATTATAGCAACTTCTAAATCAGGCTCTTGTTTAGTATATTCAAGCAATTTTTTCCAGACATCTCTTTCACACCATCTTTTAAATCGCTTATGTATATTCCTGTAATTACCATAAGTTTTTGGTAAAAGTCTCCATTGGCAACCACTTCGCACTATGTACCACACTGCCTCTATGAATATTCTTAAACATTTTTCATCTTTGCTGTGCATTCCTTTTACGCTTTTTATGAACTCTAAAATTTGTTTCCAATTTTCCTCTTTGATGTAATATTGCATATGGTAGTTTCTCCATTTTTTACCTATTAGGCTAAACTACCATCTTTTTCTCTCTTTTCATATTTTTTGTCCACAGAGCCTAGTTGATATAATTTAATGAATGGTTAGTTTAAATACTAATTTATTTGAGAGATTTTAATAATATTTAACCCACTCGTTTTTCTATTTTCCATATCGTGATGGGCTTGAATTATTTCATCAAGTTTATATTTTTTATTGATCCGTACAGTTAAAAGTTTTTTTCTTATCATCTCGAAGATTTCCATTGTGGTAAGCACTAATGTGAATCTATCATGCTTATAATGGTATATTGAGGTTCCAGTTGCAAATAACGAACGTGAACTAAGTAAAGAAAAACTAATAGGAGCGTTACCTGATATCTGCCCATAGGAAACGTATATGCCGAACCTGCCTAAAGATTCAAAAGAGAGCTTACTTGTAGCGTAACCTATGGGGTCATACACTGCACCTACTCCTCTGTTTTGCGTAATCTCCATAATTTTAGAAACGAAGTCTTTATCATTGTAGTTTATTGCGTATGTGCAGCCACTTTGTAAAGCTATCTTCATTTTTTCATCAGAGCTTACAGAACCTATCACTACACCTTTTTTATCCTTTGCCCATTGGCATATTATTTGTCCTAACCCACCATTAGCCCCATGAACTAGCACGAAAGCACCAGGCCTGATTTTATAAGATTGATTAACTAAATAGTGAGCTGTCATACCTTTAAACAGCACTGCAGCAGCAACTTCATCAGATATGTCATCTGGAATTTTTATCAGATATTTCTGGTGTATAATGCGCTTTTCACAATATGCCCCTGGAGGAGCTGTGCAATATCCAACTCTGTCTCCAACCTTCAACCCATCACTGATTTTTTTACCAAGCTTTTCAATAACTCCCACTGCTTCTACCCCAAGCGCTGATGGTAAATTTTTAATTTTGCGTGTACCTTTTCTGTGCTCTAAATCATAACGATTTAAGCCGATAGTTGTGTGACGTACTAAAACTTCCTCGCCTTTTGGCTCACCTATATTCTTATCTACAAATTCTAATACTTCTGGTCCTCCAGTTTTTTTTATTTGTATAGCTCTAACCATGATGAATGTAAGATAAAAACTTTAATTATGTTATCTAATAATTAATATTTTGCAAAGTTATTGTTTTCACAATCAATAGACTTCTTGCGTTACCTCCTGTCATTCCGGCGCGTGACGCTGGAATCCAGATTTTTTTATACAATCAAGTCATAGGATGGCAAAAAGTCAACCTTATCTGTATGAGCTATACATTTTTTCTGGATCCCAGTGTCAGCTACTTGGATGACACCCTATTGATTACTGAAATGACATGGTTTGCAAACATTCTGTTACTTAAGCTTAAAAAACGTGTATGATAGTGTTATTTCGCCCAAATCTTTTGTATTACTATCAAGCATTATCTCAGGATCTATATAGAAAGATACGGGCATAGCTGCTTTTTGTTTTGGTAGCAACATTTGTTCTTCAAAACAAAAGCATGCAATTTTATTGAAATACTTACCTGCTTTGAAAGGCGTAACATTATACACCGCCATTCCAAATGAAGGCTGATCAGATAGATTTTTTGCGTAATAAAACGCTAAACTTTGTTCTCCTATGTTTACGTCAACGTAGTTAGTTTCTGATTTAAACTCCCAAGGTAGATCGGACATTATATCAGCATTGAAATGGACCCTGATCTTTTGGTTAGTTATATTTGTTGTTGTGTTAGTTACTTTTCTTATTGTGCCACCATACCCAGTAGCTTTACAGAAAATGCTATATAGAGGTACCGATGCATATGCAAGACATATCATCGACACAACTAAAGATACTAAAAAGAAAACTATAGAATTCTTACTGCCTTTCCTTAAAAAGGAAAACATCTAATCCCTATTGTTGAACAAGTTAAGTAACCTGAGTAGATTGAGAAATATATTAATAAAGTCAAAATAAAGATTAGTTGCACCGAGTATTGCCAATTTAGTAGTAGCAACTTCTGATCCGTCATTATGTTTATAATAAACGTCCTTGATTCTTTGAGCATCATACGCAGTCATTAAGGTAAAGACTATTACTGATATGAACGATATTGCAAAGTGGAGAGGACTACTTCCAAGAAATAAATTTACTATAGACGCAATGATTAACCCCCAAACTCCCATAATCAAGAAAGAGCCCATACTTGTAAGATCTCTTTTTGTAGTATTGCCATATAAAGCCATAGAGCCAAACATGATTGATGTAATGAAAAACGCCCTTGCTATATTTTCTGCAGTATAAACTATAAAAACATAAGATAAGAAAAGCCCCATTAACACTGAGAACGAGAAAAATATAGTAACGGCAGACTGAGCACTTAGGTGTTGAATTCTATAAGACATGTAGAACACCAATGCAACCGGAGATAACATTACCACAAGCGATAGAACGGGATTAGAATAAATTACTTGAAAAAGACCAGAAAATACTGTTAAAAATGCAACAAGCCCTGTGACGCCCAAAGCTAAAGCCATGTAATTATATACTTTAGTTAGGTAACTTCTAAGCCCAGCACTATAATAAACGCCTTGAGAGCGAATATCCTGTTCATTTCTCATATAAGACATAATATAACTCCTTTTATCCATTACTTAACACATTATAATATAAAACCATATTTTTATCAAGTGTTTTTATTATAAACAGCTATGCGCTGGCATTTGTTTTAATATAAATAGAATATAGGCCTATTGCTGCTGCGTTTGAAACATTTAAACTGTTAATTGCATTTGACATTGGGATTTTTAAAAGATAATCACAATTTTCTTTAACTAACCTCCGCATTCCTTTCTCTTCAGAACCAAAAATAATTACTCTTTTTTTCTCAAAACTCTTTATTTCATCTATATTTTCTTTAGCATTGCAATCAAACCCGTAACACCAGTAGCCGACCTTTTTTAAATACTGCATAGTTTTTACTATATTTGTAACGTATATTAGCGGAACAATATCTAAAGCCCCACTTGCTGCTTTTGCAATAGATGCATTTTCACTCGGTGAATGGTTATGTGGTAAAACCAATGCGTCGACATTAAAACAAGCTGAAGTTCTTAAAATTGATCCAATATTGTGCGTGTCAGTGACTTGATCTAAAATGACTATAGTAGAGCTGTCGTTTGAGCTTTCAGCTACTTCTTCGATGCTTAAGTTATAAAGAATAGGGGCAACATTTAAAGCAATTCCTTGATGGTTAGCACCTTTAGATAAAACGTCATTAAGTGTTTTGTTTTCTACTAATCGAACTTTAATGCCCTTACTATTTGCACATTGCCTAATTTCTTTTTTGTGCTCTCTATAGAAATTTTCTGTTGCTAACAGTTCTATACACCGCCTATTTTTATTCTTCAGTGCTGACATGCAGGTGTGCTTTCCATACAGCCAAAAATTCTCATTAGTTTTTGACGATTTCATCGTATTATTGAAAATCGGGTTTTTATAGAATAAGCAACATTTTACTATGTTTGGATATTGTTGTAAAATTATACAATTCGATTAATGCGTTTATGTCGGACGATGAGTTGGATTGGCAAAAAAATGTTAAGCCAATAGAATGTGGAAAAGTTACTTTGAAAGTTGATCATAAAGTAAATATAAAGTCTATGGTTGATAAAGGTACCTCCGACTTACAAGGGAATTTTCTTAATACCAATAATAGTAACTCATCATTTTGTCTTGACCAAAACACAAAATCAAAAGTTGATAGGGGTAAATATTTTATAAGCGATAAGCTCGATTTGCATGGCTATAATATAGAGGATGCTTACTGTAAATTGATAGATTTTATTATCAAAAATTATCGAGCAGGAAATAGATGTTTATTGGTAATTACGGGATACGGCAGTGCAACAAACAAAACAGACACTATAAAGAGTAACTTAAATAAATGGTTAAATGACACTAAAATCCAGCATATGGTTCTATACTACCAACAAGCTACGAAAAAACATGGTGGTAAAGGGGCTTTTTATGTTTTATTAAGAAGGAATAAAAACCTTGAGTCCTGATACTTAAAATTCCTTTTAAGCCTTAATTTTTCTTGTATAACCATACAGTGTTCGGCAGCGCGTGACGCAGTTATCTAAGTGGAGAAAGTCACCTCTCCCCACTCGACTTCAAAACCGGACTTGTGACTTTCACCACATCCGGCTTCTCTCTAACTTGGTGTTTGTCATACATACTTCTCCATGTAATTAACATTTCAAAGCTTGGTAAATTTGTTTTTATAGCTTAAATACAGCATTCTCTATATTACTAGGCTCTGTGGACAAAAAATATGAAAAGAGAGAAAAAGATGGTAGTTTAGCCTAATAGGTAAAAAATGGAGAAACTACCATATGCAATATTACATCAAAGAGGAAAATTGGAAACAAATTTTAGAGTTCATAAAAAGCGTAAAAGGAATGCACAGCAAAGATGAAAAACGTTTAAGAATATTCATAGAGGCAGTGTGGTACATAGTGCGAAGTGGTTGCCAATGGAGACTTTTACCAAAAACTTATGGTAATTACAGGAGTATACATAAGCGATTTAAAAGATGGTGTGAAAGAGATGTCTGGAAAAAATTGCTTGAATATACTAGGCTCTGTGGACAAAATTTTAGAGAAGCCATACAAGAGCTCCAACAAAATTGAGAAAACCCATAAAAACCTCAGCAGTTTTATCAAATCTGGAAAAAATGCGCCTAAAATTTTTAATTTTACCAAAAAAACACTCAATCAAATGACGTTCTTTGTAGATATGCTCATCGTAATACCTTTGCACTTTTCGATTCCGTTTTGGCGGAATAACTACTGTACATCCCTTGTCTTCAAGACTTGTAACAAAGGCATTGCTATCGTAGCCCTTGTCAGCTACTACAGTAGAGTTATAGATACTTTCGGTCAACACTTGTGCCTGCGTAATTTCATTTCTTTGACCAGGAGTCAGAGTAAATTTAAGTGGATTTCCAAGTGCATCGACAAGCGCATGTATTTTAGTTGTAAAGCCACCTTTGCTCCTCCCTAAAGCTTCTTGATCCTTGGAGTTTTTTGTATATCCAGATGAACATGGATGGCCTCGGATGATCGTACCGTCGATTATAGCAACTTCTAAATCAGGCTCTTGTTTAGTATATTCAAGCAATTTTTTCCAGACATCTCTTTCACACCATCTTTTAAATCGCTTATGTATACTCCTGTAATTACCATAAGTTTTTGGTAAAAGTCTCCATTGGCAACCACTTCGCACTATGTACCACACTGCCTCTATGAATATTCTTAAACGTTTTTCATTTTTGCTGTGCATTCCTTTTACGCTTTTTATGAACTCTAAAATTTGTTTCCAATTTTCCTCTTTGATGTAATATTGCATATGGTAGTTTCTCCATTTTTTACCTATTAGGCTAAACTACCATCTTTTTCTCTCTTTTCATATTTTTTGTCCACAGAGCCTAGTAATTTTGCATCTAATTTATCTGTTTTTGCAAAGTGGTTGCAGGCTTTTGCAAATGCATATACCCGATTTGGGTGAGCTCTGTGAACAGCTATGTTATACAACTTTATGACAAGTTTTTCATAACCACCTGTTTACACATAACTTAACAAATACGTTAGCCATTTTTGACTTTATAAACTCAGATATAGCTGTCTCTACATTTTCTATACGCTGATGTTTATTGTTGATTGAGATATCAAGTGTTTCTTTTGAAACATCAATACCAATGAAAACTGTTCTAGCCATTTTTGTACCTATAAATATAATCAAATAATAATGTAACAGGATTGTGATTCGATCTTTTAGATCCCCCTACCGTTCGTACTCCATTTTTTAAAGCTAGGAGTGTACTGAGATGCCTACGATTTCTATCAATCAATCCAATTGACAGCTAGCTCATTATAGTCTTGCGACTTTGACTTAATATACAATCCAGTTCTTTCGCGCAGTTCCATCAAAAACGTTGTAAAGGATTAATCGCTTTCGTGTTTACCAACTTAGTGCCCAATCTGGATCCCAGTGTCAAGCACTGGGATGACAAGAAAGGGAGCACTGGAATTTTTGTTTCAATATTTGTACATGAGCCATGCATCTGAACAGATACAATGTTGTAGCTAGAGATAATTTTTAAATGATTGATATTTATGAACCACGACTTTTCTTGTTGTCCACTTGTTCAACATTACCCTTCTCAAGTTTACTATCTACTTCTTTTGTGTGTTCATCATCTATACTAGTTTCATCTTTTATCTTACTAGGGTAATCTTCCTGCGATTTTTTATATGCTTCCATGTTGTCATATATAGGGTTACTGATGATTTCTATTTTTTCAGGTGTGAAAATCCTTGCTAAAAATCTCCTTATTATTGGTATTGACCTTAAGAAATCTCTTAGCTTTGAAGATTCTTGTCTTTTGTTTAGAGACTGTTGGTCTATTTTAGAGGTTTTTACACCATACTTTTTATCATCAAAATTTATTGTAGGCTTTCTTTTATTCGAAAGAACACTTTGGGCCTTTGATCCATTGGTTCCTTCAGGCCCTTGAGGTGTAGACATTGCAGGTTTAACCTTAGTTTCATCGTATTCCTTACTCATCTTTCATTTCATTATGTAACATTACTAATATTGCATAATAATAGCTAAATTACAATTAATTGCAAGGTAAAAATATTAAAACAATTGTAAATTTTGTCAGTAAAAATATAATAGAACTTTAAAATTAGAGGTTCATCTATATGGGATACAAAATTGCTGTTATTGGAGCAACCGGAAGAGTAGGGCGTGAGGTATTAAGCACGCTTGCTGAATTTCAAGATGAGGCGATAGATTGCGTTATTGCACTTGCATCGAAAAAATCAGAAGGGAAGAAGGTGAGCTTTGGTGACAAAGAGTTAACAGTTTTATGCCTTGAGGATTATGACTTCGTTGGAACTAATGTAGCCATTTTCTGTGCTGGATCTCATGTTTCTGAAGAGTATGTACCAATTGCAACACAGGCTGGATGCATCGTGATAGATAACAGTTCCCATTTTAGAATGAAAGAGGGTGTGCCACTCATTATTCCAGAGATTAATAAAGAAAAAATTATGGAATATAAAAACCACAACATAATATCCAATCCAAACTGTACTACAATACAGATGCTGCTAGTACTACATCTATTACACCAAAAAGCAAAAATAAAGAGAATCGTTGCTTCAACTTATCAATCAACTTCTGGTGCAGGCAAAGCAGCAATGGATGAGCTCTATGACCAGACAAAAAAAATCTTTATGAACGAAGCTAAAAAACCCAAGATATTCTCTAAGCAAATAGCATTCAATTGCATTCCCCATGTAGGAGAATTCATGGAAAATGGTTCTACAGAAGAGGAATGGAAAATGCAAGAGGAGACAAAAAAAATTTTAGAGAAAGATATAAAAGTTACTGCAACTTGTGTAAGGGTACCCGTCTTTATCGGTCACGCTATGGCAGTAAATGTGGAATTTGATCAACATATCACTGAAGAACAAGCTCGTGAAGTGCTAAGTGAAGCCGAAGATAGTGGAGTTTTAGTGTACAACAGGCGTGAAGATAGTGAATACATAACTCAAATTGATGTTGTACAGGAGAATGCTGTATATGTATCGCGTATTAGAAGAGACAATACTGTTGAGCACGGATTAAATATGTGGATAGTGGCTGACAACCTGCGCAAAGGCGCAGCATTAAATATAGTGCAGATTCTTGAGATTTTGATAAGAGAGCATTTGTCAATCAAGTGCATATAGAGCGCACGTACGTTGTAATTCGAAGGAAATTTGTATACCACATGGCAGCGCGTGACGCTGGAATGGCTTTGTTGCATCGCTACTTATGAAAGGCTAACTATAATTAGGATTATAAGCAACTTATTGAAAATCTTGTTTTTTTTGCAATCAATCTGATCAAATTTAAGAATAGTAACTTGTTATTTATATTAATAAATTTAATTCTATTGAAAATAGCTAAAGCATTGAAATTCTTGAATTTTAGCCGGATTAGTGAGTGGTAGTGAAATTTCTTTTACTCAAATTTAGGTATTCACTGACCGTTCTTGTTATAAATACCAGAATAATAAGCTACTGATATTCTCCACCTTTTTTATCTTTAATCCATCATAGCTAGCGATGCAACAAAGCCGGCTGGATTCCAGTGTCAAGCACTGGAATGACACCATTTGCTGTGCAGTTTACCTTCAAAAATGAATGTTCGTACAGCTATGGAATAAATCGCGGTATGACGGTTCGCAGCGGTATAGTAACTCGTCACCCCGCTACTTGTTAGCGGCTGAGATACCGTGGCGGTATGACGTAGAAGCTATACTTTTATACTCACCAACTCAGTATCCAATCTGGATCCAAGTAGTCAAGCTATTCGGATGACACCCTCATAAAGTGAAATGAGATCCCGCTAACACGTAGCGGGATGACGAGAAAGGGGCTACTCGGATGACACCCTCATAAAGTGAAATGAGATCCCGCTAACACGTAGCGGGATGACGGGAAAAGAGGTACTGGGAGACATCCTTCCTGGTAGGCCCAAATTGCAATGTTCGTACAGTTAGTGCGACCCGAAAGTCGTGATTTTGTGATGGTTAAATTCCATCTTTCCTAGACATCGGGGATAATGTATGTCTCACATTTTAGAGAGTGGCAACCTCTAGGCTCTGTGGACAAAATTTTAGAGAAGCCATACAAGAGCTCCAACAAAATTGAGAAAACCCATAAAAACCTCAGCAGTTTTATCAAATCTGGAAAAAATGCGCCTAAAATTTTTAATTTTACCAAAAAAACACTCAATCAAATGACGTTCTTTGTAGATATGCTCATCGTAATACCTTTGCACTTTTCGATTCCGTTTTGGCGGAATAACTACTGTACATCCCTTGTCTTCAAGACTTGTAACAAAGGCATTGCTATCGTAGCCCTTGTCAGCTACTACAGTAGAGTTATAGATACTTTCGGTCAACACTTGTGCCTGCGTAATTTCATTTCTTTGACCAGGAGTCAGAGTAAATTTAAGTGGATTTCCAAGTGCATCGACAAGCGCATGTATTTTAGTTGTAAAGCCACCTTTGCTCCTCCCTAAAGCTTCTTGATCCTTGGAGTTTTTTGTATATCCAGATGAACATGGATGGCCTCGGATGATCGTACCGTCGATTATAGCAACTTCTAAATCAGGCTCTTGTTTAGTATATTCAAGCAATTTTTTCCAGACATCTCTTTCACACCATCTTTTAAATCGCTTATGTATACTCCTGTAATTACCATAAGTTTTTGGTAAAAGTCTCCATTGGCAACCACTTCGCACTATGTACCACACTGCCTCTATGAATATTCTTAAACGTTTTTCATCTTTGCTGTGCATTCCTTTTACGCTTTTTATGAACTCTAAAATTTGTTTCCAATTTTCCTCTTTGATGTAATATTGCATATGGTAGTTTCTCCATTTTTTACCTATTAGGCTAAACTACCATCTTTTTCTCTCTTTTCATATTTTTTGTCCACAGAGCCTAGGGTTTTTGTTGCCAAAAATACATTTTTTAATTGAATAAAAATACAAAGTTATAAACAAGAGTTGTAATAAGACTAAATTCAAAAAATTTAAAAAAACATAGTTGATCTGCTGCAATAAGTCTATAGCCTCTCCAACTCAGGTTCATCCTGATAGGCTGTTTGGATGCTTAAATTCTTGAAAGCCTGTATGGCAAATCTTATACCTTGCTTTAGAAAAAGCTTGCTTTGAGGGTACATGTCAATGGCTCCATAAGTTCATATTCTATTCCCAAACTTTTTTTAACTAACTTTAAAATCATAGAAAATACTGTCGAAAAAGGAAGTTTTCTTGTTCGTGTAAAACTCAACACAATGGATTTTCTGAAAAGTTTTCGAGTATATTATATTTTTAATTTGTAGAATAAGGTTTTTTCCTTTTTGCATATTTCACCTAAAAAAGACACATTTTAAACTTTTTTGTTGCAATAAAATAGAAACAAAAGTGCTGTCCCTTGCACTCTTTGGATAATTTAATGATAAAAAATTTAGAGAGAAATTTTATACACTATCGCTGATATTTTTCCTTAAGTTGACGCCATTGCCTGAACGGATACAACTTAATTTTTAATCTGCAGGAGTCAAGTTGAGAATGTCCAATTTTCCACTTTCTTTATAGCATAACATACTTCAGCGCCTCTTGCTCCTCTTGAAGTCCAATGGGCTCACCACTTATGTGTAAATTAATCGTTAATGTTGTACACGTTCTTTTCTTTTTCTACTCTCTCTTGCTCTTCAATACAATATATAGCAAGCGGATTAGCTTTAAGTCTTTCGACTCCTATTTCTTCTCCTGTTCCATCGCAGTAACCATAAGTGCCTAATTTTATTTTTTCTAACGCCTCCTTAATTTTTTCTTTTCTATCTTTTCGACGCTTGATTAATTCCTCGTTTCCACTATCTCCATCAGAATAGTATGTATCAATACTATTCTCTTCTAGTTCTTGTTTCTCCAGCTCAGCGAGTATTGACTGTAACTTTAAGCTGAAGTATTCCAGTTGTTTTTCGCTCATATATTCTTCATCTTCTGAAGGAGTGTAATCTTCTGGTGACTTTATTTTTGGTAACTTTTCCATAATTGCATTATCAAAAAAATAATAAAACCTATATAATTTATGAACAAAAAATTATACTACCTCAAAGTAAACACTATAATTTATAATAAACATTTAAAAGCCTAGTATGATCGATTCAGCAAAAAAATTAGTAATAGATGACAAGAACTTTACCTATATAGTATGTATTTTTATCATAATGTTAAATTTATCTTCATTTACATTTGAAAACAACAATAAACAAGAAGTTATGTTAACATTAACATGGATATGTGCTACATTTGTTTTGCAGATTTCTACAAATAATTTGTTTACATCTGATTATCATGATGGAATATTAGAGCAAATCTTTGTACAGCCACTCTCTTCTAGGCTTATAGTTGCTTATAAAATTTTCGCTCACTGGTTATTATTTGGGTTACCGATTTCAGTAATTTCTTCCATATTCAGCTTTGCAATTCTAGGCAATAGTATTGAACACTCAATAGCAGTTGGAGTGTCTTTATTATTTAATACGCTGATAATCATTAATATTTCAGCTACTGGAAATGCATTGATGATTGGTCAAAACAACTTAACATCAGGAGTATCGCAAATTCTTGTTTTGCCAATGATAATGCCAACCTTTGTGTATTTTAAAATGCTAACTCAATTTGAAAATTTATCCTTGAATATTTATACACTACTAATCACCATCTTAGTTTTTGTTATTTTGATTGTTAACAGCACCATAACTACTCACATGGCACTAAAATTTGCTGTGGAACAGGATTGAAAAATCTTACTGTTATTCAGTAGACTTCTTGCATAACCTAGGCTCTGTGGACAAAAAATATGAAAAGAGAGAAAAAGATGGTAGTTTAGCCTAATAGGTAAAAAATGGAGAAACTACCATATGCAATATTACATCAAAGAGGAAAATTGGAAACAAATTTTAGAGTTCATAAAAAGCGTAAAAGGAATGCACAGCAAAAATGAAAAACGTTTAAGAATATTCATAGAGGCAGTGTGGTACATAGTGCGAAGTGGTTGCCAATGGAGACTTTTACCAAAAACTTATGGTAATTACAGGAGTATACATAAGCGATTTAAAAGATGGTGTGAAAGAGATGTCTGGAAAAAATTGCTTGAATATACTAAACAAGAGCCTGATTTAGAAGTTGCTATAATCGACGGTACGATCATCCGAGCCCATCCATGTTCATCTGGATATACAAAAAACTCCAAGGATCAAGAAGCTTTAGGGAGGAGCAAAGGTGGCTTTACAACTAAAATACATGCGCTTGTCGATGCACTTGGAAATCCACTTAAATTTACTCTGACTCCTGGTCAAAGAAATGAAATTACGCAGGCACAAGTGTTGACCGAAAGTATCTATAACTCTACTGTAGTAGCTGACAAGGGCTACGATAGCAATGCCTTTGTTACAAGTCTTGAAGACAAGGGATGTACAGTAGTTATTCCGCCAAAACGGAATCGAAAAGTGCAAAGGTATTACGATGAGCATATCTACAAAGAACGTCATTTGATTGAGTGTTTTTTTGGTAAAATTAAAAATTTTAGGCGCATTTTTTCCAGATTTGATAAAACTGCTGAGGTTTTTATGGGTTTTCTCAATTTTGTTGGAGCTCTTGTATGGCTTCTCTAAAATTTTGTCCACAGAGCCTAGTAACTTTGGAAAACACTGGAAAATATGAGCTTGGCTTAGCACATTTTCTTGTTGATAAGAATGTTGCTGTACATCGAGCTAATACTCGCAAAGTAAAAAGCTTTGTCATATCTCATGGAACTTTAGCAAAGTCTGATCAATCAGATGCAAGAGCTCTTGCTCAATATGGATGTGAATGCTATAGTACTCTATCTCTATTTGTGCCTATGTCAAAAGAACAAACAGCCTTAGTTGCACTTTGTCAACGACGTGATGACATTACACAAATGAGAGTTCAAGAGAAATGTAGACTGAAAGCACCTGAAAACGAGCATATAAAAGAAAGTTGCCAAAAAACCATTGACTTTTTTAACGGTCAGATAAATGAGATCAATAATGCAATACAAAAAATCATTGATGAAAATCTAGAGTTACAAAAGCGCCAAAAAATACTTAGAACAGTACCGGGAATAGGTATCAAGTTATCTCAAGATTTTGTATGCCTGATGCCAGAACTTGGCTACTTAAACAAAAAAGAAGTTGCAAGTCTTGCTGGAGTTGCCCCGCATCCAAAAGAAAGCGGTAAAACTATTGGTTACCGAAGGATAACAGGTGGTAGAAGCAATGTTCGTGCAAAGCTTTTTACTGCTGCTATGGCTGCTGCAAAGTCTAAATCTGTACTTGGTGCTTTTTATTCTGATCTCATTGGTAGAGGTAAAAAAAGATGGTAGCTATAACAGCTCTAATGCATAAAATTATAGTGATTGCTAATGCAAGACTTAAAGAAGCAGTCAACGTAAATTTTTAAAATCTGTATAGAAAATAGGTTGATGAATATGTGCGCCCACACAAATTTAAAGCACATATTCATCAACCATACGGTCTAAGCAGTGGTAGTTGTTTGATATAAATTTCTTTCTGTAGTAAACTAGGGTTTTTGTTGCCAAAAATACATTTTTTAATTGAATAAAAATACAAAGTTATAAACAAGAGTTGTAATAAGACTAAATTCAAAAAATTAAAAAAAACATAGTTGATACTAACGTACGAACATTATGTTTGAGAGCAATCTCTACACAGTAGTTAAATGGCAGGCACAATAAGGGGTAGCAAAAAGAATGAGCTTTTTTTTTGAGCTGAGCGAAGCCACCTAAGGTAGAAAATGAATCAGGAAGGAGTAAAAATATAGTATCTGTTCAGAGGAGTGGCTAATGTGCAAATATTGAAGCAAAGTGCGTGACACACAGCTATATGAACATTGCAATATGGCACATAGTAAACGATGTCATTCCAGTGCTTGACACTGGAATCCAGCTTTTTCATAATCATCAAAACGTTGTATTTTAACATAAAACGGCTACTTTTATGCTTACCAACTTAATAAAATTCCTGGATCCCAGTGTCAAGCACTGGGATGACATCATAGGGACGCTGGAATGACACCCTGACAACCGTCATCCCGCTACTTGTTAGCGGGATCTAGAGATACCGCGAATGAATCGCGGTATGACGGTTCGCGGCGGCATGACGATAAGGTTTATACCTTGTCATCCCAGTGCTTGACACTGGGATTGATTTATCTTGTCTACCTTATTTTGCCACTCCGCTGAACGGATACCAACAAATGGTGTCATTCCAGTGCTTGACACTGGAATCCAGATACGATTTCATCATATAAATCTTTCCATTCTTGATTCGTTTTTTCAATTAAGTTTATTTTCCATTTTCTCTGCCAGCTTTTTAGAAGCTTTTCTTTACTAATTGCTAAATTTATGTCTTGAAACTCCTCAAAGTAGACTAATTTACTAACATTGTACTTTGACGTGAAACCGGAAATGGCTTTGCTTTTATGCTCCCAAATTCGTTTGATTAAATTTGATGTTATACCTATATACAGGGTTCCATTTCGTTCACTTGCAAGTATATAAACATAATAACTTTTCATATATAGTAACCTGGATCCCAGTGTCTGGGCACTGGGATGGCACCATTTATTGTAAGGACTTACCTCACATTTACTCTATGATTATCTTTTTAGATCACCTTGTCTACCTATTTTGCCACTCTGCTGAACGGATACAAAATATATTTAATGTTTATATGATGTACTTACTTATAAATGTCTTTTCTGTGTCCTATCTCTGTGATAACCACTTCATATTTTATAATATTTACGGAATAGATAACGCAATAATCACCTACCCTTAATCTTCTTTGTCCTTTAAATCTGTAATATAATGGCTCACCAAGGTTAATGGGATCAACTGTAAGGCGCTTATTTATCGCATTTATGATCCTTAATCTTATTGTTTTTGGAAGAGCTGGAAGGTCTTTCTCAAGAACGCTTTCTATGAAGATAATATTATATTCCAGTCTACATCCTCACTTCTAATTTTCTTTACACCTGAAACATTACGTTTAGCAGCACGCTCAATTAGTATTTTATCTTCCTCATTTTCAATTGCTTCTTGTATTAGCTTCTCTGCTAGTTCTTTAATGGACTTATTTCTTATTTTAGCCAGTCCAGCAAGACACTCTGAAATTTCGTTGTTGAAAGTTATGCTAAATTTTGAATTTGCCATATATTTTACCTAAAATCTACTAATAATTATACAACATTTTTCTGAATTTTTCAATAAAAAAAGTTGCCTATACGTAAAGAGGACCTGTGTTGACAAATAATTAAACATTTGTCATGTACTATGTTTGTTAAGGAAAAATAGCACAGAAGTTAGTATTAAGTATATTAGGAATAAGAAAGGCTGCGCTCAGTGTCACATACTGGAATAACAGGAAAAAACGAACTGCTATACTAAAAAAAAGAAATAGAACATGACAGAATGGCTAATATCTAATCAGCTTATTGATTATAACTGCGCCGTAAAATCCATGGAAGAGAAAATTCAACAAATTCACAATAATTCAGCAGACGAATTAGTATGGCTACTCCAGCACCCTCCACTTTATACTGCAGGAATCAGTGCAACAGCTGATGATATTGTTGAAAAACTATTTCCCATATATAAAACAGGAAGGGGTGGTAAACACACATATCATGGTCCAGGACAGCGCATTATATATTTAATGTTAAACCTTAAAAAAAGAAACAAATGCGATATAAAGCTATATATTAGAGATCTAAGTAAGTGGATCATAAATATTTTAAAGCAATTTAATATACTTGGAGAGTTTAGAGAAGATAGAATAGGCATTTGGGTAAACCATAACGGAGTAGAAAAAAAAATTGCAGCTTTTGGTATCCGTTTAAGAAAATGGGTAACTTATCATGGCATAGCGCTTAACGTCTTTCCAGACCTCTCTCACTATAAGGGTATTATTCCTTGTGGGTTGCAAGGTTATGGCGTCACGTCAATGGAAGAACTAGGAGTGAAAGTTCCACTCTCTGAATTGGATGATATACTAAAAAAAGAGTTTTATAAGATATTTTAATGATTGTTTATCTTTTATATTTCATTCTCACTTTATGTGCTAACACAAGTATTCATGCAATCGACCAAGTTGATATTATTGCTCCTTCTTCGAAGGGAAAAGAATCAGATCTGACTACTATAAAAGAATATGTAGAAGCTTTGGATTTTAATCCCCATATTTCGGAGAAAATATATAGTAATGATAATCCATTTTATTCCAACTCTGATGAATTCAGAGCAAATGATTTGATTAGTGCACTAACTAATGATAGTAAAATAATTTGGTGTATCAGAGGAGGAGAAGGGGCTTCTCGGTTAATTCCCTATCTAGAAAAGTTACCCAATGATAAAAAAGAAAGGATTGCTCAAAACAAAAAGATCCTCATAGGCTATAGCGATATAACTGCCTTGCACATCCATCTACAAGCTAAATATGATTGGCAAACTCTTCACGGCACCATGTTGGAAATGATAGTAAATAACTCCGTTTCTGAAAGCTCTGTTGAAAAATTGAAAGAGTTAATTCTTAACAAGCGGAATTCTATCAGATTTGATAACCTAAAGACGATAAATAATGGCATTAGACTAAAAGATGGCAGATTAGAGTCTAAAATCATCGGTGGTAATATGACTCTAGTTGAAAATAGTATAGGAACCGCTTGGCAAATAAATGCGAAAGGTAAAATTCTATTTTTAGAGGACATAAGAGTTTACCCATACGCAATAGAGCGCAGTTTAGATCACCTAAAACAAGCCCACATCTTTGATGGAGTACATGCAGTAATCTTTGGGGATTTCGTTAACTGCTATAACGATAACCTTGTTGAAGTTGTAAAAGAAAGGTTTGCAAAAAGTGTTAACTTTCCTGTATTTACAATAAAAGGGGTAGGCCATGGACATACAAATGATCCTTTACCTTTTAACACTCACGCTATTATTAGCGTTCAAGACGAAAAAGAAGGTTTGTTTTTTATGGACGTGCAAAATGTTAACTACACATAGCTGATAGCTCACTAGGCTCTGTGGACAAAATTTTAGAGAAGCCATACAAGAGCTCCAACAAAATTGAGAAAACCCATAAAAACCTCAGTAGTTTTATCAAATCTGGAAAAAATGCGCCTAAAATTTTTAATTTTACCAAAAAAACACTCAATCAAATGACGTTCTTTGTAGATATGCTCATCGTAATACCTTTGCACTTTTCGATTCCGTTTTGGCGGAATAACTACTGTACATCCCTTGTCTTCAAGACTTGTAACAAAGGCATTGCTATCGTAGCCCTTGTCAGCTACTACAGTAGAGTTATAGATACTTTCGGTCAACACTTGTGCCTGCGTAATTTCATTTCTTTGACCAGGAGTCAGAGTAAATTTAAGTGGATTTCCAAGTGCATCGACAAGCGCATGTATTTTAGTTGTAAAGCCACCTTTGCTCCTCCCTAAAGCTTCTTGATCCTTGGAGTTTTTTGTATATCCAGATGAACATGGATGGGCTCGGATGATCGTACCGTCGATTATAGCAACTTCTAAATCAGGCTCTTGTTTAGTATATTCAAGCAATTTTTTCCAGACATCTCTTTCACACCATCTTTTAAATCGCTTATGTATACTCCTGTAATTACCATAAGTTTTTGGTAAAAGTCTCCATTGGCAACCACTTCGCACTATGTACCACACTGCCTCTATGAATATTCTTAAACGTTTTTCATCTTTGCTGTGCATTCCTTTTACGCTTTTTATGAACTCTAAAATTTGTTTCCAATTTTCCTCTTTGATGTAATATTGCATATGGTAGTTTCTCCATTTTTTACCTATTAGGCTAAACTACCATCTTTTTCTCTCTTTTCATATTTTTTGTCCACAGAGCCTAGGTTATCGTAGATAAAGTCGCTTTTTCTTATGGAAGGAAACATATATTATTTATAGAAACAAACATATAACTTATCATAAGATTTTATCAAAATCCAGCCCCTATAAGATATTTTATTGCAAAAACTACACAACTTTATTAATAGATAAACCTGTTGTTTGCGAGATAATATCAACAGAAATTCCTTCTTTAACTAGACTCTTTGCAACTTCGATCTTCTTTGCTTCTCTAACCTTTTCCCTACAAACACGTATGCCTTCAAATAAAGATTTGATTAGCACATCGCGTAACTCCTGGCTCTCAATCTTTTTGTATTCTTCTATTAAACTTGATAGCTCTGTCTCATCTTCATTTTCTGTTGTTTCGGGAAGTAAATCTACGATACTAATTGATAATACCTTTGCTATTTCATCTAACATTTCAAGTGAAACAGCAGCGCGTCCTTGTTCATATTCGTATATTCCTTGATTTGTTATCCCCCCGATTTTATTCGCTAAATCTTCCTGAGTGTATCCTCGTCTCAACCTCCACTCTTTTATCCTTTGCCCTACTTTGTAGGGAATATGAATCTTTTTCTCCTTATTACTATATTCATCAATAGATAAGTCAGTTGTTCGCGAGATAATATCAACAGAAACTCCTACTTTAACTAAACCCCTTGCTACTTCTATTTTCACCGCTTTTCCGCTTCTTTCCTCACTAATACGGATGAATTTGGTTAATAAATAAAATATCTCGCGTAATTCTTGATCCTTAATCTCTTTATGTCTTCTTACTAGATTTAATATCTCTTCTCCCTCATTTTCAAAATACCTTTTTGATACTGCTTGTCCGGAAGCTAGATCTCTAGGTGTACAGTCCCAGAGTGTGATGGTATGATAAAATATGAGAAAAAAATACCATCAAAGGAGGAGTTATGGGACAAATATTACATGGGTGCGCCAAAACAACACAGACGATTCGTAGAGCAATACAAAATAGAAAAGAGAGCATAGCAAAACTCTCCAAGCATTATAACCTTAATCCAAAAACTATTATTAAGTGGAGAAAACGTTCATTTACGAAAGATGCTGATATGGGTCCAAAGCGTCCAAGATCGACTGTTTTAACGCTAGAAGAGGAAGCTATAATAGTTACATTTCGCAAGTATACACTACTGCCACTAGATGATTGCCTTTACGCTCTGCAGTCTACAATTCCGCATTTGACTCGCTCTAGCTTGCATCGTTGTTTACAAAGACACAACATTAGCAGATTACCAACTGTTGATGGAGAAGTTAAGTCAAAAAAGAAATTCAAACAATATCCTATCGGTTACTTTCATATTGATATTGCTGAAGTTAGAACTGAGGAGGGCAAATTACATTTGTTTGTTGCTATTGATAGGACATCCAAATTTACCTATGTTGAGTTGCGTAACAGTGCTACAAAACCCATAGCTGCTGAGTTCTTACGTAATTTGATTAGAATTTTACCGTATAAAATCCATACTATTTTGACAGATAACGGTATACAATTTACAAACCAGAAGCGTCATAAGTATGCTTTCCAACATATATTTGATAGAGTTTGCGAAGAGAATGTTATTGAACATCGTTTGACAAAAGTTAGCCATCCTTGGACGAATGGGCAAGTCGAGCGTATGAATAAAACTTTAAAGGATGCTACAGTTAAGAAGTATTACTATCAATCGCACCAGCAACTTAAAGAACACCTTTATAACTTTGTTATGGCTTATAATTATGCAAAGAGACTCAAAACTCTTAAGGGTCTTACTCCTTATGAATTTATATGTTATCAGTGGACACAGTCTCCAGAATTATTTATACTAAATCCACACCATCACACTCTGGGACCATACACCTAGCACTCGTTGATAATGCTTTTGCTATGGCATATAATTTTTTAATTGAAATTTTACGTGTTCCTTTTTCATATTGTAATATGACCTGATATTTTGTACCGATTTTACTTGCTAAATCCTTTTGAGTATATCCCAGCCTTTATCTACGATTTCTTATCTCTTGCCTAACTTTGTAGCTTAGGCTTTCTGCCAATTCGCACACTAATGTCTTCTATTGGAATTGTTGCTTAAATAATTTCTCCCTTTCGCTTATTATTTGGTCGCTTTTGTCCTCAACCCCTCTCATCTCTCTTTCTCGTTCCTCTATAATAAACTTCATAACCTCATCTGAATATTTGCTCTTTCCACTTGCTAGTTCTGATTTTAACCTTCTTACTTTATATTCCAATTCTAAAAACCTTTCTTGTCTCATTAGCAATTCTATCATCTGATTTATTTGTAAGCGTAATTCCCCTTCTTCTAGAGCTCCTGCTATTTTGACCAGTAATAACTCATCTATTTTATAATTTACTTCAGATTGAGCTATAAATAAGTTAATCATTGCTCGTACATCAACAGGCTCGGCTACTAATACCTTAACATTACTACACACAAAACGTTTTAAACTTATATTTTTTTCTAGGCTCTGTGGACAAAATTTTAGAGAAGCCATACAAGAGCTCCAACAAAATTGAGAAAACCCATAAAAACCTCAGCAGTTTTATCAAATCTGGAAAAAATGCGCCTAAAATTTTTAATTTTACCAAAAAAACACTCAATCAAATGACGTTCTTTGTAGATATGCTCATCGTAATACCTTTGCACTTTTCGATTCCGTTTTGGCGGAATAACTACTGTACATCCCTTGTCTTCAAGACTTGTAACAAAGGCATTGCTATCGTAGCCCTTGTCAGCTACTACAGTAGAGTTATAGATACTTTCGGTCAACACTTGTGCCTGCGTAATTTCATTTCTTTGACCAGGAGTCAGAGTAAATTTAAGTGGATTTCCAAGTGCATCGACAAGCGCATGTATTTTAGTTGTAAAGCCACCTTTGCTCCTCCCTAAAGCTTCTTGATCCTTGGAGTTTTTTGTATATCCAGATGAACATGGATGGCCTCGGATGATCGTACCGTCGATTATAGCAACTTCTAAATCAGGCTCTTGTTTAGTATATTCAAGCAATTTTTTCCAGACATCTCTTTCACACCATCTTTTAAATCGCTTATGTATACTCCTGTAATTACCATAAGTTTTTGGTAAAAGTCTCCATTGGCAACCACTTCGCACTATGTACCACACTGCCTCTATGAATATTCTTAAACGTTTTTCATCTTTGCTGTGCATTCCTTTTACGCTTTTTATGAACTCTAAAATTTGTTTCCAATTTTCCTCTTTGATGTAATATTGCATATGGTAGTTTCTCCATTTTTTACCTATTAGGCTAAACTACCATCTTTTTCTCTCTTTTCATATTTTTTGTCCACAGAGCCTAGATAATTTTTCATATCCTGCGATAAGTTCTCCTTTAATTCTTCATATGCTCCTGACAGTAACACCTCTAATTCCTTAAAAAACTCAATCTCTATATCACCCGCCACAAGAATCATTAGCAGATGTTTTACTAACTCTCTATCATTTGATTTGATCGCCTGATAAATTGCTTTTTCTCTATTCTCTTCCAAATCATAAAGTTCTGATGAATCACTAAGGCTAAATAAATAGTTTGTAGCTTCTCCAGAAGCATAGGCAATATTAACTTCTCTTAGTGGATGACCATCATTAAACTTTTCTAGTAACTTACTATCAGTAGTTTCTTCTATTGCAACAGCCACTTTACTCAATTTCTTTAGCTGGTCTATACCTTCTCTTGAATCTCTAGGTGTATTTTTAACTTCATTTAGCACCTTGCTATAAAGACTTTGCTTTTCCTCACTGCTTAATAATGTACAATGCTCCTTACAGTTGTTCAGAAGTTTTAGATAGAAGTTGTATTAACATATCCTGCCTACGTTTTGTTGAAAATACTCACGCTATATTATAGAATTTTTAATTGAAAGTAAACTTGTAGGTTCATATCTAAAATAGGTATCTTTGAGACTGCTAAACTCATGGCATCCATTTCCTGGCCTTTAAAGGCACTTTATAGAAGAGTTGATAAAAAGATGTGCAAAACTACATTCAAGGCTTAAAGTACCATTTTAAGCCCACCTCTGAAGGTCGTTTTTTTTATCAACACTCTTGAATCTTACCTAAAAATAAAAACGTTGAATATTTCTTCAGAATTGTGTATAATTACTAATGCTTTTTAGGTTTTTTTCTCATGGCTCTTTCTAAGTTCCTTGACGTACGAAATGATGTCGCATTCAAAAAAATATTTGGTACTGAAAAAAATAAGGATATACTTATTCACTTCCTCAATGACATCATTGGTTTCACTGGTAAAAACCAAATAAAGGATATAGAGTTTCTAAGTACTATTCAAGACCCTGATATTGCCGCTAAAAAGCAAAGTATTGTTGACGTTCTCTGTAAAGATGAAAATGGGGTGCAAGTGATCGTCGAGATGCAAGTTGCTAAAACTAAAGGATTTGAAAAACGTGCCCAATACTATGCTGCTAAAGCTTACTCAAGGCAAGCTGATAAAGGTGACCAGTATCATAACCTTAAGGAAATTATCTTCATTGCTATAGCAGATTGTGTACTGTTTCCTAATAAATCTGAGTACAAATCAAAGCATACTATTCGAGATGAAGACACTAATGAGCATGATCTAAAAGATTTCTATTTTATATTTATTGAGTTGCCAAAATTTCCAAAGAATAAGGAAGATCAGTTGGAAAATATAGTTGAAAAATGGGTTTATTTTTTTCGATATGCAGACGAAACTAGTGAAGAAGAGCTGGAAAAAATAATAGGTAGTGATCTAATAATTAAAAAAGCCTATGAAGAGCTAAATAGATTCAACTGGTCAGAAAAAGAATTTATTGCCTATGAACAGGAAATAAAACGTATTCTTGATGAACAGGCTGTCCTCGCTCAAAAACTTGATGATGCTACTGAAAAAGGCAGAGAAGAAGGCATCCTAATCGGACATGAAAAAGGCAGAAAAGAAGAAAAAATTGCAGTTGCAAAAAATCTACTTAAAGCAGGTGTTTCTATTGATATTATAGCTCAAACTACTGGTCTTACAGCTAATGAAATTAAAGACTTAAGCTGATTCTATCTTTGGATGTTTAGATGAATATCTTTGTACTAGATGAAAACCCAGAGATTGCGGCAAAAATGTTATGTGATAAGCATATAGTAAAAATGCCATTAGAAACTGCTCAGTTACTGAGTAATGTTTTTTCAATAGCATTAAAAGTGCCAAATCCTTTAGTCAGCATCACAGACCAGAATATAGAAGTTCCATATAAACTTACTCACAAAAACCACCCTTGTTCTCTATGGGCTAGACACTCAAAAGGAAACTTTAATTGGTTGATAAAGCATGGAAAAGAATTGTGCATAGAGTATAGCTTGCGATACAAAAGAACGCATAAATCCGAAGAAGTTATAGATTGGTGTGATAATAATAAGGATTTGCTAATTTTTCAATCAGCTGATATACAAATTTTTACACAAGCGTTACCTGATCGATATAAATGTAGTAATCCAATAGAAGCCTATAGAGAATATTACCTAAAAGAAAAGATGAGGTTTGCTAAGTGGAAAAAAGGTAGAGAAGCACCAGGTTGGATAATCTGCTACACAATACCACAGCTAATATAGCTCATAAATAAAGAAGCCATCCAAATCGGACATGAAAAAAGCAGGGAAGAGGGCGAAAAACAGGCTAAAATAGCTGTGGCTAAAAATTCACTCAAGGCGGGTGTTTCTATTGATGTTATTGCTGAAATAACAGGGTTTTCTGTTGATTATATTGAGAAAATTCAAGAAAAGAAGTTTTAGCCATAACGTTTTTTTATTAAACCCTCTATTCTAGGCTCTGTGGACAAAAAATATGAAAAGAGAGAAAAAGATGGTAGTTTAGCCTAATAGGTAAAAAATGGAGAAACTACCATATGCAATATTACATCAAAGAGGAAAATTGGAAACAAATTTTAGAGTTCATAAAAAGCGTAAAAGGAATGCACAGCAAAGATGAAAAACGTTTAAGAATATTCATAGAGGCAGTGTGGTACATAGTGCGAAGTGGTTGCCAATGGAGACTTTTACCAAAAACTTATGGTAATTACAGGAGTATACATAAGCGATTTAAAAGATGGTGTGAAAGAGATGTCTGGAAAAAATTGCTTGAATATACTAAACAAGAGCCTGATTTAGAAGTTGCTATAATCGACGGTACGATCATCCGAGGCCATCCATGTTCATCTGGATATACAAAAAACTCCAAGGATCAAGAAGCTTTAGGGAGGAGCAAAGGTGGCTTTACAACTAAAATACATGCGCTTGTCGATGCACTTGGAAATCCACTTAAATTTACTCTGACTCCTGGTCAAAGAAATGAAATTACGCAGGCACAAGTGTTGACCGAAAGTATCTATAACTCTACTGTAGTAGCTGACAAGGGCTACGATAGCAATGCCTTTGTTACAAGTCTTGAAGACAAGGGATGTACAGTAGTTATTCCGCCAAAACGGAATCGAAAAGTGCAAAGGTATTACGATGAGCATATCTACAAAGAACGTCATTTGATTGAGTGTTTTTTTGGTAAAATTAAAAATTTTAGGCGCATTTTTTCCAGATTTGATAAAACTGCTGAGGTTTTTATGGGTTTTCTCAATTTTGTTGGAGCTCTTGTATGGCTTCTCTAAAATTTTGTCCACAGAGCCTAGGGAAGATGGAATTTAACCATCACAAAATCACGACTTTCGGGTCGCACTAGCTGTACGAACATTCATTTTTGAAGGTAAACTGCACAGCAAATGGTGTCATGAAAGTAGCTGACACTGGAATGGCTTTGTTGCATCGCTACTTATGAAAGGCTAACTATAATTAGGATTATAAGCAACTTATTGAAAATCTTGTTTTTTTGCAATCAATCTGATCAAATTTAAGAATAGTAATTTGTTATTTATATTAATAAATTTAATTCTATTGAAAATAGCTAAAGCATTGAAATTCTTGAATTTTAGCCGGATTAGTGAGTGGTAGTGAAATTTCTTTTACTCAAATTTAGGTATTCACTGACCGTTCTTGTTGTAAATACCAGAATAATAAGCTACTGATATTCGCCACCTTTTTTATCTTTAATCCATCATAGCTAGCGATGCAACAAAGCCCACCGATTCATTCTACTGCAACGCAGAAAATCCGTACAATTGTGCATAATGTGGGGCTTCTGGCTACATTTTTCTATTGAACTCACCTTTTCTCTATGTGACAGATTTCGTATTAAATTTTAAATTTAATGCGCCTAGATATACAAGCATTCCTAGCAAAACCATAGGTATAGAAAGCAACTGCCCCATAGTTAAATCAAGCCACAAATAGCCAATTTGATAGTCTGGTTCGCGAAAAAACTCAACGAAAAAACGTGCTATTCCATACCACATAACTGCAATACCAGTTAACGCACCGTGATACAGTCTTATTCTAGTTAAGAAAAACAGTGAATTTGCAACTGCAAAAAGTAGCAGTCCTTCAAAAAGTGCCTCATAAAGCTGGCTTGGATGACGCAGCAAATTATCACCACTCTCTGGAAATACCATACCCCATGGCATAGTTGTAACTCTGCCAAATAACTCTCCGTTTATAAAATTGCCTATGCGACCTAAAAATAAACCTATGGGAACTCCGCAAGAAACTAGGTCCAGTGCATAAAATATAGGAATGTTATGTCTTCTGCAGGAGATTATTACTGCAAGCAAAACTCCTATAGCACCGCCATGAAATGACATCCCTCCTTCCCAGGTCTTCAATATCTCGATAGGGTTGCTTATATAAAGAACTGGATCATATATCAATACGTAGCCAAGTCTACCTCCAAGGATAATACCTACAATAGTGGCTGTTAATAACGAATCGTAAAAATTCTTAGTAAATATTTTTTGGTCATCTAGCCTATGTAAATACCAATATGCAAACACTATACCCAAAACGTAGGCTAAGGAATACCAATATATAGAAACAGGACCGATGCTGAAAATTACTGGATTTAAAGACATATTTTGCTATAAATTATTTTTAGACAATCTACTTTTTTCACGATCCCACTCTCTCTGTTTTATGGTTGCTCTTTTATCGTAGAGTTTTTTTCCTTTTACAATGGCAATTTTAGTTTTTGCCAATCCTTTATCGTTAAAATAGACCGAAAGCGGCACAACAGTTATCCCAGCAGTCTTGATTTGACCAATTAGTTTATTTATCTCCTTTTTATGCAAGAGTAATTTACGTTCCCTTTTTGGTTTATGATTTTTTCGGTTCGCAGCTTTATATTCTGCAATATGCATATTGTGCAGCCATACTTCGCTATTCTTTTCGACAACGTAGGCGTCGGAAATATTTACTTTTCTTTCTCTTAGCGATTTAACTTCACTGCTTAATAAGACCATACCCGCTTCAAATTCTTCTAAGATGAAATATTCAAACCTTGCTTTCCTATTTTCTGCAATAACTTCCATATCTAAAGATATCTTTAAGCTTCAATATATTACAGAGTTTTTGACTTAATTCATAATAAAACAGTTATCCCAATAAATATAAGGTGCCAGGCTAGTCTGATAGCAACAGGATAACAAAAATCAAGTAAGTGCTTTTTTTGTCTTTCTAGGCACAAGTTCCTTTACTTCTTTCATTTCAGTTTTAGGCTTTGACATTATATATTGACCAGCACCAACTATGAGCGCAGATCCTGCAGCTAGTCCAATTATTGCTGGTACAGATAGGGCAGTAGCAAATGCAAGTGCAACACCAACTATCACTGCAGTTACAAAACACACAATAACACCTTTTACAATTGCATTTTTTGCAGATTGTTCTTTTTCTTTCACAATTGCATTTTTTCCAACCTGTTTTTCTTCCTTTTTCTCTGGAAGCTGCATTACATCTTTATTTTCAGTAAGATCCTTTGGCGTTTTTTTATTCTCATTTTTTAACGTTTGCTTTTTTTCCGCTTCCTCTAAAAGCTGAATTATACCTTGATCTTTAGTGAGGTCTCTTGGCGTTTTTCCATCAACATCTTTTAATGAAGGGTCTGCTCCAGCTTCTAGCAGAGCTTTCACCACTTCTATCTTGCACTTTACAGCAGCAAAATGTAAAGGAGCCCATCCTTTATCATTTTCTGCATTAACATTTGCTCCTTTTGCAATTAGAATGTCTACTATATTTTCGTGGCCATAGTGAGCAGCCAAATGAAAAGGAGTAAATCAACCATTTTTTGCATCAACATTGATTCCTTCTGCTTCTGATAGAGCTCGTACTATCTCTTCGTGGTCATTTGCAGCAGCAAAATGTAAAGGAGTCCATCCTTTATCATTTTCTGCATTAACATTTGCTCCTTTTCCAATTAGAGTGTTTACTACCTCTATGTGGTTCTTTTCAGCAGCAAGATGTAAAGGAGTATATCCATAATTATCTTTTGCATCAACATTTGCTTTGTTTGCAATTAGAACTGTTACTACCTCTGTTTTGTTCTTTAGAGCAGCAAGATGTAAAGGAGTAAATCCACCATTTTTTGCATCAACGTTGATTCCTTCTGCTTCCGATAGAGCTTGTACTATCTCTTTGTGGCCCTTTACAGCAGCAAAATGTAAAGGAGCCCATCCTTTATCATTTTTTGCATTAACATTTGCTCCTTTTCCAATTAGAGTGTTTACTACCTCTATGTGGTTCTTTAGAGCAGCAAGATGTAAAGGAGTCCATCCTTTATCATCTTCTACATTAACATTTGCTCCCTTTCTAACTAGAAAATTTACTACCTCTATGTGGTTCTTTTCAGCAGCAACATATAAAGGAGTACATTCATTATCATCTTTCGCATTAATATCTGCTTTCTCAACTAGGCTCTGTGGACAAAATTTTAGAGAAGCCATACAAGAGCTCCAACAAAATTGAGAAAACCCATAAAAACCTCAGCAGTTTTATCAAATCTGGAAAAAATGCGCCTAAAATTTTTAATTTTACCAAAAAAACACTCAATCAAATGACGTTCTTTGTAGATATGCTCATCGTAATACCTTTGCACTTTTCGATTCCGTTTTGGCGGAATAACTACTGTACATCCCTTGTCTTCAAGACTTGTAACAAAGGCATTGCTATCGTAGCCCTTGTCAGCTACTACAGTAGAGTTATAGATACTTTCGGTCAACACTTGTGCCTGCGTAATTTCATTTCTTTGACCAGGAGTCAGAGTAAATTTAAGTGGATTTCCAAGTGCATCGACAAGCGCATGTATTTTAGTTGTAAAGCCACCTTTGCTCCTCCCTAAAGCTTCTTGATCCTTGGAGTTTTTTGTATATCCAGATGAACATGGATGGCCTCGGATGATCGTACCGTCGATTATAGCAACTTCTAAATCAGGCTCTTGTTTAGTATATTCAAGCAATTTTTTCCAGACATCTCTTTCACACCATCTTTTAAATCGCTTATGTATACTCCTGTAATTACCATAAGTTTTTGGTAAAAGTCTCCATTGGCAACCACTTCGTACTATGTACCACACTGCCTCTATGAATATTCTTAAACGTTTTTCATTTTTGCTGTGCATTCCTTTTACGCTTTTTATGAACTCTAAAATTTGTTTCCAATTTTCCTCTTTGATGTAATATTGCATATGGTAGTTTCTCCATTTTTTACCTATTAGGCTAAACTACCATCTTTTTCTCTCTTTTCATATTTTTTGTCCACAGAGCCTAGAATTTCTACTACATTTATGCAGTTCTTTTCAACAGCCAAATGAAAAGGAGTAAATCCACCATTTTTTGCATCAACATTGATTCCTTCTGCTTCTGATAGAGCTCGTACTATCTCTTCGTGGTCATTTGCAGCAGCAAGATGTAAAGGAGTCCATCCTTTATCATCTTCTGCATTAACATCTGCTCCCTTTCCAATTAGAATGTTTACTACATCTTTGTAGCCATTTACAGCAGCAATACATAAAGGAGTATATCCATTACTATTTTTTGCATCAACGTTGATTCCTTTTGCTTTTGATAGAGCTTGTACTATCTCTTTGTGGCCATTTGTAATAGCAAGATGTAAAGGAGCCCATCCTTTATCATTTTCTGCATTAACATTTGCTCCTTTTCCAATTAGAGTGTTTACTACATTTTCGTAGTTCTTTTCAACAGCAAAATGTAAAGAAGTCCATCCATCACCATTTTTTGCATCAACAATTGCTCCTTTTTCAGTTAGAATGGTTACTACATCTTCGTGGCCATAGTGAGCAGCAATATGTAAAGGAGTAATTTTATTATCATGTTCTGCATTAATATCTGCCCCGTTTTCAATCAGAGCTTTTGCTACATTTGCACAGTTCCAATAAGAAGCAAGATGTAACAATTTGACTTCCTTAGAATTTTGACCACGAGATATAGTAAATATGTAATTTATGCCAGATACACTATCGTTGTCAGGTTTACTCTTTTCCCACTCTTGACATAAATCTGGATCTTCTTCTTGTAACTTAGCTTTTATTTTTTCAACTATATTGTCCTTGCTCAAATCTGAAAGGTCATTTATTTTTTTTAATATTTCCATAAATTTGTCATATTCCATAACTTCCTCACTTAAAATACATAACTTAGTTGTTATATCTTTTAACATAGAAGTCAAGAACCTAAATATTCGTTATTATCTTTCCTTAAAGAGTCATTTAAGTTATATTACAGACTATGAAAAACCTCAACTTTAGGAAGGAAATCAAGTTTTTTTCTCTGTCGTTTATGACTTTATTTGTTCTATGGACTGTATTGTCTGGTTATTTTGAGCCGTTTTTTATTTTTTGTGGAGTGTTTTCCTCTATATTCACATTGTTTATCTTTAGAAGGTTGATAAACGCTGAAAGAGCTCTTAGCCAGATTTTAAATGGTACGAGTAGACTGTCGTTTTATAAGTTAGTAAGTTATATACCATGGTTAATGTACCAAATCATTTTATCAAGTGTTTATGTAACAAAAAAGGTGCTACAACTCAAATCTAAGCTTGAGCCAATCATTATCCTAAGAAAATGCAAAGGGCATAATGATGAAAGCATTGCGTTATTTGCCAATTCAGTCACAATCACTCCCGGAACTTTAACTATCAATGTTGAAAGTAAGCAGAAAACATATTTCTCTACCATGTATTTGATAGATAAAGATCTTGAAAGTGGCATTTCTGAAATAGAAAGTAAAATCTTAAAAATACTACGTTCAACTAAGTAATTGCTTTAAATAAGCTAACAGCATCCTTATATTCCCTTACAAGACTTTCAAGCATTTCTTTTGGAAGGCTGTTGTTAACAATAGAACATAAATAATTATACAAATCTTCTAACCTTAATATGTTATTTCTCTTCTTGCTGTTGAATTTATACGGAAAAATACCTTCCATAACTTCAATAGTAGTAGCCTTGTTTAAAAATACATTTTCACTTGTCACGCTTATTCTTGCTAAAACAGTGTTAATTTCAGGTTCGTCACTCGTATAAAAATCTGATAGCTGAGTTATTCTAATAACGTATAAAGTTACTATTTTTGACAAGCAATTATCAGCATATTCACAATTTTTTATTACCTCCCACTGAGTAACCTGAGATTTACCTATTTTTGCATTGTTCGGTAATTTACTCATTGAAATTTCTCCATTTAATTCAGTGTAATAAATTATACTAATACTTTGTTAAATAAATAATAACGCGATTACAAAAATATATACTTATAGTAGTATATTGTACAAAAATAGTACAATATCTAAACATTAAAGCTAGTGTAAGCTGGTGCATGGGCGTTATTTTTGTGTTGTCCAACAAAACCCAAAATTAGAGGCCCACTTATATAAAGAGTTTAGTCTGCCTTCTTTGCTATAAAATACGTTTTCCTTTTGAGCTATTTTGTTAGTATTAACTAAATTTTAAATTAACTGTGCTACAATGAAAAAGATAAAGCTCGGAATACTAATTTCAGGTAGGGGGTCGAATATGCAGGCCTTAATAGAAGCATGTCAAGATCAGAATTTTCCCGCAGAAGTTGCATGTGTTACCACAAATAATAGTGAAGCTACTGGTTTGAAAGCAGCAGAGCAAGCAGGAGTTCCAGCGTTTGTTGTTAATAATAAACCACTTGATGCTGATACAATTCACGAAATACTTGTTCAACATAAGGTTGATTTAATTTGCCTTGCAGGGTTTATGAGAATTCTCAAAGCTGATTTTCTGAGTAAATGGCATAACAAGGTTATAAATATTCATCCCTCTTTACTTCCATCCTTTAAGGGCCTAAACGCTCAAGAGCAAGCTCTAAAAGCAGGTGTAAAAATTACAGGTTGTACTGTACATTATGTCACTCCTGAAATTGATGCTGGAGCCATAATTGCTCAAGTTGCTGTGCCAGTGTTACCAAATGATGATATTCAAAGCCTCTCAGAACGCATTCTAGCTGAGGAGCATAAGTGTTATATAGAAGCAGTAAGGTCAATAGCGAAGATATATGACTGTAATAATTATTGACCTTGAGCGTTTTTTCCAACTTCAACAAAAAATAAATTTTCAGGATCCAGTAAAGAACTTGCTAACTCGTTTACTTCTTCCAATTTAACATCATTAATATAGCTTACAAAATCATTCATATGGTTAATATCGCGGTTGTTTGTCTGAATATCATTTAGTTTTGCAACTATGCTGTTATTGTTAAACATAGAGAAAACATAGGAATTTACCATACTAATTTTTGTATCCCGAAATAACTGCTCATCAATTCCTTCTTTTCGAACCTTGCTCAGCGTATCTTTTATTGCTGATATTGATTGACTGGCAGTAGAACTATCAGTATTAATATTTCCAGCTATAACGTTCCCATGTTTATTGGGAATAATACTTGCATAAACACCATAAGTAATACCCAAATTTTGTCTCAATTCTTTCATTAATATTGAATTCAATCCCATGCCACCAAGTGCATTAATCAAGACACTAGCGTTATAATAATTAGGATCTTCATAAGCTATACCTTTTTGAGCAAAAAGTATCACACTCTGTGGTATATCCATAAAAATGTTCTTACTTTCTGCAGAACCAAAATTATTTTTTACGGGTATTTTTCTAACTTTCGATCTTTTTGATGGTAATTTAGATAAATATTTATCTAATAATGTAATAGTTTCTTCTTTTTTTATGCAACCAACAACACTGATAACTATGTTATCTTTAGCAAAATTACGCTTTATGTATGTTAAAACATCATTTCTAGTAATGTTCATTATAGTGTCAAGAGTACCGTACACACTTTTTGAGTAAGAGTGTTTTTTAAACAACAATGTATCCAATTCTTTTCCAGCAACAAAATAAGGATTTTTTTCAAGATTATTAAAATCAACTTTGGCTTTCTCGAAAACTCTATTCAACCCTTCAGAGTCAACTTTAGGACTCGTTATAGCGTCGCTAAGTAGTGAAACACCTTCTTCTAAATTCTCAGACAGAGTGTCCAACGAAACTCCAAACGTTTCTAAACCAGCACTAAAACGTAGACTAATTCCTTTATCTTCTAGCCTTTTTGCAAAATCTTTGGCATCATTTTTTCCTGCCCCTTCTTGAACTATAAGAGAAGTGAACCAGGTAAGTCCCTGTTTTTCTGCACTCTCATAGACATAACCTGCATCTTTAAACGATATATTTAGTGAAACTTTTGGTAAATCACAGTTTTCAACAAATAAAAACTTAAATCCTTTACGAGTAGTAACCTCTTCTATATTTAAGTTACCACTTGCTTGTAAATTAAAGCTTAGGCAGAAAAAAAATAGAAATATAATTTTACTTATTTTCATTGTTATCTCCTTTTGGTAATAAACGACCAATTAACTTATTGAAAGAAAAGATAGTACGAATTTTGTTGTTTACATCCTCTAGATTAACATCATTTACTTTGCTGTACGTAATATCTATTTCATCAAGTGGAATACCAAGCGCTAAGTGTGAGCCATAGAAAAATGCTATATTGTCTAAGCTAGATAGATTATCAAATTGTGCTGCCTTATACCTATATTTTGAGCTTTGCAACTCCTCATCCGTTATTCCTTTAGACATGAAGTTATTAATAGCATTATCTAACTCTCTTTCAACAATATCTAAATTAACGCCACTTTTTGGAATGACCTGAATATCAATGTAGCTATCACTAAAAGTTAAGCTGTCATACTCAGCAAATACAGACACCGCTACGTCTTTGTCTAGAACTAAATCTTTGTATAACTTGCTGGACTTGCCGCCACCTAAAATGTCAACCGCTAAATGAGTAGCAGAAGCTTCATTTATGTGCTCAAATAAGGGAACACGATAACGAAAATATAAAACTGGTTCTTTTACTTCAGTGCTCTCTAAAATCACTGATAAACCTGCATTATGTACTGGATCCTGATTTGGGTAATGTCTTATTACAGGCTTAGCTTTAATTTCGCCATATTTTTCTTCTGCTAATTTCACTACTTCATCAAGTTCCACATCACCCACAATCAGTAATATTGCATTGCCGGAGTGATAATAGTTATCATGAAACCTCGTTATGTTATCCTGATTGTAAGTTTTGATATCGCTCTCCCAGCCGATAACAGACCTGCCATAGCCAGTACGGTAAAATGCACTATTCATTTCTTCCCATAACAAGTTGTTAGGATGATTATCAAATCTCATCTTTCTTTCCTCTAATACGATGTTTTTTTCTCTATCTATTTTGTCTTGAGTAACATTAAAGCTGCCCATTCTATCTGCTTCAACTTCCATTGCAAGTGGTAAATCTTTTTTGGGGACTAACTCATAATAACAGGTATATTCTTTAGTGGTAAACGCGTTAAATTGAGCCCCAATGCTACTCATAGTGGCTTCTATATCTGTGAACTTTCCTGTAGTTTCAAACATTAAATGTTCAAAGTAGTGAGCCAATCCTGCTTTGCCGATTGGATCATCCATTCCCCCAACTTTGTATATTACTGCATGTAAAACGGCTGGAATCCGATGATTAGAAACAACATAAACATCTAGTCCGTTACTGAGTTTAGTATATTTTATGTTGTGCTCTATGTTTAAAGCATTCGAAGAAATTGGGTAAGTAAAAAAAAGTACAGGTAGTATAAGAAAACTAAAAAACTTATGAAGCATTATTTCGACCTAATATAAAAACAATTATTTTATTCCTCATTTTGTTTAGAAATAAGCATATCGTATATATACCACTTATATAACAATGTAAACATTCCACAAACTATAGATAAATCTGCTAAATTAAAGGCTGGCCAATACCAATCATCAATATGAAAATATATGAAATCATATACAGCTCCCCAATAGATCCTATCAACTACGTTTCCGATTGCTCCACCAATCATCAGAGAAAAACCAAGGTAAGTTGACTGATCGTCAGACTTGTATATCAAATATGCAAGTATACCAATTATTAGTATTGAAAATGCTGAAAAAAAGAAACCGCCATGTGGTAAAGCGCTACACATTCCAAAACTAATACCTGAATTCCAAACTTCAACTAGTTTTATAAAACTAGCGATCTCAATTGATTCTCCTTCATCAATCAATGAGTTTATGTACAATTTGCTCGTTTGGTCAATCAATACTATAATTAATATAACAACTAAGCATAACTTTTTCATAAATTTGCCTTTAACCTATAAACTTTAAGTATATCATAATTTATCTGTTTTGTTAACTCCTCAATACTATGGAATTTTTTTTCTGACCTTATGAATTTTAAAAGTTGTATATTGACTTTATGACTATATACGTCTTCATCAAAATCGAATATGTGCATTTCTATTATAGGCTTTTTCAGATCATTAAATGTAGGTCTCATACCAATATTGACTACTCCATATAACCAATTTGGATTACTATCAGGAAAAGTCACTCTAGCGTAATATGTGCCAAACTTAGGTTTTATCATGCAATCTTCTATAGGAATATTTATGGTTGGAAATCCTATTTCTCTACCTCTACATGCACCTTTTGTCACAACACCAGAAACTTGATAAGGCCTGCCGAGCAATTTATTAGCAATTTCTATTTCGCCCCTTTGTACATACTCCCTTATTGAAGAAGAAGAGCAAATTTTGCCGTCAATTGTTAATGGCTCTAATTTAGTCAAAGAGTATCCATATATTTCAGAATATTTCTCTAGAGTTAATATATTACCCAATCGTTTATGACCAAAAGTGCAATTTTCTCCGACAATTATGTGTTTAGCGCCATATTTATCTATTAAAATCTCACTGATAAAGTCATCGCAGCTAACCTCAGAAAAACCTCTATTAAAATTAATAATATATAAGTAATCTATACCATAGCTGCTGATTAGTTCCTTTTTTTGTTCTTGGTCTATTAACCTAAAATTGTTTCTACCAAATAAAACAGTTGATGGGTGAGGCTCAAAAGTTAAAACTGCAGAGGGTAATCCTCTTTCTTGTGCTACCTTCTTTAGAGTGGAAATTGCAAATTCATGTCCTAAATGAATGCCATCGAAATTTCCGAAGGTTAGTGCTATATTATTTTCTATCCCTTGCTCACAATTATAAATAATTTTCATACAATTTGATGTTTTTACATGTTTCTTATATATAATAACTATATTTTAGTAAGCTACGGAGATAAATTGTGAAAAATGTTGTGATATATATAAAGAAGGGCTGTCCATACTGCATAAGGGCAAAGGATTTACTAGATAAAAAAGGTGTGAAGTATGAAGAAATCGATGTGCTCAAAAGCTCAGATCTATTTAACGACATAAAATCAAAGTATAACGTTAGAACAGTTCCACAGATCTTTATTGCTGATGAAAATGGCAACTATATAGACCACATTGCAGGAAGCGACAAATTGATGGATCTTGAAAAAGAAGGAAAGTTGGATGATATGCTAAATAATAATGACAATCACACTGATGTCACAACCTACACAAACAGCAATGATGAATGTGGAGAGTGTGTTATACCACATGATGATTTTATGTAACTTTTTATCTTGTTTTGTCGTGTAATACGTAAATGAAAACTAGTATGCTCACTTTAAACAATTCTTAATGAATTAAAAATACAATTCATTCAGTGAGTTTTTTTAGTGGGAAAAAATGACAAAAAATATTTCAATTATTAGCAGAAACTTAATTAGTATCGAATTAGTTAACAAACAAGATTTAGAGAATTTCATCAAGATTTTCACAGTGCTTGATAAACATATAGCAGCTAAAACACTTTTTACAGAAGAAGTGAGAATAGAGTATAAACAACACAACGGCATAGAAGTTGTTGAATTGCTAAAAGATACAGACTTTACATATCATGAGGTTGAAAATGTATTGAACCACCTGAGTAAACATGGAATGAAGGTGCCCAGCAGTGTTATAGCACACACCCTTTTTGCTGCATACAATTACGCACTTGAATTTAAGGATGTAGCATTTTCCTTTTCTGAAGGCTTTCCACAATTTAACATCAGAGTGAGTAAGAACACCTTCATAATAACTCCTATGAGTGAAGAGAATTTGGAATTGAATTCACAAAGTAGCAAGAAATTAATAGAGTCGTTACAGAGCGAAAAAAATATTTATGATTGTATAGTAGAAGAAAATACCATTAAAGTTATAGTGCATTCTGAAATACATCAAGCTATAAATTTGATTATAAAGTCACTGATAAAGTCTCGCCTTTTAGCAAAAGAGGAAGAAGGAAAATTCAAAGAGAAATTGAGACAACTTGCTTTTAAGGATCAAGCTTTTGTTGAGTATTCCAGTATCAAAACCATCAGTAGGTATCCACATAATCATCCTCTGAGAAAGCATGAAAGTGTTACTAAGGATATAGAAAATATTTTATGTGATTTCATAGCAAATGAGAATAGCGAGTTCGCTATAGAGCGGTTAAATAGGCTGAGCTCAGCAGTTTCTCCGGATACTCCAAGAATCATCACTAAAACTATAGATAAACTTGTTAAGTTTCACTAAGATATACGAGAGCCAATAGATTTCTTGTATTACCTTTTGTCATCCAAGTAGCCAAGGCTACTTGGTTCTTTTTTTGGGTTCCAGCGCTATGTACAGTTATCTAAGTGGAGAAAGTCACCTCTCCCCACTCGACTTCAAAACCGGACTTGTGACTTTCACCACATCCGGCTTCTCTCTAACTTGGTGTTTGTCATACATACTTCTCCATGTAATTAACATTTCAAAGCTTGGTAAATTTGTTTTTATAGCTTAAATACAGCATTCTCTATATTACTAGAGAAGTCGTATTCATTCATACCTAACACTTAATGTTGGCTCATAACATATTAACCACTACTCACAACTTTACCTTCCAAATTACAGTGTCCACGTCAGCATATCCTAAACATTATTTTAGGCCTTGGCTTCTTAGACAATCCCTCATTATAGGTGCATACGGGTGGCTCCCTGCTTAAAGAATAAGAGCATCTATAATGTTACTCCGTTCCATGAAATTGTTTCATGTTAGACTTAGGTTCCAACTTTTTGCCGGGAGATGGGAAACATCTTAATCAGACCAGTCAAGTTCTAATTATCCACTTTCTCCGTACCTTTTGGTCTATGCGTTAACCAACCTTATTTCGCATATCGTTCGTTACGACAATTCAGGCATTGGTTCCTCTCGTAACCATATCTAACTCTGTTTGCAGGGATTCACTATAAGGTTTAGTGTTACCTGCTTTTATCTCATGCTTGCATCCTAGGCTCTGTGGACAAAAAATATGAAAAGAGAGAAAAAGATGGTAGTTTAGCCTAATAGGTAAAAAATGGAGAAACTACCATATGCAATATTACATCAAAGAGGAAAATTGGAAACAAATTTTAGAGTTCATAAAAAGCGTAAAAGGAATGCACAGCAAAGATGAAAAACGTTTAAGAATATTCATAGAGGCAGTGTGGTACATAGTGCGAAGTGGTTGCCAATGGAGACTTTTACCAAAAACTTATGGTAATTACAGGAGTATACATAAGCGATTTAAAAGATGGTGTGAAAGAGATGTCTGGAAAAAATTGCTTGAATATACTAAACAAGAGCCTGATTTAGAAGTTGCTATAATCGACGGTACGATCATCCGAGCCCATCCATGTTCATCTGGATATACAAAAAACTCCAAGGATCAAGAAGCTTTAGGGAGGAGCAAAGGTGGCTTTACAACTAAAATACATGCGCTTGTCGATGCACTTGGAAATCCACTTAAATTTACTCTGACTCCTGGTCAAAGAAATGAAATTACGCAGGCACAAGTGTTGACCGAAAGTATCTATAACTCTACTGTAGTAGCTGACAAGGGCTACGATAGCAATGCCTTTGTTACAAGTCTTGAAGACAAGGGATGTACAGTAGTTATTCCGCCAAAACGGAATCGAAAAGTGCAAAGGTATTACGATGAGCATATCTACAAAGAACGTCATTTGATTGAGTGTTTTTTTGGTAAAATTAAAAATTTTAGGCGCATTTTTTCCAGATTTGATAAAACTGCTGAGGTTTTTATGGGTTTTCTCAATTTTGTTGGAGCTCTTGTATGGCTTCTCTAAAATTTTGTCCACAGAGCCTAAAATTTGTTTCCAATTTTCCTCTTTGATGTAATATTGCATATGGTAGTTTCTCCATTTTTTACCTATTAGGCTAAACTACCATCTTTTTCTCTCTTTTCATATTTTTTGTCCACAGAGCCTAACACCGATTTTGGAACCTGGACAAACTGTTATCCTTGATAATGCTACTTTTCATAAGTCTAATAAGATTACTGAACTTGCTAAAGGAGTTGGTGCAGAAATTTTATATCTACCGCCTTATTCTCCCGATTTTAACAAAATTGAGCATCATTGGTTTGCTATAAAAAACAGAGCTAGGAAAAACATTCCTCTATTCACATCTTTTCGTCATGCTGTTGATTCTGCTTTTCTATGAACTTTCCGGACTATTATGAAAAGAGCTATAAAAGGGCGTTAATCAAATGTTACCCTATCTTTGTATATGTGAAGGTAGGGTATCTTTTCAAAATAGTATATCCTTTATAGCTTTGTTAATTTTTGACTCCCTCTCTGCAAAAGCAGTTTCTAGAGAGGTTTTAAGTTTTTCCCATTCTTCTTGACCATTTAGAACTAAAGATTTATATTCACTTTCAATTTTTTCCAATGCTGTTTGATATGAAAAACCTAATTCCTCATATATATCAATATTTATCGATTGCAGTATTACCAAAAATGAAAACAAATTCGGATCAGGTAATTCTTCCTTTATATAATTCAGAAGACATAGTTTTATTTTTTTCACGCAGTATTCTATTGTTTTCAGCGATAGCAATAGACTTTCTGCATAAAATATAAAACTATCTATAATTAAACTTTTTGATTTTTTCGGTAATTTAATATTTTCAAATAGTTCTTTTGTAAATTTTTCTATCGGTTGTTTTGGCAAATGTAAAGAGAGATCAGTAAAAGATTTTAGGTCAAAATTTGGTCCAAGTATTGTGCTGATTGCTCTTTGTACATTACTCTTATCTTTACTTACAGGAATAATGAAAACCAGCCCCTCCACATCAAGCATATACTTTATAGATTCCAAAAAATCGACAACGAATTTAGGACGGCACACATCAAGATTATCCACCATTATATAAATGTTTTTGTCTTTTCTGATTTTATTAACCACATCTGCTAACTGTGTTTTAAAATCTCTAGTACTCTCTTTTCTTCTTTGGAGAAGACTTAATTCACTCAAGACAAAACCTATGTCTTTTTTATCAGCCTCTTTTGCAGCATCAAGAAATACTGAAAGCATAGCAAGTGGAGATTTACTGATCAGCTTTCCTAGTGTGTTTAGAGAAAATAGCTCTTGGTTTATGTTCTTGAACTGTTGTATAACGCTTCTTTTTACTTCATACGATGCAAATAAATCTTCAAATAGAAAATTTAAAAAAGAAGGAAGTGGTTGGTCCAATGCATTGATATCCCATGCGCTATAATAAGCTGCAATTTCATTTTGCTGTTTTAACTCTTTTACCCATTCTTTCAAAAAAAACGTCTTGCCCCATCCACTATATCCTTCCAAAGATATTATTGTAAAAGACTGATCAATCGTTTTTACTATAGTGCTGAACTTATTCGTAAATTGCTTATAGTTTAGGCGGTCATTTTTCCAAGCCACCACTTTAAGTGGTGGCGCTATTCCTTTCTTTTTGAATGTTATTAGCGATATAAGTTTTTTTAAGCACATGTCTTATTTTATATTTAACTCATATTCTTGTCTTGAAGTAAGTGCTATCCTCAGCGTTCCTTCATCAAGATAGTCAATTTCTCCGCCCATTGGTATGCCGCAAGCAAGACGTGATATTTTCACATCCAAATTTTTTAGCAATTCAATTATATATTGTGCAGTAACTTGACCCTCTAATGTCGGATTAATTGCGATAATTATCTCTTCAATTTTAGACTCTGTCATTCTTTTCAGAATAGTATCAAGGTTGAGTTCTTTTGGACCTATGCCATTTATCGCAGACAATCTGCCCCCCAAAACATGGTATAAACCTGAATATATATTTCCTTTTTCAAACGCCCATAAATCACCCAATTCTTCTACTACACACAGTAACTTAGTGTCACGTTTTGGGTTAGTACAAATAGAACAAGGTGATTTAGTATCTAGATTTCCGCAAACTTCACACTCTATTATAAGATCTGCTAGCTCTTTAATCAAAGATGCAAGTGGTAGCATAACTTTTTCTTTGTTTTGGAGTAAATGTATAACTAACCTGCGTGATAATGATGGCCCTAAACTTGGCAATTTAGAGAAAGCATGAACTAGATTCTTTATGTTAACGTTCATTCAATAAATTCAGAATAGGCAGTCAAATGGTAACATCAAACCCTTTGTAAAGAAAGTGGTAAGTTTCTCTTGATCCACTTTGATTAGCTATAGAAAAAATTTTTTACTTTAACGAAAAAAATTACTTCCGCACACTTAAAGCCTGATTATAATAGACTTCTTGCATAACCCAAACTAAGTAGAAAAAAGGTATCATCCAAGTAGCTGACACTGGTTCCTTTATGACGGCAGTACCTTCTCCTGTCATCCGAGTAGCCGACTACTTGGATCCAGGAAATTTAACTCTACCAAGTAAATGTACAATAAGAACTAGATTCCAGACTGGAATGACAGCAGTCCTACGTCATACCGCGATTCATTCGCGGTATCTCTAGATCCCGCTAACAAGTAGGCTCTGTGGACAAAATTTTAGAGAAGCCATACAAGAGCTCCAACAAAATTGAGAAAACCCATAAAAACCTCAGCAGTTTTATCAAATCTGGAAAAAATGCGCCTAAAATTTTTAATTTTACCAAAAAAACACTCAATCAAATGACGTTCTTTGTAGATATGCTCATCGTAATACCTTTGCACTTTTCGATTCCGTTTTGGCGGAATAACTACTGTACATCCCTTGTCTTCAAGACTTGTAACAAAGGCATTGCTATCGTAGCCCTTGTCAGCTACTACAGTAGAGTTATAGATACTTTCGGTCAACACTTGTGCCTGCGTAATTTCATTTCTTTGACCAGGAGTCAGAGTAAATTTAAGTGGATTTCCAAGTGCATCGACAAGCGCATGTATTTTAGTTGTAAAGCCACCTTTGCTCCTCCCTAAAGCTTCTTGATCCTTGGAGTTTTTTGTATATCCAGATGAACATGGATGGCCTCGGATGATCGTACCGTCGATTATAGCAACTTCTAAATCAGGCTCTTGTTTAGTATATTCAAGCAATTTTTTCCAGACATCTCTTTCACACCATCTTTTAAATCGCTTATGTATATTCCTGTAATTACCATAAGTTTTTGGTAAAAGTCTCCATTGGCAACCACTTCGCACTATGTACCACACTGCCTCTATGAATATTCTTAAACGTTTTTCATCTTTGCTGTGCATTCCTTTTACGCTTTTTATGAACTCTAAAATTTGTTTCCAATTTTCCTCTTTGATGTAATATTGCATATGGTAGTTTCTCCATTTTTTACCTATTAGGCTAAACTACCATCTTTTTCTCTCTTTTCATATTTTTTGTCCACAGAGCCTAGCGGGATGACGAATTACTTAACCGTCATACCACCAAGAACCGTCATACCGCGATTCATTCGCGGTATCTCGGCCGCTAACAAGTAGCGGGATGACGGTTGTCAGGCTAGCTGTCATCCCAGTGCCCAGACACTGGGATCCAGAAATTTTAATTGTAAGTAAGCATACTGGGTTGATAAGTATAAAAGTAGCTAGAAAATAAACATTTTTGATGAGATTATATGGAAAACTGGATGCCAGTGTCAAGCACTGGCATGACACCCTTCACGGACTTTTAAATTACTTTAGCTATAAATATTAAGAAATTTACCAAATGAAAAAAAAGGCAAAAGAAGCCCCGTGGTGGTTGGCTATTTACTATGTACTAAAATATCGGCGTTTTTTTTATTCTAAAACGCTTGATTAAGAGCAATTTAGCTGCTTTTAAATGCACCAACCTAAATTATAAACGTTAAGAAATTTACTGAGCGGAAAAAAAGGCAAAGAAACCCTAGGGTAGCTAGTATTCAAGTTCTCCCTTGTCTATTTGACGTCTTTTACTGTCTTAAACGCTTTATAAGCGCGTTTCGGCTTGTATAGGTAGAAACCTAAAAGTTTTATAAAGACATAAGATGCACATAGTGCAAAAAATTAAGCATGATTTACGCCAAATATATTAAGTTTTTTGTCATTAATCCACTGCAGAGATTGCGAAGATAAATAAATAGCTTCAGTTTCATGATAAGGGGGCTGGCGAGGTTTGTCAAGGAAGTTTTTTCGTTTCTATGTTGTTAGCTACTTGGATGACGCCAATCTGAGTTGAATGAACTACACCAACTCACATTCAGCAAAAAAGAAAGCTATCTCCTTACGAGCATTTTCTAGACTATCCGAGCCGTGGACTCTATTTTCACTAATATCATCAGCAAAATCACCCCTGATTGTGCCTTTATCTGCCTGCTTTGGATCGGTAGCTCCCATGATTTGTCTGTATTTACTTACTGCATTTTCACCAACTAAAACTTGAACTATCACAGAACCAGAGGTCATAAACTCTACTAATTCCCCAAAAAAAGGCCTATCTTTATGAATTTCATAAAACAGCTCTGCTTGTTTTTTTGTTAGTAACATCATTTTTTGTACTATAATTTTCAGCCCAGAGCTTTCAATGTATGAATTTATCTTGCCTGTAATATTATTTTTTACTGCATCAGGTTTTAATATCGAAAGTGTCTTCTCAATTGCCATATTGTTTCCTTATATAAAATAGTATATTTATAGATTTATTTTATTGTAAATTTTGATTTGATAAAAGTAGTTTTTTATTTATAGTTAAGGATAAACCATCAAGGAGGTATTGTATGGGTGACTGTTGTAAAAAGAACACTATCAAACAAGCTGAGCCTACCACTAAAAAACAAGCTGAATCTACTGCTAAAAAATTAGTAAGTAACTTTAAGTCATCACTTTTTTGTGGAACAAAAGGGTTTTTGACTTTTAATTTAGCCTTTTTAAGTTATTTGGAATATAGCATGTGTAAATGCACTTCATCTGCTCATATACAACAAAAGGAAAATATTGAAAGATGTAACAAAATACAGGCTTCCAAGCTTGCACTTGCTGAGGATACAGATAGCAATTTTGCTACACAAGAGATAGAGCAAAAAGAAAAAAACTTTAACCAGCAGCAAAAGTTTTTAAGAGATACTGCTGCCTTTGCAATGAAAAGAAACACTATTCCATTTTTTGAGATGATGATTATAGTACCATTTGTTTGTTTTGCACTGCCAGTTATGGTAGGCAGTATAAGTCTTATACAATGTGCACTTGTATGCGCTGCCTTAATGATCACCACATGTTTCGTTGTGAGAACTTTTAATCTACGTGAAAAGTTAATGGAAAAAATCACCAACCATAGTAGAAAAGAAATAGATGAGGAATTTGAGAAGGATACTATAAAATTTCCTATCTATAAAAATAGAAAACATATCGAGTATAATTCGCCTAACTCAGGGCGATCACTGGATAAAACAAGTAGCACCTCTCTTTTCGTTAAAGTTTTACTTTTCCCTCTAAAGGTTCTTCAAAGTTGTATAATGCTATCTTTAGCTGCTGTTGAACTTCTTGAAACGGTACCAAGTCTTTTTGTCGATACATTTTTCGATTGGAGCTTCACATCCACCAAGAGTAACCTGCAGAGATCAGGCCATTTATTGTATGCCAGTGTGAGAAATTTAGTACCTGTCACTAAACTTGATGAGTGTGTAGCTAATTTTATAGGCACCCCAAAAGCAACTTGTTGCGGAGCCTGAATGTGCCTCTTTTCTGTTATTTAAGTGTATTCTATTTTGTCATTCCAGTCTGGAGTACAGCACTTTCACACAATTTCATCGAGTAGGTTGTCTTCACATAACACTTTTATACTTACCAATTTAGTAAAATCCTGGATCCCAGTGTCGGAGCACTGGGATGACACCATCTTAGTAGAAATAGCCCTCAAATCACAATGTTGTTGTTCATCACGCGCTGGAACGACGGCAAAAAGTAATCTTGCAGTTTTAACAATTATTTGCAAAAGACCAAATGAAAAAGGCAGTTATCTTATTTAATCTTGGCGGGCCTGATTCACTAAATGCGGTCCGTCCTTTCTTATCTAATCTTTTTTATGACAAGAGGATAATCAATTTGCCGAATCCTTTCCGGTTTCTTTTAGCAAAGTTTATATCTGCGAAACGAGAAAATACTGCACGAAAAATATACGAGGAAATTGGAGGTAAATCGCCAATTCTGGAGAATACAAAAATGCAAGCTAATGCTTTAGAACTAAAATTAAATGAAAATAGAAACCATGTACACAAGGTATTCATCTGCATGCGCTATTGGCGTCCATTTGCTGACGAAGCTATTAAAAGTGTAAAACAATTTGATCCTGATGAAGTAATTTTGCTGCCACTATACCCTCAATATTCAACTACCACAACTTTATCATCCATCGAAAATTGGCAAAAAAATGCTAAAAACCATGGTCTAAAGTGCAATACAAAAATAATTCACCATTATTATAATAACGAAGACTTTATTGAGGCTCACGCTAATTTAATAGCTAAGCATTACAAATTAGCCAGCAGAATCGATAAGCCAAGAGTCCTATTCTCAGCCCATAGCTTACCTCTTAGTATTATTAAAAAAGGGGACCCTTATGCTTCACAGATAGAAGAAACAGTAAAATTAATAGTAAAAAATTTGAATATTAAAGATCTTGATTGGTCAATATGTTATCAGAGTAAGATTGGTCCTGTAAAATGGCTAGAGCCAAGCACTGAAAGTGAGCTATTACGCGCAAAAATTGATGGTGTACCTGTAGTTCTATCACCTATATCTTTTGTTTCTGAGCATTCAGAAACTCTAGTTGAACTTGATATAGAATATAAGGCAATTATCAAGAATGGATATTACTTTCGCGTGCCAACTCTCAGTACCGATTCTTTGTTTATTAAATGCTTGGCTGATTTATGCATAAATCTCCCTTAAAGCCCTGATTCATAGGGCTTTTCTTTTAGGATTTTATGTGATAGAATAACAGAAAGTTATTATTTTATTAACTATTTTATGCTAAACAAGCTAAAAAAGAAATCTAACACGCCCGCACAAAAGGTACATGATGCTTATAATCATGATATCAGAAAGGTAATCTGCATCACAACAGGTTTAACAGCCCTATTGTGTAAGATTTCACTGCAATTTTGCTGCGAGTTCATTGACAATAATAGATCCAATATCTCCTTTATAAAGAATGTTGCCCGATGGGTGAAATTTCCGACATCTACCCTATACATTGCCCATTCTGCATTTATCTTACGGGATTTGGTAAAAGATTATAAAGACCCTAAGGGTAAAAAAGAATTAGCAAAAATTTTGGGTAAATCGGCTAACCTTGCAAGCAGCACCATAGAAGCATTGATGATGTTGAAAGTCATCCATTTTTTGGCTAGAGGTAATGCAGATGTAACAAGTTATATTAGTTTAACATCAACGATCCTATTTCTGTTTATTTCGGAACCTATAAGTTACTATTATTCATGGAGAAAATACCTAGATAATAAGGATCCTGAAAAGTCTGCTAAGTGTAAGAAGGACCTTATTATCAGCACATTAACTTTGTCGTTAGGTTTATTAAACTTCATATTAAGAAGGATAGAAACTCCAACTATACCAATAAACTTGGGTAGTGGTATAATCTATAATTTCAACTTAAGCGTAACAGTCAGCATAATATATAGTGCAGTATTTCTTGCAGTTCAACTTGATAAGTTGTTTAATCAACCTGTCAATGATGATCCTTCCACTGAACTTGATGGCGCTAATCATATTAGGCACGATTATGATGGTAATGGTCTCCCCAATGGCGACGTTGTGGAAATATAAGGGTTAGAGGTGAAAAGATTTTATTTCTACTGCCAACGCTAGTACTGCTAATTTGCTAACAATATTCCAAAGTGATAGAATTTTACCTTCCACAACCTGGCTAACATCATGAAACTCACAGTCAGTGGCATTCAAGCTAGGTGTATGGTCCCAGAGTGTGATGGTGTGGATTTAGTATAAATAATTCTGGAGACTGTGTCCACTGATAACATATAAATTCATAAGGAGTAAGACCCTTAAGAGTTTTGAGTCTCTTTGCATAATTATAAGCCATAACAAAGTTATAAAGGTGTTCTTTAAGTTGCTGGTGCGATTGATAGTAATACTTCTTAACTGTAGCATCCTTTAAAGTTTTATTCATACGCTCGACTTGCCCATTCGTCCAAGGATGGCTAACTTTTGTCAAACGATGTTCAATAACATTCTCTTCGCAAACTCTATCAAATATATGTTGGAAAGCATACTTATGACGCTTCTGGTTTGTAAATTGTATACCGTTATCTGTCAAAATAGTATGGATTTTATACGGTAAAATTCTAATCAAATTACGTAAGAACTCAGCAGCTATGGGTTTTGTAGCACTGTTACGCAACTCAACATAGGTAAATTTGGATGTCCTATCAATAGCAACAAACAAATGTAATTTGCCCTCCTCAGTTCTAACTTCAGCAATATCAATATGAAAGTAACCGATAGGATATTGTTTGAATTTCTTTTTTGACTTAACTTCTCCATCAACAGTTGGTAATCTGCTAATGTTGTGTCTTTGTAAACAACGATGCAAGCTAGAGCGAGTCAAATGCGGAATTGTAGACTGCAGAGCGTAAAGGCAATCATCTAGTGGCAGTAGTGTATACTTGCGAAATGTAACTATTATAGCTTCCTCTTCTAGCGTTAAAACAGTCGATCTTGGACGCTTTGGACCCATATCAGCATCTTTCGTAAATGAACGTTTTCTCCACTTAATAATAGTTTTTGGATTAAGGTTATAATGCTTGGAGAGTTTTGCTATGCTCTCTTTTCTATTTTGTATTGCTCTACGAATCGTCTGTGTTGTTTTGGCGCACCCATGTAATATTTGTCCCATAACTCCTCCTTTGATGGTATTTTTTTCTCATATTTTATCATACCATCACACTCTGGGACTGTACAGTTTTCTCAATTTTGTTGGAGCTCTTGTATGGCTTCTCTAAAATTTTGTCCACAGAGCCTAGATATTTTAATACAAATTCTATATTTGGAAAGAGGTTATGATATTAATTACCTCATATTTATTATAATATAATTAATAACTAGCATGTATAATTAGGCATATCCATAGTTAATGAAGCTGAATATGGCACCTACAAACAGTACGTTTTTTGACACTGACTACCCAGAACTAAAAAAAACTATTTCAGATATGATAGAAAGCATCGCACAATCCTCACAGGAAGAAAAAGGAAAGTTGTTTGAGGCCCTATCAGAACAAGTTAGAGGGATGAATCTCAAAGATTTAGGTTTAGCGATTAATGACCAAGGCTTGCAAAAGGAGGTAAATAAAGAATTATTTATAAAACTCATTGAAGAAGCACTTAAAGGTTTAACTTCTGAAAATGTTGACTCAAAAATAATAGAAGAGGCGTTAAAATCTGTTAATCAGCAAGCAATAAGTAATGTTATAAATAATAATAAAGGTCCACTGGACAATCTAGTCAATTATTTTAAATCAGCATCTGCAAATAAAAAAATTGGAATAGCTTCTGCTGGAATAGTATTAGGAGTAGCATTTTCTCCGCTTATTGTGCTTGCTACATTAATAGCGCTTGTGGCTATTGGAGCACGTTATGTAGGAATAGGGATAGTAAAGGCAGGTGAAAAAATAAAAGAAGGTGCGATTGAAACAGGAAAAGCAGTAAAAAGTTCATATAAGGATTTAATAGATAAATTACCTACAGTTCAAGCAAGAGAGAATAACTTTAGCAGATTAAGAACAAACGTGCTTGAAACTATTGCAAACATTAGTCTTAAAGATAACAAAAACGTTGACACTAAAAAAGGTCTTGATGATGGGAAAAAAATATTAGAAATGCTTCAAAATGAAGGGCAGCGATCTGCTATACAAGAGTTAGTAAAGAATGGAACCATTCAAAATTTTTCAAAAGATGATATGAGCAGACTTCTGGAAAAGGGCCTCAGTACTCATGTAGCAGATATGAAAGCACTTAATGACCTTATAAATAAATTTCAACCTGTAATTATGGCAATTGGTAGTGACATAAAAGAGGTAGAACAAAAAGTTAATGAGAAAGCTCAGGAAATGAAGCCAAATTCTCACTTAGGTATTTCAAGTGCTGCACGAGTTAGTGAAGGAGGAATCACAGGACCGAGTTGATGCATTTGAGGAGCGTTTTGACGCAAAAATTACTATTAGAAAGAGGGGTTGCGCTACTCCTTTTTATCCACTTTTTTGAGCAATCCACTTCTACACCTAACACACATTTCAGTGATTATAATATCCAATTTTTGATCATGTTTTTCTACAGGTAAATCTTTACAATATTGTTTCTCATAGGCTACACCTATAAATATTTTTCCAAGCGGCCGTAATTTTTTTATCATTGTATCATACCAACCACCGCCAAAACCTAATCTATTAAAATGATCATCAAAAGCAACAACAGGAGTAATGATTGTGTCGGGAATTACGTCTTCATCTGTTTTGTTCCATTCCTCAAATTTTAGTAACTGATTTTTATCAGGAACCGCTATTTTATAACCTAAATCGAATAAGCTATACATCAAAGGCACAACATTTATTTCCCCATCCATTGGAATGTAAGCCGCAATTGTTTTGCCTTTAACGTAACTTAAGTTCTGATTAAAGAGATTAATAAGGGAACTTGCCGCATAACTGGAATAACTTTCATCAATATCTTTTCTTATAGCTCTATATTGCTCTCTTATTTCCTTTTTGTGCTGTTTAATATCTTTGAACATGATCTATCCATTTCGCAGTGAGTTTTTCTTGTAAACTATTTTGCTTTAAGCGCTCACTTAAAAAATCAAAGTCAATAAATTCCATATCCTGGTCTTGATTACTGCAGCTATAAACAAAACTCCTTTCTCCTGTTCCCGTATTCATATGTTGCTGAACACACTGAGCGCAGATTTCTTTCATCATACACTGCATAGGAGAATTAACTGACGATATTGCTACGTGACTTGATTTCAGATATGGCTTTAAAATTGTTTTTCTAGCTTCATTCACAGCTTTCATCATTTTATCAGAACCAATAGTGATAATTTTATCTATAGTGTTTAAATTAATACCTAATCTTCCTTGTTGATAAGAGACTATTGCATCAACTATATTACCATGAAAGGATTTATCTTGATCTCTGCTTGTTTCTATCAATCCTTCTTCACATGCCCAAACTACTGCATTTGATGCACGCTCTATCAGTGCTCGTTTAAATACATCACTTAATTTCTTATAGCCAGCAAAGTACAAAACCTTATTATTATTTTCAAGACATGCCTTCCCTATCGAAAATAATACTGCATTTCCAACTCCACCACCAATTAGCATTATATTCTTCATGTGCTATTTTAACTATATTTGTTCAAATTTTTTGAAATTTTATAGAACAAAGTAATTTTCGTACACAAAGACAGAAACAAGGACACTCTCTGACTTCAACTATACCGATAACTGACAGCTGAATTTTTACGCATATCATCTAATAACAAGTTGCTTTGTATCATAATCTTTTGTTGGTACGTTTGCTGTTTAATTGCTTCTATATCCGCTACATTACTCTTGATATCACACAACATCATCAACTTTGCAGTGCCATTTTCTCTCAATTCTACTATTTCATTCACACTTGTTTTACTAAATAAAATCTGTAAATCAGGATTTAAATCTCGGATTTTTATTTCAAACTCTTTTGCGCTTGGCAACTTAAAATCATCTGCTAATTTGTCAAAATTTAAACAACTGACCTTTTGCTCTTTAAAATTATTCAATAAACTTTCTGAACCTTCAACCACAATCTGTTTTAATTTTAAAGTGCTTTCCAGCAGTGCATAATTAAGTTGTACCTTGTCTATGACTCTTATAATAGAGTAACCTTCACTGAAACTGAATGGACCTGCTATATCGCCGGTTTCTAGTCTTTCTAAAACGCTCTTAAGTTTATCTTTGAGCTGACTTAAATTAACTGTTGCTTTACGCATCTTTATTGGAGATTCTGGGTTATTACTATTACGTAATTTTTTTACTAGATCTTCAGCTATACCATAAACGTCCTTGTCTTTTTGATCAGGAATTATAAACTCTTGGAACGTGATAAGATAATCCGGCTTTTCTGTTTGCCTTTTTACATCATCTACTTCTTTATCGCTTATATTAATAAATGGCACAATTCTTACTTCAATAATTTTGCTCCATAGTAACTGACATTTTATTTGTTTTCTTAAAATACCAAGATCTATATTATGCTTTTTTATGTATTGATCAATTTCATTAGCCTTAAGTTTAAAACTTTGGGTTAAAAATAATATGATAGCATTATCTAACTCCTCATTGCTCAATTTTATACTCAGCCTCTGCGCTTCATTGATAATGATAATTTCGTCTATTAGCTCCCTAAGAACTTGAGGCCTTGCTTCTTTTTGATTAACACTTTGAGTGCCAAACAATGAATTTATAAAGTTGATGCGTTTTTCGATATCTAAATTTGAAATTGGCTCACCATTTACATCTGCAACAATTTCAATCTCGGTTGCAAGCAACCTAAGTGGCAACACCATCAACAGTAAAATTAGTATTCTATACATACAAGTAAAGTTAATAACCAATTCTATAATAAATACTGAGTCAATGCTAGCTAACTTTTTAATAGTTAAAGACGGAAATAAAAACGCAAAACCATTGCAATAAGATCAGGTAAACAGGCTAAAAATATGCCAACATAGCGAATTTAAACCGTGCTGAAAACAGTATACGGAAGGAGAGGGATTCGAACCCTCGATACGACTTTTCAATCGTATAACGGTTTAGCAAACCGCCGCCTTCAGCCGCTCGGCCACCCTTCCAAATTTAGAACCTAAAGATTATATAATACCAAGACCTCTACCACCTGTCTAATGCTTTTAATTGCAATATTTGTATCTGTTCAGACAATGGCGTCAACTTAAGGAAAAATATCAGTGATTGTGTATAAAATTTCTCTCTAAAATTTTTACCATTAAATTACCCAAAAGCTGCAATAAACAGCACTTTTGTTTCTGTTTTATTTCAACAAAGAAGTCTAAAATGTGTCCTTAAGTTGACGCCATTGTCTGTTCAGATGAATGGCTAATGCTGAAACAAAAATTCCAGTGCTCCCTTTCTTGTCATCCCAGTGCTTGACACTGGGATCCAGATTGGGCACTAAGTTGGTAAACACGAAAGCGGTTAATCCTTTACAACGTTTTTGATGGAACTGTGCGAAAGGACTGGATCCCAGTGTCAAGCACTGGGATGACACCATTTGTTGTAAACTCACTTTTACTCTATGGTTATACTACCTTGCCGCTATCCTAAACGGATACCAATATTTACCCATTAAAAACAACCACGTTTTTCCGAATAACTGTAATTCCAGGCTAAATCAACAAAAACTAATTTCCGCTTTTAATAGAGCTTGCAACAATTTGTTTTGCTTCTTCTATACCAACCCATTCTCCAACTGCTACCGTTTTTCCCTTTTCTAGATCTTTATAATGAGAAAAGAAATGAGCAATTTTATCTAGTAGATTTTTAGATAAATCAGAATAGTTCTTTATATTGTCATAATAGCTATCAACACTGGAAATAGGCACAGCTAATATCTTTTCATCTTCTCCTTTTTCATCTTTAGTGAGTAATGCGCCTATTGGACGCACCGATATTAAAACACTAGATGCTAAGGGAAACTGAGTTAGCACCAAAACATCCACAGGATCACCATCACCTGCGCAGGTATTTGGTATAAACCCATAATTGCAAGGATAAGTCATTGAGGTAGATAAAAATCTGTCAACTTGTAACAACCCAAACTCTTTATTAAATTCATACTTTACAGGCTCAGCATTCGCACTTATTTCAATTACCACATTCACCGCATTTGGTCCCGCTGTTATTTTACTTAAATCCATAAATTACCTCTTAACTTAAGAATAAGCATTATACAATATATGCTTTTAAGTTGCTACATTTATGTAATTCTAAACTTATTTTGCACGGGCTGTCCTAAATTTTCATTCGTCATCTCATTGACTGTTGAAAGTGGTGGTTTCTGTGGTGATTTCAATAATTGAAATAAAGCATATACTATTACAATAGTAAGCACCGCAGCAATTACTAGATTAACAAAATTATCCTGTGGTAGGACACCTTTTATTGGATTAAATAATTTTTGCTCCATAAGGAAATAATCAGCAACATATAACCCAACAGATAATACAAACATACCTAAAATAAGTTTACAGATTATGTTTTTATGGTCTTTTTCTTTTTTCTTACTGATGATAAGATTTGGCCTACATTCATTCTCTTCTTGTGGCACTGAGTAGTATATATTCTCAGGGTTTGTTACTAATTGTTCAAATTCATCACTATTTTGGTTTTTTAACAGTTGCTCTAGGGTGTTTTTTGTATTTATAGGACATATTAATCCATTCATTTTCAATTTTTCCTCTTGCCAATCCATATTTTCACAGTCGGCTGTATATTTGATGGTTCCATCTCTACTTGATAATCTGATCATGTGTAGTTTGTTAGCTAAGTGCACTATATAGTTCTCTATTAACTGATTCTCATATAACTCTAGTACTTCTCTTTTTACTATTTTGTCAGATGACAAAGGTTCTTTATAACTACCGCTAAAAGAAAATGATAGAGAAAACAATAAAGCCACATCTTTATCTACCTTTATATCTTGATGAATAGAATAGTAACAGTCGATAACAAATTTATTAAAAAAAAATTTTTTATCAGATTTTTCATTTAATAATTTTTTAACGTCAGTAAGTACTTTATTTTCAAAATCTTCTTCTGTTTTAAATATTGGTTCTCTCTTTGGATTTGCTAAGATGTTAAGTAAATCTAATTTTCTTCCATCTACTACTTCATTTATATCTCTATTTAACTCAGACCCTTTAATAACGTCATATATTTTATCTATGACATCTTTAGTATTCAGGTTATTGCTTTCACTTAGAATTTGATAAGCTTGAGCATAAATTAAAAACAGCCCTTGTAGACTAAATTTTAAGTTAAAATACTTATCTAGTAGTTCATTTTCTTTTCTAATGAATTCAGACAAACCAAAATGATTTCTGTGATCCATACTACGACCTAAGTCAGCATGTTGAAAACCACCTAAAAAAATAAATAACGTCTCTAATAAATTGCCCTTACCAACAATTTTTATTAGTTCTTCAACTTCCTTAACCATTGCTAAAACCTATAATGTTCTACTTTATAGTATAAGCGATATAGGGTAAAATAGCAATAAATATTATTGTACGTTTACACTCTGTATCAAAGAATTAAGCCCTTTAGTTAAGAACATATCCATCCACCGCCGATAACTTGCTCATCTTTATACGCTACACAGGCTTGACCTGGACTGATGCCAAAGTAATCGTCGTTTAAAATGACACAGGCTTTATTTTTTTCGTCAGTTGAATGTATTGTTGCTAAACTTCCCGCATGTGATGATCTCAGCTTCACAGTTACTTCCATACCTTCCTTTGGTTGTTCTAACCAATTTAACTCTTTGATCAATATTTTTTTTTGCATTAATGCGTTGATCGGACCTACTATAACCTCATTATTCTCTGTATTAATTTTTATCACGTAAAGAGGTTCACTGTACCCAACACCTAAGCCTTTTCTTTGCCCTACTGTAAAATTTACTATGCCACTGTGCTCACCTAGCACTTTTCCATTCACATCCACAATTTTACCTTTCTGTACAGATTGTGGAGCTAATTTAGCTATTGTTTTACTATAGCTTTCGGAAACAAAGCATATATCTTGACTGTCTGGCTTTTCAGAAATTTGTAAACTGAAATATTTTGCTAATTTTCTTATATCACTTTTATAGAACTCACCTAGCGGAAATCGCAAAAGCTTTAACTGCTCTTGAGTTGTAGCAAACAAAAAATAACTTTGATCTTTACTTTTATCAATGCTTCTGCACAACTTTACCTCACCATTTTTTTCTAACCTTCTCACGTAATGTCCTGTTACGAGCACATCCGCACCAAGATTTTTTGTAACTTGCAATAGATCACGAAATTTTACCGTTTGGTTACATCTCACGCATGGTATGGGAGTTTCCCCACGCATATAGGTACTCGCAAAATCCTCTATTACTTCCTTTTTGAATATTTCCTCATAGTTTAAAATATAGTGAGGAAAGCCAACACTTTCAGCCACGCGCTTAGCGTCATAAATATCCTGTCCAGCGCAGCATGCACCCTTTCTTGCGTTAGCATTACCGTCAGTGCCATAGAGTTGAAGAGTCACACCTATCACCTGGTACCCAAGGTTATGTAGCAGTGCTGCAGCAACCGAGCTATCAACTCCCCCGGACATTGCAACAACAGCCTTAGTCTGGTGCGGAGTTTTATCTTTTAGCAGAGGTTCAATTTCAAATTCTTTTAGCATAACCGCCTTAATTTATAAACGCAAATCTTGTGTCATTCCAACATACAACTGTGCAAACGTTTTGATTTGGGGGCAATTTACATAGTAGATAATGTCATGAAAGTAGCTGACACTGGAATCTAGCTTCTATTACACAAATTCATTAAAACAGCATATTTATTTGTAATCAAGTTTCCTGGATCCCAGTGTTAGCTACTCGGATGACACCCTTTTCTGCTAGAAGTTGCCTTCAAATTACTTGGTGCATGACACTGGGATCTCATTTATATTACATAATTCCATCAAAACAATTCGATAAACTACCTTCAAAAACAATTTAATCTTGCTTGAATAAAACATGGCCAAAATAATCCATGTTTTCAAGCACTTTTCCACTACCTAAGGCAACACAACAAAGTGGGTCATCTGCAACACGAACCGGTAATTTTGTTGTTTCACTGATAACTTTACCTAGATTACGTAATAATCCACCACCACCGGATAAAACTATTCCTCTATCGACTATATCAGAAGAAAGTTCAGGTGGAGTGCTCTCCAGCGCAGTCTTAATAGCAGAAATTATCTGATGTACAGGCTCTATTAAACTCTCTGCAACTTGGTATTCTGATAAAAGCATTTCTTTTGGCATGCCACTCACTAAATCCCTGCCTTTAATTATCATTCCCTCTTTGTTATTTTCACCTGGCAGACTGGCTGAACCTATGCTTTTCTTAATTTTCTCAGCGGTTGTTTCACCGATTAATAACTTATGATTTTCACGAATATATGATTTTATTGCTTCATCCATAATATCGCCACCTACTCTGGCAGAACGTGAATAAACAATTCCGCCTAAAGAAATAATTGCAACTTCAGTTGTACCGCCTCCTATATCAACAATCATAGAACCCTCAGGTTCAGTAACCGGGAGCCCAGCTCCGATTGCTGCAGCCATTGGTTCTTCAATTAAAAATACTTCATTTGCACCAGCACTTTCTGCTGCATCTTGTATAGCACGCCTTTCAACTGGCGTGGATCCAGATGGAACGCATATGATAATATTAGGTTTATTAACAGTGAATTTTGTGTTTGCACTGCGTATGAAATATTTTAGCATTTCTTCCGTACTTTTAAAATCAGCAATAACTCCATCCTTTAAGGGCCTTATCACCTCTATTTCTCCAGGCGTTTTCCCAAGCATCATTTTAGCTTTTTTACCAAAAGCATAAGGAACGTAGCTTCCTTTTTCCTTTATTCTTGCTACAACTGAAGGCTCATCAAGCACTATTCCCTGATTTTTCTGATAAACTAAAGTGTTTGCAGTACCAAGGTCTATAGCAATATCGCTAGCAAACAAACCTTTGAAAGTAAAAAGGCTATAAAACTTTCCGGTTAATTTTCGAACAAAATTCATACATAACTCAAGAAAACCATTTATTGAGACAAATTATACTTTTCAGATAAGTAGTAAGTAACACACTCAACGTCTAAACCCTTACCTGTTACTTTTTTTAGCAGTTCCAGGTCACACTTTGCACTGTATATATTTTGAGATAACCAACTGATAAGTAAACTAAAATCTCCTTTTATTATAGCACTTAATGATTCGTAATGATTCTTTTTAACGAAAGAGAAAATCTGCACAGCAGCAATTAAAGCAATAATTTTTATAGGAAAGTAGCCCATAACACCGCTTGCCCAATATTCATCTTGAAAATAAGTGTTTAGCTCATTTTTAGCTTTTACTGGAATTTTATAGTGCTTCATACCTTCCAACCACGCATCATGCAGGTCTTTGACTTCCAATGTGCCATTTATTATATCTTGTTCTAACTTAGTTCTCAACATAATATGAGCTAACAGACTAAATTCATCTGCATTTTTTAAAAAAGAAGAAAGGTTTATTTCATTGAAAACCAAGTGCAAATTTTCAACACTGCTATTAGTTTTGCCTTTTATAGCAAACTTCTCTTTTATGTGTGGTTGAATGAACTCAATAAATTCTCTGGATGTTCCAATCATCCTTTCCATGAATAACCCTTGAGTTTCATACATAACATGTCTCATAATTGGGCTACTTATAGAATTTTGCGCTAAACATTTTTGATAAATTGCATAACCACTATGCCGTAAAAGTGAAAATAAACCATAACAAAAATCAGATTCATCATAATCTATAGGGTAGTAATAAGAAGTACGAATCTCATTTAGTGCAATACCCATTTGCTGTAAACATAATGAGCCAAGTTCAATCTGTTTCTGAGTAGCAACTTTTTGTATATTAGTAACCTTATCCTTTTTCTGCTTTTCAATTATTTTATCTACATTTTCACTAAAAAATTTGCCTACCTTGGGGAATACTTCCCTTATATTCTTTTCTGTGATATCAGAGTCATAGTCAGCAAGCAGTGAGTCGTATTTTGAGCATTTTAATTGCTGCGATTTTATAGAAGCTACTTCGCGAATGAGTGTGATTAAATCAGTAAAACGTTCTTTTAGTTTTTCTAAGTTACTGGTTTCAGAATGAGATAGCTTCCATAAATTTTGGCATTCAACCTTAGCTTTGGATAAAGACTTTACTAAATCAATAGGAACAGCACTGTTGCTTTTATGTATTCTCTCTATTAACTTTAGCTGCTGAGTATTTGCACTTTTTTTGTTACCAAGAGCATCTGCTAATGATTCCTTTATTGCGTCATGAGAGATAATTTCATGTCTGATTTCTTCTAGAAGACTCATTTGTTCAACTTTGTCCTCTATATTCAATTGGCTTTGGTTTAGTACTTTTAGCGTATTTTCGATATTCTTTACCCTATATAATACTTCCTCTAAAAACTTATAAGATTTCATATTTGTTCATTATTTTAGAAAACATCTGTTTAACATCGTGATAGATTAATAATAAAGTTAAAAGTATATTTGCTTAAAGTACAATAAAAAATTGTACTTTTTATTCCTTTATTGGATTTTTCTACTCAGAGTCCAGCATATTATAGGAAAATTAATTGTAAGGTTGTAGAAAAAGTATTTAGTATTTTATTTCTCTTGACTATATTACAATATGGAGAGATATTAGCTACTGAAATTAAAGTTACGCACTATTTAAAATTTATGGAGGTTTAGTAATGTGGAGTAGACTGGTTATAATGTGCTGTTTTTGTTTATTACTTACTGGTGTAAGTTCTTGCCCAAAAAAAGGAGCAAATACAACAAATAAAATAAATTCTGTTGTTAAGCAGATAGGTGATAAAAGAGTTTTCTTTGGTTATGATGAATCTAATATTACTGAAGTAAGTGCAGATGCATTACTTGACGTAATGGAGGTGTTACAAGATAACCCTGACGCGAAGGTTACTTTAACTGGTCACACTGACAACCGTGGTTCTCATGAATATAATCTTGCGCTAGGCGCTAGAAGGGCAGATGCAGCTAAAAAATTTATGGTTAGTTGTACACCCTACATAGAAAACAGAATAAAAACTGCTTCTAAAGGTGAAACTGAGCCTTTGGTTAATGTAAAAGATGATTCTAGAAATTCTAAATATGAAAAAGAGCATGCTAAAAATCGTAGAGTGGAATTTTCATTTTCTGGAATAAAGAAATAGTTTCTTGCATTAAAACCTGGATCCCAGTGTCAAGCACTGGGATGACATAAAGAAAGGGCACTGGGGTAGACAAAAAAGGACAAACTTGTCATATTTCGTTGCTTGAGCGGGATCTATATATACCACAAATAAGTCGCGGTATGACGTAAGAGATCTGACCTATCTGGCCATCAAGAGACATAATGGAATTAGAGTTATTATTTCAAAATGTGGTTAATAGTTTTGCTTTCTATAACAATCAAGTTGCAGTTGCAGTATCAGGTGGTGTAGATAGTATAGTCTTACTGCACTTAATGACTAACTGGGCAAAAAAAAACAAGCTTTCACTTCCTATAGCATTAACAGTAAATCATGGATTACGTCCAGAGTCTCAAAAAGAAGCTGATTTTGTTGTAAGTTATGCAAAGGAACTTGGAGCAAAGGAATCGTTCATATTAAATTGGGAAAAGCAAAATATTAAAGGCAATATTCAGTTACAGGCACGAAAAGCACGGTATAAGTTACTAGCAGAGTGGTGTAAAAACAATAATGTTAAATGTTTGCTCGTCGCTCATCACAAAGATGATCAAGCAGAAACGTTCTTATTAAGATTAGAGCGAGGTAGCGGCGTAGATGGATTATCATCAATGGACTACAAGTCTTTCCTAAATGGTATTTATATATTTAGGCCATTGTTAAATTTTAGTCGTAGTGAAATAGAAAAGTACGCTAAGCTTCATCGGTTAAAATGGATCGAAGATAGAAGCAACTATGACTTAAAATACAGGCGAACTTTATACCGTAACTTACTTAAAGCAAGTGATAATCAAGAGATTTTAACAGAGCGAATATGCCTCACAGCCCTTCATATGAAAAGAGCTGCAAAAGCGTTGATGCACTACACACGCCTTGCATTTAATGACTGTGTTAATGTTCATGATCTTGGTTATATTGAAATTAAACTAAGTGAATTTTATCAATTGCCAGAGGAAATAGCCTTGAGGATTCTTCTTTACTCTATAATGGCAATTGCCAGTAAACATTATAAACCAAGGTACAACAGCCTTATCGTAATATTTAACAAAATATTGCAAAAGGATAGTAATGTTAACTGCACACTTTCTGGGTGCAAAATAAGAAAATATGGAGAAAATATCTTAATAATTAGAGAATCGTCAAGGATACAAGAAATTACTGTAAACCTACCTTTAAATGAACCTACTCAATGGGATAACAGATTTAGCTGCACAATACTCGGAAATCAAGAGTGTTCAGTTATCATCGCTCCATTAAAAAAAACACAAAAAGTTCCTGAATTTCTGAAGGATTACAACTGCTGCCCTGAAGTTTTCTATTCTTTGCCTGTAGTGCTAAAAGATGGAAAGGTGCTTGCTTATCCTGATGTAAATTATAACGGAAAAAATACCAATGACGATAAGATTCAATGCATTATTAATAGCACGATAAAACAAAATTTGGTAAGCTTGATGGGTATTTAGTTAAAAATAGAAATGAAAAAATTTTTAGAAGGCTTATTGATCTGGTTAGTAATTATTGTTCTTATTTCAGTTGCTTATATTCAGTTCAGCGGAAATGTAGGTAAAAGTAAAACAATTATACCTTTTTCGGAATTTTTAACTAGACTAGAAGACAATGATGTAGAAAATATTGTCATAAAAAACCAGAGCATTGAAGGCAAGTTCAGGGACGGTTCAAGTTTCAATTCAAGTGGTGTCATATATAGCGACCTAATAAAAAATTTACATGATAGAAAAGTGAGATTCTCCTTTTCAACTGGAGATTCTGTCATGAACGTAATTGGTGGATTATTTATCTCATGGGTCCCAACATTTATCTTTATTGGCTTTTTGCTATTCTTTCTTAAACAAACACAAGCAGGGGGCAACAGAACTATAAGCTTTGGCAAGTCAAGGGCTAGACTCATGACTAGTGGAAAAAAAGTAACATTTGATGATGTTGCCGGAATTGATGAAGCAAAAGAAGAGCTAGTAGAGATTGTTGATTTCCTTAAACAAAGGCAAAAATTTCAAATATTAGGTGGAAAAATACCAAAAGGGTGCCTTTTAATTGGCTCTCCTGGAACTGGTAAAACTTTACTTGCTCGTGCAATTGCAGGAGAAGCTAATGTGCCATTCTTTAGCATTTCTGGATCTGATTTTGTTGAAATGTTTGTGGGTGTTGGTGCAAGTCGTGTTCGTGACATGTTTGATCAAGGCAAGAAAAATGCTCCTTGTATAATTTTTATAGATGAAATAGATGCGGTGGGTAGACATCGTGGCATTGGTCTTGGTGGCGGCAATGATGAAAGAGAACAAACATTAAATCAGTTATTAGTTGAGATGGATGGCTTTGAGTCTAATGAGGGCGTAATAATAATTGCTGCGACTAACCGTCCGGATGTCTTAGATCCAGCACTGCTTAGGCCTGGTCGTTTTGACCGGCAGATTACTATTTCTTTACCCGATATAAATGGGCGCGAGAAAATATTAAACACACATATAAAGAAAATATCAATAGCACCAGATGTAAACGTGAAAACAGTTGCAAGAGGAACACCAGGCTTTTCTGGAGCTGATTTAGCAAATTTAGTGAACGAATCTGCACTTATTGCTGCAAGAAGAAACAAGAAAATTGTTACCATGGATGATTTTGAATATGCACGTGATAAAGTAATGATGGGCGTAGAAAGACGATCCCTAATTATGACAGAAGAGGAAAAGAGACTGACTGCATACCATGAAGCTGGTCATGCAATAATTGCTGTTAATATGCCTGCTTCTGATCCTATACACAAAGCAACAATTATTCCACGCGGTAGGGCACTCGGTTTAGTGATGAGACTACCAGAAACAGATAGAGTATCCCTCACAAGAGAAAAGATGCTAGCAGATATAACTGTTGCAATGGGTGGACGTGTGGCAGAAGAGCTAATTTTTGGCTATGATAAAGTCACAAGCGGTGCATCTTCGGATATAAAACAAGCATCAGATTTATCACGTTCTATGGTAACAAAATGGGGAATGAGCGACAAAATAGGTCCGATCTATCACAATCGCGAACAAACCATGCATGGTTCTGACATAATTTCTGAAGATACATTAAAACTTATAGATGAAGAAGTGAAGAAAGTTGTGTCTTCTTGCTATGAAAAAGCAAAAGAGATTTTGACCAAGCATAAGAAAGGCTTAGATCTCATTGCCGAAAATCTACTGGAGTTTGAAACTTTAACAGGAGATGAAATAAAGGACATATTAAATGGAAAAAAAATTGTTAGAGAGGAAAATGAGAAGAATGAGAAAATAAAAAAATCCTCTCTCTATGAGAGTTGACCTCATCTTAAAAATGTTAATCAGCTAACGCTGCAATAAAACAATTTAGAATTGTAACTGTCAATATAAATTGTATTAAAATATTCATAATATTGCATTTTCATCACAATAATGCTATCATTCAGTTAGTATTAATGTTTAATGAGGTGTGAGTAATGATTGATATAGCTTCTATTGGTGTAAGTACAGTTATTGATCAGAATTATAGAAGAAAAGCACAATTATGTTTATCAGGATTATTTGTAACTGTGTCAATAACAACTGTTTACCTGGTTTATTTTCCCTGCGTCACAAAATGTATTAGCTCCGTTTTTACTTCCGGCTATGTTCTTGCTCTTCACTTTATCGATGGGTTATTACATGTTCATATTTAGTTGTGAAGAAAAATCTTTGGTAAAGAATGTTCTTGGTATGGTTGAACCGGCTGAATCGGTAAAGAGAGTGCATTGCCAAGAAAATATTAAGTCCTTATTAGCAGAAGTGAGAAGTATAGCTCTTTTCATAATAGTCCGGAAAGTTCATAGAAAAGCAGAATCAACAGCATGACGAAAAGATGTGAATAGAGGAATGTTTTTCCTAGCTCTGTTTTTTATAGCAAACCAATGATGCTCAATTTTGTTAAAATCGGGAGAATAAGGCGGTAGATATAAAATTTCTGCACCAACTCCTTTAGCAAGTTCAGTAATCTTATTAGACTTATGAAAAGTAGCATTATCAAGGATAACAGTTTGTCCAGGTTCCAAAATCGGTGTTAGGAACTGCTCAAACCATTTATTAAAGATATCCATATTACAGTGGCCTTCAAATGTTAACGGAACAACTATTTTTCTGCCGTTTAAGGCTGCAATCATACTGATTCGTTGAATTTTTTTACCAGATTTTAGAGCATAAAACCGCTGTCCTTTCTGAGAATATCCATAGGGATAGTCTTCGGTATTATCAATACCAGATTCATCTATATATACTAAGTTTTGAGGTTCTTTTGTTGCTATAATTTTCAAAAATTCAGCACGTTTTTCTTCATTCCTTTCTTTGTATCCATATGTCTTTTTTTGCGTGTGAGTCCAATTTTTTTAAGAGCTCGATGAATCGTTGGGATACTAACATTACTCCAAAGCTTAGCCATTTCCGATAGAGTTTTTCCACCATGTTTTTTGGCAAATTCAGTAAATTTATTCCAGTCGGTAATTTTGTGATTATAACCTCCATTTCCAAGTTTTTTCGACTGAAAATCTCCTGTTTCTTTTTTTCTTTGCTGCCACTCCCATAATGTAGTTCTTCCAATTTTAAATCTTGCTGCTACCGTTTCTCTGCTTTCCCCTTCGTCTAGCACTTCCATTGCTTTTTTTCTTAAATCATAACTATATGCTGCTGGCATACTTACCTTCACTACTATAAACTCTTATTTTAACCCGTTTGGACCATTATGAAAAGAGCTATACTACGAAAGATAGGTTTCGCAACGTGCTTGTTAATCTTTGTTTTGAAGATCGTAGTAAAGCACACAAACTTGCATTATATGTGAAAGAAATTGACGATATTGTGTCTTCAATAAAAAATAAAGACCTCTTAGACCATTTTGATCAATTTTTTACTATTACTGAAGTAAGCAATAAAAAAAATAGAAGTGAATTAATGAACCTCGCAAGGGCATATAAGATGATAAGTGAAGAAGATCCAGACAAAATACAGGATTTTTTAGCTACTCAAACAAAAAGTTATTCATATGAAATAATGTTACCTGAAATTGATAATTTTCTATCACAAGCTAGGTGATTTTATCAATAATTTCATTGTGTACGTGATTATCATTTTTTGTTTCAATTCCAGTGATAACACTGCACCTAACGGGCTCTTTTATGGCTATTTCCTGAAATCCTTTTCTGACCTTATTGTAAAAATTAACATCCATTTCTTCATATTTATTCTTGTCTTTTGCTCTATTTAAGCCAACTTTAACATCAATATCTAGAATGAATGTAATATCTGGATATTTAATTTCCACTAGCTTATGTAAGTCCCTTATTAGCCCTAAGTCAACTCCAAACCCATATCCTTGATATGCAATAGTTGAATCAATAAACCGATCACAAATCACTATTTTTCCTTCTGCAAGAGCTGGTAATATTAATTTTTTCATATGTTCGCGCCTCATCGAGATAAGTAGCAAGAGTTCAGAAATAGAATCAATATTATTCGTTAACAATACTCCTCTTACCTTCTCTGCAAAGTTAGTGCCACCTGGTTCTCGAGTCAATACCACATTATTTTCGCCGCGAATTTGCTTAAAATGATTTGCAAGTAGCTTAGATTGTGTTGTTTTACCAGAGCCGTCTATTCCTTCGAAAGTTATGAACATAAGTTTTATAATTATAATACTAAAAAAGAATATGCAAACAGTATACATAGAAACCGTTTGACATTTAAATAATAAGACCGTAAATTACATGTGGTATAATAATAGTCTATGGTTGCTCTGAATACTCCTAAAGTCGATTTTAGTTTTGCTGCAAAAGATTTTAATCTTTTGGGAGTAGACAATAAATATTATGCATTAAGTGACTGTTGTGGAAGAAATGGTCTTATTATAATGTTTATATGCAATCACTGTCCTTACGTTCAGTCAATTATTAGCAATCTGGTAAGCGATATTGATCAATTGAAAAAAGATTATCAGGTGAATACCGTTGCAATAATGTCAAATGATGTAAATGAATATCAAGAGGATTCCTTTGAAAATATGATTAATTTTGCCAAGGAAAATAAGTTTATATTTCCATATTTAATTGATAGTACACAGAAAATAGCTAAAGAATACGGGGCTGTTTGCACTCCTGACTTTTTCGGCTTTAATTCCAATTTAAACCTTTGCTATCGTGGACGTTTTAACGACACAAAAAAAGAAAAGGTTCAAAGCTATGAAATAGGAAGTAGTGACTTATTTCAAGCTATGAAATTTATTGCAGAAACTGGTAATTCTCCAATTGACCAAAAATCAAGTATTGGCTGCTCAATTAAATGGTCTAATTCTACGGGTTAAATATCATGCACAGTGGCTCTCAGCATTTGTTTGATATTATAATTTTGCTTTCTGCTGCTGTGTTTATAGTCATAGCGTTTTGGAAAATGAATATTAGCCCAGTGCTCGGTTACTTCGTTGCAGGTGCAGTTATTGGTTCTCATGGATTTAATCTGATACACTCAGCTGAAGCAATGGATAATCTTGCAGAATTTGGTGTAGTTTTTCTATTATTCATTATAGGCCTTGAATTGACATTTGAACGCCTGATCGCTATGCGTATTCATGTATTTGGGTTCGGTTCTCTTCAAGTTATAGTTACCATGGTAGCAATATGGTGCATCGCTCTTGCTTTCGGAGTGAATACGAATATAGCAACAGTTATTGGTGGTGGGCTTGCGCTATCCTCAACAGCAATAGTGTTGCAGGTTCTGCAAGAAAAAGGTTCTCAAGCAAGTCAGGTTGGTAGGTTGTCGATAGCAGTGCTATTAATGCAAGATTTTGCAGTGGTACCATTAATAGTATTGGTACCTTTACTTGCTGGCAATTCTGAGCACAGCCTGATAAGCTCATTGGCAGGTTCATTGGTGCAAGCAGCTATTGCATTAGTGCTGATATTTATAACTGGTAGATTATTGCTTAGACCTTTATTTTCGGTTATTGCTAAAATGGAAAGTAATGAGATCTTTATATCAACAACGCTTTTAATAGTATTAGGAGCAGCATTTATTACTGAGCAATTCCATTTATCGTTAGCATTAGGTGCATTTGTTGCTGGATTGTTAGTTGCAGAAACAGAATATAGACACTCAGTAGAACACGCAGTATTGCCATTTAAAGATTTGTTTCTTGGCTTATTTTTCATGACTGTTGGTATGTCCATCAATACCGAACTTTTACTCAATAAGTTACCACTAATTACTTTATTATCGATTATCCTTATCGTTTTAAAAACATCTATCATATATATATTGTGTAGATTTTTTGGATTTAAGAGTGCACCTGCTATACAAGCTGGGTTACTGCTTTCACAAGGCGGTGAATTTGCGTTTATTTTATTTCGCTTAGCAGATGAGCTAAATGTGCTACCAAGTGAAATCGCTCAAGTACTTATGATGGTAACTACAGTAACCATGGCTTTCACTCCTCTTTTATCGGGGCTTGGAGATTGGATAGCAAACTCATTTAGCACTGAGAAAACAATATTAGATGATGAAGCTGTTGAAACAGATACACAAGATCTTTATAACCATGTAATAGTTGCTGGATTTGGTAGAGTGGGATATATGGTAACAAAAATGCTTACTGCAGAGCATTTAAGTTACGTTGTTGTAGATATTCAATCGAAAATAGTCAAAGAAGGAAAAAGTGATAGTTTTCCTATATATCTTGGAGATGTTACAAGATGTGAAATTTTAAAATCAGTAGGAATAGAAAGAGCACAAGCTCTCGTTATTTCAATAAAGAATGAAGTTACTATAAAAAAAGTTGTTTCCTTAGTTGCTGCAAATTTTCCGCATGTAAATATTGTAATACGCTTACCAGATCTGAGTAATGTGGAGGTTTATAGAGATCTAGGAGCTAGTAAAATTATTCCTGAAACATCTGAGATAGGATTGCAGCTAGGTGGAGCTGCACTGAGCCTCAGTGGTATTAGCGAAAGTGGAGTTACGTCTTTAAAAAGTAGATTTAGAAAAGGCAATTATAGTATGTTAAAAGACCTTGGTAGTGATAAAGATGAATGACTACTTTTCTAATTTTATGTACAGAAAGCTTCAAGCTTTATTGAGGTCAGATGCATGGCTAATGCTGAAACAAAAATTCCAGTGCTCCCTTTCTTGTCATCCCAGTGCTTGACACTGGGATCCAGATTGGGCACTAAGTTGGTAAACACGAAAGCGCTTTACAACGTTTTTGATGGAACTGTGCAAAAGGACTGGATGCCAGTGTCACGCACTGGCATGACACCCATTTGTTCCTATAGTTGTCTTTTTTCGTCTACCTTATTTTGCCACCCTGCTGAACAGATACATTGAGGTTTTGCCTATAGTAAATTACGCACATAGTCAACCAAGTTAAGGAAAGTGCAAACCAAGTGATTGCATATTCCAAATGCTTCATTGGCTGTATAGCTAATTTGCTGCCAAAATTGTTCGGCCACAATATACACTTCTCTAGCTTAATACCTAACTCATTGGAAATTTCTTCTGTACTCAGGGTAAACCATGTATTCGAAGCAGTATCGTTCTTGATAAACCAATTTTTACTTTTATTGCTATCGCAATATAAAATTCCATCTGCAACTACTTTTTCAATTTTTACTTTTTTCTCCTTTTTTTCTCTGACTATTCCTTTATTCACCAACATGTAACGTCCAGTGGTGAGCAACATAGGAGACAGCACGTGATAGCCGTGTTGCCCTGCAAAAACATATAGTTCTATGTCACTTAGAATCCCATCAATCTTGACATGCCTATAGTTAAATTTTTCAAGGTCGTTATTGGGCAATAGATGAACCACTGGAAGACTCATACTTTTAATAATATTATTCTTCCAGTTCAATCTGAATATTTGCCATAACCCTAATAAAAAAAGAAGTGAGCAAGGTATAATTAAAATAAATACTATCTTTTTTAACACTCTATATTTGTGTTCTTAAATAGTTTTCAACACCCATTAGTTCAATAAGATCGATCTGTTTCTCAATCCAATGAAAGTGCTCTTCTTCATTTTTTAACATCTCTTCTAATAACATTACACTAACAAAATCCTTTTCTTTCTCAGCGATAGAAATCGTTTCTTTGATATCCTTAATACCTTTTCCCTCTAATTTCAAATTAGCTTCTAAGATTTTCCGTATTGTGTCTTTTGTAAACTTTCCATCATACTTTGATATTTCGTTTGTATCCTGAAAATTTGGGACTCCTTTAAATAACAAAATTCTTTCTGCCAACTTGTTTGCATGTTCAAGTTCTTCGTTAAGCTCATTTTTTACCTTTTCTGCAAGTCTATTAATTCCATTGTTTTTGAGAATCGCAAAATGCAAAAGATACTGGCGTACAGAAGTCAGCTCATTGGTCAATAATTTGTTCAAATGTTTTACTATCTCTTCATTCATAATCTTCCCTTAGTTCAATTCATCAGTATAATTTATATGATAACGATAGTTATAGCAACTCATTTAATAGTTCCTTTGATAACAACCGTATTAAATAGCATGTCGTGGTATGTCTGTTTTTTCTTAGAGAAGCAAGCAACTAGATACCAGCAGAGAGTGAGTAGCACTATAATTACTTTCAATGCACTCAAGACATTCACTAATACTTCCTGATCTCGCAAAAATTCAGTAAGGACAACTACTACACTGTTTAACAAAGGAAGAAAAAACTGGGAAGAGCTTCTGTCAAACGCTAAATTCAAGTCTATTTTAGAATTATCTAAATTGATAGTATACATATTCATTAACTGTTGACCGGGAGTTGCTTGGGCCTTTGAAGATATAAAATATGTGAAGTAACTACAATTTACACACATGTATGATAGATGTAAGATCAACGGAGAATCCTCTAATAGCAGTATAATTAATAAAGTTGGAATTAATAAAATTGCTACATCTATTAAATACGCGCAAAAGCGTCTTGTTATACTGGCAATCTCTGTAACAGCGGTCATTACCTATCTTCTAAATACTTTATTACAAAATCTGTAAGTTTATCAAAATGTTGAAAACATAACAAATCTTCATAACCGCTTATTGATTGACCGTATATAATAGGTAAACAATTGGCATTTTGTGCACACAGAACATCTGTGATGCTATCACCAACGAAAAACACATTTTCTCTATTTATAGGCAACGTACTCTCTTCTAATGCAAATAGCAGTGGGGTTGCAGATGGTTTATCTTCTGCAGTATCGCATGACCCAACCACTCTTTCAAAGTAAGAATCTAGTTTAAAATAGGTAACTTCTTCACGTAAATTAGTATTTTTCTTATTACTTACTATTGCTAGATAAACATTGTGGCTTTTCAGTGTCTGCAACATTTCCTCTACTCCTTGATTCAGAGCAATGTTTTGTAATAGCGCATTATCTAAGTATTGTTGATATATCTGATTTGCTTTTTTCCACTGATCGCCAAACAAATTGACCATATAGCTCTTTCTCGACTCATGGGAATTTCTATCAGCAGCTTTATTACTATACCCCATTGAGTTTATGGTATGCTTAATAGCATTAAAAATGTTATCTTGAGTGTCAACTAAGGTATTATCCCAATCGAATACTACTGCTAATGGGCTGTTTTTCATTTCTATATTGTTATATATTTTAAATTAATAAGTAAATAACATTTTAATAAAAAAAATATAAATAGGACGCTCTTACTCTTTACCACAAGTTATGTTAACTGTTTTTTATATAATTAGCTAACATACTGGTTATATGATATGTTTTAATAGGCAACAGGTATGGCCCAGACATCTAAAGAAAGTGTTGAAAAAAAGTTTAAAGATGTTTTTGAACGTTCTCCAGGTGCTTTTCCAGAAGGTACCTCATTAGAAGAGAAGGTTAATTATATCGCAAAAGGAACAGAGGCTCTAAAAGCTGTGAAAAGTAAGGAGCTTGAGAACAAAATGAAAAACGTTGCAGAATTGAGTCAGAAATTTGAAAGTCAAGAAGGACGTGCAGATGAAAAAGTACGTCAAGATTTTGAAAGAATTGCTGAGCTTGACCAACAATATAAAGGGAAGGGCATCTTCACAAGTGAAAAAGTTACAGAGCCAAAAAGTGACAAAAAACTCCAAGACACTCCGAGAAAAACTACAACAGCAGTTAAAGACCTTGAACATAATACACAAAAAAAGACTACTGAAGCTTCTGTGCAAACAGCATCAGAGCACGATTCACAAACCGTTAATCCCTCAGTGAGCAAGAGTTCTGTAAAAGAGAAGCTCAACACTGAGCCGGACAAAAAAGATAACACGCCTCAACCACAAGAAAATCAAAAAGAAGAAGGGTTTTTGAGTCTTCTGAAGCGCTTTGTTAAGAAAATATTAGAAAAATTTTTAGGTGAAGGTGAAAAGGATGTAGAGAATGCTCGTGGCATGAAAGAAGATGCTCAAAGAGATACGTCAAATAACGAAGAGCAACAAAAGAGTAAGCAGCTTGATGAAATTTTAAAGGACAAAAGTGTAAGCGAGGGTTTGAAGCAGGCAACAAAGCTTGAGAACCCGGCAATAACGCCTGTTAATACTCCTAAAGTGAATGAAGTAAACACGGGTCGTGAAAGGTGATCCGCTTTCAAGCTTCATTATACCGCCACGAACCGTCATACCGCCGCGGTATCTCATCCGCTAACAAGTAGCGGGATGACGATTGTCAGGGTGTCATCCCAGTGTCCCTATGATGTCATCCCAGTGCCCTGACTACTTGGATCTAGGCTCTGTGGACAAAATTTTAGAGAAGCCATACAAGAGCTCCAACAAAATTGAGAAAACCCATAAAAACCTCAGCAGTTTTATCAAATCTGGAAAAAATGCGCCTAAAATTTTTAATTTTACCAAAAAAACACTCAATCAAATGACGTTCTTTGTAGATATGCTCATCGTAATACCTTTGCACTTTTCGATTCCGTTTTGGCGGAATAACTACTGTACATCCCTTGTCTTCAAGACTTGTAACAAAGGCATTGCTATCGTAGCCCTTGTCAGCTACTACAGTAGAGTTATAGATACTTTCGGTCAACACTTGTGCCTGCGTAATTTCATTTCTTTGACCAGGAGTCAGAGTAAATTTAAGTGGATTTCCAAGTGCATCGACAAGCGCATGTATTTTAGTTGTAAAGCCACCTTTGCTCCTCCCTAAAGCTTCTTGATCCTTGGAGTTTTTTGTATATCCAGATGAACATGGATGGCCTCGGATGATCGTACCGTCGATTATAGCAACTTCTAAATCAGGCTCTTGTTTAGTATATTCAAGCAATTTTTTCCAGACATCTCTTTCACACCATCTTTTAAATCGCTTATGTATACTCCTGTAATTACCATAAGTTTTTGGTAAAAGTCTCCATTGGCAACCACTTCGCACTATGTACCACACTGCCTCTATGAATATTCTTAAACGTTTTTCATCTTTGCTGTGCATTCCTTTTACGCTTTTTATGAACTCTAAAATTTGTTTCCAATTTTCCTCTTTGATGTAATATTGCATATGGTAGTTTCTCCATTTTTTACCTATTAGGCTAAACTACCATCTTTTTCTCTCTTTTCATATTTTTTGTCCACAGAGCCTAGCAAGCTTTGCTTGCAAATAAGTCTAATACGCGTCGCGTTTTATGCCAAAACACAATTGGAGTTACATGCAAAATAGATCCCAGTGTCAGCTACTCGGATGACAAAAAAAGGAGCACTGGGATGACACCATTTGTTGTATTTAACAAAGTTCGCACTTAGCTTCATGTTAGCTATAAACATTAAGAAATTTACCAAGCGAAAAAAAGGCAAAAGAAGCCCCAGCTAATATCTATTTTAGAACATTGGCGTTTTTTAAGTCTTAAACACTGCAATTTAGCTGCTTTTAAATGCAACTCACCTTAGTTTAAATGTTTAAGAAATTTACTAAGCAGAAAAAAAGGCAAAAGAAACCCCGTGTTAGCTAGTTGTCACTCCCTAATCCTGCAAATTGGCGTACTATACTGTCTTAAACGACTTATAAGCGCATTTCAGCTTGTGTAGGTAATGTGCTGTGCCGATAATCAGCGTAATAGATCAGTCTAAAAAATCTATCCTAGTTCAAGAATATACATTTACTCTTGAAACAATTGCAAAATCTTTGATCAATGCTAAAGAACGTGGCGTTGATGTTAAAGTCATTTTAGATAAATCGCAACTCTACTCAAAATATAGTGTTATAAATGAATTATTTTCAGGTGGAGTACCAGTTTGGATCGATGATAAGCCAAAAATTGCTCATAATAAGATAATGATTGTTGATAATCAAAAAGTTATCACAGGGTCGTTTAACCTGAGTAAGACAGCTAAAAAAGGAAATGCTGAAAATTTATTAATTATTACAGATTATCCTGAATTGATTCAGCAGTATGTGAAAAACTGGGAGGCACGAATGTCACAATCTTATAAATATGCTCCCAACTAATCAAAAGCACTTGCTTAAAATCAGCTCTAAAAACAGCAAGGGAGAGCTTTTTTTATTGATTGGCGTAATGATTATGATATAATAAACTAGAAGTTTAAGGAATAAGGTAATGGATTATATAAACGATGCTGCCGGTAGCTACACTGCCGTTCATGATTTTTTTCAAAACAATGGTGTTGGAGATTACAAAGTTCAATGCAGTTAGTGCGACCCGAAAGTCGTGATTTTGTGATGGTTAAATTCCATCTTCCCTAGACATCGGGGATAATGTATGTCTCACATTTTAGAGAGTGGCAACCTCTAGGATGCAAGCATGAGATAAAAGCAGGTAACACTAAACCTTATAGTGAATCCCTGCAAACAGAGTTAGATATGGTTACGAGAGGAACCAATGCCTGAATTGTCGTAACGAACGATATGCGAAATAAGGTTGGTTAACGCATAGACCAAAAGGTACGGAGAAAGTGGATAATTAGAACTTGACTGGTCTGATTAAGATGTTTCCCATCTCCCGGCAAAAAGTTGGAACCTAAGTCTAACATGAAACAATTTCATGGAACGGAGTAACATTATAGATGCTCTTATTCTTTAAGCAGGGAGCCACCCGTATGCACCTATAATGAGGGATTGTCTAAGAAGCCAAGGCCTAAAATAATGTTTAGGATATGCTGACGTGGACACTGTAATTTGGAAGGTAAAGTTGTGAGTAGTGGTTAATATGTTATGAGCCAACATTAAGTGTTAGGTATGAATGAATACGACTTCTCTAGTAATATAGAGAATGCTGTATTTAAGCTATAAAAACAAATTTACCAAGCTTTGAAATGTTAATTACATGGAGAAGTATGTATGACAAACACCAAGTTAGAGAGAAGCCGGATGTGGTGAAAGTCACAAGTCCGGTTTTGAAGTCGAGTGGGGAGAGGTGACTTTCTCCACTTAGATAACTGGTGGGGTACCGTATGCTACTGATGAGTATGTGCATTCTGGCGATAAATTTTGGAGTAATAATTTTATAGACTCACATTTTGGAAGGGAAATAAAAATGTATCCTCGAAGTGAACTTTTAGCTAAAGAATATGCTGGAAGTACGCTGCCAGTTTCAATATCACTAGATAAGGATTTAATAAAAATAAAGGAATGTCAGAAAAAAACGAAATTTGTGGAACTAGAAAGGGAGTCAGGCAATTTAGTGTATGATAAGCAACAGCATGTAAAGTGTTACACAACGAAGCTATCATATGATGATGTGCATATTTACAATAACGATAAAGTTTCAACATTTAGCATAAAATACGACGTGCCAAATGATCCGAAATACAGTTTAAATATAACATTTACAAAGGTTAATGATAATAAATCAGGATTTTGGCAAAAATTTAAAAACATGTTTTAACGTGACCATTCACTGGTTTTTACTCAATCAACCAACAACAGTTAATATCAAATTTTTATAATTAAAAAATATGCTATTTTTTAAAACTTTCATTCTCCTTGACTCTGTCAACTTCACAAAACAACTCTTGGACCAAATGTATCTGGCATAACACCTTTTGGTAACTTGCTACTTCTTTTTTTTCCGCATCTCCGACAACGGCCATTGATATTCCACTACATAAGGCTTGATTTTTGGTAGATCAACTTTTTTATGAATAATACTATGCTTCTCCTTAAGTTGACCATTTCCCCTAAACGCTATTAGCTTCCTTAAAACTTACATTAATGCCTATTTTGCCTAAACTGAAGCGTCTTTTCCAATTTTTTCTAGCATCAACTCAGCAGCTTTTTGTTCAGCAATCTTTTTACTAGAAGCGCATGCAGAAACCTTACCATAATCTTCTATGCAAACTGATATAGTAAATTCAGGATTGTGCGCTGGTCCAGTTTGTTTTACAAGCTCATACTCTGGTAAAGTCAATTTGTTTTTCTGAGTCCACTCTTGCAGTGAGGTTTTAGGATCTTGAGGGGGGTCGAGCATACCTTTAGCTAGCTTTTCCCAATATTGGGTAATAAATTTTTCAACATTTTCAAGTCCGCCATCAATATAAATTGCACCTATTAGTGCTTCAAGCGAGTTTTCTAAATTTTTTAGATTACATCTCCCTCCATTGCAGCGTTCACTATTATTCATGATGATAAAGCCGCCTAATTTTATTTCTTTAGCAACATTAGCAATGGTGTTGCCACAAACTAAATCCGTCTTTCTTTTTGTCAATGCTCCTTCTTTTTCTTCAGGAAATAGTTTAAACAGTATGGCAGATACGACCATATTCAAAACACTATCGCCCAAAAACTCTAGTCTTTCGTAGCTTACAATCTGGTTTTTGCTATTCCTTTTATTTACGCTTGGGTGAGTTAGTGCCTCTTCTAATATTGCATAATTTGTAAATTTATAATCAATGATCTTAGATATTGCATCATTCAAACTCTTCATACCCATTATTTAAAAGAAAAACACTTCCTACCACCTTTATACCAGAGAATTAGTTTTATTTTATTAAAATAATACCACCAACTTCCAAAATTAATGTATACAACCCACCACCTCACTAATGTTACTAAATCCATCTCTCCTTATTAGTTCTGCAAGTTCTAGATTAATTTTGTTTACAACTTGAGGTCCGTGGTATATGAGAGCAGTGTACAACTGCACCAAAGAAGCTCCTGCCTTTATTTTTTTATATGCATCAGCACCACTTGAGATTCCTCCGCATCCTACCAACAATATTTTGCCCTTAGTAAGTTTGTACATATCGCTCAATAACTCGGTTGAAAGTTTGAACAGTGGTTTACCACTCAATCCGCCACTTTCGTTGTGATGGGAATGCAGATTATCTCTACTTACCGTAGTGTTGCTTACTGTTAAACCGTCAATTTTATATTCCAATGCAAGCTCAGCGATATTTTCTTTCGTTTGCTGATCTATATCTGGAGAAATTTTTAATATTATTGGTATGGATTTAGAATTATCAATTGATTTCCGGATGGATTTCAACAATTTCGATAATTCTTGCTTATTGTGCAGATTGCGTAAATTAGGCGTGTTTGGAGATGAGATGTTCAGCACTATATAATTGCTTTTTCCATATACTATCTTTATTAAGTCAACATAATCGCTGATTTGGTCCTTTGATGTACTGTTTTTTCCTATGTTGATGCCAAAAATGCAGTCATCAAGCTTGGTTTTATCTATTTGTTTAAGAAAGTAGTCTATTCCTTTATTGTTAAATCCCAATCTGTTAATTACCCCTTGATCTTTAATTAACCGAAAAATTCTTGGTTTTTTGTTTCCATATTGTGGATTACGAGTTACAGTACCAGTTTCAATAAATCCAAAACCAAATGAAAGCATAGGCCTTATAACTTCTGCATTCTTGTCAAAACCTGCAGCCAGACCCACGGGGCTTCTGAGCTTATTACCAAAAAAATTCACACTCAAAGATTCTGGTAGCTCTATAGGTTTTCTATAAGGCATTTTCTTTAATGCCATAATTGCCAAAGAGTGAGCAACCTCGGGCGGTAGTAAAAACAATAAATCACGTAATATCATTTTGTAAAACACTTTGCTTATTTTTAGTTTATTTTTTACCATGAAACGCTATAAGAGTATAACCATAACTTGAAAAGAAATTGATTTTACTTATGAATAATTTTCTCTATAGTTACACACTTAAAGCTACTGTTGAATTGAGCAACTTTTACAAGATATAGAAAATGAAAGAGGCCGGGACCGGAATTGAACCGGTATAAAAGGATTTGCAGTCCTCTGCATAAGCCATTCTGCCACCCAGCCGTTTTTTATGTGTAGATATCCATTATATCTTTTAGCATAGATAAAGCTTCCTCCCTTTTGCGTTGGAAAGTGTTACGTCCAATGATTGAACCATTACCGCCCCCTTGCTTAATTTCTTTCGCTTCATTGTATATGTTATCTACTTCCTTCGATTCACCACCAGAAAAAACTACTATTCTTTTCCCTGCAAAACAAGACCTTTTAACATATTCAATTCTTTTAGATAATGATTCAATATTTTCTGCTTCTATTTTCTCCCTTTCCAAATATTTAGTTGGAAGTTTTACTTTTATTATATTAGCGCCAAGCAAAGCTGCCATGTGTGCAGCATAGGCAATAACATCAACCGCTGTTTCACCTTCTTTGGAAATTCCTTCACCGCGTGGATAAGACCATAACACTACTGCAAGCCCATAAGATTTGGCTTCAGCTACGATTTCACGGGCTTCTTCCATCATATCGAAACACTTAGCAGAACCAGGATATATAGTAAATCCAACAGCCAAGCAGCCCAAACGCAGTGCATCTTTCACAGAAGAGGTTATTGCTTGATCAGAAGTCAGATTCTTCGAATGTAAGGAGTTGGAACTATTAAGTTTCAAAATAAGTGGGAGCATTCCAGCATAAGTTGAAGCACCAGCTTCAATCATACCAAGTGGAGCAGCATATGCACTTACTCCCGAATCAACTGCAAGCTGAAAATGATAATGTGGGTCATAAGCATCAGGGTTAACTTCAAAACTTTTTATTGGCCCGTGTTCAAACCCTTGGTCTACAGGGAGAATTACTAATTTGCCAGTGCCGCCAAGCTTTCCATGCATGAGAATACGAGTAAGATTTGCTTTTACCCCGGGGTTTTCACTTTCGTAGTGGTTTAAGATTTGTCTTATTTCTTTACTCATTAACGCTATGAAGTTCATTTAAAGTATAGCAAAAACCACAGTTGAAGCAAAGATCTTTTTATGGTTCTTGTCCTGCAGGTGTACCTAAAGATGTAACGTTAGGATTGGTGGTGTGCTGTTGTGGCTTTTTTTGGATTAAATCTCTAAAATACATTTTGACAATAGGAAGAACAAGTGGCATAAGCACTAGCTTGTAGTCATACCATGCAAATTTTTCTTTATAGCTAAATTCTGCATCTTCTTCATATAAGCGCTGAATGCAATGTTCACTATATAGTTCAGATGCCTTTGTAAAAGTTCTAAGTAAAGCAATAAGTAATAAATCCAATGCTAAATTAATCATCAGCATTGTTCTATATTGAGCAGGCTAGCCATTTTGTGCTACCTCTGACACTAGACCACATATAGCAAATGTTGCTGCGATACATATCACATAATTATCAGCAGCAATAAGTAGATTGTATCTTCGATTTAATCTATCCAGATTTTCCTCTTGTGAACCTTTTTGTTTACTTGCTGCATAAATAATACCACAAAAGGATATAATAAATAACAACGGCCAAATCCCTATGCTAAATGCATAAAATTGATAAGCGATGCTTTGCACCGTGCCACTATTAGCAAGTTGCGATAAGCAATACTCAACTTTCAGCGATGGAGTAAACACCGCATTTGCTAATATAAAAAATAAAAGTACTCTATTTATAGCTTTGCTTCTACGTGATAATATTCCATAAATTTTTGTTTGCCTCCTCCGTTCTTCTTCACTTGATAGCCTTTCATATTGACTAGGAGTTTTTCCTTCTTTTAAAGCGTTGAGATGCTTCTCTAGCTCTTTTTTATCTGCACTAAGTTTTTGAAACTTTTCTGTAGCTATCTTTTTCTTCTCTTCATCTCTTTCTTTGTCAGGGTGGCACTTTAATGAAAGCTTTCTAAAGCTCCGTTCAACTAACTTGAGTATATCGTCAAACTCCTGGCTTATTACTTCTTCTGCTTTTATTTCTAGGTGTACAGTCCCAGAGTGTGATGGTATGATAAAATATGAGAAAAAAATACCATCAAAGGAGGAGTTATGGGACAAATATTACATGGGTGCGCCAAAACAACACAGACGATTCGTAGAGCAATACAAAATAGAAAAGAGAGCATAGCAAAACTCTCCAAGCATTATAACCTTAATCCAAAAACTATTATTAAGTGGAGAAAACGTTCATTTACGAAAGATGCTGATATGGGTCCAAAGCGTCCAAGATCGACTGTTTTAACGCTAGGCTCTGTGGACAAAAAATATGAAAAGAGAGAAAAAGATGGTAGTTTAGCCTAATAGGTAAAAAATGGAGAAACTACCATATGCAATATTACATCAAAGAGGAAAATTGGAAACAAATTTTAGAGTTCATAAAAAGCGTAAAAGGAATGCACAGCAAAGATGAAAAACGTTTAAGAATATTCATAGAGGCAGTGTGGTACATAGTGCGAAGTGGTTGCCAATGGAGACTTTTACCAAAAACTTATGGTAATTACAGGAGTATACATAAGCGATTTAAAAGATGGTGTGAAAGAGATGTCTGGAAAAAATTGCTTGAATATACTAAACAAGAGCCTGATTTAGAAGTTGCTATAATCGACGGTACGATCATCCGAGGCCATCCATGTTCATCTGGATATACAAAAAACTCCAAGGATCAAGAAGCTTTAGGGAGGAGCAAAGGTGGCTTTACAACTAAAATACATGCGCTTGTCGATGCACTTGGAAATCCACTTAAATTTACTCTGACTCCTGGTCAAAGAAATGAAATTACGCAGGCACAAGTGTTGACCGAAAGTATCTATAACTCTACTGTAGTAGCTGACAAGGGCTACGATAGCAATGCCTTTGTTACAAGTCTTGAAGACAAGGGATGTACAGTAGTTATTCCGCCAAAACGGAATCGAAAAGTGCAAAGGTATTACGATGAGCATATCTACAAAGAACGTCATTTGATTGAGTGTTTTTTTGGTAAAATTAAAAATTTTAGGCGCATTTTTTCCAGATTTGATAAAACTGCTGAGGTTTTTATGGGTTTTCTCAATTTTGTTGGAGCTCTTGTATGGCTTCTCTAAAATTTTGTCCACAGAGCCTAGAAGAGGAAGCTATAATAGTTACATTTCGCAAGTATACACTACTGCCACTAGATGATTGCCTTTACGCTCTGCAGTCTACAATTCCGCATTTGACTCGCTCTAGCTTGCATCGTTGTTTACAAAGACACAACATTAGCAGATTACCAACTGTTGATGGAGAAGTTAAGTCAAAAAAGAAATTCAAACAATATCCTATCGGTTACTTTCATATTGATATTGCTGAAGTTAGAACTGAGGAGGGCAAATTACATTTGTTTGTTGCTATTGATAGGACATCCAAATTTACCTATGTTGAGTTGCGTAACAGTGCTACAAAACCCATAGCTGCTGAGTTCTTACGTAATTTGATTAGAATTTTACCGTATAAAATCCATACTATTTTGACAGATAACGGTATACAATTTACAAACCAGAAGCGTCATAAGTATGCTTTCCAACATATATTTGATAGAGTTTGCGAAGAGAATGTTATTGAACATCGTTTGACAAAAGTTAGCCATCCTTGGACGAATGGGCAAGTCGAGCGTATGAATAAAACTTTAAAGGATGCTACAGTTAAGAAGTATTACTATCAATCGCACCAGCAACTTAAAGAACACCTTTATAACTTTGTTATGGCTTATAATTATGCAAAGAGACTCAAAACTCTTAAGGGTCTTACTCCTTATGAATTTATATGTTATCAGTGGACACAGTCTCCAGAATTATTTATACTAAATCCACACCATCACACTCTGGGACCATACACCTAGTCTTGAAAATAAATTCTGTAAATCGCGATTACTGTAATACTGATTTCTAGTTAAACTTGCCACTATAGCCTCATTATTCTTAAAATAAAATAAGTATACTATCAGTGTAATAAAAAAACAAGAATTTCAAACTATATCAAAAGCAATTTTATTTTCTACTTTATTCATATAGATTCTTAATTTCTTTCCTTTTATTAATTTACGATTCAGTATTTCTTCCGCTAAGTAACTTTTTATCTCTTTTTCAATAAGTCTCTCTATCGGACGTGCTCCCATTTCCTTACTATAACCTGTTTGTGCAAGATAAGATTTCACTTCATCTTCTACCAAGCAGTTTATGCCTTTTTGCGTCAGCTGCTTTTTCAGTTCCTGAATAAATTTATCTACAATATGCAGAATTATATCCGCATTTAAGTCAGAAAAAGAAATAATCGCATCAAGACGATTACGAAATTCAGGGCTAAAAACCTGTTCTATCGCTTTTTCACTATCACCAGTGTTAAATTTTTTATGCCCAAAGCCAACAAAACTTTTGCTGCGTTCAGCTGCTCCTGCATTAGTTGTCATAATTAAGATTATATTGGAAAAGTTAACTTTACGTCCGTAAGTGTCTGTAACACAACCATAATCCATAATTTGTAGCAATATATTATAGATATCGCTATGGGCCTTTTCAATTTCATCAAGCAACACAACACTATATTGATTGTTAGATACAGACTCTGTGAGTAATCCACCCTGATCATAACCTACATATCCAGGAGGAGAACCAATCATCCTTGATATCGTATGAGACTCAATATATTCGGACATATCAAAGCGTATAAGATTCATGCCCATGCTGTCTGCTAATTGTTTTGCTAGCTCGGTTTTACCAACACCAGTTGGCCCTGCAAAAAGATAACTTGCTAAAGGCTTATTGTAATTTCTCAACCCAGACTTAGCAATTTTAATAGAATTAACAAGAGATTCTATTGCCTGCTCTTGGGCAAAAATCACCTTTTCTAGATTAGCTTTTAAAGACTTTACTTTCTGCAAATCATCAGATTCAGATCCGCAAGGCACATTTGTAATTCTAGTAATGGTATTCTTAATATCTCTACTATTTACAATTTTACCCCTGTTTCTTAGCAATTTACAATATGCCCCTGCCTCATCAATAACATCAACCGCTTTATCAGGTAATATTCGCCCAGTAATATACTTATGCGAAAGTTCAGCCGCAGACCTAATGGCATTCTTTGTATAATATACTCCATGATACCCTTCATAGTAGTGCTTTATACCATCTAGTATCTTTATCGTTTCATTAACAGAAGATTCTTTAACATTAATTTTTTGAAACCTTCTCGCTAGTGCTTTATCTTTTTCAAAACTAGCGCTGTATTCTCTATATGTGGTTGCACCTATACAACGCAGTGTACCTCTTGCAAGCACAGGTTTGAGTAGGTTACCTGCATCAAGAAAGCTACCACTTGTAGAACCTGCTCCAATGATAGTGTGTATTTCGTCAATAAAAAGGATAGCACCTGGTTTTGCCTCAATTGCTTTTATTATAGATTTTATTCTCTCTTCAAAATCACCTCTGTAGCGTGTCCCTGCAAGGAGTGACCCTAAATCCAAAGCATAAATTATACTGGACCTGAGCGCACTTGGAACACTGTTTTCAATGATTTTGAGTACCAAACCCTCAACTATTGTGGTTTTGCCAACACCTGGGTCTCCAACATATAAAGGGTTGTTTTTTCTACGCCTCGATAATATTTCTATAGTGCGATTTAATTCATAATCACGACCAATAACATAATCTATTTTTTTGCTTCTTGCATAGTCATTTAAATTTTTACAATAACTTTGTAGAATTTCCTCATCTTTTAGTAGCTCACCTTTATTTACTGTAGTAGGAGCGTCATTATTTTTATCAAGTTTTACTTTATGATTGGTGGTGTATTCATCTATATCGCTCAAGTATTTCATATTAGATATATGGTAAATCAAATTGGAATCTTTCGCACTTTGTTTCTGCAATAGATCTTCAACATATAAATCTTGCCCAGACAAAATTTCTACTAGAACACTTGCTCCATTTATTTCTTTTTTCCCCAAGCTATGAGCCCGTATTATTGCTCTGTGTATTATGCATTGAAACATTGAGCTAGGTTTAACTCCACTGATAATCAATTCAGAACTGCTTTGTAAAAACCCTTTTATATTATTATTATAATCATTAGCCTTAATATTGCATCTTGATAGAATGTTATCCATATTTATGATTTCATCGGCTCTGATATTACATCTTGATAAAACGTAATTTACATCCACGTCTTTAGTTAACGCCAGCAATAAATGTTCTACTTTCGCATATTTAAGATTAAAATTAGAAGCAATGAATAGTGCTCTATTCAAACTTGCCTCTAAGTTTTTGGAAATCATCTCCTATTCTCTTTAAAAGTGGGAACTCATATATAATGAATAGCACACAATTATTAAAAAAATTGAAATCCAGCAGTTCGCTGTAGCCAATTTGAATCCCACTCTGGATCTACGTCATAGCACCGTAATATCTAAGCATAGATTCCGCTAATGAGTAGCGGAATGACGAGTTTTACGCTTATCAAATTGTAGGTAAATCCTATTTAATACGCTTTTTCTAGTACTCTGCTTTTCTTCTTAAATGCATTGATCTTTTTTCTACCGTATTTAGTCTTTAACGTACTTGGCCTTTTAAAGACCTTTTTGCTGTTACGTTTTTTAAATTGCACACTACAATCAAAATTTAGCTCTCCTTCTTTGTCTGCCAGTGCAGGCAGTCTTCTCTTATCTTGAGGTGTAACAAAAGATAGCGCATACCCTTCAGCTCCAGCGCGTGCAGTTCTACCTATACGATGAATATAGTCAGCTTGCGATTGTGGTGCATCATAATTGATAACATGTTGAATGTGGGGAATATCAAGGCCGCGAGAAGCAACATCTGTTGCAACCATGATTTGATTACGGCCACGACGAAAAGAATTAATGACCCTTTCGCGCTTGTGCTGCCTTAAATCACCATGAATTGCTAAAGCGCTATAGTCATCTTTGTGCAATCTGTTAGCTAGCTGATCCGCTCCTCGCTTTGTTTTGACAAAGATAATGATTGATCCTTCGCGCTGACATAGTTGTGTAACAAGCTTTTCATATTTTTCTGATTCTGATGCATAAACAATTTCTTGCTTAATTTTTACAGAAGTTGTAGCCTCACAATCAACAGAAATACGTTCTGGTCGATTAAGGTACTTCTCAGCAAGTTTTACTATATCTCCAGGAAGAGTTGCAGAAAACATAAGAGTTTGCCTTATTTTAGGCAAATGCTTCATAATTTCTTCAATCTGAACTCCAAAGCCCATATCAAACATACGATCCGTTTCATCAAGCACAAGAACGCTAACATTGCGAGTAATCAAAGCTTTACGCTCAATATGGTCTATAATACGACCAGGAGTACCTATTACAATTTGTGGTTTTTTCTGAAGCTGATTTAGCTGCCTAAAAATAGGCTCACCACCAATCAACAAAGCGACCCTTAGTGCAGAATTTTGAGATAAGAGTTTTCTTATCTCATTTGTTACCTGATGCGCAAGCTCTCTGGTTGGCACGATGACTAAAGCTGAACCAGTGTTAGGCTCATTCAGCAACTTAGCAACCAACGGAATAGCAAATGCTAAAGTTTTTCCAGTCCCCGTTTGAGCAGATCCGAGAATATCTTTACCTTGTAGCGCTAAGGGAATCGCTTGTATTTGAATCGGAGTTGGGACGAAAAGATTATTTTTATCTAGAGCTTGTCTAAGCGAAGCTGGGAGACCCATCTCATGAAAATTATTCACAATATGTTAATCCTGTTAAAAGACTTCATAATAGATTAATCTTCCAATCTTAAATTTATTGCAGATTTTTTATCTTCTCCGTTTCTACCGCGCTCCTCTTTAACCTCATAACTCACCCTTTCTCCTTTTATTCCCTTCTCTTTATTCTCTCCTTTAAGTGCCTCAGGTCTTATTCCCGAACGTTCCAATGTGCTAATATGTACAAAAACGTCACCCCCTTTACCTTCTGGCTTGATGAAACCATAGCCTTTTTCGGCATTAAACCATTTTACATTACCAAATTCCATTTAAACAACTCCTAAATTATTAACTAATATTACTAATGTGATGAAAAACTTTGAAATTACGATTGAGAATGCTTTAAGCTTAGCTATTGAAACTAAACCTTTATACTCCATAGTCTATTCTTAACATTACATGACAATAATACACAATTGTTGTACTTGATGCAAATAAATTTTTTAATCGTTAAGCGAACCTGCAACCGTCATTTCGCTAACTTTAATTGTCGGTGAATTAAATTGCCCACAAAAAGTTAGATCATCTGCAACGACTAAATTGCTAAACATATCCTTCAAATTGCTAGCAATGGTAATCTCATGTACTGGATACGTTATTTTTCCATTTTCTATAAAAAATCCGGAAGCGCCTTGGCTGTAATCGCCATTGATTAAATTAACACCAAAACCAAATAAATCAGTTACATATATTCCCTCTTTTACTTCCTGAATTAATTCTTCAAATGATACATTACCATTCTCAATGTAGAGGTTACTAGCTGCAGGAATAACTGCAGCATTACTTGCACGAGTTGCACTTCCGGTTGTTTCTGAGTCTAATTTTCTAGCCGAGTATAAGTCTAAAATCCAATTTTGTAATATTCCGTTTTTTACAAATATATTTTTTTTGCTAGTTATCCCTTCTCCATCAAATGGTCTCGATGCTATGCCTCTTGGCAACAATGGATCATCAATAATGTTAATTCTATCATTGAAAATCTGAGCGTTTAAACTACCCCTCAAGAAAGAACTGTTGCTTATAATACTGCTCCCATTTATAGCAGAAGCAAAACTTTTTACTAGCCCTTTTGCTGCTCTTTTTTCAAAAATAACTGGAAATTTGCCAGTTTTAATTGTACGTGAATTCAATTGATCAACTGCTCTTTTTGCTGCTTCTTTTCCTATTAACTCTGGCAACTTTAAATCACTAAAATTACATGCTATATCATAATCGTAACCAACCTTCATTTCACTTTCTCTTCCAGCAACAACAGAGACCTGATTAGCAAAGGTTGATTTACTAAACGAGCCAATAAAACCAGAAACAGTCGATAATACTGTATTCACTAAAGCGTATGAAGAAGAGGCTCCTTCAGAATTAGTGATACTCTTATGTGCAAGGGCTGAATTTTCTGCAGCTTCAGCAATTTCTTTTAGGTTATCAACGGTTACAACATTATTATCTGAGATACTTAAATCTGCAGAAGAGATATAATTACTACCATTTACAGCAAAATTAATGCAAGGATCTTCTGGCGCATTCTTTGCCATTTCTACCACTTGGCTTACCGTATCACTAAGATTATTCAAATCGTTTGTAGAAATATACGCAGCTTTGTTTTTACCTGCTATAGCTCTGATTCCTACAGTGCAATTTTTAGATTGTGATATTTGCTCAATTTTTGATAGACGCTGAGAAACTGAAGTCTTATTAGTTTCATATATTGTAACTTCCGCGTCTTGATTCTGCTTTTTTATTAATTTAGTGATATCTGCTGCAATATTTAATATATTCATTTTCTATTCCTTAGATTTTTATAAAGACTCTGCACCACCTATAACTTCAATTAAATCAGTTGTAATTGCTGCTTGACGAGAACGATTATAAAGCAATGCTAGTTTGTTCAGCATCTCTTTAGTGTTTCTGTTTGCTGATTCCATAGCAACCATCCTAGCACTATTCTCACTTGTTGCACTTTCAAGCAAAGCAGAGTAAAGAGCAATTACAACGTAATCTTGAACCAAAGATTTTAAAATAAATTCAATATTTTGTGGTTCATACTCATAGCCGTAATCTGTTGTTGGACCAGCCAGAGAGTTATCAATCAAGGATGAGTCTTTACTCCATGGTTTTATTGTTTCCAACATTGGTTTTTGCGTGAAGGTATTATAGAATTTACTATAAAAAACTTTAACTTTATCGTATTTACTTAAATCTATACCATCAACCAAAGCTCCTACGTGCTTTAACGTGATTCCCTTACTATTTTCAATTTTTAAGATACTTTTAGAGTCAAATCTATTTTTACCTACATCAAAAGCTTTTTTACCAAGAAATACAATATCTACTTTTTTGCCATTTGCGATTGACTTATTTACACGCTCTTGACTAAATTTGACAATAGAAGAGTTAAAGTTGCCGCACAAGCCACGATCAGACGCAACAATGAATACTAGGTAAGAACCGTCGTTACTGACATTTAGAATTTTTGCCAGTAATTCTTGATCAGCTGATAGCATTAATGAAGAAATAATGTTATGCAGCTTAGATACATATAATTTTGAATTTAATAACTTCTTTTGACTTTGTAACAACTTTGCTGCAGAAACCATTTGCATTATTTTCGTGGTTTTCTGTACAGACTTAATATTCTTAATTCTTAAGGATAATTCCTTTAAGCTCTTCATTTTGTATACAACCCTGATTTATTAAAATATATAATTGTTAGTGTCTAAAAGCAAGTTTTTTTGACATTAGAACCAAGTCTAACTAAAAAACTTGCAGGTTTATTATTTTGAAATAAGGGTTATATTAAGAGATCTACTCCAAAAATTGTTCAATAGAGGTCTTTGATGGTAATTTTCCATATATTATTATCATCACACTTTGTGGAGCCTTATAATATATAATAAACACAATTAAAACTATTGCAATTTGAACATTTATGATCCCATTGCTTTAGTTCTCTGTTACAATTTTTACACTTCCAGCCTGGATCAGGCAAAGCTTCTGAGCCCATCTTGTTTAGCCAATAAATTACCTTGTCGTGTTCTTGCAATGTAACCTTGAGTTGTATTACAATAAAGTAGATTGACATGTAATTAGCTTTTTTCATAGCAGTGTCTAAATATTGACTTGCAAGATCATATTTACCTGAACTCATTGAGGACAAAGCAAGTAAACAGTAACTAAAATAATAATCAGGGCGTAAGTTGTATAGTCTTTCAGCACCTTTACTATTTAAATTGATGTAAATTTTAGCTGACTGAGGAGTAGGATTTACTGTATACTCTGCCTCTAGCACTGCAGAAGCTTTTCTGATTTTTCCAAGTTTAATATATAATTCTGCCTTTAAATAATTGATGGGCTGAAAAATTGCACTATAACGTTGTGCTCTAAATAAAGACTTTATAGCCTCCTTAAAATTTCCTTTACTTTCATATTGCTTTGCTAAAGCGCAATAAAACACTGCAAACATTTCTTTATGATCAAAGGGGAGAAAAATATTGAACTTAACTGCTTCCTTCAACCTCAAAATTGCATTAATCCAATCTTCTTTCAATATGTAATGCTCTATTTGAAAGGGAATAGATAGCATTTTATCGTTAATTGAACTAGAGCAATATTCTATAAATTTTTGAAAGACTACTTTTTCTTGTTTGAGGTGAATGATCAGCTTATTGGCCAGAAGTAGAGCTAAGTTACGATTTTTATTTGCAACGTTTGTTAAACCGTTACTGAAAAAGCTGTAACTTCCCGTCTTACCTGAGTTAAAGAGCTTTATTAAAGATAACCTATCGCTCTTCTCATTTAGACTTTTAACTACCTTTTGGGCGTTCTCTATATTGTCTAAGTCTATGCTAAAGAAAGCTTCAAAGAGAAGCAATTCTTCCCTATCCCTTCTTCTATTTCTTATGTTGGCAAATGTTGATGAAATGGAAGAAAAAAAGCGTGCAAGTGCAATTAACAAAAATAATAAAACTACACAAGTAAAAATAATGAAATATAGATCAATACTTATAATGTAATTGCCTAATTCTAATTTTATTACTTCACCACTTACCTTGACCCATATGCCAAATAAAAACGAAAGAGCGAAAATTATAAAATAAATCATGAGATATATTGTAATAAGTGATGATATATTGTTGAAATATTCTTAGAAGCTACAATAAGATCATTCAATTTATTCAGCCATGGTTTGAACTCTGAATGCGTTAAATCTTTTACTGTAGTAGCTATACTTTGCCAATCATTATCGTTTATTGACTCCTCAATTTCCGCAAATTTTACTCTTAATGGATCATTTCGGTCGTCTACCTTTATCCAGTTTGAAATGATTTTTTTAGACAATGTACTTTTGTTGTAATCGATAGTATCAATAGTTTTTTCAAAAGATAACTTCAATTCGTGTAAGGTATTTATCTCTTTCAAATTTTCTAATTCATCTACTGCATTTTCTATCTCTGGATCGTCAAGCTCTGATATCAAAGGCTTTATTGAATTTATATGGTTATCAAATTTTGCTTCTCGCAATAACGAATTCTTCATTTTAACCACAAGTAATAGCAATTTTGCAAGGTTCTTACATCTTGAGTTATTATCACCTTGCTCACATTGAGTATGCTGACTTCTCTTTAAGTCAAATATCCTTTTTTCCATTCTAGATTGATTAACTTCAAGCAACATTCTAAGCTCATCCATGCCTTCCATTAAAGTTTTCACATTATTTTCACTCTCTTGCTGATTTGTTTTTAAAAAGATTATGTTATTTATTGTGATGTAACCGGTAAATAACAATACAATTAAGAACCAACCTATGTACTTTTGCTGAGTATCATTCATAACGTAGTATCTCCGCAGGATCTTGTGCAGCTGCCTGCAATGCAGGAGCAATTGTCGCTAAAAATGATAAGAATAACGCAAGTGCAGAAATATTTACTACGTCTTGGGGTACTAATATCACTGGCAAACTTGAAAAAAAGTATATCATAGGATCAAACAGCTTGACGTTAGTAATGTTTTCTAAAAACACTCTAATACTTTCGATATTGAGAGAAAAAACGACACCTATAATACAGCCAAGACAAGTTCCCGTAAAACCGATTAATAGACCACAAGCACAAAATATGCGCATAATGCTTCCACTTGTTGCACCAAATGTACGCATAATTGCAATCGCGGATTTCTTTTCTTGTACTATCATCATTAAATTCGAGATAATATTAAACGCTGCTACAACTATAATCAAAGTAAGAATTAAAAACATCACATTTCTTTCAGTTTTTAAAGCACTAAAATAATGGCTTTGCTGTGATTGCCAACTTTCAGCTTTCATTCCTATTTCTTTTTCTATAGCATCTGTCAGCTTATCAGCTCTAGTAACGTCGTCTACAAGTACTTCTATATTTTTTATGCTATTTTCATAATTAAAAAAGACTTGTGCTGATTTTAGAGGCATATATATCAAGGTATTATCATACTCAAACATACCCATATCAAATATTGCTATAACTTTATATTTTTTCATTCGCGGCATTTCACCAAGTAATGCATCAAATTCTTCAGATGATATAAACGTAATTTCGTCGTCATAGTCAATGTTCAAGGCTTCTGCTAAGCGTGCCCCTATTATTATCCCTTCATCAAATTTTTTTACATCACCTATAATTACATTATTTGTAACGGCAGTACTATCAAGCAAATCTTTAGTTGACACACCTCGCACTACGCTACCTGCAATTTTACCATTTGCTGCAATAATGACTTGATCATTGGTCATAGGAGTAGCTTTTAATATACCAGGAATTCTCTCAATAGATTTTGAAACTGCGTAGTAATCTGAATTTATGTTTCTATCAAAATAAACGTTAATATGGCCATCAATGCCAAGTATTGAGTCAAGCAACTTTGCTCTGAATCCGTTCATTACAGACATCACCACTATTAGTGTTGCAACTCCAAGGGCAATGCCGATAATAGAGAACAAAGTCATTATAGAGCAAAATCTGGCATTTTTCGCTCGCAAATAGCAAGCAGCCATAGTAATTTCAAAGGCAATGGACATTACAAAATATTTTGAGGTTAAACATTATATTTTTGAAACTTCGTATAATTGTAGACTTTTCTTTATTTGAAAACTAGAGATTTTTGCTTCCTTAAATTTAGCAGGCTTATAGAATATATTCAATACCTTAACACACAGCTATACGAACATTTGTTTTTGTTAAGGTAATTCATACAGTAAATGGTGTCATGCCAGTGCTTGACACTGGCATCCAGGAAATTTTTGCTTGCAAATAAGTAAACTGATTTGGTGAGCGTAGAAAGCAGCTGATCTTATGCTGAATAAACGTTTTTGATGAGGTTGCATGAAAGCTGGATCCCAGTGTCGAAGCACTGGGATGACACCCTTCCCTGGTAGAGATTTGCCCTCAAATCACAATGTTCGTACAGTTAGTCCGACCCGAAAGTCGTGATTTTGTGATGGTTAAATTCCATCTTCCCTAGACATCGGGGATAATGTATGTCTCACATTTTAGAGAGTGGCAACCTCTAGGCTCTGTGGACAAAAAATATGAAAAGAGAGAAAAAGATGGTAGTTTAGCCTAATAGGTAAAAAATGGAGAAACTACCATATGCAATATTACATCAAAGAGGAAAATTGGAAACAAATTTTAGAGTTCATAAAAAGCGTAAAAGGAATGCACAGCAAAAATGAAAAACGTTTAAGAATATTCATAGAGGCAGTGTGGTACATAGTGCGAAGTGGTTGCCAATGGAGACTTTTACCAAAAACTTATGGTAATTACAGGAGTATACATAAGCGATTTAAAAGATGGTGTGAAAGAGATGTCTGGAAAAAATTGCTTGAATATACTAAACAAGAGCCTGATTTAGAAGTTGCTATAATCGACGGTACGATCATCCGAGCCCATCCATGTTCATCTGGATATACAAAAAACTCCAAGGATCAAGAAGCTTTAGGGAGGAGCAAAGGTGGCTTTACAACTAAAATACATGCGCTTGTCGATGCACTTGGAAATCCACTTAAATTTACTCTGACTCCTGGTCAAAGAAATGAAATTACGCAGGCACAAGTGTTGACCGAAAGTATCTATAACTCTACTGTAGTAGCTGACAAGGGCTACGATAGCAATGCCTTTGTTACAAGTCTTGAAGACAAGGGATGTACAGTAGTTATTCCGCCAAAACGGAATCGAAAAGTGCAAAGGTATTACGATGAGCATATCTACAAAGAACGTCATTTGATTGAGTGTTTTTTTGGTAAAATTAAAAATTTTAGGCGCATTTTTTCCAGATTTGATAAAACTGCTGAGGTTTTTATGGGTTTTCTCAATTTTGTTGGAGCTCTTGTATGGCTTCTCTAAAATTTTGTCCACAGAGCCTAGGATGCAAGCATGAGATAAAAGCAGGTAACACTAAACCTTATAGTGAATCCCTGCAAACAGAGTTAGATATGGTTACGAGAGGAACCAATGCCTGAATTGTCGTAACGAACGATATGCGAAATAAGGTTGGTTAACGCATAGACCAAAAGGTACGGAGAAAGTGGATAATTAGAACTTGACTGGTCTGATTAAGATGTTTCCCATCTCCCGGCAAAAAGTTGGAACCTAAGTCTAACATGAAACAATTTCATGGAACGGAGTAACATTATAGATGCTCTTATTCTTTAAGCAGGGAGCCACCCGTATGCACCTATAATGAGGGATTGTCTAAGAAGCCAAGGCCTAAAGTAATGTTTAAGATATGCTGACGTGGACACTGTAATTTGGAAGGTAAAGTTGTGAGTAGTGGTTAATATGTTATGAGCCAACATTAAGTGTTAGGTATGAATGAATACGACTTCTCTAGTAATATAGAGAATGCTGTATTTAAGCTATAAAAACAAATTTACCAAGCTTTGAAATGTTAATTACATGGAGAAGTATGTATGACAAACACCAAGTTAGAGAGAAGCCGGATGTGGTGAAAGTCACAAGTCCGGTTTTGAAGTCGAGTGGGGAGAGGTGACTTTCTCCACTTAGATAACTGACCTTAACATTAGAATTTCAAAATCTTCCATATACATCATCCAACCTCACTATATCATTATCAGATAAATGCTCTCCTATCTGAAATTCAACTATTTCAAGTGGAAAGCTTGTGCTTCTATTTTCAATCCTATGGGAAACTTCCCTTGGGATTTCTATCATATGGTCTTTTACTATAGCATATTCTTTGTCTTCTAAACTAACATACCCAACTCCTGATAGCACTATATGGTATTCATCTCTATAGTGATGGAATTGCTTAGAAGTGCAGCTTAATGGATTTATAAAAAGATATTTTATAAGAAAATTTTCGCTCATTAAAATTATACTACAAAATCCCCATGGTTTAACTTCTTTCCTTATCGCCTTTACTTTCTTAACTTTATGAATAAATGAAATTAGACTTTTGTTTGGTTGCTTACAAGCTCTACTTAATAAATTCTTTGCATTACCTTCTTCCATTTCAAAGTTCTTTTCTGTCATCCCAGTGCTTGACACTGGGATCCATCCTTTTTCTTTTTTTCTAGATCCCAGCGTTATGCGCTGGAATAACACCGGTTCTTTACTAAACTTCTCACTCAATTCTAAAACCGAATTCCAAGTTCCAACATCCAACCAATCGAAATTAGCTTCTATCATTGCAACGTTTTTTGCTTTTTCCATCACTAAGTAATCAATAGATATGCCTTCAATTCCTGCAAAATCTCGTTGTTTTAAATATAGAAATCTCTCTTGCGGTGTGAAATGTTTAAAACATGAATTGTAAAGATTCGGGGCAGATTTTTTGACCTCATCTATGTAGCGTTTTGCTTTAAACACAAATATTCCAGAGTTCCAATAATGATCGTTACTTAATTTATGCTCAGGTTTCTCTATGAAATCCTTCACTATATGATACTTTTCCTTATGATCATAAACTGCATTTATATAGCCGTATTCAGAATTGAATTCATGAGGCTTAACCCCAAAAGTTACTATAGAGTTAGTTTCAGAGGCTAACTTAGACGCTTTTTGAGTAGAAGCATAAAAACTATTCAAATCACCTATGAAATGATCTGAAGGCAGAATTAACATTGTCTCGTTTTCATTGCAGAGAAGTGCAGCAATTAATATTGCCGCTGCTGTTCCAATTTTCACTGGTTCGAAAATCACTTTATATTCTTGCAGTGCATGCAATTCCTCCATCACTAATGACTCGTACTGTATATTTGTAGCAATTATGGGCGGCATATAATCGCTTTTAGCCTCAACAAAGTGTTGTGAAACATAGTGTTCTGACTAAATATTTTCTGAAATTGCTTTGGCTTAGATAAAGGCCAAAGTCTGCTACCACTACTACCACACAATATTACAGGGCGCATTTAGTTAAGATATTAATTAAATAATTAATATCTTATACTGAGGGCAAAATGCATGCAAGTTTTTGTTGTGGAATAGTTAATAAAGAAAGTAAATGTTGATTTAAAGTAATTGCTAATGAGAGTGATCATGTGTAGCGCCTTGCCCTTGCTGTGAATTTCTTCTATTTTGTAATTCCTCAACATGACCTTTTCTTTTATCACTTAATATTTCATTACCCTTATTTTGTTCTTTCTCAGGACTCTTTAGTATTTCATTACTCTTGCTAACTTCTTTATCATTCCCTTGTTTCTTTGGCCTTCTAGCGTTAAGCTCATCCCATGTGCCCACTAGTAGCTTTTGATCCTTTTGCTCCGGCTTTAGCCTTTCTTCACCTTTAATAACACTAAAGTCACTTTTTATTTCTTCCCAATACCCTGCCAATTGGTGTTTCCACATAGTTAAGTAAGCATCACCATATTTTTTCTCATTTGCTACAAACAATAAAATTGGAGCCTTAAGTATAGTAGCTCCCATATTCACTAAATTTTTTACTGCCATTTCAGGAGTGAATAAAAGATAACCAAAAGACTTTGCAATTGGGTTTTGTTTGCTTACTAAATGCTCCCCTAACTTTATAGGAAGAGAAGTCAACAATTTAGTACAAACTTTAGCTAAACTTGTAGCAAAAACGATAGGAACAGATATAAGACTTTTATCTAGCTCTAGATTACCATTCTGATCTCTAATTTCTGAAAAATGGGTGCTTAGCTTCTTATAATCACTAGTGTACAATAATTTTCCATTTCTTCCTTTTTCATCTATATCTTTCTCGTCAACCTCACCTTTATTGTTGAGAGAAGAACCTTTTTTAGCAAGCACACGAGAATGAGTTAATTCAAGTGACTGAGTATCAACTTCAAAAATTGGAATATGTTTCTCAAGATCGATTTTTGAAAACCCAAATGGTTTATAATATTTACTATAATAACTACGATTGCTACTGCGAAACTCGCGTGCATCTTTATCTGGGTCAACTAAAAAGTTAATAGTGAAGTAGTGAAATTTTACACTTTTCTCTTTACTTCCAGTGCTTTCAACAGGAGCTAAATCAAAACTTGGTTGTCTTCCATCTTTGTCTTCCTCGCCATATAAAAGTTTATATATAGTCTCACCCTTACTATTCTCACCTTCTATAATTTTTCCAGACTTTTTAATCTGATCGTAATTCTCTGGATATTTGCATTTTCTTCCATCTTTATATGTCATTACCTTTCTAAGGTCTTTTACATAAGTTGTGCTAGGCTCAGATGAAGTAAATAGGCTCCTTACTCCTAGCGTAAGACTTGCAAGCATATTGTTAAACCAGAATCACTATAACTTAATAATAAAATGAGTATGTTAATAATATGTTAACACAGAACCGGTGATTTTACAAGAAAATATGCCTGTAGAAGATAAAGATTGTAAAAGCAAGGACTATATAAGTAATGCTTGATAAGTACTTTATGCATGTAATTGTAAAAATCCTTAGAGATACGCTGTGTATATAATCTTCGCATACTACCTGCATTCCAAGAACTGCGTGCCAAAAAATGCAAAACAACAATACAACAAAAAATAAAAGCTCTAAAGGGTGATTAATAAATTTTTCACTAAAAGACAAAGAGCTATCAGTATAAAATGCGCAAGAAAATGAATAGATGAACCAAGGAAATAGAAGCAGCAAAATCACTGCAGAAACACGCTGAACCCACCAATGATGTACTGAATTTCCAGACTGACTCATATAAACATAAATAAAAAAGCCATAGTAGAAAGAAGTAGCGTTACTGTCAGCAGTATAGCACTCCTTGAAACGCCAGTGATTTCTAAATTAAGCCCAGCATCCCACAATAAATGACGAATACCATTAAGAAAATGATATACAAAACTTATAAAACATAAGACATAAGCTAATTTAGCAACAGGAGTGAATAATAATGCATTTAAGTACCTTACTATAAGTAACTCAGGAAAGTAAACATGTAATATAAAATACCAAGAAAGTATCATTAATAAAAGGAATAGCAAGATACCAGTCAATCTGTACATAATAGAGAAAAAACTAGTAACTTGTACTTTATATATTTGTAAATGTGGAGAAAGAGGTCTATCACTCATAAAATTCCGTTATCGGGAAATTAAAATAAAGTAGAAGTAAAGACAGCAGTATAGCACATAACAACACCATCATAAAAAATGGTAAGTTATGCGCAAAGCCTAAGGAGGTAATCCAGCTGCAGATTCCCCTACTGCTACCTTGTTACGACTTCACCCCAGTCACCGATCCCACTTTAAATAACTCCCTCCTTGCGGTTAGGTCGTTAGCTTCGAGTGAAACCAATTCCCATGGCGTGACGGGCAGTGTGTACAAGACCCGAGAACATATTCACCGTGGCGTGCTGATCCACGATTACTAGCGATTCCAACTTCATGCACTCGAGTTGCAGAGTACAATCCGAACTGAGATGGCTTTTAAGGGATTGGCTTAGCCTCGCGACTTTGCAGCCCATTGTAGCCACCATTGTAGCACGTGTGTAGCCCACTCCATAAGGGCCATGATGACTTGACATCATCCCCACCTTCCTCCAGTTTATCACTGGCAGTTTCCTTAAAGTCCCCAGCATTACCTGATGGTAACTAAGGATGAGGGTTGCGCTCGTTGCGGGACTTAACCCAACATCTCACGACACGAGCTGACGACAGCCATGCAACACCTGTGTGAAACCCGGCCGAACCGACCCTATCCCTTCGAATAGGTATAATTTCCATGTCAAGGAGTGGTAAGGTTTTTCGCGTTGCATCGAATTAAACCACATGCTCCACCGCTTGTGCGGGTCCCCGTCAATTCCTTTGAGTTTTAATCTTGCGACCGTAGTCCCCAGGCGGAATGTTTAACGCGTTAGCTGTAATACAGAAAGTAAAACTTCCCATATTTAACATTCATCGTTTACAGCGTGGACTACCAGGGTATCTAATCCTGTTTGCTCCCCACGCCTTCGCGCCTCAGCGTCAGATTTGAACCAGATAGACGCCTTCGCCACTGGTGTTCCTCCTAATATTTACGAATTTCACCTCTACACTAGGAATTCCTCTATCCTCTTTCAATCTCTAGATTAGCAGTTTTAAAAGCAATTCCAAGGTTGAGCCTTGGGATTTCACTTTTAACTTACTAATCCGCCTACGCGCCCTTTACGCCCAATAATTCCGAATAACGCTAGCCCTCTCCGTATTACCGCGGCTGCTGGCACGGAGTTAGCCAGGACTTCTTCTGTGAGTACCGTCATTATCTTCCTCACTAAAAGAGCTTTACAACCCAAAGGCCTTCTTCACTCATGCGGCATGGCTGGATCAGGCTTTCGCCCATTGTCCAATATTCCCCACTGCTGCCTCCCGTAGGAGTCTGGACCGTATCTCAGTTCCAGTGTGGCTGATCATCCTCTCAGATCAGCTATAGATCATTGCCTTGGTAGGCTATTACTCCACCAACTAGCTAATCTAATATAGGCTCATCTAATAGCAATAAATTTTTCCCCCGTAGGGCGTATACGGTATTAGTTGCCGTTTCCAACAATTATTCCGTACTACTAGGTAGATTCCTATACATTACTCACCCGTCTGCCACTAAGTTATACCATAGCAAGCTACAATATAACTCCGTTCGACTTGCATGTGTTAGGCCTGCCGCCAGCGTTCATTCTGAGCCAGGATCAAACTCTCAAATTTAGACTTCAACCTATAAAAGGTTGAGGGTACATCGGATAAATCCGACAAAAAATAATTTAGCTTAATACTGCTGTCTTTATTTCTACTTTAGAAATATTTTAATCTCCAACTATTCAAACAACTTTAAGGATATTATTATGTGATATAATTACTATGTCAATATGTTTTTGCAAATCAAAAGCATTAATGTATAAATATATAACTATTTGGAATATTACCATGAAAAAATACATCTTTCTGCTTGCACTCGCACCAATGTTAGTTGGCATCACATTATACTTATTGCGCAACATTGATAACACAAAACAATCTATAACTGCAGGTGACAAGTTTTACGAAGTATTATTCTTAAAAAAAGATAATAAGCCGCTGCTAAAAGAAATAGATTCAAATTGGGAGTATTTAGCAAATTTTGAACGCGCATTCAATCATATCTCAGATTCAATGCCAACAGACACAGCATCTATTTATAATGATTTGGCAGATGATAAAGATGCTCCTGGTGTTTTGCGTGAGTTAGCACAATATTTAGAAGTAATGAGCTTACTTCACTCCAACGGTGAAAAAATAAATAAAGACAAAATTGATAATTTAGAATCAAGCACAGTATACCCTTATTCAAGCCAAGAAGCCATCGCTATAGTAAAGATACACAATAACGACGTTAAGGGTGCAACTGAAATATTGCGTTCCCTATTAAATGATAGAAAATGCCCTATCCTAATCAAAGCTAATGCACAAGAATTACTCAGGATATATGGGAGTTAACTCATTGGACTTTTTGCATAGCTTTTGGCAGCGCATTGGATGAAACGAAAAACTTCCTTGACAAGCCTCGCCAGCTCCCTTATCATAAAACTGAAGCTATTTATTTATCTTCGCAATCTGTGCAGGTTAATGACAAAAAACTTAGGGTATTTGGCGTCTCATGTTTAATTTTTCGCACTACATGCATCGCATGTCTTTAAAAATTTCTGGGTTTTTACCTATATAAGCCGAAACGCGCTTACAAAGCGTTTAAGACAGCAAAAAACGTCAAATTGACAAGGGAGAATTTGAATGCTAGCTACTACGGGGTTTCTTTGCCTTTTTTCCTGCTTAGTAAATTTCTTAAATACTTGCAGTGTAGGTTAGTTGCAAGTTAAAAGCAGCTAAATCGCTCTTAATCAAGCATTTTAGAATAAAAAAAACGCCGATATTTTAGTACATGGTAAATAGCCAACCACCACGGGGTTTCTTTTGCCTTTTTTTTCATTTGGTAAATTTTTTAAATATTTATGGCTAAAGATTGCACGAATGTTGCAATTACAAAAACGATTTCTACTAGGCTCTGTGGACAAAAAATATGAAAAGAGAGAAAAAGATGGTAGTTTAGCCTAATAGGTAAAAAATGGAGAAACTACCATATGCAATATTACATCAAAGAGGAAAATTGGAAACAAATTTTAGAGTTCATAAAAAGCGTAAAAGGAATGCACAGCAAAAATGAAAAACGTTTAAGAATATTCATAGAGGCAGTGTGGTACATAGTGCGAAGTGGTTGCCAATGGAGACTTTTACCAAAAACTTATGGTAATTACAGGAGTATACATAAGCGATTTAAAAGATGGTGTGAAAGAGATGTCTGGAAAAAATTGCTTGAATATACTAAACAAGAGCCTGATTTAGAAGTTGCTATAATCGACGGTACGATCATCCGAGCCCATCCATGTTCATCTGGATATACAAAAAACTCCAAGGATCAAGAAGCTTTAGGGAGGAGCAAAGGTGGCTTTACAACTAAAATACATGCGCTTGTCGATGCACTTGGAAATCCACTTAAATTTACTCTGACTCCTGGTCAAAGAAATGAAATTACGCAGGCACAAGTGTTGACCGAAAGTATCTATAACTCTACTGTAGTAGCTGACAAGGGCTACGATAGCAATGCCTTTGTTACAAGTCTTGAAGACAAGGGATGTACAGTAGTTATTCCGCCAAAACGGAATCGAAAAGTGCAAAGGTATTACGATGAGCATATCTACAAAGAACGTCATTTGATTGAGTGTTTTTTTGGTAAAATTAAAAATTTTAGGCGCATTTTTTCCAGATTTGATAAAACTGCTGAGGTTTTTATGGGTTTTCTCAATTTTGTTGGAGCTCTTGTATGGCTTCTCTAAAATTTTGTCCACAGAGCCTAGGGTGTCATCCCAGTGCGTGACACTGGAATCCAGCCTTTATTATGCAGCCACTTGGTTGAAATTAAGTCTTCTGGATCCCAGTGTCACGCACTGGGATGACACCATTCTTTTTCCTGGATCCAAGTAGTCAGGGCACTGGGATGACAGCTACCCTGACAATCGTCATCCCGCTGCTTGTTAGCGGATACCGCGGCGGTATGACGTAGAAGTTATACTTTTATGCTTACCAACTTAATAAAATTCCTGGATTCCAGTGTCAGCTACTTTCATGACACCAAAAGTTGATATTGGTTTGTTGCTTTGCTAGCCAACTACTAGCTATGCCTCAAATTTCCTATTCAAAATTTTCAATATCAAATCCAATTCATTTGGATTATCATACCGTATCATAACTTTACCCTTAGAATTGTTGTCATTAATTTTGATCTTTAAACCAAGTTGAGAAGATATAGCGCCTTCTATTACTGTCATATCTTGATTTCTAGTATATCTCTGCTCTTTTTGATTGTTGTTTTGATGTAGGTCCTTTATCAGTTTTTCAGTTTGTCTAACGCTTAAGCCCTGAGAAACTATTTTTTCTGCAATACTTTCCGCATTTTCAACATTAATCAACGCTCTTGCATGACCCATAGACAATTTTTTCTCATTGATCATTGTTTTCACCCTATCAGGGAGCAACAACATCCGAATCATATTGGTTATGTGGCTGCGGCTTTTGCCTATAGCTGAAGCTAATTCCTCATGTGTATAGAAAAACTCATCTATCAGTTTTCTGTAAGCTTCACCTTCCTCTATTGGATTAATATCTTGCCTTTGTATGTTTTCAATAATGGATACTTCCAAGCATTCCTTGTCGCTCAGATCTTTTATGATAACCGGTGCACTATCAAGATTTGCAATCTTGCTTGCTCGCCAACGACGTTCTCCAGCTATTATTTCATAACCATCATCATTTGAATCTTTGCGTACCACGATAGGCTGTATAATGCCACTTTTCTTTATCGAATTTGCAAGTTCTCTTAATGACTCCTCGTCAAAATGTTTCCTCGGTTGAAATTTGCTTGGGTGCAGTAATGAAATAGGCAAATGCTCTTGTCGATCTTCTTTATTATCATAATTATCGCCTATGAGGCCGGCAAGACCTCTGCCGAGGCGTCTATCATCCTTCATACTACGCCCTCGCTTACTAGTTTCTTCTCCTTACAACTGCTCGCGTGCTTTTTTAAAATTTCCCTTGCCAAACTTATATATGCTTGTGCACCAGGACACTTAAGATCATACACAATAGCGGGTTTTCCATGAGAAGGCGCTTCTGATAACCGTACGTTACGTGGAATAACAGTCTCATACAATGGGATGATAGTTTTGTATACTTTATCATTTAAATACTGGCAAATATCGTTTTTAATCTGTTCACTGAGTTTGTTGCGCCTGTCATACATTGTTAACACTATCCCTTCTATTGCCAAAAAAGGGTTTAGGTTATTTCTTTTTATCAGCTCTACAGTTTTAACTAAATGGCTTAATCCCTCCAAAGCAAAAAATTCACACTGAAGAGGGACAATAATAGAATTAGCAGCAGTCAAAGCATTTATGGTTAGAAGCCCAAGTGATGGAGGGCAATCGATGATTATATACTCATAATTATCGCGTATCTTCTCTAATGCGCTTTTTAGCACAAATTTTCCTCGCTCAAGTTGCGATAATTCAATTTCTGCAGCTGATAAATCAACTACTGACGAAATTAGTGATAAATTTGGAATTTCCTTTATATTGAAAATTGCCGATTCTATCAATTTATTTTCGCTGCTTAGTAGTATTTTGTATATATTTTTTTCTTCCCTACTACGATAAGAAATCCCGAGCCCGGTGCTAGCATTTCCTTGAGGATCAAGATCTACCAATAAAGTGCTTTTTCCCACAGCAGCAAAGGCTGTCGATAAATTTATACTAGTTGTGGTTTTGCCAACTCCACCCTTTTGATTTACTATTGCAATAATCTTGCTCACGCCTTTTATCTTATGTATAAAATAATTCTATTGTATATATGCAAGAAACTTTTGCATTAGAAAACTTTTTTGTTGTTAACCACACTAAAATTAGACTGTCTTTTTTGCTTTGTGTAACACACTTTGAACCTTGTTTCCTAATTCATTCAGAGTGAATGGTTTTGGCAAAAAGTGAAAATCTTCTATATTGATGTCATCACTCTTTAAAAAAGCATCTTCTGCATACCCAGAAATAAAAATAACGTTGATATTTGGCCTATGGATCAATGCTTCTTTAACTATTTCTGGGCCGCTCACCTCTGGCATGATTACATCAGTGATTATAAGATCTATGTGTTGACTTTTTTTACTGATTATTTCTAGCGCCTCGCCGCCTATGCTTGCTTCTATTACATCAAATCCTTTCCTTTTTAGTGCTTTAGCAATGAATTCCCTTACTGAATCTTCATCTTCAATCAATAAAATTATACCATTACCTTTAATTTCACTTACTACCGATCTTTCTATTTCTTCACTATCTTCCTCTCTCAGATTTTCATCTGATATGTAAACCATGGGCAAAAATATGCTAAATTTAGTTCCATGATTTACTTTGCTAGCAACATAGATGTATCCTTCAGTTTGTTTAATAATGCCATATACAGTAGAGAGGCCAAGACCTGTACCAGAGGTAATATCTTTGGTAGAAAAAAATGGGTCAAATACCTTTCCAATTGTATCACTTGTCATTCCACATCCAGTATCAATTACTTCAATCACAACATAATTTCCATGTTCGATCGTTTCCTTGTCTGGAGAAAACATATCCTGAGATGTAGAATTTAATGAGTCAATCTTTTGATTAAAGGTTCGTATAGTTAATTCCCCGCCCTTTTCCATAGCAGCACTAGCATTGACTGCTAAGTTAAGTATAACTTGCTCTAATTGCCCTTGATCAGCCCTAACAGCACCCAAGTCTCTACCATAATAAATGTTAAATTTTATATTTTCACCTATTAATCTTTTTATCATTTCATAAAGATTAGCTATAGTTCTATTTACATCAATAATTTTTGGCTGCAAGGTCTGTCTTCTTGAAAAAGCAAGCAATTGTCTTACTAAATTTGATCCACGCTTTGCATTTTGCTGTATCTGTATTATATCTCCAAAAGATGGATCACCAGCTGAATGCTGGAGTAAAAGCAAATCGCAAAATCCTATTATCCCAGTCAATATATTGTTGAAATCATGCGCAATACCACCTGCTAACTGCCCTATAGCTTGCATCTTTTGATAATGCTCAAGCTTTATCTCTAGGTTTTTGTGTTCAGTATTGTCAATAAAATAACAAAGTATGAAGATCATTTTATTATGAAGAAACTTATTGAAATATATTTTTATGTTATTACCGCCGTTGAGCTGTACATCAAAAGACGCATTATTTATTCTATTACTCGAAAAATATTCACGTATTTTCACATGATAACTATCCAATATCAACGTAAAGATTGAATTATTATCTGACCCTGCAAGCTTTATTAGTGCCGTATTTTTCTTTACAAAGTTGCCGTTTATGTCACATTGTGCAATAGCAATTGATGAATTTGCAAAACAAGGGTGTAATTGATAATCAACAATATTTGATTCGGTTGGTGTTATAAAGCCATATATATAGCTATGGTTGTATTTATCACAAAATATAGCAGTGCTCATATAAGCCTTGAATGGAATACCACTTATAGTAAAAAACAAAATTTCATTATCGGTTGTTGTATTGTTATATTTAGATTGAGATATAAAATCACTGATTGAGCTACCTTTTTCCAGTTTTTTTAGTTCAAATATGTCTAAAAATCTTTTATTTACAGATAAAATCACCCCTTTGGCATTTGCAATGTAAGTTCCTATGCTGTGTTTTTCTATTAACTCTTCATATATCTGCTCCTTGTTTATCTGTGTTGCTTTTAATACAAAATACCCATCTGGCCTTGCTATTGGCACTAATGATAAATTTAAAATCTTATTACTATTTATAGCAATTTGGGGATTATCTGGTATCGGCTCAAAGAGCAAAAGAAAGTTAGATACTCTATTCTTCTTGTTTAAGGAAATGCATACCTGTACAGAAGAGTTATTTTTTAGTGCATGATAGAGTACTTTTTTGTCTGCTTCTGAAACATCTCCTATTTCAAGAATCTTGCCTAACGTAATGTCATCATCTATATGATCTTTAAACCTTTCGTAGAACCTTGCATCAGCATAAATAACACCCTCATCTTTATGTAAAATAAGGCAAAATTCTGTATTATGATTTAGTGCATTTGCAAATATTGCATTTTGAAATTCTATAGTATTAAGTAGGTATCTGTAGCGTTTTACATTATACATCATAAAGAGAGTTGTTAGAATGCTAACTAATAAATTAATCTCTATATTAATATGCTGACTATATATATCAAAAAAGTAGAGTATCGATATTGCTACTGGAGGTAAGAGCATAATAACTGCCATCACAACAATTGACATTCCATAATTTCTTAGTATGAAGTCAACCCTGTTCTCTTTTTTGTTATCTATGTATCTCTTATTCATTATTGTTACTTGGCATTGTTGTACATACGAAAATGTTCTATTATATTGATTTAATTATTATAGATTTATTAACGTCTTTGATAGATAATTATCATCCAAATCTAATTAAGTTCCTTAAATATCAGATATAACAATGTTAATAAGCTAGCAAGAGGATATTATGGAAAAACAAAAAACACAAGCATTTAAATGGTTCTGTGCACTAAGAGATAAGATTATAGAATCTTTCTTATTAATTGAAAAACAATCATCCGCAGAGCCAAAGATCGAAAAGAGAAAGTGGGATCGCCCAGGTGGTGGAGGTGGTGAATCTACAATTATTTTTGGTAATGTTTTTGAAAAAGTTGGAGTAAACGTTTCAAAAGTACACGGAAAATTTGCAGATTCAGCCATTAATGAGATTCCTGGTGCAAGTGAAAGTAACGGAGAGTTTTGGGCAAGCGGTATATCTTTAGTGTCTCATATGCAATCGCCCCTTATCCCTGCAGCACATATGAACACAAGGCTGATATATACTTCAAAACAATGGTTTGGTGGAGGAATGGATTTTACGCCAATATATAAAAATGAAGAAGATTGCAAGTATATTCATGAATCAATCAAAATGACATGTGATAGATTTGACACCAGATATTATCCAAAATTTAAAGAGCAATGTGACAACTATTTTTTCTTACAACACAGAAAAGAGCCGCGTGGTATTGGTGGTATTTTCTATGATAATCTGAGTTCTGGCAACTGGGAAAATGATTTTGAGTTCACAAAAGCAGTAGGTGAAGCTTTTTTGGAAATTTATTTGCACATCATACGTAAACATATACAAAAATCTTGGACAAAAGAACAACGAGAAAATCAATTAATAAAACGTGGCAGATATGTAGAATTCAACCTGTTATACGATCGTGGCACAAGGTTTGGTTTAATGACTGACGGCAATCCAGATGCAATTATGATGTCAATGCCACCACTTGTTAAGTGGTTATAGAGAGCTGCTATTAGTAGAAAATAAATCATCATAGTTTAAAATTGTACCATGGTAGTGAGCTTTTATATAGGGGGTATAATCATGGGCATAATAGATAATTTTTTAATTAAATCTGTCAAAAACAATAACATAAAAAATGTTAAATTTGCTCTAAGTCTTTACGATACACTAAATAGTTTTAGAAAATTCTTTTCAAAAACTATGTCTTTCAAGAATACAGGATCATTTGATATAAATAATAATCAAGCTTTAAATCAGGCTTTAGGACGTGCTACAGATCACAAAATAATGGAATTGCTGATTAATCGTGGAGCTGATATCCACTCAATAGATGAGAATGGAAAGAATGTTATAATTCGTGTTATTGAGAATTTAGCAGAATCAAAAAATCTAAAATTGGATAGTGAGAAAAACTTACCAGCAGAGATAATTCTTCACCCCATAGTTTCCTTTTTACTAGGAAAAGGCGCAGAGTATTATTCTACAGATGATTTGAATGTTGAAGCTATACAACAAAAACCTCCTAGGTGTACAGTCCCAGAGTGTGATGGTATGATAAAATATGAGAAAAAAATACCATCAAAGGAGGAGTTATGGGACAAATATTACATGGGTGCGCCAAAACAACACAGACGATTCGTAGAGCAATACAAAATAGAAAAGAGAGCATAGCAAAACTCTCCAAGCATTATAACCTTAATCCAAAAACTATTATTAAGTGGAGAAAACGTTCATTTACGAAAGATGCTGATATGGGTCCAAAGCGTCCAAGATCGACTGTTTTAACGCTAGAAGAGGAAGCTATAATAGTTACATTTCGCAAGTATACACTACTGCCACTAGATGATTGCCTTTACGCTCTGCAGTCTACAATTCCGCATTTGACTCGCTCTAGCTTGCATCGTTGTTTACAAAGACACAACATTAGCAGATTACCAACTGTTGATGGAGAAGTTAAGTCAAAAAAGAAATTCAAACAATATCCTATCGGTTACTTTCATATTGATATTGCTGAAGTTAGAACTGAGGAGGGCAAATTACATTTGTTTGTTGCTATTGATAGGACATCCAAATTTACCTATGTTGAGTTGCGTAACAGTGCTACAAAACCCATAGCTGCTGAGTTCTTACGTAATTTGATTAGAATTTTACCGTATAAAATCCATACTATTTTGACAGATAACGGTATACAATTTACAAACCAGAAGCGTCATAAGTATGCTTTCCAACATATATTTGATAGAGTTTGCGAAGAGAATGTTATTGAACATCGTTTGACAAAAGTTAGCCATCCTTGGACGAATGGGCAAGTCGAGCGTATGAATAAAACTTTAAAGGATGCTACAGTTAAGAAGTATTACTATCAATCGCACCAGCAACTTAAAGAACACCTTTATAACTTTGTTATGGCTTATAATTATGCAAAGAGACTCAAAACTCTTAAGGGTCTTACTCCTTATGAATTTATATGTTATCAGTGGACACAGTCTCCAGAATTATTTATACTAAATCCACACCATCACACTCTGGGACCATACACCTAGAACCTCTGAATATGAGCCAACTATGTACGCTGAGGTGAACAACAATGTAATACCACCTCAAAAACCTCCTAGAACTTTTGAGTATAAGCCAAAGAGCACTAATTATGATGCTTTGCCTTCAAAAGAGCCAATTTACGCTGAGGTGTATGATGCTAAGGTTAGTAACTCATTAGGGGAGAATGGTTATTTGAGTGTATCAGAAGAATCTATTTATGCTGAAATATATGATTCACATAAAAAATCCACTGAAAATTTATCATTGGAAGATAGTGGTTATTTGAGTATATCAGAAGAACCTATTTATTTTATTGCACTATAGATGATCTTTCAGAACAAAAAAAGCCTACTAGCCTAAAACAGAAAGAGCCAGAACAGTCGTCAGAACCTATTTATGCTAGGGTAGATTTGTCCAAGAAAAGAGCAGAAAGAAAAGCAAAAGACATAAAAGCTAATTCTGGAACTTGCCATGGGTTAGTGCAAGATAAAGTGAATGATTGGCAAGTGAAGCTAAATGAGCTAAGTACTAATAAGTCGATAAGTCAGCAACAGACTAATGATCAAAAAATTAAGACCAAGGCTGGCTTTAGTGTAGAAGAAATAAGGCAGAAATATGAGCGTAGAGATTCTGGCTACGATTCTGGCTATGATTCCGATACAAAAGTTGAACAACAATTAGAATTAGCTCCTAAATCTGAGATAGGTTCAGTGAGTATTGAGCATGGAGTAATAGGAGGCTATCGATATAAGATTACTGATATATCCCTCTAACTATGTGATTCAAAATAATTGAATTGACTTTATATATGTAATCGATATAACCTAGTTAGATTCAAGTTGACTCTTTCGTCTAGTGGTTAGGACACCACCCTTTCACGGTGGTAACACGGGTTCAAATCCCGTAAGAGTCACTCAAATAGAATATAATTAAAGTTTTAAATGGGAAAAATTAGGCTTTATGTTGAAGAAGCTTTATCACAAGGCGTGAGTTTAGCACTTAATCCACAACAAAGTCACTATATTTGCAATGTAATGCGGCTTAAGAAGTATGATAATCTCTCTCTTTTTAATGGAAAAGATGGAGAATGGTTAGGAGAAGTAGTTAATATATCGCGTAAATTGACAGAAGTTACACTCAAAGAATGCACTAAACAACAGCAACATGAGGAAAATTTATACCTGTATTGTGCCATGGTAAAAAGTGCTGCTTTGAACAACATAGTAAGACAGGCAACTGAAATGGGAATAACCTGCATTCAATTTATTTCAACGGAACGTACAGTGGTAAAAAACATTAACCTAAGTAGAGCAAAATTACAAGCAATCGAAGCAGCGAAACAATCCGGTAGGATGAGTATACCAGAGATTTTGCCTCCTATTAACTTTTGTGAGTTACCTGATTCCCAGAGTAAAAATTTTGTTTTATGTGATGAAACAGGTAAAGCTGACAAAGTGCTGAAAGGCAAAAAAAATGTTGCTATTATTGTTGGCCCTGAAGGTGGTTTTTCATCTTATGAACTTGATCTTGCCGATAAGTTTTGTCAAAAATTGAGTCTAGGAAAAAGAATTTTAAGGGTCGATACCGCTGTGGTTGCTGCACTAACTTTCACCAATTGGTGTAGCTAGATTTTTAAATATGGCTAAGATAAAGAAATCTGGTTCAGTGTTGCGCGCACAAAAACCCTGTAGACTTTCTACGAAGCAGTCTGTTGTTAAAGAGGAGCTAATAAAAAACATATTCTAAGATAATATTAAATCTCATATTATATTTTTTCTAAAGTAAACAAATGAATCTTGCATTTTGCCTGAGTTATTGATACTCTGAGTAAAGAAGTCGGGGCGTAGCGCAGCCTGGTAGCGCATTTGGTTTGGGACCAAAGGGTCGGGAGTTCAAATCTCTCCGCCCCGATGTTAGTATAATTGTAAGAACGCTGTAACATAAGAGCAATCTCCATCAGTAAGCAAGTAGCTGACACTGGAATGACATTATTCACCATGTAAATTATGGCATATTACATTTTAACGCTCAAGTTTATAAAATAATTGACAATGTTAATTTTCTAATTTATAAATAGATTTTGAAATGATTACCGAAGGAGGTATAGAGTTTGATAGAAGTATCAGTCCATTATGGTGATGTAGACAGAGCTCTTCCAGTATTGAAAAAAACAATTCAAAAGGAAGGAAGAGGGTTGAAAATGAAAAAACAATATCATGAAAAAAAATCAGAAAAAAGAGCTAAAAAGAAAGCTGAAGCTAAAAAAAAGAGGTACCAACAAGAGTGCAGAAGGCAGCGTTATGGTTGGTAGTTTATACTCAAGTTAATAGTTTATCATTGGTTATTTTATGAATATTCACGAATATCAAGCGAAAGAAGTGTTGCATAAATTTAATGTCCCAGTGCCAAAAGGTTTTGTTGCTACATCTGCGGAAGAAGTAAAGACTCAAGTAAGTCAATTAAAATCTGACGTGTTTGTAGTTAAAGCTCAAATTCATGCAGGTGGTAGGGGTAAAGCCGGTGGCGTAAAGCTAGCAAAGTCAGTTGAAGAAGCTCAACAGTTTGTAAAGGACATGATTGGTATGACTTTAGTTACTCATCAAACAGGGCCAAGCGGGCAGCAAGTAAGAAAAGTGTACGTTGAAGAAGGCTCAAGCATTAAGAAAGAGTATTATTTAAGCCTGGTAATCGACCCGAAGCTCAGTAGGCCAATATTCATATTTTCCTCAGAAGGTGGAATGGACATCGAAGAAGTGGCAAAAAATTCTCCTGCAAAAATTGTGAAATTTGATATTGATTCTGCTACAAGTTTTGATAGCAGCAAGTTAAGCAGCAGTTTTGATTTGAGTCCAGAACAAATAGAAAAAATAACAAATGTTGCAAAAAATATATATGATGCGTTTATTGCAACTGATGCGAGCCAAATTGAAATTAATCCACTGGTTGAAACAAACTCTGGAGATTTTATTGCGCTCGATGCGAAAATTAATTTCGATGACAATGCTTTATATCGTCACCCAGAAATTATGGAACTTCGTGATTATGATGAAGAAGTGAAAGAAGAGATAGAGGCTTCAAAGTATGGGCTCAGTTACATCAAAATGGATGGCAGTATTGGTTGCATGGTAAACGGTGCAGGTCTTGCTATGGCAACAATGGATATAATAAAATACTACGGAGCAGAGCCTGCTAACTTTTTGGATGTTGGTGGTGGAGCGAGTAAAGAAACTGTAACTGAAGCATTTAAAATCATATTGTCTGATAGCAACGTAAGAGGAATTTTGGTTAACATATTTGGTGGTATAATGCGTTGCGATATTATCGCAAGTGGAATTGTTGCGGCTGCAAAAGAAATGAGCATTAAAGTTCCTCTAGTGGTTAGATTATCAGGTACTAATTTTGAAGAAGGAAAAAAAATCTTAGAAGAGTCAGGATTAAATATTATTGCTGCAGATGAGCTAGATGAAGCTGCGCAAAAGATAGTAAAAGAGGTGAAATAAAGCATGTCCGTTTTAGTAAATAAAGATACAAGATTAATATGCCAGGGTTTTACTGGTGCACAAGGTACGTTTCATTCAGAGCAAGCTATTGACTACGGGACGAAAATGGTTGGCGGTGTAACTCCTGGAAAGGGTGGTAGCACTCACCTTAATTTACCGGTTTTTAATACTGTAGCAGAAGCTAGAGAAAAAACTGATGCGAATGCCACGGTAATATATGTACCTGCTAAATTTGCTGCTGCTGCAATAGTTGAAGCAATAGATGCAAAAATAGAATTGATAGTTTGTATTACAGAGGGCATTCCTATACTTGATATGGTGAAAGTTAAGCGCGCGCTTGTTGATTCAAAAAGTCGATTGGTTGGTCCCAACTGCCCGGGAATTATTATGCCTGAAGAGTGCAAAATAGGAATTATGCCTGGCCATATCCATAAGCGTGGACACATAGGAATTATGTCTCGCTCTGGAACTTTAACTTACGAAGCAGTAGCACAAACAACTGCTGTTGGTCTTGGTCAATCCACATGTATCGGAATTGGGGGGGATCCAGTTCATGGTATGACATTTGTTGACTGTATGGAGCTCTTTTTAAAAGATGACGATACTCATGGTATTGTAGTTATTGGTGAAATAGGTGGAAACGAAGAAGAAGATGTATCACATTTTGTGAAAACAGAAAAAACTAAAAAGCCAATCGTTGGTTTTGTAGCAGGCCAAACGGCACCTCCAGGAAGACGTATGGGACACGCTGGAGCAATCATCTCTTCCAGCAGTGGAAGTGCTGGTGCAAAACTAGAAGTTATGCGGAGTGCCGGGATTGCAATTGCTGAAACCCTTGTAGTAATTGGTAAGAAGGTATTGGAAGTAATGCATCACTAGAATTAGGGTCACAAAAACCCTATATCACCGGTCATGAATACGTTATTTGCCCATTCGATTAATAACTTCCCTCCTGGTAAATTTACTGAAGTCTGTTGGACAGTCAGATATCCACGTAGTGTGGATGTAACAAGTGCTGCACAGGCTGCACTACCGCATGATGCAGTAATGCCTGTACCTCTTTCCCAAACTCTTAAAGCTATTTCTCCAGACTTTTCAACTTGTGCAATACTAATATTAATTTTCTGAGGAAATAATACGTGACTTTCCAACTTTGATCCTAAACTTTGCAATGGTATTTCATTTACGTTATCAACAAAAAAAACTATGTGAGGATTACCAATATTTACTGCAACAGGATCTTTTAGCATTTCAAGCTCTATAGGTAAGTGAAAAGTGTCACACTCAGTAGACAAGGGAATTTCATGCCATTTTAGCAAAGGTTTGCCCATGTTAACCTTTATGGATTTATCACCCACTTTAAAACACTCTAAAATGCGTTTGTTTACCAGCTCAATAGTGATATACTCAGTACCTTTTTCTGACATTATCAAATATCCAACACAGCGTGCTGCGTTTCCGCACATTTCAGCTCGACTGCCATCAGCATTATAGATATGCATAAAACAGTCTGCAGCATTAGACATTGTTATAATTATCACTTGATCACAACTGCTTTGATCAGCAATTTGTCTATGGTTCCAGTCTAAATTGTTTGTTGAACGTGAGTCTATGATAACGAAGTTGTTACCAGTGCCGTGCATTTTGATAAAATTTTCAGGACCTTGGCCACTTATCATAAAAAAATATTTCTTCTATTGGTCTCCTTTTTTTCTTACTTGTTTCAGCGCCCTCTTCTTCGTAACCAACCGCTATCACTGACATTACATTAAAATCATCGGATATGTTGAATCTTTCTACTATTTTATCTCTATCAAATCCACCCATTTGATGAGCCATTAAGTTCATAGCTGCAGCCTGTAGCATAAGTGCATAATTTGCTGCACCAGTATCGTGATTAGCCCAAAAATTTTCACCTTTGTCAGATTTACGGAAATTCTTAGCGCTTAGAGATATAATTAGTATTTGTGCATCTTTTGCCCATTTTTGATTAGATTCATCAAGGCAATTTAGCAGCTTTTCCCATGCGCTTTGATTGTTCTGTTTGTTGCATATTACGTATCTCCAGGGTTCATCACCAAAACATGAGGGAGTCAGCCTTACAGCTTCCATTAAAATATCCATGTCTTCCTGAGATATTGCTCTTGTAGGATCGTATGAACGTCCGCTGTGTCTTGCTTTCATCAACGATAATAGATCTTGTTTACTCATCATTTTTAATTTAATAGTGCATAAATAATTCATTGTAGCACAATATAAGCAAAATTTAAATTGCAAAACCTCTCATACACATATATTACATTTAATAAGTTATTTTTATTGGGAAGGTATGTTTATAACACAATCTAGCAGCAGATCAACACTGGCTGAAATATTGTCTTGCGTTTTACTTTTATTCTTGATGGCTCAAATAAGTATACCATTGCAGCCTGTGCCTATCACATTGCAAACTTTAGGAGTAATGCTTATTGGGCTTAAATTTAACCGCAGAACAGCATTCTATTCTGTGCTTACATATCTATCACTTGGTGCAGCAGGATTGCCTGTTCTTGCAAATTTTTCTGGTGGTTATCACGCTCTCCTTGGACCAACAGGTGGATATTTAATTGGCTGTTTAGCTGCTGTTATGGTAATGAGCAAAGTAAATGAATTACTGAACTCTAAGTATAAATCATTTGTATGTAATTCTTTAAGTTGTCTGGCTGGTACAGTTATAATCTTTATTTGTGGTGTTAGTTGGCTTGCTGTTTACTTGGGTCTAGAACAAGCAATAATGGTGGGTGTTTTACCATTTATCCTTCCTGGTTTGATAAAAATTTTTCTACTTGTAGCAGCTTTGCAATATTTGAAAAAATGATAAAATTTCGCCCTCATCATTTTATGTGCACCCTCGCGTTTCGGGGATATGGGTATTCTCAGGGTTTTGTAGAAAATTATAGGAAGATAGCAAGTAAAGTGGTTAGTACTCAAATCGAAGTAGTTGGTAACCTTGATAGTATTTGTAGTGCTTGCCCAAACCAGACTAAACAAGGTAAATGCACCAAACAAGCTAAAGTTTTAGAGCTAGATAGAAGGCATATGGAAATTTTAGGAATTAAAATTGGCGAGACTTTGACCTGGAGTGAAGCGGTAGAAAAGATTAGGGAGAAAATGTCTTTAAAGAAATTTGATTACGCATGTGAGGGGTGCAACTGGCAGCCATATGGAATATGTAAAGATGCCCTTTTAAATTGTCATGCCTACAAAGGTAGTTGACAAAATGTTAAGATAAATTGAAGCATTTTTGTGGAAATAAAGCGAAATATGGAAGACAAAAGATAAGTGCATTCTGAAAAGCTACACAGCATGTTCGTCCCGCTAATTAATAATATCTTTATTATTGTATGAGATAGGTAATTTAGCATTTATGAATTTGTAATGTGTTACGCATAGCTCAAAGAAATAAGGTTTACTGGTTACACGCTGCGGCCAATGCCACAACACTAGGATCTATGTTTATCTGCATGTTAATTTGCGTTGTGATTTTATGGAGGTCTTCTGTTACCTATGCTAGTGAAAATTTGGAGATACAGAAGGCCTTTGATAGTGTTGTCAAGCATATAAAAGCTGATAAAAAATATAAAGATCTTGATGTTATTGAGAGAAAAAGTGACAAATTTAATATCAAAATTTCGCAGAATTCTGGCAAGAGTTTTGATATATACTCTACTTTAAAAAAAGCAAAAGATTCCTTTGAGTTAGGAGATAATGAAACAGCTATTTCTCTCCTTAATCAGATTATCGCAAAGTTTCCTTATCATAAAAATGCTTTGATTGGACTAGGGAATATTTATTACGCTAATAAAGAATACAAAAAAGCTGTAGAGATTTACACAAAACTGTTAAAAGAATACCCTAGTAACCCTTACATATTAAAAAATTTTCTGACAATAATCTCACAATATGATCCTGATCTGGCGTTGAGTGAAATGTTAAAATTGTATGATATACATAAAAATTATGCTCCTTTATTAGCAAATTTAGGTCTGATTTATATGAAAAAGGAGGATTATGTAAAAGGTAAAGAGTATATGACAACTGCTATTTCTCTTGATGAAAACAATATTTTTTATACCTATAATCTAGCTGTTATTCTAGATAAACTTTCAGATTTTCAAAATGCTACAATATTCTACTTAAAGTTGTTAAACATGGCTACAACTTCGAAAGATGTGAGTGAAAAAATACCTTTATACAAAGTGACAGCAAGACTAAAATTTATAAAACTTCACAGCACGCACCCAAAGATTTCATAAAAGCTTATAGCTTACCTAAATCTAATTTATCGTATCTGTTCAAGGGAGTGGCTAATGTGCAAATATTGAAGCAAAGTGTGTGACACAGTTATCTAAGTGGAGAAAGTCACCTCTCCCCACTCGACTTCAAAACCGGACTTGTGACTTTCACCACATCCGGCTTCTCTCTAACTTGGTGTTTGTCATACATACTTCTCCATGTAATTAACATTTCAAAGCTTGGTAAATTTGTTTTTATAGCTTAAATACAGCATTCTCTATATTACTAGAGAAGTCGTATTCATTCATACCTAACACTTAATGTTGGCTCATAACATATTAACCACTACTCACAACTTTACCTTCCAAATTACAGTGTCCACGTCAGCATATCCTAAACATTATTTTAGGCCTTGGCTTCTTAGACAATCCCTCATTATAGGTGCATACGGGTGGCTCCCTGCTTAAAGAATAAGAGCATCTATAATGTTACTCCGTTCCATGAAATTGTTTCATGTTAGACTTAGGTTCCAACTTTTTGCCGGGAGATGGGAAACATCTTAATCAGACCAGTCAAGTTCTAATTATCCACTTTCTCCGTACCTTTTGGTCTATGCGTTAACCAACCTTATTTCGCATATCGTTCGTTACGACAATTCAGGCATTGGTTCCTCTCGTAACCATATCTAACTCTGTTTGCAGGGATTCACTATAAGGTTTAGTGTTACCTGCTTTTATCTCATGCTTGCATCCTAGAGGTTGCCACTCTCTAAAATGTGAGACATACATTATCCCCGATGTCTAGGGAAGATGGAATTTAACCATCACAAAATCACGACTTTCGGGTCGCACCAACTGTACGAACATTGTGATTTTGGCCCATCAGTAGGGTGTCATCCCAGTGCTTGACACTGGGATCCAGGAATTTTATTAAGTTGGCGAGCATAAAAATAGCTGTTTTATGTTAAAATACAACGTTTTAATGATTATGAAAAAGCTGGATTCCAGTGTCAAGCACTGGAATGACACCATTCTTTTTTCTGGATCCCAGTGTCGGCTACTTGGATGACACCATTTATTGTAAGGACTTACCTCATATTTACTCTATGATTATCTTTTTAGATCACCTTGTCTACCTATTTTGCCACTCTGCTGAACGGATACAATTTATTGCTATTTTTGTTTACAATAATAATATTGAGCTATAGAATTAGATCTAAAAGGGCAATTAGCTCAGCTGGTAGAGCATCTCGTTTACACCGAGGAGGTCGGCAGTTCAAGTCTGTCATTGCCCATTTGCTTAACTGAATGTTAGTATTATTAATTACTTCAATTAAAGTATAGAAAATGCAGGATAATATAGTACCAATCTCAATAGTAAAAGAGCTGGAAGATTCTTATCTTTCCTACGCAATGAGCGTTATCATAAGCCGGGCTATACCTGACGTGCGGGATGGATTTAAACCTGTTCATAGGCGCATATTATATGCAATGTCAAGAGCTGGATTCGATGCCGGTAAGCCATATAAAAAAGCGGCTCGTATAGTTGGGGACGTAATGGGGAAATATCACCCACATGGTGATGCAGCTATTTACGATTCCTTGGTCAGGATGGCTCAAGATTTTTCTCTTCTTTTACCACTTATTGATGGGCAAGGTAACTTTGGTTCGATAGATGGAGATCCACCAGCTTCAATGCGATACACAGAAGCAAGACTTCAAAAAGTGTCGCACTTTTTACTGAATGATATTGATGAAGATACAGTTAATTTTAGGCCAAACTACGATGGAAATGAAACAGAACCAGTTGTGCTGCCTGCAGAGTTTCCGAATCTATTGGTAAACGGTGCAAGTGGTGTTGCAGTTGGTATGGCAACCAATATTCCTTCTCATAATCTTGGAGAAATAATAGATGCTTGTATATTATATGTAAATAATCCTGAAGTTACTTTGGATGAGTTACTTGAAGTGATGCCAGGGCCGGATTTTCCAACTGGGGGAACAATTCTTGGAAGGTCTGGAATAAGATCAGCATTTGCAACTGGTCGTGGATCAATTGTTGTGCAAGGCAAGACTCATATAGAAGATCTGCCACAAGATAGGCAAGCAATAGTGATTGATGAAATACCTTACCAGGTAAATAAAGTAAAATTAATTGAGAAGATAGGTGAGCTTGTAAAAGAAAAAAGAATTGATGGTATAACAGAAATTAGGGATGAGTCCGATAAGTCTGGTATTAGAGTAGTAATTGACCTCAAAAGAAATGCTGAAGCAAGTTTTATACTTAATCAAATATTGGGGCTAACTCCACTAAGAAGTAGTTTTAGTGTTAACACTTTAGTGCTCAATAACAACAGGCCTGCTTTGATGTCATTGAAAGAAATCATAGAGGCCTTTATTGATTTTAGAAAAGAAGTGTTAATCAGGAGAACAGAATTTCGTCTAAGAAAAACGAGAGAAAAAGCTCATATATATATAGGGCTCTACATTGCGGTCCTCAGCATAGATGAAGTGATAAAAATCATCCGCGGTGCAAAAGATCCTGCGGAAGCAAGTAGAGAACTTTTAAATAAAGAATGGAAAACTTCGAATGAAATCAACACTATTATTGAGTTGATTTCAGATAGCGCAAGCTTTTTGAAAGATGGAGTGTATAGATTAACTGAGCTACAAATTAAGGCTATCCTTGATATGAAACTGCAGCGTTTAACAGGCCTTGAAAAAGACAAATTAGAAGCTGAGCTAAGTTCAATGATCAACCTGATAAAAGAATATATCGCTTTTCTTGGCTCAGAAGAGAAGTTGATGAAAGAAATAAAAAACAATTTACAAGAAATAAAGAACAGATTTGCCGTACCACGAAAGACTGCAATAGAGGAATCAGATACGGACATTGAAGCTGAAGATCTAATTCCACAAGAGGATATGGTGATAACCGTAACTATGAATGGTTATATCAAGCGTGTGAAGCTTTCTCATTATAGAACTCAGCGTCGTGGTGGAAAAGGAAAGCTAGGACAAGGATTAAAAGAAGAGGATGTAACCACAAAATTGTTTGTTGGGAATACCCACACTAGCCTCTTATTCTTTTCTAATATTGGCCGAGTCTATAGATTAAAGGTTTATAAGTTGCCTCTTGCAGAACCAACTGCACGTGGAAGAGCGCTTGTTAACATATTTCCGCTTAGCGATGGTGAAACTATAACTAATATCATGCCGTTACCAAGTGAAAATGATGAAAATCAAAACATAGTTTTTGCTACTGCCTATGGAAACATAAGGCGTAACTCCTTAGCGGACTTTCACTATATTCCAAGCAATGGAAAAATAGCAATAAAGCTCGATGAAGGAGACAAATTAGTATCGGTTAAGGTATGTAATGAAATTGACCATGTTTTACTTTCAACAACGCTTGGAAAAAGTATCAGATTTGTTGTAAGTGATGTGCGTCAATTTAAGAGTCGCAATTCAGATGGCGTAAGAGGTATCAAACTTGTAAAGAATGACAGCGTGATATCCATGACCATATTAAATGGGATAGGTGTAGCAACAGAAACAAAAGAACTTTACTTAAAAGTTCCACTTGCAAAAAGACTGGGGACTGCAATTAATAACTCCATTGATTCTAAATTGGAAAAGACTTTGAATGATTTAGGAATAGATAACGAATTATTCTTAAAACTTGCAGTGAATGAGGAGTTTATATTAACTATTACTGAAAATGGCTTTGGTAAAAGAACTTCTGCGTATGAGTATAGAGTAACTAACAGGGGTGGTGTTGGTATCACCAATATTCTTACTACTAGCAGAAACGGTAATGTTGTTGCTAGTTTTCCAGTTGAGCAGGGTGATAATATAATGCTTATTACAGATAAAGGAAAGTTAATTCGCATTTCGGTCAATGAGATTAGAATTGCAGGACGCAGCACTCAAGGAGTCACTCTGTTTAAAACAGAAAGTAGAGAAAAAGTGGTGTCAGTAGCGAAAATTGAAGATCCTGATTCCACTGAAGATAGTATTTTTGAAGTTGAAAACTCTATCGCTTCTTAACCGTAGTATAGGTTAAACAAAAAGCGCAAGTTTTTGTTGATTAATACGCAGTATTTAAATTAAAATATATACTTATGGCTAAGTAAAGATCAATGGACAAAAAATTAACTAAAAATAAAAAACCACTGGTAGACAAAGAGGATAAAAAAACACCTCCTGTTAAAGATCTTACTAAAAATAAGGGTAGGAGAGATTTTATAACATTAACTACGTGCGCTATGGCTGGTATAGGAGCTGCAAGTGGACTTTGGCCACTGGTTAAGTCTATGAATCCTTCTGCTGAAGTTCTAGCAACTTCCACAGTGGAGGTGAATTTGTCTGGAATTCAGGAAGGACACGGAGTAAAAGTAAAGTGGCAAGGTAAACCAGTATTCATTCGTAGACGCACAAAGCAAGAAATTGAGACTGCAAGAGCTGTGAATGTAAAGAACTTGAGGGACCCTGAATCAGATGAGCAAAGAGTACGTGAAAGAAAAGATGAATGGTTAATCATGATCGGAATATGTACACATCTTGGGTGTGTACCGGTTGACCACGCTACAAGAGATGGTAATGGTTGGTTCTGTCCTTGCCACGGTTCATATTATGACACATCAGGCCGAGTAATTGGGGGGCCTGCACCAAAAAATATGACTGTACCTGATTATTTTTTTCCCAGTGAGAATGTTGTGGTAATTGGCAAGAAGGCTTAACGAATATAAATAAACTCGTTAAAAAAAACTCACAGGATCAACATCTATTATCACTGCAATACTCGAATTCAAGTTACAATTTTTAATCCAATATTTCAGCTTTTTTTGTATGGATAGACTATGCTTATTGTGTATTTTTAATAATACCCTATACCGATACTTATTATTTAAAAAATTTATCGCTGCTGGTGATGGGCCAAGAATTTCAAATTCCTTTTTGTCTACACCTACATTTTTTTCCTGGATACAAGTAGTTAAGCTACTTGAATGACAGAGAAGAGATTTTACTATTTCATTCGCTGCTTTTTGTGTTGCAATCTGATTCTTACCACAAATTATAAGCGCTATTAATCTGCTAAATGGTGGCATTTTGGCTTCACGTCTTGACTTAAGTTCGATTTCATAAAATGAGTCCCTTTTTTGATGCAGCAATGCTTTTATTATTGAACTTTCAGGGTTATTGGTTTGCACTATTACCATTCCTTTTTCATTAAACCTTCCTGATCTGCCTGCAACTTGGTGCAATAATTGATACGTCTTTTCTGCTGCTCTTAAATCAGAATTTTCGAGGCTCAAATCTGCATTCATTACTCCAACCAAAGTTAATTTGGGAAAATTGTGCCCTTTAGCAATTATTTGTGTGCCGATTATAATGTTCACCTCTTCTTTCAGTACCAAATCAATTACGTTACTAACCGACTTCTGATCGCTGCTTATAATCGCAGTTTTTGCGTTTGGTATTAATTTCACCATTTCTTCAAGTAACTTTTCAATTCCTATGCCGTAGAGGGACAACGGCTGTTCACTTTGGCAATTAGAGCATTTTTCTGGAAGTTTCAATTGATAAGAGCAGTGGTGGCACAAAAGAGCATTTTTTTTCTTGTGATATGTAAGCCAAACAGCACAATTTAAGCAGGAAATTTTATATCCACACTTTTTACAAACTGCCAGTTGTGCATACCCTCTGCGGTTTAGAAAAAGCATAACCTGCTGTTTTTTCTCTATGGTTTGTTTGATGCTTTCAAAAAGCTCATCGGAGATCCATTGCTTGTTGCTTCTCATATCCACTACTTTAATGAGTGGCAATTCTGCACCACCGAATCGCTTAGTTAGCTTTACATGATTGTAATTCCCGCTTTTAACATGATGAATCGTTTCAAGCAGTGGAGTAGCTGATGATAAAATAATCGGAATATTTTCAAATTTGGCTAAGATTATCGCCATATCTCGAGCATTATATATAATTCCCTGTTCTTGTTTAAAAGATGAGTCGTGCTCTTCATCAACGATAATCAATTTTAGGTTTTTATAAGGCAAAAAAAGCGCTGACCGTGCACCAATAATTATCTGCGCATTTCCATTTGCTATATTGAGCAAATTATTCCGGCGAGTTTTTGGAGTGAGCCCTGAGTGCCATTCAACTAAGTTTTTTGATATCTGACCGCAAACACGATTTACCAATTGTGAAGTTAAAACAATTTCAGGTAGGAGGATTAAAATTTGTGCATTACCCTCTCCTGGTGTCATTTCAACATATTCTGGTGTCATACTAGTACGTGGCAAAGACGGTATGCTAAATGTTACAGTGGGTTTTGCCTTGAGTATAAAGGTGTCATTCCAGTGCTTGACACTGGAATCCAGGAATTTTGATTGTAAATTAGGTATTGGTTTTAAGTTAAAATAAACATTTGTAATGAGGTTATATGAAAAACTGGATCCCAGTGTCAGGCTACTCGGATGACACCCTCTTGGTAGACCCAAATCACAATGTTCGTACAGTTGTGTCTCTGGGCACTGGGATGGTAAAGTTTGAGCAGCATTTGGAACGGCAGTGTAATTCTTAATCAATTGTGCAATCACAGAGAGATAAACTTCGGTTTTTCCAGACCCGGTCTCACCGTCAAGCAAAGTCACTGAATACTCGTTCAAATTGCTTATTATTTTATCACTAGCTATCTGCTGTTCAGGGCTTAATTGGCAACTTATTTCACTTGTTTCCTGCTTTTGTTCAACACAAACCAATTTATCTATGTGATTTACTTTTAACACTCCTCCCATTATCACTTTGGCAAGCATACCAATAGGTATTAAATTGTATTGTGCAACCCACTCTGCAAATGCAATCAATTTTGGTCTAATATTTGGTAAATCGATTTTTTGCTCAATAAATTTTAATTCTCGGTTACTTTTATCACTGTATTTCCAAACTATTCCGATTAAGCGTTTTTTGCCAAATGGTACCACTACGTAATCTCCAAGTAAAATCTCAGTATTTTCCTCAATTGCATATGAAAATAACTGATCAATTGGAAGTGGTAGTAATACGTCAACTGTTTTTGCCATAGTGATTGAGTTTAACATTGTTTTAAAGAGCTTGTAACTTTATTAAGCTTGGCAATATAGATGAATCGGTACAGAGAAAATCTTAACGTTTAACACATTTTTCATAGTACAGACCGTACGATTGATAAATAAAATGATTTATAGAATTTGTGGAGGCTACCAATGGTCAACGACAAGATTACTTTGAACTTTGAAATAGAAAAAGGCGAACCTATAGATCGATACTACTTTTCTGCACATATAAAGCTTAAAGATGAAAGCAAAAATCTTTTGCGCGAGAAGCTTGGCAGTACAATTCAATTCGATAATCTAGATGATCACTTCAATCTTAACCATGAGAATTTTTATATCTACTACAACAAATATAGTGAGCACAATGGTAGGCTCTGTGGACAAAATTTTAGAGAAGCCATACAAGAGCTCCAACAAAATTGAGAAAACCCATAAAAACCTCAGCAGTTTTATCAAATCTGGAAAAAATGCGCCTAAAATTTTTAATTTTACCAAAAAAACACTCAATCAAATGACGTTCTTTGTAGATATGCTCATCGTAATACCTTTGCACTTTTCGATTCCGTTTTGGCGGAATAACTACTGTACATCCCTTGTCTTCAAGACTTGTAACAAAGGCATTGCTATCGTAGCCCTTGTCAGCTACTACAGTAGAGTTATAGATACTTTCGGTCAACACTTGTGCCTGCGTAATTTCATTTCTTTGACCAGGAGTCAGAGTAAATTTAAGTGGATTTCCAAGTGCATCGACAAGCGCATGTATTTTAGTTGTAAAGCCACCTTTGCTCCTCCCTAAAGCTTCTTGATCCTTGGAGTTTTTTTGTATATCCAGATGAACATGGATGGGCTCGGATGATCGTACCGTCGATTATAGCAACTTCTAAATCAGGCTCTTGTTTAGTATATTCAAGCAATTTTTTCCAGACATCTCTTTCACACCATCTTTTAAATCGCTTATGTATACTCCTGTAATTACCATAAGTTTTTGGTAAAAGTCTCCATTGGCAACCACTTCGCACTATGTACCACACTGCCTCTATGAATATTCTTAAACGTTTTTCATCTTTGCTGTGCATTCCTTTTACGCTTTTTATGAACTCTAAAATTTGTTTCCAATTTTCCTCTTTGATGTAATATTGCATATGGTAGTTTCTCCATTTTTTACCTATTAGGCTAAACTACCATCTTTTTCTCTCTTTTCATATTTTTTGTCCACAGAGCCTAGAAGTGAGCTATACGTTAGGGATGATAACGGTAAATATTTAACCTCCAATCTTTCACTTAATTACTATGGATTCTCAATGGAACTATCACCTGACGGAGCGTCAATTGCAGATTATGGTTTTTATCCTCTGTATGCAATCTATAACCCAAATCACTATGATAAAGCAAAGGAAAAAGTATTTGATGATCACGGTGAATTGTCACCAATTGCATCAAATGTGTTAGATAATTTTTTAAGCAACACAAATAGCTTAACCACACAAGATATATTACAAAATGTATTCTCACAACTGCAGAAGAAAGCTGATGAAGAAGCAGAAAGATTGGCAAGAGAAAGAGAAGCAGAAAGACAAAGGGAGGAAGAGTTAAATGAAAAGAACGAGGAGTTAAAAGAACTTGTAGAAAAGGATGAGATTAAAATATTCAAAGTGGTAAAAGGTAATGATTTAGGTAATGGGCATTCAGCAGTAGTTTTACAACTTGATGGGGAAGAAGGTGACAAGATACCTCTCGACTCTAGTAAATACTACATAGCAGAGTATAGACACCACCCAGAATGGGAAGGCGATGAATATTTAAATTTTGTTAGCCCTGATAGTGATATGCTGGTTAATTATGAAAACTTATTTTTTGTGCTCAATCAAAGCTCCTACTCAGACTTTGAAAGTGGGTTTTATTCAGAAAACAGAACCGATCCCCATAATTATGCTAAATATTCAAAGGAACCATATTTGAGTGGTGACCAGCTATCTGAAAAATTATCTAATGAATTGGAGGAAGATAGCAATCAGATAGGTACTGAATTTACAATTGATGATGAGCAAGTAGACGAAGAAGTTGTGGTAGAGAGTGAAGCCAAGTCTGGGGAGAAAGGAACGGTTGGTGAGGATAACGCAAAAAATACTATACAGGAAGAAGAATCTAACTATATAGATCAAATGCAAGCGGATGATAGCAGCAGTTATAAACCAGCTTTGCAAAGCAATCGTGATGATTATGCTGATACGAAAAAAGCTCTGCAGGAAAAATTGCATGGAGATGAAATACACAAGCAAAGTAATGAGAAAGCTCAAAAAGATATAGAAGTAAAAAAAGTAACTGTGGAAACTGACAGTAGCAGTAATAAGACTGAAAAACAAACAAAACCAACAGAAGATGAACAAGAAACTGTTATGGCAAGTGTGATAGAAAATATGGATAAAAATTCTGATATTGAAGCAGAAACTTCTAACAGTGTTGCAAATTCACAACATCCCTTAAAAATAAAGACAGGAAGTCCTCTTGAAGTGGGAAAGTATAAGGTGGAGCTGCAAGTGACATATGATGATGTAAAGAATTTTTATGATACCGTACGTGGTAAATATCATGCTGGCGATGGATATAACTACGAACAAGTAATGGTTTTATATAATGAAATTGTTAGGCCCGCTCACAATCATCATTACGAGCTGTTTACTCTTGATGAAGCACATGTTGCTAATGATCACCTGTTTATCAAGGGTCAGGATTTTGGAACTCTAAATGATTTTAATGAGATGTTCTATAAAAGTGATGAGTTAATGTGATGTAAAAAGTAAGATTCAATCTGGTGAACGAGAGTTAACTGACAGAGGAGATTGACACGTATGCCTTTATCTTTAAGATTGTTTATCAAGTATAGACATCAGCTCGCCCCATTCTCTTTTACCAATATTACTTTCTTCTCTAGTAACGTTTTCCCCTTTAATTAATTTGCGAATTATTTCTAGACCAGTTCTTGAAATACAGGCTGATTCTAGGCAATATTCAACAAAGGCATTGTAGGCCAGTGGAACCCATTTTTTTATTATATCCAGCATAACTTCTGCATAAACTCTGATTTCATATTGGGCATGCTTATCAGCTCTAAGCTTCAAAAAATGAAGGAGATTATGCAGATCTATTTTCCAATAAAATTGCGTGTAGTAATTAAGCATTAGGTTAGTTCTGGCAATTTCTCTTGCAAGTCCCTGCTCAATAAATTTTTCATAATGAGAATATACTAAATTAGAGTCATTTGTTAGAGAATCTATTATTTCCTTTGAGGTATCTGGATCAAAAGCTTCCCCGCTACTTTGTTTATTATTGTCAGATTGTTTTGCAACTTGTTCTGGTTTAGGTGTATAAAATTCATTATCAAGTATTGAATACCTTGCTGAATATTCATTCACATTTGCAGTTCTATGCCTTATCCATTGCCTTGCAACAAAAATTGGAAGTTTCACGTGAAACTTAATTTCACACATTTCAAATGGAGTTGTATGATGATGTCTCATTAAATACTTTATAAGTGCTTCATCCTGACTTATCTGTTTTGTTCCCTTGCCATAAGAAACACGAGCAGCTTGAACTATAGCGCTATCAGAGCCCATATAATCCACTACTCGAATAAATCCATGGTCTAATACCTTATGTTCTTCATATAAGATTGCATCTATTTCTTTTACTATAGTTCGTTTGGTTGCTTCATTCATAAAATATCCTCAAGACGAAATGGAGATATCAGCTCCACATGAATTGAGTTTTTCATGCATTGCTTCATATCCTCTCCATAAATGATGTGAATTGTTTATTATAGTTTCTCTACCGGCTACCAAAGAAGCAAGCACCAAAGCTGCTGTTGATCTTAAGTCAGTAGCATATAGATTAGCTCCAGATAAGCTTTTTATTCCACTTATAGTAGCTTTGCTTTTCTCGATGCTGATATTAGCACCTAACTTTCTCAATTCATCTGCATGTGTAAATCTGTTTTCAAAAATGTTCTCTTCAATTACTGATATCCCATCAGCGATGCACATTGCAGACATCAGTTGTGGTTGCATATCACTGGGGAAATTTGGATAAGGGTTTGTTGCAATGTTAGCAGACCTAATAGAGCAATTTTTTCTGGAAATCATAACCCCCTCATTATATGGTTCAACATTAGCCCCTATAGCTTTCAATTCATTCACAATACATCTTATATCAGATAGACTTACTCCTTCTAACTCCAACTTACCACCGGTTATTATAGCAGCTAGTGCATAGGTGCCTGCTTCTATGCGATCTGGTATTATTTTATGAACACATCCATTTAATGCTTCAACTCCTGTTATTGTGATCCTTGTATCACTAATCTCAATATTAGCACCCATTTTCTTTAGGAACTCTATTAAATCAAGAACTTCCGGCTCTGTTGCAGCATTGTTTATTATTGTCACTCCTTCTGCAAGTGTTGCTGCCATTATTATATTTTCTGTTGCACCAACGCTTATTTTCTCAAGTGTAACTTCTTTTCCTTGTAGCTTTCCTTTCACTGTTGCAATTATATCACAGCCTTCAACTTCAATTTTAGCTCCCATTTCTTCTAATGCTTTGATATGAATATCAACGGGACGCTTTCCGATATTGCATCCACCAGGAAAGACTGTTGTGATTTTACCAAATCTACTGAGAATTGGACCTAGCATTAAAAGAGATGCTCGCAGCTTACTTGCAGTTTCATGTGACATTACGTGATTGTTGACATTACCGCAGTCAATTTCCAAAGTATGATTTGCTTTATAATCTTTATTGCGTGTAAAGTTCACTTTCGCTCCAAGACTCTCAAGCAGCTTAGACATTAGATGCACATCAATTAAATCAGGTACATTATGCAAAATTACCGGGAAGCTACTCAATAGACTTGCTGCCATTATTGGTAAAATAGCATTCTTTGAACCATTGATCTTGATTTTTCCAACCAGGGGTTTGTAGTTATTTCTTATTAATATCTTGTGCATTTAATTAAGCTAGATCTTACCAAATAAGTATAGTAAATCGACAGTAAAAGGCAAATTACAGATAATATAGCTATCACAGATCATAATGTTCGTACATTTTAGCTATTCAGCAGCAGAATTGATTACACTTGTCCAAAGATGAGCGATGCATTAGTGCCACCAAAACCAAACGAATTAGAAAGCGCATATTGAATTTTATGCTCCTGAGCTTTAAACGGTACAAAATTTAAATCACATCCTTCTGAAGGCTTGTGTAAATTTAAGGTTGGCGGAATAATTCCATTATTTAACGCAAGAATACTGAATATTGCTTCAACGCTCCCTGCAGCACCAAGTAAATGTCCTATAGAAGATTTAGTTGAAGAAACAGGTATTTTATAAACGTAGTCACCGAATAACTGTTTCATTGCTATTACTTCAATTTTATCTCCAAGTGGCGTTGAAGTTCCATGTGCATTGATATACCCTACTTGATTGGGATTAATTTGTGCGCTCTTTAAAGCAAGCTGCATTGCCTTAAATGCGCCTCTTCCTTCTGGATGTGGTGCTGTAATGTGGTGCGCATCTCCTGTGAGTCCGTACCCAACCAGTTCAGCATGTATTTTTGCCCCCCTTTTTTTCGCATGTTCGTATTCCTCCAGCACCAATATACCTGCTCCTTCACCCATAACAAAACCATCGCGTTCTTCATCCCATGGCCTTGAAGCTTCTTCCGGTTTATCGTTAAATTTAGTTGATAACGCCTTCATAGATGCAAAACCTGCAATTCCAACTCTACACAGTGCACTTTCTGCTCCACCTGCAATCATAACATCCGCTTCACCAAGTTTTATAGTTCTTGCTGAGTTTATGATTGCATGCGCACCTGTTGCACATGCGGTTACTGCTGAATCGTTTGGACCTGTAAATTCGTATTTAATAGAAATATGGCCAGATATCAAATTTATTAGACTTGCAGGGACAAAAAATGGACTGACACGTCTGGGCCCTTTTTCCTGCATGGTAATAACATTTTCCTGAATTGACGGAAGACCACCTATACCAGAGCCAATAGTCACACCAACACGTTCCCGATTGATATTTTGGCTTTCCAAAATTAATGAATCATCTACTGCCTGAATAGCTGCTGCAATACCGTAATGGATAAAACGATCTGTCCTTTTTGAGTCTTTCTCAGAAATATAATCTAGTGGATTGAAATGGTGCTCAATGTTGTCTGATTGCAACGGCACCTGCCCTGCAATTTTGCAAGCAAGATCAGAAGAGTCAAATCTATCCGTATTGATTGCTTTTATGCCAGACTCACTTTTTATTAGCCTTGACCAAGTGTTGTCAACATCTGCCGCTAGTGGAGTGATTAAACCAACACCAGTGACTACTACTCTTCTGCTCATTTAACACTAACTATTAGCCTTTTTTATTATTAATGTACTCAACTATTTGCTCCATAGTTTCCATTTTTTGTGCGTCTTCATCTGGAATTTCTATTCCAAACTCTTCTTCTGCTGCCATGATGATTTCAACTGCATCTAAGCTGTCTGTACCATGCTCCGAAAGCTTTGAAGAGCTGTTGAATTTCTCTACATCCTTACTAATGTGCTCTAGTATAATCTTTTTCACTTTTTCTTCTATGTCTTCTCTAGTGCTCTTTGCTAGTTCGCTATTCACATTTCTTACCAAAAAAATAACCTATTCTTTGATATTATAAAAAATTTTTATGTTTGCAATATCTTTTATAACTGGTAAACTACAGTAAGGTTTTCTACTGCCCTAGCTGGCTAGCGTTACGTGCTAAACAATTAACAATTCAAAAATGCTAGACGAAACAACAAAAAATTTGCTTATTGTAGAAGTAAATAAACTCTTACCCGAAAATAGCGAGAATAAGCTTATATCAGCTATGCGTTATATACTCCTTGCTCCTGCAAAACATATACGCTCCTTTTTAGTCGTAGCTTCATCGCGAGTGTTTAACGCGGAAGCTAAAAAAGTAATATCAGTTGCTGCAGCAATTGAATTTGTTCATGCTTACTCTCTAATTCACGATGATTTACCGTGCATGGACAACAGTGATACTCGCAGAAGCCAGCTAAGCTGCCATAAAAAATTTGATGAAGCAACAGCAGTGCTTGCCGGAGATGCACTACTTACTCTGGCTTTTGAGGTATTATCTTCGTTAAATGAGAAACGCTGTGAGATCCTGAAAGTTCTTTCTCAGGCAATAGGAATTAGGGGAATGGTGGGAGGACAGGCTTTAGATATTAACAGTGAGCATATAGATTTTATCCCCCAACCCTCTGTCATCCCAGTGCTTGACACTGGGATCCAGAAGGCTTTGCCTACAAGCATTTCGTGCAAAAAGCCATGCGATGGTGGAGCTGAACATGAAATGGATTCCAGTGTCAGCTACTTGCATGACACCCTTTCTACCTTAAAACTACAACATTCGTACGGCTGTATGTATGACGCTGGAATGACGTCGGGCCAAGCTGATAAAATAAAAGAAATTCATTTGATGAAAACCGCAAAACTATTTGCAGCTTCATGTGAAATAGGTGCTATAATAGGGGGTGCTACAGACAAGCAACGTAAAGCGTTATATAACTATGGAATAAATCTAGGGCTTATCTTTCAAGCTAAGGATGATATTGAAGACTACGAACAAGATAAAACAAATAACCTAATGTCTGTGCTTGGTAAAAGTGAAGTAGAGGACTATATAGACGGCCTCTTTAAACAAGGCTTGGATAATTTGAGTGCGCTTTCAGGGGATACTAATTATTTATATGATTTATTGAATCAAGTAAAGAAAGATGGTTAGAAAAATTATATTACAAATGCTTATTTCCGTAGTAACGATTCTCACTTTAACTTCTACTTTTGTGTTTACTATTGTCTATATAAACAAAGGTAAACCGGAAAAAAAGGACAAGCTTTATGAGATAAATGCCACGCATGGTGGTTTGATACAGACGATAGCATATTACCTAGTGAAGCCAATACTTGAATCAGCACTTGACCGCTATATTGAAAAGCATGGGTTGACAGAATATTTAGAAGAAATGACGCAGCAAAAAGAAGAAGATTCAATAAATTTTTATGAAATTACTGAAGGCAGTGGCAGCAAGGCTTTTTGTGGCCTGGAAGTCCTATTGCAAATATATAAAATTTCTAATAATAACTTAGCAACACTCCCTAGCAAAGTTTCTGATGTTACTTTGAAAATAGGTCAAGATAACCTAAAAGAAGTGAGTTTAGGGGTAATAGGTATGAAAGAAGGCGGAGAGCGTGTAGTTACTATTGCCAATGATAACAAAATGAATTTTAATTCTTATTACGTCAAACTGATCGAAGTAAAGGATAAATATCCCGACTCAGTAAATAATCTGATGGTTTTTAATGACTTAATTAACAAGACTGGAAAACAAGTAAGGTGTGGTGATGAGATATCGGTTAAATATAGCGTAAAGGAGCATAATGGGGAATATATAGTCAAAGATCAAACAGTGCAATTTAGGGTTGGCGATAAAAAAATACCACTTGCTATAGAGCTTGGAGTTGTGGGAATGAGAGCTGGTAATAAAAGAACTATTCTTTCTCCGCCTGACCTTTTGACTATTACTGACGATATGTTAATAAAAGACATAGATTATGATGAAGAAAATATCTCAATAATTGACTTAAGCTTAGATGTTAAGCAAGAGGTCGCAGCACACCATTCTACTGTTGAAAAACAACCTAAAGAATATAGCTGAAATTTTAGGTCTACTGGCTAATCTTCTGAACACTCTCTATACTACTTAAAGTAGGCTTTTCGTTTTTCCTAAAGTATAAACTTAGATAAATCAAGCTGCTTCGAAATTGACTCAAGTTTATCTTTTACATACTTGCTGTCTATAATGAATTTTTCGCTATTTTTCTCAGAAGCAATGAAACTTATTTCATCTAAAAGCTTCTCCATGACAGTGTGAAGCCTTCTTGCGCCTATATTTTCCACTTGCCTATTAACTGTAAACGCTATTTCAGCTATGGTTTTTATACCATCATCAGTGAACTCAAGTGTCACATTTTCTGTTTTCATTAAAGCTATGTACTGCTTTAACAAACTAGATTCTGGTTCCTTTAATATTCTTATTAAATCCTCTTGAGTAAGTGCCTTAAGTTCTACCCTGATCGGTAATCTGCCCTGCAATTCCGGTAAGAGGTCAGATGGTTTAGACTGATGAAAAGCACCAGATGCAATAAATAATATATAGTCTGTTTTTACATGGCCATACTTAGTTGTAACAGTTGTTCCTTCAAGTAATGGTAACAGATCGCGTTGCACTCCTTCTCTGTTTACTTCACCTTTTACTTCTGTACGCGCTGCAATTTTGTCTATTTCATCCAAAAATACTATACCATCATTACTAACAAGATCAATGGCTTCTTTGATTATCTTATCTTCATCCATTAGCCTTTCACTTTCTTCATTAATTAATATTTCACGCGCTTCTTTTACCTTCACCGTAATAGTTTTTGTTTTTTTGCTCCCGTTAAACATCTTGCCCATTATTTCTGTTACATTCATCACACCAACTTGCCCACCTGGCATGCCTGGTATATCGAAAGTAGGTAACATACTCTTGCTCTCTCTGACGTTAATAGAAACTTCTCCGTCCTCAAACTCTTTATTCCTCAACCTTTCTCTAAAAATTTTTTTACTCTCTTCGGTTGCATCTTCACCTACCATAGAGTTTACTATTGTTTTCTCAGCTAAAATTAAAGCCTTTTTAGCTAAGGCTTTACGGGCTTTCTCTTTAACTAAAACTATTGCTGCATCAACTAAATCACGTATTATCGAATCAACGTCACGTCCAACGTATCCTATTTCAGTAAACTTCGTTGCCTCAATTTTTATAAACGGTGCACCGGCAAGTTTTGCTAAGCGGCGAGCTATTTCAGTTTTACCAACCCCTGTATGACCGATCATCAATATATTCTTAGGTATGATTTCATCACGCAATGGAAATGGAACCTGATTGCGACGCCAACGATTTCTGAGCGCAATAGCAACAGCACGCTTTGCATCATCCTGTCCGATTATGAATCTGTCCAATTCTTTAACTATCTTCTGTGGTGGCAGGTCATCTAACAAAACTTGAGTACTGTCATTAACTTGAACATCGCTGTCATTTGAATCAAAACCACTCTTAGTATCTTTATAGAGGTCATTTTTTTTATCGTAGGTGTCACTACTACAAGACCGTCCTTCTGAAAGGGTTATAGGCTGATTGGAAAAATTGGTGCATAAAGTTTTTTGCTTGGAAGACATATCACTCCTCTATTTTTTCAATAATCACATTATGATTTGTATAAACACATATATCAGCAGCTATCTTCATAGCCTTTTTCGCAATTTCCTCTATTGATATTCCTTTAATATCAATTAAAGCTCTTGCTGCAGATAGAGCAAAATTTCCCCCAGAGCCAATAGCTGCGATTTCATCTTCAGGTTCAAGAACATCACCTGTTCCCGTAATTACTAATGAAATAGATTTATCTGCAACGATCATCATAGCTTCTAATTTCCTCAGATATTTATCCATTCTCCAGTCTTTTGCAAGTTCAACACATGCTCTCATTAATTGCCCTGGGTGCTTGTCAAGTTTAGATTCTAATCTTTCAAAAAGAGTAAATGCGTCGGCTGTTGCCCCGGCAAATCCAGCAATTACGGAATCACCAGAAAGACGCCTAACTTTTTTTGCTCCAGATTTTATAACAGTGTGGCCCAGTGAAACTTGTCCGTCACCTATTACTACTACACTTTTATCTTTTCTAATTGATAATATAGTAGTGCCATACATTTTATTGTTATCGTGTTGAATCATTTTTCTATCACTTTAAATAAGAATCTCATTATACTTTAATCTTTAGTCAAATTTACTAAATATGTTCAACCATAGCTTATAATATAATACCTTCCTTATAACATTTAAAGTGCAGATGCAAAACATAATTCACCCAGATTTGGAAAAAAGTATAAATAATTGGTTCGAAGCAAAATTTAATGGCCTTACACTACCATTTTATAGCTCTATAGATCTCAGAAACTCCAGCTACAAAATTGCCCCAGTGGACGCTAATTTATTTCCTGCAGGATTCAATAACTTAAGTGAAGAATCAAGAACAATGGCAGCAAGATTGATAAAAAGCTACTTTAAAAGACACCAATACAAAAAGGTTCTTATAATACCGGAAAATTATACACGCAATAAAATGTATATAGAAAACGTATTTGTTATAGAGAAAGTACTGCAACTCGCAGGTTTTGAAACTAGAATTGGACTTTTACATAATGAAGTATACAATTTAATAGAACAGTATGAAACTGTTGTGAAAGAAAACTCTCTGCTAAAGACAACTTCAGGATTTGTGCCTGATGTTATTATACTGAACCGTGATATGACGAGCCACATTCCAGACACGCTGAAAGACGTAAAGCAAGATATAGTACCAAGCCCACTATACGGTTGGCATAGCAGGCAGAAATTTAAGTATTTTGAAATCTATCAAGAATTAGCATCTGAGTTTTGTGGCAAATTTAAAATAGACCCATGGCTAATTTCTGTGCTTACAGAGAGCTGTGATGGAGTTGATTTTGATGATGATTTGTCACTAGGAGCAGTAGCAACTAAAGTTGACCAAATATTATCTCTAGTGCAAAAAAAATATGAGGAATATGAAATAAAAACACAACCTTACGTTTTTATCAAAGCAAGCAATGGCACATATGGGATGGGCATTATAACAGCAACAAGTGGAGAGGAAATATTAAACCTCAATAAAAAAAAGCGTCATAAAATGAAAAAGATAAAAGAAGGAATAGCAATCAATAGCGTTATTATACAAGCATCGAACAGACGAAATCTGTCAAATCAGAAAGAAACACACAAATTTAAGTTTTTAGTAGTTTTCAAGTATAGTTGTACAGGAAGCGCCTCTGCAGTTATGACCGACATTTTCAATGGTGCCTAAGTGCCCGTATGCAAGGATGGTTTTGGAAGGAACGGTCAAATCATTGATGGAGTCATTTAGACTACCTCGGTTAGGAGATTGTACTATCAACCGTTCCAAGCTGAAGCGTTTCCCTATTACAAATTATATGTAGGAGTTACCATGAAAAAAGTAAAAAGTAAATTAGAAATAGTGAATCCTAATGCAGCAGGAATAGACATTGGTTCAGCTGTACACTATGTGTGTGTACCTGAAGGAAGAGATGAACAACGCGTTCAGAAATTTGGCTGCTTTACTGAAGACCTTCATAACTTAGCACAGTGGTTGAAAAAGTGTAAAGTTACAACAGTAGCTATGGAATCAACAGGAGTATATTGGATTCCTTTATTTCAAATACTTGAGTCATACAAATTCGAGGTAAGATTGGTAAATGCACGGCATGTAAAGAATGTACCTGGTAGGAAGTCTGACGTTCAAGATTGCCAATGGCTCCAACAACTGCATAGCTACGGACTGCTTCATAGATCGTTTAGGCCAGATAATCAGATGTGTGTATTGCGCAGTTACGTGCGGCAACGCAAAAATCTCACTGAAAGTGCATCTACACATATTCTGCGTATGCAGAAGGCATTAATTCAAATGAATATACAATTACACAAGGTTATTAGTCATATTACTGGGATAACTGGTATGAAAATCATTGAAGCTATAATTGAAGGCGAAAGAGATTCTGAAAAATTGGCAGAATTCAGGGACGTGCGAATGAAAAATGATCAGTCTACTATTGCAAAAGCGTTAGCTGGTGACTATAGAGAGGAACACTTATTCACGCTAAAGCAAGAATTTGAACTATATAATATTTATCAAGAAAAAATAGCAGAATGTGATAGAAATATTGAAGCCTATTATAAAACGTTTGAAACAAAGTCTTGTGAAAGCAAACAGCTAAGTAAGCAAAAGAATAAAAATAGCAAAAGTAAGCCAAGCTTTGCTTTGTATGAGGAACTGCACCGAATAACTGGTATGGATTTCACTAAAATTCCTGGATTTGATGTATTAAGTATACAAACCATAGTTTCAGAAGTTGGTATAAACCATAGTAAATGGCCAACAGAAAAGCACTTTTCATCGTGGTTGGGACTCAGTCCTGCTAATAAAGTTACAGGGGAAAAAGTGTTTAACACAAGAACACGTAAAGTCATTAACCGTGCTGCAAATGCTTTGCGAATAGCTGCTCATTCTGTAGGAAATAGTAAAAGTGCGTTGGGTGCATACTACAGAAGATTGAAAAAACGACTAGGAGCACCAAAAGCAATAACAGCTACTGCAAGAAAAATGGCATGCATATTTTATAGTATGCTCAAATACGGACAGGAATATGTAGAAAAAGGAATGGAATACTATGAAACACGCTATAAAGATAGAACTGTAAAAAATTTGATCAAAAAAGCGAGCGAATTTGGCTACATATTAGTTCAACAAGAAGAGTTAGTTGAGTGAGTTTCTTAGGAGAAGGTGTACCAACCATTGACATGTTTAAAAGCAGTTCTGCAGAACCGCTGATATACTATATAGGAGATACTCCAACATGTTACTTATACCGATGTAATAGCAGAAAAGATGTATATTCTAGGTGTACAGTCCCAGAGTGTGATGGTATGATAAAATATGAGAAAAAAATACCATCAAAGGAGGAGTTATGGGACAAATATTACATGGGTGCGCCAAAACAACACAGACGATTCGTAGAGCAATACAAAATAGAAAAGAGAGCATAGCAAAACTCTCCAAGCATTATAACCTTAATCCAAAAACTATTATTAAGTGGAGAAAACGTTCATTTACGAAAGATGCTGATATGGGTCCAAAGCGTCCAAGATCGACTGTTTTAACGCTAGAAGAGGAAGCTATAATAGTTACATTTCGCAAGTATACACTACTGCCACTAGATGATTGCCTTTACGCTCTGCAGTCTACAATTCCGCATTTGACTCGCTCTAGCTTGCATCGTTGTTTACAAAGACACAACATTAGCAGATTACCAACTGTTGATGGAGAAGTTAAGTCAAAAAAGAAATTCAAACAATATCCTATCGGTTACTTTCATATTGATATTGCTGAAGTTAGAACTGAGGAGGGCAAATTACATTTGTTTGTTGCTATTGATAGGACATCCAAATTTACCTATGTTGAGTTGCGTAACAGTGCTACAAAACCCATAGCTGCTGAGTTCTTACGTAATTTGATTAGAATTTTACCGTATAAAATCCATACTATTTTGACAGATAACGGTATACAATTTACAAACCAGAAGCGTCATAAGTATGCTTTCCAACATATATTTGATAGAGTTTGCGAAGAGAATGTTATTGAACATCGTTTGACAAAAGTTAGCCATCCTTGGACGAATGGGCAAGTCGAGCGTATGAATAAAACTTTAAAGGATGCTACAGTTAAGAAGTATTACTATCAATCGCACCAGCAACTTAAAGAACACCTTTATAACTTTGTTATGGCTTATAATTATGCAAAGAGACTCAAAACTCTTAAGGGTCTTACTCCTTATGAATTTATATGTTATCAGTGGACACAGTCTCCAGAATTATTTATACTAAATCCACACCATCACACTCTGGGACCATACACCTAGCTTCGGTGCAAGAATTTTAAGCTTCTATTTTTATAACCCTATTTTTACGCAACTCGTTCTCAAAAATATACGACCTTTTTTGAAAGAGTAAACAATTGAATTCTTTATAACACTAACTAGCATGGTACTTTTACTAAAGTATTTTTTGAAAAAGTTAGTTGACTTATAAATAATTCTCTACTAATAGTGGCATATGTTTGTTTATTCTGCTGAAGTGGCTCCGCAGGTTACTGTATAAGCTTGAGCAGTTTTTGCACTTCTTATAAAGCATAATCCATCATATTCCTATATATTAAATATAGCTGGTGTTCTCAATTTTGTTGATCTATAGTAAAATTGGCTAAAACTTCCAGTAATAAACAACTTTTAACCTAGTAGTAGTACTCACCATAAAAACTTAACAAAAATATGAGTAGTAAAAATATTATGTTGAAATTAGCTTGACTAATATTATATATTGTACATAATATATTCTATATCTAGGCTAGGAGGTAGTATGGGTACAGAGTCAGTAAAATATGTTGTAGAATCTATCAGTGAACAAAAGCTAGGAGAGGAATTAAATACTGAGCCATGGCATTCAAAAATTGAGCGTAATAGCAATGAGGGAACAACGCCTGAAGATGACATAACAGATTTAGATGATTATAGTTTGTTTGTTCAAGGAATAAGTAATCGTTCGGAATGTTATGACCTTGATCAGAGACATGAAACTAGGGAGGCTGTTGACACATGTGTAAAACATACATTGTCGTATCAGAGTGAAACTGATGATAGTGATTTATATTGGAAAAATTACCCTATTAGTCCAAGAGACTCTGCTTTAATTAAGCTAGATCTACCACTGACTGAAAGTGAGAGAAGTCTAATTGATGAATTTTGTAAAGAGTTAAAAGATGTAGTAGCAAAAAATGATCAAGGTTATAGGGATAAGCATGAAAATTTTACAAACACTGCTTTAGAGCGTATAGAGTGCATAACAAATAAATATTTGCAAAAAGGGATAAGACTCAATTCAAAATATAACGATGATAAGTATACTATAACAAGTTTAATTTTTAAGGAAATAAGAAATATCCCTGATAGAATACGACAGCATAAGGGATTACCACCTTATGAGAGTTTATCAGACGATAGTGAGACTATAACAAGTTTAGTTTCTAAGGGAATAAGAGATATTCCTGCCTACGAGGGTGTATCAGATGACAAAAATATAGGTATTATACGCAATATCATGAGTAATTTACTATTAAAAGGTGGAAGAGTAAAATGCAGTTCCTTTTATGATGATAAGTTATTGTATGCAACTTATGGGTTCAGTTATGAGATTTTTGCAGAACGTGAAGAAATCGATAACAAGCTAAAAAGTGTAGCAGATGAAGGTATTATAAACAGTAGTGCCCAAGGCAAAGCTTTACACGTAGAAATGGATAATGGATATTTTTATGTAAAATATTCGCAAGATAGCACTGTTGAGGTTGCAAAAGTTATAAATAATCCAAAAGTGAAAGATTTAAGTTTTAGACATCATATATTTCATGTTGGAAAGAGTATAGTAAGAGTTGAAAATGTAGGAGGAAAAAGAAATTATACAGACGTTTTAGAAGGTGGCATTGAAATGTCTTTTACTACTGAAGTAGGAAAGATTAGTATTCATCTACGTTCTAGTGATAAAGACAACAATACAATTGAAGTAAAGATAAGTGACGATGATAAGAAGAAACTTGATCAATTAAAAGATAAGGAAGAAATAGGAGAAAATTGCTTACTTGGTGGATATTCAGTACATGATGCGATTAAACGAGGATATTTTGAAAAACATGAAACACTACGTCAATCTTCTGAAAAAATTACCTTATCTAATGAAAAGAAAAAAAATAGTTGGTGTGAGATAGTAACAAATTCAAAACAGACAACAAGCCGTACTGTAGGGTAAATGCTATACTGCTTGATTGTCTAAAGATCTTATATTGCTTACCATAAAAGCTTAACAAAAGCTTAATCATATGAGTAGTAAAAAGATTATGGTTATTGACTTAATGTTACATATCGCATACAATATATCATGTATCTTAGCTTAAGGGGTAAGTATGGGTGAGTCTACTGGGATGGTAAAATCTATCATCAATCTACTAAAGCCAAAATCCAAATCAGAACTATATGATATTGAATATGAATCCATTATAGAACATCTATCATCTAAAGAACATTTATTAAATGAGCTGATGAATGATATGTGGTACTCAGGGGATTTGCCATCAGTTAGAAATTATAATGAACCACCATCTTTAATGGATAGTAAACTTGAACTAAGCGAACAAATTTGTGTTTGGTTTGCTCTAGATCACGATCTTACGCCAAGTCAAAAAAATTTAAACAAAAAGTTACTTAGTGCTCTAAAATGTTTAGCTTCTAACTGTGGTTCATTTGATAATACTGATCCCCTTGAAGAATTTTTATATGACAATAAAAGTAATAAAGATTTAAAAGTAATTCTTAACCTAAAGAGAGGAGAATCTGAGTCAACAGTATTACATGCAATTGCAGGAGCAAAGATTGGTGGATTTCGTCGCACAGGAAATCAGGCTATAGATTTACTCTTAGAAGCAGGCGCAGATCCTAACATACAAGATAATAAAGGAAAAACACCATTATACCTTGCTGCTGCCAAAGGTCATTACGATAATGCAAACTCTCTTCTTTTGAAAGGAGCTAAACCTAATATAACAAGTAGAAAGGGCAAAACTCCACAACGAATAGCAACTAATAATCTCTGCTATGATATTGAAGAATTATTTTTAACTGATAAACAGAAAAAGATGAATAAGGAATTGTATGACTTACTTGTATGTGATTCAGACTGCACTAAAAATTTAAAGGAGTTTTTAAGTAAGCATAAAAGAGATTCAGACCTAAAAGTAGTGCTAAATATTCGGCAAGGAATGGGTGAATCAAAAGTGTTTTCGTATGTTGATCGTTTTGCTTGGGATAATGAAGATCTTGCTCAAGAGTTAAGAAAAGTATTTCTAGAAGCAGGAGCATTAGATTATGGTATAAATATTATTTATCGTCAGCAAAAGAAAGGACAGGCCAGTAAATTACTCGTTAATTTAACCTCAAATCAAAAGGAAAAGTTAAATGAGTTTTCTGATAAGGTGTTTCAGGCTCAAAACATGGCTGAACTTGAAGAGATTGTAAACGATGCTATAAAGTCTGGTGTACGATTAAACTATTCTTCTTCACAAGATTTCTTTTCAGGTAATGAGTACACTTTTACCGATTATGTGATGAAAAAAATCAGTGAATTAGAAAAAAATCCTAAAGTTGCTAGTAATATAATATGTCAATTAGTATCAAAAGGGGCAGTGTTTGGTAATACAGTTGATGCTAACACACTGACATCAAAATTTAAAGAGCATAAAACTAACCTAAAAAAAGCTTATAGAGATTATATTAGCAATTCTCATAAGTTTATTGAAATCGCAAAAAGTGCAACCAATAGCGAGCTAAAAGATGCAAGAGTAGACAACTCCGTTTTTTACTTAGAATATTCTAAAGATAGTAAAATAGACATTATAAAGATAACAGATGGGGCAAGGGATTTAGGTCTAACCGATGGAGATGTAAAGTGTGGAAGAAATATAGTAAAGATCGGTAGTAGTGAAGTAGAAATTCAAACCGAAGGTGGAATAAGGTATTACACAGATCTTACAGAAGGCAGCGATATAGTATTAACCTTCTATACTAGTTTGGGAAATGTAGACGTTAGGCTGTATCCTGACATACAGAATAAAAGCAAAATTATAGTAGAAGTGAGTAATAAAGAGGAAGTATTGGAAAAATTCGAAGGTCATAAAGAAGAATTAGGCGAGGATTGTGCACTTGGTAATTATTATGTCTACGATGCTATTGAACAGGGATATTTTGAAAGATCTGGTGGATTAATTCGTCCTGAAGTAATAAGCGAGTCTAACAACAAAAAGGTTTCATGGGCAGAACGTGAAGAATTAAGAAGGGTTTCTAATTCGAGGGAAGAAATTGCTAGGTAGAAGGTATTAAATATTAACTAAGATAATTAGCAATCTAAGAAACGAATTATCTTAAGCTCTACACAAATCACTCGCTCTTTTTTACAATTAATTTGGTTTATAGAACTACTCGTAGTAATCAAAATAAGATTTTTTCTTATAGTCAAGTTATAGTAAAATGAAATGCGATAAAGTTGCATTATTCTTTCTACAGCTAAATTTTTGCCTTAGCGTATTTATTATACAGGTAGTACAAAGCCATCGTTACACTTATATATCGTCAATAATCTATTAACAATTCCTATAGTATAATTAATTTTGAAGGCTTTAGTAAGGGGGAAGTATGACAGAAGCAAATCCAATAGTTACATTAAAGGCTAAAATTAAAGAATTTGGTTTTAATAAATTAAGAGCTAAAGATAATAAAAGCGCAAATTCTGGTGAGCAAGCATATAAAGACATTAATAGAATGGATTTCATCATTAACGGAGAGAATATAGATAGGGATTTTGTTGACCGATTATATAAAAAACATATTAGCTTGGTTAAAAATAATAAAGATGGAGAAAAGAATTATCGTTCATTTGCAAAAGAGGTTTTTAAGGAGATGTTTCAACATTCTAGAGCAGAAGCTCCAAATGATCATATTCTAGAAGAGTTAGCTACTAATTGCAATCAAGCAGGATATGAACATATATATGGACCATTTATGATGGAACTTTACGAGAAACATAAATTATTTATGAATGTCAATAGTGGTGTTGAGAGAAAAGTGTACATTGACTGCAAAAATCCAAATTCTGTAAAAGTTGAGTGTAAAATCCCCAAAGCACCTGTAAAGCTTCTAGGTGTATGGTCCCAGAGTGTGATGGTGTGGATTTAGTATAAATAATTCTGGAGACTGTGTCCACTGATAACATATAAATTCATAAGGAGTAAGACCCTTAAGAGTTTTGAGTCTCTTTGCATAATTATAAGCCATAACAAAGTTATAAAGGTGTTCTTTAAGTTGCTGGTGCGATTGATAGTAATACTTCTTAACTGTAGCATCCTTTAAAGTTTTATTCATACGCTCGACTTGCCCATTCGTCCAAGGATGGCTAACTTTTGTCAAACGATGTTCAATAACATTCTCTTCGCAAACTCTATCAAATATATGTTGGAAAGCATACTTATGACGCTTCTGGTTTGTAAATTGTATACCGTTATCTGTCAAAATAGTATGGATTTTATACGGTAAAATTCTAATCAAATTACGTAAGAACTCAGCAGCTATGGGTTTTGTAGCACTGTTACGCAACTCAACATAGGTAAATTTGGATGTCCTATCAATAGCAACAAACAAATGTAATTTGCCCTCCTCAGTTCTAACTTCAGCAATATCAATATGAAAGTAACCGATAGGATATTGTTTGAATTTCTTTTTTGACTTAACTTCTCCATCAACAGTTGGTAATCTGCTAATGTTGTGTCTTTGTAAACAACGATGCAAGCTAGAGCGAGTCAAATGCGGAATTGTAGACTGCAGAGCGTAAAGGCAATCATCTAGTGGCAGTAGTGTATACTTGCGAAATGTAACTATTATAGCTTCCTCTTCTAGCGTTAAAACAGTCGATCTTGGACGCTTTGGACCCATATCAGCATCTTTCGTAAATGAACGTTTTCTCCACTTAATAATAGTTTTTGGATTAAGGTTATAATGCTTGGAGAGTTTTGCTATGCTCTCTTTTCTATTTTGTATTGCTCTACGAATCGTCTGTGTTGTTTTGGCGCACCCATGTAATATTTGTCCCATAACTCCTCCTTTGATGGTATTTTTTTCTCATATTTTATCATACCATCACACTCTGGGACTGTACACCCAGCTTCAAGTCTCTTGGCTGCCTCCCATTTACTATGTCTTCTTTAATCTTTGGTGCTAAATAATTTAACCTTAAAATTTGCTGTATACGTCTTGTACCTATATTAATTTTGGCACTCAGCTCTTTAACACTTCTATACTTTCCCTCTTCTAGTTGCCGTTTCCACGAATAGGCTCTTACCACTTCTTTGAGTAACGCATTGTTTGTTTTACCTTCTGGCTCAATTACTGTGCATTTGCTTCCTTTCTTTTTTATTGGTATAAATTCCACCTTATCCTCTAAACACACTTCTATTCCCTCTTCTTTCACTAATACTGTTTTTATTAACTTTTTCACTATTTCTTTTTGCTTTCCAAAACTCCATTCTTCCCCTTTTTCTCCCCGTTTTTCATATAATTGCTCTGCTTTTTTCATTACTTCTTTTTCTATTTCTCCTGCTACTATAGTTCGATTTACCGATTCACAATTTTTCCCTCCTAGGCTCTGTGGACAAAATTTTAGAGAAGCCATACAAGAGCTCCAACAAAATTGAGAAAACCCATAAAAACCTCAGCAGTTTTATCAAATCTGGAAAAAATGCGCCTAAAATTTTTAATTTTACCAAAAAAACACTCAATCAAATGACGTTCTTTGTAGATATGCTCATCGTAATACCTTTGCACTTTTCGATTCCGTTTTGGCGGAATAACTACTGTACATCCCTTGTCTTCAAGACTTGTAACAAAGGCATTGCTATCGTAGCCCTTGTCAGCTACTACAGTAGAGTTATAGATACTTTCGGTCAACACTTGTGCCTGCGTAATTTCATTTCTTTGACCAGGAGTCAGAGTAAATTTAAGTGGATTTCCAAGTGCATCGACAAGCGCATGTATTTTAGTTGTAAAGCCACCTTTGCTCCTCCCTAAAGCTTCTTGATCCTTGGAGTTTTTTGTATATCCAGATGAACATGGATGGCCTCGGATGATCGTACCGTCGATTATAGCAACTTCTAAATCAGGCTCTTGTTTAGTATATTCAAGCAATTTTTTCCAGACATCTCTTTCACACCATCTTTTAAATCGCTTATGTATACTCCTGTAATTACCATAAGTTTTTGGTAAAAGTCTCCATTGGCAACCACTTCGCACTATGTACCACACTGCCTCTATGAATATTCTTAAACGTTTTTCATCTTTGCTGTGCATTCCTTTTACGCTTTTTATGAACTCTAAAATTTGTTTCCAATTTTCCTCTTTGATGTAATATTGCATATGGTAGTTTCTCCATTTTTTACCTATTAGGCTAAACTACCATCTTTTTCTCTCTTTTCATATTTTTTGTCCACAGAGCCTAGATGATTGTTACATACATAGTATCGATATCTCTTATTCTCCTTTTTTGCATATGTCAGTGTCATATTTACACCGCAGCTCTTGCACTTAATTATTCCCTTTAGCAGCGCTTCCTCATATTTTGCTTTTCTATATGGTTGATTCTTTATTAATTTCTGTACTTTTTGCCATTTTTCTTCCTCTATTATTGCCTCATGCTTTCCCTCATACTGTTTCTCATAATGCCGTATTTTTCCCATATATATTGGATTTGTTATTATTCTTCTCACCGTTGCCTTTTTAAAGATATCTGATTTTGTTCGATATCCTTCTCTGTTTAACTCTCTTGTCAGTTCTGCCATTGACTTCAGCTCCACATATCTTTCAAATATATGCTTCACTGTCTTTGCTTCTTTCTCATTGATTATTAATTCCTTATCTTTTACATCATACCCAAGTGGCAAAGTTCCACCCATCCATAACCCTTGTTCTTTTGATGTTGCTATTTTATTTTTTACTCTCTCTACTATCATCTCTCTTTCTAGTTGTGCTGCTCCTGATAACACTGTTTGTACAAACTTTCCCATTGGCGTATTATTGTCAAATATCTGCGTTACTGCTATAAAATTTACTCGATGCCTTCTAAAAAATGACGTTACTTCAATGCTGTCTTTTGTTTCCCTTGATAACCTGTCTAGCGTATATACTACCACACAATCTACTTCTCCTGTCTTTACATCTTCAAACAACTCCTTTATCGCTGGTCTTTCTAAATTTTTCCCTGAATATCCTCCATTATCGTACCTTTTGGCCAATGCTACCCAGCCTTCTTTGCTCTTTATATACTTTTCACATGCTACTCGCTGCGCATCTAAACTATTAAACTTTTGCTCCAGACCGTCTTCATTTGACTTTCTCGTATATATTCCACATCTTATCCCTTTACACATTTTCCTTTCCCTTTTGATCACGCAAACCAAATAGGAGCGGCCCATTGTAACTCATTCCCATTATTTTTCCAGCTACTGCTGACAATGACGTGAAAAATTCTTCTCGGTAGATTAAACCCTTATCTGTTACCATTACTGTATGAGTCTCTTCCCCTCTCTCTAGTATTAATTCTGTCCCTTCTACTGGTATAGCTCTTTTCATAATAGTCCGGAAAGTTCATAGAAAAGCAGAATCAACAGCATGACGAAAAGATGTGAATAGAGGAATGTTTTTCCTAGCTCTGTTTTTTATAGCAAACCAATGATGCTCAATTTTGTTAAAATCGGGAGAATAAGGCGGTAGATATAAAATTTCTGCACCAACTCCTTTAGCAAGTTCAGTAATCTTATTAGACTTATGAAAAGTAGCATTATCAAGGATAACAGTTTGTCCAGGTTCCAAAATCGGTGTTAGGAACTGCTCAAACCATTTATTAAAGATATCCATATTACAGTGGCCTTCAAATGTTAACGGAACAACTATTTTTCTGCCGTTTAAGGCTGCAATCATACTGATTCGTTGAATTTTTTTACCAGATTTTAGAGCATAAAACCGCTGTCCTTTCTGAGAATATCCATAGGGATAGTCTTCGGTATTATCAATACCAGATTCATCTATATATACTAAGTTTTGAGGTTCTTTTGTTGCTATAATTTTCAAAAATTCAGCACGTTTTTCTTCATTCCTTTCTTTGTATCCATATGTCTTTTTTTGCGTGTGAGTCCAATTTTTTTAAGAGCTCGATGAATCGTTGGGATACTAACATTACTCCAAAGCTTAGCCATTTCCGATAGAGTTTTTCCACCATGTTTTTTGGCAAATTCAGTAAATTTATTCCAGTCGGTAATTTTGTGATTATAACCTCCATTTCCAAGTTTTTTCGACTGAAAATCTCCTGTTTCTTTTTTTCTTTGCTGCCACTCCCATAATGTAGTTCTTCCAATTTTAAATCTTGCTGCTACCGTTTCTCTGCTTTCCCCTTCGTCTAGCACTTCCATTGCTTTTTTTCTTAAATCATAACTATATGCTGCTGGCATACTTACCTTCACTACTATAAACTCTTATTTTAACCCGTTTGGACCATTATGAAAAGAGCTATAATAGACGAAAGAAGATTTGAAGACACGAATTTAACTGAGAGTGATGAATATTATAAGCACGGAGTAGTGAAATTCTTTGGCTCAACAGCGTTTGAAGGTGTAGTAAAAGAATATAAAAATAAAGTAGTTACGTTGTTTACTTCGCCTCCATACCAAATTTCTGCTGGAGATAAATATTCAATACTTGCAGGTTGCGATAAAACATTTCCAACTTGCAGAAGCAAGTTTAACAATACTGTAAATTTTCGTGGTGAACCCTATATACCAGGTTTTTATATTGTTTAGCAGCACAATTTTCAATATCATGAATACATGGAAAGGTGGCTGAGTGGTCTAAAGCACACGCTTGGAAAGCGTGCACATATGAAAATATGTCGGGGGTTCGAATCCCCCCTTTTCCGCATATTACTTCTAGAATAGTATAAAACCCTCGGTCGCGCACAGTTATCTAAGTGGAGAAAGTCACCTCTCCCCACTCGACTTCAAAACCGGACTTGTGACTTTCACCACATCCGGCTTCTCTCTAACTTGGTGTTTGTTATACATACTTCTCCATGTAATTAACATTTCAAAGCTTGGTAAATTTGTTTTTATAGCTTAAATACAGCATTCTCTATATTACTAGAGAAGTCGTATTCATTCATACCTAACACTTAATGTTGGCTCATAACATATTAACCACTACTCACAACTTTACCTTCCAAATTACAGTGTCCACGTCAGCATATCTTAAACATTACTTTAGGCCTTGGCTTCTTAGACAATCCCTCATTATAGGTGCATACGGGTGGCTCCCTGCTTAAAGAATAAGAGCATCTATAATGTTACTCCGTTCCATGAAATTGTTTCATGTTAGACTTAGGTTCCAACTTTTTGCCGGGAGATGGGAAACATCTTAATCAGACCAGTCAAGTTCTAATTATCCACTTTCTCCGTACCTTTTGGTCTATGCGTTAACCAACCTTATTTCGCATATCGTTCGTTACGACAATTCAGGCATTGGTTCCTCTCGTAACCATATCTAACTCTGTTTGCAGGGATTCACTATAAGGTTTAGTGTTACCTGCTTTTATCTCATGCTTGCATCCTAGGCTCTGTGGACAAAAAATATGAAAAGAGAGAAAAAGATGGTAGTTTAGCCTAATAGGTAAAAAATGGAGAAACTACCATATGCAATATTACATCAAAGAGGAAAATTGGAAACAAATTTTAGAGTTCATAAAAAGCGTAAAAGGAATGCACAGCAAAGATGAAAAACGTTTAAGAATATTCATAGAGGCAGTGTGGTACATAGTGCGAAGTGGTTGCCAATGGAGACTTTTACCAAAAACTTATGGTAATTACAGGAGTATACATAAGCGATTTAAAAGATGGTGTGAAAGAGATGTCTGGAAAAAATTGCTTGAATATACTAAACAAGAGCCTGATTTAGAAGTTGCTATAATCGACGGTACGATCATCCGAGGCCATCCATGTTCATCTGGATATACAAAAAACTCCAAGGATCAAGAAGCTTTAGGGAGGAGCAAAGGTGGCTTTACAACTAAAATACATGCGCTTGTCGATGCACTTGGAAATCCACTTAAATTTACTCTGACTCCTGGTCAAAGAAATGAAATTACGCAGGCACAAGTGTTGACCGAAAGTATCTATAACTCTACTGTAGTAGCTGACAAGGGCTACGATAGCAATGCCTTTGTTACAAGTCTTGAAGACAAGGGATGTACAGTAGTTATTCCGCCAAAACGGAATCGAAAAGTGCAAAGGTATTACGATGAGCATATCTACAAAGAACGTCATTTGATTGAGTGTTTTTTTGGTAAAATTAAAAATTTTAGGCGCATTTTTTCCAGATTTGATAAAACTGCTGAGGTTTTTATGGGTTTTCTCAATTTTGTTGGAGCTCTTGTATGGCTTCTCTAAAATTTTGTCCACAGAGCCTAGGGGAGATGGAATTTAACCATCACAAAATCACGACTTTCGGGTCGCACCAACTGTACGAACATTGTAATATGGTACAATGTTACAACTATGCGGTGGTAATTTACGATAAATTCATGTAGCCATTTCAAATTTAGCCATACCAATGTCAGTAAATTGATTAAGCAAATAACACTTGAGTAGCAGTTCCTTCCCACGATTAATTTCAGATTTGTTCCGAAAATTAAACCCGAATGTTTGTTTCAGTCGCGAGAAAAAACTTTCTACATAAGATCTTTTTCCGTAGTTTGTTTGCCTTTTCCACCTCTTCATTCCATCTTCGCTGTATGACTTTATTAGTCTAATTGCAGCATTTCTCTCTGCCATACTTTGGATGCTCTGCTGCATTGTTTTTTGGAGGAATTTTTGTCTTTATGCCGCATTCATCACACAATTTATAGAGTTTATGTCTGTCATATGCTCTGTCTGCATATAGTGCTTTTATGGCATGCTGAAAATTAACTCCTTTAAGCAAATCGCAAGCTCCATAGTGATCAGACCGTTACTGTATTTTGCAGCTATGGCTTTTTTGCTGTTTATATTCAACATTACATGCAATTTTCTTGTCTGTTCATAGCCACGATATTTTCTGTCAGCGCTATTTTCCTTGCTGTGTGTTGTTATAAATGCTGATGCTTGTGCTATCTATGGCAATTTCGATATCTTCCATATTATTTTTATCAATTCTGCAATCATTGATCTTAATATTAAGTTTTTTTTGAAGCTTGCGAATAGCTGATAACTGCCAAATCTCTTCCTATTTGTTGCAAATATCCTTTTATAAACCCGACTGTTTGTCTTAAGCCAATTCTAAAAAGATTAACGATTATATGCACTAAAATCACAACTTTATCACTATAAATATAGTTGCCGCCCTGCATTTTTGGACTATTTTCATACCAATTTTCGATAGCTTTATCGATGTAACGAAAAATATTTCCTCTTTTTTCTAGAAATTTGTTATATTCATGGCAGTTACTAACTCTCATTTTTTGTGGCATATTTTTTCTTCAACAGTTAAATAGCTATTTATAATGAATTTTGTCAGTAGCCACCAGATTTTTTCAGTTGCTATGCAACAAAGCCATCCCAGTGTCAAGCACTGGGATGACAGGAAAAGAGGCTATTTGGATGACATCTTTCTTCTTGGTATAAATTATTTTATATCTCAATGTTCATACAGCTATGCACGTTGCTGCATAGTGGATGAGGTGTACTACCTCTAAGAATATACATTATCTCACATAATAATATAATATTTCGTTCATAAATCAACGTTTTTAACATGCAGCAAGAACATTTCCGTTGTAATTAAGGTTCTTAAGATGTATATTAATGAATCTTGTTTTCAATAAATAATGAAAGTAATAATTGTCATGATAATGTTATTGTGTAGCAGTTACACAATGGCAAGCGAGAGAATAAGTCTAGTGGATAAAAAACTATCTCAAGGATATGTAGCTCCAGTGCTTACAGAAAATAGCGTTATTTTATCAGACAAGCACGGCGCTTTATATTCCTTTGATATTGATAACTCAAAGGCTATGAATTGGAAATTACACCTCTCACACAGAAAAAAAATTAGTAACATGAGCCTATTGCGTCACAGAGGAAACGTTTTCTTTATAGTGGATAACGTTCTACACACAATAGATGCAAAAACCGGCGAGATTCAGTGGGAAAAAGAATTGAGAGCTCCAGTAAGAGGGAAAGCAGCAGTAATAAACAATAAATTGGTAGTATTGACTATTGATAATTATCTGTACGTGTTTGATATAAAAGATGGCAGCTTCGTTTGGACTTATCAAAACGGCATCAATGAGGTTCGAGGTTTGTATTCCATATCGCCAGCAATTTCTAATGATAAAATAATAGCACCATTTTCAAATGGTGAGTTAATAGCTTTTAATGAAGACGGTAAAAAATTGTGGAGCCAAAAATTGGCTACAAACCTTTTGGATACACAGCTCACAGATGTAACTACTACACCGAGAGTGCTTGGCGATACTTTAATAGCTACAAATAATTCTTATATTTATAGCATTGACGTGAAATCAGGAAATATTTTATGGTCAAAGTCACTGCAAGTAAAAAGTGTATCAAACATTGAGTCATATTATAGTCCTCTTATTCCTGCAGAGAAACAAAAAGAAGGCGAAAGAATTTTTATAGTTACTAAAGATGATAAAATAATTGGCCTGGATATAAAAAATGGAGAAATAGTCTGGGCATCTGATTTAATAGAAAATACGCAACTATTTGCTCCAATTATGCATGCCCATACACTGTGGGTGACAAGCAATAAAGGTTCAATGTTTGCTTTTCCGGGATCTGAAAGTGCAAGAAAGGTAGTCAAAGTACCTGGTAATGTGTTTCACACTCCAGTGTTTACTCGCAATAAGATATATGTAACAACTGAGGGAAAAGGTGTTTATTCTTTAGAAAATAGGTTTGTTCTTTATGATTGATTATGACCTGATTGTTATAGGTGGTGGTCCAGGCGGTTATAAGTGTGCTATCGCTGCTGCAAAACTTGGATTGAAAGTTGCCTGTATAGATAAAAATAGCATTTTTGGTGGTACGTGCTTGCGAGTGGGGTGCATACCCTCCAAAGCACTACTCCATTCTTCCTATCAGTATGCTCACACGAAAAATGATCTGTCAAAGCTTGGCATAAAAATTAAGGACGCAAGTTTCGACTTAAAAGAAATGCTAGGCTATAAGGATGCCAGAGTTCAGGAACTTGGAAAAGGTATAGAATATCTGTTTAACCTTCACAAAATCACTAAAGTCAATGGGCTTGGGGAAATTACTTCTTTTGACCAAGGTAATCTTGAAGTTTCAGTTGAAGGTAAGGTGCTGAAGACAAAAAATATAGTAATTGCAACCGGTTCTGACGTTATTTCTTTGCCAGGAATTAATATCGATGAGAAAAGTATTATTTCATCAACTGGTGCATTATCTTTAACTGAAGTACCAAAAAAACTTGTCGTAATCGGAGCCGGGGCAATAGGGCTTGAAATGTCTTCTGTATGGAGGAGGCTAGGGTCTGAAGTCACTGTAGTAGAATTTTTTGATAGAATCGCTGCAGCAATGGATGGAGAATTAAGTAAGTCTCTACTTTCTAGTCTACAAAAACAAGGAATAAAATTTTTACTTAGCACTAAAGTTGAGGAGATAAAACAAAGTAGTAATTCTTTGAGTGTGAAAGTTTGCTCTGTAAAAGATAATCAAACAAACACTATAGAGGCGGATAAGGTATTGGTGGCAGCAGGGCGCAAACCATGCACTGAGGGTCTTGGTATTGATGAAAAAATAGAAAAAAATAATCGCGGTTTCGTTCAAGTTAACAACAGATATGAAACCAATGTAAAAGGAATATTTGCTATTGGTGATGTGATTGGTGGAGCAATGCTTGCTCATAAAGCAGAGGAAGAAGGAGTGGCAGTTGCAGAGATAATAGCAGGACAGTCACCTCACGTTGATTATGAAATTATACCATCTGTCATTTACACTCACCCTGCGGTTTCTTCGATCGGTAAAGCCGAAGAGGAACTCAAAAATGCTGGCTATAAGTACAAAGTTGGTAAATGTCAATTTGCTGCAAACGGCAGAGCAAAAATCACTGATGATGCTGAAGGATTCGTGAAAGTGCTGACTTGTAGCAGAGCAGATACAATACTAGGTGTGCATATCATAGGAGCATACGCTGATACGCTAATCAACGAAGCAGCGGTTGCAATGGCATATGGCGCAGCAGCAGAGGATATATACAGAATTTGTCACTCTCATCCTGATATAAATGAAGCCTTTCGAGATGCGTGCATCAATGCTTTCTTTAAAAAATAATTGTGGACCTCGGTTCAATCATTGAAAAATGGTATGAGTGGCTGAGGTGCAACAGATCTTATTCACCAAACACTTTAGAGTCATACATGAGGGACTTGAAGGATCTTATAAGTTTCCTAAATACTCACATTGGTGGAGAAGTAAATGTCGGCACTTTGGAAAAATTGAGCGTACCTGAGTTAAGAAGTTGGCTTACCTCTCGTTACGCAAGAGGTGTGAATGCAAGATCTAACGCTCGTGCATTGTCAGTAATCAGAAATTTTTTCAAGTACATAAAAAACAACTACAATATAGACAATGAAGCTGTATTTTCCTTATCAAAGCCAATTCAGAGAAGAACTCTGCCCAAAGCATTATCAATACCTGATATAAAAACTTTGGTGAAAGAAATGAAATTATCTGACTTGAGCGAACCCTGGGTGGTAAAAAGAGAAATCACAATTATCGTCCTGCTATATGGTACAGGCTTAAGAATCAGTGAAGCGTTGAACCTTAGGGTTAGTGATATTAACAATGAAAGTTTAATAGTAACAGGTAAGGGAGATAAACAAAGGCAGGTATTCATTCTTCCGGTAGTAAAAAAGTGTATACAAGAATATGTAAAAGCCTGTCCTTATCTTGGCACTAATAATGAAACACAATATCTTTTTTTGGGAGTAAGAGGAAAAAAATTGGGAAGAACTTATGTGGCTAATCGTTTGCAGAAAATAAGGAGAATATTAAATCTGCCAGAAATTTTATCTCCACATGCATTTCGTCATAGTTTTGCTACTCATTTGCTTCAGGAAGATATTGATATAAGATCAATACAACAACTGCTTGGTCATTCGAGTCTTGAGACTACTCAAGTTTACACTCACCTCAATTATCAAGATGCTTTTAACATGTACAAAAATTTTCAGCAGAGTTTGGAGAAGAAGCCAAAACCTTAACTTCATTCTAGACTGATAACATTACCAAGCTGAGTGCTTCTAACGTCGCTAAGTGCTGTTTTTGTTTTGTATAAACAGTAGCATCCAATTGTAAAGAAGGCAAATGCAGTTACAGCAAGTGGAATACATATTTCCAAATTAGGTGTTGTTAAACATGCACCAACAACCAATGCTACAGACAACACAAAAGAAGCGACAGCATAGCCGTTTTGCTTTCTACTTTGAGCAATTTTTTTAGTAAGTTGACTACTTAGATCATTAACCCCTGCTTGCTGACTTGATTTCTCTTGCTTTGCACTATCCAGCTCTTGCTCTGTTTCTGCAAGTTGAGTTTTTGTTCTTTCAAGTTCATCTACAAGCCCTTGTACACACTTCTCAAAATCTTCTGGTATATTATTCATATTTGCAGGAAATTTCTCATTTAAATAATTTGTAATAGATTCGATTGGATTATTAACACCCCTCAATGCAGCAGTAACAATTGCACGATTTATAAAACAATTATCTTCTACTAATTTTTTTACATCATCTAAATCCTTGCTATTAATAGCATCAGCTAATCGCTCTGTAATAGCTTGTTCAATTATTTGCTTCACCCATGGATTTTTCTCTATATCTTGTATTGGCTTTATTTGACTAAAATCTAGGCTCTGTGGACAAAAAATATGAAAAGAGAGAAAAAGATGGTAGTTTAGCCTAATAGGTAAAAAATGGAGAAACTACCATATGCAATATTACATCAAAGAGGAAAATTGGAAACAAATTTTAGAGTTCATAAAAAGCGTAAAAGGAATGCACAGCAAAGATGAAAAACGTTTGAGAATATTCATAGAGGCAGTGTGGTACATAGTGCGAAGTGGTTGCCAATGGAGACTTTTACCAAAAACTTATGGTAATTACAGGAGTATACATAAGCGATTTAAAAGATGGTGTGAAAGAGATGTCTGGAAAAAATTGCTTGAATATACTAAACAAGAGCCTGATTTAGAAGTTGCTATAATCGACGGTACGATCATCCGAGGCCATCCATGTTCATCTGGATATACAAAAAACTCCAAGGATCAAGAAGCTTTAGGGAGGAGCAAAGGTGGCTTTACAACTAAAATACATGCGCTTGTCGATGCACTTGGAAATCCACTTAAATTTACTCTGACTCCTGGTCAAAGAAATGAAATTACGCAGGCACAAGTGTTGACCGAAAGTATCTATAACTCTACTGTAGTAGCTGACAAGGGCTACGATAGCAATGCCTTTGTTACAAGTCTTGAAGACAAGGGATGTACAGTAGTTATTCCGCCAAAACGGAATCGAAAAGTGCAAAGGTATTACGATGAGCATATCTACAAAGAACGTCATTTGATTGAGTGTTTTTTTGGTAAAATTAAAAATTTTAGGCGCATTTTTTCCAGATTTGATAAAACTGCTGAGGTTTTTATGGGTTTTCTCAATTTTGTTGGAGCTCTTGTATGGCTTCTCTAAAATTTTGTCCACAGAGCCTAGGATGCAAGCATGAGATAAAAGCAGGTAACACTAAACCTTATAGTGAATCCCTGCAAACAGAGTTAGATATGGTTACGAGAGGAACCAATGCCTGAATTGTCGTAACGAACGATATGCGAAATAAGGTTGGTTAACGCATAGACCAAAAGGTACGGAGAAAGTGGATAATTAGAACTTGACTGGTCTGATTAAGATGTTTCCCATCTCCCGGCAAAAAGTTGGAACCTAAGTCTAACATGAAACAATTTCATGGAACGGAGTAACATTATAGATGCTCTTATTCTTTAAGCAGGGAGCCACCCGTATGCACCTATAATGAGGGATTGTCTAAGAAGCCAAGGCCTAAAGTAATGTTTAAGATATGCTGACGTGGACACTGTAATTTGGAAGGTAAAGTTGTGAGTAGTGGTTAATATGTTATGAGCCAACATTAAGTGTTAGGTATGAATGAATACGACTTCTCTAGGTGTATGGTCCCAGAGTGTGATGGTGTGGATTTAGTATAAATAATTCTGGAGACTGTGTCCACTGATAACATATAAATTCATAAGGAGTAAGACCCTTAAGAGTTTTGAGTCTCTTTGCATAATTATAAGCCATAACAAAGTTATAAAGGTGTTCTTTAAGTTGCTGGTGCGATTGATAGTAATACTTCTTAACTGTAGCATCCTTTAAAGTTTTATTCATACGCTCGACTTGCCCATTCGTCCAAGGATGGCTAACTTTTGTCAAACGATGTTCAATAACATTCTCTTCGCAAACTCTATCAAATATATGTTGGAAAGCATACTTATGACGCTTCTGGTTTGTAAATTGTATACCGTTATCTGTCAAAATAGTATGGATTTTATACGGTAAAATTCTAATCAAATTACGTAAGAACTCAGCAGCTATGGGTTTTGTAGCACTGTTACGCAACTCAACATAGGTAAATTTGGATGTCCTATCAATAGCAACAAACAAATGTAATTTGCCCTCCTCAGTTCTAACTTCAGCAATATCAATATGAAAGTAACCGATAGGATATTGTTTGAATTTCTTTTTTGACTTAACTTCTCCATCAACAGTTGGTAATCTGCTAATGTTGTGTCTTTGTAAACAACGATGCAAGCTAGAGCGAGTCAAATGCGGAATTGTAGACTGCAGAGCGTAAAGGCAATCATCTAGTGGCAGTAGTGTATACTTGCGAAATGTAACTATTATAGCTTCCTCTTCTAGCGTTAAAACAGTCGATCTTGGACGCTTTGGACCCATATCAGCATCTTTCGTAAATGAACGTTTTCTCCACTTAATAATAGTTTTTGGATTAAGGTTATAATGCTTGGAGAGTTTTGCTATGCTCTCTTTTCTATTTTGTATTGCTCTACGAATCGTCTGTGTTGTTTTGGCGCACCCATGTAATATTTGTCCCATAACTCCTCCTTTGATGGTATTTTTTTCTCATATTTTATCATACCATCACACTCTGGGACTGTACACCTAGTAATATAGAGAATGCTGTATTTAAGCTATAAAAACAAATTTACCAAGCTTTGAAATGTTAATTACATGGAGAAGTATGTATAACAAACACCAAGTTAGAGAGAAGCCGGATGTGGTGAAAGTCACAAGTCCGGTTTTGAAGTCGAGTGGGGAGAGGTGACTTTCTCCACTTAGATAACTGTGTCACGCTACTTGGATGACACCGTTGAAAGAAATGAACCGCCTTTTCAAAATTGTTTTGAATAGAGGAATAACATTCACAAGTAAAATTTCATATTACCATTTTTTAATTTATGTATTATAATAAGCTTAATCTATAAGAAAAACAAAGTTGGAAAAGTTGGAAGAACCAAGCAAAAACTGGGTGATAAAAACGGGAAGATTTTTATCTTCATTGTTTTTTTTACTGTTGATTGCGCTGTCAATACGTAGTTTTTTATTCGAGCCATTTCATATACCTTCTGGTTCAATGAAAAGCACCCTACTTGAAGGGGATTACATTTTTACTAGTAAATATTCATACGGTTACAGTAAACACTCCTTTCCATTTTCTCCAAACATTTTTAGCGGCAGGATTTTTTACACCCCTCCAAAGCGTGGCGACATAGTAGTTTTCAAACCCACAAGAAACGAAAGTATCAGGTTTGTTAAGCGAGTAATAGGAACACCGGGCGACAAAGTGCAAATGATAGAGGGAGAATTATACCTAAATGATCAGAAAGTAGAACGAAGGCAAATTAAAAGTTTTTTTGATTATGAGTCAAATCGTAACATACCAAGATATATAGAAACGCTTTTAAGTGGCAAGGAACATGAGATTTTGATAGATAACGTCTCTAATAAGCTATCATATGATACTCCAGTTTATTATGTGCCTAACGATCAATTTTTTGTTATGGGAGACAATAGAAATAATTCTTTGGATAGCAGGTTTCCTGAAGTTGGTTTTGTACCAATGGAAAATATCATTGGGCGTGTAAGCATAGTTGGTTTATCATTTAAATTAGGAAAGGTCGATTGGTTACCATTTAATTTCAGACTACCTGTTGCTCTGAGATTAAATAGAGTATTGCACAAGGTTGTGTAAGCTTTTTCTACCTATTTGTTAATTCACACAACTCTAAAGAAGAATTTTCTAACTCGGCGATAGCGTTGTTAATTTCATTCAAGTCATTGCCTTGTAAAGCTTTTTTCGCATTTTGTAATAGGTTTTTCAACTTTTGATCAGTGGAAAAGTTATTATTGTTTTCAACCAAGTGTATGAGTTTATTTCCATTAATTTTAGCACCTGCAAGGGAACGAGCCTTCATATCCTCGTCAAAGCTGTTTATTGACTGGTTAACCATATTTTGAACATCAGCTTCACTCAAGCCAAAACTTGAATTTACTTTAACTGTCTGCTCAATTCCAGTAGCTTTTTCTCTTGCAGTAACAGTCAATATCCCGTCAACGTTAACTGTGAATTCTATTTCAATTCTTGCAGAACCTGCAGGCAGTGGCGGTATACCTTTTAGTTCAAACTGCGCTAGAGATTTGTTATCCTCTATCATTTCACGTTCTCCCTGACAAACGTGAATTTTCATTGCTGATTGCCCATCAACATAAGTTGTAAACTCTTTTATCTCTGAAACTGGTAGTGGCGTATTTCTTGGTATGATTTTTTCAACTATGCCTCCCATAGTTTCTATGCCAAGTGATAAAGGTAGAACATCCAGGAGAATATTCCTATCTTTTGAGCTCGAAGTTAAATCATGAGCCTGCAGAGCTGCCCCAATGGCAACTGCTTTATCCGGATCCACGTCATTCAGTACTTTATTTCCAAAGAGTTTGACTAGTGAATTTTGAACCAATGGTGTTCTAGTTGCACCACCAACTAAAATTACTCCTTTTATATCATCAATTTTAAGATCTATGTCGCTTATAGTACGAGTGACTATATTGATAGTCTTATTGACCAAAGAACTGATTGCCTGCTCGAATTCTTCTCTGGTAATTTCACATTTAAATGGCTTGCCGTTAATGTTGAATTCAAAAGTACCTACAGTGTTTTTGCTCAGATATTCCTTCACAGTACGTAATTCAACGAATGATAATAGCCCTGTCATGTAAGTAGCTGACACTGGAATCCAGTTCTTATTATATAACTTTCTGGTGTGTTCATTTGTAATCAAACTTTCTGGATCCCAGACTGGGATGACACTAGAGCACTCTTTGTTTAAACCTACTTTTTCTCTATACTTATTAAGCACAATTGAACTCAGAAGATGATCAAAATCATCACCGCCGAGTTTGGTGTCACCACCAACTGCAAGAACTTGAAACACTCCTTGATGCAATTTCAATATCGAAATATCAAATGTTCCACCACCAAGGTCATAAACTGCATATATTCCACTGCTATTGTTCTTTTCAATGGAGTAAGAAAGCGCTGCAGCGGTTGGCTCGTTAACGAGGCGAAGAACTTCTATGCCGGCTAATCTTGCTGCATATTTGGTTGCGTTACGTGCTGAATCGTCAAAGTAAGCTGGCACAGTAATCACTGCTTTTTTTACTTCCAGCCCCTTAGACTTTTTTACCCTCTCACATAAAGCTTTTAATATCTCAGCAGAAATCTCAACAGGAGTAAGATACTTTTCCTCTGCGCATTTTATTCTAATAACTTTTTCGCTTTCATGATCTATTTCAAAATTGACGCCTTCTTTATTTAATTCTTCAACACTTTTACCCATTAAACGCTTTATTGAGTAGATTGCATTTTGACCGACATCGTAGCCAGTTTTCAATGTATTATTTTCATATGAAAGAGCAGAAGGCAGCAGTTCTCTTCCTTGTTCATCTTTAAATATCTCCACGTTACCAGCTTTATTTACCATAGCAATCAAAGAATTGGTAGTACCAAGATCTATACCAAAAACTACTTCACTTGAATTTGGTTCAGAAATTTGAATTGGTTGCATTCTTTTTCACCTCCTCAAATGACTTATATAAATATTTCAATCTTAAGACTTGTGTAGCAGCTCCATCAAAATTCTTTACAGCAAAAGTGTTAATTAGGTTTTTAACGCAATCTTTTATTTTTTCATCAATCATCCTGCTTGCAAATTGTAGATCGTCGCAGTCTAGTAAGTACTCTCTTATTTCCATTGATTCATTTAATATTTCAGAATTCGGATGATCCTTTGCCACATCAAAAAGATTCAACAAATGCTCAGCACGTTTTAGCGGTGACTTTAGTATCTGATAAGCTCTGTTAATATTTTCCATGTTTTGGGACTGTCTTTCATTTATATCAGTCCTGCTTAGCTCGATATATTTTTTCTCTAACTCATCAAAACTGATATTGAAAGCTGGTTCGATTTCAAACAATGTAAAATAGTTGCTAGACATGAAAACTCTCTCCACAACCACATTTTCCTTTCTCATTAGGATTTTTGAAAACAAAACCCGATGAAAATTTTTCTTCTACATAATCCATTTCAGAGCCAAGAATAAACATGACGGATTTTGGATCAATCAACACTTTAACTTTTTGGCCATCACTACAGTTTTCTTCAATTACCGACTCTAAAGGACGAGTATCATATGCATATTCAATATCATATTTTAAACCAGAACATCCTTTTTGCTTAATTAGCACTCTTATTCCTATTGCTTCTTCCGGTTTCTCAAGGTTAGTATGCTTCTTTTGGTCCAATAAATACCTTATCCTTTCTACTGCTTCCGCAGTTATAGTGATAAGTTTTTTATTCTTTTTTACAGTTTCACCTCCGCCTACTTCTTGATATTCACTCATGCTTTAGTTCTCAATGTCCACCTTTATTTTGTTTACTTTGATAATCATGAATAGCAGCCTTTATAGCATCTTCAGCAAGCACCGAACAGTGTATCTTCACTGGAGGTAAAGACAATTCTTCCACTATTTGAGTATTCTTTATCTGTGTAACGTCACTGATGGTTCTTCCCTTTATCATCTCTGTTAACAAGGAACTTGAAGCAATGGCAGAACCGCAGCCAAAAGTTTTAAATTTTGCATCTTCAATAACACCTTTGTCATTGACCTTTATCTGCAATTTCATTACATCACCGCACGATGGTGCACCAACTAAACCAGTACCAACATTTGGATCATTTTTATCCAGAGAGCCAACATTTCTTGGATTTTCATAATGATCTAAAATTTTCTCATTATAACTCATAAAATTACCTATAAACTGCTATTTTACATTATAACATATTTAGGTTAAAAACTAAAGTAAAATACACTCAAAAAGAGTAATTTTTGCAAAGTAAAATATGTGGTTTGTGAGTGCATTTTACTTTACAAATTCACGTAGTGCATGTCATTCTCTGTATTAAGTTTATAATTTAAAAAGGAGTATTCCCTTGAGTTTGTTTAGTAACCTTTATAAAGGCTTGTTAAAAACTTCTTCTCGCTTTAGCGACGGGGTGAAAAGTATTTTTTCTGGCAAAAAAAAATTAGATCAGTCGCTTTTAGATGAATTAGAAGAATTGCTAATTAGCATGGATATTGGTCATAAAACTTCCAAGTTGATTATCGATAGGCTCACAAGCATCAAATTTGACAAGGAAGTTGAGTATCATATTATCTCGCAGCAGTTAATGAACGAAATAGAAGCTATATTGAGCCCAGTTGTGCAACCGTTAATTTTGAACAAAAAACCACATATAATAATGGTATGCGGAGTAAACGGTAATGGTAAAACCACGACTATAGGTAAGCTCGCATATAAATATAAGGAAATGGGAAAATCCGTTATGCTTGTTGCATGCGACACATTTAGAGCTGCTGCTAGTGAACAATTAAACATTTGGGCAGAACGTTCTGATTGCTTGATTGTTACTGGAGAGTATGGTAGCGACTCTGCAAGTGTGGCATATAGAGCTGTAAGTCAAGCTATAAAGGATAACGTTGATGTTGTTCTAATTGACACAGCAGGAAGGCTGCAAAATAATGTGAACCTTATGGAGGAGTTATCAAAAATATATAGAACGATAAAGAAATTGGATGATACTGCCCCTCATGACGTTATTTTAGTTCTTGATGCAACTACCGGCCAAAATGCTTATAGCCAATTAGAAGCATTTAGCAAAATGGTTAATGTTACCGGGCTAATCGTAACAAAGTTAGATGGCACTGCTAAGGGCGGAGTGGTAATTGGACTTGCAGAAGCTTATAAGATAAAGTTACATGCTATAGGAATTGGCGAAAATATAGAGGACTTGAGGGAGTTTACTAGCAAAGAATTTGCTGAAGCGTTATTTAATTGTAATTAAAGACTTCTCTTAATTCCCTTACGTGACCAAGCTTGATTATCTCAATATCATGAGAAGAGTAATTACCATTTTTAGGCATAATTGCTTTTTTGAATCCTAACTTTTGTGCTTCTTTTAGTCTGAGATCAGCATGCGAGACATTCCTAATTTCTCCTGAAAGTGCAACTTCACCGCAGATTATTGAAGAAGTTGGCAGCGGTAAATTTACTACACTTGAAATAAGGGAAGCAGCAACAGCAAGATCAGCCGATGGTTCCTGTATTTTGAGTCCCCCTGCAATGTTTAGGTATACCTCTTTATCATGCAAAAACATTTTGCAACGAGCATTTAGCACCGCGATGATCATAGCCAATCTATTAATATCCCACCCAACTACTGCCCTTCTTGGGGTTGCCATATTAGTTCCTGCTATTAATGCTTGCACTTCCATTAAAATTGGTCTTGAACCTTCAATTCCTGCAAATACGGCGCTGCCAACTACTTCTCTGTCATGGGCCATCAGAAACAATGATGATGGGTTATCAACAGGCACAAGTCCTGCTTCAGACATCTCAAAAACACCAATTTCATTTGCAGGGCCAAATCTATTTTTAATAGTGCGTAAAATGCGGTATTGATTGCTATTTTCACCTTCAAAATATAATACCGTATCCACCATATGCTCCAAAGTTTTAGGTCCAGCTATTTGTCCATCCTTAGTTATATGACCAACTATCAAGAGAGAAATACCATATTGTTTCGCAAGAATGGTTAATTCATGAGCGCAAGTGCGGACCTGAGTTACAGTTCCTGGTGCCGATGTAATTCTGCTATCATACATTGTTTGTATAGAGTCAATTACTAAGAATTTAATACTTTTGTTTTCCTTTATTGTTGCTACTACATCAGTTAAAGACACTGTAGATAAAAGCTTAATTTTAGGTTCATTTATCTTAAGACGCTTTGCTCTGAGGCTCACTTGCTCTAAAGATTCCTCGCCAGATACATAAAGACATTCAAAAGAGGAAAGTTGCACAACATTAGCTGCAATTCTAAGCAAAAGAGTAGATTTTCCAATTCCAGGTTCGCCACCAATTAAAATGCTAGCACCTTGAACGATACCTCCACCAAAAACTCTATCTAATTCTTCTACTCCTGTTAGAAAACGACTTGGAGTGATAATTTCGCTACCCGATAACGTCTTTATTAAAATTGGTGCAGATATACTTCTTTTGCCCGTTTTTACTGCTATTTCCTCAACAATTGTATCCCAATTGTTACATGCAATACACTTCCCTACCCACCTGCCAGTGCTATGACCACAGAATTGACATACATATACAGTTTTCATCAAAGCTAAAATTATTTTGTTGTAATTGTAATAAAAATTAGCCAAATAGGCGAGTAAATGTTGAGTCTCACAAGCGTTGTGGTGCGAAGATAATTGTCATAAGTTGTACCATTTAAATTCATGCACAATAATTGCACCCTCCAGGATCAAAGTAGCCCCTTCTCCTGTCATCTAAGTAACCCCTTCTCCTGTCATCCCAGTGCCCTGACTACTTGGATCCAGGAAAAAGAATGGTGTCATCCCAGTGCTTGACACTGGGATCCAGGAATTTTATTAAGTTGGTAAGCATAAAAGTAGCCGTTTTATGTTAAAATACAACGTTTTGATGATTATAAAAAGGCTGGATCCCAGTGTCTGGGCACTGGGATGACACCGTCATAAAGTAAATCAGCGTCACGCGCTGCCCAGTTCATGTTAGCTATAAATGTTTAAGAAATTTACCAAACGAAAAAAAAGACAAAAAATCCCCGAGTTAGCTAGGCTCTGTGGACAAAAAATATGAAAAGAGAGAAAAAGATGGTAGTTTAGCCTAATAGGTAAAAAATGGAGAAACTACCATATGCAATATTACATCAAAGAGGAAAATTGGAAACAAATTTTAGAGTTCATAAAAAGCGTAAAAGGAATGCACAGCAAAGATGAAAAACGTTTAAGAATATTCATAGAGGCAGTGTGGTACATAGTGCGAAGTGGTTGCCAATGGAGACTTTTACCAAAAACTTATGGTAATTACAGGAATATACATAAGCGATTTAAAAGATGGTGTGAAAGAGATGTCTGGAAAAAATTGCTTGAATATACTAAACAAGAGCCTGATTTAGAAGTTGCTATAATCGACGGTACGATCATCCGAGCCCATCCATGTTCATCTGGATATACAAAAAACTCCAAGGATCAAGAAGCTTTAGGGAGGAGCAAAGGTGGCTTTACAACTAAAATACATGCGCTTGTCGATGCACTTGGAAATCCACTTAAATTTACTCTGACTCCTGGTCAAAGAAATGAAATTACGCAGGCACAAGTGTTGACCGAAAGTATCTATAACTCTACTGTAGTAGCTGACAAGGGCTACGATAGCAATGCCTTTGTTACAAGTCTTGAAGACAAGGGATGTACAGTAGTTATTCCGCCAAAACGGAATCGAAAAGTGCAAAGGTATTACGATGAGCATATCTACAAAGAACGTCATTTGATTGAGTGTTTTTTTGGTAAAATTAAAAATTTTAGGCGCATTTTTTCCAGATTTGATAAAACTGCTGAGGTTTTTATGGGTTTTCTCAATTTTGTTGGAGCTCTTGTATGGCTTCTCTAAAATTTTGTCCACAGAGCCTAGAAAATCAGCAAGTTTACGTACGTGATGTACTTCAATCTGCTCTTGTGATTTACATAATTCACAAGTTTGTGCCAATAGTCTTTGCTCTATTTCACTACGCTTATTCCATATTGGTATAAGGTTATCACTTATGCTTACCCATTTATTCCATTTTAGCGACACAGCACCAAAGTGTGTAATTAATGGTATCTTTGATGGTAAACGATCTACTCTGATTTGGATGACTTTTCGTTTTTCACCTTCATCATTTTCGATCGTCGCACAAAATTTTCTATAAATTTTCCTGCAAGTTGTTTTGTATTTAGATGCTAAAGTCTTTACTAATGATACTTCCATCACATATTTCAGATAACTTAGTGTGTGAAGGTTGTAGGCCATTTTGTAGTATTGTACAATTCCTCGATATTCAGTTTGATACTGAGCAACAATACTGTAAGCTGTATCAATTGTACGTTGAGGTAAATGTATCGGTTTACCACAACGCATATATTCAGAACACTTTTTCTGCTTTATATGATGTGGTACACGTAACCCAATACTACCGTTAATACATCGTTGTGTCCGATGATTATGTTTGTCATCTGCATGCAAAACATGTATTTCATAACCCAAAAAATTGGCTTTGCTATCACACGCATGTGTAATAAACGTTTTATCTTCATTAAGCATAAGTTTGAGCTCCTCATTGAGAAACCCAGCAATCTCATTCTTAATTTGTTCAGCTTCATTCTTTGGTCCTGCAAACCCTACCAGAAAATCATCAGCATACCTAACATACCAAAGACGTCGATAATTTAGATCGCAAGAATCCTTAGATGGCATACCCTGCACTAATTGACGCAGTTGTTTTGCTTGATCCCAGTTCCCTTGTTTTCTCATCATCGATACTTGCATGGTTAACCTTAAATATTTTGGATTTGTCCTTCTTCGCTTACCTCGGTTATTTGCTGGTATTAGTATATGCTCCACATGTTTATCTAACCGATCGAGTAATATGTTACTCAGAATTGGACCAATAATAGAACCTTGTGGTACCCCACTATGACTCTTATTGTACTTCCAATTTTCCATATATCCTGCTTTTAGCAGTCGATTGATTAGCTGAATAAAACGGTTATCTTCGAAGCTTTCACTCAGTATTTTTAACAATACAGTATGATCAATTGAGTCATAACATGCACTGAGATCTCCCTCTATAAACCATTTTGTACCTCTGCCTTTTTGCATTACTGCTCTTAATGCAGTCACGCTTTGGTCGAAATCCATGTACTAAATTTAGGCTCATAGTAGGCTTCCAATATTAATCGGATTACTTCTTGAAGTAACTTATTTGACCATGTTGGCAATCCTAACGGCCTGCGTTTACCACTCTTCTTTAAAATATAGATACGTTTTACTGGTGTCCACCGATATCGCTCATAGCGTAAATCCTCTATGATTTTTCGATTTTCTCCAAAGACATACCATCAACTGTTTCAGTTGTCACACCTTCTGTCATAGCACCTTTATTACGACAAAGTTTGCCATACGCTCGAAGGTAAAGATCACGCTGATAGAGTAGGCGATATACGTTTTTAACCGGCAAATTTCTTTGTCCACGTTCACGTATAATGTTAAGTATTGTTTCAGCTTTCCGCATCTTGCGTACCTCCCAATTTCAACATTCAATTATCTGTCACCCTTTGCCCTGTATGTGGCTTTCCCACACTCCCCGGTGATTCGTTACTTTCACGACTACTACGATGACTCCGTAACCATAGAACTCGCGTTCCTTAGGTCATCCCATGTTCCGTCACTAAGAACTGTTCTAGATCAACTTAGGTTTTCTATTCATCCTCTTAAATAAGTTCACTACTTATCGTTCTACAGCCAGAATGTCACACAAACGAAAGTTTAATTTGTGCTTACTGTAGACATGGGGTTTTAAATGTGATACCCATGGATGTGAAATCCCACCCCTGAAGATTAGAATTCAAGCAGTTTAGCTTTAACCATATTGATCAGGTGTTGCAAGCCGTTACCTTACACATCTTCAGATAACTCTCGCTTTACATACATGCTCTTGTCCTCCTTCCCTTTCGGGTTAAAGTTAGTTGTTCACCTCGAGGCCATTTATTCTGAACCCCGCTTAGCTCCGCTAAGTATTTCTTAATGCGTACCACGGCGCACAGTTTCCCATCATCCGGCTTCTCTCTAATTTGGTGCTTGTCATGCATACTTCCATGTAATTGATCGTGGCAGTGCTTATGAAGCAAGGATAGATTTTTCATGTTATTATTGCGTCTATTGCGATCTTGATGATGTACATGTGCTAAATCATCAAACCGAAACCAAAGATAACAATAATTACATTTACCTTGCTGTAACTTCAGTAATTTTATTACTCGCGATGATTTTCCTGGTAGTTTACTTAAACGATTCCCCCAGTATGGCCAATCTCCATCATACGGAGACCTATTTCCATTTACTTTGATATGTCGTTTAATAGCATGATCCCTATGTCTAATAAGATATAGCTTGTTACTTACCATATACCTCCAATTGTCGCTACCATACTTTTTAAAGTATTTTCTTTTGACCCAACACCTTCTTTTGTCATGGTGTCTATAGACAGCCCATTTCCAAAGTTTGTTATGCATAGAGTAGTCTAATAAGTTAAAGACTTTACTTGAGACTACCGAGGTGTAATATTGGCTCCAACCCCTTATTATTGGATTAAGTTCTTTTATTACAGCTTCTTGTGGTGCTGCTCGCAACTCTTTAAGCTTATGTTTAATAGATAACAAGTGTTGGCTTATAGATTTACGACTTGGTTTAATCAATAACTTGTAACCACTCTTATTTTGACGTGTTTGATAATGCCTTATTGAAAATCCAAGAAAATCAAATCCTGGCTTTTCCCCATTTAGGGATTTTAGTGTATGTGCAATTCTTGTCTTTGATGACTTTAATTCTAATCCGACGGGTTTTAGCCATTTTTCAATTAGAACCTTTGCCTTCAGGACAAGTTCTTCGCTCTCGTGTAAAACCACAAAATCATCGGCGTACGTAATTACACTAACTGAATTTTGTGCCTGTTTGCGAGATACTCTACCATATTTCTTTTTCGCATGTTGGAAAAGTTCTTCCTTAAGTTCTTCTTTGATATTTTGTTCTAATCCATATAGTGCTACACATGCAAGTAATGGAGAAATTGTTCCACCTTGAATTGTGCCACGTTTAGTGGGATTAAACTTTTTATCTTTCATAATGCCTGCTTTCAATCATCCTTTTATAATTCTCTTTAGAGTTGGTGTGGTATTAAGTTTTTCGAGCAGTGCAGAATGTTTAATATTATCAAAGCATCCGGAAATATCAGCATCCAATATAAATGCTGTTTTCTGACCAAGTGCGATAAATATAGCTGCTATTGCATCATGACACGATCTACCAGATCTAAAACCGTAAGTGTTAGGCTCAAACTTTGCTTCCCATTCCGGTTCTAGTGCCATTTTGACAAGTGTTTGCTTTGCTCTATCTGCTATTGTAGGAATACCGAGCGGGCGATACTCCGATGGCCTATCAGATTTTGGGATCCATACCCGTCTTGATGGCTTTGCCTTCTCTCTTATATTTAAAGAATTTGCTAATAGCAATCTTTCCTTTTTATTAAGATTAGACTTTCCATCAATACCTGCAGTCTTTTTCCCTCTGTTATCCTGAGTTACCCTCCTAACAGCGAGCATTCTTGCACTTGTTGATTTTAGTAATAATCTCTGAAGTTTATGCATCTTCTTGATATCATTACATTTAGAAGCTCGGTAAATTCGTTTTTGTAGCTTAAATGAAGATTTCTCCAGCTTACGCCAGGGAGTTTCATTCCATTCATACCTAACATTTTGTTGGCTCATAACATATTCACTACTATTCACAACTTTACCTTCCAAACTACAGTGTTTACGTCTGCATATCCCAAATATTACTTTAGGCATTAGCTTCTTAAACAATCCCTCCACATAGAAGCATTCAGTGGGCCACCTTCTTAGTTATCCTTTTTAAACAAAGGATAATAAGAGCTTCCATGTGGTTACTCCGTTCCATGAAATCGTTTCACGTTAGACTTAGGTTCTTACTATTTGCCGGGAGATTGAAAACATCTTAATTAGACCTTCTCATTCCAATTATTCATTCCTCCGTACCTTTTGGTTTATGCGTATCAACTTTATTTCGCATATCACGAATAACGACAATTCTGACATAAGTTCCTTTCGTAACCATATCTAACTTTCTTAGGGGGATTTATTACAAAGTTTAATATTATCCCTTTTTAATCCATGCTTGCACCTAGAAAGTCGCCACTTTTCTAAAGTGTGGATTATGCTTTCAACCCGATGTTAAGGCGGATGGAATTTAACCATCACGATTTCATGACTTTCGGGTCGCACGAGAACAGGTTTTTTTGGAATCAGTTGCTCTACCGCGCAAGATCATTGATATCTTCTTATTTGCTTTTCCCTATTCCACTAATATTCTGTTGTTGAAGCGATATATCATCCAAGGAAGTAAAAGGAACTCCTCTAACTTTTTCATATAGTATACTAAATACCTCACGCCGATTATCTTTGATAAGATTGTTTAAATATTCTGTTTTATTTCCTGCCTTATCAAAACAAAGATCATGTAACTTTTCAAAAATGTGACAAACATTAATCCCTACTCCATATAATATCTTATTTGATAAATTTTTCGGCGTAAAAAGTTTTTCCTCGGCGAAGAAGTGATTTAAATAATTTTCTTTAAAACATGATGTGTGAAAATTTCTTAAAATAGAATAGGCATTATTTCCTGCCATGGATAATACATTTGATAGATAATTCGGCCTAAAACCTTCCTTATAAAAATCATCTAAAAGCTGTGTTGCGTTTCCCGTCTCATCAAAACAAACATCATGAAAATTTTTTAAAGCAGAACAAATATTAGCTTTTGCTCCGTGTAATATCCCAGATAAATTACTTGCTGTAAAACCCCCTTCTTTATTTAAAAAATGGTATAAATACTTTTTTGTCTCTCCTATAAAACAAAAATTATGAAATTTTCTTAAACTATCAGCTGATCCACTCACTACACTACATAAATCACATGGCCTAAAACCTCCCTTATAGAAATCATCTAAAAGCTTTGTTTTTTCCCTTTTCTCATTAAAACAAACACTATGCAACTTTTTTAAATTAGAAGAGGTATGAACCCCTGATCCACATAACATACAGGATAAGTTGCTTGGCTTAAAACCTTCCCTATAGAAATCATCTAAAAGTTCTGTTCTTTCCCCTTTTTCATTAAAACACAGATCATGCAATTTTTTAAAAGCATCCTTAGCATTAACTCCTGCTCTACTTAACATACCAGATAAGTTATGTAGCGTAAAACCTTCTTCCCCATCTTTGTTCTTAATAAAGTGCTCTAAATATTGAGTTTTATTTCCTTCTGCATCAAGCCAAAGATCATATAATTCTTTAAAAGCTTTTGCAGCATTAGCTCCCGCTCCACCTAAAATACTCGATATATTAGATAGATTTATTCCTTCTTTTCCTAGAGTTTTTAAATATCGTGTCTTTTTTCCGTTCTGATCAAACCAAAGATCATATAATTCTTTAAAAGCTTTTGCAGCATTAGCTCGTGCTCTATGTAAAATACTGGACATATTAGCTAAACTCATTCCGTTTTCTTCTAGAGTTTTTAAATATTGAGTTTTATTTCCTTCTGCATCAAACCAAAGGTCATATAATTCTTTAAAAGCTTTTGTAGCATTAGCTCCTACTCCACTTAAGATACTAGACATACGAACTAGATCTACTCCACTTTCTTCTAGTTTTATTAAGTATCGTGTTTTTTTTCCGTTCTGATCAAACCAAAGGTCATATAATTCTTTAAAAGCTTTTGTAGCATTAGCTCCTGCTTTACCTAAAATACTTGATACATTAGATAGATTTACTCCTTCTTTTTCTAGAGTTTTTAAATATTGAGTTTTATTTCCTTCTGTATCAAACCAAAGGTCATATAATTCTTTAAAAGCTTTTGCAGCATTAGCTCCTACTCCACTTAAGATACTAGACATACGAACTAGATCTACTCCACTTTCTTCTAGTTTTATTAAGTATCGTGTTTTGTTTCCGTTCTGATCAAACCAAAGATCGTATAATTCTTTAAAAGCTCTAGGAGCATTAGCTCCTGCTCCATGCAAAATACTAGACATACGAACTAGATCTATTCCACTTTCTTCTAGTTTTATTAAGTATCGTGTTTTGTTTCCGTTCTGATCAAACCAAAGATCGTATAATTCTTTAAAAGCTTTTACAGCATTAGCTCCTGCCTTACTTAAAATACTGGAGATACTAGATAGATTTATTCGCTTTGCTTCTAGAGTTTTTAAGTATTGAGTTTTATTTCCTTCTGCATCAAACCAAAGATCATATAACTCTTTAAAAGCTTTTGCAGCATTAGCTCGTGCTCTATGTAAAATACTGGACATATTAGCTGGGTTTATTCCATTTCTTTTCAGAACTTCTAGTCTTTTTTCTCTAATTAAAGAATCTAAGAACTGATCAAATTCAGGTGTTCCATCTCTACCAATCACACTTTTAGCAAATTTAGTTTCCTCATTGTGCAGCCTCTTCGATACTACGTCAACACAACGCCTCCGTTTTCCAGAGCTAGAACCAGCTTCAGGACTTTCCTTGGCTGAACTCCTTGAATCACTACTTTGTTCTGATGGGGTAGTTCTAGCATCTCGTAATCGTTTCGAACGCTCTTTGCCTAATATAAAAAATACTCCTTGTTTCCGTTATCATTGTCTTAATTATTGATGGTATTCAAAAATAAGCAAGTTAAATTTTATGACTCAATGTATGAGTCCAGAGTATTAGATATAATATTCAAGAGATCGCAATAATAGCTACAAATTAGCAGTCAGTATAATCCGATAATTTTATTCTATTAACAGCCTATTAGCATCACATTAATAAGCTATAAATTTGTTTTACGTTTTTTGAAATGCAAGCTTTAATTGAGTCACTAGGCTTATGTTTTTAAAGTTGAAACTAGTGCTGACAAGCAAGATTATGTTTATTTTATTATATCTTTGCTATAAATTTACCTTAATTCTTCTTCATTCTTAGATAAATCTGTTATTAATCTAGGAATAAATATTGCTAAAAACTTAAAAAACACAACCACTTCCAGCAACCAAAATCGCTGCCGGTGAGAACCGTTCGTTTTGGAATGGATTGGTCTACCGCTAGATCTGTGCGAATTTTTCTTTATAGTAATTTTACTATATCACAAAACCAGCTATATTAGCCTACTTTTGCCATATTTAGATATGAACTAACGTACCTAGCTTTGTTGCAACAATTTTATGTTTTTATTTTCACAACGCCGTTTTTATTTAAATTTTTCTCACAAAGGTAGGTACTTTTTTGCGATTTTGGAGGAAGTAAACAATTAAACCTTTTGTGATGCTAATCAACTTGTGTTTTTATAAAAATAATTTTTTTAATATTCTTTATGATAGGCAAACCATATAAAAACAATATCTATAAATCCAAGCTTCTCATAAACTTTAAGACTCTTATTTTTTCCAAGAAGATCCTGCAACTAGCTCATGACTTACACTACTAAATGTAGAATTTGGTGATTGCATTTGTAGTCGTTTTACTATCTCTTCTACCTCCGTTTTTCCTTTTTCTGCCGTTCTTTTTTCTCTCTCTGCTACGTCCCTTGCTTGTACTACCCTCGTTACTATATTGAGCTTTAGTCTATCAATACTCTGGTCATTACATTCTGGTACATTCTCTCTTGATTCTTCCTCTTCCTTCTCTTTTTCAACAAAACTTCTGCTTAATTTCTCAAATTCATTTGCAAATTCTGATAATTTTTCAAAGTCAAATTCTTTTATTTCCCTTTTTAAGTCTTTATATTCTCTACATAGATTCTTAAATTTTGTTGCGTAATTCTCATTCAAAACCAAAAAAGTATATTGGCACTCTAAAAACTTTTGTATCAACTATGTTTTTTTAAATTTTTTGAATTTAGTCTTATTACAACTCTTGTTTATAACTTTGTATTTTTATTCAATTAAAAAATGTATTTTTGGCAACAAAAACCCTAGGTGTATGGTCCCAGAGTGTGATGGTGTGGATTTAGTATAAATAATTCTGGAGACTGTGTCCACTGATAACATATAAATTCATAAGGAGTAAGACCCTTAAGAGTTTTGAGTCTCTTTGCATAATTATAAGCCATAACAAAGTTATAAAGGTGTTCTTTAAGTTGCTGGTGCGATTGATAGTAATACTTCTTAACTGTAGCATCCTTTAAAGTTTTATTCATACGCTCGACTTGCCCATTCGTCCAAGGATGGCTAACTTTTGTCAAACGATGTTCAATAACATTCTCTTCGCAAACTCTATCAAATATATGTTGGAAAGCATACTTATGACGCTTCTGGTTTGTAAATTGTATACCGTTATCTGTCAAAATAGTATGGATTTTATACGGTAAAATTCTAATCAAATTACGTAAGAACTCAGCAGCTATGGGTTTTGTAGCACTGTTACGCAACTCAACATAGGTAAATTTGGATGTCCTATCAATAGCAACAAACAAATGTAATTTGCCCTCCTCAGTTCTAACTTCAGCAATATCAATATGAAAGTAACCGATAGGATATTGTTTGAATTTCTTTTTTGACTTAACTTCTCCATCAACAGTTGGTAATCTGCTAATGTTGTGTCTTTGTAAACAACGATGCAAGCTAGAGCGAGTCAAATGCGGAATTGTAGACTGCAGAGCGTAAAGGCAATCATCTAGTGGCAGTAGTGTATACTTGCGAAATGTAACTATTATAGCTTCCTCTTCTAGCGTTAAAACAGTCGATCTTGGACGCTTTGGACCCATATCAGCATCTTTCGTAAATGAACGTTTTCTCCACTTAATAATAGTTTTTGGATTAAGGTTATAATGCTTGGAGAGTTTTGCTATGCTCTCTTTTCTATTTTGTATTGCTCTACGAATCGTCTGTGTTGTTTTGGCGCACCCATGTAATATTTGTCCCATAACTCCTCCTTTGATGGTATTTTTTTCTCATATTTTATCATACCATCACACTCTGGGACTGTACACCTAGTAATATAGAGAATGCTGTATTTAAGCTATAAAAACAAATTTACCAAGCTTTGAAATGTTAATTACATGGAGAAGTATGTATGACAAACACCAAGTTAGAGAGAAGCCGGATGTGGTGAAAGTCACAAGTCCGGTTTTGAAGTCGAGTGGGGAGAGGTGACTTTCTCCACTTAGATAACTACGTCACGCTACTTGGATGACAGGAGGTAATGCAAAAAGCCTATTGTTCCCTAAACCGTACACCTAAGTAAATTAACTATTTTTCTTGCCAACCAGAGCGATGAAGATTTGGTCTACATCAAAACTCATTTTAGGACGCCAAATAGGGCCATCCAAATGCATATCGATATAGATTGGATTACTATAATTTGGTGGTATGAAAAAGAACCTGAATATAGAATTTAAAGTGAAATTAGATAAGGCTAAATTAGAAGAGATCGACCCTGATGCTTGATCAATCCCGAACTGTAAACTAGTTGAACATATACCACTCTTAATACTTGCTTTTCCGCTAATATTTTCAAAAAATGTCTTGCCATTATATATATCAACATAAGCAAGTGTGGAAATTTCAGATTTATTCTTACTGCTTAACAAATTAGTGATAAATGAATTGAAATCTACATTAGTAAATTCTATTCCCTGCGCTTGTAAGTTTACATCTCCTGATAAGTTACTAGCCCAATCATGAAAACTTTTTCCTTGAGTTTTGATTTCACCATTTAAGCTTACCTGACCATTTACATTGTCAATTTCTATAACCTTACCAATCTTTTTAGTGTCCAAATTTACAATAGAAAACCTTGTATTCATTGAGTCTGATCTTAAATAACCCTGAAAAAACACTTGCCCGTGTTCTAATACGTAACTTACCTGCCTGATAGTGATAGTGTTGTTTCTCATTACCGCATCCAAATTAAAATCTTTCAAAACATTCTGCTCGGTTTTAAATTCTGCAGTATTGATTTGCACATTTGCATCAAAGTCTTCTTTATCATCCAAAAAATCAAGCTGCTTTGTTGACCATTGAATTTGATCTATCTCATTTCTTGAATTTCTTTTCGTCTCTACTAAATTTGGTAATGTAATAATTTTTCCATTAAATTTATTGCCCGTAAGGTTCACATCTAATAAAGGTTTGGCGTATTTTTGATCTGCTAATATTTTTGCATTACCGGTAATATCGAAATCTTCTCCAGATAGTTTTATTTTATCTGCAACTAGCTTACCTTTTTCCATTTTTAGCAAAAAATCCAAATTTTTAATTTTCGTAGCGTTCAATGTAAGGTTATTAACACTGGCCTTTATGTTTGCATCATACTGAAAAATTTTCAGCCATTGCATTTTAGGTAAACTGCTAAATAATGAATGATCATATTTATCTGCATCAAAATTATGTATGCTAAATTCACCATTGATCACATTGTGTTTTTTTGTGTGGCTTACTCTAATTGACCCTTGCAAGGATTCCTTATTATTTAGCAGTCTAATGTCTGAGATAGATAATATTCTTGGTGCAAGGTGCAGTTTAGAACTTAGTGTAAATTGACTTTTCTGGTTTTCTTTCATCTTTATAGAAGGGAAAAAACATGAAATGAATGACTCAAAATCACCTCCTTCGACTAATAAATCACCGTTGAATTCAGATAGGACATTATTGTTTGAGATCTCTCCTGATAAATAAGATATATTATTGATTCCAGGAAATTTAAGAAGCGTATTAACTTTTACTTTGCCATCAGTGGATTTTAGTACAGCACGAAAATTGTCCAATATTTTGTTTTGATATTGAATGTTAGAAGCTTCCATATTAAAATTTAAGCTCAAGTTCTTTGGCACAACTGCTCTAAAACATTCCAGAAGATCCTTCATATTCATTGTTCTTTGTGAATCATTTTGTATGGAATCTAAGTCAACTTTGCTGAAGCTAATATTGAGATTAGTGTGATCGCCTTTTCTATCATTTTGTATTGTACCACTGGCTTGCATGCTTTTGGAATCAATTTTCAAGTCAGTTACCGTAAACTCATTTTCATCGAGGTTGATATTAGATGATATCTCAATATTTTCACTAGGAATAACACAAGAAAGAAAGCTAAGATTAATGATTTTTGCTAAATCACTCACAGAACCGGAACTATTATTAATCGTTAGTGTTAAATTACCCTGGAGTTCTTTTTGATTTCTATTACCTGTAAATAGCAAATTTACAAAATTTGATTCAACACTAATGTATACATTCTTTTTTGTGATATTAACCTTTCCTGAAAAATCGTAATTATTATCACCTACCTTCACTTCACCAAAAAACTGCTTATTTTTTTTTACAGCAACTTCCTTTATGTTAACAATATCAGCGAAATCACTCTTAAAACTTACTTGGCTGTCTTTTATTACTATATCGACTGTGTTACCACTGGCTTTTGTGTTTATAATATTAATTAAATTTTCTTTATTGCTTTTCATGCCAAACAATGTGATTGACTTTGGTTGCAACGAAAATAAAAACAACGATAGGAACGATGGCCTTATTTCAATTTTTCTTACACTAATTAAATCTGATAACTTTTGCTCTTTATTTTCGTTGTATTGTACATATAAATTATAAATAGTGAGCTTTGGAGTAATGAGTGAAACTTCAACTTTCCCTCCAATATGCACTTTAGCATCATACGTCCTCTCCAGCTCTTTTATGATATATTTCCTGTAGCCACTCCAATCCTTAAAAGTTGCAGCAACGTGCATAAGAATTAATAGCAGCGAGATTGATAATATGGCGTATATTGAGAGCTTCATAATATGCCTCTTAATTGCAATGGAGTTACTCTATTTCCTACCTTTGTCATCTCAGTGTCTACCCTTGTCATCCCAGCACCCACTCATAGCTGTACGAACATTCATTTTTGAAGGTAAATTGCATAGCAAATGATCAGTGCTTGACACTGGGATCCAGAAAATTTGATTAGACATTAAGTTGGTTAGCAAAAAAGTAGCTAGTCTTATGTTAAAACACAACATTTTTGATGAGGTTGCATGAGAAGCTGGATCCCAGTGTCTGAGCACTGGCTTCCCGGTGGAAATTGCTTTCAAATCACAATACTCATACAGTTGTATGTGTGACACTGAAATCCAGTGTGACTTAAACAAGGTTTTCCAGATCATACAATCAACAAAATTTCTGGATCCCAGTGTCAAGCACTGGGATGATACCATTTGTTGTACCTTCAGATTACATTTATACATGTTTTAAATTCCCTATAAATGTTAGGTAAAGAGTACCAAAATAAACAATAACACTCAAAGCTATTAAAGTCGTTAAATAAACAATACGAGCCAACATTTTATCAAAAAATAATCCTGCCAACAAAGAATTAAAAATATAAAGGGCTATCGACATGACTACCGTTGCTACAAAAATTTTCATGATATTTAACAATAACGCTTGGCTAACCTTATACATTTTATTTATTGTTAAATAACTAATTAATAGAATAGAATTTATCCAAGTGGAAACAGAAGTAGCAATAGCAATTCCCGTATGCTGATATTTGTTCATTAACAAAAGGTTTAGCACTACATTAATTCCAAGGCACATTAGTGAAAACATAGTTGGTATTTTCAGATTGCCTTTAGCAAAAAATGTGGGTAGCAATACTTTATTTATAATAAATGCAGGTAAAGAAAGAGAAAATGCTATTAACGTAGGAGCAGTTTGCTGCACTGCATAATGATCAAATCGGCCGTAAGAAAAAAGCGTAAGTAAAATTATGTCGGGAATAATGATAAAGGCAGCAGTTGTTGGCATAATTAACATTAATCCTATGTTGAGAGCCTTGTTCTGTATTTTGACTATATTTTCAGTATTATTCACCTGTTTTGAAATTAAAGGAAGAAGCACTGTACCGATTGCAGTACCGATTATTCCCTGCGGTAGTTGATTTAGTCTATCGGCATAATATATATAGGACACCGCATTTGGTATAAAACTCGCCATGATTGTGTCAATCCATACACTTATTTGTATTACACAATTGTTGATAGTTGCAGGTATTACACGCTTAAAAAACAACCTTACTTCATTGCTTAATTCAAGGCTAAAAGAAAAAGCTGCCTTTAACTTGTATGCACTAAACAGTATCAGAAGTAACTGTAAAATCCCTCCGATCAGGACAGCTATAGAAAGGTTGTGCGCTGGAGTTTTTACGTAAGGCACAAACAAACTGATGATTAAACAGAGATTCAAAACGATAGGTGCAATAGCTGTTGAAGCAAAATGCTGCTTTACTTGCAGCATTCCACCAATAAGTGATGCAATTGAAACAAAGATTATGTAGGGCATCATAATTCTTGATAAAGTAACAGTAAGGGTAAACTTACTTTGGTCAAATCCAGGAGCAAAAATTTGAATCATATAAGGGGAGAAAGTTTGCATAATAAGGCAAAAAATTACTAAGATAATAAACGTAATGGATATTACACTACTTGCAAAATTAAATGCCTTCTTATTATCATGTGATTCTGTTGAATATAACGGTATAAAGGACGTGGTAAATGCTCCCTCTGCAAAAAATGCGCGAAATAGATTGGCAAAGCGAAACGAAGAAAAAAATATGTCTGCAAGAGAGTTTGCACCAATAACCGTAGCAATCAATACATCTCTTATTAACCCTGAGATCCTTGAAATAGCCGTAAAAAAACTAAATGTGAAAATACTTTTAAACATACCACTACTTCATTAGTATCAATACAATTAACTATAATAGTAAAAGTATCAATGAAAATATTTATTGGCTAAACTTAAAACCTTCTGCAAAAGGAGAGTTAAATAATCAATTGACTATTTGCGCTCGTATGTTAGATATTTTATATCTTGGCGGGCGTAGCTCAGTTGGTAGAGCGTCAGTTTGTGGTACTGAATGTCGCCAGTTCAATCCTGGTCGCTCGCCCCACTAAAATTTTCTGCTTGACGGAGATATGAACAAATGGTAATATATCAATTAATTATCGAGGTTGTATGAATGACGGCACTGAAGGATTTTTAGTATTTTGTGGTATAGCATCAGTAATAGGTGCACTTATAGGTTTGGGATTGAGTTTCACAGCTTTGTCACCTTTGGTTATAGGTGGAATTGTTACTGCCGTTCCTATAATATTATTCTCTGTATGTGATATATGCGATAGTGTAAAAAAAGGAAAATTCTCCAAGGGAGATCTTTTCACGATGTCCGTTTTATGCGTTGCAACCACTGCAATTGGAGTTGGCCTTGCTGCAACCGCAACTGCTATTTTTCCTGGTGCAATGCTTGGTGCAGCTTTAGCAGGTCCAACAAAAGGAGTAATAGCGCCGATAGCAGGGTTACTTGCAACCGCGGCTATAATATCTGCTGCTAAAAAAGTGAATGAGCACATTATATCACCTATAATTGAGCACTTTTCTTCAAAAGGGAAGGGGTACGAATCACTTTAAACCAATTAAGTAAGGTTTCTGCTTTCTGTTATTCTAGTGTGCAGCATAGTTATCTAAGTGGAGAAAGTCACCTCTCCCCACTCGACTTCAAAACCGGACTTGTGACTTTCACCACATCCGGCTTCTCTCTAACTTGGTGTTTGTCATACATACTTCTCCATGTAATTAACATTTCAAAGCTTGGTAAATTTGTTTTTATAGCTTAAATACAGCATTCTCTATATTACTAGAGAAGTCGTATTCATTCATACCTAACACTTAATGTTGGCTCATAACATATTAACCACTACTCACAACTTTACCTTCCAAATTACAGTGTCCACGTCAGCATATCTTAAACATTACTTTAGGCCTTGGCTTCTTAGACAATCCCTCATTATAGGTGCATACGGGTGGCTCCCTGCTTAAAGAATAAGAGCATCTATAATGTTACTCCGTTCCATGAAATTGTTTCATGTTAGACTTAGGTTCCAACTTTTTGCCGGGAGATGGGAAACATCTTAATCAGACCAGTCAAGTTCTAATTATCCACTTTCTCCGTACCTTTTGGTCTATGCGTTAACCAACCTTATTTCGCATATCGTTCGTTACGACAATTCAGGCATTGGTTCCTCTCGTAACCATATCTAACTCTGTTTGCAGGGATTCACTATAAGGTTTAGTGTTACCTGCTTTTATCTCATGCTTGCATCCTAGAGGTTGCCACTCTCTAAAATGTGAGACATACATTATCCCCGATGTCTAGGCTCTGTGGACAAAAAATATGAAAAGAGAGAAAAAGATGGTAGTTTAGCCTAATAGGTAAAAAATGGAGAAACTACCATATGCAATATTACATCAAAGAGGAAAATTGGAAACAAATTTTAGAGTTCATAAAAAGCGTAAAAGGAATGCACAGCAAAGATGAAAAACGTTTAAGAATATTCATAGAGGCAGTGTGGTACATAGTGCGAAGTGGTTGCCAATGGAGACTTTTACCAAAAACTTATGGTAATTACAGGAGTATACATAAGCGATTTAAAAGATGGTGTGAAAGAGATGTCTGGAAAAAATTGCTTGAATATACTAAACAAGAGCCTGATTTAGAAGTTGCTATAATCGACGGTACGATCATCCGAGGCCATCCATGTTCATCTGGATATACAAAAAACTCCAAGGATCAAGAAGCTTTAGGGAGGAGCAAAGGTGGCTTTACAACTAAAATACATGCGCTTGTCGATGCACTTGGAAATCCACTTAAATTTACTCTGACTCCTGGTCAAAGAAATGAAATTACGCAGGCACAAGTGTTGACCGAAAGTATCTATAACTCTACTGTAGTAGCTGACAAGGGCTACGATAGCAATGCCTTTGTTACAAGTCTTGAAGACAAGGGATGTACAGTAGTTATTCCGCCAAAACGGAATCGAAAAGTGCAAAGGTATTACGATGAGCATATCTACAAAGAACGTCATTTGATTGAGTGTTTTTTTGGTAAAATTAAAAATTTTAGGCGCATTTTTTCCAGATTTGATAAAACTGCTGAGGTTTTTATGGGTTTTCTCAATTTTGTTGGAGCTCTTGTATGGCTTCTCTAAAATTTTGTCCACAGAGCCTAGAGAATTAGGTAGGATATCTGAAAATTTTTGAAACAACTGTTGCCAACCAGTAGCATCATTGTCAAACTTGATAGTGCTCTTTTGGTTGTGAGTTGCGGCAACATTTTTAAATTTTCCGATATCAATTCCAATGAAATTTTGATAAGATGTAATCATAATAAATAACCTCGATAGTTTAATTAATTTAAGATTGTAAACGGGTGCATACATATGTCCCATGCAACTATTCAAACGTATCGAGAGATGGGGCTAGTGTACCTTGATCTGAACGGTTGTAATACCAATGGCTCTTCGGTCGCACATGCCCGTGATAGCCCTATTCCTATAGTGAGTAGGGTTATCTTTCCCTCTTATCTCTTTTATATCACATTTTTAACTTACAATTACCTTTATTCCCCTTTCACTATTTCTTACTGCATGTTTTATATTTTTAAACGTTGGATGCTTCTCTGCATGTAATGACAATAAATCAAAGCTTCTTTGCTCTATCATCATCGGTTTATTGAGCCAGCTCACTTGTGTTGTCATATTATTTCAGTATTAGAATCAAAACTACTGACGTCCGAATCAAAACTTAAGTTGAGTGAACTAGCACGCCTTTGATCCTCAGCAATTTCCTGGTCTATTTCCTCTACATCATAGCCAAGTTCTGATACTACTTCTGACCTGCTCTTAAACCCATTCCTTACTGCCATTTGTTGTGCTTGCTGGTCTTTCAGTGGATCTACGTAAGCACACCCTTGCGGTATCCATTTTACCTCTTTTGCTGTTTCTTTTGCCCAATTTTCACCTATGTCCAGTTCTCCAGATAGTATTGCTAATTCTAACCACCTATCCCATACCGGACGGCAAAATTGAAATACCATTATGTTATGCTGTAACATTCCGCACCTCCTACGAAACTCTATTAACCCAGCTCTTATTGATGAATAATTGACACCCGTTAAATCCCCTGTTAGCTGCTCATACGTTATTCCCATGCCTACTGCTATTGCCCTGAGCTGCTGTTTCATAAATGCTTCATAACTTCCCCCAACGTCTGATGGTTCCGAGAACTTGATATCTTCCCCTGGATCTAAAAGTTGCATAGTCCCAGGTTCTAAACCCGATAATGCTACTCCATGCTCATTTGCTTCACCTTCTCCTAAAATATTTGCTTCTGGATCAAGTCTCGTAATAAACCCAGCAAACATTGCAGCAGTCTTTTTTCGTACTAATTCTGCATCATCATATTGATCTAGTTCATAGAGCTTTAACAGTACACTGGACAACCATGGTACTCCTCGAATCTGCCCAGGTCTTAGTGGTCTATAGATATGTAAAACATCGTTTGCTGGCACACGGACTGATTCGCCAAATGATCCTTCACCTGGATGTTCTCTAAATAGGTAATATGCTTCCCTCTGCCCAAGTCTATTGAATTCAATGCCGTTTCTAATTACATTACCGTTGGCAAGGGTTTGATTGCTCTTATTGTCTAAATGCTCTGATTCCAACACTTGCAGTTGCAACGGCACACAAAGACCATCTTCTCATTTTCTTGTTCGGAAAACATTCTCCTCCTTCTATCATGCTTCTACATACAAGAGCTTGTAATCCATAAAAATCACTTACTCCACTACTGTCTGCTTCATCTGTCCATCTTAGCCACAACTCTTGCACTTTTTTCCGAAACTCTCCATCTTTCGCCTTTGACTGCGGCTTTATTCCTGTTCCAACAGAGTTACTCACTATCGTATCGATGATGTTTGCCGCATAAGAGTTCTTTCTTACCATATCACGTGATCGACTTCGTAAAGTTTCAAGACTATGCGAGAGTAAGCTATTTATACTTCCTGACTCTGGTTGAAAGTGCAATAATCTCCTTCCTGAACCTGATGCATCCCATGCTGAACCTTTTGGTTTTGGTCGTTTGTGGAATAATTGTTTGAATGATTTTAGTAGCATTACTTTTCCTTGTCTGAAACTTTTGATAATTCAGCTTCTAATTCTTCTATTGTTGGCAGAGCTGTTTTTACCTCTTCTGGTAGATTTTCAGTGATTTGATACTCTGCTAACCCTATTGGCTTGTTCATGTCACGTAATGCATACTCGGCTACAACACCAACTTTAGAGCGATAGAGGATAAGACCAATAGATTGATTATCACCTGGCTGTCTTAATAAATCATCAACTGCTGAAAGGTAAAAATTCATCTTTCCAGTGTATTCTGGCTTGAATTTCCCTGCTTTTAGTTCAATTACAATATAGCAACGAAGCTTAACGTGGTAAAAGAGCAAATCCAAATAGAAATCTCTATCTTCAACCTGTAAATGGTACTGCCTTCCTAAAAATGCAAACCCTTCACCAAGTTCTAAAAGGAAACGTTCTATGTGAGCTACAAGAGCTTTTTCTACTTCCCTTTCATGCGCTTTTTTACCAAGACTCAAAAAATCAAATACATAAGGATTTTTAAGCGTTTGCTGTGCTAAATCTGATTGAGGCGATGTAAGCTTATTCCTAAAGTTTGTTATTGCTTTACCTTCACGTTTATACAAATTTGTTTCAATTTGCATCGACAAGATATTGCGAGACCAGCCGTGTTCACGCGACTTTTTAGCATACCAAAATCTTTCCTCTTTGTTTTTAATTTCGTACATTATTACGATATTGTGACCCCAAGGTAATTGGTCAACAGCTTGTTGACGAATTTCGTTTTCGCTATATTCTTCCGCAAACCTTCTCATATACTTTAGATTTTGAATGCTAAACCCCTTCATATCAGGAAAAGCATCTCGCAAATCTTTACTTAGTTGTTCAATAACTTTCGCTCCCCAGCCATATTCTTTTTGCCGTTTTAAGATTTCTGTACCAGTATAATGATAAAGCAAAATAAGCTTACTATTAACCGCAAGTGCTGCTTTGTAACGATTAGTAGCAATATAACCTTTTAACTGCTCTAAAAATTCTGTATATTCTTTTCCTATAATTTTTGTCATAGTGTTCCTTTCAACGATTTTTATCATTATATGATCCCTTTATTTGTTGAAATAACAATCTTTCTCTTCGGCTTCATACCTGCTACTTTTAGCTCAGCTTTAATTCGTTGTCTTAAGCTCAAGAGGTCATTTATCTGCACTTCTCCATACCTAACCACATGATCACCATATGCAATCGATACTACGCGTTTCCCGCTTTGCAGCTTCTTGATTGCTTTCTCTACTTGTGCTAAGTATTCTTCACTGTACATTTTTCTCGCTTAGCCACTTGCTCTTTCTCACTCTTTTTGACTTTTTAGCTTTTTCTCCTACTAAACTTTCCCATTTACTCTCTGGCCAACGATCAATCCCCAGGGCAATAGACGCTGCTCTTGCGTAAACTCTGCAATCTAATACTTCATTTCGATCTCTTATCTTTTGCCACTCTTGTTTTGTATCAACTATGTTTTTTTAAATTTTTTGAATTTAGTCTTATTACAACTCTTGTTTATAACTTTGTATTTTTATTCAATTAAAAAATGTATTTTTGGCAACAAAAACCCTAGTTTACTACAGAAAGAAATTTATATCAAACAACTACCACTGCTTAGACCGTATGGTTGATGAATATGTGCTTTAAATTTGTGTGGGCGCACATATTCATCAACCTATTTTCTATACAGATTTTAAAAATTTACGTTGACTGCTTCTTTAAGTCTTGCATTAGCAATCACTATAATTTTATGCATTAGAGCTGTTATAGCTACCATCTTTTTTTACCTCTACCAATGAGATCAGAATAAAAAGCACCAAGTACAGATTTAGACTTTGCAGCAGCCATAGCAGCAGTAAAAAGCTTTGCACGAACATTGCTTCTACCACCTGTTATCCTTCGGTAACCAATAGTTTTACCGCTTTCTTTTGGATGCGGGGCAACTCCAGCAAGACTTGCAACTTCTTTTTTGTTTAAGTAGCCAAGTTCTGGCATCAGGCATACAAAATCTTGAGATAACTTGATACCTATTCCCGGTACTGTTCTAAGTATTTTTTGGCGCTTTTGTAACTCTAGATTTTCATCAATGATTTTTTGTATTGCATTATTGATCTCATTTATCTGACCGTTAAAAAAGTCAATGGTTTTTTGGCAACTTTCTTTTATATGCTCGTTTTCAGGTGCTTTCAGTCTACATTTCTCTTGAACTCTCATTTGTGTAATGTCATCACGTCGTTGACAAAGTGCAACTAAGGCTGTTTGTTCTTTTGACATAGGCACAAATAGAGATAGAGTACTATAGCATTCACATCCATATTGAGCAAGAGCTCTTGCATCTGATTGATCAGACTTTGCTAAAGTTCCATGAGATATGACAAAGCTTTTTACTTTGCGAGTATTAGCTCGATGTACAGCAACATTCTTATCAACAAGAAAATGTGCTAAGCCAAGCTCATATTTTCCAGTGTTTTCCAAAGTTACTAGGCTCTGTGGACAAAAAATATGAAAAGAGAGAAAAAGATGGTAGTTTAGCCTAATAGGTAAAAAATGGAGAAACTACCATATGCAATATTACATCAAAGAGGAAAATTGGAAACAAATTTTAGAGTTCATAAAAAGCGTAAAAGGAATGCACAGCAAAGATGAAAAACGTTTAAGAATATTCATAGAGGCAGTGTGGTACATAGTGCGAAGTGGTTGCCAATGGAGACTTTTACCAAAAACTTATGGTAATTACAGGAGTATACATAAGCGATTTAAAAGATGGTGTGAAAGAGATGTCTGGAAAAAATTGCTTGAATATACTAAACAAGAGCCTGATTTAGAAGTTGCTATAATCGACGGTACGATCATCCGAGGCCATCCATGTTCATCTGGATATACAAAAAACTCCAAGGATCAAGAAGCTTTAGGGAGGAGCAAAGGTGGCTTTACAACTAAAATACATGCGCTTGTCGATGCACTTGGAAATCCACTTAAATTTACTCTGACTCCTGGTCAAAGAAATGAAATTACGCAGGCACAAGTGTTGACCGAAAGTATCTATAACTCTACTGTAGTAGCTGACAAGGGCTACGATAGCAATGCCTTTGTTACAAGTCTTGAAGACAAGGGATGTACAGTAGTTATTCCGCCAAAACGGAATCGAAAAGTGCAAAGGTATTACGATGAGCATATCTACAAAGAACGTCATTTGATTGAGTGTTTTTTTGGTAAAATTAAAAATTTTAGGCGCATTTTTTCCAGATTTGATAAAACTGCTGAGGTTTTTATGGGTTTTCTCAATTTTGTTGGAGCTCTTGTATGGCTTCTCTAAAATTTTGTCCACAGAGCCTAGAACTGCAATATTTGAATACATAGAAATTTTTTATAACAAACAACGTCACTATTAACTATTGCATTCCAGAACAATTTGATGCATCATTCTTTTTGTAAAAAACATTCCAAACTTTCTCTCCACTTTTTCTGGGTAAGGTCAGAAAGGGTTTGGTTGGAAGAAGTGGAGTAGCGAATGGATATACAAAACGCTGAGTCTATATTCAGACTACAGAATAAGGTATTACAAACCGAAAGCATCACCAGCACAATATGTTATAAACTTTGGTAAAGAATCTGCTAGGAAAGCGTAGTGCGGATGCTGCATTTGACGAGGCGGGAGCTGGAAACGTTAACATGGGAATTTGGATTGAGGCCTATTGTGAAAACAATGGATCAGCCACCAAACCCTAAAGTAGGCGCGCCAGTTCTCGACCCTACATATTTTTTTGAAGGTTAAATCCAGCTTAGGGTCGAGAAACTTAGATAAAGCCATAGTAAAAATACTGAGAAAAGATTAATAATTATACACTATTCTATACAAATATTCAATCTTTTTTGATATTCGTTCAAGTGTGGCAGAAGAACTTATTCAAATAAAGTAGGTAGTAAAATATAAACATTTTATAAAGTGAAAAATGGACTTTTCAGGCCACTGCTGACTCAATACCCAGTCAATATCCTTTCCACCAGTTCTTTTACTGCCGGTACGTAGCCATTCTCATAAAATGGATCTTGCTTAAATTTGTACACATTGTGCCCGGAAAACATGAGTTCGTTCTCAATATCACCATCGTGTATAACGTTTTGCAGTGTTTTTTGTATGCAAAAACTACGCGGATCTGGCTTTCGTCCTGTTGAATGGTCACCATGATCTTTCCAATTGCTAAACAAACAATGACTTAAGCATCCCATACAATTGATTTGATCTTGTCTTATCTCTGCAAACCTGCCTGGCGTCACAAAAATAACAGTTGTATCTGAAGTTTTCATTGCTTCTGTATACCCTGCTTTAGTCCATGTATTTGCCAGTTCTTTGCCTTTTGCAGTAAGGTAGATCATTCTACCTCTGCTACCCATTGCAAATTCATTATTAAATTCTTCGCTAGCATTTTCTGAAAACTTTATTTGACGTGAATTCCGTTCCTGCAACTCACGTATGAAGTTATTTTTTACTGCAGATGAGTAAAACCCTGTTGGACTGAATTTATTTAAAAATACATCACCTTCTTCTAAAGTGAGTAGCTTCTTTTTCCACTCTGCAGAAATTGGGCTTTCTTTCGTCAAAAGTGGACGAGTGCCAAACTGAAAAGCTATTGGTCCAATTTGCAGATTGTCAAACCAATGTTCCCAATCTTTCAAATGCCACACTCCTCCTGCCATAACAATTGGTGTTTCTGAAAGACCGATCTCGTTCATGAAAGATCTAAGCTCTGCAACTCTTTCAAATGGAGCCTGTGGTAGCTCTGGGTCTTCACTGTTACTCAGTCCATTGTGCCCTCCAGCAAGCCATGGATCTTCATACACTACTCCACCAAGCAAATAGGAAGATATTTTTTGGTAAGTACGCTTCCATAATGCTTTAAAAGCGCGCACCGATGAGATAATAGGGTAATAATAAACCTGATATTTAGCTGCAATTTCTCCAAGCCTATAAGGCATACCAGCACCGCAGGTAATACCATGAACTAAGCCTTTTGCTTTTTCTAATATGCCATGAAGCACGCGTTCTGCTGCCCCCATCTCCCAAAGTACATTCATGTGTATTCTTCCATGACCTTTTGATATTTCATTTGCTATTTTTGCCTGACTAATTCCAGCTTTAATACTATACTCTATCAATTCACTGTGTTTTTCATTTCTTGTTTTGCCTTTGTAGATCAGCGGCACTAACTCACCATTATCATCAATAAGCTTAGCATTTGCACCAGAAAACGTACCCACAGCATCTGCTGCAGCAAATGCTCCACTTGACCTTCCATCACTGATTGCGATGCCTTTGCCGCCCTCAATGATTGGCCACACTTCCTTTCCTGAAATTACTATCTTTTTTATCTTATTTTTCAAAGCTTCCTCGCAATCTTTCACTCTATTTTACTTAATTACTAAAAAAATAACAGCTGTTTATTTTTTCTCCTAAGAAACTCACTCAACTAACTCTTCTTGTTGAACTAATATGTAGCCAAATTCGCTCGCTTTTTTGATCAAATTTTTTACAGTTCTATCTTTATAGCGTGTTTCATAGTATTCCATTCCTTTTTCTACATATTCCTGTCCGTATTTGAGCATACTATAAAATATGCATGCCATTTTTCTTGCAGTAGCTGTTATTGCTTTTGGTGCTCCTAGTCGTTTTTTCAATCTTCTGTAGTATGCACCCAACGCACTTTTACTATTTCCTACAGAATGAGCAGCTATTCGCAAAGCATTTGCAGCACGGTTAATGACTTTACGTGTTCTTGTGTTAAACACTTTTTCCCCTGTAACTTTATTAGCAGGACTGAGTCCCAACCACGATGAAAAGTGCTTTTCTGTTGGCCATTTACTATGGTTTATACCAACTTCTGAAACTATGGTTTGTATACTTAATACATCAAATCCAGGAATTTTAGTGAAATCCATACCAGTTATTCGGTGCAGTTCCTCATACAAAGCAAAGCTTGGCTTACTTTTGCTATTTTTATTCTTTTGCTTACTTAGCTGTTTGCTTTCACAAGACTTTGTTTCAAACGTTTTATAATAGGCTTCAATATTTCTATCACATTCTGCTATTTTTTCTTGATAAATATTATATAGTTCAAATTCTTGCTTTAGCGTGAATAAGTGTTCCTCTCTATAGTCACCAGCTAACGCTTTTGCAATAGTAGACTGATCATTTTTTATTCGTGCATCCCTGAATTTAGCCAATTTCTCAGGATCTCTTTCGCCTTCAATTATAGCTTCAATGATTTTCATACCAGTTATCCCAGTAATATGACTAATAACCTTGTGTAATTGTATATTCATTTGAATTAATGCCTTCTGCATACGCAGAATATGTGTAGATGCACTTTCAGTGAGATTTTTGCGTTGCCGCACGTAACTGCGCAATACACACATCTGATTATCTGGCCTAAACGATCCATGAAGCAGTCCGTAGCTATGCAGTTGTTGGAGCCATTGGCAATCTTGAACGTCAGACTTCCTACCAGGTACATTCTTTACATGCCGTGCATTTACCAATCTTACCTCGAATTTGTATGACTCAAGTATTTGAAATAAAGGAATCCAATATACTCCTGTTGATTCCATAGCTACTGTTGTAACTTTACACTTTTTCAACCACTGTGCTAAGTTATGAAGGTCTTCAGTAAAGCAGCCAAATTTCTGAACGCGTTGTTCATCTCTTCCTTCAGGTACACACACATAGTGTACAGCTGAACCAATGTCTATTCCTGCTGCATTAGGATTCACTATTTCTAATTTACTTTTTGCTTTTTTCATGGTAACTCCTACATATAATTTGTAATAGGGAAACGCTTCAGCTTGGAACGGTTGATAGTACAATCTCCTAACCGAGGTAGTCTAAATGACTCCATCAATGATTTGACCGTTCCTTCCAAAACCATCCTTGCATACGGGCACTTAGGCACCATTGAAAATGTCGGTCATAACTGCAGAGGCGCTTCCTGTACAACTATACTTGAAAACTACTAAAAACTTAAATTTGTGTGTTTCTTTCTGATTTGACAGATTTCGTCTGTTCGATGCTTGTATCATGTAAGTGCAGGTCGTTTTCTTCCTGTATTCTTTTTTAGTATGTTTGCTACTGCACATGATGCTAATATCTTAAAAGCAAATGAGAGAGTGTATTTTCGTTTTGATAATCATGGTATTGATACAGGTGGTAGAAATAGAAATACAGGGAACCTAAAAGTCGCTGTTTATCGTGACGGACAGCAAGTTGTCAGATGTTACAGTATTTCTGATCGTCCTAATAGTGATGGGTTAAGGTTCAGTACAAGGGAGAGAAATGCTCTAGTGCAAGAGATTAGACAGCAAAATCCAAATTTAAGGGAAGAAGACCTAAATTTTGAGCAATACAAAGTATGCATGCATGGAAAGGGCAAGAGTCAGGGAGAGGCAATTGCAACAGTATTCGAGGCGATTCGTGAAAAGGATTTTAGAGATAGAGATAAATTTGCCAAGTATTCAGCATCTGAGATCAATTTTCTTAGGCTCTGTGGACAAAATTTTAGAGAAGCCATACAAGAGCTCCAACAAAATTGAGAAAACCCATAAAAACCTCAGCAGTTTTATCAAATCTGGAAAAAATGCGCCTAAAATTTTTAATTTTACCAAAAAAACACTCAATCAAATGACGTTCTTTGTAGATATGCTCATCGTAATACCTTTGCACTTTTCGATTCCGTTTTGGCGGAATAACTACTGTACATCCCTTGTCTTCAAGACTTGTAACAAAGGCATTGCTATCGTAGCCCTTGTCAGCTACTACAGTAGAGTTATAGATACTTTCGGTCAACACTTGTGCCTGCGTAATTTCATTTCTTTGACCAGGAGTCAGAGTAAATTTAAGTGGATTTCCAAGTGCATCGACAAGCGCATGTATTTTAGTTGTAAAGCCACCTTTGCTCCTCCCTAAAGCTTCTTGATCCTTGGAGTTTTTTGTATATCCAGATGAACATGGATGGCCTCGGATGATCGTACCGTCGATTATAGCAACTTCTAAATCAGGCTCTTGTTTAGTATATTCAAGCAATTTTTTCCAGACATCTCTTTCACACCATCTTTTAAATCGCTTATGTATACTCCTGTAATTACCATAAGTTTTTGGTAAAAGTCTCCATTGGCAACCACTTCGCACTATGTACCACACTGCCTCTATGAATATTCTTAAACGTTTTTCATTTTTGCTGTGCATTCCTTTTACGCTTTTTATGAACTCTAAAATTTGTTTCCAATTTTCCTCTTTGATGTAATATTGCATATGGTAGTTTCTCCATTTTTTACCTATTAGGCTAAACTACCATCTTTTTCTCTCTTTTCATATTTTTTGTCCACAGAGCCTAGGGTATATTGATGAGAATAAAGTGCTTTTTGTTTTGATTAACTGCGATGTAAAAAGTACATCTAAAATAATTAATCGTATACATTCTGCCATTAATAAGCAGTTATTAATGCAAAAATTACCAAGTGTATCAATAATTTATGGGAATATAGCTCAAAAACGGGCAGCAAAATCTACCAGCGGTACCTTCTGAAAAGTTGTTTTTTATTTATATTGAGTTTAAACTTAAATTTTTATAAAGATTTAAGTTTATTTATGAAGTTAAAGTACTACCTGGTAGCACTGCTTTCATCATTGTTTTTGCAGAATAGTGCTAGCTCTAAAACAATTTTGGATAAGGAAATATTTTATGCAGAACTAGACGGAAAAATAGATTTGAGATTCGGCTACGCCTTCAACAGAGATTCTTTCAATGCTAAGCCTAAGGATAAAACTTCAAGTTATTCATACTTGCGCTTTCTTTATTTACAGCAAGTTTATCCAAATACTCAAATAGGGTTTAATGTTGAGGCAGGAGTTTCTGGTATTGCAAACCTAAAAGCGTTAGACATAGAAAAGTTAGACATGGAGGAAGGGTATTTCATCATTAAAAATCAGGGACTTGGATCAATTGAATATGGTAAAAGAAGTTTAGTTAGTCAGAGCATGTTAATTAACACTTCAAAAATTTATGCAGCTGCTGGAGGAGTAAATGGTCATTGGACAAACTATGCAAATTTGCGTGGTGATCATAAAAAAGATGGTGACCCTGGATATGATCAAGACAAGGTGTTCTGGGTCAAGCCCAATATTTATAGCGATTATAATGAACTCGAACTAGGGTTAAAACAATCATCAATTAACTACATCTCCCCTGAAATCTATAACTTTCAACTCGGATTCAGCTATGTTCCAGGAAAAAATAACTTACAGTACAGCAATTTAATTGCTGCTGGCCTTTCCTATAAAAACAGCTTGTCAGATGATATAGGTTTTACTACTGCTTTGACTGGTGAATTTGCAAGAGAAAATTTAACTGGTTGCTCAGATGGAACTCCTGAAGGTTATAAATGTCGTAATCAATTACTGCACTGGAATTTTGGTTTGAAGCTAAAATTGTTCGATCTTGATTGCATTTTTTCATATGGTAATGGTGGTAAATCTGGTGAGAAGCGTAATCCTGAAACAAATAATACGTATTATATGAATGCAGGTATCGCTTACCGTTCTGATTCTTACAAATCGAGCTTAACATATTTTAGTAGTGGTAGGGATATTGCAGGCGAAGGTACAAACGAGTTAACATCATATGCTTTAAGTCTTGAAAATTCTCTTTTTTTAGGTACTTCATACTATTTCGATATTGTAAAGTTTAGTACAAAAGAGCCTAAAATAGAAAATAACAACTCTGGTTATGTGTTCTTGGCTGGACTGAAATTAAGTTTTTAATATTGCCTCCTTCCAACACTCTTTTCTGTCATCCAAGGTAACCGTTCACAGATTTCCACTTAATTTTTCAATCTCACTCATGGAGAGGCCAGTAAACTTAACAATAGTGGTGACATCAACATTATTAGCTAGCATTGTTTTTGCAACTTCAATTTTTCCTTCCTTTTTAGCATCATCAAGTTTTTGTTCAAGAACAGCCCGTTCATCACGAATACGTTTTATTTCCTGTTCGTAGGCAATAAATTCTTTCTCTGACCAGTTGAATCTATTTAGTTCTTCATATGCCTTTTTAATTATTACATCACTACCTATTATCTTTTCCAATTCTTCTTCGCTAGGCTCTGTGGACAAAATTTTAGAGAAGCCATACAAGAGCTCCAACAAAATTGAGAAAACCCATAAAAACCTCAGCAGTTTTATCAAATCTGGAAAAAATGCGCCTAAAATTTTTAATTTTACCAAAAAAAACACTCAATCAAATGACGTTCTTTGTAGATATGCTCATCATAATACCTTTGCACTTTTCGATTCCGTTTTGGCGGAATAACTACTGTACATCCCTTGTCTTCAAGACTTGTAACAAAGGCATTGCTATCGTAGCCCTTGTCAGCTACTACAGTAGAGTTATAGATACTTTCGGTCAACACTTGTGCCTGCGTAATTTCATTTCTTTGACCAGGAGTCAGAGTAAATTTAAGTGGATTTCCAAGTGCATCGACAAGCGCATGTATTTTAGTTGTAAAGCCACCTTTGCTCCTCCCTAAAGCTTCTTGATCCTTGGAGTTTTTTGTATATCCAGATGAACATGGATGGGCTCGGATGATCGTACCGTCGATTATAGCAACTTCTAAATCAGGCTCTTGTTTAGTATATTCAAGCAATTTTTTCCAGACATCTCTTTCACACCATCTTTTAAATCGCTTATGTATACTCCTGTAATTACCATAAGTTTTTGGTAAAAGTCTCCATTGGCAACCACTTCGCACTATGTACCACACTGCCTCTATGAATATTCTTAAACGTTTTTCATCTTTGCTGTGCATTCCTTTTACGCTTTTTATGAACTCTAAAATTTGTTTCCAATTTTCCTCTTTGATGTAATATTGCATATGGTAGTTTCTCCATTTTTTACCTATTAGGCTAAACTACCATCTTTTTCTCTCTTTTCATATTTTTTGTCCACAGAGCCTAGAGATGAAGTGAGCAACACAGCTAAAGCACATAATCTTTTCATTTTCATATAACTCCTCATACAAAAAAATATATAATGCATAAGTATATATCCTTTATATTAAAAAAGATATAATCGCATGTTAAAAAGAGTATAGCCATGAAGTCAAAGATGCGCTACGGATTTTTTATATAACTATATTTACTATCTTATTTGGTACAGCATATACAGTGCGAACTTTGCTTTGATCGATCTTACTGGACACAGAGTCTATCGCTATTTTCTTCAATTCTTCTTGAGGTAAGTTAATTGCCACCTTGATTGTTGTACGTAATTTTCCATTGATTTGCACTGCTATAGTTACCGTATCGTCAACTAATAATGATTCATCAGCTTTTGGCCAAGGTTGACCTCCTATTCCTTGCCATAGGCTTTCAGCTAGATGTGGTATGAATGGTTCGATTACTCTGATTAATATACATATACCTTCATCAATAAGAGATTTTCCAGTTTTTACGTCTATTTCAGCTATTAAATTCGTCATCTCACGAAATTTTGCCACTACACAGTTTAATCTGCAGTTTTCCAAGTCATCTGTAAGTCCGTGTAAGAGTTTATGAATTTTTTTTCTGTACTCTAGAAGTCCACCCGTAACACTTTCATTATCATAGTGTATATTTACAGGTCTTAGCTGCATGACCATACGCCACAATTTATTTACATAACGAGAACAACCTTCCACGCCATCATCGGACCATTCCATATCTTTCTCCGGAGGAGTGTCGGACAACACAAACAAGCGAGCAGTATCAGCACCATACTTTTCTATGATAAAGTTTGGGTCAACTGTATTCTTTTTCGATTTGCTCATTTTTTCAACTTTGCCCACTTGAACTTTTGCACCTCGCGCTATTAATTCTTTTGCTTCTGCGGGAAATAGCCACTTACCATTTTCGTCTTTATAAGTTGCATGGCAGACCATTCCTTGAGTGATTAAAGTCGAGAAAGGCTCTTTAATATCAAAATAGCCACATTTGGTTAAAGCACGGCAGAAAAATCTTGAATAAAGCAAATGCAGAATTGCATGTTCTATTCCACCTATATAATAATCAACAGGCATAAAACGATTACATGCATCTTCGTCTATTGATTTATCTCCACTACAGAATGCAGCAAAATACCAGGAAGATTCAAAAAAGGTGTCGAATGTATCAGTTTCACGCTCTGCTTGCTTTCCGCACTTTGGACAATCAACAAATTTCCAAGTTGGGTGCTTATCCAGCGGATTGCCACCATTTGTAAATTCTACATCTATTGGTAGAACTACAGGAAGGTCTTTTTCTGGCACTGGAACAGTTCCGCAATCTTTGCAATATATGATAGGTATAGGGCATCCCCAATAACGCTGCCTTGAAACTCCCCAATCGTGCAAACGATAGTTTATTGTTTTTTTGCCTATTTTTTTTTCTTCAAATTTTTTAACTATGGCTTCCTTTGCTTCACTAACCATTAATCCGTTTAAGAATTCGGAGTTAAACATTGTCCCGTCTCCAGTATACGCCTCCTTTGTCATCTGAGTAGCTTGACACTGGGATCCATTGTAAGAATTCTGGTCACGCGCTGGAATGACACCTAAGTGGGCTGAAGAAATAACGGAAATTATCGGCAAATTATATTTCTGTGCAAATTCAAAGTCACGCTGATCATGTGCAGGGCAACCAAAAATCGCGCCTTCCCCATATTCCATCAACACAAAATTCGCTATGTAAAGCGGCAATTCCTTATCAAGAAATGGATGTTTGACGTTTAATCCGGTGTAAACTCCTATTTTTTCATCGTTCTCTCTTTTCGATTTTATTTCCTGGATCCCAGTGTCAAGCACTGGGATGACAACAGAAGAACCATTCTTTAAATCCTGCACAATAGGATGCTCTGCTGCCACTGCACAAAAAGAAGCCCCAAACAAAGTATGAGGATAAGTTGTAAAAACTTTTAATTTCTTATTCAGGCCAACTACTTCAAACTCTATAGTTGCTCCTTCAGATTTTCCTATCCAACGCTCCTGCATTGTTTTGACTTTTTCTGGCCAATTTTTCAAACTTTGCAGGCACTTGAGTAAATCTTCAGCGAAATCAGTAATCTTTAAAAACCATTGGGACAACTTACGTTTTTCAACAACTGCACCTGATCGCCATCCTTTTCCATCAACCACCTGTTCATTTGCAAGCACTGTTTGGTCCACTGGATCCCAGTTAACCCATGATTCTTTTCGATAGGCAAGCCCATGCTTTAAAAAATCCAGGAAAAATTTTTGTTCGTGTTTGTAATAATCAGGCTCACATGTGGAGAGTTCACGCTCCCAATTATAAGAAAGACCTATAGATTTCAACTGTGTACGCATATTATCTATATTCTCTTTTGTCCATGTTTCGGGGCTAATATTGTTGTCCCTTGCTGCATTCTCAGCTGGTAATCCAAACGCATCCCAGCCAATTGGATGCAAAACCTCAAATCCATTAGCTCTCTTGTAACGCGCTATCACATCCCCTATTGCATAGTTACGTAAGTGTCCCATATGAATTTTACCAGATGGATATGGAAACATTTCCAACACGTAACACTTTTCTTGTTTACCACTCTTGCTTACAGAAAAATCCCATTTATCTTGATAAAATTTTTCAACACTTTTAAAATCATATTTCATATAAATCCAAATTCAATTACAGTTCATATGCATCAAAGGATCAACCGCTTGGCCATTATGTCGTATTGTGAAACACATCTGTGGATCTTTATCTTGTGTGCTTGATTTACCTGCAAATCCAATTACTTGACCTTGCTTTACTTTATCGCCAATTTCAACATGTATGTTTTTTAAATAGGAGTACACAGTCATGTAATTATCTTTGTGTTCCACTATAATTAAATTCCCATACCATCTCAGCCCTTTGCCTACATATATCACTTTGCCTGGTGCAGAGGCAACTACGTTCGTTCCATTTTGAGCAGCAATTTTTATGCCATCCTTACACGTTTCATCAGAAGAGGTAGCTGAACCTTTAACTGGCATTACAAATTTACAATTTACCTCCACGTCTTGTGCATTATTGTTATCTCTGTATATCCTATTTATGATGGCTTTTCTACTTTCTTTTTGCACTGAAGGCTCCCTAATTAAATGGTACTCTCTTGTATATTCCAGATCTCTTTTTCCGTAAAATTCTTCGCCTTTAAGCAGCACAGGTGCGGGTTTTTGCAGGCCACAGCCTATTAATATTGCTAATAACATAAGAAATGAGGCTATATGCCACATTTTAGATATATCGATTTTCACAAAACTCCAAAACTTTAGCGAGACGTAGTGTTTCACGTCTGCTTATTACTTTCCTCGTTATTTATCCTACTAGTTAAATAGTCTCTTAAATCGGTAAGTTCTTGCAACAAATTCTTTGTGACTTTTATATCATTACCAAATTCTTTTTGCACTCCTTTTATTGTATATCCTTTATCATATAGCATGTATTTTACTTTCTTTATAGCCTCTATACACTTACGATCATATAGCCTTCTTCCTTTACGCTTTGTAGGCTTAATTTGATGAAATTGACCTTCCCAGAATCTCAAAACATGCTGTTCCAAATGTAGCTCTTCAGCTACTTCCCCAATCGTATAAAATAATTTTTCCTTGTTCATTAATTATTGATTGATTTTTTTATAATTTTTGAAGGCTTAAAAGAAACTGAATTTCTTGCCTGAATCATCACTTTCTCCGATGTATTTGGTATATTTCCGGGCCTTTCCTTCTTTTTTTTGACCAAGAATGTTCCAAATGACGATATTTTTACTATTCCATCCTTTGCCAAGCTTGTCTTTATTTCGTCCAATATATCATCTATTATCGAAACAGAGTCTTCCTTTGATAATCCTATTTCTTGGTTTATATTTCCAGCTATCGTTGCCTTAGTTACTGTTGTGTCTTTTGTTGTAACGTGATCCATTATTGATAAATATTACAATACGTAAATATAATATAGCAATCGACTCGAGATTCAGCTACTTTATTTTTTAGAGTATGTCTCTTTTGTTGCATAATTTAAAATACCGGCAGCTATCAATATTGCAAAAAGTGCCATTTTATGATCTGTAAAAAGTGCTAACATTGACACTATAACTCCACTGCCAATAAACATAAATCCATTGATAATGAATGATGATGTGCTGATGTATTTTCGTTTCACAATCTCGCTGCCGACAGTAAAATTAAGCATATGTCCTCCCGCAAAAAACCCGAACATTAACATACAAAAGTACACAACGTGGACTGTTAAATGGCTGTATAGTAAAATAATAATTGAGACGCCTTGCAATAAAGCAAAAGCAGAAATTACATGTTTCCTATTTTTAAATAAGTTTGAGATTCGATCTGCAATTGGAGCACCAACTGCAAGACCAAGCCATAGTATTGCAGTTGCTATACCTGACTCCATTGCATTGAGTTCTGAGTTGCCCAGTAACCTTGGAGCCCACAAGGTATTAAGTGCTAAAAATGTTCCAAAAGTAATAGCACCCACCACTGAAGTTATCCAGATATCTCTTAATTTTAGCACTGTTAATATAGAGCACATTACTGTCTTCATAGAGCTTTTTATTGTGCGCTTTTCTGAGCTGCTTTCTGGAAGTGTGTTTGGACAAAAAAGCGTAAGTACAAATATCAACACACCAAATAGTATTATGCATACAATCAGATTTTTCCAATATGCATCTTCGGCAAGCAAGTTAGAGAACAGTATTTGAATTACCAAAGCAGAAAGGCTTGAAATTGTCTGCACTAGTGAAAACATTAGTCCAAATTGGGCAGCGGAAAAACATATGCTACTTGTGTGAGCAGCACCAATAAAGCCAAATGATGCTCCAGTTGCAATCAACACTTGAGACAAAATCAAATGGGAGAAATTGTCACTATTAATAAGGACAAAAAACCCCAAGATCATAGTTGATAATGAGAAAAAATAAATTTTTTTACTGGAAAAAACATTAAACGTTGCTCCACTAAAAAATTGTAAGATGGCGAAAGTCCAAGTATATGCTGAATTAGCCAGTGCAACTTGCGCGATTGTAAGTCCAAGTTCCTTTTCAAGATTTACACTTATAAAGGTATAAATTATCTGCATGTTGCTGAATATAACAACCAAGTTACTAATCAGCCAAATGAACCAAGCCTTAGCTCTGCTTTCCATAAGATTTATTTTTATAAGTAATCTATTAGAAATTTAACACTAAGTCTCTTTTTAAGCTATTGTTTCCTGACTACTGTTATAGCTAACCCAAAAAACGGTTTCCCTACGTCATGCCGCCGCGGTATCTCTTAGCCGCTAACAAGCAGCGGGATGACGATTGTCAGGGTGTCATCCCAGCGCCCCTATGATGTCATCCGAGTAGCCAACACTGGTTTCCATCCAAGACGGTGTCATTCCAGCGCTTGACACTGGAATCCAGACTTTAATTGTTATACTTGTAAATAATCTGGTGAAAATAAACGTTCATCTCAAAATGCAGTATTTTTGTTGAAATAGCTCAACTGGATCCCAGTGTCTGGGCACTGGGATGACACCATAGGAGGCTACTTGGATGACAGCAGTCCTACGTCATACCGCCGCGGTATCTCTAGATCCCGCTAACAAGCAGCGGGATGACGAGCTTATCGTCACGCCGCCACGAACCGTCATACCGCGATTCATTCGCGGTATCTCAGCCGCTAACAAGTAGCGGGATGACGGTTGTCAGGGTGTCATGAAAGTAGCTGACACTGGAATCCAGAAAAAAAGAAATATGTATCAGCTACTTTCATTTGCTGCGCCTCAAAAATAAACGTTCATGTAGCTAAGCCATAAATCCAGATAAAGATCTTTAATCATTGGCTTCGTAGTACTTTTCAACCAACTTATTAAGTAACCTTACACCAAAACCTACTGCTCCTCTTGGACAAATGTCAGTACCTTTTTCGTGCCAAGCAGTGCCTGCAATATCTAAATGTGCCCAGCAAGTTTCATCCACAAAACGCTGTAAAAACTGTGCAGCCATTATGCTATCTCCGCCAGAGCCCGCAGGAGCGATATTTTGCACATCAGCAATCGGTGAATCAATAATTTTATCGTAAGTTTCATTCATAGGAAAACGCCATAACTTCTCATTTACTTCATTTCCTGCATCAATCAGACGGTTTGCTAATTCATCATTATTTGAAAAAAGACCAGCATATTCGTTATTTCCAAGCGCAACCACTATAGCACCAGTTAAAGTTGCAAGATCAATCATAAATTGTGGTGAAAATCTCTCTTGCGTATACCACAAAGCATCTGCAAGTATGAGCCTTCCTTCTGCATCGGTGTTCAACACTTCTATTGTCTGTCCAGACATTGAAGTTACTACATCACTTGGTCTTTGAGCATTACCACCCACTGCATTTTCTGCAAGTGCGACCACACCGATCGCATTTACTTTTGCTTTTCGTCCTGCTAAAGCATGCATCACCCCAACCACAGCAGCAGAGCCTGCCATGTCATATTTCATCGACTCCATACCACGTGAAGGTTTGAGCGATACTCCACCAGTGTCAAACGTTATGCCTTTACCAACAAAAGCTATTGGCTTTTGTTCTTTAGCAGCTCCATTCCATTTTATCACTACTAATTTTGGTTCTTTACTACTTCCTTGTGCAACTCCAAGCAAGGCTCCCATTTTTTTCTCTTCCATCTGCTTTTTATCAAGCACCTCGATTTCAAGGCCAAGCTTAGTAAGTTCTTTTTTTATATGATCAGCATAGGATTCTGGATATAGAATGTTAGGAGGCTCTGTTATAAAAGAGCGCGCAAGGAATATACTCTCACCTTCTTGCCTTGAGTGCTCAAATGATCTTTCAGCATTACTTAATTGCTCATCTTTTACTAATACGGTAATCTCCTCTACCTCTGTAATTTTCTCATCCTTTTTAGTTTTATACTTATCAAATTTAAAACTACGCAGAAACGCACCATATGCAACATTTGCTGCACTACCTTCGATTAAAACCGCTGCTTTTTTAATTTTTAATCTGCTTAACTCACAATATATTTTACCACCAATATTTAATTCTTTATTTTCATTCCATTCATCCTTCTTACCAAGTCCGACAACTATGACATTTTTTTCTTCTGGCAAAGCAGTAGAGAAAAATTCACCAAAACTTCCATTGAAATCGCTAAATTGCTTTATATTATCTATGATCTGTTTTCCTTGCAAAACTCCGCCATCATTTATGGTTTCGTTGTCCTCAAATAAACCCATTACTATTGTTTTAAAATCGGGCAAAATTTTAGAAATTGTTATTTTCATTGCTGGCATCTCCGTTGCAAATAATTGTAAACTGTACATAAAACATAGCAAAAACATCAGTAAGATATTTTTCATATACATCCTAAGTGCAATAACACTTAAGTTTACTATGGACTCCCTTACATGCAAGGGTTTTTTATCTTTTATTAGAGAACTTATTATATCCGCCCAAGGTAATGTTAAACGTATAGGTTTTTATGACCTGATCACTGTAAGTAAATGGTGTTATGAGAAGGCTTGCAAGCCCATTACTAACAAAATCTCCAAGAACAGGATCAGCACAATTATCGCAATTATGGTCAGCAAAAAACATTTGCGTTGTGAATTCTGGAAAATCCGGATGTTGAACTAGAAAGTTGATATGTGGAGCTCTATCACCAATTTTACCAGGTGCTATCGTAATAAAATTATAATAGCCAAGATTATTCACTACAAACCTTCCTGATCCAGCAAAATTCGGATCATCCTCTATATTCTTATCGTAATGGTTCACGCCGCGTGAATTCGCGTGCCATATAGAAACTACAGCATTTTGTATTGGTAAACAGTTTATATCAGTAATTCTACCCACTATGTGTATTAATTCTCCTGTTGCACTATTTGGAGAACCAGGTTTCCTTCTTAAATTGTTTGAAGAGCTAAAATTTTTTGGCCTTGCATCAAGGTCATATATTTCCGGAGTTTCAATGCAGTTGAGCAAAACAGGATCAGCTGCAAATAGCGGCAAACTGAATACCATTTGTACTAAAAACGCTAATAAGATATTTTTCACATTCATTTTATTTATAATAGACTTCTTGCATAACCATATAACAAACTTTTATTGGAAATAGAAACGAAAAAACTTGCTTGACACCCTTCGCCAGCCCCCTTATCATGAAACTGAAGGTATTCAGTTATCTTCATCTGTGCAGATTAAACAGCAAGAAAACAACGTAGTTGGCGTCTTATTTTTAATTTTTTGCACTATGTGCACCTTATGTCTTCACAATATTTCTAGGTTTTTACCTACACAAGCTGAAATGCGCTATTTAAAACATTAAAAAACGCCAACTTAAAAAATGGATAGTGAATAACTAGCTACCCTAGGGTTTCTTTTGCCTTTTTTTCTGTTTAGTAAATTGTATCCGTTCAGCGGAGTGGTAGAATAAGGTAGACAAAGTGATCTAAAAAGATAATCATAGAGCAAAAGTGAGGTAATGTGGTAAACATTTTAGAACTTTGCAAAAATTTACAGCAAAAAATAGAAAAACTGAAAGCAGAGATAGAAAACTTAAAAGCAGAAAATAAAGCTTTAAAGATAGAGAACGCTGAATTAAAGGAAAGGCTCGGTTTAAATTCAAAAAACTCATCCCTGCCCAGCTCAAAAGAGCTATACAAAATAAAAAAGGACAAGCCAAAAAGCGAAAGGAATGTTGGCGATCAGGTTGGGCATAAAGGAAATTTTCATGCCACAATGGAAGCGGATAAAGTAGTAAAAATAGAGTTGCCTAATATTTGCGAATGCGGAGGAGAGCTTGTAATATGCGAAAAACCTTATGTTCACCAAAAAGTTGATCTTCCGGAAATTAGGCCTTATGTAGTAATTGGAACATGGTCGTTGTCGGAGATGCAGAAAAAGAAAAAGTAGCAAGTTACCAGAAGGTGTTACGCCAGATACATTTGGTCCAAGGGTTAAGTCTATAATTGCAGCACTCAGCGGATTTTACAAAAACTCAAAGCGTGAAGTGGCTAGTATCATAAATGACATTTTTAATTTGAACATAAGTGTTGGCAGCATATCAAATCTTACTATTACCCACAAATATAAATGTACTTATAAATAAAGTATTACAATATTAGAGTTTGCAAATATTGAGGGTATAAAAATGGCAAACGAGAGTAATGAATGGGCTAAAAATGAATTTGGAGATGCTGTACTTGGAGATAAAAGATTAACTGACCGATTAGTAAATATTGCTGATAGTTTGATAAGTTTACCTGAAAGTTCAATCAATCAAGCATGTGGAAGTTGGTCAGAAGCAAAAGCAGCATATCGTTTTTTTCAAAATGAGAATGTAAAAGAAAGTGATATTTTAACATCGCATATTGCAAAAACTGTTGAAAGAACAAAAACTCATAAAAGGATTCTTGTGATTCAGGATACAAGTTGCATTTCATATACGGGACATGAAAAAATAAGAGGATTGGCAGTTGTTTCAAAAAAACAAAGTAAAGGTATTATGATGCACACAGCTTTTGCGATTAGTACAGAAGGCTTGACATTAGGAATACTAGACCAAAAGCTTTACTCGAGACCCTCTATATCTAAAGAAGACCAAGAGCTAGAAAAAAGAAGACGTTGTAGAAACGTTAATATTGAAGATAAAGAAAGCATAAAGTGGCTAGAAAGTTTAAAGAAAACAAATAAAATTATAGATTCAACTCAAACAGAAACTATAACGGTATGTGATAGAGAAGCAGATATTTATGATTTTTTTGAGCTTGCTTACCGTCTTAATTCAGCGGTTTTGATAAGAGCTTGTAGAAACCGAAACGTAAACAAAACATCTAGGTATTCTCGAGAAGAAAAATTATGGCAATTTATAGAAAGGGTTCCTTGTACTGGAAAAGTAGAAGTTGAAATTCCGACTAGAGATAACAAGCCAAAAAGGATAGCATCTTTAGAAGTTAGATTTGGAAAATTTACTATGAACCCTGATAGAGGCAATATAAGATTAAGACATAAAGAAGAGCTACCTGACCTACCACTCTATGTAGTTCAAGTTATTGAGAAAAATCCTCCTCCTGAATCAACACCACTAGAGTGGATGCTTTTAACGAATCTTTCAGTTAATACTTTTGATGAAGCTATTGAAAAAGTTAATTGGTATTGTCTTAGGTGGAAAATAGAAGTCTTACATAAAATTTTAAAATCTGATCTTAAAGTTGAAGAATGTAGACTGGTAACAGCAGAAAGATTAATGCGATATCTAACAGTCATGAGTATTATTGCTTGGAGGATTTTCTTTATTACAACAATTGCAAGCAACACTACCATGTACTACATTATTAGCTGAAGAAGAATGGAAAGTTTTATACGTCAAAATACATAAAGTAAAATCATACCCAAATATAACCCCTACTATAAAAGAAGCTGTTTCATGAACTTGGAGGTCATTTAGCAAGAAAAAGCGACCCAAAACCAGGACCAATTACTCTTTGGAAAGGGTGGAGACGTCTCTTTGATCTAGCAGAAGGATGGCGACTTGCTCACGAACCTCATATTTGTGGGTAATAGTAAGGTTTCTAAGGGAGGGAGTAGTAGTAATACTGCTTCCTTACCTGACCAGTTTGCTCGTGATAAAGGTTTTGAGAAACGCGCTCAATACTATGCTGCTAAAGCTTATTCAAGTCAAGCTCACAAAGGTGATCAAGATCTTAAAGGAGTTATTTTTATTGCTATCGCCGATTTTATCTTATTTCCTAACAAGCTGGCTTACAAATCTGATCACGTTACTTTTGATAAAATTACCTATGAACATGATCTCAAAGATTTTAGTTGCACTTTCATCGAGCTACCAAAGTTTAATAAGACAAAAGAAGATCAGCTTTCAAATATTGTTGAAAAATGGATTTATCTTTTTAGTGCGACCCTGAAAGTCGTGGTTTTGTGGTGGTTAAATTCCACTTTCCCTAGGCTCTGTGGACAAAATTTTAGAGAAGCCATACAAGAGCTCCAACAAAATTGAGAAAACCCATAAAAACCTCAGCAGTTTTATCAAATCTGGAAAAAATGCGCCTAAAATTTTTAATTTTACCAAAAAAACACTCAATCAAATGACGTTCTTTGTAGATATGCTCATCGTAATACCTTTGCACTTTTCGATTCCGTTTTGGCGGAATAACTACTGTACATCCCTTGTCTTCAAGACTTGTAACAAAGGCATTGCTATCGTAGCCCTTGTCAGCTACTACAGTAGAGTTATAGATACTTTCGGTCAACACTTGTGCCTGCGTAATTTCATTTCTTTGACCAGGAGTCAGAGTAAATTTAAGTGGATTTCCAAGTGCATCGACAAGCGCATGTATTTTAGTTGTAAAGCCACCTTTGCTCCTCCCTAAAGCTTCTTGATCCTTGGAGTTTTTTGTATATCCAGATGAACATGGATGGCCTCGGATGATCGTACCGTCGATTATAGCAACTTCTAAATCAGGCTCTTGTTTAGTATATTCAAGCAATTTTTTCCAGACATCTCTTTCACACCATCTTTTAAATCGCTTATGTATACTCCTGTAATTACCATAAGTTTTTGGTAAAAGTCTCCATTGGCAACCACTTCGCACTATGTACCACACTGCCTCTATGAATATTCTTAAACGTTTTTCATCTTTGCTGTGCATTCCTTTTACGCTTTTTATGAACTCTAAAATTTGTTTCCAATTTTCCTCTTTGATGTAATATTGCATATGGTAGTTTCTCCATTTTTTACCTATTAGGCTAAACTACCATCTTTTTCTCTCTTTTCATATTTTTTGTCCACAGAGCCTAGACATCGGGGATAATGTATATCTCACATTTTAAAGGGTGGCAACCTTTGGGGTGCAAGCATGAGATAAAAGCAGGTAACACTAAACCTCATGGTGAATCCTTGCAAACAGAGTTAGATATGATTACGAGAGGAACCTATGTTTGAATTGTCGTCAAAGCATAGTATGCGAAAGGAGGTTGAATTACGCATAGACCAAAACGGTATGAAGCAAAAGTGGAACTAAAGATTGAAGACTTTAGTTATTGATGTTCCCAGCTTCCGGCAAATAGTAGGAATCTAAGTTTAACGTGAAACGAAGCCATGGAACGGAGTAACCACATAAAAGCTCTTATATTCATTAAAATATAAGTAGGTAGCCAACCACAAGCTGCTATGTGGAAGGATTGTTTAAGAAGCTAATGCCCAAAGTAATATCTGGGATATGCAGACGTAAACACTTTAATTTGGAAGGTAAAGTGGTGAATAGTAGTGAATATGTTATGGACCAGCAAAAAGCTAGGTATGAATGGAATGGAATTCCTTGGCGAAAGCTGAAGAAATCTTCATTTAAGCTACAAAAACGAATTTACCAAGCTTCTAAATGTAATGATATCAAAAAGATGCATAATCTTCAAAAATTATTGCTCAAATCAACAAGTGCAAAAACACTCGCTGTTAGGAAAGTAACACAGGACAATAGGGGGAAGAAGACTGCAGGTATTGATGGAAAGGCTAATCTTAATCAAAAAGAAAGATTACAACTATCATATTCTTTAGATATAAAAGAAAAAGCAAAGCCATCAAGACGCGTCTGGATCCCAAAACCTGGTAAGCCATCGGAGCATCGCCCGCTTGGTATACCTACTATATCGTGTCGAGCAAAACAAACACTTGTAAAAATGGCTTTAGAACCAGAATGGGAGGCAAAACTTGAGCCAAACACTTATGGTTTTAGACCTGGTAGATCATGTCATGATGCAATTGAAGCCATATTTGATGTGCTAAAACAGAAAACAGCATATGTATTAGATGCTGATATTTCTGGATGTTTTGACAATATTAACCATAATAAACTGCTTGAAAACCACACCAACATTAAAGAAAATCATAAGAAGATGGTTAAGGGCAGGCGTTATGGAAGATGGAAAGTTTCAATCCACAAAACGTGGTACAATTCAAGGAGGGACGATCTCACCGTTGCTAGGCTCTGTGGACAAAAAATATGAAAAGAGAGAAAAAGATGGTAGTTTAGCCTAATAGGTAAAAAATGGAGAAACTACCATATGCAATATTACATCAAAGAGGAAAATTGGAAACAAATTTTAGAGTTCATAAAAAGCGTAAAAGGAATGCACAGCAAAAATGAAAAACGTTTAAGAATATTCATAGAGGCAGTGTGGTACATAGTGCGAAGTGGTTGCCAATGGAGACTTTTACCAAAAACTTATGGTAATTACAGGAGTATACATAAGCGATTTAAAAGATGGTGTGAAAGAGATGTCTGGAAAAAATTGCTTGAATATACTAAACAAGAGCCTGATTTAGAAGTTGCTATAATCGACGGTACGATCATCCGAGCCCATCCATGTTCATCTGGATATACAAAAAACTCCAAGGATCAAGAAGCTTTAGGGAGGAGCAAAGGTGGCTTTACAACTAAAATACATGCGCTTGTCGATGCACTTGGAAATCCACTTAAATTTACTCTGACTCCTGGTCAAAGAAATGAAATTACGCAGGCACAAGTGTTGACCGAAAGTATCTATAACTCTACTGTAGTAGCTGACAAGGGCTACGATAGCAATGCCTTTGTTACAAGTCTTGAAGACAAGGGATGTACAGTAGTTATTCCGCCAAAACGGAATCGAAAAGTGCAAAGGTATTACGATGAGCATATCTACAAAGAACGTCATTTGATTGAGTGTTTTTTTGGTAAAATTAAAAATTTTAGGCGCATTTTTTCCAGATTTGATAAAACTGCTGAGGTTTTTATGGGTTTTCTCAATTTTGTTGGAGCTCTTGTATGGCTTCTCTAAAATTTTGTCCACAGAGCCTAGCTTGTGTTGCATTACACGGATTAGAGCAACATATCAAAAAAGCATTAACAAACGAACTCTTTCAATGCATGAAAAGAAAATATGGTAGGATATCGCATAAAAACGCGCAAAAGTCTATTAGTGTAATTTTCTACTGTGATGATTTTGTCATCATACATGAAAATGAAGAGATTATTCTTAAAGCAAAAATTTTAGTTGAAGAATGGTTAGAAACCATTGGACTAAAATTAAAGCCCTCTAAAACAAGAGTTTCTCATACATTAAGAACCATTGACGAAACAAAACCAGGATTTGATTTTCTTGGATTTTCAATAAGACAATATCCAACAAAAGAAAGTAAAAAAGGTTACACATTATTAATAAAACCAAGTCGTAATTCTATAAAGCAGCATACATTTGCTATTAAACATAAACTTAGAGAAATGCGTGGAGCGCCACAGGAAGTAATAATAAGGAATCTCAATCCAATAAACAGAGGATGGAATCAATATTACTCTTCGGTAGTTTCATGTAAAATCTTTAGCTCATTGGATAATACTATACATAGAAAGCTCTGGAAGTGGGCAGTCTTTAGGCACCCAAACAAAGGGAAATGCTGGATAAAAAGAAAATACTTTAAAAAGTATAATAACGATAACTGGCATTTTATGACAAGTAACAAGATACATCTTATTATACACAGCGATCATGATATTAAACGACATATCAAAGTGCAAAAAACCAGATCTCCATATGATGGTGATTGGGTATATTGGGGTAAACGTCTGAGAAAAATTGTAAGTTAAAAACGTGATATAAAAGAGATAAGAGAGAAAGATAACCCTGCTCACTAGGAATAGGGCTATCACGGGCGTGCGCGACCGAAAGGAAATTGGTATTACAACCGTTGGTATCAAGGTACGCTAGCCCTATCTCTCGATACGTTTGAATAGTTGCTTGGGACATATATATGCACCCGTTTACAATCTTAAATTAACTAAAACTATCGAGGTTTATTATGGTTACATCTTATCAAAATTTTATTGGCATTGACATCGGAAAATTTAAAAATGTCGTTGCAATTCACAAACAGAAGAATGCTGTCGAATTTGATAATAATGCTTCTGGTTGGCAACAATTATTTCAAGAGTTTTCAGATATTCTACCTAATGCTTTAGTGACTTTAGAAAATACAGGGAAATATGAGCTTGGCTTATCACATTTTCTTACCGACAAAAATATTGCCGTGCATCGAGCTAATACTCGTAAAGTAAAAAGCTTTATTTTATCTCACGGAACTTTAGCAAAGTCTGATAGATCAGATGCAAGAGCTCTTGCTCAATATGGATTTGAACGCCATAGAACTATCTCTCTATTTGTACCTACCTCTACAGAACAATCAACTTTGGCTGCACTTTGTCAACGTCGTGATGATATTACGCAAATGAGAACTCAAGAAAAATGCAGACTTGAAGCACCGGAAAATGATCATATAAAAGAAAGCTGTCAAAAGACCATTGAGTTTTTCGATAGTCAAATAAACGAACTCAATGATACTATACAAAAGATTATTGATGAAAGCCGCGAATTACAACAACGCCAAAAAATTCTTAAAACAGTTCCTGGAATAGGTAAAAAGTTATCACAAGATTTTTTGTGTTTAATGCCAGAGCTTGGTTACTTAAACAGAAAAGAAGTAGCAAGTCTTGCCGGAGTTGCACCGCATCCAAAAGAAAGTGGTAAAGCTGTTGGTTACCGAAGGATTACAGGTGGTAGAAGTAACGTTCGTTCAAAGCTCTTTACAGCCGCTATGGCTGCTACAAGGTCAAAATCTATACTTGGCGCCTTTTATTCTAAGCTTGTTGAAAGTGGTAAGAAGAAGATGGTGGCTATAACAGCCCTAATGCTTAAAATTATAGTAATTGCTAATACAAGACTTAAAGAAGCAATTAATTTGCATACTTAAAAATCTTCACAACGGTAACTGAAATCGGCTAATGAATATGTGCGTCCACACAGACTTAAAGCACATATTCATTAGCTTAAGCAGAAATTGCTGTGGTAGCTGTTTGATATAAAATTCTATTTCTATGACAAACGGGTTTTTATTGCCCATATAATTTGCAAAATTACACAAATAAAAAAATTTTTAAAAAACATAGTTGATACCAGATAAGCCATTAAGAGTAATAAAACTATTGAAGTTACAACAAAGTAAATGTGATAATTGTAGACTATGGTTTAAAAGTGATGATACAATAGAAATACATCACAAAGACCGGAATAGACGAAACAATATGATCAAAAACTTATCTTTGTTACATGGACATTGTCACGATGAATTACACAGGAAGTGTGCATGAAAAGCACCAAATTGGAGAGAAGCCGTATGAGGCGCAAAGTCTCACGTACGGTTTTGAAGTCGAGTGAGGAGGGGCGACCTTCTTCACTTAGACAACAATATGCAGATGAAACTACGGAAGAAGACTTAAGGAAAATAGCAGAAAAAGCACCAATAATAAAGTTAGCCTACGATGAATTACACAGGTTTAGCTGGAATGAAAAAGATTTAGTAGCATATGAAGAAAGAATAATGGATCTACGGAAAGAAGAAGGCATCCTCGCTCAAAAACTTGATGAGGGAAAGATTGAAGGAAAGATTGAAGTAGCAAAAAACCTACTTAAGGCTGACATCTCTATTGATATTATCTCTCAGACAACCGGCCTTCCTCAAGCTGAGATTAAACGACTTCAGGAAGAAATCACCTAAAAGGCTAATGATCAACGAAAAAATTGTAAGAGAGAACTTAAAAAAAGTCATAGAGCAAAAAGGCGGTAAAGATGTGATCGCTCTTGGCATAATATCCTCAATTATTATTAAAGGTCAAGATGTTAGTTTTGTGCTTGAAGTTGCCGGTAACACGCAAGCAAATGAAGAATTAAGAAAAAATTGTGAGCAAGCTGTTAAAGCTATACCGGGGGTGACAAAAGTGACCGTGGTTGCTACTGGTCAAAAACAAACTGGGCAACAAAAAGCTAAATTACATATCGAAGGAGTGAAAAATATAATCGTTGTAGCTTCTGGTAAAGGCGGTGTGGGCAAGTCCACAGTTGCGCTAAATCTTGCTCTCTCATTAGCAAAGTTGAAACATAAAGTTGCGCTGGTTGATGCAGATATATATGGTCCTTCAATTCCTAAAATGCTTGGCGCTGAAAAATTAAAGCCAGAAATACAGGATAGTAAAGCAATGCCTATAGAAAAGTATGGACTGCATACTATTTCAATTGGCTATTTTATCGATAAAGATCGTGCAGCAATATGGCGCGGACCTATGATTACAAAAGCACTTTATAGTCTGCTAATGGGAACAAAATGGTCCGATATAGAGTATTTGATAATTGATACACCACCTGGAACTGGCGATGTGCATTTAAGTCTTATGGAAAATTTTAACTTAACTGGGGCGATAATAGTTTCAACTCCACAGGAGCTCTCTTTAATCGATGCTTGCAAAATTTATGATATGTTTACAAAGCTCAGCGTACCGGTTATTGGCATTGTAGAAAATATGAGTTATTTCATTCAAAGCGGCTCAAAAATATACATATTTGGAAAAGACGGTGCAAAAAAAATGTCTGAGGAGCTGGGCATCAAACTCCTAGGCAGAATTCCTCTGAATCCACAAATATGCCATGCTTCTGATTGTGGAAATCCTTTAATGCTAAGTGAAGATTTGGCAGAGATTTATGAAGACATTGCTCAAAGTATAGTTAAACAATAGAATAAGCGTGAGAAACATGCGAATCAAAGTCCTCTTTTGTTAGTTACAAAATAGACTGCTTGCATAACCATTACTTACATGAAAAATTATGTTTGAGGCAAAACCGGCCATAGCATTTAACACACTGCCTTCGCAAAATGTTCGTACAGTTGTTCGTTACGTGCTGGAATGACAAGGTGGAGTGTCTTTAGATGTCATCCAAGTAGCTGACACTGGGATCTAAAAAATTTAATTTATATATAAAGTTTGTTTAAACTATTTTTAAAATAGATAGAATATAATTTTAGATAAATAAAATGAATTATGATGTAATCATTTCAGGTGGTGGGTTGCTTGGTCTTATTACTGCAATTGGCCTCAGTTGTAACTCTGTAGCTGTGATTGAAAAAAATAGTCTACCACGTGTAATTGATGACAATCGAGCATTTGCTGTTTCTCAAGGCTCGAAAAAAATATTGGAAAAGTTAGGGATTTGGCAGTTTGTGGAGAGTGAAGCTGAACCTATACTTGATATATGCGTATTAGATGGAGATAGCCCAATTACTGTGCATTACAATCATAAAATGGTTAGCGAAGAGCCAATGGGTTATGTTATTAACAATGCTACTATATGGAATGCAATCAACAATAATTTTCTGAATAAACTAAATATATACTCTCTACATTCCTATAAAACAATTGCTTGTGATTCAGGATATGTGGAAGTTATTCTTGATAACAACCAGGAATTAATATCATCGCTACTTATCTGCGCTGAAGGCAAAAACTCTAAATTACCAGAGTTATTTTCTATACCGACAGTGAAATTTGACTATAAACAAAGTAGCATAGTATTTAATGTAAAGCATGAACTGCATCACCAAAACTTAGCTGTGGAGCGTTTTTTCCCTGGCGGTCCATTTGCAATTCTACCGATGAAGAGTGGCTATACTTCTTCGATAGTTTGGACAGAAAAATCTGAAATTTCAAAAATGCTAATGGATCTGTCTGAAGAAGAATTTATTATAGAGCTTAAAAAAAGATTTGGTTCTTATTTAGGAGAGATAAAATTAGAGGGTGAAAGAAAACTTTATCCTTTAAGTTTTGCTTTCGCAAAAAAGTTATATAAGGGTAGAGTTTTGCTTATCGGCGATGCAGCACATTCAATTCATCCAGTTGCAGGTCAAGGGCTTAATCTTGGAATTAGAGATGTAGAAAGTGTTATAAAGCACGTAGTTGCTGCAAAAGCGGCTGGTACTGATGTTGGCAGTAGTTATTTATTAAAGAAAATTTCACGTAACAGATACTTTGATAATTTTACAATGGCGCTTGCAACTGATGGATTAAATAGAATGTTTTCCAACAGAATATTCTGCGCTAAAGCACTAAGAAATCTTGGCTTGATTGCAGTTGAAAATTCAAATTTCCTCAAAAAACGCTTCATTCGGCATGCTATGGGATTTATATAAATCACTATTTTATAGCTAATGCAAGTCAGGTTTCCCACGTCATACCGCCGCGGTATCTTGGCCGCTAACACGTAGCGGGATGACGAATGTATCTGTTCAGCAGTTGTGTTAAAAGTCAATAGAAAAATTGATGTAGCTGTGGATAAGTACTTTTATCTGTATAAACGTGCTTATCCACAGCTATGCTGGCTCTTAGATAGAAACAGACAGAGAGTTATATTCCTCAGTAAAAACCCTGTCATCTCTGACTAAAGAGTTAGCAAGAATAAGCAATTTCCTCATGGCAGCAGTGGAAGCAATTTTATATGGCTTTTTATATTGACTATATAATCTAGTAAAGAAAGGTTTGATATAGGAATTAGAGATTGTCCGGAAATTAGTAAAAGGCTATAATATCTGAAATTTTAGTACGTGGTAAAGATGAGAAAAAAGTATCCAACAGATCTAAGCGAAAGGGAATGGGCAAGAATAGAAAAACACTTCAGAGTATCATACAAGAAAGGAGGAAGGCCGCCAAAGTATAGCAAAAGAGAAATATTAGAAGCAATTTTCTATGTATTGCGTACAGGGTGTCAATGGCGATATTTACCAAATGATTTTCCGCTATGGAAGACTGTGTATGAGCAGTTCAGGCAATGGAAGAAGCAGGGAATTTTTGAGAAAATGAATTATGAAATTACAAAATATAGTAGAAGAAAAATAGGAAGGAATGAGCAGCCGAGAGCCTGTGTAGTAGATCATACGCGTCAAGTTAAGAGATTGTGAGCAAATTTAGAGAGGTTAAAGTGGATACTCTAGCCCTTCTACGTTTGTCTTTTAATGAAAATTGCGACCAAGTTATAGTGAGTTTTTTAAGAAATGCTTTTAAACTATTAATTTTGGTTAATACTAAAAATAACTCTCTAACCCGGTAACCGTTCACGGAGATAAGCTGGTTTACAAAGTAAATATAAAAGTGTAAAGAAATAGGAAGTTAAATATGGAATGGGTAAATGACAACAGTGCTGCAAAAGGAAATTGTAGCAGAAAACGGTAATCTCAAGGAAGAAATAAAAGCGCTGATTAAAGAAAATGATAGCCTGAAAGCAAAAATAATTGAATTAGAAGACAAATTGGGCTTAAATTCACAAAATTCATCGCTGCTACCATCACGAGATATATATCGTAAGAAAGGAAAAAAGAAGAGTGATAAAAACCCAGGAGGTCAGCCAGGACATAAGGCGCATAAGCGTGAATTAATGGATGCAGACGAGGTAGTGAGCTGCACAATTGATAAGATTTGTATGTGTGGAAGTAAGGTTGTTTTAGAAGATGAAATTGTTCATCAAAAGGTAGAATTACCAGAAATTAAGCCAATTGTAACTGAGTATAGCTCTTCTCATAATACCCTATATGGCTTTCCTTTCAGTTTATCAAGTTTTATATGGCTCTCATATAATTTAAATAATAATTCAATTTGCCATCTTACTCTGTAAATTGTTAATACTTGTTCAGCACTAATTTTACTCTTTGGAACATTAGTTATAAATATTGACCAATTCAATAACTTTTTATTCTTTTTAGAAGATATGTGATTTTGCTAATCTATTAGCCTTCCTTCTCCTGGCCATATTCAGTTAGCTTTTGACATATAATTCTCACTTTAACTTTTATTTCTTTTCCTAACAGCACCTCATTTTCTAGAAACAATTTATCCTCTAAACATTCTAATAACTCTATTTTTTGATTTGTTTCTATACCATATATGTTGGTATCAACGACTTATAAAATAAGCTCCAGCTTCATTGATTTGTTTAAAAGAACTTGGCACAAAATAACCCAAATCAGATATTAGTAAATCGTTGCTCGATATATTGCTTAAATGTCTTCTATACCCCTGATCTGACCTTATTCCCTCAGTTATATTAAGCTGGTCTAATGTCTGGTTTAGGTAGTCAAAAACTAATTGTAACTTTATTCCAGATTTAGTATTGCTTTCATAACCACTGTAGCTGGTACCATAACCTTTATACATGTCTTCCATACTGTTAGGTAAGCTAATATAGCTGCTGTCTAATAACTTAACACTTCTAAAGTGCTTCAAGATTCTGCAATCAACTTGCAAGGTGTTTTTAAGTAACATTAAAGATTCATTATACATTCTTTTCATGAATTCCACTGCTTCCTTGGTAAATCTAAAGTCCAGACCTTGTTTTGTTATATTTATCGAATCTTCATTCAATAATTGACATATTGTCTCTATACTACAATTATCAACCCCTATATTACCCAAGACTATGGCTTTTACGAACGATGAGCCTTTTAGCTTCCTCTTTCTTTTTATGAATCCTGTTGTAGCTGAGATTTTATCTGCTTTTTCATTAAAAAATTCTTTGAGCTTTTTTGAGATGCAAATTATTCTTTTCATTGTATAAGTTCTCCATTTTGTTTGTTAAATTGAAGAGAACTTATATCTTCTTTTTCTTTTCTTTACACCAACTTTACCCACTTCTTCTTAACTTGACGCGTATGGTTTATTTAACACTCCCTGTGTTTCGTAATATTATACAATCAAATTGATAAAAGCTGTATTATCTCCTTGCAGCATTAAGTGTATATTTTTTGCTATTTTTTCCACTAAGGGAGTAACATTATCAAAATTTGAAAATTTTGATAACACATAATCTGCTAAGCTTCTTTGATCTTCAGGTCTACCCACTCCAAATCTCAAGCGCCAATAATCGTTGCCAATAAAACTATCTATGGATTTAAGTCCATTATGTCCAGCAGAGCTACCACCTTTCTTTATTTTTATTCTTCCAAGTTCCAAATCAGCGTCATCGTGTATGACAACAATATTATCTAGCGATAATTTGTAAAAGTTTCGTATTTTTGCAACAGGGATGCCTGAATTATTCATAAATGAATAAGGCTTTATTAACATGATTTTATTATCATTAATTATGCCAGAGGTTATTAGATAATCGGCTTTTTTAGAGAACGACTGGAAATTCCAATATTTGCAAATTGTATCAACTACGATGAAGCCGATATTATGATAAGTTAACTCATATTGACCACCAGGGTTACCAAGCCCAACTATCAGGTGCACTATTCCTCTGTTTCTGCTTGAGGTTCTTCAACGTCACTATCGGCAGCAGAAATTGTAACAATGGTAAAATTTTCTTCTTCATGAGCTACAAACTTAACACCTTCTGGTAATTTTACATCATTAATATGTATAGACTGGCCAATCATTTTACCGGATAAATCAACTTCAATAACCTGAGGTATTTTATCAGGAGAGCATTTAACAGCAATAGAACGACACAAAACATTAAGCACTCCACCTAATTTGATTCCTGGAGCTTTACTTTCATTCACAAATGATAGAGGTATGTCTATTTTAATTTCGCTGCCTTTATCAACAAACTGAAAATCAACATGTTGCACAGTATCCTTTACTACATGCAATTGGATATCGCGAACAAGAGCATATTCCTTTTTGCCCGAAATATTCAGCTCTATCAAATGTGCAGAAAGAGAGCCTGACTTATATTGCTTTGTGAATTCCTTTGCAGACAATGTCAAATTTACATTATCATGGCCCTTTCCATATATGATTCCAGGGATGTTTCCTTTCTTCCTTAGAGAATGCATCGCTTTTGTTTTTGTTATATCACGTAACTCTGCATTAATTGTTACTATTTCCTGTTGCGTCATCGGTTACTCCTATTCAGCTAATCCTTTTAATATAATTTAATAATAATATAACATAAAAATATTTATTTCAAACTTCATTCTTTCATACTAATTGTTTGTGAAAGGATTTATTTAGATATATATTTAAGCTTATTTAACAAGAACTATGGGCATTGATGATAAAGTAGTTTTTAGGATTTATAAACCAACAAAAACTGCAACACAATCTGGTTTAGGTAATACAAATCTCTGGCACCTGAAAATTGAATCTGGTTCTTACTACATTGAACCTTTAATGGGGTGGGTTGGCTCAAAAGATCCAAAAAAACAGATTGTATTAAAGTTTGATTCTCTTGAAAAAGCAGTATTCTACGCAAAAAAACGTAACGTTAAATACGTAATTGAAATGCCAAAAAATGTTAAGAGGCTGCCAAAATCTTACGCAAGCAATTTCATACTAAAGTAAGTTGCACAACAAATGGTGTTATGCAAGTAGCTGACACTGCTCTCCTTTGTCATCCCAGCGCCCAGACACTGGGATCCAGGAATTTTATTAAGTTGGTAAGCATAAAAATAGCTGTTTTACGTTAAAATACAATGTTTTTGATGATTATGGAAAGGCTGGATCCCAGTGTCAAGCACTGGGATGACACCATTTGTTGTAAACTCACTTTTACTCTATGGTTATACTACCTTGCCGCTATCCTGAACGGATACAAAGTAAGTTTTATTGTGATGTGCTCATCTGTAAAAAATAAGACTTAATCTCACTGTTGATCATGGATTTTAAGTTGTGCTAGCACACTGCGGCCATTTAAAGAGTCAAGATTTTTAACCTGGCTAGCCAGTATTAAAGAGTTATTTTTCAGGTATTTCTTTACAAGACTTGCAAGTCTTTTTGGATTATTCAAATAGCTCCACTCTGCTTGTAAAACTTTTATATCACTTTGTACTAAATTAATTTCACTTTTTATTTTTATTAGCTCTCTATTTAACGACTGAACATGTAATTTTGCCTTAAATAGTCCTACAATGCTAAGAAAAAACATAACTATTGAGATGATGCAGAAAGTTCTCACGACAACCTCTGTATAGCTCTTAGTTTTGCTGAGCGTGAACGCGGATTTGCACTTACTTCTTCTATACTTGCTTCGATCACTTTTTTATTTAGCAGAGAGAATGTCTTGCAATCAGTAGCACATAAATCTTTAAAAAAAGTTTTGACTATACGATCTTCTAAGGAATGAAAGGTGACGACAATTAATTTGCCATTCTCACTTAAAATCTCAGATGCAGCTTTAATACCCTTTTCAAGTTCTCCCAGCTCATCGTTTACCCATATTCTGATTGCCTGAAATGTTCTGGTTGCAGGATCAATTTTGCTTTTTCCACGAAATACCACGGAACGTACAATATCCGCAAGCTCAAATGTAGTTTTGATAGTTTTCTTCTTCCGTGCATTTATTATTGCTCTTGCAATTTTGCGAGAATGACGTTCGCCTCCGTAGTTATATATAGTATTTGCGATTTCTTCTTCGCGTAAAGCGTTAACAAACGTTGAAGCGTTTATATAAGAAGAGTTATCCATGCTCATATCGAGTGGACCATCATGTAAAAATGAGAACCCTCTATCTCCGTTATCAAGCTGCATAGATGAAACTCCGATGTCAAAGACCACTCCATCCACTCCGTTTGATGTCATTCCAGCGCGTGACCAGTTATTTTTTCCAGTATCAAGTGCTGGGATGACAGGAGATGGCTCAACGCTGCTTAGTATACTTTTAATATTACTAAACTTCTCAATGAATAGTTTTATTCTATCTGGATATCTAACGCTTAAATCATCATAAAACTTAGTTACCGTTTCATCTCTATCAATTGCATATACTTTGCAATCAGCTGACTCCAATATTGCTTTGCTATACCCTCCAGCTCCAAATGTGGCATCCACGTATATGCCACCATCCTGCGGTGATAGTAGTGATAGCATCTCTTTTAACAAAACTGGAGTGTGTGTCATATCAAAAAATTTAAGTACAGTTGGTGTAGATATCCTACTCTACTCTACTCTTCACATCAATTTTATTTATGTACATAGATTTTCTTGCCAAAATATGGTATCTTATCGGAATATATGAGCAATAATATTAAAATTAAGGTTTAATATTGTTAATATAATATTCACATAACGTTCACATTTTTTTTTATATATAAGATCAAACAGGCTATAGGGAAATTATGCAGCAAATAACAAAAGTAATATTTTCAAGTTTGATTTGTAACACTTTATTGTGGTATGACCACATGCTTTTTGGCCACTTAATAAACATAATAGGTGGTGTGTTTTTTCCATCGGATGATCAACTAACCAGCGTATTGAAGGCTTTTGGAGTGTTTGCAGTGGGTTTCTTAATGAGACCAGTCGGTGCTGCTATATTTGGTCACATTGGTGATAAACATGGCAGAAGAGTTGCCTTATTGCTCTCGATTATATTAATGACTTTATCAACCGTATTAATTGCTTTTGTTCCAGGTTATCAAAGCATTGGAATACTAGCGTCAATGCTGGTAGTGTGTTTAAGATTATTGCAGGGTATATCTCTTGGAGGAGAAGCAGGAAATGCACCATTTTTAATAGAACATGCTCCTAAAAACAAAAAAGGATTTTTTGGCAGCATTGAAGTATTAAGCGCAATTTTTGGTTCAGTATTAAGCTTGATAGCGGTACTCATATGCAAAAAAGTATCTGATTTTGAATCTTGGGGGTGGAGATTACCTTTCATTTTCAGTTTAGCAATGGGATTAATTAGCATATATATGAGATATATACTTGATGAAAGCCCAGAGTATAAAAGACAGAAAAATCCATCTAAATTGCCATTAAAAGAGTTATTAAACAATTACAAAAAGCCTGTTCTAATATCAATAGGTATTGACTTGGTTGAAAATGCGTCTCTCTATATATATTTGGTATTTTTCAATGTGCTTACGAATAAAATATTAACAGTAAATACTCATTTTAATCATATAGTGGAAATACTGAGTCAAATTGCGCTCGGAGGATTGACAGTATTGTTTGCAATACTTTCTGATAAGGTAGGAAGAGAAAAAGTTATGAAGTTTGCATTTATAGCTTTTGTAATAGTGAGTTATCCAGTTTTTTCAATGTTATGTAGTGGCAATTACTTGCTGGCACATATCCTTTTTATAATTCCAATAGCTGCATCGCTTGGCCCTGTCAGTGCATTTATGTGTGAATTATTTCCAACAAAGGTTCGGTATAGCGGATTTGGTTTGTCAAGAAATATAGCTGCTGGATTTTTTGGTGGTCTTGCACCATTTATATGCACAACAATTATCAAAGTTACAGGACAAGAGACTTCAGCTAGTTTTTACATGATTTTCTGTGCATTAATTGGGCTAGTTGCTATATCGCAAATTAAGGGTGAGCTTTCTTCAAGATCCAAATAGTTGCAGAGTTCAAAAAAATCTAATTATATGGCGGGAAGTGCCAATTTTGAGGTGATAATGTGAATATTTCAGCACCATCTTTTGTTACTCCGAGCGTATGTTCAAATTGAGCAGAAAGTGAAAGATCGCGTGTTGTCACTGTCCAGTCATCGAGTTTACTGAGCAGAGTCTCATGTTTTCCAGCATTAATCATTGGCTCTATTGTAAAGAACATACCTTCCTTCAAGACGAGATTTTCATCTTGATCATAGAAATGCACTACATTTGGTGGAGCATGAAAGACTTTTCCTATACCATGTCCGCAGTAGCTGCGTACGATAGAATATCCAAAATCTCTAATATATTTCTCTATAGCAAGCCCTATTTCATTTAACTTATTGCCGGGCTTAACTTGTTTGATTGCTTCCATCAATGCATGATAAGTAGCGTCACACAAGCGTTTTGCTTTTATTGATGGCTTGCCAACCCAAAACATGCGACTTGTATCACCATGCCAGCCATTTAAAATCACCGTGACATCAATATTTAAAATATCTCCATCTTTAAGTGGTTTATCATCGGGAACACCATGGCACACAACTGCATTTTTTGAAGTGCAAATCGATTTTGGATACCCCCTATAGTTTAGTGGTGCTGGAATTGCACCTGCATTAATTATAAAGTCATGGCATAGATCATTTAATTCATTAGTTGTCACCCCTACCTTTACGTACGGTGCAATGAAATCAAGAGTTTCAGCAGCAAGCCTGCCAGCCTTGCGCATAAATTCAAAATCTTCTTGTGAGTGTATAGTTATGTTCATATTTTCCATGTCTTATTGTAATTGGTACGCTTACTCGCAAGTACATAAACATAATAACTTTACATATTATAAAAATAAGTCCTATGGATCCTAGTGTCAAGTCATTTGTATGACAAGTGGTCAAGCAAGAAGTCTATTTAATAATCTGAACTATACAACTACTATCTCAGGATAATCTGAAAGTTTTTTGTGATAGTAATCGATGCTCTTAGAATTTACCTCAATGTAAGTATTGTAGATACGATTCTCAAAACCACCTCTCTCTTGTTTTTTAGAGATACGCTTTTCTTCAATTTGTTCTATTGATAATCCACTTTCTTTGCCTAATGCATGTATGACCTCAAGTAAATCGGCTAACTCTTCAAGATTTTTATCTGGAGTTTTAGAGGCAATAACTTCCTTTGCTTCTTCTAAAAGTTTATCTTTGAGACATTCAATGTATTCATCTTTTTCCATCACCCTCTCATAAACAATAATTCCGTGGGAACGTATAATTTCAGTTGTATGATCACGAACCAATTTATTAATTTTGAAACAATGTTTTTTATTCATAATGTTTCCTTTGATAGATATAAGAATTTCATTCAGTAAAATTAAACTGTAACTTTTGATTTAACCCAATTATACAATTTACTCATTTTACCATCTTGTCCTAACATACCAGAATTATTTTTATAAAAAGTGTCAACTATTAGCTTTATAGAACCTATAGCAGCAGAAAACACAGGATTTTTATCATATTCGCCATCAAGGCCACTGAGAGATTCAGGGGACCCAATTCGAACTTGTTTATTGAATATATAGCCTGCGATTTCCTTCATGCTTGTGAGTTGACTAGTTCCGCCTGTGATCACTACTTTATTGATTGGATCTTTCTGCTCTTGAAATTGCTCTCTTACCATTTCAAGTATTTCTTCAACTCTTGGTCTTATGATGTTAATAAGCTCAGATTTGAATACTTGAGTAGGTTCATCATTTTCACTATTTTGGACTGTAATATATTCGTTCTCATCTATTGAAGTTACGATAGTGCTACCATACAGTATTTTTATATACTCTGCACGTTCTATGCTTGTGCATAGCCCGTAAGCAATATCTCGAGTGATATGAACGCCACCAATTGGAACGCTGCTTGCATAAACAAGTTTCCCTCTTTTGAAAATTCCAATTGCAGTGCACCCACCGCCTATATCAACAATAGCAGTCCCGAGCTCTTTTTCATCTTCACTCAGACAGGCAAGACCTGCAGAATATGCAGAAGCAATACAACCTGCCATATTTAATCCACCATTATTGGTAATACAGTTTTCAATATTGGTAAGCGCTGGACGCGAAGCAGTGACAACATTAACATCAGCAGATAGTCTTTTTCCGTACAATCCACCAACTTCTTTTATGTCAGTCATGTCATCTAAGTGATATTTCAGTGGTATATTGTGAATGATAACATTTTCTTCAATATATTTCTCAAACGTCTGAAAAACTACACGTTTTATATCCCGGTCAGAAATTTCATGATTAGCTGCAATAATTTCATTATGTACATTGAAAGATGAGATGCCACATCCAGCAATGCTCACATATATCTGGTCTATAGTTTCCTCTGACACTTGCTCAGCTAAACCTATAGTTGATGAGATGGAGTAATTTGCGTGTTTTACATTAGTTATCGACCCACCGTTTACACCTTCTGCAATCTTATAGCCCGTTCCTGTTACTTTATAGCTGAAGTTGCCATTTATTTTAACGATTAGACAAATAATCTTTGTTGTACCTATGTCTAAAACAGCAAAAACGTTTCTCTTTGGTTTTGCTATTACTGCAGAGTACATTAGTTAACCTTATTACGCAATTTCATTTAAATTGTAGCTTTCTTTAATAATTTATATTTCTATTATAGATATAGCAACATTTTAATATACACTAAATTCTGGACAAAAGGAAAAGCAAAACATAGAATTATAATTTTTATGTCCATTTTATGTCCATATTACCAATTGTAATTGCCCCTGATGAAAGACTAATCACACGTGCCAGTGAAGTAACAGATATAAACGATAAAATTAAAGAATTAGTAAACGACATGTTCGAAACTGTGTACGATGCAGAAGGTCTTGGCCTTGCTGCAGTGCAAGTTGGAGTGCTGAGGAGAGTTTTTGTTATGGACATTCAGCTCTCTCGAGCTGAAGACGAGCCAGTAGGGTATGAATCGACTGGCAAATTTTGCATGATTAATCCAGAAATTACGGAATTATCTGATGAACAAGTGACTCTCAAGGAAGGGTGCCTTTCAATTCCAGAGCAAAGCTATGAAATTAAGCGTCCAAAGTATTTAACTGTGAAATACAGAGACTTAAATAACGAAGAACAGACGCTAAAAGCTAGTGGTTGGCTTGCAAGGTGTATTCAGCATGAATTAGATCACTTAAATGGTATATTATATATTAGACATCTATCTAAATTAAAGTATGATATGTCCATGACAAAAGCACAGAAGATTAAAAAGCAATATGAGTAAGGATGATCTAGAATTACTAAAATTTTATCATGAAGTTGGTGTTGATTGCACACTAACAGAGGGTGAAGAGGAAAAAAAGTTGGAGAGCAAAGAGGGTGTGCAACCCTCTGTTATCCAAACTGGGACCCAGAAGAAAGATGCAGATACGCGCTGGGGTGACACTAAAGATGGAAAAGACATGTTTCCAAGTGATTGGATAATTGAAGCAAGGAAACTTGCAGGTAAATGTGGTAGTGTGGATGAATTAAGAAGTGCAGTGAAGTCATTTGAAGGTTGTGAGATAAAAAAAACTGCAACTAATACTGTCTTTTCCGATGGTAATCCAAACGCAAAAATTATGCTCGTTGGTGAAGCTCCAGGGGCAAATGAAGACCTTCAAGGCATACCATTTTGTGGTGCAAGTGGAATGTTGCTCGATAAAATGTTAAATGCAATCAATCTTGATCGCACTAAGGTATACATAAGCAATACTGTATTTTGGCGCCCACCTGGCAATAGAAAGCCAACCGACCTAGAGCTTGATATGTGCAGACCATTTGTTGAGAAGCATGTTGCACTGGTTTCACCGCAAATTCTAATTTTAGTCGGGGGAATCGCATGTTATAGCCTTCTTGACAGCACAAAAACTATATCGAATTTGCGTGGTAGATTTCATACGTACACTAACCAATATTTGTCCAATTCAATCACCACAGCCGCTATATTTCATCCAGCTTACCTACTTCGCCAACCGGCACAAAAACGTTTAGCCTGGGAGGATTTGAAGAAGATTAGGGAGTATCTTGATAACACCAATAACTGTACGAATACTTAACACCACTGGTGTCGGAAAGTAGCCCGCAGAAACGAAAAAACTTGCTTGACAAACTCCGCCAGCCCCCCTATCATGAAACTGAAGCTATTTATTTATCTTCTCTGTACAGATTAAATGACAAAAAAACTCAACGTATCTGGTGTTTCATGTTTAATTTTTTGCACTATGTGCACCTTATGTCTTTATCAAATTTCTAGCTACACAAGCTGAAATACGCTATTTAAAACATTAAAAAACGCCAACTTAAAAAATGGATAGTGAATAACTAGCTACCCTAGGGTTTCTTTTGCCTTTTTTTTGTTTGGTAAATTTCTTAATGGTTATGGCTAAACGACAACCGTCATCCCGCTGCTTGTTAGCGGGATCTATGCTTTGAGATACCGCGAATAAATCGCGGTATGACGTAGAGCTCGCGTTGACTCCTGCAACAATGTTGCAATAAACTTTGGTCCGCTTTTCCACTGTGTGTGAAAGAGTCTGGCAGCTCTTTCACTCGAAACACGATATGCACGTCTTCATGGTTAATCTCAATTCGCTTAACTAATGTTCTAATGATATCACGTCTAGTTAGCCAATCTGCGTTATCAAGACTTGAGTTAACGCTAGAAGAAAACTCTTCTAAAGTAGTCACCACTAGAGTTAAGTCTTGTTCAAGTCTTTTTTGATCAAATATCTTTTTCTTTTGCTCTCCGATCATTTGTAAGGTTTGTTTCATTGCTTTAATTCTTGGTTTAAACTCTTCTTCATTGATGTATCCTTGAGTATAGCCATCAATAAGCCTTGCAATGCCACAGTTTAATTGATCTTCTTTTTTCTCAAGAAAGTCACTTTTTTGATCTAATGGTGATTTTTTAATCTCTGAAAGTCTACGCTTGTATTCTTCTAATATCCGAGTAGGATTTTTCAATAGGTATTTTACCTCTTCCTATACAGCCACGTCTAATACATCTGTACGAATCATTCTATTATTACACATTTTATTGCCACCAAAGTGACCTCGCTCCGTACCAGTACAACGATAATATGTTCGACGAGCGCTAGAGCAAGTGCTAATACCATGATATCCATAATGACAAAGCTGACATACTGTTAAACCTTGCAACAAGTAATTTGCTCCCATTCGTCTTGTCCTAGGCTCTGTGGACAAAAAATATGAAAAGAGAGAAAAAGATGGTAGTTTAGCCTAATAGGTAAAAAATGGAGAAACTACCATATGCAATATTACATCAAAGAGGAAAATTGGAAACAAATTTTAGAGTTCATAAAAAGCGTAAAAGGAATGCACAGCAAAGATGAAAAACGTTTAAGAATATTCATAGAGGCAGTGTGGTACATAGTGCGAAGTGGTTGCCAATGGAGACTTTTACCAAAAACTTATGGTAATTACAGGAATATACATAAGCGATTTAAAAGATGGTGTGAAAGAGATGTCTGGAAAAAATTGCTTGAATATACTAAACAAGAGCCTGATTTAGAAGTTGCTATAATCGACGGTACGATCATCCGAGGCCATCCATGTTCATCTGGATATACAAAAAACTCCAAGGATCAAGAAGCTTTAGGGAGGAGCAAAGGTGGCTTTACAACTAAAATACATGCGCTTGTCGATGCACTTGGAAATCCACTTAAATTTACTCTGACTCCTGGTCAAAGAAATGAAATTACGCAGGCACAAGTGTTGACCGAAAGTATCTATAACTCTACTGTAGTAGCTGACAAGGGCTACGATAGCAATGCCTTTGTTACAAGTCTTGAAGACAAGGGATGTACAGTAGTTATTCCGCCAAAACGGAATCGAAAAGTGCAAAGGTATTACGATGAGCATATCTACAAAGAACGTCATTTGATTGAGTGTTTTTTTGGTAAAATTAAAAATTTTAGGCGCATTTTTTCCAGATTTGATAAAACTGCTGAGGTTTTTATGGGTTTTCTCAATTTTGTTGGAGCTCTTGTATGGCTTCTCTAAAATTTTGTCCACAGAGCCTAGGTAAACGTAATACTGAACTACCGGAATGGAAAAAGAGAATGATTGAACGACAGAGGAAAACTCTTGTTGTTTGTTATGAATGCCATAAGAAAATCCAATATGGAAAATATGATGGTGACTCCTTAAAACGTTAGATTATTGGAGAGCCACGTGATACGGAAACGATCATGCGTGGTTCGGAGAGGGGTTGTTGGAAAAGTACTTAACAAGTAACTCGCTGGCTGCCCACTCTACTTCATGCACAGTTCTGCGAGAGGCTGGCGGGGAAGGTCCGCCGGTCTACTCTCCCTATATCAATAGCATTGCTTTAAAAAGAGTGCCCATATTTTCAGTCAACCTTAAGAATTCACTAAAGATCCTATTCTTTTGTTCATCACTTGCGCTTTTCATTAAAGCCAGGGTTCTTTCTTTTATGCCAAAAAGATATAAAAATTCTCTTTGAGTTAAAATATCGCAATCTACGTGTTTTAATGAATCTTTTAATGCTTGAAAGTTTACAAGTGCGGTAATATCACTATTACCAACATTCTCAAGAAAATTAGCATACTTATGTTGTTTTATCGATTGCAGAGTGCTCTTATATGCGGGGTACACATAACCGTAATCTACAATCAAAGCAGCTCCTTTATTATTATATATCTTCTTCTCAAGTTTTTTTAATATTTCAACCCCAACTGAACATATTTCCACCACTGCACCATTAAAAAATTTTCCATTTGTCATCTGAGTAGCTGACACTGGAATCCATGATTCTTTTTTTCTGGATTCCAGTGTCACGCACTGGCATGACACCAAGAGACTGCCATCATCTTGTTTTGTCACCATATTTTCATACCACCCCTCATCATGATATACAAACTGATCTATCGGAAGAGCGTCAAAGAACTCATTTGCTAAAAAAATGGTTGGTTGTTCTGGTAGGTTGTCAATATTTTTGTGCCAATTAACATCTAAGCTTTTTAATTTTTCCTTTTGTATCTTCCGTAAAGTAGGGCTTATTTCAACTAAGTGGATCAACATTGAATTAAAAAAGCTGCTGTATTTTTTAGTGACTCTTATTATATCGTGAATGAGTGTTCCTTTGCCTGGCCCAAGTTCAACTAGAGAAAATTTTGATGGCTTTCCTAATTTTTCCCATGTATGCATTATCCAAACTGCAATTACTTCACCAAATAATTGGCTGATCTCAGGTGCGGTAGTAAAATCACCATCCTTACCAAGCGGTAATTTACTTGTATAATAGCCGTATTTTTCATGGTACAAAACGGCATTCATGAAATCACTGATGGATATTGATCCTTGACTTTTGTCAATTAATTCGTGTATATAAGTGAGCATGTTATTAATAAATGTTTAACTATAGCGTGCCATAATATAAAATAGTAGAGTATTTATATATATAGTATAAACTTAAGTTTGTGAGTAATAGTGCTTCAGTTATGGACGACAAAAACACCGATTATGTTGCCCTTATACCTCAAAATGATAGTATTGAATACAAATTTGAAGAAGCTGTCAATTTTATAGAAAACAAGGTTATAAATGCTGATGGGCTAACTTTAGCGGAAGTGTTTCAAGTGCTAGTTCAAATGCTAGATGGTGATCTAGCATTGGTAAAAAAAGTACTAGCATATGCTAATATTATGGCAAAGCATGGAATGAAGGTAGCAAAAGAGTCGCAATTAAGCAGAGCTGATGTTCGCCGAGCTTTGGAAGGTAGAGAAAGTGTTGTCAATAGACAAGATTTTATAAAGAAACCACCTCTTCCACCTGCTATAAAATCGACCAAAAAGAAAAGTAGAGGTCTTTAAATGGCCGAATCTATAAAAAAATTTACTGTACAATGTGACTTCAAAGGACAAAGTTCACCTTTTGCAATATACATAGGAAATCCAAAAAGTGATGCTCATCCAATTCATCATCAAGATTCCTGGCTTGTAAAAGAACGTGGAGGGAATATTCCTAATAAAGTAAAAGAAAGTCTACAAAAATTATATAAACTATCTCAAGAAAATGGAGTCTCTTTCTCAGAGTTATGTGCGTATGCCATTACTGTGGTTAGTAATAATGATAAAAAAAGCGATAGCAAAAAATAGCAAACTGCTCTCTTATCATCCAATATCTTCTTCCTGTCTTTCCTATACCTTCTCTCTTGTCATCCCAGTGCTTGACACTGGGATCCAGCTAGGTTGGTGAATATAAAAGTAGCTAATCTCATTTATATTAAAACACTACGTTTTTGATGGGGTTGCGTGAAAAACTGGATTCCAGTGTCAAGCACTGGAATGACACCACCTGCCACACAAATTGCCTACAAATTATAGCTCTTTTCATAATAGTCCGGAAAGTTCATAGAAAAGCAGAATCAACAGCATGACGAAAAGATGTGAATAGAGGAATGTTTTTCCTAGGCTCTGTGGACAAAAAATATGAAAAGAGAGAAAAAGATGGTAGTTTAGCCTAATAGGTAAAAAATGGAGAAACTACCATATGCAATATTACATCAAAGAGGAAAATTGGAAACAAATTTTAGAGTTCATAAAAAGCGTAAAAGGAATGCACAGCAAAGATGAAAAACGTTTAAGAATATTCATAGAGGCAGTGTGGTACATAGTGCGAAGTGGTTGCCAATGGAGACTTTTACCAAAAACTTATGGTAATTACAGGAGTATACATAAGCGATTTAAAAGATGGTGTGAAAGAGATGTCTGGAAAAAATTGCTTGAATATACTAAACAAGAGCCTGATTTAGAAGTTGCTATAATCGACGGTACGATCATCCGAGGCCATCCATGTTCATCTGGATATACAAAAAACTCCAAGGATCAAGAAGCTTTAGGGAGGAGCAAAGGTGGCTTTACAACTAAAATACATGCGCTTGTCGATGCACTTGGAAATCCACTTAAATTTACTCTGACTCCTGGTCAAAGAAATGAAATTACGCAGGCACAAGTGTTGACCGAAAGTATCTATAACTCTACTGTAGTAGCTGACAAGGGCTACGATAGCAATGCCTTTGTTACAAGTCTTGAAGACAAGGGATGTACAGTAGTTATTCCGCCAAAACGGAATCGAAAAGTGCAAAGGTATTACGATGAGCATATCTACAAAGAACGTCATTTGATTGAGTGTTTTTTTGGTAAAATTAAAAATTTTAGGCGCATTTTTTCCAGATTTGATAAAACTGCTGAGGTTTTTATGGGTTTTCTCAATTTTGTTGGAGCTCTTGTATGGCTTCTCTAAAATTTTGTCCACAGAGCCTAGGAATATAAAGAAGCATCTTACCGACTTTGTAGATTTTGAAGAGAGGCATGTTCCTAGGTTGAAGCTATATGCATTTGCAGGAGTCATAAAGAATAAAATAATAAACGAAAGCAATAGCAGCTCAAAACATCAAACAATTGATCAAGCTTGTTCTTCCAGTGTTGATGAGCAAGTTTCTCAGCCTGTAAGTGAAACAACCGGCACTATTGAACACATAAGTGCAAGTGATAGTGAGCATGGTAAAGTTTCTGAAGGTGGCAGTACTAAAATACTAGTTTCAGATCAAGAAAATGACATCCAGAACAATAATATACGACCAAGTCCACAAAATGAAAAGAGGAGCAAACTGCCTATTGTAACTGCCTCTGTACTGGCAGTGGCTGGAGTTGCTTTAGGAGTAGCTATTGCAGTTCACTTAGAAATGTTAGCGGTGGGAATAGTGGTTGGAGCTTGTTGTCTGGTTGCTGCTGCGATCTATACTATTGTAATGAGCCTTCAAAGTCGCTTGAAAATATCAACGTCCAAGGGTTTTCTAAAGAGGGTCAAGAACCTACTTTGTAAAATTCACAAGACCTATTAAAATATTTTTTTACTTTTCATTGTATATTTCTCGACATATTATCTTTAAGTACTAAAATAATTAACAGTATGGCGTTATTAATAGTTGAATCACCTGCGAAAGCAAAGACAATAGGTAAATATTTGAGTAAAGAGTTCAAAGTAGCTGCATCCTTTGGACATGTGAGGGATCTTCCAGCAAAAAACGGTTCTGTCGATCCGGATAATGATTTTGCTATAAAGTATGAAACCATTGAAAAAGCAGAAAAGTATATAAAAGAGCTAGTAAAAGCAGCAAGTAAAGCATCAGATATATATCTTGCAACAGACCCAGACAGAGAAGGGGAAGCAATGGCTTGGCATGTGATAGAGACATTAAAAGAAAAGAAAGCAATCAATGATAAAAGCAACATTTATAGAGTAGTCTTTAATGAGATAACGAAAAGAGCAGTTCAAGAAGCAATAAAGAATCCACGTGAAATAAATATGGATTTAGTGCGTGCACAACAAGCACGTAGAGCTTTGGATTATCTAGTTGGGTTTAATTTGTCACCACTGCTGTGGACAAAATTGTCGGGGAGCAAGTCTGCAGGACGCGTGCAGTCTGTTGCATTAAAGATTATATGCGAACGAGAAGATGAAATTAGTAAATTTATAACACAGGAGTATTGGAGCATAAAGGCAGAAATGCAAAATAGCAAAGATGAGGCTTTTTTTGCTATGCTAAGCCACTATGACAATAAAAAGCTAGAAAAATTTGATATTAAGAATGAAGAAGAAGCAAAGAACTTAGTCAGGGAGATTGAGTCAAGGCAATATGCTGTAAGCACAGTAGAACGCAAGCAAGTTAAGAGAAACCCACTTCCTCCGTTTATTACTTCAAGTCTTCAGCAAGATGCAGTGAATAAACTGTATTTTAATGTGAAAAGTGTTATGCGCATAGCGCAAAATTTATATGAAGGTATCGATATTGGTGGTGAAACTGTAGGGTTGATAACTTATATGCGTACAGATGGGTTTCATATTGCAGATGAGGCTATAAACTCAATTAGAGGGTCAATTAAGTCATTATATGGTGATAAATATTTACCGCAGTCTCCTCGTAAATATGTAAAAAAGGTCAAAAATGCTCAAGAAGCACATGAAGCAATTCGTCCAACTGATATCAATAGAACGCCGGGTAGTATTAAGGATTACTTAACGCCAGAGCAATTTAAGTTGTACGATTTAATCTGGAAAAGAACCATTGCAAGTCAGATGGAATCAGCGATCCTTGATCAAGTGGTAGTTGAAATTAGTTCTACTGATCAGAAAGTAATTCTGCGAGCAAGTGGATCAAGTATATTCTTTGATGGTTTTTATAGAGTCTACCAAGATAACATAGAAGCCGAAAATGAAGGCCTGCTACCTGCCATGAAGGAAGGGGAAGCATGTAAGCTGATTTCAGTTGAGCCAAAACAGCATTTCACTCAACCGCCACCTCGTTATAGTGAAGCAAGTATCGTTAAAAAAATGGAAGAAATCGGTATAGGCCGCCCATCAACTTATGCAACAATTATTTCGGTATTACAAGATCGTGAGTACGTTTCATTGGATAGCAAAAGGTTTATTCCAAGCAGTCGTGGTAAAATCGTTACTATATTTTTAGAAACCTTTTTTCAGCGTTGTGTAGAGTGTGATTTCACAGCACAAATGGAAGAAAAGCTTGATTTAATCTCAAATGGACATGCAGATTGGAAAAAAGAATTAGGCCACTTCTGGGTGCCATTTTTTGGTCATGTAAACTCTGTCAAGCAAATGACGCATGATGAAGTTTTCAGCGGCATTCACAATTTGGTAGTCGATTGGTTTTGTTCAGAAGAAGGAAGAAAAGAGGTGAACACGAAATGCCCTGACTGCTTAGGTGGCATATTGAAATTGAACTTTGGAAAAGCCGGGGTGTTCCTTGGATGTTCTAACTATCCTGAATGCAACCATACAAAAGAAATTACAGGTAGTAACGACAATTCAGAATATCCAAAAAGTTTAGGTGTAGATGATATAACAGGACAAGAGGTAGTAATTAAAAAAGGTCCTTTTGGGCTTTACCTGCAGTTTAATAATGAGTCAGAAAAGAAAAAAGCGGTTTCTATACCAAAAGATATAAATGTTAATGAGATTGATCTGAATACCGCTACTCAGTTACTTTCCTTGCCAAAAGTAATTGGAGGACACCCAGAAACCGGAAAGGAAGTAAAAATAGGCCTTGGACGATTTGGATACTATATTTTCTATGATGGTAAATACTTTTCTCTTAAGAAAAGCTCCAAAGAGGTGCTGAATACAGAATTGAGCGAAGCTGTACAAATTATTGCAAACAGTCCACGCAAAGAGTTAAAATCTCTCGGGGTTAATGAAAAGGGAAAAGAAGTTTTTATCTGCAACGGTAGGTACGGATTCTATATAAAATGCGGTAAAACAAACGTTGCTTTGGGCAAGAGTGCAGATATTGAAAGCATAGATTTGAAGAAGGCTTTAGAGTTGATTAAGGGCAAGAAGTAAATACTTAAAAGGTATATATTTATAACTTTTTTATAAATAAAATAAGTTGAGGTATTGTATCTTATAATTGAAAAAAACACTTGTAAGTTCTATTTTTAGTACATACATTAGCCTTTTTATAATTTACGGAATAAAATTATGTTAAATAATTATGATTTATACACAATTTTTGAGAAATATAGTAAAAATTATGAATTAGCAGACTATGAGCGTTTAATAGGCAAGTATATTGAGAAGGCGGTTGAAAAAGGTAATAATTGCTTTGAGGAAAGTGGTCTGCTTTGCCCGATAACAGGAGAACTAATATTAGAGCCTGTTAGAATAATATATGATGATGATTCAAAGTCGCAAAATGTGTTTGAGTACCATGAGATTTTTAAGTGGTGGGAAAAAGAAGGGGATAACGCAACAGACCCATGTACCAAAAGGCCTGTAAAAGCTCTTTATCTAGATGAGGAAATAAGACGAGCAATAGAGGATAAGTTATGGGAATACTTCAATGAATATTATTATGAGTTACTGGATAATGAAAAAAGAAGTATTAATGAGGCAGTAAGCTTTCTAAAGTTAATGCGATTTATTGAGTGTGGTGATTACTATCAGGTGTTACAATGTCTTAATGGTGGTGTTAATATTAATGCTCAAAACGATAGTAGTCAAACCCCATTACACATTGCTTCCTTCAAAGGTGTGGCTAGTGTAGTAAAACTTCTTTTAGAGAGAGGTGCTAAAATCGATGCCCGGGATAATCAAGATGAAACTGCATTACACTATGCTTCTTATTATGGTCACCGTGCTACAGCAGAAATTCTTTTAAAGAAAGGTGCTAAAATCAATACCCGGGGTAATCTAGGTAAAACTGCATTACATCATGCTGCTTCTGCTAATAATGCTGATATGACTAAATTTCTTCTGGAGGCAGGAGCCAAAGCTAATGCGAAAGATAGCTTTGATAGAACACCACTTTTCTTTACTGACAATGAGGAAATAATTACTTTACTTAGAAATAAACAAATTATTGAGTCGGTTATTGAGGATAATTATGATCAGGTGTTACGGTGTCTTAACGATGGTGCTGATGTTAATGCTAAAAACGATAATAAGGAAGCCATATTACACATGGCTTCCTTAAGAGGTATGACTAGTATAGTAAAACTTCTTTTGGAAAAAGGTGCTAACATTAATATCCAGAATAATCTGGGTAGAACTGCATTACACCATGCCACTTCTACTAATAATGCTGATATGGTTGAATTTCTTCTGAAGGTAGGAGCCAAAGCTAATATAAAGGATAATAATGGTAGAAAACCATCTTCTTTTACTGAAAATAAAAAAATAATAGGTTTACTTAAAAATCCACCAGCTAGATGCCTTTCTGATGTTATGGTTAGCTGTCTTTCAACGCCCACTTCTGTTTTTTGTGGAAAGTAATATGGATTGATGTATTAGTCAATAGATGTACTTCAGGTTATTTAATTTGCTAGGCTCTGTGGACAAAATTTTAGAGAAGCCATACAAGAGCTCCAACAAAATTGAGAAAACCCATAAAAACCTCAGCAGTTTTATCAAATCTGGAAAAAATGCGCCTAAAATTTTTAATTTTACCAAAAAAACACTCAATCAAATGACGTTCTTTGTAGATATGCTCATCGTAATACCTTTGCACTTTTCGATTCCGTTTTGGCGGAATAACTACTGTACATCCCTTGTCTTCAAGACTTGTAACAAAGGCATTGCTATCGTAGCCCTTGTCAGCTACTACAGTAGAGTTATAGATACTTTCGGTCAACACTTGTGCCTGCGTAATTTCATTTCTTTGACCAGGAGTCAGAGTAAATTTAAGTGGATTTCCAAGTGCATCGACAAGCGCATGTATTTTAGTTGTAAAGCCACCTTTGCTCCTCCCTAAAGCTTCTTGATCCTTGGAGTTTTTTGTATATCCAGATGAACATGGATGGCCTCGGATGATCGTACCGTCGATTATAGCAACTTCTAAATCAGGCTCTTGTTTAGTATATTCAAGCAATTTTTTCCAGACATCTCTTTCACACCATCTTTTAAATCGCTTATGTATACTCCTGTAATTACCATAAGTTTTTGGTAAAAGTCTCCATTGGCAACCACTTCGCACTATGTACCACACTGCCTCTATGAATATTCTTAAACGTTTTTCATCTTTGCTGTGCATTCCTTTTACGCTTTTTATGAACTCTAAAATTTGTTTCCAATTTTCCTCTTTGATGTAATATTGCATATGGTAGTTTCTCCATTTTTTACCTATTAGGCTAAACTACCATCTTTTTCTCTCTTTTCATATTTTTTGTCCACAGAGCCTAGAAAAATGTTGTAGAATGGCTTTTGCCATTCTACTTTTTGAAGTGCAACTTTCCAATTCTATAGCTAACATAAGACTATCTCAAGACCTCGTCATCTCGCTGCTTGTTAGCGCCGCGGCGGTATGACGTAGAGAGATCTTATTTATTATAGCTATAACACTGAAGTTTACAATCAGAACAAACCACCTGGCCACGTGGAACTGATTTCAGTTTATCAGTTGAAACTTGATTTGAGCAGAATATGCATTTTATTGTGTTGCTTGGAGTAAGTGAGTTATCAACAGCAACTCTATCATCAAAAACAAAACACTCACCTTCCCAATTACCATTTTTATTATAAGTTTTTTCAATGTAAGAAAGAATGCCGCCTTTAAGATGGTAAACATCACTAAATCCAAGGCTTTTCATATATGCTGTAGATTTTTCGCATCTAATTCCACCAGTGCAGTACATAGCTACTTTCAGGTCTTTACTCTCAGAAAATGACTCTGTCCACTGAGGAAACTCACGGAAACATTGTGTGTGTGGATTAATTGCATTCTTAAACTTGCCTAACTTCACTTCATACTCATTTCGTGTATCTATTACTAAAACGTCAGGTTGAGAAGTAAAATCATCCCAATGCTCTGGATCAACATATTTACCCTTAAGGGAAATATCAAGATTGCTTACACCAAGATTCACAATCTCTCTTTTTAATTTTACCTTCATCTTGCTAAATGGTTGATATTCTGCTGCACTCTCTTTCCATGTAAGGTCCCTTAGCCTATAATCAGAACGTAGAAAATCGAATATTTTATCAATCGCGTTTCTTTCACCAGATATAGTCGCATTAATACCCTCTTCTGCAAGGAGTATAGTACCCTTTAATTCAACGTTGTCGCATGCAGTTTTTATTTCGTCTTTCATGTCATAATAATTAGAGAGTTCTACAAAGTGATAGAAAGTTGCAATGACGAAGCTCATGATTATTCACTTATCAACTAAGAACATGATATACAAAATTATAAAGATATTCAATAGTACGGCTGTTATAGCTAAAGTGGCTCTACAATTTGAAAAACCGTCATTCCGCTACTCGTTAGCGGAATCTATACCGCGAATGAATCCAGTTATCTAAGTGGAGAAAGTCACCTCTCTCCACTCGACTTCAAAACCGGACTTGTGACTTTCACCACATCCGGCTTCTCTCTAACTTGGTGTTTGTCATACATACTTCTCCATGTAATTAACATTTCAAAGCTTGGTAAATTTGTTTTTATAGCTTAAATACAGCATTCTCTATATTACTAGAGAAGTCGTATTCATTCATACCTAACACTTAATGTTGGCTCATAACATATTAACCACTACTCACAACTTTACCTTCCAAATTACAGTGTCCACGTCAGCATATCTTAAACATTACTTTAGGCCTTGGCTTCTTAGACAATCCCTCATTATAGGTGCATACGGGTGGCTCCCTGCTTAAAGAATAAGAGCATCTATAATGTTACTCCGTTCCATGAAATTGTTTCATGTTAGACTTAGGTTCCAACTTTTTGCCGGGAGATGGGAAACATCTTAATCAGACCAGTCAAGTTCTAATTATCCACTTTCTCCGTACCTTTTGGTCTATGCGTTAACCAACCTTATTTCGCATATCGTTCGTTACGACAATTCAGGCATTGGTTCCTCTCGTAACCATATCTAACTCTGTTTGCAGGGATTCACTATAAGGTTTAGTGTTACCTGCTTTTATCTCATGCTTGCATCCTAGGCTCTGTGGACAAAATTTTAGAGAAGCCATACAAGAGCTCCAACAAAATTGAGAAAACCCATAAAAACCTCAGCAGTTTTATCAAATCTGGAAAAAATGCGCCTAAAATTTTTAATTTTACCAAAAAAACACTCAATCAAATGACGTTCTTTGTAGATATGCTCATCGTAATACCTTTGCACTTTTCGATTCCGTTTTGGCGGAATAACTACTGTACATCCCTTGTCTTCAAGACTTGTAACAAAGGCATTGCTATCGTAGCCCTTGTCAGCTACTACAGTAGAGTTATAGATACTTTCGGTCAACACTTGTGCCTGCGTAATTTCATTTCTTTGACCAGGAGTCAGAGTAAATTTAAGTGGATTTCCAAGTGCATCGACAAGCGCATGTATTTTAGTTGTAAAGCCACCTTTGCTCCTCCCTAAAGCTTCTTGATCCTTGGAGTTTTTTGTATATCCAGATGAACATGGATGGCCTCGGATGATCGTACCGTCGATTATAGCAACTTCTAAATCAGGCTCTTGTTTAGTATATTCAAGCAATTTTTTCCAGACATCTCTTTCACACCATCTTTTAAATCGCTTATGTATACTCCTGTAATTACCATAAGTTTTTGGTAAAAGTCTCCATTGGCAACCACTTCGCACTATGTACCACACTGCCTCTATGAATATTCTTAAACGTTTTTCATCTTTGCTGTGCATTCCTTTTACGCTTTTTATGAACTCTAAAATTTGTTTCCAATTTTCCTCTTTGATGTAATATTGCATATGGTAGTTTCTCCATTTTTTACCTATTAGGCTAAACTACCATCTTTTTCTCTCTTTTCATATTTTTTGTCCACAGAGCCTAGTAATATAGAGAATGCTGTATTTAAGCTATAAAAACAAATTTACCAAGCTTTGAAATGTTAATTACATGGAGAAGTATGTATGACAAACACCAAGTTAGAGAGAAGCCGGATGTGGTGAAAGTCACAAGTCCGGTTTTGAAGTCGAGTGGGGAGAGGTGACTTTCTCCACTTAGATAACTGGCGGTATGACGTAGAAAAACTGTTAACTTAAATCTATATTGACATGTCCCATTTTACGCTTATCCCTAACCTCTTTTTTCCCATATATGGTTAAACTAGCTTTTTCGTTGCTCAAATACTTATGAGAATCATATATATCATTACCTATTATATTTTTCGTCATACAAGGAAAGCGTAATACTACTTCCTGCATAGGTAGCCCGCATATTATCCTAACTAGCTGTTCAAATTGACTAACGTTACATGCATCCAAGCTCCAGTGGCAAGAATTGTGAGGTCTGGGAGCTAGTTCATTAACTAACAATTCGTTATCTTTAGTAACAAAAAATTCAATAGCCAGAATTCCTATTACATCAAGCGCATTTGCTATTTTCTTTGCAGCTCGTTGTACCTCTTGAGTTAATTTGCTATCTATTTTAGCTGGCACTGTTGAAGTATCAAGTATTCCATCAACGTGGTAATTTTCTGCTATAGGAAAAAAAGCTACTTTACAGTTTTTATCTCTTGCAACGACTATTGAAACCTCTTTCAGTAAATCAACACTTGCTTCAAGAATGTACTCTGTATTCCAATCAAAGGAAGCAAATTGCTTCACTTCAGAATCATTCTCAAGCACATATTGTCCTTTTCCATCGTAACCCATTTCTGTTGTTTTCAGCCTTATTGGATAGCCAAAAGCTCTACTGCTTTTCAGTAGCTCATTATAATTTTGTATACTCTTATAGTTAGCAGTTTTTATACCCAAGTTTTTAATAAAATCCTTTTCTCTCAGTCTGTTCTGCGAAATGTGTAACGCTTTTTTACCCGGATAAAAATTTACATCGATATCAATTGCACTACATGGAATATTTTCAGACTCAATAGTAACTAAATCCACACTCTGTGCAAAAGATTCAAGAGCTTTCTTATCAGAGAAATCTGCTATTGTGAAATCATCAGCAACAGAGCAAGCCGGATCGTCTTTAGCACTGGCAAAAACATGTGTTTTTTGTCCAAGTTTTGTTGCAGCGATAGCAGTCATTTTACCTAATTGTCCACCACCTATTATTCCTATTACTTTTTTGCTAAGCGCATCTGGTTCGTTCATACTATAAATTGATATCAACTATGTTTTTTTAAATTTTTTGAATTTAGTCTTATTACAACTCTTGTTTATAACTTTGTATTTTTATTCAATTAAAAAATGTATTTTTGGCAACAAAAACCCTAGGTGTATGGTCCCAGAGTGTGATGGTGTGGATTTAGTATAAATAATTCTGGAGACTGTGTCCACTGATAACATATAAATTCATAAGGAGTAAGACCCTTAAGAGTTTTGAGTCTCTTTGCATAATTATAAGCCATAACAAAGTTATAAAGGTGTTCTTTAAGTTGCTGGTGCGATTGATAGTAATACTTCTTAACTGTAGCATCCTTTAAAGTTTTATTCATACGCTCGACTTGCCCATTCGTCCAAGGATGGCTAACTTTTGTCAAACGATGTTCAATAACATTCTCTTCGCAAACTCTATCAAATATATGTTGGAAAGCATACTTATGACGCTTCTGGTTTGTAAATTGTATACCGTTATCTGTCAAAATAGTATGGATTTTATACGGTAAAATTCTAATCAAATTACGTAAGAACTCAGCAGCTATGGGTTTTGTAGCACTGTTACGCAACTCAACATAGGTAAATTTGGATGTCCTATCAATAGCAACAAACAAATGTAATTTGCCCTCCTCAGTTCTAACTTCAGCAATATCAATATGAAAGTAACCGATAGGATATTGTTTGAATTTCTTTTTTGACTTAACTTCTCCATCAACAGTTGGTAATCTGCTAATGTTGTGTCTTTGTAAACAACGATGCAAGCTAGAGCGAGTCAAATGCGGAATTGTAGACTGCAGAGCGTAAAGGCAATCATCTAGTGGCAGTAGTGTATACTTGCGAAATGTAACTATTATAGCTTCCTCTTCTAGCGTTAAAACAGTCGATCTTGGACGCTTTGGACCCATATCAGCATCTTTCGTAAATGAACGTTTTCTCCACTTAATAATAGTTTTTGGATTAAGGTTATAATGCTTGGAGAGTTTTGCTATGCTCTCTTTTCTATTTTGTATTGCTCTACGAATCGTCTGTGTTGTTTTGGCGCACCCATGTAATATTTGTCCCATAACTCCTCCTTTGATGGTATTTTTTTCTCATATTTTATCATACCATCACACTCTGGGACTGTACACCTAAGAGAAAACTGTTGTTTTGATAAAGCCAAGGAACAAGCAATATACAATCTCACGACACAAACAAGAACGCGAGAATCACGCAAGGCAATTTATGCATTGACCCAATCTGTCCGAGCTCAGAAGGAAAGTAATGCAAAAGAGGCAAGGGTAAGAATAGCGCAAAATCTACTTAAAGCAGGGTTTTCTGTTGACATTATCTACCAAGCGACTGGTTTATTAGCTGATGAATACGACGACAAAGAGAAAAAAATACCTAAGCGTCAAAACGAAGGAGAAGAGATAAAAAATTGGAGGATAGTACAAGGATATGCTCAAGAATATTTAGCAGAAAAGCTCGGTGTATCACGTTCGAAAATACACAACTGTGAACAAGGGAACGTTATCATTTTAGGTGAAACGTTATGGGGAATAGCAGTAGAATTATCAAAGGATGTTGACGATCTTATAACTAAACCAACGAAAGAAGATTATTATGAAGATAGTGAAGGAGAAAATGAGCGATTAAGTTTGGCGAGAGAGTGTCAAAAAATTGACGATCAAGAATCACTAGACGAACTGGGTATATGGGTAGAATTTTTATCCCAAAGAAGGCAAATTTACAAAGAAAAGATTGACAAAGCAGAGGGAATCAAAGTTGCAAATAACCTACTTATATTAGGTGTTTCTGTTGACGCCATTTCCCAAACAATAGGTATACCTGCTGAAGCAATAGATTTATGTCGCCTTTGAAAATACGAGTCTAAAAACGACATTGCTTAAAGAAATCAGCAGTTATTAATATCTTTTATATTTCCATAAAAAAATAAACAAAAAAATTGAAAAATTGATTTGACTTCGCCCGAAAGCTATGGCCTTATGCCAATACTGCTAAAAAAATAGCAGTAAACATTTAAAAAAATTTATTATTAGTGAAGGATATATTATATGAATAATAAGAATAAAAGTAAAGATCGTAGAAAAGAAATAGAATTTAGAGCATTGAACAGTGGAGGTAAAGCTCTACGTGATGATGAAATAATAGAAACGCTTCTAAGTTCAGTACACGACAGTAACCAAGCTCAAGCTATCACTAAAAATCTAGTGAATACTTGTACAGGAATAGGAGGCATTCTAGGTCGGGAAATAGATGAACTGCAAATGATAAAAGGAGTAACTAAACCTGCAGTTGTAGTGATTACATGTGTTAAGGAAGCTAACAAGAGGGCACTAAGAGAAGGGTTAAAGAGAGGACCGGTAATGGGTAACGAAAAGCTCATAGAATATATAAGGGTAAGTATAGGCCTCTCAGCGAGAGAAGCTGTCCAGATAATATATTTGGATACACAGCGCCGTTTTATAGACGACGACGTGCATTTTGGTACAATAGATGAAGTGCATCTATATGAAAGGGAAGTGGTAGAAAATGCAATCGGAAGGAAGGCAGCATCAATAATATTAGCTCACAACCACCCTGGAGGAAGTTTAGAGCCATTGTAAGTTAAAAATGTGATATAAAAGAGATAAGAGGGAAAGATAACCCTACTCACTATAGGAATAGGGCTATCACGGGCATGTGCGACCGAAGAGCCATTGGTATTACAACCGTTCAGATCAAGGTACACTAGCCCCATCTCTCGATACGTTTGAATAGTTGCATGGGACATATGTATGCACCCGTTTACAATCTTAAATTAATTAAACTATCGAGGTTATTTATTATGATTACATCTTATCAAAATTTCATTGGAATTGATATCGGAAAATTTAAAAATGTTGCCGCAACTCACAACCAAAAGAGCACTATCAAGTTTGACAATGATGCTACTGGTTGGCAACAGTTGTTTCAAAAATTTTCAGATATCCTACCTAATTCTCTAGGCTCTGTGGACAAAATTTTAGAGAAGCCATACAAGAGCTCCAACAAAATTGAGAAAACCCATAAAAACCTCAGCAGTTTTATCAAATCTGGAAAAAATGCGCCTAAAATTTTTAATTTTACCAAAAAAACACTCAATCAAATGACGTTCTTTGTAGATATGCTCATCGTAATACCTTTGCACTTTTCGATTCCGTTTTGGCGGAATAACTACTGTACATCCCTTGTCTTCAAGACTTGTAACAAAGGCATTGCTATCGTAGCCCTTGTCAGCTACTACAGTAGAGTTATAGATACTTTCGGTCAACACTTGTGCCTGCGTAATTTCATTTCTTTGACCAGGAGTCAGAGTAAATTTAAGTGGATTTCCAAGTGCATCGACAAGCGCATGTATTTTAGTTGTAAAGCCACCTTTGCTCCTCCCTAAAGCTTCTTGATCCTTGGAGTTTTTTGTATATCCAGATGAACATGGATGGCCTCGGATGATCGTACCGTCGATTATAGCAACTTCTAAATCAGGCTCTTGTTTAGTATATTCAAGCAATTTTTTCCAGACATCTCTTTCACACCATCTTTTAAATCGCTTATGTATACTCCTGTAATTACCATAAGTTTTTGGTAAAAGTCTCCATTGGCAACCACTTCGCACTATGTACCACACTGCCTCTATGAATATTCTTAAACGTTTTTCATCTTTGCTGTGCATTCCTTTTACGCTTTTTATGAACTCTAAAATTTGTTTCCAATTTTCCTCTTTGATGTAATATTGCATATGGTAGTTTCTCCATTTTTTACCTATTAGGCTAAACTACCATCTTTTTCTCTCTTTTCATATTTTTTGTCCACAGAGCCTAGAGAATTAGGTAGGATATCTGAAAATTTTTGAAACAACTGTTGCCAACCAGTAGCATCATTGTCAAACTTGATAGTGCTCTTTTGGTTGTGAGTTGCGGCAACATTTTTAAATTTTCCGATATCAATTCCAATGAAATTTTGATAAGATGTAATCATAATAAATAACCTCGATAGTTTAATTAATTTAAGATTGTAAACGGGTGCATACATATGTCCCATGCAACTATTCAAACGTATCGAGAGATGGGGCTAGTGTACCTTGATCTGAACGGTTGTAATACCAATGGCTCTTCGGTCGCACATGCCCGTGATAGCCCTATTCCTATAGTGAGTAGGGTTATCTTTCCCTCTTATCTCTTTTATATCACATTTTTAACTTACAATTTCCTAATTAAAGTATACTTGAAAAATCTATGAAAAAAGTATATAATTAGAATATTATCTTTTTATCATGAATATTCTATAATGATTCTAGAATACACATTGACTACCAACTTTGTTGAAGTTACAGTTTTACCAATTTACATTGAAGAGCAATCCATTCCTTATGAAAATTGCTATGTATGGATGTATAACGTTAAGATAAAAAACAAAAGCCAATCAACTATTCAATTGTTAAGTCGTCATTGGCAAATAATAGATTATAAGGGCAAAGTAAATGAAATTGCCGGAGTTGGTGTTATCGGAGAACAGCCTGTGATAAAATCTGGAGAGGTATTTAAATACACAAGTGGAACATACTTAAATGTACCGTCAGGAATAATGCAGGGTAAGTATGAATTTCTGAATGAAGAAAGCATAAAAGTTTTTGAAGTTATGATACCACCCTTTTCTTTGGATAGTCCATACATCAAAACTAGACCCCATTAACTATCAAAATAGTTTATTTTTTATCCTTATCATCAAGTGTAAATAAGGTTATTGTAGAGATTAAGCCTATTATAACTATCATTAACGAAAATGGGGCAGCTTCTCTATAGCGCTCATCGCTTACAAGTTCATATATTCTAGTTGATATAGTTTCAAAATTAAATGGTCTTATAATGAGTGTTGCTGTGAGCTCTTTGATAGTATCCATAAATATGAGCAAAAATCCCGATAATATACTCTTCTTGATGAGAGGGATATGAACATTCAAACATGTGGAAATAGGCCCATGACCCATGGTATATGCAGTCCACTCAATTTCATTTGGTGTTTTTTTGAGCCCTGACTCTACCGCCTTGAAAGATATAGCAAAAAAACGAAATAAATATGAGTAAATTAAAGCGCCAATAGTTCCTACCAAGCTAATTTCCACAATATATTGAGTAATGAAAGAGGATATTCTGCTTAAAAATATTATTATGCTAATTGCGATAATTGCATTTGGAATTGCGTAGCCTAAAGAAATGAGACGTGCTACATTATTGATTACCTTATTTTTACGCGCCGTATATCCAATAATTATTGCAATGCTAATTGAGATTAGTGCAGTGATGAATGATAAACTAACGCTATTTGCTATTATATTATAGAATCTTGCTTCGTATATGAACAACCCCTTCTCTATGCTCCAATATATAAGTGGGATCACTGGCAAAGCAAAACCTATCAATATTGGTAATGCACACATAATATAAGTGCAAATTAACGGTATAGCACCACTCACACTCCGTTTATTGTGATAATCTGAATTGGTATTGATTGAAGAGTAGGATATTCCTTTTTTTTGTAGTTTTTTTTCGATAGCTATTAGTGTTACAACGAAAATCAATTCTGCAACTGCTAAAACAGTAGTTGAATATTTGTCATGCAGTAAAAACCAGGTGCGATATATTCCTGTCGTGAAAGTATCAATAGCAAGAAACTGTGGTGTGCCGAAATCTGTAATTACTTCCATTAGTACCAAGGATAACCCTGCTATAATTGATGGGCGTATGGAGGGTATGATGACAGAAAACAGGCTCTTCAATGAGGAGAACCCAAGTGTTGATGCAATAGTGACTGAGTTACTAACATTCTTTAGACTTGAGCGGACTAACATATAAACGTATGGATATAAACTAAATCCCATTACTAATATTCCACCACCTAGAGATTTTATTTCAGGAAACCAATAGTCACCTTTGCTCCAATCTAAAATGTCTCTTAATGAGCTCTGCACCGGACCTGAAAACTCTAGTGTATTTACATAGACAAACGCTACTATATATCCGGGAATCGATATCGGAAAGAACAAAGCAATCTCAAAAATTTTACTTCCAGGAAATGAAAAAAATGTGGTGAGCCACGCTGGAATTACTCCAAATATGAAAGATATTCCCCCCACTCCTATCATCAAAATTAACGTATTCAGTATATATTCAGGGAAAAGTGTACTAATTACCCATCCAGAACTTGCTGATTCTGTAAATAGAATTGATATTAATGATAATATTGGGCAGATGAATAATATACTTACTAGAAATAAGAATATATTTTTAAATACTCTTAAAAACATTAATTTGAATCTATATTTTATATTAAAATGTTATATGTAAAAACTGAAGATATCCAGTAATTATAGCTAACCCAAGAAAGGTTTCCCTACGTCATACCGCCCACAACTGTACAAACATTCGTTTGTGAAAGCAGTATGTTAAATGTTATAGCAGGTTTTGCCTCAAACACAAAGGCAGTGCCCAGACTACTTGGATCCAGAAAAATTGATTGTAAACAAACGACTATACAACATTTTCAATAAAATTACAAAAAAGCTGGATCCCAGTGTCAAGCACTGGGATGACAAAAAAAGGAGCACTGGGATGACATCCTCCCTTGTGGAAATTGCTCTCAAATCACAATGTTCGTACAGCTAGTGCGACCCGAAAGTCGTGATTTTGTGATGGTTAAATTCCATCTTTCCTAGGCTCTGTGGACAAAAAATATGAAAAGAGAGAAAAAGATGGTAGTTTAGCCTAATAGGTAAAAAATGGAGAAACTACCATATGCAATATTACATCAAAGAGGAAAATTGGAAACAAATTTTAGAGTTCATAAAAAGCGTAAAAGGAATGCACAGCAAAGATGAAAAACGTTTAAGAATATTCATAGAGGCAGTGTGGTACATAGTGCGAAGTGGTTGCCAATGGAGACTTTTACCAAAAACTTATGGTAATTACAGGAGTATACATAAGCGATTTAAAAGATGGTGTGAAAGAGATGTCTGGAAAAAATTGCTTGAATATACTAAACAAGAGCCTGATTTAGAAGTTGCTATAATCGACGGTACGATCATCCGAGGCCATCCATGTTCATCTGGATATACAAAAAACTCCAAGGATCAAGAAGCTTTAGGGAGGAGCAAAGGTGGCTTTACAACTAAAATACATGCGCTTGTCGATGCACTTGGAAATCCACTTAAATTTACTCTGACTCCTGGTCAAAGAAATGAAATTACGCAGGCACAAGTGTTGACCGAAAGTATCTATAACTCTACTGTAGTAGCTGACAAGGGCTACGATAGCAATGCCTTTGTTACAAGTCTTGAAGACAAGGGATGTACAGTAGTTATTCCGCCAAAACGGAATCGAAAAGTGCAAAGGTATTACGATGAGCATATCTACAAAGAACGTCATTTGATTGAGTGTTTTTTTGGTAAAATTAAAAATTTTAGGCGCATTTTTTCCAGATTTGATAAAACTGCTGAGGTTTTTATGGGTTTTCTCAATTTTGTTGGAGCTCTTGTATGGCTTCTCTAAAATTTTGTCCACAGAGCCTAGTAACTTTGGAAAACACTGGAAAATATGAGCTTGGCTTAGCACATTTTCTTGTTGATAAGAATGTTGCTGTACATCGAGCTAATACTCGCAAAGTAAAAAGCTTTGTCATATCTCATGGAACTTTAGCAAAGTCTGATCAATCAGATGCAAGAGCTCTTGCTCAATATGGATGTGAATGCTATAGTACTCTATCTCTATTTGTGCCTATGTCAAAAGAACAAACAGCCTTAGTTGCACTTTGTCAACGACGTGATGACATTACACAAATGAGAGTTCAAGAGAAATGTAGACTGAAAGCACCTGAAAACGAGCATATAAAAGAAAGTTGCCAAAAAACCATTGACTTTTTTAACGGTCAGATAAATGAGATCAATAATGCAATACAAAAAATCATTGATGAAAATCTAGAGTTACAAAAGCGCCAAAAAATACTTAGAACAGTACCGGGAATAGGTATCAAGTTATCTCAAGATTTTGTATGCCTGATGCCAGAACTTGGCTACTTAAACAAAAAAGAAGTTGCAAGTCTTGCTTGAGTTGCCCCGCATCCAAAAGAAAGCGGTAAAACTATTGGTTACCGAAGGATAACAGGTGGTAGAAGCAATGTTCGTGCAAAGCTTTTTACTGCTGCTATGGCTGCTGCAAAGTCTAAATCTGTACTTGGTGCTTTTTATTCTGATCTCATTGGTAGAGGTAAAAAAAAGATGGTAGCTATAACAGCTCTAATGCGTAAAATTATAGTGATTGCTAATGCAAGACTTAAAGAAGCAGTCAACGTAAATTTTTAAAATCTGTATAGAAAATAGGTTGATGAATATGTGCGCCCACACAAATTTAAAGCACATATTCATCAACCATACGGTCTAAGCAGTGGTAGTTGTTTGATATAAATTTCTTTCTGTAGTAAACTAGGCTCTGTGGACAAAATTTTAGAGAAGCCATACAAGAGCTCCAACAAAATTGAGAAAACCCATAAAAACCTCAGCAGTTTTATCAAATCTGGAAAAAATGCGCCTAAAATTTTTAATTTTACCAAAAAAACACTCAATCAAATGACGTTCTTTGTAGATATGCTCATCGTAATACCTTTGCACTTTTCGATTCCGTTTTGGCGGAATAACTACTGTACATCCCTTGTCTTCAAGACTTGTAACAAAGGCATTGCTATCGTAGCCCTTGTCAGCTACTACAGTAGAGTTATAGATACTTTCGGTCAACACTTGTGCCTGCGTAATTTCATTTCTTTGACCAGGAGTCAGAGTAAATTTAAGTGGATTTCCAAGTGCATCGACAAGCGCATGTATTTTAGTTGTAAAGCCACCTTTGCTCCTCCCTAAAGCTTCTTGATCCTTGGAGTTTTTTGTATATCCAGATGAACATGGATGGCCTCGGATGATCGTACCGTCGATTATAGCAACTTCTAAATCAGGCTCTTGTTTAGTATATTCAAGCAATTTTTTCCAGACATCTCTTTCACACCATCTTTTAAATCGCTTATGTATACTCCTGTAATTACCATAAGTTTTTGGTAAAAGTCTCCATTGGCAACCACTTCGCACTATGTACCACACTGCCTCTATGAATATTCTTAAACGTTTTTCATCTTTGCTGTGCATTCCTTTTACGCTTTTTATGAACTCTAAAATTTGTTTCCAATTTTCCTCTTTGATGTAATATTGCATATGGTAGTTTCTCCATTTTTTACCTATTAGGCTAAACTACCATCTTTTTCTCTCTTTTCATATTTTTTGTCCACAGAGCCTAGAGCGTTTTCAAAGTCTTGTCTGTTAGAGGTGAGAGGTTGAGCTTTTTTTAACTTTTTAATCTTACTCCATTTTGGATTTATACCATTAACTTCAACAACTGGGGCAACACTTATAGAGTCAATCTCATTCAACACAATACCGCGATTATCTTGATCCTTCAGGAAAGCTTCTAGCTGTTTTTTAAATTCCAGTAAATTACTTAATTTACTTTCAGTAGTTTTAGACTTTGTGATTTGATCATTAACGTTCTTAGCTGCCTGGTTGTTCTTTTCATCAGTCATTATTTTCTTTTTTAATTTACCAAAGAGTTTGTCCCGTAGTTTTTTAAGTTCCTTATTATCATTACTAAATATATTGTTCATGTACAGTCCCAGAGTGTGATGGTATGATAAAATATGAGAAAAAAATACCATCAAAGGAGGAGTTATGGGACAAATATTACATGGGTGCGCCAAAACAACACAGACGATTCGTAGAGCAATACAAAATAGAAAAGAGAGCATAGCAAAACTCTCCAAGCATTATAACCTTAATCCAAAAACTATTATTAAGTGGAGAAAACGTTCATTTACGAAAGATGCTGATATGGGTCCAAAGCGTCCAAGATCGACTGTTTTAACGCTAGAAGAGGAAGCTATAATAGTTACATTTCGCAAGTATACACTACTGCCACTAGATGATTGCCTTTACGCTCTGCAGTCTACAATTCCGCATTTGACTCGCTCTAGCTTGCATCGTTGTTTACAAAGACACAACATTAGCAGATTACCAACTGTTGATGGAGAAGTTAAGTCAAAAAAGAAATTCAAACAATATCCTATCGGTTACTTTCATATTGATATTGCTGAAGTTAGAACTGAGGAGGGCAAATTACATTTGTTTGTTGCTATTGATAGGACATCCAAATTTACCTATGTTGAGTTGCGTAACAGTGCTACAAAACCCATAGCTGCTGAGTTCTTACGTAATTTGATTAGAATTTTACCGTATAAAATCCATACTATTTTGACAGATAACGGTATACAATTTACAAACCAGAAGCGTCATAAGTATGCTTTCCAACATATATTTGATAGAGTTTGCGAAGAGAATGTTATTGAACATCGTTTGACAAAAGTTAGCCATCCTTGGACGAATGGGCAAGTCGAGCGTATGAATAAAACTTTAAAGGATGCTACAGTTAAGAAGTATTACTATCAATCGCACCAGCAACTTAAAGAACACCTTTATAACTTTGTTATGGCTTATAATTATGCAAAGAGACTCAAAACTCTTAAGGGTCTTACTCCTTATGAATTTATATGTTATCAGTGGACACAGTCTCCAGAATTATTTATACTAAATCCACACCATCACACTCTGGGACCATACAACTTAAATAAGTTTCAGGATTATCGTCTATTACGTCATCAGTTTCTTGCACGTTTTCGCTCCAGTTTACGGTACTCTTCCGGGTTTTTCTCTTAATTTTAGAATCACCTTGTTGTAAACTACCCAAGTTTTGTTCTTGCTCCGTTTTACCGGATGAATTACTCGATGCATTAGTTACTTTGTCTCCTTTACTAATATTCTGTTTATCTAAAAAAATAGGAGAAGCTTTTTTAACTTGTTCATGTAATATATCAGATATCTTATAACGACCATTTTTGATGAGATTGTTTAAATATTTTGTTTTGTTTCCCTCTTTATCAAAACAAAGGTCATGCAATCTTTCAAAAATAGAACAAACATCAATTCCTACTCCATGTAGTATTCTAGATAAATCTTTCGGCGTAAAAAGCTTTTTCTCGGCCAAGAAGTGATTTAAATAATTTTCTTCATTAAAACAAACTTTATGAAAGTTTCTTAAAACAAAAGTGGCATTATTTCCCGACATGGATAATATATTAGATAAATCACTTGGCGTAAAACCTGCCTTACGAAAGTTACCTAAAAGCTGTGTTTCGTTTCCTTTCTCATCAAAACAAACATCATGAAAATTTTTTAAAGTAGGGCAAATATTATCTCCTGCTCCATGTAATATCTTAGATAAGTTACTCAGCGTAAAACTTTCTTTCTTGCTTAAGAAACGATTTAAGTATCTTTTTGTGTCTCCTATAAAACAAAAATCATGAAACCTCTTCAGACTCTTTTCTAGATTATTCTTTGCTCCACTCAACATACTACATAAATTACCCGGCCTAAAACCTACCTTACAGAAATCATCTAAAAGTTTTGTTCTTTTTCCTTCATCATTAAAACAGACATTATGCAATCTTTTTAAGATAGAAGAAGCACGAGCTCCTGTTCCACATAATGCAGAGGATAAGTTACTTGGGCTAAAGCCTGCTTTATAGAAATCATCTAAAAGTTTTGTTCTTTTTCCTTCATCATTAAAACAGACATTATGCAATTTTTCAAAAGCATATCTAGCTCTAGTTCCTGCTTTACTTAAAATACCGGATAAGTTACTTGGCTTAAAGCTTTTTTCTCCACCTTTTTCCTCAATACAAAAGTGCTTTAAAAGCTGTTCTCTATTTCCTTGCTCATCAAAAAAAGTATCACATAGTTCTTTAAAAGCTTTAGAAGCATTAGCTCCTGCTCCATGCAAAATACTGGATATATTAGTTAGACTCATTCCGTCTTTTTCTAAAATTTTTAAATATTGAGTTTTATTTCCTTCTTCATCAAACCACAGATCATACAAACTTTTGAAAGCTGCTGCAGCATTAACTCCTGCTCCATTCAAAATACTAGACATATTAGTTAGGTTTATCCCTTTTTCTTCTAGAGTTTTTAAGTATTGAGTTTTATTTCCTTCTTCATCAAACCACAGACCATATAAGTCTTTGAAAGCTGTTACAGCATTAGTACCTACTCCATGCAAAATACTGGATATATTAGCTAGATTTATTCCCTCTTTTTCTAGGGTTTTTAAATATTGAGTTTTATTTCCTTCTTCACCAAACCATAGGTAATATAGATTTTTAAAAGCTGTTGCAGCATTAGCTCCTGCTCCGCCTAAAATATTGGACATATTAGTTAGACTTACTCCTTCTTTGTCTAGAGTTTTTAAACATTGAGTTTTATTTCCTTCTTCATCAAGCCAAAGGTCATATAAGTCTTTGAAAGCTGTTGCAATATTAGTTCCTGATCCACCTAAAATACTGGACATATTAGTTAGATCTATTCCTTTTTCTTCCAGAATTTTCAGATGTTGAGTTTTATTTCCTTTCACGTCAAACCATAGATTATATAAGTTTTTAAAAGCTGTTGCAGCATTAGTTCCTACTCCATGCAAGATATTGGACATATTAGTTAGACTTATTCCTTCTTCTTCTAGAGTTTTCAGATATTGAGTTTTATTCCCGTCTTCATCAAACCACAGATCATATAAGCCTTTAAATGCTTTTGTAGCATTAGCTCCTACTCCATGCAAAATACTGGACATATTAGTTAGACTTATTCCTTCTTCTTCTAGAGTTTTCAGATATTGAGTTTTATTCCCGTCTTCATCAAACCACAGATCATATAAGCCTTTAAATGCTTTTGTAGCATTAGCTCCTACTCCATGCAAAATACTGGACATATTAGTTAGATCTATTCCTTCCTCTTCTAGAGTTTTTAGATATTGAGTTTTATTCCCATCTTCATCAAACCACAGATCATATAAGCCTTTAAATGCTGTTGCAGCATTAGCCCCAGCCCCACTTAAAATACTGGACATATTAGTTAAATTTATTTTTTCTTCTCCTAGAGTTTTTAAATATTGAGTTTTATTCCCATCTTCATCAAACCACAGATCATACAAGCCTTTAAATGCTGTTGCAGCATTAGCCCCAGCCCCACTTAAAATACTGGACATATTAGTTAAATTTATTTTTTCTTCTCCTAGAGTTTTTAAATATTGAGTTTCATTCCCATCTTTATCAAACCATAGATCATGTAAGTCTTTAAATGCCGTAGAAGCTTTAGCTCTTGCTCCACTTAAAATACTAGACGTGCTAGCCAAATTTACTCCTTTTCTTTCTAGAGTTTTTAAATATTGAGTTTTATTTCCTTCTTCATCAAACCACAGATCATATAAGTCTTTAAACGCTGTGGGAGCTTTACCTCTTGCTCTATTCAAAATACTAGATATATTAGCTAGATTTATTCCCTCTTTTTCTAGGGTTTTTAAATATTGAGTTTTGTTTCCCTCTTTGTCAAACCATAGACCATATAAGCCTTTAAATGCTGTAGGAGCTTTACCTCTCGCTCCGCCTAAGATACTGGACACATTAGTTAAGCTTATTCCTTCTTTTTTCATGACTTTCAGATATTTTTTTCCTTCTCCTTTAATTAAAAAACTTAAGAACTGATTAAATGCAGGTGTTCCTTTTTTACCAACCAAACTTTTAGCAAATTTAATTTCTTCATCAATGTTTTTATTTTGAATTTTCTGATAACTAGATCTATTATTTTTTATATCTTCCAAAAGCTTTTCCATTATTCCTTTCGTAATAGGGTCAAATTCATGAGATTCTGACCAACGTAACGCTACTTCATGTAATTTCTCGTAATTATATGGAATATCAGACTTACCTATCTCATTTCTAATAACACTATTCAAATTTCCCCTATTAGGTTGGTTAACTGCAAGTATTAGTTTATCTAAAAATTTCTCTTTTATTTCTATTTCATTCTCATCAGAGAGTCTTCCTTTCTCTTCTTCTTTATGCAAAGAAGGTGGAAGCTTTAATAGACTTAAAAGTTTCTCTCTTGTTGTTCCTTCTTGCACAAATTGATAAAGACCATTCCCATTTATACACGAATAATTTCTTAAAATTTTATATCTTTTTTCTCGAATATCTATACTATCAAATTTTAAAGGATAAGAATCTTTAGATTGCCCTTTTTTTAATTTTTTTTCTTCTGTAAGGTCTAGATCTGCATCAGTATAGATAATAAAATATTTTATATCCTTATCATTTTCTAATTTTTCAATGAAAAGAGTAAAACATTTATTAATAGAAAACGTATTCTTTCTTTCCTGTCTTTTGGAGGGAAATAACTGATCATAACCAATATTACTATCTGCATTATGAGCTTTTACATAAGTAACTCTATCTTTATAATTAATAGTAATATTATTAGATGTATCACGGCTTTTTTCCTCAAAACTCATGGAAAGCATGTTTTTATTCAAGAACATTTCATGCAAGAAGAGTATTAATAAATTGAATTCATATATAACTCCAGATATATAATTCTTAAGTTTTTTATCCTTTTCTGGAGCTGTTAAATCACACAATATTCTTTCTTGTAATGCTATATAATCGTCTTGAACTTTACTATTTTTTTTTATTTCGTTTTTAACGATGTTGCTCAGTTCTTCTCTATTAGGCTGATTAACTGCAAGTACTAATTTATCCAAAAATGCTTCTTTTGTTTCTTTTTCAAACTCTTGAGAAAGTTTTCTCCCTTTTATTGCTTTTCGCATAGCAGGAGAAAATTCTAATTGTCCTAAAAGTTCTTCTCTTGTTGCCTCATCCTGCAAAAATTGATAAAAACCACTCCCTTGCGTATTATCATTTGTAAACAAAAAGTCTTTTAAAATGTCACATTCCTCTGTATTTATGCTATCAAATTTAAAAGGATAAAAATTTCTCAACTGTCCTTTTTTTAATTCCTTTTTTTCTGTAAGATCCAAGCCTGAATTAGTATAGACAATAAGATATTCTACATTATTTGATAAACTACCTGATTTAGAGATTAGATGTTTAACAAAACTACCAAAGTAACTATTAATAGAAGAACTTCGTCTTTCTTTAGTAAATAATTTAGCATAGCTAATATCATTATCTATACAATATTCGTCTACATTTTCAATTCGTATATGAATAGACTTCTTTTCGTAACGAAGAACAATATTACTAAACATATCAATTTCAGAATCTTCAAACGCTAATGACAATGAAGGATATTTATGTTCATACGTAGACTTTCTAAGTGAGCAAAGCACTGATAAGTCTAATCGATACATAAGCCCTATCAAATGATGAGGAATGTATTGCTTAGTTTGACAAGTATTATCTAATTCATTCTGTTTAGGTTCATCTTGTAAATCACTAGGGAATTCTGAATCTTCATTACTAGTAACATTGACATCCATGCGCACCCTTTTTGGTGCTTTATTATCTTTGTCTGTGACAGAACGTCCACGTTTTTTACTCGTTTTATGATTTTCCTTACTTGGACTTCTTGAGCAACCACTTTGTTTGTATGTGGGGTTTTCAATATCTTGTAATGGTGTAGAAATGTAAGATTGAGAAATATTGTTTGAATTTGAACCTACCACATTACCGTAAGCTTCCTCTCTAGAAACTTTTATGCTTCTCCTTATATCTTTTTCAATATTACTAAGAAGTGGTACAAAATGGTTCCTGTAATTCACTATGTAAATAATATTATTACCTGTACCTACCTTACCTTTAGTAACATATAATCCATCTATCTCTTTATCTCTCAATTCTATAGTCCTAACTTTCACGCCATACTTTTCGCATATCATTTTTCCTTCAATTTCAGGTCTTCCCCATATAGCGTTTTCCAACTTTAGAATTTTTATTTCTGAATCAGAGCTTGTATTTTCAATGTCTTCTGCAGTAAATTCAATACGCGGAATATATTCACAAAGTTTTTCACCTTCTCCTTTTAAAGCACTACCCAGCCATGAACCTTTTTTTGATTGACTAACTTGTTGTGCATATTGCTTACAATTTTCCCGCAAAGACTTTACACTAAATCCTTTACTACCTGCAATCAGACCTTTATCCTTTAGCTCGTTCAATCCTTGAGCTATGGAATCAAAGAAACAATCCCCTTCACCTATAGCAGCTCCTATCTTAAAGCCCTCAGGCAATTTCTTCCTTAGTGTCTCTAAAAGTTGATTAAGCTTCTTTTTTTCCTCTTCATTCTTTGCATTTTTTATCCCATTGAAAATGGAAATAGGTTCTCTAGTAACAAAATCTGACTTTTCTAGAGTGCTCTTACTATTAGGTGATTTACCGGACTCTTTATTCCCTGCTAACATATTGAATCGCTATACTAAACTATTTACATGATAGTTGAAAAAATCAACAAAGTAAAGTTATCTTTTTATGATTAATAACATTATTTCAATAGGTATATATTTCAATATTTTTTGTCATTAAATTAATAATATGGTCGCTTTTGTTTAATTAAAAATAATAACCGTGAGAACATTTTTCTTTGGGATGGCATGGTCTACCGCTAGATCCGTGCGAACTTTTTTATATGGTGATTTTATTATACGCTAAAATCATTCATATTGGCTCACTTTCGCTAAATCTACATACGAACTAATTTACCTAGGCTCTGTGGACAAAATTTTAGAGAAGCCATACAAGAGCTCCAACAAAATTGAGAAAACCCATAAAAACCTCAGCAGTTTTATCAAATCTGGAAAAAATGCGCCTAAAATTTTTAATTTTACCAAAAAAACACTCAATCAAATGACGTTCTTTGTAGATATGCTCATCGTAATACCTTTGCACTTTTCGATTCCGTTTTGGCGGAATAACTACTGTACATCCCTTGTCTTCAAGACTTGTAACAAAGGCATTGCTATCGTAGCCCTTGTCAGCTACTACAGTAGAGTTATAGATACTTTCGGTCAACACTTGTGCCTGCGTAATTTCATTTCTTTGACCAGGAGTCAGAGTAAATTTAAGTGGATTTCCAAGTGCATCGACAAGCGCATGTATTTTAGTTGTAAAGCCACCTTTGCTCCTCCCTAAAGCTTCTTGATCCTTGGAGTTTTTTGTATATCCAGATGAACATGGATGGGCTCGGATGATCGTACCGTCGATTATAGCAACTTCTAAATCAGGCTCTTGTTTAGTATATTCAAGCAATTTTTTCCAGACATCTCTTTCACACCATCTTTTAAATCGCTTATGTATATTCCTGTAATTACCATAAGTTTTTGGTAAAAGTCTCCATTGGCAACCACTTCGCACTATGTACCACACTGCCTCTATGAATATTCTTAAACGTTTTTCATCTTTGCTGTGCATTCCTTTTACGCTTTTTATGAACTCTAAAATTTGTTTCCAATTTTCCTCTTTGATGTAATATTGCATATGGTAGTTTCTCCATTTTTTACCTATTAGGCTAAACTACCATCTTTTTCTCTCTTTTCATATTTTTTGTCCACAGAGCCTAGCTTCGGTGCAAGAATTTTAAGCTTCTATTTTTATAACCCTATTTTTACGCAACTCGTTCTCAAAAATATACGACCTTTTTTGAAAGAGTAAACAATTGAATTCTTTATAACACTAACTAGCATGGTACTTTTACTAAAGTATTTTTTGAAAAAGTTAGTTGACTTATAAATAATTCTCTACTAATAGTGGCATATGTTTGTTTATTCTGCTGAAGTGGCTCCGCAGGTTACTGTATAAGCTTGAGCAGTTTTTGCACTTCTTATAAAGCATAATCCATCATATTCCTATATATTAAATATAGCTGGTGTTCTCAATTTTGTTGATCTATAGTAAAATTGGCTAAAACTTCCAGTAATAAACAACTTTTAACCTAGTAGTAGTACTCACCATAAAAACTTAACAAAAATATGAGTAGTAAAAATATTATGTTGAAATTAGCTTGACTAATATTATATATTGTACATAATATATTCTATATCTAGGCTAGGAGGTAGTATGGGTACAGAGTCAGTAAAATATGTTGTAGAATCTATCAGTGAACAAAAGCTAGGAGAGGAATTAAATACTGAGCCATGGCATTCAAAAATTGAGCGTAATAGCAATGAGGGAACAACGCCTGAAGATGACATAACAGATTTAGATGATTATAGTTTGTTTGTTCAAGGAATAAGTAATCGTTCGGAATGTTATGACCTTGATCAGAGACATGAAACTAGGGAGGCTGTTGACACATGTGTAAAACATACATTGTCGTATCAGAGTGAAACTGATGATAGTGATTTATATTGGAAAAATTACCCTATTAGTCCAAGAGACTCTGCTTTAATTAAGCTAGATCTACCACTGACTGAAAGTGAGAGAAGTCTAATTGATGAATTTTGTAAAGAGTTAAAAGATGTAGTAGCAAAAAATGATCAAGGTTATAGGGATAAGCATGAAAATTTTACAAACACTGCTTTAGAGCGTATAGAGTGCATAACAAATAAATATTTGCAAAAAGGGATAAGACTCAATTCAAAATATAACGATGATAAGTATACTATAACAAGTTTAATTTTTAAGGAAATAAGAAATATCCCTGATAGAATACGACAGCATAAGGGATTACCACCTTATGAGAGTTTATCAGACGATAGTGAGACTATAACAAGTTTAGTTTCTAAGGGAATAAGAGATATTCCTGCCTACGAGGGTGTATCAGATGACAAAAATATAGGTATTATACGCAATATCATGAGTAATTTACTATTAAAAGGTGGAAGAGTAAAATGCAGTTCCTTTTATGATGATAAGTTATTGTATGCAACTTATGGGTTCAGTTATGAGATTTTTGCAGAACGTGAAGAAATCGATAACAAGCTAAAAAGTGTAGCAGATGAAGGTATTATAAACAGTAGTGCCCAAGGCAAAGCTTTACACGTAGAAATGGATAATGGATATTTTTATGTAAAATATTCGCAAGATAGCACTGTTGAGGTTGCAAAAGTTATAAATAATCCAAAAGTGAAAGATTTAAGTTTTAGACATCATATATTTCATGTTGGAAAGAGTATAGTAAGAGTTGAAAATGTAGGAGGAAAAAGAAATTATACAGACGTTTTAGAAGGTGGCATTGAAATGTCTTTTACTACTGAAGTAGGAAAGATTAGTATTCATCTACGTTCTAGTGATAAAGACAACAATACAATTGAAGTAAAGATAAGTGACGATGATAAGAAGAAACTTGATCAATTAAAAGATAAGGAAGAAATAGGAGAAAATTGCTTACTTGGTGGATATTCAGTACATGATGCGATTAAACGAGGATATTTTGAAAAACATGAAACACTACGTCAATCTTCTGAAAAAATTACCTTATCTAATGAAAAGAAAAAAAATAGTTGGTGTGAGATAGTAACAAATTCAAAACAGACAACAAGCCGTACTGTAGGGTAAATGCTATACTGCTTGATTGTCTAAAGATCTTATATTGCTTACCATAAAAGCTTAACAAAAGCTTAATCATATGAGTAGTAAAAAGATTATGGTTATTGACTTAATGTTACATATCGCATACAATATATCATGTATCTTAGCTTAAGGGGTAAGTATGGGTGAGTCTACTGGGATGGTAAAATCTATCATCAATCTACTAAAGCCAAAATCCAAATCAGAACTATATGATATTGAATATGAATCCATTATAGAACATCTATCATCTAAAGAACATTTATTAAATGAGCTGATGAATGATATGTGGTACTCAGGGGATTTGCCATCAGTTAGAAATTATAATGAACCACCATCTTTAATGGATAGTAAACTTGAACTAAGCGAACAAATTTGTGTTTGGTTTGCTCTAGATCACGATCTTACGCCAAGTCAAAAAAATTTAAACAAAAAGTTACTTAGTGCTCTAAAATGTTTAGCTTCTAACTGTGGTTCATTTGATAATACTGATCCCCTTGAAGAATTTTTATATGACAATAAAAGTAATAAAGATTTAAAAGTAATTCTTAACCTAAAGAGAGGAGAATCTGAGTCAACAGTATTACATGCAATTGCAGGAGCAAAGATTGGTGGATTTCGTCGCACAGGAAATCAGGCTATAGATTTACTCTTAGAAGCAGGCGCAGATCCTAACATACAAGATAATAAAGGAAAAACACCATTATACCTTGCTGCTGCCAAAGGTCATTACGATAATGCAAACTCTCTTCTTTTGAAAGGAGCTAAACCTAATATAACAAGTAGAAAGGGCAAAACTCCACAACGAATAGCAACTAATAATCTCTGCTATGATATTGAAGAATTATTTTTAACTGATAAACAGAAAAAGATGAATAAGGAATTGTATGACTTACTTGTATGTGATTCAGACTGCACTAAAAATTTAAAGGAGTTTTTAAGTAAGCATAAAAGAGATTCAGACCTAAAAGTAGTGCTAAATATTCGGCAAGGAATGGGTGAATCAAAAGTGTTTTCGTATGTTGATCGTTTTGCTTGGGATAATGAAGATCTTGCTCAAGAGTTAAGAAAAGTATTTCTAGAAGCAGGAGCATTAGATTATGGTATAAATATTATTTATCGTCAGCAAAAGAAAGGACAGGCCAGTAAATTACTCGTTAATTTAACCTCAAATCAAAAGGAAAAGTTAAATGAGTTTTCTGATAAGGTGTTTCAGGCTCAAAACATGGCTGAACTTGAAGAGATTGTAAACGATGCTATAAAGTCTGGTGTACGATTAAACTATTCTTCTTCACAAGATTTCTTTTCAGGTAATGAGTACACTTTTACCGATTATGTGATGAAAAAAATCAGTGAATTAGAAAAAAATCCTAAAGTTGCTAGTAATATAATATGTCAATTAGTATCAAAAGGGGCAGTGTTTGGTAATACAGTTGATGCTAACACACTGACATCAAAATTTAAAGAGCATAAAACTAACCTAAAAAAAGCTTATAGAGATTATATTAGCAATTCTCATAAGTTTATTGAAATCGCAAAAAGTGCAACCAATAGCGAGCTAAAAGATGCAAGAGTAGACAACTCCGTTTTTTACTTAGAATATTCTAAAGATAGTAAAATAGACATTATAAAGATAACAGATGGGGCAAGGGATTTAGGTCTAACCGATGGAGATGTAAAGTGTGGAAGAAATATAGTAAAGATCGGTAGTAGTGAAGTAGAAATTCAAACCGAAGGTGGAATAAGGTATTACACAGATCTTACAGAAGGCAGCGATATAGTATTAACCTTCTATACTAGTTTGGGAAATGTAGACGTTAGGCTGTATCCTGACATACAGAATAAAAGCAAAATTATAGTAGAAGTGAGTAATAAAGAGGAAGTATTGGAAAAATTCGAAGGTCATAAAGAAGAATTAGGCGAGGATTGTGCACTTGGTAATTATTATGTCTACGATGCTATTGAACAGGGATATTTTGAAAGATCTGGTGGATTAATTCGTCCTGAAGTAATAAGCGAGTCTAACAACAAAAAGGTTTCATGGGCAGAACGTGAAGAATTAAGAAGGGTTTCTAATTCGAGGGAAGAAATTGCTAGGTAGAAGGTATTAAATATTAACTAAGATAATTAGCAATCTAAGAAACGAATTATCTTAAGCTCTACACAAATCACTCGCTCTTTTTTACAATTAATTTGGTTTATAGAACTACTCGTAGTAATCAAAATAAGATTTTTTCTTATAGTCAAGTTATAGTAAAATGAAATGCGATAAAGTTGCATTATTCTTTCTACAGCTAAATTTTTGCCTTAGCGTATTTATTATACAGGTAGTACAAAGCCATCGTTACACTTATATATCGTCAATAATCTATTAACAATTCCTATAGTATAATTAATTTTGAAGGCTTTAGTAAGGGGGAAGTATGACAGAAGCAAATCCAATAGTTACATTAAAGGCTAAAATTAAAGAATTTGGTTTTAATAAATTAAGAGCTAAAGATAATAAAAGCGCAAATTCTGGTGAGCAAGCATATAAAGACATTAATAGAATGGATTTCATCATTAACGGAGAGAATATAGATAGGGATTTTGTTGACCGATTATATAAAAAACATATTAGCTTGGTTAAAAATAATAAAGATGGAGAAAAGAATTATCGTTCATTTGCAAAAGAGGTTTTTAAGGAGATGTTTCAACATTCTAGGCTCTGTGGACAAAAAATATGAAAAGAGAGAAAAAGATGGTAGTTTAGCCTAATAGGTAAAAAATGGAGAAACTACCATATGCAATATTACATCAAAGAGGAAAATTGGAAACAAATTTTAGAGTTCATAAAAAGCGTAAAAGGAATGCACAGCAAAAATGAAAAACGTTTAAGAATATTCATAGAGGCAGTGTGGTACATAGTGCGAAGTGGTTGCCAATGGAGACTTTTACCAAAAACTTATGGTAATTACAGGAGTATACATAAGCGATTTAAAAGATGGTGTGAAAGAGATGTCTGGAAAAAATTGCTTGAATATACTAAACAAGAGCCTGATTTAGAAGTTGCTATAATCGACGGTACGATCATCCGAGGCCATCCATGTTCATCTGGATATACAAAAAACTCCAAGGATCAAGAAGCTTTAGGGAGGAGCAAAGGTGGCTTTACAACTAAAATACATGCGCTTGTCGATGCACTTGGAAATCCACTTAAATTTACTCTGACTCCTGGTCAAAGAAATGAAATTACGCAGGCACAAGTGTTGACCGAAAGTATCTATAACTCTACTGTAGTAGCTGACAAGGGCTACGATAGCAATGCCTTTGTTATAAGTCTTGAAGACAAGGGATGTACAGTAGTTATTCCGCCAAAACGGAATCGAAAAGTGCAAAGGTATTACGATGAGCATATCTACAAAGAACGTCATTTGATTGAGTGTTTTTTTGGTAAAATTAAAAATTTTAGGCGCATTTTTTCCAGATTTGATAAAACTGCTGAGGTTTTTATGGGTTTTCTCAATTTTGTTGGAGCTCTTGTATGGCTTCTCTAAAATTTTGTCCACAGAGCCTAGAATGTTCTTTGCGGCTTTCGCTTGTATCTCATACGACTTAGACTTCTGATGAGAAGCTCCTGCGTATTGGTGAGTATAGTTATTATAATAAGTACGGAGACTAGAAAGTGCAGAAAGTTTCGCAGTTTCCAGTAATTCCAGCTCAATATCCTCTTTACTCCTTTCAACAATTTTCCCTCCTTCTGTTAAACAATAACTTTTTTGCCAGTCAAAACTCTTTGGTGCTTCATACCAATCATTCCCTGTTGGCTTACTTTCAAGCGTTGTTGTTTCAATTTGCTTGTTGTTTTCAAAATGTATGTAAATGGTCACAATTTCTTCTCACACCCAAATTTTATATGTAGCGTCCAATCCTGGACATTGCCAAGCCCTTAGCGTCCTTTCCACATCTACTTCAAGTCCTGTGGTTAGAAAATTGTTACGTATGTTATAAATCCCCCACTGGATAAATTGACTATAGATATGTATATCACCTGAAAGCATACCTTCACTAACTTTTCCTCTGGAATATAGATAAGATGATGTATAAAGTAATACTGCAACTGTTTTTCCTGCTGGAATTTCTACATTCCCAGATCCAGCAAAGCTGCTACTATAACCCGTGTGTACGTAAACATTTTTCCACGTTATCCTTGAAATTCTTGACTTATTAGCATTTGTGTTATCAGGAGTTCCCACAAATAATCCTGCACTTTGGTTGTATTTTTTACAAATATTACTCCAAGTGCAGCATATGGGTAGTATAGCTCTTTTCATAATAGTCCGGAAAGTTCATAGAAAAGCAGAATCAACAGCATGACGAAAAGATGTGAATAGAGGAATGTTTTTCCTAGGCTCTGTGGACAAAATTTTAGAGAAGCCATACAAGAGCTCCAACAAAATTGAGAAAACCCATAAAAACCTCAGCAGTTTTATCAAATCTGGAAAAAATGCGCCTAAAATTTTTAATTTTACCAAAAAAACACTCAATCAAATGACGTTCTTTGTAGATATGCTCATCGTAATACCTTTGCACTTTTCGATTCCGTTTTGGCGGAATAACTACTGTACATCCCTTGTCTTCAAGACTTGTAACAAAGGCATTGCTATCGTAGCCCTTGTCAGCTACTACAGTAGAGTTATAGATACTTTCGGTCAACACTTGTGCCTGCGTAATTTCATTTCTTTGACCAGGAGTCAGAGTAAATTTAAGTGGATTTCCAAGTGCATCGACAAGCGCATGTATTTTAGTTGTAAAGCCACCTTTGCTCCTCCCTAAAGCTTCTTGATCCTTGGAGTTTTTTGTATATCCAGATGAACATGGATGGCCTCGGATGATCGTACCGTCGATTATAGCAACTTCTAAATCAGGCTCTTGTTTAGTATATTCAAGCAATTTTTTCCAGACATCTCTTTCACACCATCTTTTAAATCGCTTATGTATATTCCTGTAATTACCATAAGTTTTTGGTAAAAGTCTCCATTGGCAACCACTTCGCACTATGTACCACACTGCCTCTATGAATATTCTTAAACGTTTTTCATCTTTGCTGTGCATTCCTTTTACGCTTTTTATGAACTCTAAAATTTGTTTCCAATTTTCCTCTTTGATGTAATATTGCATATGGTAGTTTCTCCATTTTTTACCTATTAGGCTAAACTACCATCTTTTTCTCTCTTTTCATATTTTTTGTCCACAGAGCCTAGCGCCTCCATTGCTTTTTTTCTTAAATCATAACTATATGCTGCTGGCATTCAACCTCCTTATCATTATCTATCCTTATCACATCCGGACTTCTATGAAAAGAGCTATAAATCGTGAAAAAGAACTGCTCATTAAGTGCTATTTGCTTAATAAATTTACTGACATTGGTATGGCTAAATTCGAAATGGCTACATGAATTTATCGTAAATTATTACCGTATAAGGTACGATGCGACAAAGCCATCCCAGTGTCAGCTACTCGGATGACACCGTCATAAAGGAACCAGTGTTAGCTACTTGGATGACAACCATTGTGCTTGAGGCAAAATTGACTATCACTTCTTTTTATAGAGCTTGCTCCAAACTTTGTTGTTAGTTAATACAAAAAACACTGTTAAAATTATAAAATACGCCACTACTTTTAATCCAAGTTTATGCCGGCGCTCTAATTCTGGCTCTGCTGCCCATTGTAAAAAATTTATCACATCATACGCCATATTTTCAACTGTGGCTTGCCTTGCACCATCATATTCCACCATTCCTTCAGAAAGTGGTGGCGCCATAGCTAATCTGCCTGTTGGAAAATACGAATTAAAATATAAATCATTTTCATCGTGTTCGCCGTTTTGATAGCCTGTTAACAATGAATAGACATAATTTGCACCATCATGCCTTGCTTTAATAATTAATGATAAGTCTGGTGGGACTGCACCATTGTTGCTTGCTGCAGCTGCTTCTTTTGTATCAAAAGGCGCAATAAAATAATCCGAAGGTACTCCAGGTCTGTCAAACATTTCACCCAAATCATTCGGACCATCTTTAACTTGATAAGAAGCTGCTATTTGTTTTACATCTTCTTCAGAAAAACCGACATCTTGCAAATTACGAAATGCTACCCTATTCATTGAATGACAAGCAGCACAGACTTCTTTATACACTTTATAGCCACGCTGAATTGACTCTCTATCGAAAGATCCGACAATTCCATCAAATTTCCAGTCTATTTTCTTATTTGGTGATGATTTAAATTCTTCTGCAGATATAAGACTAGATAGAAATAACATGCAGAAGATTGCAAATACATTAGATCCCATGCATAACCACTGTTTTAGTAAATTTCGAATTGATGTCATGCAAGTAGCTGACACTGGAATCCAGCTTATTTCATCACTGACATTATGGTTATCATGCACTCCTAGAATCTGTTGTCCATTGCATGATTTGTAAGTATTTTTATACCTGGATCCCAGTGTCAAGCACTGGGATGACAACGGAAGATAGTGGAATGACACTGTGTGTTGTATACAACGTTCATACAATTGTGTACATGATGCTGGAATCCATTTATTTTTTTTCTGGATCCCAGTGTCAAGCACTGGGATGACAAAAGAGGGCTCTGGGATGACAGAAGAGAGCTCTGGGGTGAAAGAAGAGGGCTCTGGGATGACAGAAGAGAGTTCTGGGATGACAGAGAATTTTGTAAGAGATCTGCTTTGAATTGACATCACCTCATCTCCGGCACAGAATCACTTAAGGTTTTTGGTGGTTCTTTTGGCTTTTCATACTTACTAAGCAGTGGTAAAGCTATCACAAAGTATGCAAAGTAATAAAGAGTAGATAGCCTACTCATAGTGATGTAAGGCTCTTTTACCTCTTGTCCTCCAAGCCAGGCAAGAAGTACAAAATTTATTGCAAAAACCCAAAAAAATTTCTTAAACACCGGGCGATAAGCACCACTTTTAACTTTTGATTTATCAAGCCAAGGTAACAAAAACCACACTAAAATAGACGCAAACATGGTAAGCACACCAGTAAGTTTATCTGGAATTGAACGTAGCATTGCATAAAAAGGTAAAAAATACCACTCTGGCACTATATGTACCGGAGTGACCATAGAATCAGCTTCTATATAATTGTCTGGATGCCCAAGATAATTGGGAGCATAGAAAACAAATGCGAACAAAACTACAAAAAACAGACCAAAAGTTATGCAATCCTTGACTATATAATAAGGATAGAGAGGGATGGTATCCTTATCTGATTTTACCTCCACTCCACTTGGGTTACCAGAGCCAAACCTATGCAGAGCTATCACATGAAGCATAGCTAAAGCAATAATAACAAAAGGCAGAAGATAATGCAGAGCAAAAAAACGGTTAAGTGTTGGGTTATCCACTGAAAAACCACCCCATAACCATATAACTATTTTATTGCCAATTAAAGGTATAGCAGAAAATAAGTTGGTTATAACTGTTGCACCCCAGAAACTCATTTGTCCCCAAGGCAATACATATCCCATAAAGGCAGTTGCCATCATTGCAAAAAATATAAATATTCCAATAAACCACACCATCTCTCTCGGTCTTTTATAAGATCCGTAATATAATCCACGCATTATATGAACATAGACTACCATAAAGAAGAGCGATGCTCCAACAGCATGAGTGTAGCGTATTAACCACCCGTAATTCACATCTCGCATTATGCGCTCTACACTATTAAACGCATAATCAACATGCGGAGTGTAGTGCATAGCAAGAAATATACCTGTTATTATTTGTAAAATCAGCGCTATACCAGCCAAAGAGCCAAAGTTCCAAGCATAATTTAAGTTTTTTGGCACTTGGTAAGAAGCAGTGTGTCTTAGAAAAGAAAATATAGGCAATCTATATTCTATCCATCCTAATATGCCTTTTTCTTCTTTTATTGTTTCTTTTTTGTTATCTTCCTGCATAACTTAAACCTTTCTGAACACATGTCCATTGCTACTTTTATCTTATTTTTTTATTGTAGCAACTTATCCTTTACGCACAAATAAAAACTTTAAAGCAATATTAATTACCTCTTCAGCAACCTATCACGTGCTGCGTTTAATTTCTGTGCAAAATACTCTGAGCCTCCTTATATCTGGGTGAACTAATTTCATTAAATTTTGATATGCTTTATTGACTTCATTTTGACTTGCTTCAGGATTAAATCCAGTTATCTAAGTGGAGAAAGTCACCTCTCCCCACTCGACTTCAAAACCGGACTTGTGACTTTCACCACATCCGGCTTCTCTCTAACTTGGTGTTTGTCATACATACTTCTCCATGTAATTAACATTTCAAAGCTTGGTAAATTTGTTTTTATAGCTTAAATACAGCATTCTCTATATTACTAGGTGTATGGTCCCAGAGTGTGATGGTGTGGATTTAGTATAAATAATTCTGGAGACTGTGTCCACTGATAACATATAAATTCATAAGGAGTAAGACCCTTAAGAGTTTTGAGTCTCTTTGCATAATTATAAGCCATAACAAAGTTATAAAGGTGTTCTTTAAGTTGCTGGTGCGATTGATAGTAATACTTCTTAACTGTAGCATCCTTTAAAGTTTTATTCATACGCTCGACTTGCCCATTCGTCCAAGGATGGCTAACTTTTGTCAAACGATGTTCAATAACATTCTCTTCGCAAACTCTATCAAATATATGTTGGAAAGCATACTTATGACGCTTCTGGTTTGTAAATTGTATACCGTTATCTGTCAAAATAGTATGGATTTTATACGGTAAAATTCTAATCAAATTACGTAAGAACTCAGCAGCTATGGGTTTTGTAGCACTGTTACGCAACTCAACATAGGTAAATTTGGATGTCCTATCAATAGCAACAAACAAATGTAATTTGCCCTCCTCAGTTCTAACTTCAGCAATATCAATATGAAAGTAACCGATAGGATATTGTTTGAATTTCTTTTTTGACTTAACTTCTCCATCAACAGTTGGTAATCTGCTAATGTTGTGTCTTTGTAAACAACGATGCAAGCTAGAGCGAGTCAAATGCGGAATTGTAGACTGCAGAGCGTAAAGGCAATCATCTAGTGGCAGTAGTGTATACTTGCGAAATGTAACTATTATAGCTTCCTCTTCTAGCGTTAAAACAGTCGATCTTGGACGCTTTGGACCCATATCAGCATCTTTCGTAAATGAACGTTTTCTCCACTTAATAATAGTTTTTGGATTAAGGTTATAATGCTTGGAGAGTTTTGCTATGCTCTCTTTTCTATTTTGTATTGCTCTACGAATCGTCTGTGTTGTTTTGGCGCACCCATGTAATATTTGTCCCATAACTCCTCCTTTGATGGTATTTTTTTCTCATATTTTATCATACCATCACACTCTGGGACTGTACACCTAGGCAAAATAAATATAATTACTATGAATACTAAAAAAAGAAAAAAGATGAATGACATGTATATTTTTTTATCATTTTATGATTAAATAGTAACAATTATAATCGTCATGGTAAATAACATGTTCATCCAGATTGAAGAAACACCAAATCCAAACACACTGAAATTTCTTCCTGGATTTGCAATTCTAAACGAAGGAGAAACGGCTGATTTTTCAAATGCGGACGAAACAAAAAACTCCAAGTTAGCAGCAAATCTTTTTCAAATAGAACATGTAGTGAGAGTATTTTTTGGCCATGATTTTATTTCAGTGACAAAATCTGGTGGGATTAATTGGGATATATTAAAAGTGGAAATTTTAACTACAATTATGGATCACTTTACTTCAGGTGGAAAAGCACTAGATAAAGAAGGAGTGAATGATCCAGATAAGGAATTTTTTGATGAAAGTGATATAGAAATTGTAAATAGAATAAAAGAATTGATGGAAAGTTGTATCAAACCTGCAGTTGCTCAAGATGGTGGCGATATCAAATTTCGTAGCTATAAAGACGGGATAGTTTATGTTGAGCTACAAGGAGCTTGCTCTGGATGCCCAAGTGCTGCAATTACTTTAAAGCAAGGAGTGCAGAATATGCTGAGCTACCACATACCAGAGGTTGCAGGTATAGAGACCACACTATGACTAATCAAACGGTTAGAGGAACAAAAGATCTCCTGTTTGATGAATGGTACAAGTTTAAACACATAGAGCAAACAGCAAGCAGAATCTCAAGTCTATATGGCTTTTTGCCTGCTCAAACTCCGATATTTGAATATACGGAAGTTTTCACAAAGACTTTAGGTGATAGCTCAGACATCATCACTAAAGAGATGTACACCTTTAATGATAAAGGGGAAAAGAGCATAACTTTACGTCCTGAGTTCACTGCAGCAGTTGTCAGGCTACTCATTGAAAAAAAACTGCAAACGCCGATAAAATTATTTTCAACAGGGCCTGCATTTCGTTACGAAAGACCGCAAAAGGGAAGACAGAGGCAATTTCATCAGATAAATTTTGAGGTTTTTGGTGTAGAAGATTCAAAAGCCGATGTTGAATTGATATCACTCACTCAGCACTTACTAACTGAATTTGGCATCAATAAAAATGTAAAGCTGGAAATCAACTCTTTAGGTGATGGTGAAACAATAACTAAATATAGAGAAGCTTTGATCTTATACTTTACAAAGTATCAAAATGATCTATCAGAAGATAGCAAAAATAGGTTGATCAAAAATCCACTCAGAATACTGGATTCCAAGGATGAGAAAGATAAATCAATAATTTCTGATGCGCCTAAAATCAGCAATTATTATACGAAAGAGTCCTCAGATTTCTTTGAACAAATACTAAATGGATTAACAATTCTTGATATACCTTATACCGTAAACAATAAACTAGTTCGAGGTTTGGATTATTATTGCCACACAGTGTTTGAGTTTGTTACAGAGGATTTAGGTGCACAAGGGGCAGTTTTTGCCGGTGGAAGATACGATAATTTAGTATCTTCAGTAGGTGGAAAACACACTCCAGCAATAGGATTTGCAGGGGGTATTGAGCGCATAATGGAGTTAATCAATTATTCTCCGAAAGAAGAGCGGCCTATTTACCTAATTCCAATCGGTAGAGAGGTTGAAAAACATGCTTTAACACTTGCAAATGAATTGCGCAGAAATGGTTTATATGTAATCTATGAATATAGCGGAACGCTCAGAACCCGAATGAAAAAAGCAAATCAAGCAAATGCTAAAGCTGCTTTAATTTTTGGCGATGAAGAATTGAGTAGTAAAACTTTAAAGATTAAAAACATGGATACAGGTGAAGAAAAAATAATTGCTCGCGATAACACAATAGAAAACATCTAATTAGGAGCAATGCAAATGTTTTTCTCAGTCAGCTATAGAAGAAAATTCGTTTGCACAAGAATTTTTCATAGCATTCAATGTATCATAATCTGTAAAATCTAATTTTACTGGTGTGATAGTAATAAATCCTTCTTTTATTTTATTTACACTACCACTGCCTGAGTGTTCTCGAGACCAATTTAAGCTAAAAGAGCCATTCGAATTTTCAGTAAAAGTTAAATCCCCATCAATGTTATATTCACCTTGTTCAGCAAATTCTACTCCTTTTACTTTTTCCGTAGCAGGAAAATTTACACTCATCACTATGTTTTTAGGCCAACCAACCTTAACTAGCTTGGCAATAACCTTTGGTGCAAAAACCTTTGTATTGTGCCAGTCTATTTTATCATGATAAACTTGGCTCAGCGCAATAGAAGGTATAGACCTTGCAGCACCTTCCATTACAGCACCAATTGTTCCTGAATAACAAATATCGTTCCCGACATTTGATCCAATATTTACTCCGGACAATATTAAGTCTGGTTTTTTATTCATAACTTTATTTAGCGCAATAATGACACAATCTGCAGGAGTACCAGACACACTAAATTCCCTTTCACTATGTTGTTTTATTCCAATAGATTGTTTCACTGGATAATCAAGAGATCTTGCAGCTCCGCTTCTATCAGTATCTGGTGCCACTATCCATATTTCTGACGCAAAATTCCGTGCAACCTCTTTGAGTAATTTTATTCCTTCACTTCCAAAACCATCATCGTTTGTTATTAATATTATCATATACAATACTCAGCTATACAGTTCCAAATTATGTAAATCACTGGCTGTAAATAAACTCATGAGGCTTTAAGTTTCTTTGCATAACTATGAACTGTAACAAAGAACCTGCTGTTAATCAATAAGAAAAGGTTAGGAGTGCAAACAGGGAAGCTGTAAATCTTTTTGCGAGACCTAAGCCGGCTTTTGATATAGCTAAAGGTAAGGTTACTTACTTTCTGCTTAGCATATCCATCAAATCAGATTCTTTGAGTTTACTATGGTCAACTTTACTGAACTTATTTACCATAGAGCTCATTTGATTATACTGCTTAATCAGAAGATTAACGTCAGTTACACTTGTTCCGGACCCCTTAGAAATTCTAAGTCTTCTTTTGCCATTTAAAATATCTGGTTTTTGCCTTTCTTTTTCGGTCATTGAGTTTATGATGGCTATATATTTTTTCACTTTATTGTCATCTGGCACACTGCTACTTAGCTTTTTTGTGAATGAACTAGGAATGAATTTCATTATGTTGCTAATACCATCCATTTTACTCAGAGTTTTTAACATTCCCACTAGGTCATTTAGGTCGAATTTACCCTTTTTTACTTTCTTTTGTAACTTATCAATTTCTTCCTGACCAACAATCTCAGCAGCTTTTTCAACCAATGATACAACATCACCCATGCTAAGTATCCTTTTTGCAATTCTATCAGGATAAAAATCATCGAGGTCACTTAATTTTTCACCACAAGCAATAAATTTAATTGGACAATCGGTGATCATTTTCATAGAAAGAGCAGCACCACCACGTGCATCACCATCAACACGAGTAAGAATAATGCCAGTTACACCTATTACCTCATTGAATGATTTGGCAATGTTGACCGCATCCTGGCCTATCATTGCGTCGGCTACTAAAATAACTTCTGCAGGTGAAGCTATTTCCTTTACGGCTTTCAACTCATTCATCATATTATTGTCAATATGAAGCCTGCCTGCGGTGTCTAGTATTAATACATCATAATTATCGTTCTTTGCTGCTGCCAGTGCCCTTTTTGTAATTGCAATAGGCTCCTCATTTATTACTATAGATAAAGTTTGTACGTCTATTTGTTTACCCAGCACCTCAAGTTGTTTCTGGGCAGCAGGCCTATAAATGTCTAAAGAGGCAAGCATCACTTTTTTCTTTTGCTTTTTTAGTTTTAAAGCAAGCTTTCCTGAGGTAGTTGTTTTACCTGCACCTTGTAAGCCCACCATCATAATCACAGCAGGAGATTTAACTGCTAGATTTAAGTCACTTTTCTCTGATCCGAGAACTGCAACTAAATTATCCTGCACAATTTTAATTATCATTTGTGCTGGAGAAACACTTTTTATGACTTTTTCCCCAATCACTTTATCTTTAATGTCGTTGATGAATTTTTTTGCAACTTCAAGTGAAACGTCAGCTTCAATTAAAGCTATACGTATTTCACGCATGGCAAGATTAAAATCATCTTCAGAAATGATTGACTTTCCTCTCAGTTTACTAAATACAGAATTTAAACTTTCAGTTAACGATTTAAACATAATAGCATTAGTAGAATACTCATTAAAAAGAGAGAAGAAGCTGAAACAAAACTCACTGAGTTATAACCCAGCACTTCTTTAAGTTTAGTAATATTATTAAAGTATAAACCAGTAAGTGGATTAGTCAAGTTTTGCACTACGCTGGCAAACATTTCTCTAGTTTTAGAGACTAACTGATTGAACAACAAGACAATATAGGATATGAAAGTTCTAAAAATCCAATCAACATCCATTTTAAAATTTACTCTCGGGTAAAATAACTTGCGTAAAGGAATAAACAATAAAGTGGTACATAGTAACAAATTAAATTGCGACAAAATATTTTTTGTGTTGTACACAAAATCGAAAATCGAAGGTTTATTGTAAATAGGTAAGTAAGGATTGCCAGCGATTACGCATATAAATGCTAAAATAATCATAGTCATTTTGCCTCCTCTCTCTGCTAAAGGTTTTGACTTACTTTTTGCAATAAATAAGTAATAAAGAAACTTTAGCCCCACGCTTAAATGAAGCAGCAAATTTAGAAGCTTATATAAATTTTTATACCCTTTTAAGGCAACAGTGTTCATTTCAATTTCAGCTGTGATATATGATTTACTGATAAATCCAACGGTTCCAGGAAATGCAGCCATTGTAAGTATTGCGATTATAGCACACATGCCTTCCATTGACATCAGTTTACCCACTCCATTAAAACTAATTGTTTTTGTTTGTGAAATAATCGAATTACTGACCACAAACAATAATGATTGATAAACAAGAGAGAAGATTATATGCAGTATCAAAATTGGTATTGCTTTTTCCGAAGGACTGAGCAAACTTCCTGCAATAATCAGCAAGCCCATTTGTCCTACAACGTTATAGCATAAAAATCTGCGAATATTTTGCTCAAGAGAAGCAAATATAATGCTGTAAATTGCAGTGATGGCGCCTACAAGCGCTAATATTTCAGTACAATCTTGCCATAGGTTATAAGTGTGTAAAAGCATCACTAAAAAAGAGACTTTAGTGGTAAATAAAGAGAGATATGTGGTGCCATGTAGCGATGCAGCAGGATATGCATCAACAACCCAAAATGAAAAAGGAAAACAAGCGCAGTTTATCAATAAACCCAAAATTATCAGGTTAGTGCTTTGAAGTGCCAATCCTGCTATTAATATAACTCCAACGAAAAAGTGTACACAAGCGTACCTTATTGCAGGTTCACTATCTCTACAGCCAGCTGCGATAGTAAAAAATGCACTGACGGTCATTAATTCACAGAATATTATAACCAATATCATATGTTCAGATAAAACTGCATAAAGTGAACTAATAGTGTAAGCAGCAAAAGATAGCATCTCTGAAAAAGTCAAATTTTGTGCTGGTAGAACAGCTAAAAATGCAACTGATAAAAAAGATATTAGTATGGTACGAAAAGATAAATCAAAATCTAGAATTGGGAGAGACCAATTTACTGCAATGCTCAAATTTTCAGGTAATTTTAGGACTATAACTATTAATACAGTCAGTAGAAGTAACAGTGACGATTTATAAAGTTGCACAATAATTAAAACCAATATGGTTTATGCTATCTCAATATATGAATAAAATCAATTTGCATATTAACCACTAATTAAACTAATTATCATATAATTATATCAGGGTTTAGAGGGTTATAGAGAAACCGGTCAGATTAGGTTTTTAATCTAATCTGACCGATAGCTTTAATAGTGAGGTAAGCTTTAATATAGCACTCCTAATTCATAACGCTACACTCGTGCATAATTTATTTTTAATTTGTGCACGAGCGTTAGTAAATTATTTACTTTTTGAAATAAAATTTGGCATCACTTTAATATTGAGACTTAGTAAACCTCAGTAGGTCTGCCAGTTGGGCCCATAAGAATTATTTGCTCGCCTTCTCTTAAGTGTCTGCATAAATTAGTGGAGCCGCCGATTTCCAGCACAATAGTGGAAATAATTCCTTTTTTTTTGTCTACTTCAGTGCCGGTTACGGCTATACCTTCCATAGCAAGGTTTGTATTATTGGCTTTTCTGCCATTGGTTTCAAAATTTTGCAATCTAAAGAATTGCCCAGGCTTAAAATTCTTTGCCGCAAGTGGTGCTTTGATCACTATTTCCACAACTTTGTCTGTTAAATATTGAACTTTTATAACCTTTGCAGTGAATTGCTCTTTGATTCTATTAAAGAATTCTTTATTAGCCAGGTCTTCAACACTTGACCACGTATTTTTTTTCTGGCCCACAACATCACACACTGGAATGACAGAAACGAAGCTATTAACTCCGCTCAAAAGCTGAGAAATAATAGGGTAGCCGTTCTTAGCACTTGCCATAGCTTTCACGACGCTGCCACTATACGAAGGGTGAAGATCACCAAAAAAGCTGATTGTTTTATTGCCTTGCTTATACACTAATATTCTATCTTTATTTTGCATTTTAGGAGAAAATATTGGGTCTATTTCTTTTCCTGATGAATTCAAATGAGTAAAATACCCATTACTTAATTTAAAATGCTTTTTATCTTCTGTTGCAATAACTGTATTTGGCTCAGTACCTGCTGCTATAAAAATAGAACGTGCTTTTATACGTTTGATTTCGCCGGATTTTGTGTCTATCAGTTTTATTGACTCAGCATGGTTATATTTATCTGTCACAACTTCAACTGGCTCTAAGTTTTCAATAAAGTAAATCCCTTCTGATAATGCGTTTTGCACCTCTTCGCTATTTAATCGATAACTTGGCGAGTCTTTCAGCTCTTTTCTATATACAACTTTCACTTCCCCAAGACTCTGCATTAACTCTAATATTTTTATTTCTCTACTCTCTTTTTTTGCTAATTCTTGCTCTGCTTGGATCAACTTTGCGTGCGATATGAGCTCATTCGCAATTTCGTGCTCTTCTTCTGTCCAATCTTTTTCAACACAGTCCTTTCCATACTTATCAACTAATATCTCATAACGAAGGAGAAATTTTTCTACTTGAATTGGATAATACGCTAAAGCTTCAGTGGCAGTGTCAATCGCAGTAAGCCCAGCCCCTATTACAACTATCGGCATACGAACTTGCAGATTTGCTATAGAATCAAATTTAAGAGCGCCAGTCAGTTGTAACGACATAAGAAAGTCAGATGCCATACGCACTCCACGAGCTAGTATATTCTTTATTTTGATCATTCGTGGCTTGCCAGAGCCAAGTGCTAGGGCGATGTGATCAAAACCCGAGTTGAACGCGTCATCAACATTAATCGTGCCACCAAAACGAATGCCTCCATAAAGTGCGAAATGCTCACGTCTTTCCAGCAGTAATCTAATAATCTTTAAGTAATTCTTATCCCACCGAGAAGTAATACCATATTCTGCCACCCCACCAAACCCTCCTGCCGTGCGTTCACTCAATTTTTCGTGTTTGAAATCTTTAATTAGCTGGAAATTATCGATCAAAGGTTCAATCTTTAGTCCATCAATGGTGATAACGTTATGCCCATCGTTCAACAAATGATGAGCTAAATTAAAACCAGCAGGACCAAGGCCTACAATTAGAATGTTTTTTCCGGTGTTTTCTCTTGGCAATGAACGCTGAAAATTTAAAGGATTCCAACGGCTGAGCAGAGAATATATTTCAAATCCGTACGGTAAACTGAGTACATCATCCAGAATCCTTGTTTCAATTGCTGGCACATTTACGGGTTCTTGTTTTTGATATATGCACGAATTCATGCAGTCATTGCATATTCTGTGTCCAGTAGCTGCACATAACGGGTTATCTATCATCACAATTGCAAGACTTGCTATGCTGTACCCTTCGCTTTTCACCAGATTCATTTCTGATATTTTCTGCTCTAGTGGGCAGCCGTGCAGCTCAACTCTAAGTGGAGACTTTTTGAAAGTGTTGTCATCATTGATTAGCCCCTTTGAGCAGCTGTCCTTACTTTGCTTATGACAAAATATACAGTAGTGAGCATTATCTAGTGCTTTATTCAAACTCACCTTTTTGCTTGTTAGATCAAAACCATATCGTCTTTTTACTTCATTTGAATGCAGCACTTCAACTTTGTCTACTTCTTTTTTAGAAAATGATATGAGGTTTTCGTGGTCGATTTTTTTATGAATACTGAATAATATACTCTGTTTATTTTTTACTCTCCACACTGCATATTGTGCTGCAAGTTCTATTTCTTCTTTGTGATTTTCTTTATCTTCAAACCAATGCATCACCTGCTCAGCAAAATTTTTTTCTGTTGTTGGCAAAGTGAGAAAATGACTTAGTTTGTTAGTAATATCTATATTCGCCACATTAGTGTATTTCTTCAATGCATAGCGTTGGACAAATAATCTTTTGCACTTATATATTACAGCAAAGTCGTTGTGCTTTTTCTTTAGCTCCTCTATTTCTTTTTCAACATTGAAAAGTTTTGCAATAAATTCATCAAGTAAATATGAGAGGTCTACTATTAACTGACTATCTGTCATCCAAGTAGCTGACCGTCCTTCTTGTTTTCTAGATCCCAGTGTCAAGCACTGGGATGATGGGAGGTGACACTGGGATGACATCGAAGAAGAAGCTGCTTTTTCTCTTGCTTCAATTAATGAACAAAACAAGCTCTCATCACATGATTTGATATAATTCAAAAATGTCTCATCTAATTTTATTAATCCATTGCGAGTATATAGATTAGAAAATGAGATGTTGAAATTCAGCTTCATTGCTATACTATACAGTGTACATGCTGTTTCTTACAGATGAAGATTTTATTTATTTTGCAATACTGCTGAGATTGTTGCTTCTGCAACTTTTTCTTCGCTAACAGATGCAATACACCTAAATTTGTGTACACCTAAACACATACTTTGAATGTTAGCTTGAAGAATCAATGTGTCCCCTGGAGTAACTAGCTTTCTGAATTTTGCATTTTCAATGGATCTCAAGTAAACAACTTTATTTTCTATTGTTTCTTTACCTAGAACACATATAGCAGATGCCTGAGCTAGAGATTCAATTATCAAGACTCCTGGCATTATTGGGTGACCAGGGAAATGGCCAATAAAAAATGGCTCATTGAAAGTCACATTTTTGATTGCTTTTATACTTTTACCAGGATCACACTCTATAACCCTATCTACTAAGAGAAACGGATAAGAATGGGGTAATATTTTTATAATATCACTGATATTAAATTGCATAAGCCTACTCAATGCCTTTTAAAGCAAATTCAGGTATTTCCTTGTTTATATTGTTTAATACCACATCTGATAAATCAACTTCATCCATGGAGTATAAAACTTGGTTCTTTTTTGAAATAAATAGTACCAAATCTATGTTGTTTTTTTCTGCCGTTTTTTTAGCGACTTCTTTTATCTTGTTAAAAACACTCTCTACTGCGTCTCTATAGCTTTCTTCTAAATGTAACATTTTTTTAGCGTAATTATCTCTAGTATTTACAGTGTGCTTATTAAACTGTTCTGTCTTTTCTTTTTTTGCTTCTTCTGACAAAAGTTCAAATTCTTCTTTTGATGGCTTAAGTTTTTCTAACTCACTTTCAAATTCTTGTTGTAATCTAGAATTCTGCTCCTTTATTTGTTGTTGTATATTTTGCAGAGCAAGAGATTCATTGATGACTTTGTCACTATCGATAATTGCAGCTTTTGTGTTCTGAGGTTGATATCCTACAAACTTATACCCCACAAATAAGGAAATAATTAAGGCAATAACTGATATAAATAACTGTATATATTTCATTCAAATCCCCGCTTCAATAGAAAATTTAACATTTGGTGATGGTATTATATCATAAGATTCCTTTACTAAAGGAAACCCGAAATCCAATCTAAGTCTACCAAAAGGAGAAAGCATTGAAAAGCCAAAACCTGGTGACACTCTCACAAGCTTGCTATCGTAGTATTTCCCTTCATACTTCTTATTTTTATCATCTAAGCCAAAAAGTGTTGCATAGTCAACAAATAGTGAGCCTTTGATACCAGCATAGTCATATAGTTTTGGTAGAGGAAAATCCACTTGCTGTGTTAGATTAAAATAAGTTTTGCCTCCTAATGAGCTTTTATTTTTGTCTTCTGCTCTTGGTCCAATACCGGAAAGGTCAAACCCTCTAATCTCATTACCCCCTTTAAAAAAGTGCTGGCCAATGTTTAGATTTTTATCAGTATAAGAAAAAATATGACCTGCCGCCATCTTAAAGCGTAGCGTTATATCATCGTCAATTTTGCTTAATATAGGGTGTGTATAAAAAGATAAGAATTCAGATTTTAGGAAATTCACGTTTCCTCCCAATCCTGAAATATCCTGACTTAAGCGCAGTAAATACCCTTCTTTTGGAGTATAGAGGTTATCCAGTTTATTATATGCCAACGTGTATCCCACTGATGAAATCTGATGTTCACCTTTTCGGTCCAGTATTATTTCAGAGATATCGGTGTCTTGTCCACCCTTATTATCCATGTGTATATGATTATACTTATAAGAATAGCGAAGGGAATTAGTTAAGTTCTCTGTGACTTTATATGATAACTTTGTAAAAAATCCTATATCGCAACTATCAAAAGTAGTGTTTGGCTTATCTTGTTTTTCGTAAAATACGTCTACACCTAGTGACGTATCAGAATCATTAAAATTATTTTCAACAAACTCTAAATCAGTAGAAAATACGTATTGACTTTTTTCAAGAGCAAAAGAGAGCTCTTTTCCAGTACCAAATAAATTACGGTCTTTGAGGTCAATTTTAATCAATGCTCCACCAGGAAGAGACACACCGCCTCCCAAATACAACGAAGTAGTGTTTTTTTCTTTAACATTTAAGTCAAGATTTACTGTATTGTCATTAACTGCGTAACTATTTACTTTCACTGTTTCAAAAAAATCACTACTCATTAGTTTTTTACGTGACTTTTGAATCTCAGATATATTGTACGCATCACCTTCTGCTACACTTAGCTTACTTCTGATCACTTTATCTAAAGTGCGATCGTTACCATCAATTGTAATTTGATTTATATAAATCTTTTTACCCGGCAGCACTCTGTAGGTTACATCTACAACGTTGTCACGTTGTGCATACTCTGGATTAACTTTTGCAAATATATATCCTTTTTCATTTAAATATTTGTTTATTTTTTCTACTGTATTATTAATTTTAACTCTATTAAATATCTTATCGTTTTCCTCTGTTATAAAATCCAATATTTCTTCTTTTAGGCTCAAATCCTGAATTTCAGTTTCAATATTAACCTCATTATTTCCAAACAAATACTGCTGTCCTTCGTCAATCAAAAAAGTTAACTCTGTTTGATTGTTATTATCAACCTCAACAATTGGTTGAATATTATTTTGAATATATCCCTTAGACGAATAAAAACGATCGAGCAATTCTGTGTTAATCAATAGATATTGCGGTGAATAATGATTTTCGCCTTTAAAAATGGCTCTAAATAACTTACTAAATATGTCATTACTATGTCTTTTAATAACTTGCTCTAGCTCATTTTCAGAAAAGTTTTTATTGCCTATAAATCTTATATCCTTAATTTTAGAGGTTTTGCCTTCTTTTATTTTGAAAATTAGATTGACCCTATTACTATCGAGCTTCTCCAACTCATATTCAATTTTAACGCCAACCTTACCGTTATTTCTATAAGTAGTGATTAAATTCATTAAATCGTTTTGCAATTTTGTTTCAGTGAAAATAGTTAGCGATTTTGACTGAATCACATTATTTAGTAACTCTTTGCTATTAAATAACTTATTACCCTTTAATATTATCTTGTTAATTAGTCGATTTTCTTGAATTTTTATTACCAAATTTTTTTTATCATCTATGTAAGCATTAACACTAGCAAATAGCTTTGTTTTATATAAACCTTTTATAATCAAATCTATATCATCGTCATTTACATAATTACCAGGTTCCAATTTTATATAAAAACCTATTGTTTGATTGCTTACACGCTCATTACCAATATATTTGATATCTTTTATCTGCGTTTTTTCCTTATTTTCTAAAGCAACAAGTAGAGTAGGAAAAGAGATAAAAATTATTATTAGTATGTGGAATAGCTTTTTCATATCTTGTCTTAAAAAAGATTCCTAATATCATTTGACATTCCAATTGCCATAAGCAAGAACAATACTGTAGCACCAAAAATAGCTGCATATTTTTGACATTTCAAACTTAAATCTCTACGTATAACTGCTTCTATGATATAACAAAATAAATGCCCACCATCCAGTAGCGGAATTGGTAGCAAGTTAATTGCAGCTAAATTAGCTGAAATAATTGCCATGAAATACACAACCATAACGAACCCCTTTTTAGCTGATTGCCCTGAATACTTTGCGATTTTTATTGGCCCACCTATTTCATTGATACTCCTTTTACCAACAATAATGTGAAAGAGAGCTTTGATCGTTAAGCACATAGTGTGGTAAGTTTCACTTACTGATAAGCTCACAGCCTCAAGAAAAGACGACTGCTTTAATGTATTGACTGAAATAATCCCTATAGTTTCTCTTTCTATTACGTTACCAAAAACATCTTTATCCTCAATTGTTAATGGAGTTAAGTTAGTCCTATGCTCCTCATTATTTCTGCTATATTTAATTTCCATTCTCGTCTTGGGATTCGACGTTATTACACGCGAAATATCTTCAAAGTATTTTATTTTATGCTCATTGATTTGTGTAATAGTGTCACCTGGCAACAAACCAGCTTGCTTGGCTGCACTGCCTTCGATTACATTTCCAATCACCGGTGGAGTGCGATAATAGCCTGCCACGCTAAAAAATATTGTAAAAGCTATAACAGCGAGTACCATGTTTGCAAATGGTCCTGCAAAAACTACTGCTGCTTTTTTATGCCGCGGTTTTGTATGAAATGAATACAACTTTTCTTCTTCGGTTAAATTTTGTTGATCAGCTGGGACACTTGCTGCATTGTTGTCCCCTAGCATTTTAACATAACCACCCAATGGAACAACGCTTAATTTCCATCTAGTTCCAGACTTATCGTTAAAACCAAAAATTTCAGGACCAAAACCTATGGAAAAAGATTCAACTTTAACTTTGCATGCTTTGGCAACAACATAATGCCCATATTCATGCACGAATACTATGACAGAAATTATTAAAGAAAATGATAAAAAATAATATATTCCATCGCTAAATTGATGGATAAGATTAGAAATTAATTCCACCTGTATATTTAGATCTTAACAAAATATTAAGTATATTAAAATGCGCCTCGCTTGACAAGTATTTAGTTTAACTTTTAAATTAAAAAAAGTTTAATTGTAATGACAGATACCTCACTACTCAGAAGAAAATTAATATATAGAAGCTGGCATAGGGGTTGCAAAGAAACCGATATACTTTTAGGGCATTTCGCATTGAAATATCTTGATAAATTTTCCTTAAGCGAACTAATCGAATACGAAAAAATAGTTGATCTTGATGATTACGAATTATATTGTTACATAACTCGTAAGACAAACCTCCCTCCTGGCTTGAATAGTCAGATAGTCAATTTAATTGCTTGCTTTATTGAAGCTAATCCTTTATGCACTCAAGATTAGTGATAATCTTATTTACCTTATCTAGTACCTTAGTATATTCTATTCTTTTCTCGTTTCTATACTTTTCGCGCTCTTGATTTACTTCATCTAATCGCTTTGTTAATTCTAAAATTTTATCCTCAAGAATTAGTGCTGCAAGTAAGAAATTTAATGCATCCGAACCCTTACCTCCAGTTTTTTGAGATACAGAACTAACTAACTTGTCAAAACTATTAGCAAGGCGTAATAAATGATTCCCCTTCCCACTTTCGCAAGATATTTTATATGTGTTATTACGTATAACTATTTCTACTACTTGCATATGGTGCTAAAAATTTCTATCGTACAGTATAAACTCAAACCCCTACTTTCATCTTATTTATGGTATAAATTTTTATTCATTTATCAAATCAGATAATTTTTTACTGCTACGAAAATATGTTTTAAAGTATTGATTCTTTGTAAACTTCTGTAACATTAAATGGCTTGTTTCTTTCAAGTTATAACTTCTAACTGAAAAAGAACCAAACCCCCTAATTTCAACTCTATTATGATGTTTCAATGTGCTTGAAAGTATCCCAAAAAATCTATCAACTATAGCTGCTATAACAATCTTATCTAAAAAAGGATGTCTTTTTGCTACCCTCGCTATTATATCAGACTTTGTTGCCATTTATATGAAGCCAAAATAAGTAAACCTTATCACTTAGCAGATAATGCTATGTTATATTCTTCAACACCCAATACTTCAACTTCTATTTTTTCTGATATAGAGAATTTTTTATTCTCTGGTAAATGCTCTTGATCTATTAGAAGGGTTACATCGTTCTCAACTTCAACGACTAGTCCATTATCTTCTCTCTTACCTACAATAACCTGTATTTTATCACCTACCTTAACTTTCTTTATCAGTTCTTCAAGAGGATCATACTCTATTTGTTTTATTCCAAGATAAATTCTTGCCCGATTCACGTTAGCCCTTATTACTTTTGCTTCTATTTTATCACCTACATTATACTTCTTTATCTCATCTGAACCATTTTTAGACCAACTAAAATCTTTCACATATATTGTCCCTTCTACGTTCTCATCTATTTCAGAATCACCGAAAGCAACAGATACATATGAGCCGGTATTATTCTTCACTTCACCAGAAACAATAGAACCAGGAGGATATTTATTGATAAATACTTGCCAAGGGTTGTCTACACACCTTTTCATGCTTAAACTCATCCTACTCTTAGCAATGTCAATATTGAGAATTTTTACATATACTTCTTGTCCCCTTGTTACGAGACTACTAACTGGTAAATTACTCTTAACCCAAGTTATTTCCGACGAGTGCACTAAACCTTCAATTCCAGGTCTAAGCTCAACAAATAATCCATAATCTTCTATGCTTGTTACATAACCCTTATGCACACTATCAACTGGATATTTTGACTCTGCATCTTGCCAAGGGCTATCTTCTAGCTGCTTCACACCCAAGGAAATTTTAGCATTTTCCTTGTCTATTTTTATAATTTTAACTTTTATAGTCTGACCACAAGTAAAAACTGCAGACGGATGACTTACCCTACTCCAAGAGATATCTGTAATATGTAACAATCCATCTATAACTCCCACTACATCTGATTCATGAATACCGACAAATACACCGTAATGAGTGATACTTTTTATTTTCCCTTCTATTATATCGCCTTCATTTAAAGATTCTAAAAATTTAATTTTTTCACCAGCGTGCAATTTTTCTAACACCAGCTTTCTTGATACTACAATATTGCCCTGCTTCTTATCCATTTTAAGCACGATGAACTTTTGTTCAGTTTCAATAAGGTGCTTCGCATCTTTTACTTGCTTCAAATCCACATGACTCAGCGGTAAAAAAGCGCTTATTCCGTCACCAAGATCAACAATAAAGCCACATTTAATTGAGCGTTTAATAACTCCGCTTACTTCAGCCCTTGTAACTGTATCTTCTTCCAACTTATTCCATTTTTCGTCCCTAATTGCTTTTTCACGACTAAGAACAACATTACCATGATAATCTTCAATTCTTTCCACATAAACTCTGACTTTCGAGCCAATAATGACCTCATCATTACAACCGAGTTCCTTGATCAGAATTCTCCCGTCAGATTTTAAACCAATATCAACCACAACGTCGTTAGGGTTTATTCTTGTAATTACACCTTCTACCACATCTCCTTCTTTAATTTTGTTAACAAAAGAATCTTCAAACAAGGTATTATCTTGATCCTCAAATTGGCCTTGACATATCTCTTCTATAAATTTGTTTGATGATAGCTTTCTGATAGTAACCGGTAGATTTACGACTGGATTATTATTATTCATACCTTTAACTTAAACTTTATTAGAACTCATATATTATATAATATTAACAATTATTGACAAGTAATTTTTCATTAACTCATTTCGAGAATTGTTTAAGCTATATAAAATATAGTGAGAAAATTATATATGTATCAAGAATATGCTATTTAAGAATAGCAAGTGGATTAGATCGTTCTCCAGAAGGTCCAGGCTAAAACCTGATGTTGATGAAATATTGGAAAAATATTCTATTCAAAACAGCAAGGAATCTATAGAGAAGATTGTAAATTCACAAAAAAGAATATGGGTAGAAATAGGCTTTGGCAACGGTGAAAATATGCTTTACCAGGTGCTCAATGAACCTGATCTATTATTTATAGGATGTGAGCCCTACTTAAAGGGGGTTTCTCGCTTGCTAACAAACATAGAAATACAAAACATAAAAAACATTTTAATATGGACAGAAGATGCAAGAGAATTGATTGCAAATTTTCCTGATAACAGTGTTGAAAAATTCTTTATTCTCTTTCCAGATCCATGGCCAAAAAGAAGTCACAATAAAAGACGATTAATTAATACGGAATTTTTAAATTTATTAGCAAAAAAAATACTTATAACAGGGGAAATATTCATTGCAACCGATCATCAGGACTATGCAGAGTGGATAGCATCGCATATAAAGCAGTGTAACTCTTTAATCTATAGGGAAGACGATTTCACAAGTTATACTCTTACAAAATACCACAGAAGAGCGCTCAAAAATCAGCGTAAAGTGAGGTTCTTTAAAGTAAGTGTTATTAATAATTTGCAGACTATGGATCAATAGAGTTTTTGCATATCTCTTTTACGTTAACTATAGATTAAAAATAATAAAAAAAGAGGGAGAAATAGAGTAAATTCCTTTAACTACATCTCCTTATGAAGGAATAGACTTCTCCTAAGAAACTCACTCAACTAACTCTTCTTGTTGAACTAATATGTAGCCAAATTTGCTCGCTTTTTTGATCAAATTTTTTACAGTTCTATCTTTATAGCGTGTTTCATAGTATTCCATTCCTTTTTCTACATATTCCTGTCCGTATTTGAGCATACTATAAAATATGCATGCCATTTTTCTTGCAGTAGCTGTTATTGCTTTTGGTGCTCCTAGGCTCTGTGGACAAAAAATATGAAAAGAGAGAAAAAGATGGTAGTTTAGCCTAATAGGTAAAAAATGGAGAAACTACCATATGCAATATTACATCAAAGAGGAAAATTGGAAACAAATTTTAGAGTTCATAAAAAGCGTAAAAGGAATGCACAGCAAAGATGAAAAACGTTTAAGAATATTCATAGAGGCAGTGTGGTACATAGTGCGAAGTGGTTGCCAATGGAGACTTTTACCAAAAACTTATGGTAATTACAGGAGTATACATAAGCGATTTAAAAGATGGTGTGAAAGAGATGTCTGGAAAAAATTGCTTGAATATACTAAACAAGAGCCTGATTTAGAAGTTGCTATAATCGACGGTACGATCATCCGAGGCCATCCATGTTCATCTGGATATACAAAAAACTCCAAGGATCAAGAAGCTTTAGGGAGGAGCAAAGGTGGCTTTACAACTAAAATACATGCGCTTGTCGATGCACTTGGAAATCCACTTAAATTTACTCTGACTCCTGGTCAAAGAAATGAAATTACGCAGGCACAAGTGTTGACCGAAAGTATCTATAACTCTACTGTAGTAGCTGACAAGGGCTACGATAGCAATGCCTTTGTTACAAGTCTTGAAGACAAGGGATGTACAGTAGTTATTCCGCCAAAACGGAATCGAAAAGTGCAAAGGTATTACGATGAGCATATCTACAAAGAACGTCATTTGATTGAGTGTTTTTTTGGTAAAATTAAAAATTTTAGGCGCATTTTTTCCAGATTTGATAAAACTGCTGAGGTTTTTATGGGTTTTCTCAATTTTGTTGGAGCTCTTGTATGGCTTCTCTAAAATTTTGTCCACAGAGCCTAGGGAAGATGGAATTTAACCATCACAAAATCACGACTTTCGGGTCGCACTAACTGTACGAACATTTGCTTTTGTTGAGGTAATTCGCACAACAGATGGTGTCATGCCAGTGCGTGACACTGGCATCCAGAAATTTTATTGTAGAAGCACACTGAACTGGTGAGCGTAAAAGTAGCTGTCTTATACTCAAACAAATGTCTTTGCGAGATTGCATGGAAAACTGGATCCCAGTGTCTGGGCACTGGGATGACATCCTCCCTTATGAAGATTGCTCTCAAATCACGATGTTCGTACAGCTGTGCGCCGTGCGCTGGAATCCGTTTTAGCCCTTATCTATATCTCAGTTCCACCAACAGTTATTGCGTCAACTTTGAGTGTCGGCTGACCAACTCCAACGGGCACATTTTGTCCATCTTTCGAGCATGTGCCAACACCAGGATCTAACTTTAAGTCATTACCAACCATAGATACTTTTTTCAACACTGTTGGACCGTCACCAATTAGTGTTGCTCCTTTTACTGGCTGTGTAATTTTGCCATTTTCTATTAGGTAAGCTTCCGAAGATGAAAAAACAAATTTTCCTGACGTTATATCAACCTGCCCACCACCGAAATTTACTGCATATAGACCTTTCTTTACGCTAGATATTATTTCCTTCGGTGTATACTTTCCGGGCAACATATAGGTGTTTGTCATGCGCGGCATAATAACTTCTTTATAACTTTCTCTTCTACCATTACCAGTTGGGCTTACACCCATGAGTTTAGCGTTCATATGATCCTGCATGTATCCTTTTAGGATCCCATCCTCTATCAATATATTATAACTGGGTGGAGTGCCTTCATCGTCTACGCTGATAGAGCCGCGCAAATTGGGCAGAGTTCCGTCATCAACTACTGTGATGTCACTAGCTGCTACTTGTTTACCCACAGAATTTGAAAATGCTGAGACTTTTTTGCGATTGAAGTCGCCCTCAAGTCCATGACCCACGGCTTCGTGTAACAATATTCCTGGCCAGCCTGGACCTAAAACGACTGTCATTTCTCCGGCTGGAGTTGGAATTGCTTCAAGATTTACCAGTGCTTGTTCTAACGCTTGGTTTGCAACTTCTTTCCACTTTTTCTCAGAAATAAACTTACTATAAGAGTCCCTTCCACCATGCCCTGCAGAACCTCTTTCGGTACGGCCATCTTTTTCTACAATGACTAGCACATTAAAACGTACCAGAGGCCTGATATCGCTTAATCTGTGATCACCCTTTATTATTTGTACAACTTGCCATTCTCCACTTAGAGTTATTTTTACTTGCTTCACGCAGTTATTTTTGGACCTTACATACTCATTAACCTCATTGAGTAGCTTAATCTTTGAATTCAGATCCATTTCATTTATAGGGTTAATCCTCGAATATAGGCTTTTTGTCTCTTCGTTTAAATTTATTGAATTTGTCTTGTTTAAAGACACTGAGCTTTTTACCATAGAAGCAGCATTACTAATTTCTTTTTCGCTGATCTCAGAAGAACAAACGAAAGATGTACTATCCCCGCAAAAAGACCTTAAACCAAATCCCCTTCTAGTATTCAAGTCCATGTGTTTTAATATGTTATCCTCAAAAAGCAGGGACTCCGACTGGCAAAATTCTAGAAACAGCTCACCACCATCGCTATTGCTCAAAGCGTTATTGACTATTTTATATACGTTATTAATATTAACATTGTTTTGAGCAAAAAATATTTGATCTAGATTTGGCATTACCTTTGAACTAAAAATTGTTTAAGTATATTATTTAACTTTAACATAGTAAACTATAAAAAGCCCGGGTGGCGGAATTGGTAGACGCGCTAGCTTCAGGTGCTAGTAACTTTTTAAGTTGTGGAAGTTCAAGTCTTCTCTCGGGCACTCTTAGCTTCCATATTGCTTGTTGAATTAATTAATGCTATAATATAACGTATTAGGTAATATTTATGCTATGTATGGTGAAAAAGATAAGTTAGCCTACAGAAAGAAGGTACGAACTTACTCGAAACGCTTAGTTACTACACTATCTACTATCTTTTTCATTGGATACATAGCGGCATTGGTCTTGAATATTCCTGTCTTAAGTCTGTATTTTAGTATTGCTGGCACTATATTCAGTGCACTTTCGTTTGCTTTAAATATATGGTCACTAAATGATCATTCCCGACAACAGAATCTTAATAAGCAATCTGGCATAAAAAACACTCCAGGACAAAAAAAGTTAACAAAGATCTATCTTGATATAGCATCCAGTGCTTCATTTCTAATAGGAGGTATTGCATCTATGTCGCTTTTTGAGTCTTCTGTTATTTATTTTGTTTCTACGCCTTTTTTTATTCTAGGCTGTGCTATTATGGCAGCTAATATCGTTCGAACTATGATTAGCGAACCACAGGCAGAAAAACCTACTGATGACCACTTCCTAGCTGCAGGAGCAGCTTAAGTATTAACTTATTTAACTTATACAGGAATATTAGCTATATAATTCCACTGAAGGAAGCCATTCAAAAGAGTTCAACGTAATTAGCATTAAAAAAATATAAGTGAATTTAAAGCTTAGTGGTAAATGAGTATCCTTATTTCAACATCAATTACTTGAATAATTGCTCAAGCTATCAAAATAAAAGTTTTTATTCAGTAATTTGTGTATAAAGGGTACTATTTTACTAGTAGTGAAATAAATCAGAATGAAGTCTATTTTATTAACGAGGCCTTTATTGGACTCGTTCAATACAAGAAATATATTGAGAAAGTATGGATACAAAGTTTTTATAGAACCAGTATTCACAATAAAGTACTTAAATCCTGATATATCTGCGTACGAATTTGACGTTGTGATATCTACAAGTAAAAACAGTGTAAAGGCTTTTAGTCAAATATGCAAAGAGGATGACTTTCCGATTATTACAGTTGGTAATTCAACCATGCAGGCTGCAAAAAATTTGGGATTTTCTGATATAATCTCAGCAGACAGCAACGTTGATGGTCTGATATCATTCATAAAAGCTCACTATTCAAGTGCAATAAAGTTCTTATATATAAGAGGACAAGAAGTATCATGTGACCTAAAAAAGAGATTATCTGAAGAAGATTTTAACGTAAGAGAAGTTGTACTCTATAAAACAATTATTAAAAGGAGTCTAACTAATAGGTGTAAAAATTTACTGTTGGATGGTAAAATTAGTAGTGTTGCTTTTTTTTCCTCACAGACAGCAAGGGTATTTTGTTCATTAGTTCTAAAAAGTGGGCTATCTCATGTGATGAATAATACAGTTGCATATACCATGAGTAAAAACATTGCTGATAGTTTAAAGTTAATCAAGTGGAAAAAAATTATAACATCGAGGTTGCCTACTGGGGAGAGTTTAATTGATATAATTAATAAGGATTGCTGATGCTAAAGATTGCAACTTGGAATGTAAACTCCATACGTAAAAGAGTTAACCAACTTTGTAGTTTTATAGTTGATAGTCAGATAGATATAGTTTTGCTGCAAGAGATAAAATGTACGGAAGAGCAATTTCCTTATGCGGAGATAGAAAAGTTAGGATATGAATATGCTATCTATGGACAAGTTGCAAGAAATGGCGTTTGTGTTTTATCTAAATATCCAATACTGGAGAAGTTTAAGATTGATATCGTAGAAGGTTATCAAGAAGCGCGTTATATAGAGTGCATAATAAAGCACAATAATCAGAAGGTAAGGGTGGGAAGTGTATACGTTCCAAACGGTCAAAGCCCGGACTCTCAAGCATTTGAATATAAACTCAAGTTTTTTGATAATCTATATGAAAGGATGAGCACTTTGTTAAAGAATGAAGAGTTAACTATTATAGCTGGCGATTATAATGTTGCACCGGATGAAATTGATGTCTTTGATTCAAATTTATTGAATGGCCAAGTGTGCTTTCATATAAAAGAACGTGAGAAGTTAAGAGCAGTCTTGAATCTTGGGTTTAAAGACGCGTTTAGAATATCTCACCCAAATTTGCAACAATTCACTTGGTGGCATTATCAAGGCAATTCACTCAGAAATAATCAAGGAATGCGAATAGATTATATGCTATTATCGCCACAAGCTGTAGATAAATTGGAAACATGCTACATAGATGATAGATTGCGTAAGCTAGAAAATCCGTCTGATCATACTCCTGTTGTATGTGTGATAAATTAATAGTAAACCTATTACACAATTCACTTATGGCACTCTAGGTCTTGTTTTGATTGCTGTCTTACATTTTTAGTTGGCTGATCTAAAGTAACTTGTTTAAGGGTAGTAGACTTTTCGTTTTCTGGCTGGGAATTTTTTTCAGAGATAGACTGTTTTTTGCCTCCTTCAGGAATTATTTCGACTTCGATTTCTAAAATTTTATTGATACCATCGCTAATTTCATTATCCCATTTTTTTCTTTCTTTTTCTAGTGAATGAGGGTTATACAAAGTACCTGGTCTGTTATTTGAAAAAAGAACTTCAACTCCTCCCTTTACGGCAAATATTGTACCAATAACAGCAGCAACTATCGCAAGTGTAGTAGGACCAAAAATTAATATTGAAGCAATGGAAAAAGAAATAGGAAGAAAAATCTTACGTAAGAACGTTGTTACCATCTCTTCATCACTGAGCGGTGGTTCATCTTCCTCTTTTTTGTCTTTACCTAAGAATGGTATTTTTTCTTTCACCCCATTCATAAAAGAGCTGGAAATATTTTCAGGATCTACCTTTATTCCAAATGGTAACCCAACAAGCTTTACTAGTGAATCTTTAGCTTCTGTACCGCGTATATCATCTACACACCCCTTTACTATTTTTCCTATTTCGCCATTCTCTAAATTCTCTCCGCTAGCTAAATTTTTTTCTCTAATTTTCTCAAATACGGAAATTAAAAACTGAAGGAAATTTTCTTCACTAAGTGACTTTATATCTTCTGGATCGACATTTTTGAATATATCTTTATTATTCTCAAATGCAAAAGTAAAAATTTTCTTTTCATTTCCATTCTGTAATCGCTTTAATTGTTTGTTTAATGACTCCAGATCACGATGTAATTTTTGTTTTTCTTTATCTGAAAGTTCTTCTTTCAATTTCTGTTTCTTCTTTTCTATTTCCTGTTTCGTTTGCTTTTCTAGATTTTCTGGATTTTTTAAAGTATCTAGGAAAGCACGATAGATTGCCTGATATTCCTCTTTTTCAAAAATTTTCTCATCTTTGTTAGTTACCTGATTTGAAGGTTCCAAATTCTTTGTTTGTGGAGTTAATATTTTTGTCATAACTGAGTTACTCACATTTACTATACTTTAATTGTAGCATATTTTTCATATTAATTCAAATAATCTATACTCTTAGAATCCGCCATGTTTAAGTCATAATTAAGAGCCCAGTTGTCGCCAACTTTTATTTCTACTTCAAGTGGTACAGAAATTTCTATTGCATTTTCCATTATATCTTTCATAAGTTCTGCCGTTTCTTGTACCTTTTCGTCCTCTACTTCAACCAGTAGTTCATCGTGAACTTGGAGGATTATTTTGCCTATTTTCAATTGATCAAAAAGCTGAATCATCGCACGTTTTATTATATCAGCAGCGGTTCCTTGCAGTGGTGCGTTTATTGCTGCCCTTTCTGCAAATTGTCTTACATAAGGAATTGTATTGTTTATGTCTCTTACAAAGCATCTTCTGCCAAATAAAGTTTCTACATAACCATGCAATCTTGCGATAGACACTGCTTTTTCCATATAGGCCTTTATTTCTGGGTAACAGGAAAAATAGTAATTAATGTATTCAGCAGCCTCTGCAATGGTAATTCCAAGCCGTTTTGCAAGGCCAAACGGACTAATGCCATATATAATTCCAAAATTGATGGATTTTGCTTTGCGTCTTAATTGCTCATCTATTTCTTGCACTCCAAAAACTTGCCTTGCGGTGATCTCATGAATATCTTGTCCGTTTGCAAAAGCTTCTTTAAATGCTGCAACGTTTGCAACGTGTGCCAAGAGTCTCAATTCTATTTGTGAATAGTCGGCAGAAATTATCTTATGTCCTTTTGGCGCAATAAATGCTTGTCTAATGAGATTTCCTTCTTCGCTTCTGATAGGAATATTCTGTAAATTAGGATTGCTGGAGCTCAGCCTTCCAGTTGCAGTTGCAGTCGTCGAAAAGTTTGTGTGTATCCTACCATCAATGGGATCAACTTGCTTTATTAGCGCATCAGTGTAGGTGCCTTTTAATTTACTTAAATGTCGCCAACTTAAAATTTTACCTGCAATTTCTACCCCTTCTTCTTCGAGTGCCTCTAGAACTTCATAATTGGTGCTATACGATCCAGACTTTGACTTCTTCTTTTTACTTAGCCCCATTTTATTAAATAAAATATCACTTAATTGTTTTGGTGACGCAATATTAAATCTTTCCTCTGCTAAGTTATATATCTCATCTTCAAGCACGGCAATTACCTGCTGAAATTTATCGGACAGCTCCTGTAATTTTTGTATGTCCAGTAGTATTCCATTTTTCTCCATATCAAATATTACTTTCATAAGTGGCTTATCGAAGCGCTCGTAAATTGTGAACAATTTTTCCTGAAATAACCTCTGCTTTAGCTTTTCATGAATTGCTATTAAAGTTTTTGCCGAGAAAATTTCTGCATTTTCACTCAAATTATGCGCAACTATGTTTGGAATACTGTGATCATGCTTTCCTGTATCCAAGCTATACGACATTATCATCAAATCATCAACTGAATCTAGCATCTTCTCTACTGCAGGGAAGATTTTCCTGATCTCTTTAATGTTATGTATTATTTTAAGCACCCCATTTGAGAGTAAAGTTGAGTTAATTGTAATGAGTGCATCTTGTATGCTGTCTTGCTCTATATAAAAAATATTACTTTCGCTATAAGATAGACTTAATACATTGTTTTCAAGGTGGTAATGAATTACAATTTTGCCTTCATATCTACAATGCTCCAAAAATTTCTCTAACTCTTCACTACTATATTCTGTTTTCTTTTCTCTGCTAGATCCATTATAAGAAAAAAGCTTTTCCATTTTACCTATTAAGGAATTGAATTCATACTTCTTTAAAAAGGATAATAATTTCTCCATATTTGGAGAATGGACCTCATATTTTGCAATATCATGTTGAAGATCTACTTTTTCACATAGTGATAAAAGTTCTCTTGAAATTAACGCTTTTTCCTTATGTTCGGTGAGAATATTACGAATCCTCATTTGCTCGATGTTATCAATGTTCTCTATAATATTATTCAATGAATCAAATTCATCTAGTAATTTAGCTGCAGTCTTCGGCCCTATTCCTGGAACACCTGGAATGTTGTCAGATGCATCACCAGTTAGAGAAAATAAATCAAGAAGCTTGTGTGAGTTTACACCAAATTTTTCTACTATTTGTTTTTCATCTATATATATATTTTTAATGGGGTCGAATATTAAAATATTGTGGTTCAAGAGTTGAAATAAATCTTTATCTGATGAAACGACTACCACTTTAAAGTCTTGGTGGTTGGCGTATTTTGCAGCTAGTGTTGCGATTATGTCATCTGCTTCATAACCTTCAATTTCTTCATAGCTGAGGTTAAAAGCTTCTACAGCTTCCCTCAGTATGGTGAACTGTGGAATTAGATCCTCAGGAGGCGTTACTCTGTTTGCTTTGTATTCAGGATATAAATTGTGCCTAAAATTCTTTTTCCCTGCATCAAGTGCTATAGTTAAGTAGTCCGAATGGGCAATGTACTTAAGAACCATATTCAGAAAGCCATATACACCACCTATTGGCATTCCTGTTGTGGTAATTAAGTGAGGTAGTACATAGTAAGCTCTGAAAAGAAAACCATAGCCATCGATGATTGTGAAAGTTTTTTCTTTCATTGTAGATATTTATGCGTGCTTTTGATGGTCCACTATTTAGCTGAGAAAATCAAGTTTTTGTTTTTCTGCTTTTGAGCGTTGTAAGAGATTTTACCGAAAATAGCATTCATGATGGGGATGTACACATATGTAATATCAAAACCTAGTAGAAGAAATTCATATTTTACCCAATCGAAGCGGGGAAATGTATTTCTCACCAGAATTCTGGATTAGAGATTAAAAAAAACAAGAATATCAATAGCTTATTGTTTTAGCATTTACGATAAAGCAGTAAGTATTTCAAGATTAGTTACTAATTGACCTTACCCAGAAAAAGTGGAGAGAAAGTTTGGAATGTTTTTTACAAAAAGAATGATGCATCAAATTGTTCTGGAATGCAATAGTTATAGCTCTTTTCATAATGGTCCAAACGGGTTAAAATAAGAGTTTATAGTAGTGAAGGTAAGTATGCCAGCAGCATATAGTTATGATTTAAGAAAAAAAGCAATGGAAGTGCTAGGCTCTGTGGACAAAAAATATGAAAAGAGAGAAAAAGATGGTAGTTTAGCCTAATAGGTAAAAAATGGAGAAACTACCATATGCAATATTACATCAAAGAGGAAAATTGGAAACAAATTTTAGAGTTCATAAAAAGCGTAAAAGGAATGCACAGCAAAGATGAAAAACGTTTAAGAATATTCATAGAGGCAGTGTGGTACATAGTGCGAAGTGGTTGCCAATGGAGACTTTTACCAAAAACTTATGGTAATTACAGGAGTATACATAAGCGATTTAAAAGATGGTGTGAAAGAGATGTCTGGAAAAAATTGCTTGAATATACTAAACAAGAGCCTGATTTAGAAGTTGCTATAATCGACGGTACGATCATCCGAGGCCATCCATGTTCATCTGGATATACAAAAAACTCCAAGGATCAAGAAGCTTTAGGGAGGAGCAAAGGTGGCTTTACAACTAAAATACATGCGCTTGTCGATGCACTTGGAAATCCACTTAAATTTACTCTGACTCCTGGTCAAAGAAATGAAATTACGCAGGCACAAGTGTTGACCGAAAGTATCTATAACTCTACTGTAGTAGCTGACAAGGGCTACGATAGCAATGCCTTTGTTACAAGTCTTGAAGACAAGGGATGTACAGTAGTTATTCCGCCAAAACGGAATCGAAAAGTGCAAAGGTATTACGATGAGCATATCTACAAAGAACGTCATTTGATTGAGTGTTTTTTTGGTAAAATTAAAAATTTTAGGCGCATTTTTTCCAGATTTGATAAAACTGCTGAGGTTTTTATGGGTTTTCTCAATTTTGTTGGAGCTCTTGTATGGCTTCTCTAAAATTTTGTCCACAGAGCCTAGGAAAAACATTCCTCTATTCACATCTTTTCGTCATGCTGTTGATTCTGCTTTTCTATGAACTTTCCGGACTATTATGAAAAGAGCTATACTTTGCTACTCGAGCTAGGATCAAGCTTCTTTTTTTTATCATTATTAGGGTCGTCTACCACTTGTCCTAACTCTTCTGCTGTAAGCTTAATATCGCCACCAATAGCACCAAAACCTCTATATCCGATATGCATATTTACATCTTCGTTTATGCGATAGTCAAAGCCAGCTTTTACTTGACCTGCGGGTCTTATTGACGGTTTTTCAAACATCGTCATTCTTGTTGCACCGACTCCAATACCAACGTAAGGAGAAAAAGAGAAACGGTCACTTTTCCAATGATGATAAACATTTGCCATTACAGATATGTTCTCAATTTGGTCATGACTAACTGCAGCACTATAGAGATAAGTTTCTTTATTAGCATTCTGACCAATGTCCTTTAGATATGAAACAGTTATTTGGCTACTTGTTAAACCAATATTATCCACTTTTACAGAAGAATACATCCCTTCCAATTCAGCCCTATAGCTGTTGTTACCCAATTCCCCTGTATAACCAAGTGCCACATTTGCAGCAAAAGGTGGATTATAATCTCCTTTATACTCACTTAGTGACTGACCTTTTGTGTTCTGAGCATCCCTGTCATTTATAGACAAATTTTTGATATCTGTAGTGCTTGTTTTTAGTTCACCCATGCCATTAAAAAATTGACCATAATACCCACTACCAAAGTAAAACCCTTCTGTTTCACTCGCAAAAGATTGTTGTGACAACAATAAAGCAAGTGCTGTAACCGCTAATGTTTTTTTACTAATCATTACTACTCCCCTAGTTAAAATAGCTAATCTAATACTAATTAATTAAAAATGGCTTAATATGAAAAACCTAATTATTTGCATAACTTGCACTTTTCTGAGCTAAAAATAGGCAAAGTTAACCTTACTTCTCGTCATTTTTTAATTTATCCTCATCTTCAAATTCATCCTCCTCTTCTTCGTCATCAAACCCATCATCGCTCTTTTCCTCATCATCAAACCCGTCATCATCATCTTCAAACTTATCGTCGATATCTTCATCATCAATATCTTCGTCTGCAAATTCATCTGATTCATCATATACTGCATCTTCTGTTTTAGTTTCAGCAGGATAATCAACTGAATTAGGCCCCTCAAGAGCATTATTCCCCTCGTTATTAACCTTCTCTTTGCTCGCAGCGGCAGAAAGAACTTTATTTGGGTCATATGGTTCTTGTGTAGGCACACGAGTTTGCTTGAGCAGCCTTCTTGTGAAGGTGGTATCACTGTAGTACAAAATTTTCTTTGATTTAATTGGGTAAGTCGACTCTATTAAAATTATCTGATCGTCACGTGGCAACATAATAACTTCTTGAGGCAATAGCAATGCTCTCTGTATTTCAGAGATATGTAATGACCTTGAAGCAGGATTTAAATCTAAAAATTTAGGCTTATTCAACGATTCTTGTTGTACAGTTTTGTTTCCTATAAGTTGCGATACTAAATTAGCTGTTTCAATATTATTGGCTGCAAAAGTTATTCTGTAAGTCGAGTTTGACAAAAAGGAGTTCATCCCTGCTTCTTCGTATATTCCTTTGAGCTGCTCAGTATCTTGAACAATTAAGAATAACCTAACTCGATAACCACGAAAATATGCAATACCTGTTTGAAATTGCTCCATTTTTCCAAGTGTAGGAAACTCATCCATTAAAAACAATACGCCATAAGGCTCGTCATCCGATGGCAATTTTCTACATAAAAACTCAGTTGCCTGTTGGTAAAAAACCTGCATTAAAGGCCTGAGCCTAGTCAAGTTGTCAGGAGTTAAACCAACATAAACTGTAATTTTCTTCTTTTTAAAATCTAGAATATTAAAATCACTCGACGCAGTTGCAGTATCAATCAATGGGTTTGCCCACAATTCAAGTGATGAGTTCATGGTTGATACAACACCTGACCTTTCTTTATCAGCTTTTTGTAAAAAAGCTGCAATATTCATATATGCTACAGGGTGTAGTATTTTACCCATTGTATCAAGAGCAACAGCAAGATTATAAACCACGTCATCACTACGCATCGTACGCACAACTTCACCAAAAGATTTAACTTTCTCTGGTGCAGCAAGTAAGTATAATACCACTCCAACAAATAAGCTTCTTGCTTCATTCTGCCAAAATTCTTGTTCAGGCATGATTAGGTTAGCTATTTTCTGCACATCGTCAACCATCTGCCCAGGTTTTTCACTAATCCATTGTAATGGATTGTAACAGTGACTTATTCCATCTGGCTGCGCTGGATTCCATACGTATACTTTTTGTCCTTGTCGTTCTCGCCAACCACTTGTTATTTCATAGTTTTCTAATTTTATGTCGTGTACAATTACCGAGTCAGTCCAAAATAATAAATTAGGAATTACAAAGCCAACACCCTTACCAGAACCTGTAGGTGCAAATAACAATGCATGCTGAAACCCATCAGAAATGAAGTATCCTCTTTTATCTTTACCAAGCAATAATCCCTTTTTGCTTCTTAATCCTGCTTTTCGTATGTCTTTCTCTGATGCCCACTGCGAATCTCCATGAAGTGATTCTCTCTTTTTAAATGGTCGCCACTCAATTATCCTTTCTCTTAAATTCCATAAGATAATCATTAAAACAATGATAGGCAGTGCAGAAGATATAATTAATGTGATTTTGAGCTCAAGGCTATATAACTCTGGATGATGCCAACAATATTGTATATGATCAAAAATCGTTGGCCAAAGAGCTTGAGGGAAAGGCGTCAAACTAGGATTAATTGCCTTAAAATCCACAGCATCCGGACCATCAGCAAACAGAACAAACAATATACCAGATAGATAGAAGCAAAACTCAAGTACGCTAAAAGCTACTATACCTCCTATGAGAATATTACGTAGGTGATTTCCATTACTCATAAACTACTCTTCCTTAACTTATGTATAAATTTAAGCATTTTCGCTCGCAGATCTAGTAAATAATATCTCAGAAATGCTTCTTTTGCCCCCACCGGTTCTTTTTAGCTGAATAACAATATCAATCACATTTCTAATGTATGGTATAATTTGGTCTGGAGGAATGCCAAGATTTGCCTGCATAACCATCAATTTTATTTGCTCAAGGGCCATTGTTGGACTATCCGCATGAAGGGTTGATATTGATCCAGGGTGACCAGTATTTATCGCCCTAAGAAAACTAAAAGCTTCCGCTCCACGGAGCTCACCAACTATTATTCTGTCTGGCCTTAAACGTAAGCACGCTTCTATCAAATCTTGAGTGGTTACTTTTGCTCTGCCCTGCCCTCCTTTAGAGGCAATTAGATGGACTTTATTGGGATGATCGTTCAAAACGATTTCCCTTGCATCCTCAACAGTAATAATTCTTTCCTCAGCTGGAATAGCACGCAAAGTAGCATTAGTAAAAGTAGTCTTACCAGTGGAAGTTCCACCACTAATTATAATATTTTTCTTACTTATTACAGCGTATTCTAAAAACTCTTTTATTTTTTTTTGCCTTAACAGTAAATCCAAATGACGGTCAACTGGATTATCAGTTGCTTCTGTAACAGTTTCAGAAAAAGCCCCCATTTTTTCGTAATCATCGAGTGCTAATTGCATGCTAGAAGGCTTACGAATCGACATGACTACTTTATCAGGTTCACATACTGGCGGAAATACTATCTGTATACGGTAACCATTTGGTAATGTTGCCGAAAGTAACGGCGCTTCTTCGCTAAGTTTTTGTTCTGTAGCTTGAGCAATCAGTCTGCCAAGAGATTTCAAATGATTAAGATCGAATACTTCTAATTTTTCACACCTTATTTCACCACGATTTTCAATCCATACTTCCTTTGGCTTATTTATTGATATTTCATTTACGCCTTCTTCTTGAAATATGCCTTGTAATGGCTCCAAATATGTATCAAGTGCAGCATAGTTCATTTCATTGATTTAATATTGCCTGTGGAGGAAATACTATATCTTGGTTAACAAATACTTTCAATGCAGTGCCTTGATCAACATAAATAGTTGGTTTTTTATCTGTATATCTGCCCACTACATCTCGCATATCTTTAGAAAAATCCTCGATTGATTTCCCAATTGCTTCATCATAAACAGACTTGCTTCTTTTCTGAGTTTGCCTCAACAGTTGACGTACATCGTTTAAAGTTATACCAATATTGTCACTAGTAATTGCATCAACTTCACTAGCTCCAGAACTTTTTATCATACTTACTATTTCTTTCTTTATTATTCTCAGTAAATCCTGATCACTTTTAGCATTCCGAATTTCTTCAATAGCTTTAAGGCCCAATTTCCATTTTTCGTCTCCTATACTCTCAACTCCAGCTTTTATAGCACCCTCCAATCTCTCAACAATAGCCCCTTTGAGAGAAGAAATATCTATTTCAGTTGCAGTGATAGACTTCACTGCATCCATGGCAGTTAGCGCATCAATAAGATTAGAAGCCTTTTGCCCTATAACAGCCGAACCAATCGAAACACCAGCAAGTGTCACTGAAGAGAATAACGCACTTACTATTTTGTTATCAACTATTCCTGCTATCCCTGCTCTACCAAGCTCGTCAGTACCAAGTGATGAGATTGCAATATCTATTCCATGTGGCAGAATCACTCTATTCCAGTTTATATTTACACGAGATTTAGCAACATTCGAGTCAAATGAATAACTGCCTATCAATCTTGAGCCTTTAGGTATTAAAACTGTATCACCAGTTTCTGCATAAACATCTCTACTCACCATAGCACGCAGCATTCCTTGCAGATCAGAGTTTATTGCAGTTTCAAGGACAGCATCAATAATTTTACCTTGAGTAATCATTAAACCAAGCTTTCCTACCCTGGTAGCTTTGCTCGATTGTGCTGAAGTGTCGGATAAAATAGCATCAGCAGCCTTGTTCTCTCCACTATCACCTGAAATTGTTAACATTTGTGCACTACGTCTGTCTCTAGGATAACCGCCACCCCCTATTGTAGGAAATGAGGTAGGTAAATTGCCCATAACATTACTAGAAGGAAAATTTTGCTTTGGCAAAATAGGTATATTTGACACAGGAGTTTCTTTTGGTTTCTCTTCTTCTTTTTTCATCACTTCTTCTTTTCTAATTTGTTTTATTTCTGGTATGATTAGTGGTGTAGGAAGAGGAGGTAAGGGTGGTAAGGGATCAGTTATTATTCTTTCAGGAACCATTACATTATCTGGAACTTGCTCCAACTTTCCTTTCAATTCTTGAACGTTTTGCTTTGTTTCCTCTTTTTTAATAACTTCTGAACCCTCTTTAGGAGAAGGACTAAAATAGAGATAATACACTCCACCAGCCAGAAGCACTAAAATAATGACCATCAATGCCCTATGACCTTGATTAGAGCCAACTGTTACTACCTTATTCTCTATTTCTGATTCATCTTCTGAATTGTTACGCCTTTCTTTATTCATATTGCATGTACCACAGCTAAAGTGACCTATTTATAATTTCAACTTCACCATCTTCATAACGCATAAATAGCTTTTTATGTACTCCTTTTATTATAACATAATCATCAAATAACAGCCTTTTACAAGGTTTATCCTCCCCTTCTACAAAAATCTGAGGTATTTTATTATTATTTCTAAATTTTAAATAGGTTAAATAACCATCATCAAATAACTCAATCGGAACTATATCCGCATTACCACCTTCATCAATATATGTATAATTGTACTTCGTATCATTTTCTCCTAAGAAACTCACTCAACTAACTCTTCTTGTTGAACTAATATGTAGCCAAATTCGCTCGCTTTTTTGATCAAATTTTTTACAGTTCTATCTTTATAGCGTGTTTCATAGTATTCCATTCCTTTTTCTACATATTCCTGTCCGTATTTGAGCATACTATAAAATATGCATGCCATTTTTCTTGCAGTAGCTGTTATTGCTTTTGGTGCTCCTAGTCGTTTTTTCAATCTTCTGTAGTATGCACCCAACGCACTTTTACTATTTCCTACAGAATGAGCAGCTATTCGCAAAGCATTTGCAGCACGGTTAATGACTTTACGTGTTCTTGTGTTAAACACTTTTTCCCCTGTAACTTTATTAGCAGGACTGAGTCCCAACCACGATGAAAAGTGCTTTTCTGTTGGCCATTTACTATGGTTTATACCAACTTCTGAAACTATGGTTTGTATACTTAATACATCAAATCCAGGAATTTTAGTGAAATCCATACCAGTTATTCGGTGCAGTTCCTCATACAAAGCAAAGCTTGGCTTACTTTTGCTATTTTTATTCTTTTGCTTACTTAGCTGTTTGCTTTCACAAGACTTTGTTTCAAACGTTTTATAATAGGCTTCAATATTTCTATCACATTCTGCTATTTTTTCTTGATAAATATTATATAGTTCAAATTCTTGCTTTAGCGTGAATAAGTGTTCCTCTCTATAGTCACCAGCTAACGCTTTTGCAATAGTAGACTGATCATTTTTTATTCGTGCATCCCTGAATTTAGCCAATTTCTCAGGATCTCTTTCGCCTTCAATTATAGCTTCAATGATTTTCATACCAGTTATCCCAGTAATATGACTAATAACCTTGTGTAATTGTATATTCATTTGAATTAATGCCTTCTGCATACGCAGAATATGTGTAGATGCACTTTCAGTGAGATTTTTGCGTTGCCGCACGTAACTGCGCAATACACACATCTGATTATCTGGCCTAAACGATCCATGAAGCAGTCCGTAGCTATGCAGTTGTTGGAGCCATTGGCAATCTTGAACGTCAGACTTCCTACCAGGTACATTCTTTACATGCCGTGCATTTACCAATCTTACCTCGAATTTGTATGACTCAAGTATTTGAAATAAAGGAATCCAATATACTCCTGTTGATTCCATAGCTACTGTTGTAACTTTACACTTTTTCAACCACTGTGCTAAGTTATGAAGGTCTTCAGTAAAGCAGCCAAATTTCTGAACGCGTTGTTCATCTCTTCCTTCAGGTACACACACATAGTGTACAGCTGAACCAATGTCTATTCCTGCTGCATTAGGATTCACTATTTCTAATTTACTTTTTACTTTTTTCATGGTAACTCCTACATATAATTTGTAATAGGGAAACGCTTCAGCTTGGAACGGTTGATAGTACAATCTCCTAACCGAGGTAGTCTAAATGACTCCATCAATGATTTGACCGTTCCTTCCAAAACCATCCTTGCATACGGGCACTTAGGCACCATTGAAAATGTCGGTCATAACTGCAGAGGCGCTTCCTGTACAACTATACTTGAAAACTACTAAAAACTTAAATTTGTGTGTTTCTTTCTGATTTGACAGATTTCGTCTGTTCGATGCTTGTATTATTTTTTCTAGCTTGTCTGTAGTATATTGCATTTGAGTAGGTAAAGAAACCTCATCTAAATCAACATCAAATTCACCTTCTTCTTGAGGATAATAAAAACGTACTACGTAAGATATATCCTTTTCAGCAGAATAATCGTGATCCACTTTCTTAGCATCAGTATCCGGGTATTTATCGTAGTTTGGCCTTGAGATTAAATCAAAAATGTAATTTCTTTTTTTAGTTGTCATAATAATCATGTTAGTGCGACTACTAACTTCAAATGGCATGATAAGCAATTTATTGTCATAAGGATTAATTTTCCAACTTGATGCATCACCAACAGCGATATTTTTAACTTTTTCTCCTTCCGCAAATTCAATATAAGAATAGTAACCCTGACTAAAAACCACCGTAAATACTTCATTAGGGCTATACACAAAAGTCTTTATTCTACTATCTACAGAAATAGGCTCATTATAATTAATGGATGCGTTTAAATTGCCACTGACAAGTAAAGCTAAAACTAATAATATCCTATACATATTCATCATCTACTCTATATGAAATAACTTGAAATCCTAATGGGTTAATATATCTTTGCTGATCATCCATTTCAAGCGATGCATACCTATATGACATAATAACTATCTTGTTTTTTCTTGTGAAACTTCCATCTTTCCGTGTAAATTCCACAAAAAATCTCACCTGAAGAGCATCGTTACCCAATTTTTGAATTGAGCGAATTTTAAATTCACTTTTGGTATCTGAATATAAATTAAAAAGATCATCCATATTCTGCGATCCTATATAATTTCTAAATTCATTATACACATTAGGTGAGGAAAACAACCTCACCTTTGTATAATAGTTATAATTATAATGATATGGATCAAAAACCTCCCTTGCTTTTATATACTCTGAAATAAAATAATCGTTTAGCGCTTCATCTGCAGAATACTCTTTTACTGTGACAGGATCAACCAATTGCACTATTCCTGATTTCTTGTCAATTTCTATAACAAATGGCTCAATAGTGCTACTTGTGCTAATTTTAAATATGACTAATATGCTGATAGAGATCGTTGCTAATAATATTAATGCAAATAAAAGTAGAATATTTCTTTGAGCAATAACTGTGCTGTAGCGGTTTGAATTCCAATTTATATCCTTATCTAAGGATTCAGTATTTTTTTCTCGTTTAAAAAATCTTAGCATTTTAGTATTCCTAAAAATCTTAACTTATGTTAATAAACATAGCAAATTAACAAAGTAGTTACAGCAAAAAAGCTAAAAAACTCTTAATCTATGGCCTAATTTACCAAATTTTGTCTCCATATATGAATCGTTATATTTATTACGTTCCACAATAAGTGGTAGACACTTTGTAACTCCTATACCACTACTTTCCAATTCTGACAATTTTCTATCATTGTTTGTAAGTAATTGGATTTTGTTAATGTTCAATTTCTTAAGCATTTTAGCTGCAACAGCAAAACTCCTTTCATCATCTTCAAAACCCAATGTTCTATTTGCATCAACAGTATCAAGATTATGTCCTCTTTGCATACTGTACGCTCTTAACTTATTAGTTAAACCAATGCCCCTTCCATCTTGCATCAAATACAATATAATACCACTTCCAGAGTCAGCTATCATTTGAATTGCTTGATGTAACTGACTTCTGCAATCGCATGACAAGCTATCTAACAAGTCACCCGTATAACACGAAGAATGAATTCTTACTAATGGTTCGCCATCTTTATCTGGATTGCCAATGATAATTGCATGATGTTCTCTTCCACCACTTTCGGTTCTATAAGATATGATATTTACTTCTTGAGTCTGTTTTAAAAATAATGATGTTTTGCACACTTCATATACATCCTGATTTTCTTGAAAATTATTTATGAATGACGTGTCCAGTGCAATAACGTCATTTTTCTCGCACCAATTTCGCATTTCATGATTATTCTCAAAAGTCATATCAGCCACTAACGCATATGGCAATAATTCTGAGAACTTAAGCAAGGCAATAGCACATTCATCTATTGTCTTTGAGCATTGCAACTCTTTTATGCAATCTTCCTTTGAACAGTTTATTAAATGGAGCAGTTCATCAAAATTATTCACCAACAGACGTTTGCTGTTATGTTCTTTATTCTGAGATATGTATTTTACCTTACTTGAAGTTAAAGTAACATATACATTGCTTGATATAAGCTTGTATTGATTAAATAAATCTCTTTCTAAAGCCTCAGCAGCAGCAAACAATAGGTAATTACTTTCATCATATATTACAATTGGCCGACCGCGCCTGATTTCGCTGATAGCTCTTTCTACCTTATTGCTACTCTGATTTCCTATAAACATTTTTACCCATATTAAACAGCGATAAAAACTGGTGCGGCCGAGAAGACTTGAACTTCCAAGGCCTTATGAGCCACAGCGACCTCAACGCTGCGTGTCTACCAATTCCACCACGGCCGCACTATATTCTAGTTTTTATATAATTATTTTAAATTACTTAATCATTTTAGAATTTTTCATCTAGAGTGTCAATCTGATACTAGAATAATTTAGAAATTGTTTGTATAATTTGATTATGAATTTTGTGATTATAAATTTTAATCATTTAAGATAACCTTACTACTAATTTTTAACTTAGGTTTTTATACAAATGAATATAGCTAATATCTTTATTTTTTTAGCTCTCTCTCTTATAACTAGCTTTCATTTCGTCCATGCACAAATATTATACACATGGTCTCAAGTTATCCCAGAAAATAAACTAAGCATACGCGCAATTACGGACAATGACATGTGTCCCATTGTTTATGTTGATGGCGAGGAAACAGAAATGCTGAATCGCAGCTCAATTAACAATGGTGATCATAACGAAACAGTTTGTGAACTGACAGTACAAACAAGTGCCAAAAACATTAGTATTGAGGATCTACGGGTTCCTATATTACCAAAAAAGGTTAATAAAATTGCTTTCATTGGTGACACGGGCTGTAGAATAAATATGTTATTTCAGCAGGAATGTAATTCGGTAGATAGCTGGCCTTTAAAAAAAAATTTAGATTCAATCGCCCTTCATAAACCAGATTTAATTATCCATGTTGGTGATTATCATTATAGACAAACAAAATGTAGAAATACAAAAAAGTGTGGCGATATTTATGGATATAATAAAGAAGTTTGGTACGCTGATTGGTTTGAGCCTGCAAAGGATATTTTATCACAATCCCCTTTCCTTTTTGTTCGTGGAAACCATGAGAGTTGTGATAGAGCTTATGAAGGATGGTTCAGGTATCTAGATTCATACCCCTTTTCGTCTGAAAAATGTGGAAACTTCGTTTCTAGTTGGTCCTTAGATGCTGGACCGATGAAATTTTTTATCTTCGACTCTTCATCCGGTGAGGATATTTTTACAACCCAAAGCACAATTGATGCTTTTGAGAGGCAATTTGATAAATTGATACAAAATAGTTCTGACAAGCCCATGTGGTTTTTAACTCATAAACCGCTTTGGAGATCTCCAAAAAAAGAATTTTTGACATTAAAAAGCCATGGTAATCTTACACAAATCGAAGCTTTTGGAGATAAATTTCCAAGCAATGTTACTACCATAGTTTCTGGCCACATTCATATAGCCCAGATTTTATTAATGGATAATGTTCCAGACCAAATTATAGTTGGAAACGGTGGTGCATCATTACACGCTCAAGATCAAGAATCTGTTTATCAAAATGTAGAATTTGACTATTCAAATGGTAAAAACTACTTAGCACACGAGGTTAGAAACTTTTTTGGCTTTGGCTTTGCAATACTAAATTTAGATGATCACGAATTTACCTTCTATAATCAACACAATAAGGAAATGTATTCTGCGAAGCTAACAGAAGATTTTAAACTTAAACGGATTAAAACTATAGTCGATTCATTTTAGGATTTGTTATTAGCTATTTCAAAAACGCTACTTAAACATTTTTTTTAATCGATTGATTTCATCAGCAAATTTTGAGTCGGTCTTTATAAAATTTTCTACTTGTTTTACTGCATGTATAACAGTAGCATGGTCTCTGCCACCAAAGTTTCTCCCAATATCTGGTAGGCTTTTTTGCGTAAATTTTTTGGCAAAATACATAGCTATTTGTCTTGGCCTTGCAAGACTGCGAAGCCTTCTATTGGATTGCATATCTGCAACCTTTATATTGAAAAATTCAGCTACTTTCTTTTGTATTTCTTCTATTGTGACTGACCTATGATTTGACCTAAGAAGATCGATTAGGGTTTCACTAGCTGATTCTACCGTCATACTTCTTCCAATTAATGAGGTATGGGTAACCTTATTTAATGCTCCTTCTAATTCTCTTATATTAGATTTTATGTTCCTTGCTAAAAACTCTAGGACATCTTTCGGAACATACATATTCATCTGCTCCACTTTTGCCTGCAATATACCAAGCCTTAATTCAAAAGTTGTTTCATTAATATCTGCCACCAACCCCCAACCGAGTCGTGATTTTATTCTTTCTTCCACTCCATCAAGATCACTAGGAGACCTATCAGCTGATATAACCAATTGTTTATTTTGGTCTATCAATGCATTGAAAGTGTGAAAAAATTCTTCTTGTGTACTATCTTTACCACTGATAAATTGCACATCATCTACCATCAATACATCTACTGATCTAAATTGCTCTTTAAATAACATAATATCTTTGCTTCGCAGCGCTGTAATATATTGGTACATGAATTTCTCTGCTGATAAATACACCACTTTTCTTTTTGCTGATGGGGAATTAACTATGTGCCAAGCTATAGCATGCATTAGATGTGTTTTACCAAGTCCCACTCCACCATATAGAAACAAAGGATTGCTGCCTAATATTGGATCTATAGATTCTGCCACACGCTTTGCCGCCGTAAATGCTAATTCATTTGGCTTTCCCACTACAAAATTATCAAAGGTGAACCTTGGATCCAGCGGCGAACCAAGATTATGATTACTTTCCTCTCTGTTTTTTAGTATAACATTAAAATTTGAATTCCTCTCCTCAATTACTTGAATATCAATAGAACGTATACTTTTATCTTCGCTTTGCCATAATGATAATATTTTTTTCATGTAATGAACTGTAATCCACTCTTTTATAAACCTTGTTGACACGGATAAAAGAACTTCCCCATTTCTGCTACTGACAAATTTTAGTGAACTCAGCCAGCTATTATATGTTGCTTCTCCATAAAGATTATAAAGACAATTTTGGATTTTTTCCCAAGTAACATTGTGATCCGTTACTGTAATAATCTGATCAAAAAACATAGTAGAAACCTTAGGGCTAGTTAAGTTCATATACCACACCAAGAAAAAAGCAATAATTAGAAAAATATAAGATAATCAATAGCTTACTGCAAAATGAAAAGCTAATACTACTTAATACATACTAAAAATTATGGTGATTTTTTGATGGGTTGTAAAGGGTATAAAAACATTAAAATTGATCATTTTTATTTCAAAAAAATGAAAAATTTGTAAATGTCGCTTGTATCGAGGATTAGAAGCATGCTATTAAAAACAGTAATACATTATGTATAAATAAGATGTTAAATTTACTGGCAAATAAGTAAAGTATTCATATAAATATAGCTAACCTAATATAGATTTACTGAAGCAAATTTATGATTATATTAAGTAATTTGAGTTGTTATGCTGTATTCGGTATTGAACTAGAGTTTTACATTGAAGGAATAGAAAAAGAATACTTATTTCTGAATAGCATCAAAAATAAAATAGCATCTCTTGAATTTTCTTGCGAGAAGGAGAATTCTACACATCAGTATGAGATAAAAAGTGGTTGTTATACGAACTCCGACAATTTAATTAAGCATTTTGAGTTAGCAAAACAATCACTTACTGAAACAGCACAAAAACTAGGTGGGAATGTTTCTTTTAAAGCAAAGCCCTATTTGGATAGAGCAGGCAGTGCATTAAATGTGCATGTTAATCTCGTGAATTCAAATAACGATAACTTATTTTATATCAATGAGCAAAAGTACAGTGACTATCTGATTCACAGTATTGGAGGATTATGTGCAATGATGAAAAAACATATGTTGTTTTTTGCTCCAAATGATGATTCATATTTAAGATTTCAGTACCCGGATATTCACACTCCAACTACGATTAGTTGGGGGGTAAATAACAGAACTGCTGCGATAAGAATTCCCTATTTTGGCAACGATTCGAAAAGATGCCGCCTAGAGCACCGTGTTCCTGGAGCAGACTGTAACCTTGAAAAAGTACTCACAGCAATAATTGAAGGTATAGTTTTTGGTATAGAGAACAAAATTGCTCCGCCAAATAGAGTGTATGGCATTGCATCTGATTCTCAATATGAGATGGAGAGTTTGATATAGCAACTACATGTTAAACCCTGACCCGTTAAACCCCTTTTGGGCAGCTGGCTGTTCTAGGCTCTGTGGACAAAAAATATGAAAAGAGAGAAAAAGATGGTAGTTTAGCCTAATAGGTAAAAAATGGAGAAACTACCATATGCAATATTACATCAAAGAGGAAAATTGGAAACAAATTTTAGAGTTCATAAAAAGCGTAAAAGGAATGCACAGCAAAAATGAAAAACGTTTAAGAATATTCATAGAGGCAGTGTGGTACATAGTGCGAAGTGGTTGCCAATGGAGACTTTTACCAAAAACTTATGGTAATTACAGGAGTATACATAAGCGATTTAAAAGATGGTGTGAAAGAGATGTCTGGAAAAAATTGCTTGAATATACTAAACAAGAGCCTGATTTAGAAGTTGCTATAATCGACGGTACGATCATCCGAGCCCATCCATGTTCATCTGGATATACAAAAAACTCCAAGGATCAAGAAGCTTTAGGGAGGAGCAAAGGTGGCTTTACAACTAAAATACATGCGCTTGTCGATGCACTTGGAAATCCACTTAAATTTACTCTGACTCCTGGTCAAAGAAATGAAATTACGCAGGCACAAGTGTTGACCGAAAGTATCTATAACTCTACTGTAGTAGCTGACAAGGGCTACGATAGCAATGCCTTTGTTACAAGTCTTGAAGACAAGGGATGTACAGTAGTTATTCCGCCAAAACGGAATCGAAAAGTGCAAAGGTATTACGATGAGCATATCTACAAAGAACGTCATTTGATTGAGTGTTTTTTTGGTAAAATTAAAAATTTTAGGCGCATTTTTTCCAGATTTGATAAAACTGCTGAGGTTTTTATGGGTTTTCTCAATTTTGTTGGAGCTCTTGTATGGCTTCTCTAAAATTTTGTCCACAGAGCCTAGTATAGCTCTTTTCATAATGGTCCAAACGGGTTAAAATAAGAGTTTATAGTAGTGAAGGTAAGTATGCCAGCAGCATATAGTTATGATTTAAGAAAAAAAGCAATGGAAGTGCTAGACGAAGGGGAAAGCAGAGAAACGGTAGCAGCAAGATTTAAAATTGGAAGAACTACATTATGGGAGTGGCAGCAAAGAAAAAAAGAAACAGGAGATTTTCAGTCGAAAAAACTTGGAAATGGAGGTTATAATCACAAAATTACCGACTGGAATAAATTTACTGAATTTGCCAAAAAACATGGTGGAAAAACTCTATCGGAAATGGCTAAGCTTTGGAGTAATGTTAGTATCCCAACGATTCATCGAGCTCTTAAAAAAATTGGACTCACACGCAAAAAAAGACATATGGATACAAAGAAAGGAATGAAGAAAAACGTGCTGAATTTTTGAAAATTATAGCAACAAAAGAACCTCAAAACTTAGTATATATAGATGAATCTGGTATTGATAATACCGAAGACTATCCCTATGGATATTCTCAGAAAGGACAGCGGTTTTATGCTCTAAAATCTGGTAAAAAAATTCAACGAATCAGTATGATTGCAGCCTTAAACGGCAGAAAAATAGTTGTTCCGTTAACATTTGAAGGCCACTGTAATATGGATATCTTTAATAAATGGTTTGAGCAGTTCCTAACACCGATTTTGGAACCTGGACAAACTGTTATCCTTGATAATGCTACTTTTCATAAGTCTAATAAGATTACTGAACTTGCTAAAGGAGTTGGTGCAGAAATTTTATATCTACCGCCTTATTCTCCCGATTTTAACAAAATTGAGCATCATTGGTTTGCTATAAAAAACAGAGCTAGGAAAAACATTCCTCTATTCACATCTTTTCGTCATGCTGTTGATTCTGCTTTTCTATGAACTTTCCGGACTATTATGAAAAGAGCTATACTTTAGTGATTGTACTTATTTTACTAAATTTTTTAGTATCGGCTTTACATTTATCATCGCAAAATTGTGCTCTGCATGCAGGAGAGTATAATTCTGCTATGCTTCTCTCAAGCTTTGCTGAGAGCCCTCTAATTTCAACAATAAATCTTCCACTACTTAATGTCACTTTACCAAAAGTTCCTGAATGTAGATTCATTGTCCCCTGGGTCAAGTCTTTATAATTCACAAGAAATATCTCAATATTTGCAAAGTCGTACTTTCCTGATAAAACATCTTTTTCTTTAATATCACCACTATTTAATATCCCTTCAATTTCTAGGCTCTGTGGACAAAAAATATGAAAAGAGAGAAAAAGATGGTAGTTTAGCCTAATAGGTAAAAAATGGAGAAACTACCATATGCAATATTACATCAAAGAGGAAAATTGGAAACAAATTTTAGAGTTCATAAAAAGCGTAAAAGGAATGCACAGCAAAGATGAAAAACGTTTGAGAATATTCATAGAGGCAGTGTGGTACATAGTGCGAAGTGGTTGCCAATGGAGACTTTTACCAAAAACTTATGGTAATTACAGGAGTATACATAAGCGATTTAAAAGATGGTGTGAAAGAGATGTCTGGAAAAAATTGCTTGAATATACTAAACAAGAGCCTGATTTAGAAGTTGCTATAATCGACGGTACGATCATCCGAGCCCATCCATGTTCATCTGGATATACAAAAAACTCCAAGGATCAAGAAGCTTTAGGGAGGAGCAAAGGTGGCTTTACAACTAAAATACATGCGCTTGTCGATGCACTTGGAAATCCACTTAAATTTACTCTGACTCCTGGTCAAAGAAATGAAATTACGCAGGCACAAGTGTTGACCGAAAGTATCTATAACTCTACTGTAGTAGCTGACAAGGGCTACGATAGCAATGCCTTTGTTACAAGTCTTGAAGACAAGGGATGTACAGTAGTTATTCCGCCAAAACGGAATCGAAAAGTGCAAAGGTATTACGATGAGCATATCTACAAAGAACGTCATTTGATTGAGTGTTTTTTTGGTAAAATTAAAAATTTTAGGCGCATTTTTTCCAGATTTGATAAAACTGCTGAGGTTTTTATGGGTTTTCTCAATTTTGTTGGAGCTCTTGTATGGCTTCTCTAAAATTTTGTCCACAGAGCCTAGACGAAGGAGAAGGCAGAGAAGCAGTGGCAGCAAGATTTAAGATTGGACGAACTACTTTATGGGAGTGGCAGCACTGTAGGCTTGACCATAAATTATGTTAAGATAGAAAATGACTATTTTAGATAGAGCTTGATGTAATGCAGTGCGATACAAAATAACGGTAGAATATAATGGTAGTAATTTCTCTGGTTGGCAAAAACAGCAACACTCTGCTAACTCAATCCAGGAGAAGATAGAAAATGCTATATTTAATTTTAGTGGTGAGAAAGTTACTTTGTACTGTGGTGGCAGGACTGATGCAGGAGTTCATGCTTTAGGACAAGTTGCTCATTTTGATATGGAAAAGGAATTTGAGCTTTATAGAATAAGGAATGCAATAAACTATCATTTAAAATCAATTCCTATAGTCGTGCTTAATGCAGAAGTTGTAGATGATGCGTTTCACGCACGGTTTTCAGCAAAAAAAAGATATTACGAATATAGAATAGTTAATCGCTATGCTCCTGCCGCTCTGGAGACGGGTTATGTATGGCAAGTGTTTAGCCCACTTGATGTAAATATTATGCGTGAAGCTGCTAAACATCTACTTGGAAAACATGACCTTTCAAGTTTCCGTTCAAAAGATTGTCAAGCCGCAAATCCGATAAGAACAATTGATGATATCGATATAATACAAAATGGGAATCATATACACATCAAAATATCTGCTATTTCCTTTTTACATAACCAAGTGAGGATTATTGTGGGTACTTTAGTTGAATTTGGAAAAAATAGAACCAATCCGCAAGAAATGCTAAATATATTAAACCAATGCAAAAGAAGTGCCGCTGGAGTTACTGCACCACCTTTTGGCTTATATTTGGTAAAGATAGATTACTAATTTAATAAAAGCTGGTGTACAGTCCCAGAGTGTGATGGTATGATAAAATATGAGAAAAAAATACCATCAAAGGAGGAGTTATGGGACAAATATTACATGGGTGCGCCAAAACAACACAGACGATTCGTAGAGCAATACAAAATAGAAAAGAGAGCATAGCAAAACTCTCCAAGCATTATAACCTTAATCCAAAAACTATTATTAAGTGGAGAAAACGTTCATTTACGAAAGATGCTGATATGGGTCCAAAGCGTCCAAGATCGACTGTTTTAACGCTAGAAGAGGAAGCTATAATAGTTACATTTCGCAAGTATACACTACTGCCACTAGATGATTGCCTTTACGCTCTGCAGTCTACAATTCCGCATTTGACTCGCTCTAGCTTGCATCGTTGTTTACAAAGACACAACATTAGCAGATTACCAACTGTTGATGGAGAAGTTAAGTCAAAAAAGAAATTCAAACAATATCCTATCGGTTACTTTCATATTGATATTGCTGAAGTTAGAACTGAGGAGGGCAAATTACATTTGTTTGTTGCTATTGATAGGACATCCAAATTTACCTATGTTGAGTTGCGTAACAGTGCTACAAAACCCATAGCTGCTGAGTTCTTACGTAATTTGATTAGAATTTTACCGTATAAAATCCATACTATTTTGACAGATAACGGTATACAATTTACAAACCAGAAGCGTCATAAGTATGCTTTCCAACATATATTTGATAGAGTTTGCGAAGAGAATGTTATTGAACATCGTTTGACAAAAGTTAGCCATCCTTGGACGAATGGGCAAGTCGAGCGTATGAATAAAACTTTAAAGGATGCTACAGTTAAGAAGTATTACTATCAATCGCACCAGCAACTTAAAGAACACCTTTATAACTTTGTTATGGCTTATAATTATGCAAAGAGACTCAAAACTCTTAAGGGTCTTACTCCTTATGAATTTATATGTTATCAGTGGACACAGTCTCCAGAATTATTTATACTAAATCCACACCATCACACTCTGGGACCATACACCTAGTGAAATAAGTGCCATACCGCCACGGTATCTCCAGATTCCGCTAACAAGCAGCGAGATGACGAGTTTAAGTTCTCATTGGCATTACTACATATAATGCACTTGAATCGTCTTCATCAGTGATAATTGTAGCACTATTACCATCGGCTAAGCTAAACTTACATTTATTTTTTATGCAGGATAGAACATCAAGTAAATAACGCGAGTTGAACCCTATTTCTATAGGGGCTTCATTGTAGTCCACTTCTATGGATTCAGTTGCATCACTGCACTCTTGGGAGTTTGAATGCAGAGTTAGCAGCTTTTCTTGTAGTAAGAATTTAATAGATTTTACTTTATCAGATACAACAACGGAAACTCGATCTATAACGTCTGAAAGTTTTTTACTTTCAATAATCATATGCTTATCTTGAGATGCTGGAATAACTGCTTTATAATTTGGAAAAGTTCCATCTATTAATTTTGATATTAGAATATATTCACCGCATGTAAACTTGATTTTTCTGTCTGAGAGTTTTACTTTAATTTCATTACAATCGTCCAATATTTTTAACAGCTCCATAACAGTTTTACGTGGAATGATCACACCAAATTCGCCATTGATGTTCCCAGGCTTTGGCCTCTTTATACATGATAAACGATGGCCATCAGTTGCAACGCAGTACAGAAATTGCTCATCTGTATGTAGATATATTCCATTTAAATTATACCTTGTATCATCTAGTGATACAGCAAATTTTGTTTTAGTTAATAAGTCTATCAGGTCTGTATTTAGTAGAGTAAAATCATGTTTATAATTGTCTTCTTCAAGAGCAGGAAAGCTGCTTGAAACTACATTCGGTAAAGAAAAGTTTGCATTTCCGCAAGACATCAATAATTTTCCTTGGTTGTTTACTTCAAAATTGACATCCAAATCAGCGGGTAACTTCTTCACTATGTCATGTAAAGTATGCGCTGAAATTTTTACTTCTCCTTCTGTTAATACGGTTGCAGCAAGTGAGGCAAATATTGAAATGTCAAGATCAGTTGCCATTAATTTTATGCTGCCGTGTTGTGCTTTGATATTTATACACGCCAAAACATCTATTGCATTACGCCTTTCAACCACTCCACTTACTCTGGATAATGTATTTAAAAGACTTGTGCGGCTCACGCTAAAACGCATCTGCTCGCACACAGAATTTTGCTTTTTGATTTCTGTATCTACACCTGCAACCTCTGACATTGCTAACTCTCAAAAATATATTTTAAATGATATCCACATCCCATATAAAGTAAAGTGCTATTTATCGAAAGGGCAGTCTGTTTTATACTATAACTGGAAAATTACCTATTCTGTTACAATAATTTACTTTGTATGGCATAAATCATGCATTTTTTGATACGCTTTTTGAAAACCAAGTAGGGAATAAGTATCATCAATGGTCACTGTTTTTGTTTTTCCATTAACTACCATTGATAATCCCTGCTTCATTTTTAGAATGAGATCTTGATCTATTTTTGTATGCTCTGCCCACGCAAAACTTCCCTGTATTATGGGCAGTGTATATTTAATTTTTTTGTCGATATTGAGAGCTACAGGCTCCTTATCATACTGAAAACCAGAGGTAACGCTTACCTCATCTGCTTTTTTATCAACATAACTAACCATTACATACGGCTTGCGATTGGTTGTATAATATTCGCTTTTTTTTTTAGGATAGGATACAATATAACATACTTTCTCTCCATCTTCCAATGCAGTATACACGAGCCAATCTTTATATTTTTCCTTCAATTGTACATCACTAACCGATGCAAAAGCGCCTATCGAAAAAAATATTAGAAATATAAAAAAACTACGCATGCAAACCAAATTTCAAACTTTCAGATTGTATATATTGTTTTACCTTAGCCATCGCCTGCTCAGCCAACTGCCTTATTCTTTCTCTTGAAACACAATATTTTTTACTAAGTTCATCCAGAGTTTGAATGTTTTCAGACAAATATCTACTGATAAAAATGTCTCTTGCCCTTTCGTTGAGGCTCGCTAGTGCATTGTTTAAAATTGTTTCTTTTAATTCTTTTTCTTCATGATTCTGATAGGTTACTTCTTGACTAACCAAGTTACATGGGATCATATCTTGTAGCTCCCTTTTAGAGTCATCACCTATTTTTATGCAATCGTTTAGCGACTGATCCTTACAAGCCATACGGTAATTCATCTGCAGAACGTCTCCTTCGGATACAGAAAGCTCATTAGATATTGCTTTTATTTCTTCATTATTTAATGTTTCCCTGTTTGTATACTGTAAAATTCTTTTTTTTATTTTACGTAAACTAAAAAACAATCTTCTTTGTGCTTGCGTTGTGCCTATTTTCACAAACGACCAAGATTTCAATATAAAGTCTTTTATTGAAGCTTCAATCCACCACACCGCATAAGTTGAAAAACGAAACCCTAAATCAGGATTAAACTTTTTCACTGCATGCATTAAACCCATATTTCCTTCCATGACCAGGTCCATCAACAATAGTCCATAATTTTTGAATTTCATTGCAATTTTCACTACCAAATTCAAATGGCTGGTAATCAATTTATGAGCAGAAGAAACATCCTTATATTGGTTCCAATTTTTTGCTAATCGTACCTCTTCCTCTTGAGACAGCATAGGAAATTTTTGCACCCTAGCAATATATTGCATGAGATTGGTTCTGCTATCGACACATAAGTTTGCCATTGAGGTCAACATAACAACTTAAATTAAAACTTCATGCATATAATATATTGATTTTCCAGCAAAAATTCAAGCTTTGATTTGAAAAAAGTACAAACTTTCCATCTAATTTTTTGGAGACAGTAGGCCGCAGTGTTAGCTAATTGGATAACATTATGTAACTTTAGATGATATTCTACCAGTACAATGGTAAACGTTATAGCTTAAACACATAGCAAATAGTGTTATTCCAGTGCCTTGACACTGGAATCCACATTTCTTTTTTTCTAGATCCCAGTGTCATGCTACTTGAATGACAAGAAAAAACCCACTGGGATAACAAGACTGAAGATAGACTAGAAATTAAACGCTACTCCAGCTTCTGCACCAACAGTGCTGTAAAGAACTTTGATTGCAGCATCGTCTTTAGCTGCCTTATCAAAGTTAGCACCATAAGAACCGAAATAACGAGCTCCAGCATAAAGCTTGATTTCTGGAGTTACATCATAGCTAACACCAGCTTTTGCTTGATAAGCAAAACCGAATCCCCTTTGATCCTTAACTGCATCAACCTTTGAAGGATTGCTGATATATGCTGCACCAGCACCAACACCAACATACGGAGTAATAGGCATATCTTCAATTGCTATATCGTAATAAACGTTAACTAACCCTGAAAATGCTGTTAAACTGTCTGCAACATTTGTCTCAGACGTATTTATTATAGTTGCATCTTTATTCAACCATGAGTAAAGTCCTTCAACGTCAACCCTGATGTCGTCCATTTTATAACCAAACGCACCACCGCCAGCTATAAAAGATGCTTTTAAGGGACTATCCTTTTCTTTGCCTGTTGCATTTGTAATACCATCAATTTTTGTGAAAAGAGGTAAAATTTCACCGTTGTATTGCAAACGAACGTAGTAGCTAGTTTCTTCATCACTTATTGGACCAACAGGATCTGAAAAAGCAGAGTTTGATAAACTTAGCAACGTTGCTAAAGCGGCTGCTGAAAAAAACTTTTTATAATGCATAATTGTCCTCGTAAAAAAATTAAAATTCCACTTTAGCAGTCTAAGTAACAACTAAAGTTAAGTCAAGTGCTAACTTAATAACACAAAATATTTTACACTTTAACTAATTTTTAGGAGAAGACAAAGATTTTATTAATGAATAAATACGACTTTTGATTTTTTGGTATAGCTAACACAGGTAAGATTTACTATCGAAAGACCTCGTCATCTCGCTGCTTGTTAGCGGGATCTATAGCTAAAGTGGCTTAGGTTTACCTACAATTTGAAAAACAAAAATTCTTCATTCCGCTACTTATTAGCGGAATCTATACCGCGAATGAACCGCGGTATGACGGTTAATTATTCCGCGCGGGATGACAAGAAAGGAGCAGCAGGATGATGCCTCACCATGTCATTCCAGTGCTTGACACTGGAATCTAGTCTTTATTATGCAGCCACTTGGTTGAAATTAAGTCTTCTGGATCCCAGTGTCAGCTACTCGGATGACACCATTCTTTTTCCTGGATCCCAGTGTCTGGGCACTGGGATGACACCATTTGCTGTGCAATTTACTTTCAAAAATGAATGTTCGTACAGCTATGGAATGAATCACGGTATGACGTAGGGCTGTGCTAGCCATAGGTGCATTATATGAAGAAGTACTAGCGTTGGAAATATTAGAAAAAAAATACTTACACTAAAAGAAACTTCAGTAGTAAATTCAAAAAGGAAGTTTAAACCCAGGTGGTAAACCCATCATACCTGCAAGATCAGAAGTTGCATTTGCCATATCTTCTTCTGCTTTTTTAACGGCATCATTAAACGCTGCTGTTACTAAATCCTCTACTATATCTTTTTCCTCATTTCTCATAAGTTCTAAGTCTATGTTCACCTTTTTAGCTTTATAGCTACCTATTTTTATGACTTCCACTAATACAGAAACTTTGCCACCACCAGAAATACCTTGAAACTCTTTCCCAACATATTTTTCTTGAGCTTCTGCAAGCTTTTTTTGCATCTCTTGCGCTTGTTTCATTATTTGACTAAAATCCACAACTTACTCCTTATTTTCTATATTAACTACTTTTGCACCTTTAAACGTGTCAAGTATATCCTTGACTGCAGGTGCATAATTTAAATTACCCACTTCCCTGTTTATATAACCCGTATCAACTGTAATAACCCACTCTTGCTGAGTCACCTGGTTTAAGTAATTTTTTAAATCATTGCAAAAATTACTATCCAACTTAGATACAGCTTTTAATTTTAAATATCCAGGTTTACAATTTATTAATTGTAGATTATTACACAGTTGTTTGTAAAGATAAATTTGGTTACTCCGCCTTAATAGTTGCAAAACTTTGTCAAAATCATAATTTTGTTGCTGTTCATTTCTTACATTACGCGTATTTTCCGGCTGTGCATTCTGCGAAAGAATTTTTTTGACCACCTGTTCCGGAGAAGGCAGATCAGAAAGATAACAGAGGCTAATTAACATCATTTCAGCAGCAACATCGTTGCATGTTGAAGTTTTTATATCTTGAATACCTTTAAGCAACATCTTCCACAATCTCGAAAAAAATATTAAAGATCTCTTTATACTTAAATCTTTTATCCTATTCTTTTCATGCTCTGTAACTGCACTATCAATCTCTTTCGTAATTAAAAAACGGCATATTAACTGAATTGTTTGCAATAGACCTTCAAAAATACTAAGTGGGTTTGCTGTTTTTATCGCCTTGTCAAACACTGATAGAGCTTTCTGTAAATCACCATCTAATATTGCTCCTAATAGATCGAATATAATATCTTTATCCACTAGGCCAAGTATGTCTGTCACATTTTTAGTGGATATTGCACCATCTTTGCTATATAGCACTGCTTGATTCATCAAAAACAAGGCGTTACGCATTGAATTTCCAGAATGTCGTGCAATTAATTCTAATGCTCCCTTTTCAATGGAATAACTCTCTTTTTGTGCAACATCATTTAAACGTTCCACTATTTTAGCTACAGGAATGTTGTGTAAATCAAATCTTTGACAACGTGCAATAATAGTTATTGGTATTTTTTTTATTTCCGTAGTTGCTAAAATGAACTTTACACTAGATGGTGGCTCTTCTAGGGTTTTAAGTAATGCGTTAAATGCACTGCTGGATAACATATGTACTTCATCTATAATGTAGACTTTGAATTTAGAGCTTATAGGTGAATAGCAAATATCTCCCAGGATTACTTTAATATCGTCAATGCTAGTGTGACTTGCCGCATCGATTTCAATTACATCTGGATGGCTTGAATTTTTTATTGCTAGACAATTTTCACATGATCCACAAGGTTCAAAAATTGGCCCCAGGGAACAATTCAAACATAAAGCTATTATCCTTGCAGTGGTGGTTTTACCAACTCCACTACTACCAGAGAGCAGTATAGATTGTGGGATTTTGTTTAAAATAAAAGCATTTTCTAATACACGCACTAATATATCTTGACCTACTAGATCTTTGAAGCTACTAGGACGATGTTTTAATGCTATATTCATAGCCTCGGATAAAACAAATAATGAAATAGGTATGCAACCCAAAAAGGTTCTGATATGGCTGCTTCATTTCTGATCTGACCAAATTACAGAGTTTTTGCCTGCATACCTTATAAAATATTATACTTTTTTTTTTATTTAGCAAGGTATCAACTATGTTTTTTAAAAATTTTTTTATTTGTGTAATTTTGCAAATTATATGGGCAATAAAAACCCGTTTGTCATAGAAATAGAATTTTATATCAAACAGCTACCACAGCAATTTCTGCTTAAGCTAATGAATATGTGCTTTAAGTCTGTGTGGACGCACATATTCATTAGCCGATTTCAGTTACCGTTGTGAAGATTTTTAAGTATGCAAATTAATTGCTTCTTTAAGTCTTGTATTAGCAATTACTATAATTTTAAGCATTAGGGCTGTTATAGCCACCATCTTCTTCTTACCACTTTCAACAAGCTTAGAATAAAAGGCGCCAAGTATAGATTTTGACCTTGTAGCAGCCATAGCGGCTGTAAAGAGCTTTGAACGAACGTTACTTCTACCACCTGTAATCCTTCGGTAACCAACAGCTTTACCACTTTCTTTTGGATGCGGTGCAACTCCGGCAAGACTTGCTACTTCTTTTCTGTTTAAGTAACCAAGCTCTGGCATTAAACACAAAAAATCTTGTGATAACTTTTTACCTATTCCAGGAACTGTTTTAAGAATTTTTTGGCGTTGTTGTAATTCGCGGCTTTCATCAATAATCTTTTGTATAGTATCATTGAGTTCGTTTATTTGACTATCGAAAAACTCAATGGTCTTTTGACAGCTTTCTTTTATATGATCATTTTCCGGTGCTTCAAGTCTGCATTTTTCTTGAGTTCTCATTTGCGTAATATCATCACGACGTTGACAAAGTGCAGCCAAAGTTGATTGTTCTGTAGAGGTAGGTACAAATAGAGAGATAGTTCTATGGCGTTCAAATCCATATTGAGCAAGAGCTCTTGCATCTGATCTATCAGACTTTGCTAAAGTTCCGTGAGATAAAATAAAGCTTTTTACTTTACGAGTATTAGCTCGATGCACGGCAATATTTTTGTCGGTAAGAAAATGTGATAAGCCAAGCTCATATTTCCCTGTATTTTCTAAAGTCACTAAAGCATTAGGTAGAATATCTGAAAACTCTTGAAATAATTGTTGCCAACCAGAAGCATTATTATCAAATTCGACAGCATTCTTCTGTTTGTGAATTGCAACGACATTTTTAAATTTTCCGATGTCAATGCCAATAAAATTTTGATAAGATGTAACCATAATAAACCTCGATAGTTTTAGTTAATTTAAGATTGTAAACGGGTGCATATATATGTCCCAAGCAACTATTCAAACGTATCGAGAGATAGGGCTAGCGTACCTTGATACCAACGGTTGTAATACCAATTTCCTTTCGGTCGCGCACGCCCGTGATAGCCCTATTCCTAGGCTCTGTGGACAAAATTTTAGAGAAGCCATACAAGAGCTCCAACAAAATTGAGAAAACCCATAAAAACCTCAGCAGTTTTATCAAATCTGGAAAAAATGCGCCTAAAATTTTTAATTTTACCAAAAAAACACTCAATCAAATGACGTTCTTTGTAGATATGCTCATCGTAATACCTTTGCACTTTTCGATTCCGTTTTGGCGGAATAACTACTGTACATCCCTTGTCTTCAAGACTTGTAACAAAGGCATTTTGCTATCGTAGCCCTTGTCAGCTACTACAGTAGAGTTATAGATACTTTCGGTCAACACTTGTGCCTGCGTAATTTCATTTCTTTGACCAGGAGTCAGAGTAAATTTAAGTGGATTTCCAAGTGCATCGACAAGCGCATGTATTTTAGTTGTAAAGCCACCTTTGCTCCTCCCTAAAGCTTCTTGATCCTTGGAGTTTTTTGTATATCCAGATGAACATGGATGGCCTCGGATGATCGTACCGTCGATTATAGCAACTTCTAAATCAGGCTCTTGTTTAGTATATTCAAGCAATTTTTTCCAGACATCTCTTTCACACCATCTTTTAAATCGCTTATGTATACTCCTGTAATTACCATAAGTTTTTGGTAAAAGTCTCCATTGGCAACCACTTCGCACTATGTACCACACTGCCTCTATGAATATTCTTAAACGTTTTTCATCTTTGCTGTGCATTCCTTTTACGCTTTTTATGAACTCTAAAATTTGTTTCCAATTTTCCTCTTTGATGTAATATTGCATATGGTAGTTTCTCCATTTTTTACCTATTAGGCTAAACTACCATCTTTTTCTCTCTTTTCATATTTTTTGTCCACAGAGCCTAGTGAGCAGGGTTATCTTTCTCTCTTATCTCTTTTATATCACGTTTTTAACTTACAATATCCTATATTAGCTCTATAATTTGATATGTTAAATTTTTTACAGTGCTATTTTGAAGTAAACAAAAAGTTAGTTGTCATGCAAGTCACTACAAGATTGTCACTCCAATGTTTATTTATGTCATTTCAGCGCTTATTTATGTCATCCCAGTGCCTAGACATACAGCTGTATGAATGTTGTGATATAAGAGCAATTTTTACCGAAAAGGATGTCATCCCAGTGCTTGACTACTTGGATCCAGAAAACTTAACTGTAAATGAGCGCACTAGGCAATTGTATAACAAGAACTGGATTCCAGTGTCAGCTACTTGCATGACACTACCTGCTACGCAAACTTCTGTGGACTACAAAGAAAGTTCGTACAGTTGTAGGTCAAGCCATAGAGTAACAAAAAAAGGATATTGGTATAACAAAAGAGGAACATTATGATTTTATATCATTTTCCTCTTTGTCCATTTTCACGAAAAGTTAGAGCTTTTCTAAAAGAAAAAAAATTAGGCTGTGATCTAGTGTATGAAAATCCGTGGGAAAAGCGGAATGAATTTATGGAGATCAATCCAACCGGGCAAGTACCAGTGTTAATAGATAATAACTTTGTAATAGCGGATAGTAATGCCATTTGTGAATATATAGAAGAGACTTACAATAGCGACGTCAAATTACTTGGTTCATCCACTATTATTAAGTCTAAAATACGCGCTCTAATCAATTGGTTCGATAACAAATTTTACAATGAAGTTACTAAGTATATTATGAATGAAAAAGTAATTACTAACCGCAGCCCTGACTCTAGATTTCTTCATGCAGCTCAGCATAACCTGCCTTGCCATATGGAATACATCGAACACTTAATTAACAAGAACGTTTGGCTTGCAACTGATAAGTTCACTTTAGCTGATATTACTTTAGCATCGCATATTTCCGTAATGGATTATGTAAGTAGTTTTCCATGGGAAAAAAGTAAAATTTTAAAAGAATGGTACTCCATTGTTAAATCAAAGCCTTGTTTTCGTGAGATATTATTAGAGAGGATTTCTGGTTTAATCCCTCCTAAACATTATGCTGACCTTGATTTTTAACTTATGTTAGCTTTAAAGCTACAGTCATTCCTTCATCAGTTGGAATCAATATAGAGAAATATTTTTTTTCATCTGATAATCTATTATTAAACTCCCTCATGGCATGCCATGATTTTTCTGATACTTCTTTTGGAGGCGATTCTAAAAATACTGTGTTAAACAGTAGAGTGTTATCTGCAACGATTAGCCCATCTTGTTTAATGTATGACTCTGCCCAATCTAAATACTTAGGATAACTACTTTTGTCAGCATCAATAAATATCATGTCAAATGGTGCTTTTGCTGATAATTCATTAATTTTTTCCAGTGCATCGCCTTCTATTAGAGTAATTTTATCACTTAGATTAAAAGCACTAAAATTTTTTTTTGCTATTCTTGAGTGTTGAGGATTATTTTCTATTGTATATATATGACCGTCTTTTAGTAGAGCTTTTGCCATGCAAATCGACGAGTAACCGTATAACGTGCCAATCTCAACAATACTTTTGATTTTTTGGATTTTTATAAATAAACTTAATAGCTTTCCTTCTTCAGGGCCAATTTGAATATGTTGCTTTTTTTCAAGAATACAATATTCTTCTATTTTTTTATATTCTTTTGCAAATAGATTTCTTATGTATGACAATTTTATACTAAAATTATTACGCATATATTATAAATTAGGGAGACTTAATTCATACACAATTTATAAATATAATAATATAGTTTAAAATAATAAAAACATTTATTTTAAGTTATTATTTCATAGTATAAAATTTTAAGTGACAAAAATTATTATATATCGTACTATAGTTAACTAGTATAATAAACAGTCGATTATTATGCTAGAATTAAAGGGATTGTTTATGCGCATTTCTCTTTTTAAAATATAATTTTTATAATCAATTAGAGGGGGTTATATGTCTTATACTATTGCTGGTGAAGTTGAAACGTTAAACAAAAAATCTAACAAGAATGAAGGGGTTATGTTACTACATAATCCAGCTTATCGTGAAAAGTATAAAGAACGTTTTGATGAAGCTCAGAGAAAAGTTATGGATATGGTTCAGTTTTATGATGGGACAATAGTATTAATAGAGAATAAAATCGCTATGTATTACTACACTTGGCACAGTAAAAAAAGAGAGTTTGAGCGTAAAAAACAACAAACAGTAGTGAAAAACAATGACTCAGCATAGAGTCTTTTATATGGTAAGCTACAGTGGTATTACTTCACTATAGCTTTTCCATATAATTTATCTATCACATTAGTGAAGTATTTCAGCTCTTTATACCCTCCATGTTTAACTTTATTATGCTCTATATATGATTTATCATCGTTAAGCTTGATGAAAAATATTGGAGTGGCTGTGATACCAAGTTTATTAATTGCCAGTGATTTATCATTTACGATTTTATCCATTATTTTCTTATCATTAATGCATTGGTTAAATGCATCTTGCTTTAAGTTGCTTAGTGCAGCAATTCTTTGTAGTAAAGTCAAATCACTCAAATTGGAGTAATTCCACGAATCTATTGAGTTAAAAACAGCTTTGTTAAAATTAAAGTAGTCTTCTTGTTTTTCGTAGCAATGACTTAGCATTGCAGCCTTTAGCCCTCTGTAATCCAAAGGAAAATGACGAAATATATATAACATCTTACCTGTATCTATATATTTCTCTTTAATTTTAGGAAAAACATTCTTATGAAAAAGAGAGCAGTGATAGCAAGTTAATGAAGCATATTCTATCATTAGAATTGGTGCTTTTGGATCTCCTAATAATTTATCATCAGGTAATAGTGATAGTAACTCTTTTGATGTTATTTCATTAGTTTCTTTTTGAATATGTTGGTTAACAACTGCATAAGAATCAACACTCATAAGAATTAGTAAAAACAATAGTCTAAAAATCATTACAATACAAACACTCAACTTACTAAAAAAATTACATATTTATATTAATAATGTCAAGATAACTTTTGTTTAGCAAGGCTTTCAGCCCTATCTTTAAATGCAGCAATTATTTTACTTTGTGTATATTTATATACTGAGTTTAATAAAGTGGAAAATGAGTTGGACTTAAACTTAAACTCTATATAAAACTTTACCATGGTTTTATTTTCATCTATGGGAATGAATTGCCATTCATTGTATAGATGTTTAAATATTCCATTTGATGATACAGCTTTTATCCAACTTTCATTTGTTCCACTTGGAGAAAGAGAAGTAACTTCTGATGTGTACCTTCCTTTAATTCCATGAAAAGCTGCGAGGAGATCCACAACCATTTGGTTGTTAATTTTTTCTTTTATATAAACGGCTTTGCACCAAGGAACAAAATCAGGATACCTTTCAACATCAATTACAATTTTGAATACTTCATTAGGCGAACATAGGAAGGTACCTTGTTCTCTGCATTGATGAAGCATAAATTTAGTACCAATCAAAAAAGGATCCGTATCTACCGTCAGCCTTAGTAGATTCCTGAGACCTGAAGTTAAGGTGGGCATTGCATATTAGTTTCCACGAAACCAGCAGAGGCAATTCCCTTCTCTAGAAATTATCGCTCGGGAAATTTAACTTAACTCATAACGCATAGCACAGACCCCTACTTGAATTATAGATGATTTACACAGGGCATGTCTATAGGTATATTAAAGTCAGGGATTATTATTTAATCTTTATTAAATTTTGCATTTTAAGTATTATAGTTTATCTTATGAACATTACTAAAGTTTTAATCATTATTGTTTTTATTGTAATTTCTTCAAGTGCTTATACTAATTGTACAGATCACAAAATTTTTGTGCATACTATGAAGCAACAAGTGGATGGTATATCTACAAAAGGAAATAGAAAAAACCTAGAGCATGTACACGAAAAGCTTCAGGAGGTCATTCAGAATAATGTTAACCTCAAAGGAATATCGCAATTCGTTATAGGGAAACATTGGGCTTTAGTTAAACAAAAAGAAAAAGAAGATTTTTTAAGAGAGTATGAAGTGTATCTTACGCGTTCGTGCGTTAAAATTTTATATAAATACATGCATGATAGTGAAATGATCATAATGAGTACAAAAGCAGTTGACGATGAAACTTGCTTAATTGGTACAAGATTTTCTTACGGTGATGAAGAATTTACAAATATTGATTTTAAAGTTACTAAAAATAACAGTTCTTTCTTGATAAGTGATGTTGTAATGAGTGGAATAAGTATTGCTATTAATCAACGTTCTCAATTTAGTGAAAAAATCGACACACATGGCATAGCAAGTGTGATAGATGAATTAAAATGTAACAACAATCTATGATATATATGCCTCATTGGCCTAAGCCACTTGGTAGCAGGCCGAATGATTTTTCTCTTGATCGCATAAAAGGCTTTCTTAGCAAACTAGATAACCCCGAGAAAAAAATGCCTCCCGCAATTCATATAGCTGGAACTAATGGGAAAGGCTCAACACTAGCATTTATAAGATATATAATGCAAGCAGCAGGGTATAAGGTACACGCATACACTTCTCCACATTTGGTGAATTTTAATGAAAGAATAGTTATTGCAGGCAGTTATATCGACGATAATGAATTATATAGCTTGTTAGAAGAATGCCGTGCCGTAATTGCAGAACAACCTATCACTCTGTTTGAAGCTGCAACTATTGCAGCTTTTTTAGCTTTTTCTCGTCATAAAGCCGATATAACTTTAGTTGAAGTGGGTATGGGTGGAAGGCTTGATGCAACAAATGTTATAGATAGTCCGATTTTAACAATCATTACTTCCATTGCCCTTGATCATACAGAATATCTTGGCCCTACTGTAGAAACCATAGCAGGTGAAAAGGCTGGAATAATGAAACCTAATATTCCTTGTGTAATAGCACCACAAAAAAAGTCTATAATGAATACACTAGAATTCCATGCAATAAATAAGAAATCTCCTCTGTATAGAGGAGGCCTTGAATGGAATTGCAAAAAAAAGAACAACAAAATGGTTTTTCAATCAGCTATTCAATCAATAGAATTTCCTTTGCCGTCTTTAAAGGGTGATCATCAGGTGATTAATGCAGGCAATGCTATTGCAGCATGTAGTATTTTAAGTGGAAAGTATGAATTTGATATTGGAGAAGAGGATATCACTTCAGGTTTACAGTGCACTTATTGGCCTGCACGGCTAGAGTCTATAAAAGAAGGTAATTTAATTTCCCTACTACCGAAAGATTGGCAATTATTTTTAGATGGTGCACACAATAATGATGGTGCTAGAGTACTATCTCAGTGGGTAAGAGATAACTTTGCTGAAGGTGTCTATATAATTTTTGGTGTTACTCGTAACAGAAATGTAGAAGAGTTCTTAGAACACTTAAAACCATATATCAAACTACTATGTGCGGTTTGTGTTAAGTCTGAACCTAAAGCAACAAATACAAATTTGATTAGGGAAAAAGCCAATAACATAGGAATAAAAGCAGTTGAATGTGAATCAATTGGCGATGCAATATCAAATCACATATTAAAAGCCTCTATCCAAAACGTCAAAACCATACTAATCTGTGGCTCATTATTTCTAGCGAGAGATTTGAGTATGGAGAATACTAACTTTAATGATATGTGAGCATTAACTGACCGATGGGGAAATAACTTTATAGTACTGTATGAAGCAACCAAAATTGTCATTACAGCGCTTAGTGTACGACAGTGCTCCAACATTTAGGGTTGCAGTTTTCATGGCAGATCTGAGTAGCTGACCCATCCAAGAGGTGTCATTCAAGTAGCTGACACTGGAATGGCTGTGTTGCATCGCACCTTATACGGTAGTAATTTACAATAAATTCATGTAGCCATTTCGAATTTAGTCATTTCAGTGTTGGCTACTTGGATGACACCACCTGCTATGCTGCAAATTGCAACGTTCGTACACTAAAGTATAGTGTGTTACTAACGAAGGCAAACAAATATCTGCTCTATGAAAACGTTAATATTTTTCATTGAAATAATACATAAATACTAGAAAAACCTTGGCAGGTTATTCGCGTTCGATTATCATAGAGAATTATACAAATTAATAAATGATCTATGGCAAGTAACCCAGAAGAAAGAAATAGTGATAAACAAAAAGCGCTAGATAACGCAATAAGCCAGATTGAAAAAGCATTCGGTAAAGGTGCAATAATGAAGTTGAAGCAAAACCCTGTAGAGAAAATAGACACAATATCCACAGGATCAATTGCGCTTGATTCGGCTCTAGGTATTGGAGGTATGCCAAAAGGGCGTATAATTGAAATATTTGGTCCCGAGAGTTCTGGTAAAACCACTCTTGCCTTGCACGTGATTGCTGAAGCACAAAAAAAAGGAGGATCATGCGCATTTATCGATGCAGAACATGCATTGGATGTCTTATATGCTCGTAAACTTGGGGTAAGCACTGATGATTTAGTGATTTCACAACCAGACACTGGAGAGCAGGCGTTGCATATTGTTGAGTATTTAGTGTGTTCTGGCGCGGTTGACGTGATAGTTATTGACTCTGTTGCAGCGTTAACTCCAAGAGCTGAAATTGAAGGTGATATGGGTGATCAACATATGGGGCTGCAAGCAAGGCTTCTAAGTCACGGGCTACGAAAGCTAACCTCTGCCGTTTCAAAAGCGAACTGTATATTGATATTTATTAATCAAATTCGTATGAAAATAGGAGTAGTGTATGGAAATCCTGAAACTACCACGGGTGGAAATGCATTAAAATTCTATACTTCTGTAAGGCTTGATATAAGAAAAATTGGTGTAATAAAAGACAAAGAAAATATTACAGGCAATGAAACAAGAGTTAAAGTTGTAAAAAATAAAGTTGCTCCTCCATTTAGAGAAGCGAAATTTGATATAATGTACAATGAAGGTATATCAAAACTCGGAGAAATAATAGATATGGGAGCAAAGCTTGGTGTGCTTGAAAAAGCAGGCGCTTACTATTCATATAACAACACACGTCTTGGACAAGGAAGAGAGAATGTAAAAACTTACCTAAAAACAAACAAAGAAGTCGCAAATGAAATAGAAACGAAAATCAGAGATTTACTCAGAAATCATGATAATTCTATCATAATAGACGAGGATAGTGAGCAACTTTTAGAAGAATCAGTTTTCTAATTTAAGTTATAACATAGTATTTTCAAAAATAAATGATATATAGATAAAGTTTTCTGGGCTCCAATGTTAGTTACCTGGATAACAGGAAAGGGGCTATTTGGATGGTAAAATTAGCATTGGGATAAAATGCAAGAATTTTAACGAAAAAATACAACCCTCTTCCGTTAGCTATAAAATTCTGAAAAAATAAAAACCATAGGCGCCAGATGATTTTTAGCTTAAAAATAAAAGTCAAGCATCTGGAATTCTAGGCATAGAACCTCTAAGTCATTATTAGAATCAGCTTTATAATAATCTTCTCTGTAGAGTAATAACACTATCTTGTGCAATGCTTCCGTAGGTCTGCCAATATAAATTAGTCAGAGTGTTTTTTGCAAGTTTTCCTAAGATTTTTTGGTGGCGTTGACCTTAGTTTTTCAATCTCATCAATTTGAAGATCAGTAGATTCAGCTATTAAGTCAACTAAGTCAACAGATACGCCAGCTTTAAGTAAGTTTTTTGCAACTTCAATCTTTCCTTCCTCTCTAGCATCATCAAGCTTTTGAGCGAGGACAGCCTTTTCATCAAGAATACGCTTTATTTCTTGCTCATAGGCTATGAATTCTTTTTTTGACCAATTGAATCTGTTTAGCTCTTCATATGCTTTTTTGATTATTACATCACTTCCTATTATTCTTTCCAATTCCCTTTCAGTGGTTTCTTCTGCATATTTGAAAAAGTAGATCCATTTTTCGACTATACTTTCTAATTGATCTTCCTTCGTTTTTGGAAATTTTGGCAATTCAATAAATGTGAAGTAAAAGTCTTTTAAATCATGTTCATTAGTTTCTTCATCTCGGATAGTATGATTTGATTTATACTCAGGCTTATTTGGAAATAAGATACAATCTGCTATAGCAATAAAGATAATTTCTTTAAGGTCTTCGTATTGATCACCTTTATTAGCCTGTCTTGAATAAGCTTTAGCAGCATAGTATTGAGCGCGTTTTTCAAAGCCTTTAGTTTTTGCAACTTGCATTTCGACTATTACTTGCACCCCATTTTCATCCCTGCAGAGTACATCAACGATACTTTGTTTTTTAGAGGCAATTTCAGCATCTTGAATAGTGCTGAGGAATTCTATTTCTTTTATTTCATCTTTGCCAGTTAGTCCCAAGATATCATTGAGAAAGTGAATGAGAATGTCTTTATTTTTTTCTGTACCAAAGATACGGCAAAAGGCTACATCGTTTTTTGGATCGAGAAACTTAGATAAAGGTTTGGTAGAAGTCATAGTCCTAATTCTCTCGCTTGAGTCTTACTTCCATAACTTCCCCTAAAGAACCGTGCTTGCAGCTTTCCCGCACACGGCTCCACAATAATAGCGTTCACGATATACCTCCTATGTACATAAAGAAAAACATATTTTTGGCTTTGGTAGTGGATTGATTTGTTTGTAATACATAAATTGTTTCCAATTCATGCTCTTTTTCTGACTACGTCGGTTTATCCACTTAAACGCTAGCTTTGTTATTAACCAATAAAACTTATTTATCCATTGATAATTTCCGCTAATCCCGAAGTAGTTATAGTGTCCTCTTAGTTTAGCTTTGAGTATTTGCCACCAGTCTTTGAGACACATGTAATTACGAACCGTTTTCAACCATTCTTTGATTTCTTTAATCTTTCTGGCTAGGCTCTGTGGACAAAAAATATGAAAAGAGAGAAAAAGATGGTAGTTTAGCCTAATAGGTAAAAAATGGAGAAACTACCATATGCAATATTACATCAAAGAGGAAAATTGGAAACAAATTTTAGAGTTCATAAAAAGCGTAAAAGGAATGCACAGCAAAGATGAAAAACGTTTGAGAATATTCATAGAGGCAGTGTGGTACATAGTGCGAAGTGGTTGCCAATGGAGACTTTTACCAAAAACTTATGGTAATTACAGGAGTATACATAAGCGATTTAAAAGATGGTGTGAAAGAGATGTCTGGAAAAAATTGCTTGAATATACTAAACAAGAGCCTGATTTAGAAGTTGCTATAATCGACGGTACGATCATCCGAGCCCATCCATGTTCATCTGGATATACAAAAAACTCCAAGGATCAAGAAGCTTTAGGGAGGAGCAAAGGTGGCTTTACAACTAAAATACATGCGCTTGTCGATGCACTTGGAAATCCACTTAAATTTACTCTGACTCCTGGTCAAAGAAATGAAATTACGCAGGCACAAGTGTTGACCGAAAGTATCTATAACTCTACTGTAGTAGCTGACAAGGGCTACGATAGCAATGCCTTTGTTACAAGTCTTGAAGACAAGGGATGTACAGTAGTTATTCCGCCAAAACGGAATCGAAAAGTGCAAAGGTATTACGATGAGCATATCTACAAAGAACGTCATTTGATTGAGTGTTTTTTTGGTAAAATTAAAAATTTTAGGCGCATTTTTTCCAGATTTGATAAAACTGCTGAGGTTTTTATGGGTTTTCTCAATTTTGTTGGAGCTCTTGTATGGCTTCTCTAAAATTTTGTCCACAGAGCCTAGTGATTCTAGAAATTCTTTGGCATCTTCCTCACTTTCACAGCACACCAGAAGGTCATCTGCGTACCTAACTAGCTCCATATATCCCCTAGATTCTGGTTTTACTTTCTTTTCAAACCATAGATCTAGTACATAGTGTAAATATATATTAGCCAATACAGGGCTCTCCCTGAGGTGCTCCTTGTGTGGTTGCTTCATAATGTCCAGCTTCGATGACTCCAGCCTTAAGAAATTGCTTCACTAACCACAATAAATTTGGGTCAGATATTCGTTCCCTTAAGCATCTCATCAGCCATTTATGTTGGATATTATCATAGAACTTCTTGATATCCACTTCTACAATGTAGTTAATTGGTTTGTGCATCACTGCTTTATCTAGTGCTTTGACCGCTTGATGACAGCTTCTACCAGCATACGAATTGTCCAGAAAGTTTGCCTCATAAATATTTTCCAATATCTTCTTTAGCATCCAACTTATCTTCTGTTGATGGTATTCCGAGGCTGCGCTTTTCCTTGCTTCCAGTTTTGGGTATGTATACCCTTTTCACTGGTTGCGGTCGGTATTGCTTTCTCTTCATACTATCCACTAGCGTTTTAAGTTTCTCTTCTAGGTTTTCTCCATACGCCTCCATTGTCACTTGGTCTACACCGCACGCTTTGTTACGTTTTAGTTCCTTATAACACTCTGCAAGATTCTCCTCATTGATAAGGTGTATTAGCGATGTAAATTTTACCCGCTTATCTTGCTTCGCTCTTACCGCTATCTGGTTTAGTTTTTCTTGCATATTCCTCCAATCTCTGTTGTATCAGTATTGCAATCCCTATTCCAGTTGCTATATTGCTGACCGCTTCCCCTTGTATGTGGCTTTCCCACACTCTGAGTACTATCAATCAGCCCGACTTCCTTTGCATCTTCCGTTAGTCCTCACCTTTGTTGACTTGTTCCAGCGTACCTTAGTAGGAATACAAAGGATCTCCCAAGTTCATTTAGAATCCATTTCAATACATGACACGGCCTCCGATCCCGATAGAGTGAGTGATAACTTGCCTTATTGTTACCCTCCATGCTGCCTTCCATTTTATGGAAAATGTCGACCTCCATCACTTTATTTTTTATTTCGGGACTCAATACCTTCATTTTCATTGCACCCTATATTGTCCATTCCATTAGCTTTACTACGCTCGTTACCTCACGCAGCATAATGGTCTGTTCTAGGCTGTTGGCTAGACTTTGCCTAAGTTGGATTTTCACCAACTGTATTCTAAACGCTTACTTGGCGCACCCATAACAAAAATGCCTAGAAAACATTAATAATTATACACTATTTTTTGCAAATGTTCAACTTAATATCCTCCCAGTATTCACTTGATATGGTACTGTAACCTTTCCGGTTGCGGTTTTTTGCAACATTGATCTTATATGAAAAAGATTCAATAGAAATGCAACGCACATTAGCAGAGATTAAATGTATATATACAGGCTGAAGAAGATACGCTACATTTTTTACTGAAATTTGATTATTTTTAATAGAAAAGCCTGCAGGCGAAGATAAATTTTGAGTTCGAGAAATATCTCTACTGTCAATAGAAATGCAACACACATACGACAGAGATTAAGCACATTCATGTACGCTGAAGAAGATACGCTACATTTTTACTGAAATTTGATTATTTTTAATAGAAAAGCCTGCAGGCGAAGATAAATTTTGAGCTCGAGAAATATCTCAATTGTCATTATAATTAAAATTTTTAGTATGCGGAAGTACTTTTTTAGCTAAGTAAGATTTACGTGCTGGAATGACAAGGTATCATCCAAGTAGCTGAAACCTAGAATATCCTAAATTACAAATTGAACTTGAAAAATACTATAGTATAAGCTCTCTTAAAAAAAGCTTTTCATGAGAAATTATAAATGATAAATTGTTAACAATAGGTTATTGTGAATAAGATTATGTGTTTTAGTTTACCTAATATAAACAGGGAAGGTTACTCATTTATAGTAGTTTCCTTTATAGTAACGTGTATAGCATTCTCTATATCTTGGGGGTTTGGTGTTACGTGCTTGTTCCCGACATTATTGTGTACTTATTTCTTTCGTGATCCAGCAAGAGCTGTGCCAAACAATAAGGATCTTATATTAAGTCCTGCTGATGGTGTGATTTCAAAAATTGAAGAAGTTAATTATCCTTTATCGGCAGAAAATGGAGAAGAGAAGAAGTTTACGCTTGTTAGCATATTTTTAAGTGTTTTGAACGTCCATGTGAACCGTATACCAATATCTGGTACGATAAAGGAAATGAGTTATAAAAAAGGCAAGTTTGTATCCGCAATGAGCAATAGGTCTAGTAATGAAAATGAAAAGCAGGTTATTGTGATTGAATACGAAAAGGGAAAAGAAATTATTGTGGAGCAAATAGCTGGATTAATTGCACGTCGTATCGTTTGTAATTTAGGAGTATCCCAGAACGTAAAAACAGGTGAAAGGTTTGGAATTATAAGATTTGGCAGTAGAGTAAATATTTATGTTCCTGCTGATATAGAAGTAAGAGTTTCAGAAGGGCAAACTGTTATTGGTGGTGAAACAATTATAGTAAACTTAAATAAGGAAAAAGTTCAAGAGAAGCTTACTTTTGACGTTATATGAATAACGATGGAAGTAACAGTAGATTCTTACCTATTACTAAATTATTCCCAAACTTTATAACTTTATTGGGTTTATGTTCTGGTCTCACTTCACTTAAATTTACATTTAATGAACAATGGGAATTCTCAGTAATTTTTATCATCATTGCAGCAATAATAGATGGAATGGATGGCAGAATAGCTAGAATTCTAAAATCAACTAGCGATTTTGGAGCCCAGCTTGATTCTTTTGCAGATTTTCTAAATTTTGGTGCAGCGCCTGCATTTCTTTTGTATTTTTGGAAGCTAAACGAAATCAAAGTCATAGGTTGGATTTTAGTAATGATATACGTAATCTGCATATCAATAAGACTTGCAAGATTCAATGTTTTGCTACACTCAGAACAATCACATTGGGAAAAATTTTTCTTTTCTGGTGTTCCAGCTCCAGTGTGTGCTTTACTTTCTTTGTTACCAATAATTATTACCTTTCAATCTCATGAGAGTGAATACTTACTTCTCATAGAGCGATTTTTTAACACAAGAAACGTAGCTTGTTACTTTTTGGCCATTTCATTTTTTTCGATAAGTCACATTCCAACTTTCTCCGCAAAATATATTTATATTCCCAAAAGCCTATCCTATATATTTGTGTCATTTTTTGGAGTATTTATTGTATTTTTCATCAGTAAGCCCTGGATGACTCTACCAATTTTAGGTATAGTGTATACGCTTACTATTCCAATAAGCATTGGGTTTTATATATATTTTACATATAAAACTCGTTAGCTAACAAAAAATAGAAAACTGCATGATTTTGAAGATAAGTGAACTATTAAATTCATTTCTGTATATAAAGATATTCAACATTCCATTTATAATTATTTGGGTAATTGCAACTGGAATCTTTTGTACTGCCCAGTTCAAATTCATTAACTTTAGGTTACTTAAATATGGAATACAGACACTATTCAATCTAAAGTGTAATAACAGCAACAATGGCATAATCACTCATATTCAAGCGTTTGCAACAGTAATTTCAGGAACAGTTGGTCTTGGAACAATATCAGGAGTTGCAATAGCTATCACAATAGGAGGTCCAAGTGCAGTTTTTTGGATGGTAATTACCGGAATACTTGGTATGTCGATAAAGTTTGCCGAGGTGGTGCTTGCATTCACTTATCGCTCTGAAAATACAACTGGTGGTGCTTTTTATTACATGGAATACGGGCTTGCAAAGATTGGATTTGCAAAAACTGGTAGATTTCTTGCCTTCACTTATGCGATTATGCTACTTATTGCAATGATTTTGGGCGGTATACCATTTCAAGCAAATCAAATAGCAGCACTATCAAATAACCTCCTAGAATACAACGCATCCATTATTATATCCCTGCTTGTCTTTATTGTAATATTGGGAGGAATAAAGCGCATTGCTTTCGTTTCAACGAGCTTAGCACCAATTATGATAGTGCTATATGTGGGTATGTGTATATATTTAATTTATGTAAACGGAAGTAATTTGCTGAATGCTCTATCCATAATATTCCAAGACATCTTCAATAAATCAGCTATAGGAAGCGGAGTATTGAGCGGATTAATAGCCGGAGTGAGAAGATCAGTGTTTGCTAACGAAGCAGGTACCGGAACAGCAGCTATAGCACATTCAGCTGTAAAAGAAGAAGATCCAATTAAAGTTGGGTGCGTTGCAATGATTGCACCACTTATAGACACAATATTAATCTCATTTTTGACTGGTATTGTGATAATTATCACTGGTATGCATAGCACTGATAACGTGGGTGATATTACACTAATTAGTTCGATATTTTCAACAGCTTTGCCCTTGTTCAGCAAGTTAGTTTTTCCGCTAATGATGTTTTCCTTTGCATTTTCCACAATAACAGCTTATTGTTACTACTGTGAAGTTGCTTTGCTGTATTTATTTGGTAGTAAAAAAATACTGATACCGTTCCAAATTCTTATAGTGGTTTCAGTGTATATCAGTTGTATGTCAAAGAATATAGAATTTATATCTTATCTAGGTGACAGTTTGTTTATGTGCCTTATGATTCCAAATGCTGTTGCAATATATCTACTAAGAAGGGAAGTTTTGAATACAATAGATTCTTATTACAATTCTAAAGGGTATTAATATGATTTATAGATTACTTTGTATGGTGTTATTTTGCCTATTGTTTAATGATGCGTATGCTGCTTCAGGTTTTTACGAAAGTTATGACGCTGTGTTGAACGGAATAAATAACTTCATGAATGAAGTACTGTTTTTCAAGATTCTTTACGTGCCATTTATAATCCTTCTACTAGTTTTTGGTTATGTGTTTCTAACATTACGGTTTGGATTTCTCAACATAAGAATGTTTAAGCATGCATTTGCTATTTTATGTGGAAAATATGACACGAATCACCATGATGGTCATATTACGCATTTTCAGGCATTTATGACTGCACTTTCAAGCACAGTAGGTCTTGGAACTGTTGCTGGAGTCGCAATTGCAGTTTCAATGGGAGGGCCAGGAGCGGTGCCTTGGATGATGATTACAGGTTTTTTTGGTATGTCAGCAAAATTTGCTGAGGTAACGTTGGCGTTTAGACATAGAACAGAAGATCAGGACCAATTATTTAGTGGTCCCTTTCAGTATATAAGGAATGGTCTGGAGGAATTTGGATTTAAAAAACTTGGTATTGTGCTGGCTGCCATGTATGCAGTATTCTTTGTATTATCAGGTCTTGGTGGAAGTGTAGCGTTTCAAACCAATCAAATGGTTTCAATATTATCTGGCTATTCAAGTTGGGTAGATGGTCACTCTTGGTTTCTTTCTTCCATAATCTCTGCGCTGCTTGCTCTAGTGATTATTGGCGGAATTAAAAGGATAGCTAGAGTATCTTCTGCACTAGTGCCTATTATGTCACTTATATATATCTTTAGTTGTATTATTATTATTGCATTTAATATTCATAACCTTGGTTATACGTTGAAAATATTATTTTCCACTATGATAGATTTCAATGCTGTTGGCGGAGGGATGGTAGGAGCATTTGTTGCTGGAATTCAAAGGGCAATCTTTGCCAGCGAAGCGGGTGTTGGTTCTGCTTCAATTACTCATGCAACAACTAAAGATGAAGAACCAGTAAGAACAGGGCTTGTTGCAATGATAGAGCCGTGTTTTGATACAATGCTCATTTGCTGTTTAACTGGAATAACGATAGTAATAACAGGTGCATACCAAACAGGTGTTGGTGAGGGAATATTAATTACTCAAAAGGCATTTGAGACAGTTTCTCCATGGTTTCCTATACTTTTAACCATAGCTGCACCTTTGTTTGCATTTTCTTCGGTAATTTCATTTGTATATTGTTGTGAAATGGGGTGGTTATATTTGTTTGGTGCAAAAAGTATAGTGATATACCGCATAGCGGTAATAATTGTGGCGTTTTTCTCTGGTCTTTCTAAAGATATAATGGCTATTGCCAATATCGGTGGAACTTTGTTCTCTTGTTTAGCTCTCATCAATATGACAGCGCTTATACTGTTTAGCAATCAGATTAACGACGAAGTTCAGTGCTACCTGAAAAGGCTGAGGAATAATAAAATTAATTAAATTTTGGCATATAAAGGTATAGCAACAGATGTCATTTCAGTACCATCTTCTTGTCATTCCAGTAGCTGACACACAATTGTACGAACTTTATATTTTAAAGCAACATGTACAACTAATGGTGTCCTTCCAGTGCCATCTTCTTGTCATAGCAAAACTCCCTCTTGTCATCCCAAAACTCTTTCTTGTCATCCCAGTGCGTGACACTGGGATCTATTTTGCATATAGTTCCACCATAGTGTTATGTTTTAATGTAAAATTTTATATTTATCTACTAGGTTCGTTTGCGAACAAAGTTCGCTGGATCCCAGTGTCACGCACTGGGATGACAAGAGAGAGGATGCTAGAATGATGGAGAGGTACGTAATCCTTACACTATCCTACATATTAGGTTCAATACCGTTTAGCTTAATCATTACAAGAATAAAAGGGATAAACTTAAGAGAAGTAGGTTCAGGAAACATTGGTGCTACAAACGTTGCAAGGACGGGAAATAAATTTCTTGCTGCTTTGGCATTATTTCTGGATTCCTTTAAGGGATTTATTGCCGTTTATATAGCACAACAATTTTGTGATAATAACGATTTTTATATATATGTATCTGCAATTTTAGCAGTTTTAGGACACATGTTTCCTATTCGGCTAAAATTCAGTGGAGGAAAGGGCGTTGCAACCACTCTAGGGATACTGATAGCATTTAACATCGATATTACTTTAGTATTCGTAATAATTTGGATAATAGTCTTTCTTGCCTTTAGATACTCTTCCCTTGCTTCACTCAGTGCTACTTCAACGGCTGTAGCATGGTCCTTTTTTTTTCAGAGGAATTTGTTCTTAACATTACTAATTATAGGAGCACTGGTCTTCCTAAAACACCACAGAAATATTGTGAATCTTCTGCAAGGTAAAGAGTATAAATTTTATAGATAATGTACTGCCAAATTATTGACACTTAAACTACGAGACAAATTGCTTGACGGTATGATTTTGTCCTCTTTGTTTAAGTCTATGATTTTTGCTTTTGTTATATTCTCTACTTCTTGAGGTGTTAAAAGACCATCTTCAATGAATTCCTTTTTTGTTTCTCTTATTTTTTCATAAAGTTGAGTAACGTGATCTTTATTTCCTTCATATACACTTTCAATTTCTAACTCTAGCTTATGTGAAGCTCCTTTTTTTAACATTTCATCCATTGCTGCTTTTGTTACTTTTAACCTTTCTTGCAAAATTTTCTTTATTTTTTCCTTATCATTTTCGTTATTTTTACTGAGTTCTACATATACCCTATAACATCTTTTTTCTCTTGGGAGCATTCTTAACCCATCTAACATGCTAATTATCTGACCTTCAATAGTCTTCTCAGCCTTTAATTTAAATTCTGCTACTTCTTCTTCTATTATCTTATTAGCTATTCTCTTAGCTCCATCCAAAGATGAATCCTTGAGAGAAAAATCTGTCTCGAGTAGATCTCGATTTAATAGCTCTAAGAATATTTTTTTTCCGATGTTTTCGAGTAAACTTTCTTGGTCACCTAAACCATGCTCCTGCAGTTTATTTCTCATGTGCTGAACCAGCTCACAACATTGTAATTTATTTAACTTTATAGAGCTAATATTTTTCATTAACGTCAGCACAATTTGTTCACTATATTGAGAAGTAATACTCAATAATTTTCTCATTAAAGGAATACTTACTTCTGAAATAAAATCATCAACTATTTTTTGACTTTCATCGTCTTCATAACCATTTTGAACGTCATACCAAGCCTTAAAAATTTCTTTATTGTTTTTCTTGTTTTTTAACCTGTCTAACATGAACTTACGTGCTTCATTTTGTGCTCCTGGAAGTAATATTTGCCTAGGAGGAGTAAATCTAATTTCTGGATCAGGATGAATACCCTCTAGCGTGCTTAACATTCTATAGATAATACCAGTGAAGCAAGTGTTAGGAATTCGCTCTTTTCTAGAGAAAGTTTGGCTATCAAGCAAATTTGTAATTAACGCGTCTTTTTTATTTTTTACAGCTTCTCTGTCTCCATCATTGCAGGCTTTCAGAACTAAAAGTAAAATCCGTCCACCTGTAAAGCGGGAGCTATACTTTTGATCATCTTTGCAAAAGTCATTTAAAAATGTAATTACTCTTCCTTTATCCTCATCACTAAATTGACGATAATTAAGTTCATTTAAATCATTTATATATTCAATAAATTGCTTAAATTCTCTATCATTAATAACGTCTTCGGATACTTTTTCACCATACTTATCTTTTAATTTATCAATATTTTTAATGATATCATCATTTAATTGATGGGGCAGTAAATGTTCAAGCTTAACATCAAAACTATTAACCATACCACGTAAATTCTCTTTTATACCTTCCAAAAAGAAATTTATAGAAGCTTTAAGCAGCGTAAATGGGTTAAAATCTTTTGGCCTTAGTTCACTCTGCAATAAAATTAATAGCATTGTAAGTGGTATAGTTCCCAGTAACGAAATAAGCAAGAAAGTGGTAGTGAAAGTTAGATATGTTATGAAAGCAGAAAACAAGAGGAAGGCTGCTACCTTGATTGTATTGTTCTTAAAAAATATTTCCCAATATTCCCTTTTGCTCATTTTTTGCTGTTTTGCCGTTTTTATTTCTTTGTAGATATAAAGAGTTTTAATTTCAGACCTGAAGAATATAGTACCAAGAGAAAAAAGAACATTAACGGGATTAGTGATAATGCTTAAAGAAACAAAAGTTGCAAAATAACTAACAAACTTTAGCTTGCTAGATTCCTTTGAAGGAAATTGTATTTGAGAAATGCCTATCATAGCCTACCTTTGACATCATTACACTCTAGTAATAGCATAATAATTTAAAACGTCAATGTTTAAGTATTTTATTATCCGCACACTCATCGTATTCGATCTCGACTGTAGAGTGTGCTATCTCGAACCTATTTAGTAGTATTTTTTTTATCTCATACAAAATATCAGTGTGTTGTGCATCTTGCTTTACTTTGGCATGCATGGTAATTATAAAATAATTATCAGACAGTGACCATGCATGTATGTGGTGCACATCTATCACTTCAGGTAATTCTGATTTGATCTTACTTTTTATTTCCTCAGTAGATATCCCTTCAGGTGTACCTTCAAGAAGTATGTGGCAAGAATTCTTTAGAATTTTGTAGCCACTATTCAAAATGATTACACTGACAAATACCGATAAAATCGGATCCACCATTTGCCATCCAGTAAACATGATAATTATGGATGCAAGTATAGCAGCTACAGAACCTAAAATATCTCCTATAACGTGTAGTACAGCACTTTTTATGTTTATATTGCTCTCGCATTTACTATGCAATATAAAAAAGACTATGATATTAGAGATCAGGCCAAGTGTAGCAATTACTAACATTACTTTCCACTCAACATTTACCGGAAAAATAAATCTTTTTATTGACTCAATTATAATGATTACTGCAATGAAGAACAAAGTTAAACCATTAACAAATGCTGCAATTATCTGCAACCGATGATACCCGTATGATCTCTGCAAATCGGATTTCTTAGCTGAAAACCTATGTGCTAACCAGCTTAAAACCAAGGCAAAAAGGTCAGTGAGCATATGCCCTGCATCTGATAATAGAGCAAGCGAATGTGAAATTATTCCACCTACTATTTCCATAAACATTGTTATCGCAACTATTATTATGGAATAGATTAAGCGCTTGGACTGCGCTGCTGAGTGTTTACCGTTATGCACTGCTGTCATATAAAATCTTTTCATAAACAAAAACGTGGGTAACACTGGGTTCGAACCAGCGACCGCTTGCACGTCAAGCAAGTGCTCTACCAACTGAGCTAATTACCCATCGTGGTTTTAGTATAGTGCTTTGGTGGAATGAAAGTCAATTTGCTTTTAAATTCTTACCCTATCCTAACGTAACGTTAGAATCTAGATTTTTTTTGTGATCAAGCTATAGAGCCTATAGCTAGTGCAGGTCAGGTTTTCCTACGTCATACCGCGATTCATTCGCGGTATCTCAGCATAGATTCCGCTAACACGTAGCGGAATGACGAGTTCATAGCTTACCAAATTATCGGTAAATCTAAATTGCTTTAGTTATAGCTATATCTTATATTGTTCATATTAAATTAATTACTTATATTTTTTCACTAAGATATAAATTGCATCAATATGAAAATTCACGCTTTTTTAGTAGAGATCACCTTATATTTGAAGAGTTAATAAATTATAGGTTAGAATCATGGCAATCAATCAACAAATAAATAAAAATATAACTAAAGAAAAATATTTCAACAATAAGCATATTATAGAAATTAGTGATTTAAACATTAAAGTAGAGGTTTATTCTCATAATTTAAGAGCAAGTAAAATTGCTAACATTGAAAGTGAGATAAGAGAAACAGCTACTAATTTTAAAGACGCATTCAAGTTAAAACACAGCAACTCAGAACAAACATTTAAAATTTATATGTTTGATGACAAGGATGATTACACTCACCTTGGCGGAAGTGAGGGTTTCGGTTCTTACCTTGGAGATGAGGGTGGTAAATGTTACTACAAAGGGAAAGCTGACGTTTTTGCTGAAATGTACGTCTACCAGCAAGGTGGCGTTCATAACCTTCAGCATGAATTTGCACATGGTTTAACTTACTTGGCTACAGGAGGCGAATCTTTACCAACAGTATTAATGGAAGGAATTGCAGATTACTTTGAGCACCATTCAGATCATAAATTCAATTCTCAAGGATCAAGTATTGACAAGACCGAAGCTGCAAATCTGGATTTAGATAAAATTTTAAGCTTAAAATATTCAGATGACAGCGAAGCAAATAGCCTAGTTTATAAAACAGGTCATGCGTTGGTGATGTACTTACAGGAAAAAGATCCTAGTTTATTAAGAGACTACCTAGATACTTTACGTCAAGGTGACTCACATAAGTCAGAAAGCTTCTTGGAAAGTATAAAAGGGCATAATGCTGACTTTAAAAGTTGACTTACTGAGAATGATACAGAAACTGCAATGGAACACCTCAACGCTTTGCAAGTTACAAAAGGAGATTTTATAGCAACTGGTCAAGAAATAGTGGGTGGAGAAATTAAAAATGTATCCTACTATAAAGCAAATATAGAAAAAATGGATGGAGAAAACGTTGGAAATTTTTCTTCTGTAGAACACGTTGCATTTTATGATGTTGCTCGTGCTATAAATAGAGCAACAAATGATAAACTTGATATATCAAAGGAATATCATTTCCTCAAGGTAATAAAAACCCCTGATGGACAGGATAAACTAACTTACTCTGACCAACAAGGTAATGAATATCGAAACAGTCAAGAGTATAAAAATCAGGCTTTAAGGATATTATCAAAATATGATACAGAAATTAAGAATCAGGTAGATGAATTTGATAATTTGAATAAAGAACGTGGTGAAATGTATCAAAAATATCATAAAGGAGAGATTACTATTGAAGAGTTACGTAATGAGGAAAATACAAAATACAGACCAGCATTTTTAAAGTTTGATCAACTAAAAAACAAAGCTGTTGATGAGATTGAAAATAATTCCCAAGCAGCAAAAATATTAGATGGGCTGGTCAATATCGATCCAAACTTAATCAGAGGTACTCATATTGATCTACAAGAAGGTAAGATTTTTTCTATGCAAGCTCATGGTCAAGGAAATATGGGTGCACTGTCTATATATGACGGAAATGCAAAGCTTGGAGAGTTATTGAGCGAATCAGGATTTTTTAAGCAAGTTGAAGGCCAAACTAAAGAAACTTTCATTTTTGAGGATATATTGCACAACTTAAATACCCAATATGATGGTGGTGCTTACATGGCAGTTACAAAAGAAAACGGTCATTATAAAGCTTCCCTAATAGATGGCAGAACAGTTGAACGTGATGAATACTTTGATGAGGCGCATTTACATGAAAATGAATTGTTGCATCCTAGGCTCTGTGGACAAAAAATATGAAAAGAGAGAAAAAGATGGTAGTTTAGCCTAATAGGTAAAAAATGGAGAAACTACCATATGCAATATTACATCAAAGAGGAAAATTGGAAACAAATTTTAGAGTTCATAAAAAGCGTAAAAGGAATGCACAGCAAAGATGAAAAACGTTTAAGAATATTCATAGAGGCAGTGTGGTACATAGTGCGAAGTGGTTGCCAATGGAGACTTTTACCAAAAACTTATGGTAATTACAGGAGTATACATAAGCGATTTAAAAGATGGTGTGAAAGAGATGTCTGGAAAAAATTGCTTGAATATACTAAACAAGAGCCTGATTTAGAAGTTGCTATAATCGACGGTACGATCATCCGAGGCCATCCATGTTCATCTGGATATACAAAAAACTCCAAGGATCAAGAAGCTTTAGGGAGGAGCAAAGGTGGCTTTACAACTAAAATACATGCGCTTGTCGATGCACTTGGAAATCCACTTAAATTTACTCTGACTCCTGGTCAAAGAAATGAAATTACGCAGGCACAAGTGTTGACCGAAAGTATCTATAACTCTACTGTAGTAGCTGACAAGGGCTACGATAGCAATGCCTTTGTTACAAGTCTTGAAGACAAGGGATGTACAGTAGTTATTCCGCCAAAACGGAATCGAAAAGTGCAAAGGTATTACGATGAGCATATCTACAAAGAACGTCATTTGATTGAGTGTTTTTTTGGTAAAATTAAAAATTTTAGGCGCATTTTTTCCAGATTTGATAAAACTGCTGAGGTTTTTATGGGTTTTCTCAATTTTGTTGGAGCTCTTGTATGGCTTCTCTAAAATTTTGTCCACAGAGCCTAGTCATTGTCTATTTTCAGTATTGGCGTTTTTTAAGTCTTAAACACTGCAATTTAGCTGCTTTTAAATGCAACTCATCTTAGTTTAAATGTTTAAGAAATTTACTAAGCAGAAAAAAAGGCAAAAGAAATCCCGTATTAGCTAGTTGTCACTCTCTAATCCTGCAAATTGGCGTGCTATACTGTCTTAAACGCTTTATAAGCGCGTTTCAGCTTATATAGGTAAAAACCCAGAAATGTTGTGAAGACGTAGGGTGCGCATAGTGCAAAAAATTAAAAATAAGACGCCAATTACGTAATACTGTTGTCGTTTAATCTGCACAGATTGAAGATAAATGAATACCTTCAGTTTCATGATAAGAGGGCTGGCAAAGGGTGTCAAGTAAGTTTTTTCGTTTCTACCAGCTACTTGGATGACACCACATAAATTAATAAATAGGAAAATTACTACAAATCCTTTCAACTTTAGCTTTTACTGCTTTTTCGACACTTGAGCTATTTCCGCTGATTAATCCTTGAATTACTTCATTTATTAGACCAGCTATCTCTTTAAAATTTTCTGCCTCAAGTCCGCGTGTTGTCTCAGCAGCGGTGCCAAAACGGAGCCCTGAAGTGATGGTCGGCTTTGCTGTATCAAATGGTACAGAGTTTTTATTACAGGTAATACCGGCTCTCTCAAGGCTATCTACAACGTCTTTTCCAGTTAATTTCTGCGATCTTAAGTCAACTAGCACTATATGAGAGTCAGTGCCACCGGTTATAATGTCAAGTCCATGCTTTTGCAATTCTTGAGCCAGCACTTTCGCATTTTCCACGACTTTCTTGCTATAAGTCTTAAACTCTGGTGCTAATGCTTCTTTAAATGCAACAGCTTTTGCAGCTATCACATGCATAAGTGGCCCGCCCTGCAATCCTGGAAAAACTGCAGATTGAATTTTTTTGTGTAATGCTTCATCATTGGTCATCACTATTCCACCACGAGGACCACGCAAAGTTTTGTGAGTTGTGGAAGTCATAACATGTGCATATTCAGCAGGGGATGGATATTCGCCCGCTGCAATAAGCCCTGCATAGTGAGCAATGTCTGCAAGCAAATAAGCACTAACTTTATCTGCAATCTCGCGAAAGCGTTTGAAGTCCATTTTTCTTGGATAAGCAGAAGCACCAGCTATGATCAATTTCGGTTTATGCTCCAGCGCCAGCTTTTCTATCTCATCCATATCCAGCAAGTAAGTGTCTTTATTCACTGTATATTGAATTGACTTAAACCATTTACCAGAAAGGCTTGGTGCCGCACCATGAGTTAGATGCCCACCGCAATTCAGTGACAATCCAAGTATTGTATCACCTGGAGCAAGTAGTGAAGCAAACACTGCTTGATTCGCCTGAGAACCAGAGTGAGGCTGAACGTTTGCAAATTTTACACCAAACAACTTACAAAGTCTTTCTATAGCAAGACTTTCAACTTTGTCCACATGCTCACAGCCACAGTAATATCTTCTGCCTGGATAACCTTCTGCGTATTTATTAGTCAGAAAAGAGCCTTGTGCCTCCATTACCGCTTTGCTTGCAAAATTTTCTGATGCAATTAATTGCAATTGTGATTTTTGGCGTTGTAATTCTTTTTCTATAGATTGATAAACCTCGTTATCAAAAGACTTTAAACTATTTTTAGAGCCACAGATTTTTTTTAAAACACTTATCATAGATCAAACCTCGCTTTAATTTTAAGATGCACAAGCAATTTTAAGACTGCTTGTCCTGTTTTTTTAACCATAAGAGCCCAAAAACAGCTATTAGCAAACTTACAGGAATAATTGATGTTGCTTTTATCAGCAATTCAGCACTATACACAGGATTTCCTTGTATTACTGTTCTATCCCAACACAAATCTATTATTTTTGCGATCCCAGTGTGAAAAAAATAGCCAAAAACCATGACTATCATATTTGACACAGCTGTAGCCAAGCCTACCAAGTTATTATTCACATAACTTATCGCTTTGTAAATGGTAACCACCTGATATCCAGATGCGAAACCAATAACAAAAAGCGTAGGTAATACAACATACAAGCCACCAATCTGAGTAAAAAGTAATAGAAAGCCGGCGATCATTGCAAATGAACAGGCAATTATTACTTCATAATGTTTATTTTTATACTTTTCCAATAAATAAGCCAAAGAGAATGATCCTGTTAACATTCCTATCAATATTATGGAAGAGAGAGAAGATGCCAAGTCTTCATTCATTTTATATACTTCAAAAAAGAATGCTTTCGCCCAACCATCAGCAAAACCTTGCATTGGACCGACCATGAGTCCACCAAAAAAGCTAATTAGAATAATATGCTTGTTGAGAAGTATGTTTTTTAAGTCTCTAATGCTAACTTTTTCCTGCTGAGCATCGCTTTCAGGCGTTATTAAGAACAGCAACAGAGCAAGTAAACATCCGAATGCTGAGAAGGTATAGATAACATAATTCCAGCCAAATTTATCGAGCAAGAAGTCTAAAGGAAATCCGCCACATATTCCCCCCAAAATTCCTATAATTATAGATAAACTAGCCATTCTTGCTGATTTTTCTTGCGCAAAATACATGCTTGCAACTTTAAAAAGCCCAATTGCTGAAGCGGATGACCCAATTCCAACGACTATTCTGCCAAGTATTGAATAATACCACTCATCAAAGCATATAAGTGGTAATGTTCCGGTAAATGTTAAGATAATACAAATAGGCAAAACAAATTTTGGCCCGAATTTGTCAAGAGCAAGACCAATAGGTATGTGAGCCAGCGTATAGCCTACATAGTATAACCCGCCAAAATGGCCAACATCTGCAATACTTATATTAAATTTTGTTATTAATTCAGGTGCAATTATGTTTGGGATTACGCGTAATATATATTGGTATGCATAAAACAGTGACGCCAACAACCAGATTAAAAAATTCCTCTGCAACATGAATCTCAGCTAAAATTTAGGATTATAGATACTTTAGTTATAAAAAACAAAATAAATATTTATTTCGATCTATCGAAATTTAATATAGATAACTAGCGTAAGCAACTATATATATTAACTAAATCTTCCAGATTCTAGATTGGGATGGCAGAGGGTAATGTAAAAAGTCTACTTTACTTTTGCAATTTTTAAAAGAGACCTTTTATTTTACTTACAATTTTTTCTACCATATTTATAACTGGCTCATGAATAAGGTATATGAAAAAAATCACACCACAAATGATAAGTATATTTATTATTTTACCTTTATTCATCTTTATCTTAAGCTTCACTTTTGTTACAAGATCCATTTTATTTATGTTTTTATTTCATGCTGACAATTATATCTAAAATACCATAATTTTCAGTAAAATTTGACTTCAGAAGTATTCTATTAATTCAATATTAACCTTTTTATGTGTAAAATAGTTAATATAATATTAAAGCAGGCTGATGAACATAAGCATAATAGATAATACGCTGCAAAATTACATAACAAAATACATTGAACAAACATTCGCTACACATGTGTCAGGCAATAGATATGACAAATTGTATAGGGAACTTCTAAGTGGCATAGAAGAGATAATAAAGCTTACTATAAACGAAGCAAAACATTATGACAAAAGTTTGGAAAATCTATATAACGATTCAAGATTTAATAAGAAATTTATTCAAGCTGTTGCTAAACATCAGGTGTCGGAATTTTTAAATACTCACCCGAAAAGAAAAGAAATTGTTGCAGAATTTTACAATGAACATCACATTAACGAAAGTGATTTAAAGACTCTGGAGAAAGGGAAAGATTTAGTAAATAAAATAAATAATATTAACCTACTTCAACGAAGTAAAAAAAATGAGGAATTCAATATTAGAAAGACACTTGCTCAATCAATAAAAATGCCTTCCATAGAAAAACACAAGTTAGAGCATTCAAGATAACCTTAGTGAATATTTTTGACGCGGTGAAATGGGTGATTTCTGGATAGTCTATTTCATTTTAACTCCTGGCACGCTTTAGTAATACTATCACATCCAATTTCTAATTGTTCCTGAGAGGTTGCATAAGAAATTCTAATAAAATTTTCTAGACCAAATGCAATTCCTGGAACCACAGCAACCAAATGATCTTCCAGTAAGTATTCAGTAAAATCTAAATCATTATTTATTATCCTACCACTTTTTGTGCTTTTACTGAGCAATCCTTCACATGAGACAAATAAATAGAACGCACCTTGTGGAACAGACGCTGATAATCCCGGAGCAGAATTTAGCTTTTCCGCCATAAAATCTCTACGACTCTTAAAAATCCTTGTTCTTTCCTTCAAAAAACTATGGTCACCGTTTAATGCTGCTGCTGCTGCTGCTTGTGCTATCGAATTTGGATTAGAAGTGCTTTGAGACTGCAGCGTAGAGATAGCTTTTACCACATCACTTCTACCTGCAATATACCCTATTCTCCAGCCTGTCATTGCATAGGCTTTTGATACTCCATTGACTACAAAAACTCTATCATAAAGCTTCGGCTCAACCTGAGCGATAGTAAAAAATTTTTCGTCGTATATTATATGCTCATAAATATCATCTGTAACAACATTCACATGCGGATATTCAAGCAATACTTGTGCTATGTCTTTCAATTCATTATATGTGTACACAGCTCCTGCAGGGTTGTTCGGTGAGTTAATAACTAACCATTTAGTTTTTTTAGTTATTCTGCTTTTCAATAATTCCGCTGTCAGTTTAAAATTTTGTTTGCATTCTACTACAACTGGCAAGCCGCCAAAAAGACTTACCATATCAACATATGAAACCCAATAAGGAGCTGGAATAATAACTTCATCTCCAGAGTTAATTGTTGCCATGAACAAATTGAATAACACCTGCTTAGCACCTGTACCAACACAGATTTGGTTAAGCGTGTACTCGAGGTTATTATCCTTTCTTAACTTATTAATTATTGCTTCTTTCAGCTCACGCGTTCCATCAACAGCAGTATATTTAGTTTTACCTTCACTTATTGCTTGAATAGCTGCTTTTTTTATATGATCTGGAGTATCAAAATCCGGTTCTCCTGCAGCTAAAACACAGATCTTTTTTCCTTCATTTTTCAACTTATTTGCCTTATCAGTTACAGCAATCGTAGGTGATGGTTTTATTAGGAACATTCTTTTTGCAAGGTCTGACATATTTTACTGAAGCTAAATTTAAATGATAAACCCCGTACAACAAAAAAGCTAGGAATTTTGTGTATTGTATTAGTAGCTTTTTACCAGGTTTACCAACGCAGCAATATTTTCAACTGGAGTATCAGGGAGTACTCCATGTCCGAGATTAAATATGAAGGGTAAATCTCTAAAGCAATCTATTATACGTTTTGCTTCTTTGATTGCTTCCGTTTTATTATAGGCTAAAAGATTAGGATCAAGGTTTCCTTGTAGAGGGGTGTTTAGATTCGCTTTCGCCCATTTTATTGGAACATTATAATCTATACTTACTGCAGATACACCTGTTTGTTCGCAGTAATCCTTATAAAGATTTCCAGCAGATCTTGGAAAACCTATTATTGGAAAATCAGAAAATCTATCCTTTATTGCCAAGATAATTCTCTTTGTTGGTTCGATAACATATTCTTTAAACAATGGTTCCGATAACGCACCAGCATTACTGTCAAATAGCTGAATAACATCTGCTCCAAATTCTATCTGTTTAATTAGATAAATAATCGTTGCTTTCGTTATTCGTTCAATTATTTCCTTCAAACACGAAGGATAAAAATTTAATACTTTGGAAAAAGTTTTGCTGCTCCCACCTTCTATGATGTATGAGGCTACTGTCCATGGTCCACCAGCAAATCCTATGAGAGATTTTTCTTTTGGTAATTGGCTTCTGACTTTTTTTATAGCGTTTAGAATTGGTAAGGTTTTAGTTTCAATTTCTTGTAGACCCTTCAATTCCTTAGGACTTTCCACGGGTTTTATTATTGGACCTACACCGCGTACGAAATTCACGTCACAACCCAAAACATCAGCTATTATTAAAATGTCTGAAAAAATTATCGCCGCATCCATGTCAAATCTTGTCACCGGCTGTAACGTCAATTCTGTCACTAAATCTGTGTTGTAGCATATCTCCATAAAATTATTCATATTTTCTACTGCTTTGCGGTACTCAGGAAGAGACCTGCCAGCCTGACGCA